>CADCHE010000007.1 GCA_902801205.1 uncultured Bacteroidia bacterium
CCCGCATCCAACAGGTGCATGGCTTGGACATACTTAGGGTAGTTCTCATTCTTTTTCATCTACCTTGTCTTTGTGTCCAACTTTTGGGGTGCAGATCATGAGCGTGAGCCGGGCGGGTTGCCCGGAAAACCCGTGGCCGCCCGCGGCCTCGTGAGCGGGAGGGGCCCACGAGCGCAGCGAAGTGGGAGGGATGGAGCGAAGCGGAAGGTTTGCCGGGAAACCCGCCCGCGAACGTCCGGCGACGCCCGCGAACGTCCGGCGACACCCGCGAACGTCTGGCGACACCCGCGAACGTCCGGCGACACCCGCGAACGTCCGGCGACACCCGCGAACGGCGGGCGACACTCGCGAACGTCCGGTGACACCCGCGAACGGCGAGCACTGAACGGGAACCAGCCGATCCCCCGAGGGACCAGGTCACGGCGAACGGCCCCCCTCCCGCCACGGAAAAAAGAAGGAGCTTGCCAACGCAACCCCTTCAAATCAGTTATCCGGCGTGCGAAGGGACCAGACCACGGCGTGCTTCCTCCCGCCACGGAAAAAAAGAAGGAGCTTGCCAACGCAAACTCCTTCCAATCAGTTATCCCGGCGTGCGGATGGATCAGCCCACCGCAGGCGGGAGCTTCCCTTAGCTGTTCTGGGTGATCTCAGCCTGCGCCGCGGCGAGGCGGGCGATCGGGACGCGGAACGGCGAGCAGGAGATGTAGTCGATACCGATCTTGTTGAAGAACTTGATCGAATCAGGATCTCCGCCGTGCTCACCGCACACGCCGCACTTCAGGTCAGGACGCTTGCTGCGGCCGGCCTGCACACCGAACTCGACGAGCTTGCCCACGCTCTTGACATCGATCGTCTGGAACGGATCGGCATCCAGGATCTTGTTGCCGAGGTAGTCGCCCATGAACGTGCCGATATCGTCGCGGGAGAAACCGAGCGTCATCTGCGTAAGGTCGTTCGTACCGAAAGAGAAGAACTCGGCAGCACGTGCCATGCGGTCGGCCGTCAGCGCCGCACGCGGAATCTCGATCATCGTACCGAACTGGTACTCGATGTTCTGCATCTTGTGACCCTCGACCTCCGCCTTCACGCGGTCGCAGATCGCCTTCTGGAAGCTGAGCTCGCGGGCGGAAATCGTCACCGGGATCATGATTTCCGGCTTCGGATGCTTGCCTTCGATCAGCAGTTCGGCCGTCGCCTCGAAGATGGCGCGGTACTCCGTCTCGGCAATCAGCGGGTAGCTGACGTGCAGACGGACGCCGCGGTGACCCATCATCGGGTTCTGCTCGTGGAGCGACTCGCCGCGCTTCTCGATCTCCTCGACGCTCACGCCCAGTTCACGGGCGATCTCCGCCTTCTTCTCCTCCGTCTTGGGGACGAACTCGTGGAGCGGCGGATCGAGCAGGCGGAAGACCACCGGCTTGCCGTCCATGATGCTCAGCGTGCTCTTGACCGCAGCCTTGATGTACGGCTCGAGGTCGGCCAGGGCGGCCTTGCGCTCCTCGTCGGTATCGCAGAGGATCATCTTGCGCAGCTTGGCCAGCGGCGTCTCGGAATTCTTGCCGTAGAACATGTGCTCGATACGGAACAGGCCGATGCCCTCCGCTCCGAACTGGAGGGCCTTGGTGGCATCCTCGGGCGTGTCGGCGTTGGTGCGGACACCCAGGCGGCGGAACTTGTCCACCATGTTCATGAACTGGATGAATAGCGGATTCTCGGAGGCATCCATCGTGTCGATCTTGGCGCCGTAGACCAGACCCTTCGAACCGTTGAGGGAGAGCCAGTCACCTTCCTTGAAGGCCTTGCCGCCTTCCCCGAAGGTCACGGTCTTGTCCTCGGGGTGGATCTTCATCGCATCGCAGCCGACGATGCAGCACTTGCCCCAGCCACGAGCGACCAGCGCCGCGTGCGAAGTCATACCGCCGCGCATCGTCAGGATACCGGCAGAAGCACGCATGCCCTCGATGTCTTCCGGAGAGGTCTCCTCACGGATGAGGATGGTCGGTTTGCCGGCAGCCGCGGCGGCCATCGCCGCCTCGGACGTGAAGACGATCGTACCGACGGCACCGCCCGGGGAAGCGGGCAGGCCCTGCGCCAGCACCTTGGCTTTCTTTTCGGACGCGGGGTCGAGGATCGGGTGGAGGATCTCGTCGAGCTGGGCGGGGGAGACCCGCATCACGGCGGTCTTCTCGTCGATCATGCCCTCGGCGACCATGTCGGTGGCCATCTGCAGGGCGGCCAGGCCGGTGCGCTTGCCGATACGGCACTGGAGCATCCACAGCTTGCCTTCCTGGATGGTGAACTCGATGTCCTGCATGTCGTGGAAGTGGTTCTCGAGCTTCAGGCGGATCGCGTCGAGCTCGGCGTAGACGTCGGGCATTGCCTTCTCGAGCGACTGGAGGTCCTTGTTCTTCTCGCTCTTGGTGGCCTCGTTCAGGGGGTTCGGGGTGCGGATACCCGCAACCACGTCTTCACCCTGGGCGTTGATGAGCCACTCGCCGTAGAACTTGTTGTCACCGTTGGCAGGGTTGCGCGAGAACGCCACGCCCGTCGCGGAAGTGTCGCCCATGTTGCCGAAGACCATCGACTGCACGTTGACGGCCGTTCCCCAGTCATCCGGAATCTTCTCGATCCGGCGGTAGGCGATGGCGCGCTTGCCGTTCCAGGACTTGAACACGCCGCCGATCGAACCCCACAGCTGGGCTTCGGCGGTGTCCGGGAACTCGACGCCGAGGACTTCCTTCACCTTCGCCTTGAACTGCTCGCAGAGGACCTTGAGCTCGTCTGCGGTGATTTCGGTGTCGGAGGTGTAGCCCTTGGCTTCCTTGAGCTCGGACATCATGCGGTCGAGCTGCTGGCGGATGCCCTGGCCATCGGCCGGTTCGATGCCCTCGGCCTTCTCCATGACGACATCGGAGTACATCATGATCAGGCGCCGGTAGGCGTCATAGACGAAACGCGGGTTGCCGGTCTTCTCGATCATGCCCGGCAGCGTCGCGGAGCACAGACCGATGTTGAGGATGGTGTCCATCATGCCCGGCATGGAACTGCGGGCGCCGCTGCGGCAGCTGACGAGGAGCGGATCCTTCGGGTCGCCGAACTTCTTGCCCATGATGGCCTCGGTGGCCTCCAGGGCTTCCGCTACTTCGCGCTTCAGGTCTTTGGTATATCCGCCGCCGAGGGCATAATACTCGGCGCAGCATTCCGTCGTGATGGTGAATCCGGCCGGAACCGGCATTCCCAGTTTGCTCATTTCCGCGAGGTTGGCGCCTTTGCCGCCGAGGAGCTCGCGCATCTTGCCGTCACCTTCGGCCTTCTTTCCGCCGAAACGATAGACTCTTTTCTTGTTCTCGAACATTGTTGAAAGTTAAGTTATTATGAGTTAAATTGTTTACAAAAGCTTGGCGGCGATATCGGACAGTTCGCTCCGCTCGCCCACGCGCAGGAAGATGTGTTCGAAGAGCTTCTGCCCTTCCATCTTTTCGCTCAGGTGCGTCAGACCGTTCGACCACTGGTCGAGGTACGGCTGGTCGATCTGGAAGATATCGCCCGTGAAAACCATCTTCGTGCCTTCGCCGGCCCGCGTGATGATCGTCTTGATCTCGTGCGGCGTCAGGTTCTGCGCCTCGTCGCAGATCAGGAAGACCTTTCCGAGGCTGCGGCCGCGGATATAGGCCAGCGGCGAGATGAGCAGTTTCTCCTCGTTGAGCATCGCGTCGATCTTCAGCGCCTCTTTGCTCGACGGACGGAACTGGCCGCGGATTACGCCCAGGTTGTCCATCAGCGGCTGGATGAAAGGCGACATCTTGCTCTTCTGGTCGCCGGGCAGGAAGCCGATCTCCTGGTTGCCGAGCACCACCGTGGGGCGCGTCAGGATGATCTGGTCGAAGTCATGCGCCTGCTCCAGGGCGGAGGCCAGGGCGATGAGGGTCTTTCCGGTGCCGGCGCCGCCCGTCAGCGAGACGAGCTGGATCTTCGGGTTCAGGCAGGCGTCCAGGGCGAATTTCTGCTCGTCGTTGCGGGCCCGGATGCCGTAGGCCGTCCGGTTCTTGACGAGGAGTACCTTGCCGGCGTCCTTGTCGTATCGGGCGCAGATCGTCCCGCCGTCCTGCTGGTGGATCTTGAAGAGCTGGTTGGCGCGCGGCTCGGAGCTGCAGAGCTCCTTCCAGTCCACGGCCGTGTCCTGGCTGTAGGCGAGTTTCTGGAGGGCGCCCGGAGCGACGCCGTCCAGGAACTGGACCTCCTTGTTGGACTTTTCGATCTTGTCCTCCTCGACGCGGTCGGTCAGGTAGTCCTGCACCTCCATCCCCGCGGCCTTCGATTTCATCCGCAGGTTGATGTCCTTCGTGACGAGGGCCACGAAGCGGTCGGGGTTGTTGTCGCGCACCCAGATCGCCGTTGCAAGGATGCGGTGGTCCGGAATGTCGTCGTAGAACATGCCCTGCATCTTCTCGGGGAAGGGATGGTTGGGCTCGATCTTGATGTTGCCCAGCCCCTTGCCGATCTGCACGCCGCTGCGGCCGAACATCTTTCCTTCGGTGATGCGGTCGATGTCACGCATGAAGCCGCGGGCATTGAACGCCAGCGCGTCGTTGCCTTTCTTGAACTTGTCCAGTTCCTCGATGACGACCACCGGAATCACGAGGTCGTTGTCCTGGAACTTGCGGATCGCCTTGTAGTCGTGCAGGATGATGTTCGTGTCCAGCACGAAGATCTTGGGCTTCTTGTTGTTGCCCTTCCCCTCGGAGGGGATGTTCGCATATTTCGCCATAAACTATAATGTTCTGTTCAGTCTTCTCCTTCGGATGCCTGGCTGCCCAGCAGGGAAAGCAGGATGTCCGAAATCCCGGGATTCCCGTCCGCCCGGACGGACACGCCGCCTCCGCCGCGCCGCGGGTGGCCGACGGGGTAGTACGCGACGTCCTGCAGCAGGAACTCCGCATCGAAGTAGTCATAGTCGCCGTCGTGGATCTGCAGCAGCACGCCGGGCACCTCGCCGAAGAGGACCCGCAGCTGCTTGTCCTCCTTGCAGGCCTGCTGGATGCCGCTGATGTCGATCTCCGCCCCGGTCTCCGGGGTGCACATCGCGTCCAGCGCCGTGATGAGCCCGCCGTCCCCGACCGTCGCGCCGGAAAGGAGGATGCCGTCTTCGACCAGTTCGCGGACGAGCTCGTAGCAGTCCATGAAGTAGTCACCGTCGCCGATCTCGGGGAACACGTTGCCCTCGGACCCTTCCACAGCGGCCAGCAGGGAACCGCCCAGCCGGTACTTGCAGGTGTCGAACGGGACGTAGATGATCCAGCTGCCGGGGTCGGCCGCCAGTTTGTCCGGGCAGGCGCGCCGCCGTCCGATCACGGGATGCTCCGAGCCGAACGGGGAGGCCCCTTCCAGTTCGATGTCCGCTTCGGGGTCTTCGATCTGCGCGTCTTCTTCCTGCCGCAGCGCCGCGGCGACCTTGAAGGAAACCCGGTTGTCTGCCGCGCTTTCCGAGAAGGAATAGCCGGCCAGGCCGATGCCCAGCCCCTCGATGAATTCCGCGGTGGCCTGGGCGGAAGCGTAGAACGCCGCCATGCTGCCCAGCTTGCCGGTGTTCCACTTCCAGCGGGCGGCAAGGGTCAGGTCGCCGAGGCGGAACCGCCCCTTCATCCAGACTGTATCCAGGAGGGCTTTCGCGATCCGGCTCTTGGTGAAAGGCTCCGCGAAGACGGCCGGGCAGTCGCGCGGGACCGCCAGGAGCTCCCGGGTCCGGGCAAGATAGTCGTCGAGCCGCGCGGGGTCGAATTCGGATACGCCGGGCGACGGATCGGCCGTCTCGTCCACGACGGGTTCGTAACCGGCCTCTTCCGCGAGGACGGTTTTCCGGGGGACGAGGACTTCGTCGAGCATCCGCGCCGGTGAAACCGGACAGCGGATTCCGTCGATGATGTACTCCGAGTATAATGCGGCCTTTTTCCCGTTCATTCCGACAAAAATGTCCGTAAATATAGTTAAATTTGACGTGTGTTCAAAATTACGGTGGATAAAAAGATGACTCGGTTTTCCCAGGAAGAATACGATGCCCGGCTCCAGCGGCTTTTCGTCCGCTTCCCTTCGGTACAGAACGTTGGGTTCGGAAGCGCATACAAACCCGGTCTGGAGCGGATGACCGCCTTCGACCGGGCGCTCGGACGCCCCTCCGGAAGCTTCCGCTCCCTCCATGTCGCGGGCACCAACGGGAAGGGTTCCGTCGCATCCATGCTGGCCTCCGTCCTGTCCGCCGCCGGACTGCGGACCGGCCTCTACACCTCGCCGCACCTGGAGGATTTCCGCGAACGGATGCGCATCGCGGAAGGCGGCGTCTGCCGGATGATTCCGCCGGAGGCGGTCTTCGCCTTCCTGGAGGAGCACGAGGCGGAAATGGATGCCCTGGACCTGTCGTTTTTCGAAGTGACGACGGGCATGGCTTTCCGCTGGTTCGCCGACGAAAGGGTGGACGTCGCCGTCATCGAAGCGGGGCTGGGCGGCCGTCTGGACAGCACCAACATCCTCCGGCCCGACCTGGCGGTGGTCACCTCCATCGGGCTCGACCACTGCGCCCTGCTCGGCGACACGCTGGAAAAGATCGCGGCGGAGAAAGCCGGCATTTTCAAGGAAGGCGTCCCCGCATTGGTCGGCGAGGTCCCGGACGTGACGCGCCCGGTCTTCGAGGCCGCTGCGGCGGGCCGCTGCCCCCTCGTCTTCGCTCCGGATGCGGAACCGTCGCTGTGGGCGGACAAGGACCGGCTCCTTGCGCAGATGGACCTTCGCGGCGCGTATCAGGAAAAGAACCTGCGCACCGTGCTCGCGGCGGTCGACCTGCTGCGGGCGCAGTCGTTCTATGCCTCCCTTCCGGACGGGGCTGTGACCGAGGGCATCCTGCACACGGCGGCGCGGATGGATTTCCACGGCCGCTGGGAGCGTCTCTGTGAGGCACCGGTGGTAATCGCAGACATCGGCCACAACCCGCCGGCCCTGAAGGAGAATTCCGCCCAGCTCGAGGCGATGCTCCGCAGCGGGGAGGCGACTTCGCTCATCATCGTCTACGGGGTGATGGCGGACAAGGACCTGGATGGCATCCTGCCCCTGCTGCCGCGGGAAGCCACCTATGTGCTGACGGCGCCGCATACCCCGCGCGCCCTGCCGGCGGAGACCCTGGCGGCGCGTTTCGAAACCTACGGGAAGACGTCCGGAACGCCCTCCGGCGGCTGCCTGTGCGTGCCCGGCGTCCCGCAGGCCGTCGCCCGTGCACTGGACCTCGCCCGGCAGGCCCTGGCGGCGGATCCTGCCGCCCGTCCGCTCGTCTATATCGGTGGCAGTACTTTTGTAGTATCCGAGGCTGTGCCTTGTTTCGGCCGATAGATTAATAACAGAGTCATGAAAGTCAAGCTGATAACCATCGCTCTCCTTTTTGCAACTTCGCTTATGGGAATGGAAAACAAGACGGTCCGCACCGACGGGGACAAGCACGTCCTGACGGACCTGTGGAATCAATATGAGGCTGCCGTCAAGGCAGACCTTCCCCAGACGCAGTTCCAGGTGCTGTCTTCCATTACGGAAGAGGCTTCGCGCCGGCGGCTGCACTGGGACTTCTACGACGCCGCTTCACGGAAAGTCGAGGTCGGAGCCTCGCGCAACTGGAAGCTGCGGGACTCCCTGCAGAAGGCTTTCACGAAGGAGGTGAAGGATTACGACGAACCGCTGGTCACCTACGTCTGGCGGCGGAAAAGCCTCGGCGGCGACCAGTCAGCATTCGTCCTGGCGAACAAGGAGGCCCTTTCGGGGGGGCGCAACGACGCCTTTTACGGCGTGTCCGGCGTATCTTCCGCTCTGTACGGGCAGTTGGGCGACCTGGTGCGCAATGACTACGAGTTCGCCCTCTGGTCGGAATTCCTGACCGGCAATTCGGGCGCGGAGAAGGAACTGGCGAAGGTGCTGGGCGACCGCTATCCCGAAGCTGCCTTTCTGAAATACAGGCATTTGATCCGCTTCCGCACCGGATTCGAACGGGAGAAGGCCCTGAAGGCGTTCTCCTCTGAATATGCCGGGAAAGCCATCGCGCTGCTTGCGGACGCGACATTGCTCTGCGATGAAAAATCAAGTCTTGACCGGAACCGGAAGACGAGTGAAGTGCAGTACAAGGATTTCTACCGGCGTTGCCAGGCGTTCGAGAAAGTCCGCAAGGGATATACCTCCGGCGTCGACGCGAAGATCGCCGCCGGCGTCAAGGAGGTGGGCGCCCTGGTGGAGGAACTCGAGTCGCGCTGGGTGCAGATCGACTTCCGGAAAGACACGGCGTTGATCCAGTTGCGCAACCTCGACAAGGTGGAGGTGCGTCTCCTGACCGATGCCAAGAAGCCCAAGACCCTGCTCAAACGGGTTCTCCAGAATCCTTCCGGCCGTTTCTATGTTCCTGATACGCTGCGTCTTGCGCTTCCTCGGCGGGACGACGGCACCTGTGTCCTGGAGGCCTGGAACGGCAAGGAAAAGACGACGGAGGTCATCTCTTGTTACAGCCTGGCCATCGCCGGCCGCAACGACGGCGACGCCCTGGCCGTCTATGTGACGGACACCCGGACCGGAGAGCCGCTGCCCAAGGCCGACTTCGAACTGTACCGGTCCGGTGTCCAGGTCGCCAGGGCGAAGAACGTGGCGCTGGACGGCTTCACGCACCTGCCTGCCGCCATCACGGACAAGATCGAGGAGGATGGGTTCCATATGCTTGTCGCCACCGTGCGCGGGGCCGACGGCTTCCTCCGCCGCAGCGAGGACCTCATGTTCAATCCGTCCGACCGATGGACGGGCCGGAGGACGGACGACGCCTCCGAGTCCTTCTGCCGCATCTTCACCGACCGCGGTGCCTACCAGCCCGGAGAGACCCTCTGCTACAAGGCCGTCTTCTATGCGGGCGATGCGCGCCGCAGCCTGCACGTGGCGCAGGAAGGCACGCCCGTCCGGGTCGAACTGTGGAATGCCGAAGGCCAGTCCGTCGGTGTAAAAGAATTGAAAACCAATGATTTCGGGTCCGTCAGCGGGTCGTTCGACCTGCCGGAAGGCGCCCGCGGCGGTTCGTTCCGCATCTGCTTCACGCAGGGAAGCCGGAGTTGGGACCGTTCCGTGACGGTGGACGAGTTCGTCCTGCCGACGTTCGACCTCACGTTCGACCCGGTGGACAAACTGTTCTTCCGGGGGGACGAGGTGGAGGTGACCGGCCGCCTGACCAGTTACAGCGGGCATCCGCTTTCCGCCGCCCGCCTGCGTTACCAGGTGGAGTCTTCCCGCGCCGGCGGCAGTGAAGGGGAGGTCGAGCCCGAAGCGGACGGCCGCTTCTCGATCCGCTTCCGTTCGTTGGACCAGGACACCTATTACCGGGTGAACGTCACCGTGACGGACGCCACGGGCGAGACGCACGCGTTCCAGACGTCCGTCTACATCACCGACCGGCTGTACGCGTCCGTCGACCTGGTGAATCCGGCCTACGGCGAAGCGCTTGACCGCAACTGGAACATGATGCAGATCGTGGGGGACCAGCCCGCCCGCGTGCGGTTTGCCGTGCGGGGCAGCAATTGGACGGAAGTTCCTGTCGATTCGCAATATACGGTGCTGGATCCGGACGGGAAGGTCGTCGCTTCCGGCAAGGCGGGCCCCGGCGAGGAAGTTTCCTTCGACCTGCCGGTTTCCGGGCGTTATCTCGTCCGGAGCGTCGTCTCCGTGAAGGCGAAGGACGGAAAGGAGATCACCGCGAAGGAGGAACGGATCCTGCTTAAGGTATCTTCCTCCGACACGGCCCTTCACGCGGACGCGCAGCATGTGTTCGCCCTGACGGAAGACTGCGCCGACGGACTGGTGGAGACCGGCGGCACGATCGGCCTCATGGCCGGGACCGCTGGCGCCCCGATGTGGGCGGTGGTCGACCTCTTCGGCGACCACGGGCAGCTGCTGGAGCACCGGATGGCCCATCTGGACGGGAAGTCAGGGCAGCCCGGTTCCCTGCAGACCTTGTCGTTCACCTATGCAGAGCATTATCCGGAGGCCGTCCGGCTGCTGGTCTTCTACTTCCGTGACGGGAGTTCCCATACCTTCACGCGGGCGTTCACCCGGGTGAAGCACACGCTGGACCTGCCGCTGACCTTCTCCGCCTTCGAGGACAAGACGCGTCCGGGGACGGCGTATTCCTTCCGCCTGAAGACGCTGCCGGGCGTGGAAGCCGTGGCCGCGGTCTTCGACAAGAGCAGCGAGACCATCGCGGACAATACCTGGTCGCCGGTGCGCCTCTATTCGGTCACGGCCGACTATGTGCATATCCATGCGGAGCCCGGCGGCCTGCGTACGGGACGCCCGGTACGCATGGTGGGAGCGGGACGCTTCCGCTCCAACGGCAAGGAGGATGTGATGATGTACGACATGGTCGAGGAAGCGATGCCGATGGCCAAATCCGTGGCGTCGAATCAGGCGGGTATCATCGAGAGCGACATTGTGATGGACGAAAGCATCCCGTTTATGGAGAACCGCGAAGTGCCGGAGAACATGGCTTCCGTGACGCTGCGTTCCGATTTCGCGTCTACGCTCGCGTTCGAACCGCACCTGCAGTCGCATACCGACGGTACGGTGCAGCTGGACTTCCGGACGGCCGACAAGCTGTCGACGTTCATCGTCCAGGTCTTCGCCCATACCCGGGAGATGCACAACGCCGCGCTGCGGCAGGAGATGGTCGTCTCCCTGCCGGTGAAGGTGTCCGTCGTCGAGCCCGGATACCTCTATCAGGGCGACCGTTACGTCCTTCATGCGACGGTGTCCAACAATACGGAAGAGGCGGTCGGCGGAACGGCCGTCCTGCAGACTTATGCCACGGCCGACTACGAGGGGGCCGAGCCGTTGAAGACGGTCTCCCGCCAGGTGAGCGTCCCTGCGGGCGGTTCCGTCCCGGTGACGTTCGAGGTCGATCCGGCCGCGGTCGGCACGTTGGGGCTCAAGGTGGTTTTCGCCGATGCGAAGGGCGTCTGGTCCGACGGCGTCTTCCTGCCTGTCCCGGTCCGTCCCGACCGGCAGGTCATCACGGAGGCGCATTCGGCCGTCTGGCTCGCAGGCATGGACAAGGATGCGCTCCTGCGCCGGCTGCAGGCTTCCTTTACCGGAACGTCGGGCGCCGGGGCGACGGTGGGCGAGGTGGACATCCGCCGGATGCTCCTGGACGCCATCCCCGCGAAGGTCGATCCGGACGGGAAGGACCTTCTCTCCCTTTCTGAAAGTTACTATGTCCGCCGCGTGACGGAGAAACTCGGTGCGCCTGCGGCTACGACGCTTTCCGACGAGAAACTGCTCGCTTCGCTGCTGGCCTGCCGTAACGCGGACGGCGGTTTCGGCTGGTTCGAAGGCATGCGTTCTTCGCCGGTGCTGACCTCCATCCTCCTGGAGCGGGCCGCGAAGCTGGAGGCGCTGGGCTTCGGCATCCCGGGCCTGGATGCGGCGTCGGCCGTGGCCTACCTCGACCGCGAACAGTTCGTCCACGACGATCGATTCCCGCTCTGGTCGGGCCGGTTGTCGTATGCGCAGTACGCCTATGTGCGTTCCCTGTACGCCGGTGTCCCGTTCGCCGTCTCGGCGGAGACGCTGTCCGAGCGGAGCGACCTGGCGAAGAACCTGAAGGATTTCAAGAAATACATCAAGGACTATCTGGTTCCGTCGAAGAAGGACGGGCGCGGCCTGAAGGGACAGATCCTTTCCAAGGCCCGCCGGATCAAGACGTTGGTGCATCTCGTGAACGACGAGGGCGGCTCGAAGCTCTCGTCGGCCTGGGGGCTGCGGTTCGCCGCTGCCTCGGAGATGAACGCTTCGCTGCGTGCCGACCTGGCATCCTTGCTGGAATATGCCGTGGCGCACCGTGACGGCGGTTGGTATTATCCGAATGCGGTGATGCCCTGGCGCGGCCTGCTTGAGAGTGAACTGTACGCCCATTCGCTGCTGTGCGACCTTTTGAGCGACGAGCGTGTTTCCGGCGGCAACACGGCCTGCGTGAAGGTTTCCGACGGGATCCGGATCTGGCTGATGCTCCAGAAGGAGACGCAGCACTGGGAGACCGACCCGGCCTACGTGGACGCGATCCATTCCGTGATGACGGGTTCCGACGACGTGCTTGCCACGACGGTCCTGCACCTGACGAAGACGTATGAGAAGCCTTTCGGGAAGATTGCCGCGGCGGGGAACGGATTCACCGTCGAGCGCCGTTTCTTCCGTCATGCCACGGACGGCGCCGGCAATGACGTGGTCGAGCCGCTTTCGGCGGGCGACGTGATCCACGCGGGCGACCGCGTCACCGCGGAATACCGCATCTGGAATCAGGAGAACCGGAGTTTCGTGAAGCTTTCCGCGCCGCGGGAGGCCCTGTTCCGCCCGGTGAACCAGTTGTCCGGCCATTATGGCTGGTGGCTGTCTCCCTTGCGTTACACGGGGGCCTGGTCGTTCACGCCGCAGGGCTACCGCGATGTGAAGACCGACCGGACAGACTACTATTTCGATGTCTATCCGGAGGAGAAGACGACGGTTTCCGAGGACTTCTTCGTGACGCAGGAGGGGGTCTTCTCCGCGCCGGTGGTGACGATCGAGAGTCTTTATGCGCCGCATTACCGGGCGAACGGGAAATTCACCGGGAAAGTGGTTGCAGAATAAAATTTCTGTCGTATCTTTGCAAGCCCGGCGGATACGGGGCCGTGTTTCGGTATCCGGCGTTCCGCGCCGCGGACCGTCCGCGATTCGCCATCCGCGACCGACATCCCGCGATGTCCCGCGGCTGCCGTACGGCCGGGAGATGCAGGGGAGCATAGCTCAGCTGGTTTAGAGCACCTGCCTTACAAGCAGGGGGTCACTGGTTCGAATCCAGTTGTTCCCACGAATTGATTATCAGTGCGTTACGAGTAAAATCCTCGTAACGCACTTGGTTTCAGGTCACAAATCAGTCTCCTTTTTGGCCGTATTTGAGCGGGAATCCGTTTCTATCCAAACGCATCGGAGGAAAAACAAGCAGGGATCGGAGGAATGTGCAACCCTTCGGTACCAGCCAGTGATTGCTTATTGCCGGAAAAACACTAAATTGCAACGTGAATCCCCGGAACCCCGCCGGCGGAAGACCCTTTGCCCGGAATCCGGAATACTGCAAACAGACATATGATGAAAAGAATCGCTCTTGTTTCCTGCCTGCTGGCGGTCGTCGCCATCTCCTTTTCGTGCGGTGATGGCGCTGGAAAAGAACTTGAAAACCTGTACGCTTCCTTCGTCGACCCTCCCGTGGAAAGCCGTCCGTTCGTCCGCTGGTGGTGGAACGGCGCCAAACTGACCGCCGAGGAAATCGACCGGGAACTGGGCGTCATGCAGGACGCCGGTATCGGCGGCGTGGAGATCAATACGATCCGTTTCCCCGGCGGGGACGACCTCGGCATCCCTTCGCTCGACTACATGAGTCCGGAGTGGATCGCGATGGTCAAGTCCGCCATCGAATCCGCCTCCCGGCGCGGGATGACCTGTGACATCATCGTCGGCTCCGGCTGGCCTTTCGGGGCGGAGTTCCTCGCCGAGAATGAACGGACGCAGCTGCTGACGAAGACCTCCCGGAAGCTGACCGGTCCTGCGGAAGTGACCCTCGACGTGGCGGAACTGCTTTCGGAAGCGGATCCGCAGGTCGGGTTCAAGTATGCGGGCCAGACCATCGCCCTCCATTCCCTGACGCTCGCTCCGGCCGCGATGGATACCTTCACGCCCGGGACCGACATCCCGTTCGAGAAGGGGGCGTCGACCGTGACGGTCCAGGTGCCCGCAGGAGAGCATGTCCTGTATGCCCTGGTCAAGGTGACGGGGTTCCAGTCCGTCATCAACGGCGGCCCCGGCGCTTCCGGACCGGTCCTGAACCACTATGACAAGAATGCCACGCTCCATTTCCTGCACAAGATGTCGGACAACCTGTTCCCGGCGATCGAGGGGACGCAGGGCTTCCGCGCCCTGTTCTGCGACAGCATGGAACTGGAAGGCGCCAACTGGTGCGACGATTTTGCGGAGGAGTTCCTTGCCCGCCGGGGTTACGACATCACCCCGTACCTGCCGTTCATCCTTTATAAGGTCGGTCACATGGGACATGCGATCGAGGGCGCTGCCGAGACGGCCCTCTCCCCGAAGGCGGCCGACGCGGTCAGCCGGGCGCGGTATGACTTCTTCACTTGCTGCATGGACATGATGCAGGAGCGCTTCCTGCGGACCTTCGACCAGTGGTGCGATTCCTGCGGATTCCAGTCGCGGGTCCAGGCCTATGGCCGGGAGTTCCATCCGGTCGACGCCTCGATGGAAATCGACATCCCGGAATGCGAGACCTGGTTCGAGAATGCGGACTGGGCTCCCCAGAATGCCTACCTCCGCCGGCCGACCTACACGAATGTCAACAAATCCGTGGCTTCCGCCGTGCACTTCAAGGGCGGACGGGTGGTCAGCTGCGAGGAGATCACCAACACGGGCTACGTTTTCAATGCTTCGCTGGAGGCGATCAAGATGACGGGCGACCAGAGCAACCTTTCCGGCGTGACGCATTCGATCCTCCACGGATTCAACTACACTCCCGCCGAGGCGCCGTTCCCCGGCTGGGTCCAGTACGGAACCTATCTGAACGAACGGAACACCCTCTGGCCGTATTTCCGTCTCTGGGCGGACTACAAGGCGCGGATCTCCTCGGTCCTGATGCATTCGGACTACTGCTCGGACATCGCCGTGCTGATGCCCTGGGGCGATCTGTGGACGAAGTTCGGTCCCCAGCGCGATCCCTTCCCGGCGCTCCGCTATCCTCCTTATGCCGATGAAGTATGGGCTGCCATCCACCGGAACGGCAATGCCTGCGACTATGTCAGTGAAAAGGTCCTGCAAGGCAGCAGCGCGAAGAAGGGGAACCTGCTCGTCGGGCAGCGCAAATACCCGGTGCTGATGCTGCTGGAAGTCGAGTCGATGATGCCCGAGACGGCGCAGGCCATCCGCCGCTTCGTCGCCGCCGGCGGCAAGCTGGTCCTGGTAGACAAGGTCCCTTCCCGCTCCGTCGGCCTGCTCGACCACGAGCGGCGCGACGCCGAGGTCGAAAGCATTTTCTCCGCCCTGACGGCTTCCTATCCGGACCGGATCTTCAAGGTCCCCGCCCCGGATGGCGACGTCACCGCCTGGTTCACCGGCGTCCAGAAGGACTGCGGCATCGAGCCGTATCTCGAGGTGCACCAGCCCTCACCGTATGTGTCCCAGGTCAAGCATCGCGCGGCGGGTTCCGACTTCTATTTCATCGTCAACAGTGACCCCGTGGAGGAACATCTCTTCGTGGCGCGTTTCCATTCGGCCGGAACACCTGTGCTCTGGGATCCGGAAACGGGCGATCGGACGAAACTGGACGTCACGGAAGACGGTCTGCTGTGCATCCCTCTGGAAAAAGGCGACTCCCGGCTGGTCGTTTTCGAAGGCCCGAAGATGGCGGAAGCCGCTGCCGAGCCGGAGTGGGTGCATGCCCCGTCCGATTCCGTTGTCATCCCCACATGGGACATCCGCTTTGAAAAGGTGGACGGCACGGTCTTCACGCTCGAGGATGCGCCGCTCTTCGATCTTTCGAAGGATGTACGGACGGCGGATTTCGCCGGTGTCATCACCTATTCGGCAACGGTCGGCGTAACGCCTGGCAAGGACAGAGTCTTCCATCCGGGCCTGGTTTACGGTGTGTCCGAAGTGTCCGTCAACGGTGAAAAGATCAGCTGTGACTGGTACGGCGACCGGACGGTCATCATCCCCGCACGCCTGCTCGAAGGCGGGGAGGCCCACATTACCGTCAAGGTGACCACGACCCTCGGCAACTATATGAAGTCGCTGACGGACAATCCCGTGGCGAGGCGGTGGACCGGCGGCCAGCCGCTGCGTCCCACAGGAATGCTGGGCCCGGTGTCCCTGTAAGAAGGCCGCTACAGCCGCTTGGAGAAGTTCCGGCCGCTGCCGGAAACGGTTTTTCCGCCGACGATTTCCACGGTGAAGTCAACCGGTTCGTCGGAGGTCAGGGTGAAACGCCGGCGTGCCGCGTCGTAGGTGACGGTGCAGTCGAACCAGTCGGTACCGTCGCCTTTCGGAAGATGGAAGCGACGCATCGAGCGGCCGTTCGGATAGACCCGGAAGACCACGCGGCCCCCTTCGGGCGTTTCCCGCAGGGGGATGATGGCGCCGGAACGGACGAACAGCGGGAACCGGTCGAGCGGATAGACGGCTTCGATGAGCGCCCCGGCCGGGTGCCTTGATCCGTCCCAGCAGTCGATCCATTCCCCCTCGGAAGGCAGGTGGAAGGCTGCACTGCCGCCTTCGGCGGTGAGGGCTTTCGTGAAGAGGTCGTTTCCGAGCCGGTGGCTTTCCTCCTCGAGGCTGGCCTCCTTCAGCAGCGAGCCGCCTGTCAGGTGGGCGTCCACGATGGTCGAGAACTTGTAGGGAGTCAGCCGTTTCATCAGCACGACGCACTGCCGGTAGATGGCTTCGACTTCCGCCCCGTGCCACCAGGGAAGGTGCGACGAGAACGGGCCGTTCACGCCCCCGTTGATCATCGCGGCCGTCATGCAGCCGAACTGTGCGTACCGGGTGAACTCCTCGGCCGTGGAATGCGCTTCACGGAAACCTCCGACCTCGCAGGCGACGGCGCCGTAGCCCAGCAGCGCGGAGCGGTAGATATTGTCGATCTGCTGGCGGAGTCCGGCCCAGTCTCCCGAAAAATCCCCGCACCAGCCCATGTTCATCTTCTCAACGCTGGCGGCGATGCCGCCCTGGTGGGAGTACGGGCGGGCGATGATGATCCCTTCCTTCTTCCGGCTGACGGCGTAGTCGTACATCGCATCGTAATAGAAATGCCGGAACTCCCGGCCGCTCATCGTTCCGACGGACGTTTCGATCACGGTCGGCAGGGCGAGCTCGCCCTGGTCCACCTTCCAGCCGCAGACGCCGTCCGTGAACACCTTGTCAAGCATCCCATACCACCAGCGGGTCGCCTCCGGGTTCGTGAAATCGACGTGGACCCCGAATCCCTTCCACCAGCCGTACGGCGTGGAACGGTTCGCCCCGTATCCCTTGGCGATGAGTTCGTCATACACCTCGCTTTTCTGCAGGGGCGTGTCCTCGCTGCGCTGGTTGACCACGCCTGTGATCCAGAGGATCGTCCGGATCCCCCGGGCCTTCAGCCCCCGGATCATGCCGTCCGGGTCGGCGTACCGGGCTTTGTCCCATTCCAGGTTGTTGTAGGCGGTTTCCCAGGGGCTGTCCACGATGATCGCGTCCAGCGGGATGTTCCGGCCCAGATACCCTTCTGCCAGGCGCTCGACCCCCGTGGTGGTGTTGAGGCTGTCTTCCCAGGCGATGTGGCCCAGGGCCCAGGCCGGCGTGACGGGCGGGCGATTCACCGGTTGTGCGGAGAGGTCCGCCGTGAAATCGGAGGCTGCCGCTCCGCCGAGGAGGACGAGCCCGAAGAGGAATGAACGGATGCTGTGTTTCATGTCGCTGTTTTCAGGATGTGGTTGAGGCAAAGATAAGGATTTCATACGAATGTCACGATTTTTGCAGCGGAAACTGCGATACGGATGCAACCATGAGACACAGGAAAATCCCTCGGAAACTCCACATCTCGGAGGACGACTTCATGCTGGCCAACCGCAGGGCGGCCCGCCAGGAAGAGATCGACGCGCACGGCCGGCAGGTTTCCTTCCGGAAAGTGATGCACCGGTCGAAGAAGGCATACGACAGGAACAAATACAAGAAGGACATTCCGTCGGAGTGATTTTCCCATCCGGCGGTTTTTCCGTATATTCGCACGATAAAATACACAGATTATGATCCTATCCACCACCCCGTCCATCGAAGGACGGACCATCACGGAGTACAAAGGCGTCGTTTTCGGCGAAGTCATTTCCGGCGTGAACTTCTTCCGTGATTTCGCCGCGAGTGTCCGGAACCTGATCGGCGGCCGTTCCGGCTCTTACGAAGATGAACTGGTCAAGGCCCGCACGCAGGCCATGCGGGAGTTGTCCGAACGGGCCGCCGAGATGGGGGCGGACGCCGTCGTCGGTATCGACATCGACTATGAAGTGCTCGGAGAAAACGGCGGGATGCTGATGGTGACGGCTTCCGGAACAGCTGTCAAACTGGCGTAAAACGATGATGCAGCAAGAAGCGCATCCTTTCGGAGAGCGCCTGGAAGCGTATCTGCTTGAGACCTGTACCTCGCAGGGGTTCCTGCAGGGGACCCGCTTGTCCTCACCCGATATCGACGAAGCGTGGTTCCGTCTCGCCCCGTCCTTCTACGGCGACGCCGTCCGCAATTTCAACGCCTATCCGGAGTTTACCCTGGCCTGCGCCGGGTACCTTGGGATGGCCGTGGCGCATCTCTGGGACAAGGACTGGCCGGCGTATCGGGACGTTCCCTATTCCTTCTTCCTGGGGGAGCGGGGCTTCGACGACATGGATGACCACATCACCGGTACCATCCTCCGGGAATCGCGCCGCAGCGTCGCCGCCATGCAGTCGGCCAGCGCATCTGCCTACCATTCCCTGATGAAGGAAGCGCCCGAGCCCGGGACGGCGGAAGCGTACCGGTTCTTTCTCGCCGCGGTCGAGACAATGTTCAAGACCGGTGCGGCCATCGAACTGTGCCGCCTGGGTTACAAGTATGAAAAAGTTTCGTTGAAATAGCGGGATGTCAGCCAAGAAGCACAGAAGGCCCGACCCCTACCGGGCGGCCAATGAAGGCTTCCTCGCGGAGAAGGCCGGGGAAGCGGGTGTTGTCGTCCTCGACAACGGTGTGATGTACAAAGTGTTGGAAACGGGACGGGGAACCCGGAAGCCCACGCCCCGGAGCATCGTGTATGTCCATTATACCGGCCGGCTCATCGACGGTACCGTCTTCGATTCGACGGAGGGCGATCCGCTTCCGGCGCTGTTCATGGTCGGTGACCTGATCATGGGCTGGCAGATCGTCCTGACCCGCATGCACGAAGGCGACCGCTGGGAGGTCTATATCCCGGCGAAATGGGGCTATGGTTCCCTGAAAACGGAGGGCATCCCTGCGCACAGTACGCTCGTTTTCGACCTGGAACTCGTCAAGATAGAACGATGAAACTCACCAGTCTCAAGGACCTGAAAGTCATCAAGAAAGGCCTTTCCTCCGAGCCGGAGCGGAAGCCTGCCGGGACGGACCGCCCCCGCTCGCGGACGGTTCCTGTCCGAAGCAGGGAAGAGGAGCATGCCCGGGCCGAAGGGCTGCGCAAGGGCCAGAAGGTCCGGATGATGGACACCAACGACACGGCTACGCTGGTCGGTTTCGGGAAGGATTTCTACGAACTGGAACTGGACGGTTTGACGATCCGCGCCGTCCGCAGCGAGTTTATCCCCGTCGACGTCGAGGAAGACCGCCGCCTGCGCGCCGCCGTCCCTTCCCGCCACGCAAAGGCGCAGGAGACGCCCCTGCATGCGGAAGACCCGCTTGCACCCCTCACCGTCGACCTGCACATCGAGCGGATCCCCGGCAGCGACGGCGTTCCCGAGTGGGCGGCCCTGGATTTCCAGATGGACTATTTCCGCCGGGTGCTCCGGAAGAACCTCAAACACAAGGGGAAGCGCATCGTCTTCATCCACGGGGTGGGAGACGGCGTGCTGGCGCAGCGCATCCGGAAGGAACTGGACGAGGTGTTCGCCCTGTCCTGCAGTTATACCTTCGGGCCGATGGGCGCCACCAATGTCACGGTCAAATGAACGGAAGGGAGGAGTACTGATGCAGGGAGACAAACTCAAAGGGCATCTGGCCATCGCCGCCGCCTATGTCATCTTCGGGCTGAACATCGTGTTCTGCAAGGATATCGCGACCTCCGGGACGGTGTCGCCGTATGTCCTTTTCACCCTGCGGGCCCTCGGGGCCAGCCTGCTCTTCTGGCTGCTTTCCGCATTCCTCCCGAAGGAAAAGGTCGAGCGGAAGGATTTCCCGAAGATCGCGGCCGCCTCGCTGATCGGCCTCTTCGTTCCGCAGATGACCTTCCTGATGGCGATTACCATGTCCTCGGCGATCGACACGGCGCTCATCGGCACCTTGGGCCCCATCTTCACGATGTTTTTCGCCTTCTTCTTCCTGAAGGAGCCCATCACCGGGAAAAAGGCCGGCGGGGTCGCCCTCAGTTTCGCGGGCATCCTGCTGCTGATCTTCAATTCCGTCCACCAGGGAGGCGCGGCCTCGACATCGCCCCTGGGCGTTGCCCTGCTGCTGCTCAACAGCCTCAGTTTCTCGCTGTACCTGGGGCTTTTCCGCCCCTTGATCTCGAAATACAGCGTCGTCACCTTCATGAAATGGTCGTTCCTGGTCTCGCTGGTCGTATCGCTGCCGGTTTCGGCCCGTGACCTTCTCTCGACGGACTTTGCGGCCATTCCGGTGAATGTCCGCTGGGAGATCGCGTACTTGATTTTCTTCGCCACCGTCGTGGCCTACTATCTGATTCCTTACGGACAGAAATTCATCCGGCCGACGCTGGTCAGCATCTACTCGTATCTCCAGCCGATCATTGCCGCCATCGTCAGCATCCTGGCCGGCCTGGACTCGCTGTCCTGGCAGAAGATGCTGGCGGCAGCCCTGGTCGTGGGGGGCGTGGTCCTGGTCGGCAAGAGCCGCTCCGCGCACGCTAAGGAAGGATGACGGGCGTGTGCCCTGTCGCGGGCAGGTATTTCTCCAGCAGGTCGGCGGTGCGGATCTTCACGAAACAGGTGGGAGTCCCGTCCGTGCAGGCAAACCATTCGCGCTCCGCGACGTCCCGGTCGATAACGAGCCGGATGCCGGCGGATTCCGGCAGGATGGCGCTCAGGACCGTCGTCGCACCCACTTCCACGCCCGTCCGGGCGGCCAGGTGTCCGGCTGAGGCGAAGGACACCCTGGGGATGCCGAGTGCACGGCAGAAGTCGCGGGTCACGAACGGCTTCTCGGCGGAGGTGACGTACAGGTAGAAGTCCGTCTGCTGCCGGTTGCAGAGGAAGAGGGTTTTGACGATGCCGACGCCGATCCGTTCGCTGATGTTCCGGCAGTCTTCCATCGTGATCCCGGGATCGGTGTCCACACGCCCGAACGGGATCCCGAGGGCCTCGAAGGTGGCATAGACGCGCTGCTGGAGCGGTGTGGCATAGGCCGGCGGCGGGGTCGTGTACAGCTCGCTGACTTTGAACATATCTTTATGATTCAACAGCTTCCAGATAAAAACTGACGGGACGGAATCCGTCGTTGCAACTGATCATGGCGCTCATCGGGTCCTTCATCCATCCGTCGAAAAAGTTTCCCTCACCGCGGGCGAGGGCTTCGGCGAAGGGCTTCATGGAGTCCCAGGCCGACGGGCACATCCCTTCGGGGCGCTCCCCGTTCTCGGAGATCCAGACCTGCCCTTCGCGGACTTCGCAGGCATGTTCGATCGGATTCTCGAACCGCGCCATGAGGTCCGGATAGGTGGTTTTCCGCAGTGCGGTGATGCGCACTTTTCCCATCACTGCTTCTTCAGGAAGATCCGCGTCGTGTCGAACCAGTCGGGCTCGGGGGCTTCACTGACCGGTTCGCAGAGCACGGCCATGGTGCCGGAATAATACCAGTAGATGACCTTCCCGCCGACAAGGTCGCGCGTGTAGATGTCCTTGTTCCGGTAATGGGCGATGATGTTTCCGTCGAAACTGTCGTCATACACCGCGATGGGGATGTCGACGGCGAGTTCCTTGTCGGTGAGCTGGGCGATGAACATCGAGTATTCGATGCCTTCGCCGCGCAGGAGGATGTTTCCGCCGAAGACGGAGTACTTGTAGTTCTCTTCTCCGGACGCGGTCTTGAGGGTGAAGCGGTCTCCGGAGAACCGGAAGGTCGGCAGGCCTTTCGCAGCATCGAGCCCTTCCACGGCGCCGGGGACTGCTTCGCCGTTGAAGCGCAGCTGCCCGGACTGTGCGGTCCACGTCCCTTCGATCTTGTCCTGGTCCGTTTCCTCTTTCTCGCATGCGCTGAATCCGCCGGAAAGGATCGCCACGGCGGCCAGCAGGCAAATCATCTTTTTCATATCAAGTGTCTTTTTGTTTCCACGTTTTTCCGCGTCGTCTTCCACGCGTGTCTTCACGCCCCAACCCATCGAGTTGCAGCGTCATTCTCTGCACCAAGGCTTGCTGCCGGCGCGGTCGTTACTTTGCCGCTTCCACCTGCACGGGGCCGAGGAGGCCGGAGGGGAGGAGCGGATCGGCGGCGGAGTAGTGGCGCCAGGTGGTGAAGGTGACGCGGCCGCTCTCGCGCGGCGTGCCGTCCGTCATCCACTTCGGCCAGCGTCCGTGGGCGGGGCCGTCGTACGGCAGGGCCTCGTCGCCGATGAGCCGGTTCTGCCATAGGTTGACGACTTCCACCTGCAGCTGGTTCTCGCCTTCCTTCAGGGCGTCACCGGTGCAGACGCGCCAGGGGTTCGTCCACACGATGCCGAGGTCTTTCCCGTTGAGGGTGACGCGGGCCATCGCCTTCACGTCGCCCAGGTTGATGCTGTAGGCCTTGCCTTCTTCCAGCGCGCCCATTTCGAACGCTGCCGTATACACGGCCGTGCCGGAATAGTACTTGATGCCGTCCACCGCGCTGGCGGTCCAGTCGGTCAGCGTGGGGAAGACGACGCTTTCCGCCGGGCCGCCCCACTTCGGGTCGAACTGCACCGTCCAGGGACCGTCGAGCGTACAGACCGTCTCCCGGTTGCCGGCGGCCGGCTTCGCTCCCGTTCCTTCGGGCGTGAAGACGACGAAGCAGCTTTCATGTCCTTCAAGACGCAGCGGAAGGCGCTGGACGCCGTTTTCGGCGGTACAATCCGCAATCGCCGTGCGGGCACCGGTCACCGGATCCCAGCGTTCGGGCACGCCGCCTTCCACGCGGAAACGGCAGACCGTCTCCACGGCCTCGTCCGTCCGGTTGGCGACGAAGTAGATCTCCGCGCCGGCCAGGGTGCGGTGGGTATAGCGGAACGCGCCGGCCTCGGACGTGAAGTCGCACGGGACACCGTCCTTTTCCAGCAGGGCGGCGGTCACCGCATACGGCGGGTACAGGTTCTCGACCGCGCCGTCATACAGGATCACGCGTCCCTTCCCGACTTTGCGGACCGCTTCCTTCCCGTCGCCGAAGAGCACGGCGGACGTCTTCTTCACCCGGTCGTCGCAGGCGGGATAGCCGCTCAGGCCGGGGGCATTGGTGAACGGGCGGCCGACGACGGTTGCGCCGGCTTTGGCCAGTCGGACGACCTGCGCGAGGTAGTCCGGCGTGGCAGCCGTCCAGGCGGGCAGGACGAGCATCCGGTAGGAAGCGCCGCCCGGGAAGACGATCATCCCGTCGCGGACCTTCGCCTGGGCGAGCAGGCTGGGCGGGCAGCCGTCGAAGCTGTAGCCCTTCCGGTCGGGCATGAAGGAGGCGGCGTCGTCGAAGGCGGAATCCGGCGCGCGGAAGGCGTGCGGCATGCTTTCAGGCGCGAGATAGAGGATGTCGGCCACGGTGCGGCCCCGCTGGAGCAGGTACTGCGCACGGCCCAGGTAGGTGTGGTAGGCGCCGGACATCGGCCACCAGGTCTGGCCGCGGTCCCAGTGGACCCCGTAAGGGCCCATCGTCATGCCGGGACGCAGGGAATCCGGCAGGCACTGGTGCTGGAAGGTGTGGAACATCAGCCGGTTGATGCCGGCCGCCAGGGCCCAGTCCGTCTGGTTCTTCAGGGAGCCGGGATACTGCCGCCAGGCGTCCAGGTGCGAGGTGAACGATTCGGCGGGCACGACGTTCTGTCCGATCAGGTGCGCCGCCGACGTGCCTTCGACCGGGGCGAAGGTGGTGTTGAATCCGAATCCGTCGCTCCAGAACTCGGCCATCGGCATGTCCGCCGCGACCGCCAGTTCCAGGTCAGCCGTCGGATTCATGTCGTAGGGTTCGATGGAGACCTTCAGGCCATGTTCGCGGGCATAGCGCTTGACTTCGCCCACGTGGTTCTCGATCACGAGTTCCTGGGCGGTCTTGCGCACGTCCCACAGGAAGCGCTCGGTGCGGAGGCTGTCGCCGACGATGCGGCCGGTGTAGGCCGGGAACCAGGGCAGCGGGTCGTAGCCGCGGCGCTTCTGGAATTCCTTCCGGAACGAAGCGTTCCAGTTCTGGGCGCCCATCTCCCAGCTGTCAAGGTGGAGCAGTTCGATGCCGCCGTGCTCGTCGGCATAGTCGCCGGCTGCCTCGAACAGTTTGTCCGTAAAGTGGGCCAGGTGGTCGCGGAGGGCCTCCCGGCTGAATTTGTCGCATTCCATGCCGACACCGGGCGTCGGGGCGGGCCGGGTGGCGGCGCCGTTGTTGCGGCTGCCCATCCGCAGGATGGTCCATTCGCCCTCGGGTGCGTTCCAGCGCAGGTTTCCGTCGGCATCCATCGACGAGGAGATGTCGATGACCGCGCCCAGGTCGACGGCACCGGGAGCCGTCTGGGCCGATCCCGTACCGTCCGCGGGCGGGAAGAAGGCACGCACGCCGGGCATCGAGCTGTACGGGTGCCGGATAAAGAGTCCTTTCTCCTGGATGTCGGCGATCCGTGCGTCCCCTTCCGGGGTCGGGAACGCCAGGACACAGACATCTTCATAGTATTTTTCCCAATCCTGCTTCATCTGCGGGGTGAAGGCCCCTTCGCCGAAGTACGGCCGGTTCGGGGCGGGAACCTCCAGTTTGACGGAGACTTCGCTGCCACCCTTGACTTGCGTGCTGGATGCCACCAGGTGCTGCATGGACTGCTCGCCTTTGACCCAGGGGCCGCCGCTGCCGGTCCATCCGGGGCCGATGCCCAGGACGATCTTGATTCCGGTCCGCTTGCACTCGCGCACCAGATGGCCGAAGATGTCCAGCCACTCCGGACTCATGAAGTCGATGTGCCCGCGGGGGACACCCACGTTCACTTCCAGGAAGACGACGTAGCCGATGCCCTGGTCGCGCATCGCTTCCAGGTCCTTGGTAATGCCTTCTTTGGAGAAGTTGCCGTCCATGAAATACCAGTAGACGCCCGGCCGGGCGTCATCCGGCGGGGTCTGGAAGTTCTCGGCAAGGGTTTGCGGGGCCGTCGGGTCGGCGGCCGCCGGACGCGTGCAGGATGCCAGCGCTGCGCACAGCAGGAGAGCGATTGCTCCGGAAAGATGTCGGATGCTCATATTTCGAGGGATTGATGTATGTACAAAGATAATCATTTGATTTTAATACGTATCTTTACGCATCGGAAACTGTACTGAAATCGTAAGAAACGGATGAAAGGCATCGGAAACATCCTTTGGCTGATCCTGGGCGGGCTGGTCGTCGCCCTGATCTACTTCCTGGTCGGAGTCGTGCTCTTCTGCACCATCATCGGCATCCCGTTCGGCATCCAGCTTTTCAAGTTGGGAGAATATGCGCTCTGGCCGTTCGGCCGCGAACTGGTGAACAAGCCGGGGGAGCCCGGTTGCGTGTCGATCGTCATGAACCTGCTGTGGATTCTGTTGGGATGGTGGGAAGTGGCCCTCGTGCACCTGATTTGCGGCCTCGTCTTCTGCATCACCATCGTCGGCATCCCTTTCGGCCTCCAGCATTTCCGGATGGCGCTGATGTCGGTCTTCCCCTTCGGCAAGGAAATCCGTCCCGTATCGGAGTAAGGAAGGTCAGTAGGGGAGCGCGTCCAGGTGCCGGTGGACGGTGTTCAGGAGACGCTTGCAGGACGCCTGCGAATTGGCGGCAATGACCATCGAGGCTTTCTCCAGCGAGGGGAACGCCCCGTCGAAACTGCAGAGGGTGCCGCCCGCTTCCCGGAGAATCAATCCCGCTGCGGCGTAGTCCCACGGCTGCAGGCGCATCTCGAAGTACAGTTCGATGATGCCGGCGGCCATCATGCACAGTTCCAGGGCTGCGGAACCGAAGCGCCGCGTGTCGTTGCTCTGCATGTACACGTCGAAGATGATGTCCGAGCAGGTCTTTGCGAATTCCTTCCGGTAGGTGCTCATCGCCGTGCAGAACAGGCCGTCCTCGAAGGGACGGTCCGAGACCCGGATCCGCCGGCCGTTGCACCAGGCTCCCTTTCCGGCGAGGGCGGTGTAGAGTTCCTGCCTCGCCGGGCTGTAGACGACGCCCAGCTGCAGGACACCGTTCCGGGTCAGCGCCACGCTGATGCAGCAGTCGGCGATGCCGCGGGCATAGTTGGCCGTGCCGTCGATGGGGTCGATGATCCAGACGTATTCGTGCGCTTCGTCGCGGAAGTCCTCCTCTTCGCAGAGAAAACCGCATCCGGGCAGCAGTTCTGCCAGCCGGCCGGTCAGGAAGTGCTGGACGGCCAGGTCGGAAGAGGTGACCAGGTTGGTCAGGTCGCCTTTTTCCATGACTTCGAATCCGCTGCGGACCATCCGTCCGGCAGCACCGCGCACGATTTCCACGGTTTTCTCCAGCAGTCGCTCCATTTCCTTTGTCTTTTTTTTCTCGGCAAAGATATCGGTTTTTCGCGTCATACGTATCTTTTATTTTCTATATTTGCAAGATAGAAACTGATGTAGAGCATTTTAGTATTCTGTGATATGAAAAGAATCCTCACTTTGGTGCTGGCGGCTGCAATGCTGGCCTCCTGCGCGAATTTCAATCCTGCCTACCTGCTGCAGGGCGGTGCCAAGCTCGCCCAGGCCGCATCCCTGAGCGACGCCGAAATCCAGGCGTACGTTTCGCAGTACGTCGCCCAGCTCGACGCCCAGAATACCGTCCTGCCCGAAAGCAGCCCCTATGTCAAGCGGGTCCGCAAGATGACCTCCCGGCTCACCGAAGTGGACGGCGTTCCCCTCACGTTCAAAGTCTACCAGACCAAGGATGTCAACGCTTTCGCCTGTGCAGACGGCAATGTGCGCATCTATACCGGCCTGCTCGACGCGATGACGGACGACGAGGTGCTCGGCGTCGTCGGCCACGAAATCGGCCATGTCGCCCTGAAGCACTCGAAAAAGCAGTTCCAGCAGGCGCTGCTGACGTCGGCCGTGCGGGACGCCATCGTCTCCACCGGCGGCACCGTCGCCGTCCTGACCGCATCCCAGCTCGGCGACCTCGGCGAGACGCTGATGAGCGCCAAGTTCTCCCGCAAGCAGGAGAGCGAGGCGGATGATTTCGGCTACGAATTCCTGAAGGCGGCCGGCAAGAACCCTTGGGCGATGGCGATGGCCTTCGAGACCCTGCAGGCCCTCTCTTCCGGCGGCACCGCTTCCGGAACGCAGGGCGCTTCCGGCTCGATCGGCACGCTGTTCTCCTCGCATCCTGCCACCCAGACCCGTATCGACAACATGGCGGCCCGCGCGACGGCCGACGGCTTCAAGCGTCCCGCCAGAAAATAACCTCCGACCATGAAAAAGATCCTTCTTTGCGCGGCATCCGCGCTGATGCTTTTCTCCTGCGGTCATCCCCAGGGTGGACTGGCCCTCATTCCCGCGGAAAAATTCGATTCCACCATCAACAACAACCCGGTGAAACTCTACACCCTCGCCGACGGCGACCTCACGATGCAGGTGACCAATTTCGGCGGCCGCGTGGTGTCGCTTTTCACGCCTGACAAGAACGGCGAGATGGCCGACATCGTCGTGGGCCGCGCCTCGCTGCACGAATATACCGACCCGAAGGGCGAGCGGTTCCTCGGTGCCTGCGTCGGCCCGGTCGCGAACCGCATCGGCGGCGCCTCCTTTACGCTCGACGGACAGACGTACACCGTCCCCGCCAACGACAACAAGGTGAACACCCTGCACGGCGGCTATCTCGGCCTGGACAACGTGGTCTGGGACGTGGTCAGCGCCGATGCGTCTTCCATCGTGCTGCATTATCTCCGTCCGGACGGCCAGGAAGGCTTCCCGGGCAACCTGGACATCACAATGACCTACTCCCTCGGACACGGCTGCTTCAAGGTGGAGTACAGTGCGACGACCGACAAGGCCACGCCGGTGAACATCTCCCACCATTCCTTCTTCAACCTGCGCGGAGAGGGCGTCGGCACGGTGGAGGACTACATCATGACGATCGCCGCCAGCGCCTATACGCCCATCGATACCCTGAGTATCCCGCTCGGACAGAACGAGAGCGTGGAGGGAACGCCGTTTGATTTCCGGGAGCCGCACCGCATCGGCGAGCGGATCGGCCAGGAAGGCAACGTGCAGTTGAAGAATGCCCGCGGTTACGACCACAACTGGGTCCTGGACGGCCCTGCCGGCTCGGTCCGTTCCGTCTGCACCGTGTGGGATCCGGAGTGCGGCCGTTGCATCGAGGTGCTGACCGACCAGCCCGGCATGCAGTTCTACAGCGGCAATTTCTTCAACGGCAAGGGCGGTGTCGCCAAGAACGGGAAACCCATCGAATACCGCTCTGCGCTGGCCCTGGAGACCCAGTTCTTCCCGGATTCTCCCAACCAGCCCGCCTTCCCGCAGATTACCCTGCGTCCCGGCGAGAAGTATACGCACACCTGCATCTACCGGTTCGGCGTGAAATAGGCGCATGCGTATGCTCAGGAAGCTTTTGACCGGTGTGGCCGTGCTGTGCGCGGCCATGCCTTTTTGTTTCGGGCAGGGGGGTGCATTCCCGGCGAAGGGGCGTGGAACGCTCCGCCTGATGACGTACAACGTAGGCGCCTTCGGAAAGTCGATGGAGGACAGTTCGCCGATGGTGGCCGCGATGGTCCGCGAAGCCGGGGCCGATGCGGTGGCCCTGAACGAGCTCGACAGCTGCAATGCGCGGCACGGCGTCTTCCAGGCAGCCCGCCTGGCGGACCTCCTGGGCGGCTGGCACTATGCCTTCCGCAGCGCGATGCCCTATGCCGGCGGCGGTTACGGCAGCGGACTGGTGTGCCGCGACCGGATCCGCCGGACCTTCGCAATCCCCATCCCCCGGGGGGACGGATCGGAACCGCGGGTCTGCGTCGTCGCGGAAACGCGGCGTTATGTCATCGCGTCCACCCATCTGGACCATATCTCCGAGGCCTCCCGTGTGGAGGGCGCACGGCGTATCGCCGAAGCCCTTACGGCGCGGTACGGCCGTTCGCGCAAGCCGGTCTTCCTGCTCGGAGACATGAACGACCGGCCGGGCAGCGCCCCGCTCCGTGAGCTGGAAAAGCATTTCACGGTGCTCAGCGGTACGGAGCCGACCTATCCGTCCGACGAACCGCACATCTGCATCGACTATGTCCTCGTGCTGAACAACCGGGCGAAGGTGCACCGCACCGACGGCGCGGTGTGCGCCCATTTCGCGGACGGGGACGTAACGATCGCGTCCGATCACCTGCCCGTCTTCGTGGACGTGGCGCGGTGACCGGACGCGTGGGTTCTGTCCGACCGGATTATTTGCCGAAATAGCGCTTGAGCAGGCCGTAGAAGCCGGCACCGTGGCGGGCTTCGTCCTTCGCCATTTCATGGACGGTGTCGTGGACGGCGTCGTAGCCGAGGGCTTTCGCCCGCATGGCGATGGCCAGTTTGCCCTCGCATGCGCCCGCTTCCGCCTGGTAGCGTTTCTCCAGGTTGGTCTTGGTGTCCCACACCACTTCGCCGAGCAGTTCGGCGAACTTGGCGGCGTGCTCTGCCTCCTCGAACGCATAGCGCTTGAAGGCTTCGGCGATCTCGGGATAGCCTTCCCGTTCGGCCTGGCGGCTCATCGCCAGGTACATGCCCACTTCGGTGCATTCGCCTCGGAAATCGTTCCGGAGCCCTTCGAGGACTTCGGCGTCTTCGACCTTCCCGTCGCCGACGTGGTGCTCGCAGGCCCACTTCGGGGCGCCTTCTTCTTCCGTGATTTCAACGAACTTGCTCGCGGGAACATGGCACTGGGGGCATCTTTCGGGCGGGTTTTCGCCTTCATAGACGAAACCGCAGACGAGGCATCTGAATTTCTTTTTCATAAACTGATTCTTTCTATTGTTTGCCGGTTTCCCATCCTTTAGGGAACCTTTGGAAGCAAAGGTAATGAAAAGAGCCGTTTTTCCAATTATTTTAGCAAGAATGCGAAAGAATCGTCGTATATTTATAAGGAAATAAACAGACAAATGGAACCATTCCTTCAGCAAGTCGTCCGGCACTATGCCGGGAAAACGGCGCCGGACGGGACGAAAATCCCCCTGGACCGCTGGTGCTTCATCTTTCCCAACAAGCGGTCGCAGGTGTTTTTCCGGAAGTACCTGGCCGACGAAGTCCGTGCCTCGGGGGTGCCGGTCATCGCACCGAAAATGCTTGAGATCAGGGATTTCCTGTGCCGTCTCGGCGGAAACGCCGCCACGGACCGCGTGACGCTGCTGCTGGAACTGTACCCCTGTTACAAGGCCCTGCTGCCCGGCTCGGAATCCCTCGATGATTTCATCTTCTGGGGGGACGTGCTGCTGAGCGACTTCGACGACGTGGACAAGTACCTGGTCGACGCCGAACGCCTCTTCACCAACGTGGCGGATTTCAAGTCGCTCCAGGACGATTTCTCCTACCTGACGGAGCACCAGCGCGAGGCGATCCTCCATTTCGTGGGCAACTTCCGTTCGGACGGGGCACTGACCGTCGACCTGGATGCGGAGAAGCCCGGCGTGAAGGAACGCTTCCTGCGGATCTGGAACCTGCTTTTCCCGCTGTACCGCTCGTTCCGTGCCCGGCTTGAGGAGAAGGGGATGGCCTATGAAGGGATGGTTTACCGGCAGGCCGTCGCGCGGCTGCGCGGGGACGGGACGACGCCGGCGATGGACGCCGCCTTCGGCCCGGGCCTGCGCTATGTCTTCGTCGGCTTGAACGCCCTGAGCGAAAGCGAGCGGGCCGTGCTCAAGGCCGTGCACAAGGCGGGCCTGGCGGAGTTCTGCTGGGATTTCCCCGGGAAGATGATCGCCGATCCGCTCAACAAGTCTTCGTTCTACATGCGTCAGAACCTGGACGATTTCCCGCCGGCGTTCCAGCCGGATTCGGACGGGGTCGGGATCCCGGCGTTCGAGGCGATCAGCGCCCCGTCCGCCGTCGCGCAGGCCAAGATCGTCCCGGCCCTCCTGGGCGACGGCGCCGACACCGCGGTGGTGCTCCCGGACGAATCGCTCCTGGAACCGCTCCTCAATGCGATCCCGCCGCAGATCGCCGATATCAACGTGACGATGGGCTATCCGATGCGGAACACGGCCGTCTACGGCTTCCTGACGGGGGTGGCGGCGATGCAGTTGCACCTTCGCCCCGACTCCGGCTCCGGCGGTTGGATGTTCTACCATGCACAGGTGTGGTCGCTCTTCTCGTCAGGCATCTTCCGCCGGCTGACGGCCGGCGATGAAGCGGTGCACGCGCTGGTCGCCAGGGTCAAGGCTGCCCGGAAATACTATATCCCGGAAGCAGACCTGCATGGCCATCCGCTGCTGGACAGCCTCTTCGTTCCGGTGGCCGTCGCGCCGAAGGATGCGTCTGCAGCGGGCGTCGATGCCCTCTGCGTCTACCTGCAGGACCTGCTCCGGACGGTGGCGGAAGGCCTGCGGGAGGATCCGGCCCTCGCCGTGGAACTGGATTTCGCGCTCGCCGCCTACCGGGCCGTCGGCCAGTTGCGCGAGCGGAAGATGGAGATCCGGCCGGCTACCTTTTTCCGGCTGCTGGACAACCTCCTCTCTTCCGTGTCGGTCCCCTTCAACGGGGAACCGCTCCGCGGCTTGCAGATCATGGGGCCTCTGGAGACCCGTTCGCTCGATTTCCGGCGCCTGTTCATCCTTTCCTGCAATGAGGGAATCTTCCCCCGCCGCAGCCAGAAGGCTTCTTTCATCCCGCCGGAGCTGCGCAAGGGATTCGACTTGCCTACGTACGAGTACCAGGACGCGGTCTGGGCCTATTATTTCTACCGGATGGTCGCCCGGGCCGAACAGGTCTACCTGATCTACGATTCCCGGACGGAGGGTGTCAGGACGGGGGAGGAGAGCCGTTTCATCAAGCAGCTTTCCTACCATTTCAACCTGCCGGTCCGGCACCGTTTCGTGGCGGCGGAGGCGCAGCCCGGCGCCGGTGCGGAGCCGGAGATCCCCAAGACGGAACAGGACATCCAGGCCATCCGGCAGCTGACCCTGTCGGCGTCCAGCCTGAAGTCGTACCTGGATTGTCCCGCCCAGTTCTACTATGCCCGCGTGGCCGGACTGACGGAGGAGGATGAGGTGTCCGAGGACCTGGATGCGAGCATGGTCGGCAATGTCTACCACGCCACGATGCAGGCCCTCTACCTGGGCCCTGAGGCAATGGATCCTGCGTTCCCGGTCCATGACGATGAGGCCGTCGCGGCGATGAAGCACCGCCTCCGGGAAGTGGACGCCGCCTACCTGCGCACGTGGCTTGCGCGCAAGGCCGATATCAAGGCGCGGGTCCGTTCGCTCATCCTTTCGGAATTGCGCACGGTGGAGGTGCGGGGCAGCGACCTCGTGACGGAGAACGTCATCGTCCAATACGTGGTCAAGACCCTGGAGCGTGACCTGGAGCGCCTCGAGCGTTCCGGCATGCCTTCCTTCCGGATCCTCGGCCTGGAACGGCGTTTCACGATGGAGATGGACGGATTCCGGTTCATCGGTTTCGTGGACCGCATGGACAGTTTCCTGCCCGGCGAGGTGCGTGTCGTCGACTACAAGACCGGCATGGTGACGGACGACGACATCGGCATCACCCCGGACAAGGCCGCCGGCATTGCGGAGAAGCTTTTCGGCGCGGACAACCAGAAACGTCCCAAGATCGCCTTCCAGGTCTTCCTGTACGACAAGATGGTCGCCCGCGACCCGGCCGTGAAAGATGCCCGGCTGGTCAATACTATTTACCAGCCGTCCCGGCTCTTCGTCAAGCCGGCGGAGGACGTGCCGGCCGATCCCACCTTCATTTCCCTGGTGGAGGAGAAACTGCACGGCCTGCTCGCCGAACTGGTCGATCCGCAGGTCGGTTTCCGCCGGACAGACGATGAAAAGACCTGCGGCATGTGTGCCTTCAAAAAGATTTGTGGAAGATGATTACGATCCTGAAAGCCTCGGCCGGGTCCGGCAAGACCTACCATCTGACCCGCACATACATCCGGTTGCTGCTGTGCAACCCGTCGGATACGGCCTACCGCCATATCCTGGCCGTCACCTTTACGAACAAGGCGACAGACGAGATGAAGAACCGGATCCTGGAGGAACTGCACCAACTGGCCTCCAATCCTGCCGGCTCGCACTACCTGAAGGATTTCGTCCCTTCGGACTTCCCTTCTGCGGAAGCGCTGCAGCAGAAGGCGGCCCGTGTGCTCAGCAACCTGCTGCATGACTACGGCGCCTTCTCCGTCAGCACGATCGACCGCTTCTTCCAGCAGACGCTCAAGGCTTTCTCGCATGAACTGGGCATCTATTCTTCCTACAAGGTGGAACTCGACCGTCCCTCTCTCGTGGAGGAAAGCGTCTCGCGCGTGCTGGACTCGGTCTCCGAGCAGGACCGCTCGCTGCTGGACTGGCTGAGCGACATGGCCATGGAACAGATCGGGAAGGGCGAGCGCTACAGCCTGCTCAGGCACCTTTCCGACATGGCCGGACGCCTGATGTCGGAGGAACTGCGGAACTGCCGGGAAGAGAACGGCATCGGCGTGGCGGCCTATTCCCGCGATTCCCTGCGGGCCCTCCGCCGCTTGTGCCGGAAGGTGATGGACGATACCTTGGAGACCCTCCGCACTTCGGCCGCCGCGGTGCGTGATGCCTTTGCCGCCGCTGGATTCGCTATGGAGGAGACCAGCCACGGAATCATTTCGAAAAACGTCTCCAGATTCCTCTCCCTGCAGCCGGGCGATCCGTTGCCTGCTTTCACGTCGACGTTCCCGCGGGACGCGCCGGACTATGGATGCTGGTGGAAGAACGCGGACAAGGCGCGGGCGGCGTCGGCCGAAGGGTCCCTGATGCCGCCGGTACTGGCGCTGATTTCCGCGTATGAGGTCGGGAGGAAACACTTCAATACGGCCTTGGCCCTTTCCCGGCAGATCAGCGACCTGGGCATCCTGACGGAGCTCCTGCATGAGTTTGACACCCTGGTGCGGGAGAAGAACGTCGTCTGCCTGGACGATGCGAACCACCACCTGCGTGAGATCATCGACGGCTCCGACACGCCGTTCGTCTATGAGAAGATGGGCGTCCGATACGACCATTTCCTGCTGGACGAATTCCAGGACACTTCGCGTATCCAGTGGGACAACTTCCGCCCGCTGATCGCGAACAGCGACGCCCAGGGGTTCGGAAACCTGATCGTAGGCGACGTGAAGCAGAGCATCTACCGCTGGCGGAACTCCGACTGGAAACTGATGGCGGAAGAGGTCGGCCGGGCGTTTCCGGACCATGCCGACGATGTGCTCCGCGGCAACTGGCGCAGCCTGCGGAACATCGTCGCTTTCAACAACGGTTTCTTTGCCTTTGCGGCCGGCGAACTCGACCGTCTGTATGGCCATGACGGGGCCGCCGGCATCGCCCGGCTGTACGATGTCGGCGTGCGCGACGACGACGGCGAAGAGCGCTCCGCGCAGAAAGTCTGCCGCGTCTCGGATGACGACGGCCGGCTTTCCTTCGTCTTCACCGAAGCCGACAGGCAGGACGGATACCTGATCGATGCGGTCCGCGAGGCACTCGAAGCCGGGGCACGCCCCGGTGACATCGCCGTCCTCGTCCGGGAAAACGACCAGGGCAAGCATGTGGCAGCCCTCCTGGCGGAAGCGGGCATCGAAGTCCTTTCCGACGAGGCGTTGTGCCTGTCGTCTTCGCCGATGGTCCGCCAGCTGGTCTCGCTGATTTCCTGCGTCGGCAACCCGGAAGACACCGTCGGGTCCTGGCTGGCCAGGCAGTCCGGGCTGGATGCCCTGTCGCTCCGGTACCGCTCCCTGCCCGACTTGTGCGAGCAGCTGATCCGCCTGCTGGAGAAACGGCAGGGAAAGGAGGCCGTGGCGCGCGAGTCGCGTTATCTGTTCGCTTTCATGGACGTCGTCCAAGACTTCACTTCGCTCAACGGCCATGCCCCGGATGCCTTCCTGAAGTACTGGAAGGAGAAGGAGTCGAAACTGTCGGTAAGTTCACCGGCAGATGCCGATGCCGTCCGCGTGATGACCATCCACAAGGCGAAGGGGCTCGAGTTCCCCTATGTCATCTTCCCTTACGTAGAAAAAATGACCCTGTTCCGGCAGGGGAACCGGTGGTCGGTCCTCCATACGGAGGGGACGCCCTTCGCACCGATGCCTCCTGCGGCCTTCGATGTGAACCTGTCGGGCACTTCGCTGAACACCTTGTTCGACCGGCAGTACCTGGAGGAGCTGCGGATGCAGTACATCGATAACCTGAACCTGCTGTACGTGGCCCTGACACGGCCTTCGGGTGCGCTGACGGTCATTTCTACCGCGGAGGCGGGCGAAAAGAACTGCGCCATGATCCTGCGTTCCTACCTCGATCGCGAAGGCGCCGTTTCCGGCTTCGGGGAGGAGCAGGCGGAAGACGGCACCGTCGTCTACCGGAAGGGCGCGTTCCCGGAGTTCTCCGCCCTCCGCAAACGGGAAACCCGGGCCGAGCGCCAGGATGCGTCCTTCGTCTCCTGGCCCCTGAATCCGGAGGATGGCACCGAGGAGGAGGACGTGCGGGTGCGCGGCCGGTTGAAGTTCAGCGCCGACGCGGTCGACTTCTTTTCGGCGGATGCCGCACTCCGGCCGCGCCGCAACGGCATCGTCCTGCACGGGATCCTGTCTTCCGTCATCGTTCCCGGCGACCTGCCCGGGGCGGTGGAGGCGGCGTTTTCCCGCGGCGATCTCGACCGTGCGCAGGCCGGCGACGCGCAGGAGCTGCTCGCCGCCCGGATTGCGGCCCATCCCGAGTGGTTCCCTGCCGGTGGGGCGCAGGTGCTGGCGGAGACGACGCTGATCGATACCGACGGGCAGGAGTACCGTCCGGACCGCGTGGTGATCCGCGACGGCCGGGTGACCGTGATCGATTACAAGTTCGGTGCGGAGCGGCCCGCTTATGCGCGGCAGGTGGCCCGGTATGCCGACATTTACCGCCGGATGGGCTACGCGCAGGTGGATACGGTCCTCTGGTATGTCCCTTCCGACCGGATCGTCCGGGGAAGTTGACGGATATCTTTCCAGTGGAAAGGACTTGTCCGATCTTTTTTATATATTTGCATATTTGGAAAAGATATTGAGTGTATGGAAGCGAATGACAAGACCGTAAAGCTCTATTACAATACCGAACTGGACAAGCTTCGGATGCCGGAGTACGGCCGCAACATCTGGTCGATGGTGGAGGAACTGAAAGCGATTCCCGACCGGGCCAAACGGAGCGAACAAGCCCGCGCCGTGGTCAAGTCGATGGAAATCCTCAATCCGCAGGTGCATTCGCAGGACAACTACGAACAGAAGCTGTGGGACCACCTGTTCATGATCGCGGATTACGACCTGGACATCGACGCCCCCTATCCGATGCCGCAGCCCGAGGAGCGGCTGGCCCGCCCGATGGTGATCCCGCTCAAGAAGCGCCCCATCAAGGCCAACCACTACGGCCGCAACATCGAAAGCATGATCGACTTGGTGGCCCAGGAACCGGAAGGTGACACCAAGCGGGCGATGATCCGTTCGCTGGCCATCTACATGCGGCAGCAGTACCTGATCTGGAACAAGGACAGCGTGGCCGACGAGACGATCTTCGCCGACATCGAGCGGATGTCCGAGTACCGGATCCATGTCCCCGAGGACCTGGAGCTCTCGAAGATCTCCTTCGATTCGAATTTCGCCCGTCCCGGCCTCAACCTCAACATGGGGCAGGGCGGCGGCCACAAGAACCAGCGGAAGAACGGGCGGAAGCGCAAGTAATTTATTGAAAGTCAAGCAGGAAGATGAAACTGTTCACATTCTGGCGCGACATGGACGACGATGACAAGCAGCGGCTGATCTGGATTACCGGTGCGGCGGTCGCCGTGTTCGCCGTGTTCACGCTTCTGTCTTCCTTCTCCTACTTGTTCACCTGGCGTTCCGACCAGAGCCTCCGGACGCTCGCGGTGCTGGACAGCACCGCCGCTGCAGACAATTCCGCCGGTTCCATCGGTTTCCGCTGGGCGGATTTCCTGGTCCGGCGTTGCTTCGGCCTGGGCAGTTTCATCCTGGTGGTCATCCTCTTCGCGGTGGCGGTCCGCCTCCTGTTCGGACGCTGGCACCATTCGATGCTCAAGACGCTGCTTGTCACGGTCTCCGGTGCGCTGCTGGCCTCGCTGCTGCTGGCGTTCGTGTCGACGGTGACGGGCCTGACGAACGTCTTCGGCGGCGGCCTCGGCGGAGAGTGCGGCGACACCCTGGTGCAAGGCTCCATCCGTTGTTTCGGCACCTTCCTGACCGGGCTGCTTCTGCTGCTCCTGCTCGTGGGGTGGCTCTTCCTGGTGAGCAAGCGCTTCTCGCGCTGGCTGACCGCGCTCGGGCGGGGAGAAGCCGGAGCCGTGGAAGAACCTGCCGTGGCGAAGCGTCCGCACCGGCCGGTGAAAACCGCTCCGGTTGCGGAGCCCGAAACGATTCCTGCTTCGGAGCCGGAACCCGAGCCGGAACCAGCCCCGGCACCGGAACCGGAACCCATCCCGGAAACGCCCCCTGTGTCCGCTCCTGCCGGTACGTCCGGCGGCGGTGCGGCGACGGCCTGGCTCCACTCGCATCAGAACCAACCGGTGCGGGCATCCGGTCCTGCCCCTGTCACGCCTCCGGCGTCTGCCGAAGGAACCGGGATGCAGATCGAACGCGGCGAAGGCCTGTCCACCGAAGTCAAGAAAGAACTGCCGCGGATCGACAACCGTGCCGACCTGCCGGACTACAAGTTCCCGTCGCTGGAACTCCTTGAGGAGTACGTCTCTTCCCGCCAGGACGTGTCGAACGAAGAACTGACGCGCAACAACAACAAGATCCGCATGACGCTGGAGAACTACCGGATCCAGGTCAATGACGTGAAGGCTGTCGTCGGTCCGACGGTTACCCTTTATAAAGTCTATCCGGCTCCCGGCGTCAAGATCGCCGACATCAAGCGGATCCAGGAGGATATCGGCATCTACCTGCATGCCCGCGGCGTCCGTGTCGTGACACTGCCGGATTCGGTGGGTATCGAGGTGGCCAACGACCGGCCGTCCATCGTGCCGCTCCGCGCCGTGCTGAACGACGACGCTTTCCGCGAGAGCAAGGCGGAACTGCCTGTCGCCATCGGATTCACCATCCAGCAGAAAGTGAAGGTCTTCGATCTGGCGGACGCCCCGCACCTGCTCGTTGCCGGTGCGACGAAGCAAGGCAAGTCCGTGGGACTGAACGTTATCGTCGCCTCGCTGCTGTATTCGAAGCATCCGTCCGAACTGAAGTTCGTCTTCATCGACCCGAAGATGGTCGAGTTTTCCGCTTACGAGCGGCTGCTGAGGCACTATCTGGCCGTGCTGCCCGACGCCGCGGACGGTGATGAGGAGCGCAGCAAGTCCATCGTCAAGACCGCGAAGGATGCCGACCGCATCCTCCGTTCCCTCTGTATCGAGATGGATGAACGGTACGAGTTGCTGAGCAAGGCTTACGTCCAGAACATCAGCCAGTACAACGAGAAATACAAGAGCCGCCACCTGCTTCCGACGGACGGGCACCGTTTCATGCCGTACCTGGTGACGGTCATCGACGAATACGCCGACCTGACGATGTCGGTCGGCGCCGGCGGAGAGGCCAAGGCGATTGCGCGCAGCATCACCACGTCCATCATCCGCCTCGCCCAGAAGGGCCGTGCCGCGGGTATCCATGTCATCCTGGCGACCCAGCGTCCCTCCGTGGATGTGATTACCGGCATGATCAAGGCCAATTTCCCGACCCGCATCGCTTTCCGCACCGTTTCCCGGGTGGATTCCTCCACGATTCTCGACGCGCCGGGCGCCGAAAAGCTCATCGGCCGCGGCGACATGCTTTACTACGCGGGCGTGGAGACGGAGCGCGTGCAATGCGCCCTTATCGGCAATGCGGAGATCGAGCGCCTGACCCGCTTCGTCGGCGACCAGAACAAGTATCGCCAGTGCTACAATACGCCGTACTATCTGCCGGCCCCGGAAGGGGACAGCACCGACGAGGAAGGCGGCATGATCGACATGAAGAACCTGGACGAACGCTTCGAGGAGGCGGCCCGCATGGTGGTGATGACGCAGAAGGGCTCGACGTCCGACTTGCAGCGCCGCCTGGGCATGGGGTACGCGAAGGCGGGCCGTGTCATGGACCAGCTGGAGGCGGCCGGCGTCGTCGGACCGCAGGAAGGGTCGAAGCCCCGCGCCGTGCTCATCGGCAGCCTCGATGAGCTGGAAGAGAAGCTGGCGGCCTTCCTGAAGTAAGATTTCCCTTTGGCACGGCTTGTGCAATCTCACGCAGTCATGATGAAGAAACTCGTTTCCCTTTTCGCGCTGCTCGTCCTGGCAGCCATTCCTGGAGTCTTGCCCCTGCGGGCGCAGGAGGGGGTCCTGCAGGATTTCCTGAAGAAGGCCTCCGTGTCCCGCGTTTCATTCGACTATTCTTTTTCCGTGCCGGCCGGCCGGACGAAGATGGAGGGCTCGGGGAACGTCCTCCTGCAGGGAGATGCCTTCCGGGTGGAGGGCAACGGGCTGGACATCCGTTGTGACGGAAAGACCCGGTGGACGGTGGATACGGACGGAGAGGAGGCTGTGATCGAGCCCGTGGATGATTCCGGCGCCGATTTCTATGCCAATCCCGCCCTGCTCGTCGTCGCGGTCGACAAGGCCTTCCGTGAGGTGTCATCCGGGAAGGCGACCTTCCGCGGCAAGGGGGTCCGGCAGTCGGTGTTGAAGCCGCTCGACGACTCCGCCACGGTGGCGGGCTCCGAGATCGAGTCTTTGAAACTGTATTTCGCTTCCGACAAGGCCGAGATGCTCGGCGCCGAATTCACGATGGAAGACGGCTCCATTACGGTGTTCCTGCTCAGTCATTGGAAATTCGCGCCTGCGTCGGATGACCTGGCGCCGTTCCGCTTCTCCGCTTCGGCCTTCGGCGCCAATTACGTCGTGACCGATCTCCGTTAGTTATTTCAGTCTTTCACGCAGCGGACGGTGGTGCGGAAGGAATCGTTGTCACCCCTTCCGGCGAACAGGTCGTTCTTGTCCACGTACAGGTAGCGGTACAGACCCATCCCGTCGCTTCCGTCGGCCGTCCAGAAGGCCGCATAGCTGTTCAGCCCCACAAAGCGCGAACGGCCGCTTTCGACGCAGTACCCGACGGGAATCACTGACAGGCCGCTCTCGTTGGTGATGTCGACCTGGGGCCAGTATTCCCACATGCGGGTGCCCAGGAATTTGGCGTTGGCCATGAGCTTGCCGGCGACGTCCGTGTAGGTCTTTCCTTCCGTGAAGGTCCCGCCGGAGAGCGTCTGGGCCAGTTCCTTCCATTCCGCGTCGGTGGGCAGGTGCCATCCGTCCGGACAGGCCGCCTTTGCCTCTTCCCAGGTGTAGAAGCGGCCGAACAGGTGGTCCATGGCCGTGCTGGCGAGGTAGGGGATGCCGCTGCCGTCATAGCCGAGGTTCTGGCGCATCCAGATCTGGCTGCCGACGGTCGTGGTGTAATAGACCTTGCCGTCGCGCGGGTCGGTCATCTGCGGATCGGCCGGGGCAATGCCGTCGTCCGTGATGGTGGTCCCAAGTTCCGTGTCGATGACGTAGACCGTCGAACGGCTGGAAGAGGTGCTGAAGCCGTCGGCGAAGACGACGCAGGTCACCGTGTATTCGCCGATCTCGGAGGGCGTCGTGAAGGTGTAGGACCCGTCGGAAGAGCTGTCGACCGTCTTGGTCGTATCGTTCTTGTTCTCCCAGGAAGTCTTCCAGTAATAGCCGTACCCTCCGCCGTCCGGATTCGTGACCTTGGCGGGTGTCACCGTGAAGGTCTGGTTCATCGTGGCGTACTGCGGCATCGAGAAGGTGGGCAGGCCGGTCAGGTATCGGAACTTCGTCTCTTCGTCTTTCTTCTTGCAGCCGGCGGCCAGCACGCAGAGCAGGACGATGAGGGGCAATAGGGTATTTCTATGTTTCATTTTCATCGGAGTGATGTTGTCACATTATGCAAATATCGCATTTTCTGCGGAAATAACGATGTCCTTCCAGCAAAAAACAGTCCAAGCGGGAGCAGCTCCGTGTTTTTTCGCTATTTTTGCAAAGATGCGTGTCAATCAGAGAACCATGCGGACGATGAAATTGTTTTTCCGGCTCCTTCCCGTAATCCTGCTCGCGGCGCTGCTTTCCTGCCACCGCCAGGGTTATGTGACGTTGACCGGCTACGCCCAGGGCGGGACGTATACCGTCAAGGCGAACCTGGACGGGGTGTCCCTCCGTCCTGCGCAGGTACATGCGCAGATCGAAGGGATTCTGCAGCGGATCGATACGACGCTTTCGGGGTACAACCAGGGCTCGGTCCTGAGCCGGTACAACCGCGGCGAGCACGACGGCGACGATCCCATGCTGCGGGATATCTATGCCCTGTCACGGCATTTCTTCGAGGAGACCGGCGGCGCGCTGGATGTGGCGGCCGGACCGCTCTTCGATGCCTGGGGGTTCGGTTTCACGACGGATTCGCTTCCCTCCCAGGAGCGGATCGACAGCCTGCTGGGCGCCTGCGGGATGCATGTGCTCGACGACCGGATGCGTCCCGTGCGGGAAGGCATCCGCCCGCGGCTGAACTTTAACGCTGTCGCCCAGGGGTACTCCTGCGACCGCATTGCCGACTATCTTCATTCGCTGGGCGTAAAGGACATGCTCGTGAACATCGGCGAAATCTATTGCGAAGGCGTGAACGAAGCCGGCCGGCCGTGGAGCATCGGCGTTGACCGTCCCGTGGACGGGAACATGCTGCCGGGGGCCGACCTGGACGGGATCTGGCGCGGGGACGGCAGCGGCCGGGGCGTGGTTACGTCCGGGAATTACAGGAAATTCTACGTGAAAGACGGGAAGAAGTATTCCCACACGGTGGATCCCCGGACCGGCTGGCCGGTCAGCCACTCCCTGCTGAGTGCGACCATCGTCGCACCGGATGCGGCTTCGGCGGACGCCTATGCCACATACTGTATGGTGATCGGGCTGCAAGAGGCACAGGCGTTCATCCTGTCGCGCCCCGACCTGGAGGGCTACCTGATCTATGATGCGGAGGGGACGATGACCGAGTGGGCCTCTCCGGGGTTCCGGCTGGTCGACTAATCTAATCTTTTTCGAACAGGGAGAGCGCTTCCGGGATGCGCAGCGCCTCTTCGGCGGAGAATCCGCCGGAGCGGGTGCGCCGCAGGGCATACAGGTGGGCGCCGCTCCCCAGGGCTTCGCCCAGGTCGCGCGCCAGTGCCCGGATGTAGGTGCCTTTGCTGCAGGCGATCCGGAGTTCGGCGTGGGGGAGCCCCAGGCCGGAGGTGTCCGTGACGACGATGTTCGGATTGGGACGCAGGAGCGGGTCTTCCCCGGGGACGGGGACCGGGTCCGTTCCGAAGGACAGCAGTTCCAGGGCGTCGATCCGGATCTGCTGGCGGCTCAGCTGCGCGGCAACGGTGTGGTCGAAATCTTCCATTGTGTCCGTCTTCTGCTTCTGCGCCGCTTTGTATTGCTTGCGGGCCAGCTCATAGGCCCGGATGCCGTCCACCGACTTGGCGGAGAACAGCGGGGCCACCTGCTCCTGCTCTCCGAGGAAGCCGGGCAGGACTTCCCGGATGCGCTCTGCGTCGATGCCGTCCGTCGGCCAGCGGTGGTCGACGGCTTTTTCCAGGTCATAGGAAGGAGTGGTCGCCCCGAAGGACAGGCCGGCAATGTATTCCTTCCCTTCCTTCTGGAGGGCCTCCGCCAGGCGGGTCGCCTTTCCGATGCAGACGAGCAGGACGCCGGTCGCCAGCGGGTCCAGCGTTCCGGCATGGCCTACTTTGAGGTTCCGTTTGCGGAAATGGCGGATGGCGGCCCACTTGAGTTTGCGGATCACGTCGGCCGATGTCCACCGGTATGGCTTGTCCACAGGCAGGATGATTCCTTCCGGATACGCCTCCAGGTCGCGGGAGAGCGTCTGCGGAAGGAACCTTCTGTCTGCGATACGGGCCTGGATTTCCAAGGCGCCGTTATTTGACGGGAATCTTGTCGATCCGGCGCTGGTGGCGTCCACCCTCGAATTCGGTCTTCAGCCAGCTGTTGAGGATGTGGGTGGCCATCGAATAGGAGATGAAGCGGGCGGGCATGACCAGCACGTTGGCGTTGTTGTGCGCCTTGGCGAGCCGGGCGATTTCCGTGCCCCAGCACAGCGCCGCACGGACGCTCTGGTGCTTGTTCAGCGTCATGCTGATGCCGTTCCCGGAGCCGCACAGGGCGACGCCCAGGTCCACTTCCTTGCGGTCGATCGCTCCGCCCAGGGCGTGTGCGAAGTCGGGATAATCACAGCTCTCTTTCGAGTAGGTGCCGAAGTCCACCACCTCGAATCCTTTCTTTTTGAGCAGGGCCGCGAGGCGTACCCTGTAGTCATAGCCGGCGTGGTCGCTGGCAAGTCCGATTTTTGTCATATCTTCTTGATTTAGAATAATTTCTTTTTGCTTACCGTCGTCATGAACTCCTTGAGGTAGAACGGTTCGAAATACGCAACGTCCTCGAACCGGCCTTCGCGCAGGGCGGCGCGGGCGGGAACGAGCATGGCGGAGGCGTCCGGTTCGCAGGCTACGAACGAGGCACCGGGCGCGGCGAGGGTCTCCGCACATTTCGCAGCGCCGTCACCGAGGAAGAGCACGGGCCCTGCTTCCCGTTCGGCCCGGAACGAGTCCGCGTCCACGATGCGGGCGGTGGTCGGGGTCAGCTGTTTCCCGTCGGGGGAGAAGACGGCCGTGTACACTTCCATGCGCCGCGCGTCGACCATGGGGACGACATAGCGGCATTCCGGCGTCACCAGGTTGTCACGCACCGCCTGCCAGAACAAGGTCTCCAGGGTACTCACGGCCACCAGGGGAATGCCGGCGCCGAAGCAGAGGCCTTTTGCCGTGGAACTGCCTACGCGGAGCCCGGTGTAGGAGCCGGGACCTTTTCCGACGCAGACGGCGTCGCAGTCCGCGGCGCGCCAACCCGCCTCGTCCAGCATTTCCTGTACGAAGACGGCGGTCAGGGAGGCGTGTGCCCGGGGCGTTTCGCTGTATCGCCGCGCAATGATCTCTCCGCCTTCCGAAAGGGCGGTGGAGCAGCGTGCGGTCGAGGTTTCTATGAACAGGATCCGTTCACTCATTTGTGCATTACGATTTCTTTGAGGTAGGGGAACACCAGGTCGACGGCGTCCTTGAGCGGTCCGTACAGGACGGATTCGTCGATGGTCTGCTGCGGGACGAGGGAGAACTTGCTGTTGAGCGCGTCGAAGACGATCACCAGCAGCCCGACGACCAGGAAGGCTTTCAGGAAGGACAGCACCGCGCCGAGCAGCTTGTCGGCCCAGCCCAGCATGGCGACTTTGAGTACTTTCTCAAGCCCTTTCCCGAGCAGGTTCAGGGCCAGCGACACGGCCACCAGGATGACGGCGAAGGCCGCCGCCCGGAGCCAGGCGCCGGAAAGTTCCAGATATCCGCCGAGCCATGCTCCGACAGGTTCGGAGAAACGGAAGGCGAGCCAGGCGCCCAGGATGATGGACAGCAGTGCCACCGCCTGGGGAATGAATCCCTTGGTGATCCCCTGGATGAGGGCTGGTACGAAACAGACCAGGAGGATGATATCAATGATGTTCATGGTTCCCGTATTGATAAATCCTTTGGAATTGTGTATCTTTGCATCCTTATTGGAGATACCGGATGTAATGATGTGATTCCGGATGCAAAATTAGAAATTTATTATGACATTCAAAGAGTATAAGGGGCTTGATCTGGTGGAGGCCGGCAATGAAATCCTGGCCAGGTGGAAGAAGAACCATGCGTTCGAGAAGTCGTTGGAACTCCGCGAGGGGGCGCCGGACTTCGTGTTCTTCGAAGGTCCGCCTTCCGCCAACGGCAAGCCGGGCATCCATCATGTGATGGCGCGTTCGATCAAGGACGCCATCTGCCGCTACAAGACGCAGACGGGCTACCGGGTGGCGCGCCGCGCCGGCTGGGACACCCACGGGCTGCCGGTGGAGATCGGTGTGGAAAAGAAACTCGGCATCCACAAGGACGACATCGGAACGAAGATATCCGTCGAGGAATACAACCGCACCTGCCGTAGCGAGGTCATGAAATACACCCGCGAGTGGGAGACGATGACCGAGCGGGTCGGTTACTGGGTGGACATGAAGGATCCGTACATCACGTACGACAACCGGTATATCGAGACGTTGTGGTACCTGCTCCGGAAGATCTACGACAAGGGGCTACTCTACAAGGGCTACTCCATCCAGCCGTATTCTCCTTCCGACGGCACCGGCCTGAGTTCGCACGAACTCAACCAGCCCGGCTGCTACCGCGACGTGACCGACACCACCGCCACCGTCCAGTTCGCGCTGGAGCGTGACGCGGCCTCCGAGAAACTCTTCGCCGGCGCGGACGCCCCGGTGTACATGCTGGCCTGGACCACGACGCCCTGGACCCTTCCGTCCAACACGGCGCTCTGCGTGGGACCGAAGATCGAGTATGTCCGCGTCCTTTCCTTCAACCCCTATACCGGCGAGCCGGCCGTCTACGTGCTGGCCAAGGCGCTGGTGGGGACCTGGTTCAACCCCAAGGCGGCGGAACTCCCGCTGGAAGACTACCGGAAGGGCGACAAGCTCGTGCCTTTCCGCGTGCTGGACGGCGTCTTCACCGGTGCCGACCTGGTGGGCATCCGCTACCGCCAGCTGATTCCCTGGTTCACCCCGGACGGGGAAGGGGAGGCCTTCCGCGTCATCTCCGGCGACTATGTGACGACCGAGGACGGTACGGGTATCGTCCATATCGCCCCGACGTTCGGCGCCGATGACAAGCGCGTGGCCGCCGCCTTCGGCGTTCCCGGCATCATGGTGACCGACAAGGAAGGGAAGAAGCAGGCGCAGGTCGACCACGACGGCCGCTTCTACCCGGTCGCGGACCTGGATCCGGACTATGCCGCCCGGTACGTGGACGCGTCTTATGCGGAATACGCCGGCCGCTTCGTCAAGAATGCCTTCGACGACAGCCTGCCCGCCGACGCGCCGACCCTCGATATCGACCTCTGCCTGATGATGAAGGCGGACGGACGCCTGTTCCGGATGCTCAAGCACGTGCACAGCTATCCGCACAGCTGGCGGACGGACAAGCCCGTCCTGTATTATCCGCTCGACGCCTGGTTCATCCGCACGACGGCGGTGAAGGACGAGATGGTCGCCCTGAACAATACGATCACCTGGAAGCCGGAATCCACCGGCACGGGCCGGTTCGGCCAGTGGCTGGAGAACATCCAGGACTGGAATCTCAGCCGCAGCCGCTTCTGGGGAACCCCGCTGCCGATCTGGCGGACCGAAGACGGGAAGGAAGAGAAATGCATCGGTTCCGTCAAGGAACTGTACAACGAGATCGAAAAGGCGGTCGCCGCCGGCATCATGCCTTCCAATCCGTTGAAGGAGAAGGGCTTCGATCCGGAAGACATGTCCCTGGAAAATTATGACCGGATCGACCTGCACCGTCCGTACGTGGACCAGATCTTCCTGGTCTCCGACACCGGTCGCAAGATGGTGCGCGAGTCCGACTTGATCGACGTCTGGTTCGATTCCGGTTCGATGCCGTATGCCCAGGAGGGGCTCCGCAATCTCGGCAAGCCACAGTTCGGCTGCACGGCCGACTTCATCGCCGAGGGCGTCGACCAGACCCGCGGCTGGTTCTACACGCTGCACGCCATCCATACGATGGTGTCCGGCACGCCTGCGTTCCGCCGCGTGATCTCGAACGGCCTGGTGCTCGACAAGAACGGCAACAAGATGAGCAAGCGGCTCGGCAACGCCGTGGATCCGTTCGAGCAGCTGGACAAATACGGTGCCGATGCGCTGCGCTGGTACATGCTCACGAACGCCCAGCCTTGGGACAACCTCAAGTTCGACGAGGCGGGCGTGGACGAGGTTCGCCGCAAATTCTTCGGAACCCTGTACAATACCTATTCCTTCTTTGCGCTCTATGCGAACGTGGACGGCTTCGATCCGGCCGCGCCGGCGGTTCCCTATGCCGTGCGCCCGGAGATCGACCGCTGGATCGTCTCGCTCCTGAACACCCTGAAGAAGCAGGTACGGGCCGCCTATGAGGATTACGACATCACCACGGCCGGCCGCCTGATCCAGGATTTCGTCTGCGACCACCTGAGCAACTGGTACGTCCGCCTGAACCGCAAGCGTTTCTGGGGCGGCGGATTGACGCAGGACAAGCTGGCGGCTTACCAGACCCTGTACGAGGTGCTGGTGACGGTGGCGGAGCTTTCCGCCCCGATCGCGCCGTTCTATATGGACCGTCTCTACCTGGACCTCGTCCCCGACGGGGCCGAGTCCGTCCATTATGTGACGATGCCCGATTGCGACGGGCAGGTGGTGGACAAGGCGCTGGAAGAGCGGATGGAGCTGGCGCAGAAAGCGTCTTCCCTGGTGCTTTCCCTCCGCCGCAAGGTCTCCATCAAGGTGCGCCAGCCGCTCGGCCGCATGGTCATCCCCGTGATGTCCGAGAGCGTCCGCGCGCAGCTGGAGAAGGTCAAGGGCCTGATCCTCGGAGAAGTGAACGTGAAGGACGTGGAGTTCCTGACGGACACGACCGGCATCATCACGAAGAAGATCAAGCCGAACTTCAAGACGCTCGGAAAAGTGTATGGCAAGCAGATGAAGGAAATCGCCGCAGCGTTCGGCGCCATGGACCAGGCCACCATCTCCGCCGTCCAGGCCGCCGAGGTGGCCGGCGAGGCCTACACGCTTGCGCTCCCTTCCGGTCCGGTCGAACTGCACGTCGGCGACTATGAGATCTCCTCGCAGGACATGCCCGGGTGGCTCGTGGCCTCTGACGGTCCGCTGACCATCGCCCTCGATATTACGCTGACGGACGCGCTCCGGCGCGAAGGCACTGCGCGAGAACTGGTTAACCGGATTCAGAATCTTCGCAAAGAGAGCGGATTCGAGGTGACGGATCAAATAGAAGTTTGTATATTTGCAGAAGAAAAGGCGTCCGGCGAGATCGCTGCATCCCTGGCTGACTACGGAGACTACCTCCGTGCGCAGACCTTGGCGGTTTCCGTCGCGCAGGGCCCTCTGGAAGGTGCGCCTGCGGACGCTTCCCCGGTTGAATGGGATGAGGGGGAAGTGCGGATCGCCTTGAAGAAACAATAGTGGCCCTTAATTTGTCGAGTATGGAAGAAGAAGTTAAAGGGATTGCGCCTGAGAGCGTGAAGACCCGTTACACTGACGAGGAACTTGCCGAGTTCAAGGGGATCATCAATGAGATGCTCCAGAAAGCCCGGAAGGAGTACGACACACTGCGCCGGGTGGTCATGCACAACGGTAGCAACGACATCGAGGACACGACCCCCTCTTTCAAGACAGTCGAGGACGACGGCGCCTACCAGCTTTCCAAGGAGGAAGCGAGTCAGTTGGCGCAGCGCCAGTACAAGTTCATCCAGAACCTGGAAGCTGCCCTGGTCCGGATCGAGAACAAGACGTACGGGATCTGCCGGGTGACCGGGGAACTGATTCCCAAGGAACGTCTCCGCCTCGTTCCGCATGCTACGCTGACGGTCAAGGCTAAGGAAATGCTTGCCCGCAAGGGGCAGAATCATTAACCGATTGTGATGACTGGAACGAAGTCGGTGTCTTCTGCAAAATCGAAAGGCTTGCGGCTCCTGTCGCTGGGTGTCCTGTTGGTGGTGATCGATCAGGTGATCAAAATCCTGGTCAAGACCAACATGTCCATTGGGGAACATTTCAGCGTCATCGGAAACTGGTTCCAGATCCTTTTCATCGAGAACGAGGGCATGGCCTTCGGCATGAAGTTCGGCGGGATGACTGGCAAGTTCCTGCTGACCCTCTTCCGGCTGGTCCTCTTCGGCTTCCTGTGCTGGTGGATCTTCTCCCTGGCCCGCCGCTCCCGCGATGCGGATGGCCGGCCTGCCCTTTGGACCGACAACACCCCGCTGGTTCCCGACGGCCTGTTGGTCGGCCTGACCCTCATCACCGCCGGTGCGCTCGGAAACATCATCGACAGTCTGTTTTACGGTGTTATCTTCGATTATGCTCCGCTGATGTTCGGTCGCGTGGTGGACATGTTCTACTTCCCGATCATCGATGCGGACTGGCCTGCCTGGATGCCCTTCGTGGGGGGCAGGCACTTCATCTTCTTCGCACCGGTGTTCAACTTCGCCGACAGCTGTGTCACCGTCGGTGCCTTTTATTTGATTTTCTTCCAGCATAAGTTTTTCCTTCGGGAAGAGAAGAAAGATACGGACAAGAAATCCGATTGATATCCGGAGGTGTGGCCGAGTGGTCGATGGCGGCAGTCTTGAAAACTGTTGAACGGCAACGTTCCGGGGGTTCGAATCCCTCCGCCTCCGCTCCAGAAGCAGCGCAAAATGCGCTGCTTCTTTCGCTTTGGCTCCGGGATTCGAACCCTTTTCCTTCCCCTCGCCGCTATGCGGCGGTCCCCCAGGGGACATGCCGATTCCGCTTCGCTCCATCGGGTGCCTTTCGGTCGTCGCATCGCTCCTCCCTCCCGTCACGGCGCTGATGCGCCTGCTTCGCAAAGGGCGGAATCCCGGGAGGCGGAGGGATTTTCCTTTTTCTCCTCCTCCCCCTCGCCGCTATGCGGCGGTCCCCCAGGGGACATGCCGATTCCGCTTTGCTCCATCGGGTGCCTTTCGGTCGTCGCATCGCTCCTCCCTCCCGGCACGGCGCTGAGGCGCCTGCTTCGCAAAGGGCGGAATCCCGGGGGACGGAGGGGGCTCCCGGCGCTGAGGCGCCTGCTTTTTTTGTGGAAGAAAAATCAAATTAAATTTGGTTTATAACATAAACTTGTTTATATTTGTACCGTGACAGGGGAAGACTGCGCAGCTTCACTTGCCGCATAAACACGTTAAACAGTTGATACAATGGAACAGAACAACGAAATGACGGCTCAGGAGAGCCTTCAGCTTATCGCTCGGACCCTTGATAACAGCCGTAAGGACATTCTTCGCGGCAGTGCGAAGTATTATGTGCTCTGGGGGGCGTTACTCACGCTCTTCTCTCTGCTAGTATATATTTTATGGAAGCATACCGGTAACGCCTATTGGAATAATCTATGGTTCATCATGCCGGTCATCGGATTCCTTCTGGCCAAGGGGATGGAGGGAAGGGAAGGTGCGGTGCGCTCTGAAAACGTCATCAGCCGCATTTCCGGAGGCATCTGGTCAGCATTCGGCATCTTCGCCTGTTCAGTCGCCCTCTTCCACCTTCTTTTCCCTCTCATCAATGCGAACCCTATCGGGACCATCGCCGTCGGCACCAGCCTTTCGGCCCAGATTATCCTCCTGTTCGGCTTTGCCGAGGCAATCAATGGCATTGCCCTGAAGAACTGGGCTGTCACGATCGCAGGTTTCCTGACAGGGATAGGTGGGCTCGCCCTCTATTATGGTATCGGCCTTTACGAGGAGCAGATGTTCCTTTTCACCTTCGCGGGTGTGGTCCTGGCAGCTACCGGACTGATTGTCAAACACCAGTACAAATAGCCCATGTTCCCCAAACTGGATCCCATCCTTCATTCGGAACTCCGGCTGGCGGTGATGTCCATCCTGGCCGGAGCCGATGAAGCCGATTTTACCTACCTGAAGAAGCAGACGGGTGCGACTTCCGGGAACCTCAGCGTCCAGATAGACAAACTCTCTGCGGCCGGCTATATCAGCGTAGAAAAAGGCTTCAAGGGCAAGATGCCCCGCACCACCTGCAAGATCACTCCGGCAGGCAGGAAGCTTTCAGGCAATATGTTGAAGCGCTGAAAGAATACCTTTCCTGATGCGGCAGCCTTGCTGATGTCCCGTGTTATCCATATCTTTGTCTGTGAGGACTTTCCCTCCAGAACATTAAACAAAGGTTGCCATGGATTTTTCTTCCATTGAAAAACAGTCGATCATCAGCCTGATGGTCGGAATCATCGAGGCCGACGGATGGATCGACGATGAGGAAATCGAATTCGCCGAGGAAGTCCTCGACGCCATCGACTGCAGCGAGGATGATTTCGACCTCGGTCAGGAGATGCCGCTGCTGCCGGCGCTTGTCACAATTAAGAACATGACGCCCGAGCAGAAGGACGCCGTCGCCGACGTCATCTTCGCCGTCATCGTCTCCGACCGCGTCATCGCCGAGGAAGAAGCGGAGATCTTCGAATACGTGGCGGAGCTGACCGGTATCGCCGACGTGCTGTCGCTGGATCCCGAGACGGTCCGGAAAGAACTCGAAGACCTCGCTTCCGAGGCGGACTGAGCCACCCTGCTCAGAACGGAATCACCGTCTTCAGGATGATGTTCCTTCCCATCCCGCACAGGCCGGAGCGGCCTGCGCGCTGCACGTCCGCATACTTCAGCCGGCTCAGGTGGTTTTGGTACGCCGTGTCCAGCAAGTTGCTTACTCCCAGGTACAGGCTGGCCCGCCGGATTCCCTTGACAACGATGTCCGTCCCTGCCGATGCGCCCAGGAGACAGTATGCGGGGGTCGGCGTTTCCGTATCGTTCTTGTCGTAAATCCGCTTCTGCGCAAGGTTCCAATCCACGTCCAGCGCCACGAAGGCGTTGGTAAACAGGGCGTCTCCGTGGGTGATCTCATACTTGACCTCCGACAGGATCCGCGGCGCCGGGATGAAGGGCAGGGGAGTCCCGTCCTGCTGAGAAGCGTGCACGTAGGAAACGTCCGTCCTGATGTGGAGACGGTGGACAGGATGCAGGTCCACCGACAGTTCCCCTCCGCGCAGGAAAGCCGCCGACTGGCCGTAGGAATAGATCGGAAGCGCTTCTTCCGGATCCACCTCGCCGGTGCGGGCCAGGAAGATGTAGTGGTCGATCCGGCTGGCGAAGAGGGCGGCTTGGACCGACAGGAACCGGGAGGAATAGTCCAGGCCGATGTCTCCCTGGAGGCTGAATTCCGGTTGCAAGTCCTTGTTTCCCAACTCGTAGCGCAGGGTCCCTTCGTGTTCGCCGTTCGACCCGAGTTCCGACAGGTTGGGAGCACGGAATCCGCGGGCGAGATTCATCCGCACCGTCAAGTGCCGGCCCAGGGGCCGCACGGCGCCGATGCTGGCGGAAAAACCGTTGAATGTGCGTGAGAAGGCCTCGAAGCGGCCGTCCAGCGCCTCGGAATGGAGCTGGCGTACGTCCTCGCGGAGGCCGCCGGAGACGGTCCATCCGCCGATTTTCCGCGATGCCGTGGCGAAAATGCCGGCGTCGGCGAGCCGGTATGCCGGGATCAGGTATTCGTCTCCCAGGTTGTCGGACTGCTGGATCATGCCTACGGCGCCGAAGGCCGCTTTCCATCCCGATTCGGTCTCCAACTGGTAGCGGACGTCGCCATGCAGGGAATTCAGCAGGAAGTCCAGGCCGCATGCTTCGGCCGACTCCTCATATTCCTGCCGGCGGTTTTGCTGCCAGCCGGCGAGGACCTTCAGGTTCCCCTGTCCGAGCCGGACCGTGTTGTCGGAGACCGCCTTGAAATGGCGGACATGCTGGAAGGGGAGACCGGGCTTGTATCCCAGCGGTCCTTCTTCACCTTCTACGATGCCGGGATTCAAATGGAAGTAGCTGAATTTGAGGCGGGAATAGCCCCAGGAACCGCCGCGCCCGACCATGCCGGAAGCGGCTCTTTCCCGGAAACCGGAATTCGGTACCGGTCCGTCGGCGCGGTTGCGGTAGGCATGCGCTCCTCTGTCGGAAAAGCGCGTGTTCCAGACCCACCCGTTCCGGTTTCCCGCCACGGCGGCCGATCCGGCGAGCAGACCGTTGTTGGACTGGTATTCTGCGGATGCGGAGCCTTTGATGGTGCCGGGGGCGGCGACCGGTTCGGGCTGGAAGAGGATGACGCCGGCGAGGGCATCCGATCCGTACATCAGCGATGCCGGTCCCTTGATGATTTCTACGGAATGCACTGAGGCGCCGTCGATTTCGATGCCGTGCTCGTCGCCCCACTGCTGCCCTTCTTGGCGGATGCCGTCGTTGACGACGACGACCCGGTTGTACCCCATTCCGCGGATGACGGGCTTCGAGATGCCGCCTCCGGTGGTTATTTCGGCGATGCCCGGATGCCTGCCCAGGGCGCCGATCAAATTGGTGGAGGCCGTCGTGAACAGGTCAGCCGGCCTGATGACCGATACGGGAACGGCCATTTCTTTGATGCGTGTGTCACCGGACAGCCCGGTCACTACGATTTCTCCCAGTTCCAGGTGACGGTAAAAAACGTCCGTGGAATCCGGTTCCGTATTCTGCGCCATCGCCGCCATGCCCATGCATAGCAGCGACAATGCGAACATTGTCTTTCTCATTCTGTTTGTTTTTAGTTAAATCATTGAAATAATAACGCTTAACGGCAGAATGATACAGGCGGTGCGCGGGGGGAGGTTAGAAGGTAAATGAATTGGACAAAACACCCGGTGCCGGCGGCGAATTCCGTTTTGAGGACGGCGGAAAGGCTGGGCAGACGGGTTTCAGGGGCGGAGACGAACGGCTCGCAGAGGAAGTGGCAGAGCAGACAATCCCCGATGGAGTCACCGCCGGAGAGATGCCCCTGGTGCGGCTGATGATGCAGGCAGGCATCGCATTCGGTGTCGCTGTGGAAGGCCGGGTCGTGGTGGTGGAACGGCGCTGCGAACAGCACCGGCAGCAGGACTGCCAGCAATGCCATCGCATGCAAACGTTCTTTTATCCCCGTACGCATCATCGAATGTAAAGATAAGAATAATTGTTAAACCTGTTCGGCGAGGTGGAGGATGTCGTCCGCCTTGGAGATGGCGGCCTCCCGGTGCGAGATGAACAGGATGGTCTTTTCGCCATGGCAGCGGTCGTACAGACGCTCCAGAAGCACCGCTTCCGTCTCGATGTCGAGGGCGGAAGTCGCTTCGTCGAGGATGAGGATGCCGCCGGGCCGCAACAGGGCCCGTGCGATGGCGATCCGTTGCGACTGGCCTTCACTCAGGCCGGATCCCGTTTCCCCGCAGGGCGTGTCCAGGCCTTCCGGCAGCGACAGGACGAAGTCTGCGGCGGCGGTGTGCAGGGCGTCCGCCATCTGCGCTTCGTCAGCATCGGCTGCGCCCATCCGGAGGTTCTCGCGGATGGTCCCGCTCATCAGGCTGTTCCCTTGCGGCACGTATTGGAAATTGCAGCGGATCGGGGCGCCGCAGGGTTGGCAGTCCGCACCGTCGAACACTTCCATTTTTCCGGAAGAGGGCTCCAGGAGGCCGAGCACCAGTCGGATCAGGGTACTTTTCCCGATGCCTGTCGGGCCGGTGATGACGGTCATCGAACCGGGAGCGAAGGTGTGGCTGAACCCCTGGAGGACCCAGCGCTGCTGGTCCGGGTAGCGGAACGAAACTTCCTGCGCCCGGATGCCCGGGACATGGTTGAACCGGTGGTCGGGTCCCTGCGCCTCGGAAGGCAGGTTCTGGAGCTCCATCAGCCGTTCGACGGAGGTGAGGGCGTGGATGAACGCGGGAATCTGCCGGCTGGCATCGGCGATCGGCCGCTGCACCTGTCCGACCAGCTGGAGGAAGGCTGTCATCATACCATAGGTGACGCTTCCGTTGCGGATGCCGAAGATGCCCCAGAGGAAGGCGGCGAAGTTGCCGGCCATGAAGCCGAGGTTCATCAGCGACCGGGCGATCGCATTGTAACCCAGGCGCTTGACTGTCTTTTTGACGATCTCGTCCTGTAGGTCCGCCATGGCCTTGAGGACACGGTGCGTCCCGGTCAGCGTGAGGACGAGCACGCGGTTCTGGAGATTCTCCTGCAGGAGCGCCTGCACCTTGCTGTCGCGTTTGCGGATGGCTGCGGTCAGTTCGCGCAGCTGGCGGAAGAACATCTTCGAGCCGAAAACGGCCACCACCATCAGCAGGATCAGCACCCAGAGCAGGTTCGGAGCAAGGATGAGCAGGTAGACCGATGCCGCGAGGAGCTGCATGGCCGTGATGACCAGTCCGGGCATGCGCGAGCAGAGCAGGTCCGTCACGACGCGGATGTCCTCTTCGAGGCGGTTGACTGTGTCACCGCTGTGGAAGGCCTCCCGGCCGTTCCATTTGCTTTCCAGCACATGCGCGAAGGTCTCGTAACGCATCCGGTTCTGCGCTTTCACGACTGTCAGGTTCTCCCACCAGGAGGCGGCCTGCCCGATGGCGATCTGCCCCAGCAGGACGCCGCCCATCAGGAAGATGTGCGGCCACAGCGCACCGTCGGACTGCTTCGTGACGATGTCTACCAGTTCCTTGCTGACCCAGACATAGGAGAGGGACAGGCCGATGCGGACCAGGCCCAGCAGGATGCTGACCAGGACACGTCCGCGGATCGGCCGGAACATCGACCACAGACCCTTCATGCAGGTGCGGAAGTCGGTCATTCCTCGACGACGCCGGCGTTCAGCCACGATTCGGCCAGCGCCTTGGCGTCCTTTTCCGCCACGCTTTCTTCTACGTCGTATTTTTCCAGCAGCAGGTTCTTCAGGTCGTCCGCGGTGAACTCCTTCCCTTCCACCTGCTCCCAGAGCCAGGCGGCGGAGTCGTTCAGCGAAATGATCCGGTTGAAGTTGATCTGCTGCAGCCCTTCACCGGCGAGGATATGCTCGCCGAGGAGCTTGCGAAGCACGAAACCTTCTTTCGTTCTCATAATGCGATTCTTCTGTATATGCCCAAAATATATCTTCTCAACGGTTTGAGGATCCGCCAGAGGCGGCCCTTCCCCGGGATGACCGTCCGTCCGTTCGGGCGGACGATGGCCGTGACTTTGCCCAGGATGTCGTTTCGGAGGACCCGTTCCGTTCCCTGCAGGTTTCCGTCGCCCATCAGCAACAGGGTCTTTTCGTCGACGGCGATGACCCGGTGCAGGATGTAGTGTCCGTCGTGACGCGCCAGGATGATGTCGCCTTCTTCCGGTTCGACGCAGACGGACAGGCGGACGCTGTCGCGGTCTCCGCGGATGAAGGGGAGCATGCTGTTCCCCTTCGGCGTGAAGATGACATCCTTTCCCTGTGCGACCAGGGCGGCGACTTCCTCCAGCAGTACCTTATTCGGCAGGACTCTCTTTTCCATAAACCGTACCATAACTCAGACGCGCCGCCCCTTCGTCGGGCAGGCAGTCCAGGGTGTAGCAGGGAACCGTGGCGGCGATCCGTTCCGTGGCCGCGTGGATCCCGTCCGCCCATGCGCGGTCGGCGCGGAATGCGGAGCAGGACGAATAGACGGATGCGTAGGCCTCCAGGACGCTCAGCCGGTGCATCTTGTTGAACGGAGCCTGGCGGATGCGGACGATGGCGGCTACCGGAACATCGCGGTTGCGGTAGCAGGGCGTCTTGCCGCTCCAGGGCGAGCCGTAGACCCGCACGCCGTCTTCCCCCGCACGCAGGATCGGGTTGTCGTCATTGAGCAGGGAAGTGCCTTCGATGTATTTGAGCCACAACGAACTGTGCGTACTCTTACCGGTGCCGCTCTTGCCCAGGAAGAGGACGCCGCGCCCGTCTTTTTCCACGACGGAGGCATGCATCTCCAGGGTCAGGTCGCCGGCGGTGCGCCGCGCGAAGAGCAGCATCAGGGCGTCATTGACCGCGAAGGTGGTGAGTCGCCGCGTCAGGACGTGCAACTGCGCGTCTCCCTGCTCCGGATCGAACAGCAGGTGGGCGCAGACGGGGACGGTCCGGTGCGGAGACATCTCCAGGAACCAGCGGCCGTCCGGACAGGCGTAGAGGTTCAGCACGGGCATGTCGTCTTCGCTCTCCTGGACGAGGAGCGGCTGCTTTCCTTCCGGAACCTCGAACGCTTCCAGCCGGAGGGTGAAGAGGGGCGGTATACCGTCCGCTTCCACCTCGAAGGGCTTGTAGTTGTCCAGCCCCTCCGCGGGCAGGTCCGATGCGGCGCCGGAAAGGGCGAACCGGTGGCCTGCGACATGGAAATATTTTGTAATGAAACCCATAACACGGCAAAGGTACGAAGAAAAACCGGATTGTCAGTAACGCCGGTAGGCTTGCAGGGCTTCGTCCAAGCGGGAGAGAACGTCTTCAAAGGCGTAGAGGCCGTCAGCGTCGCAGGAAAGCCCTTCCAGGGAGAGGGGGAACGTCACCGGCGGATGCTCCCGACAGGCCGCCTGCCCCGCCCGGATGTCATCGGTGGACTGGTAGACCATCGAAAGGCTCACGAACTGTGTTCCGTCCGTCCGTTCCCACTTTTCCATGACCAGCTTGCAGCCGATCGGAGTCTTCCGCTCGATGGTTTCCGGCAGTTCGTACGGGGTGACGCGCAAGGCGGCGGTGACGCTCGACAGGTTCGAGTCGTGGCCGCACAGGAAGGAGAACTTCCGTTCCGGGCAGACAAGTTCGTCCCGCAGGTATTGCAGCAGGGGATGGGCGACGTTCACGGCCACCGCCGGCGCAGAGAAGAGCAGGTCGCCGTAGACGTCCTTGACGAGGGCGATCTTCTCCCAGTCTTCGCGCGTAAGCGCGTGCCCGAATGCCGCTTTCCTGTCATCCGGCTCCTCGTAGTACTGGAGGATGAGGGCGTCGGAGGCCGAATTGGCCATCTTGAGCGACCCGGTCATCCGCGGTTCTTCGTACAGGGGCAGTGTGATGACGGTATCGTCGTACAGGAAGCGGACCGTGTCGCCCTTCGCGGCCGGAGAATCGCGCAGGTCGAGTACGTCCTCGATCTGTTTCAGGGAAGGCCGCAGCGACAGGACGACGCCTTCCAGGCCTTTCTTTCCGCCCGGGGCTTCGATCTGCTGCATCGCCGCATCCCGGAAAGCGGGGGAGTCGCTGGTCAGCCGCGGGTGGAAAACCGGGTCCATCCGGCTGGGTGCGAAGCGGTGCTGGACGGCGATGTCTTCCGCCGGGGCGAAACCGGCGGTGAAATACCGCGCGGTGGCGAGAGTGCGCTGCATGCTGTTGGCATACACGAGGACTTCGCCCGGGGCGAACCGCCCGTCCGCGGGGAGACCTTCCGCATCCAGCCATTCACGGAAATACTGCCCCATCGTCGTCTCGAGCATACCGCCTTTGCGGGTGAGATGGCTGGCGGGAGCCGTCCACTGGATCCATTCGTGCGGTGTGATGCGCTCCAGTACGCTGCCGTTCCCGGAGAGGGGCGCCCGGATGTTGTGGCGGCTCAGCACGACGACTTCCTTGAGCGTGTAGGTCCGGTGAAACGCTTCGGTACGGGAAACTTGCGCCGGGGCCTGGAAGGCTCCGGCGGCAAGCAGGACAAGGATCAGGATCCTTTTCATTTGAACGCGGACTTCACCGGACGGCCCACCCACGACTGGGGTGCCTTGAGGCCGAGGATGTAGGCGATCGTAGCGGGATGGTCGTACTGCATCATCGCGTCAGGGAATTCATATCCCTTCTTGACATGCTTGCCGTAGAGGATGAAGGGCGTCTCCAGTTCCTCCAGGGTGAAGCCGCCGTGGCCGTGGCCCTGGCCGCCATGGTCGGAGGTCATGATGACGATGGTGTCCTTCTCGATGCCGGCATCCTTGATCGCCTGGAGGATCAGGCCGACGCTGCGGTCGATCTCCACCATGCACTGGTAGTACTCCGGCGAACCCCAGCCGAGGGCGTGGCCGACCTCGTCCTGGTCACCGATGTAAAAGGTGAACAGTTCCGGCTTCTTCTCTTTGATGTACGGCAGGGCCTGCTCGCGGGTGTATTTCTCCAGCGTGTAGCCCGAGGAAGGATTGTGGTATCCCGGGTCATAGACGACATGGTCGATGACGGCGGTGTCCGTCACGAAACCGATTCCGTCCCAATTGAAGACGAGCCCGGTTTCCGCGTGGGGGTGCTGCTCCCGCAGGATGGAATAGATGGTCGGGGGAATGCCGCGTTCGTTCACGTATGCCGCCGGGATGGCCGGTTCCTTGGAGTTCCAGGCATTGTAGCAGTGCATCTCGGTCGGGACACCCATGAAGATGGAGGCCCAGTTGATGGCCGACGCGGAGGGCATGACGGAGCGCTTTTTCAGGGTGTAGCTTCCGTTGTCCATCAGGTAGTGGATGTTCGGCAGGGTGGCGGGATCAGCCTGCTGCAGGCACCAGGAGGCCCAGCCGTCGATGCCGATCACGATGACGTGCTTCGCCTTGCGTCCGGCCAGTAGGTCCTGCGACCCGGCCAGAAGGAACAGCACCGTCAGGAGAAGGAGTGTCTTTTTCATGTGGATATAGGTTTTAGTGTATCAGACTCTGGGGAGGATGTGGACCTGGAGTTTGGCGTAGGCCCGCTCGACCTTGGCAAGGGCTTTCTCGACCGTCTCGTCGGTGGCGAGCAGGACGCCGAAACGGCGGTGTCCCTTCACTTCCGGCTTCCCGAAGAGGCGGATCTGGACGCCCTCTTCGGAGAGGATGTCCTCCAGGCCGGAGAAAGTGACCTGGTTGGTGTCGCCTTCCACGACGATGGCCTTGGAGGCGGATGGCCCGAGCAGGCGGATCCCCGGGACCGGCAGGCCGAGGACGGCGCGTGCGTGCAGGGCGAACTCGGAGAGGTCCTGCGAGATCATCGTCACCATGCCGGTGTCGTGCGGGCGCGGGGAGACCTCGCTGAAGATCACCTCTTCGCCCTTGACGAACATTTCCACGCCGAAGATGCCGTAGCCGCCGAGGGCGCCGGTGATCTTCCGGGCGATGTCCTGCGCCTTGGCCAGCGCCGCTTCGCTCATCGGCTGCGGCTGCCAGGATTCACGGTAGTCGCCGTCGACCTGGTGGTGCCCGACCGGGGCGAGGGTGGTGGTGCCGCCGCAGTGGCGGACCGTGAGCAGGGTGATTTCATAGTCGAAGGCGACGAATCCCTCGACGATGACCCGTCCGGCACCGCTGCGTCCTTCCTCCTGGGCGATGTGCCAGGAGCGGTCGATGTCCGCTTCGCTGAGGACGACGCTCTGTCCATGGCCGGAAGAGCTCATCACCGGCTTCACCACGCAGGGGATGCCGACGGCTTCGACGGCGGCGCGGAATTCCTCTTCGGTGTCGGCGAACCGGTAGGTGGCCGTCGGCAGGCCGAGCTGCTCCGCGGCCAGCCGGCGGATGCCTTCGCGGTTCATCGTCAGCAGGGTGGCGTTCGCCGTGGGGATGACATTGTAGCCTTCTTTCTCGAGCTGCACCAGCGTCGGGGTGGCGATGGCTTCCACTTCCGGAATGATGTAGTCCGGCTTTTCCTGTTCAATGACGGCGCGCAGGGCCGCTCCGTCCAGCATGTTGATTACATGGCAGCGGTGCGCCACCTGCATCGCAGGCGCAGAAGCGTAACGGTCGACGGCGATCACTTCCACGCCGTAGCGCTGAAGTTCGATCGTGACTTCCTTTCCCAATTCCCCGCTGCCGAGCAGCAGGGCTTTCTTGGCGACACCCGTGAGGGGAGATCCGATAGTAAGCATCTTATCTGTTGATTATAATGGTTTGTCTCATCAGTCGAAGGCGAGTCCGCTGTAGCGGCGGATGTAGAACTGGTCGATGGTTGCCTGCCCTTTCTTCGTGACCAGGAAGCGGACGATCTCGGCGATCTCTTCCGGCTGGATCAGTTCCTGCGGGTCGATGTCGGGGCGCATCTTCGTCACCATCTCGGTGGCGACGGCGCCGGGCGAGATCAGGTGTACGCGGATGCCCAGCGGCTGGACTTCCTTGGCGAAGACCTTCGTGAAGCCGGTCAGTGCGTGCTTCGAGGAGGCGTAGACGCTCTGGTTCGCATACCCCTTGAACCCGACGACGGAAGCGATGTTGATCACGATGGGCTTGGAGGAGGCTTTCAGGTAGGGGAGCGCCGCCTGGCAGAGGAAGAAGGGCGCTTTCGCGTTGACGGCGAAGATGCGGTCCCACTGCGCGGGCGTGGCTTCGGTGAACGGGCCGGCCAGGGAAAGGCCGGCGCAGTTGACCAGCACGTCGATCCCGCCGAACCGGCGGACAGCCGCGTCGATGACTGCCTGGTAGGAGGACGGGTCCGCCAGGTCGGCCCGGATGGCTTCCGCCTGGCATCCACCTGCCTCCGCCTGCGCCTTGAGCGCCGCCAGTTTTTCTTCGTCCCGGCCCACCAGGGCCAGGTCATATCCCAAGGCGGAGAGTTCCAGGGCGATGGTCCGCCCGATTCCCCGCGTCGCTCCGGTAACAAGTGCAACCATGTCGTTCGATTCTTTCTGCAAAGTTATCATTTTCCCATGATATCAGGATGCTCTTTCCGGCATTCCTTATGGGTTGTTCCGGGCGGGCAGGGCCGTGACCTCGAAGGAGAAGTTGTCCTTCGTGCGTCCGCCCTTCACGTCGAAACACAGCCGGTAGAGCCGCTCTCCCCAGACGTTCCTGAGCGGGGGATCTTCCATCGGGACTTCTTCCAGCCGGAATGCCAGCTTGGCAGCGGGCCAGGTCATCCGAAGGGAGAACCCGTCTCCGGAGAGCACCACGGCGCCGTCCTGCTCCTTGCAGGGAAGCGGGGTCATGAAGACGACGGTCGTCCCGTCGGCGGCACCCTCCAGCGTATAGGAATCCGTGACGGTGAACTTCCTGCCGCGCAGCAGCGTGTATTCCCGCACCCAACGCGCGGCGCCGGCCGCTTCGGGATAGGCGCCCGCGATGTCCGTCGAAAAGCGGACCTGCCGGGCGTCGGCCTTGAAGGTGCTGCCGGCCGCGGCGAACTGTCCGCCGGGGGACTGCATTACTCCGTGGATGACCGGGAGGTTGTGGTAGCCCGACTGCATCGTCCAGATCTCGTAGCGCTTGCTGCTGAACGTTTCGCGGGTGTAGGTGCCGACGCCGGGGTCGATGAAGACCGGATTCCCGTTGTAGTACAGGACAAAGGAGCCGACGTCGTTGTGGTTGTGCTGCTCGGCATTGTTCCCGCCCTTGGCGGCGAAGAAGAAGCCTTCCGGGCTGTTCTCCCGGTCGCGTGCCGCCGCTACCTGCAGCTCGGGCAGGTATGCGTCGGCGACCAGCACCTCGGCGGGCGCGGTGTCGGGCTTCTTCCAGAACGCATCGAAGAGGGTGGCTGCGACATCGCCCGAGAGCGGTCGCGTGTCCGCATTGTATTTGTCTGCGAGGAAGGCCCCGAAGGCCTCCATCCTCCCGTCTCCGATCTGCTGTCCGTAGCGGGCGATCTTGACACCGCTATGCTGCAGCCGTGCCGGTGCGTCCGCGAAGTTGACATAGCGGTCACCTCCGCCGATGTACAGTTTGTAGATGTAGCGGCCCATCTCCTGGATGATGCCCTGGTCGAAGAGGGCGATCTGTCCGTGGGTGAAGGTCTCCAGCAGCGTAAGGTAGTTGTGCAGGTGGCCTACTGCGGAACTCCAGTAGGAAGGCCCCTCGTTGCAGCCGCCGTCCGCGGGGTAGGAGTTGATGAACAGGTCGACGGAGCCCATGCTCTTGTAGATGCCGTCCAGGCGCTTGGCGGGGTCGGTCTCGATCAGCAGGATGCTGGTCAGCAGGTTGTAGCTGCACCAGGGGGTCCAGTTGTTCACGTTGCCCTGGTTCCATCCGGTGATCCACCACATGTCGTTCTTCTCGTAATACGGGTCCAGCACTTTCTTGTGCATTTCCCGGATCAGCCGGTCGCCAATGATCGGGCTGACGGCGTCAAAAGCGTCGTGGAGGAAATACCAGGTCCATGAGAGGGCGGCCGCTGCGTCGCCCGTCGTCAGGTCGATGACGGGGTCGGTGTCGTCCGGCAGTTTCGTGGGCGGATTCTCGATCGCGCAGCCGTAATCATACAGGTAGAAGTGGGCGGAGGACCCCCAGAAGGTCTGCTCACAGTAGGCGTAGACCCCGTTGATGATGTCGTCCAGGAAACGCCCTTTCCCTTCTACCAGTTCTGCGAACAGGAGGGCGCGCAGGGCGTTCACCCGTTGTGCGATGATCCTGTCCACGACGGCCCGGTTACCCGTGCGCGTGAACTCCAGGTACATGGAGGGAAGGACGGAAGGCCATCCGAAGCCCAGGTATTTCTCTCCGGCGGCGATGGTTGCCGCGCGTCTTTCCGCGGGCAGGCTTTCCCAGGCGGCCCGGTCGGCGTAGGCGGGGAAGGGGACCCAGTCGAACTGGTATGCGCAATGTCGCGAAACATCCTCGCGGGTGAAGCGGCTGGTCAGCAAGTCGCGTTTCTCGGCGCCGGCACAGAGGACGGGAACGAGGACCAGGAGAAGGGACAGGAGTTTTTTCATACAGTGTGTTTTCATTCTACACAAATATAAGAAAAATGCTTATTTTTGTGTACTATGGTATCTTTCCTGTTGAGTATTCTCGCCCTGGTCTTGGGATATCTCCTCTACGGGGCGTTCGTCGAGCGGGTTTTCGGTCCGGATCCCGCCCGGAAGACCCCTGCCCTCACGCGGGCGGACGGCGTGGACTATGTCCAGATGCCTTCGTGGAAGGTGTTCATGATCCAGTTCCTGAACATCGCGGGGACGGGGCCCATCTTCGGTGCGATCATGGGCGCGAAGTTCGGCCCGGCGGCGTACCTGTGGATCGTCTTCGGCTGCATCTTCGCCGGAGCGGTGCACGACTATCTTTCCGGCATGCTCTCTGTCCGCCACGACGGGGCGGGTCTGCCGCAGTTGGTCGGCACCTACCTCGGCCGCGGTACCCGGAACGTGATGCTCGTCTTCTCCATCCTGCTGCTCCTGCTGGTGGGCGCCGTGTTCGTGTACAGCCCCGCCATCATCCTGGGCGGCCTGGCTGGCGACGGCTCCGCCAAGTCGATGATGCTCTGGGTGGTGGTGATCTTCGCCTATTACATCATCGCCACGATGCTCCCGGTCGACAAGATCATCGGAAAGATCTACCCGCTGTTCGCCTTCTCGCTGCTCTTCATGGCCGTTTCCCTCTTCGTCGGCCTGCTCGTCCGCTGGCCTTCGATCCCGGAGTTCTGGGACGGAATCGGCAACATGGGGCCCTCGGTGGGCGTCAAGGGGCAGCCGATCTTCCCGTGTCTTTTCATCACGATCGCCTGCGGGGCGATCAGCGGCTTCCACGCCACGCAGAGCCCGATGATGGCGCGCTGCATCAAGAGCGAGAAGATGGGCCGGCCGATCTTCTACGGGGCGATGATCACCGAAGGCCTGGTGGCCCTCGTCTGGGCGGCTGTCTCGTCGTACTTCTTCTTCGACGGCGGCGCCGCGCAGGTGGGCTCCGACTTGACGGCGGCCGCACCGACGGTGGTTACCAAGGTGTCCCGCGCCTGGCTGGGCGTCCTGGGCGGCATCCTGGCCGTGCTGGGCGTCGTGGCCGCCCCAATCACGAGCGGCGACACGGCCTTGCGGAGCGCCCGCCTCATCATTGCGGAAACCCTGAAGTACGACCAGCGGAGCATCGGCTCGCGGCTGGCGATCAGCGTGCCGGTCTTCCTGGTTACGGCGCTGCTGCTCTGGTTCAATATCTCCGACCAGGACGGTTTCAACACCATCTGGCGCTATTTCGGCTGGGCCAACCAGACCCTCGCCGTCTTCACGCTCTGGACGATCACCGTCTTCCTTTCCCGCCGCCGGGCGGGCCTGCGCTATCTGGTGGGCCTGGTGCCGGCCGCTTTCATGACGGCCGTCTGCCTGACGTTCATCCTCGTGGACAAGGTCGGCATCGGTCTGGATGTCTGGTATGCGCCCTGGATCGGTATCGTCACCTTCCTGGTGAGCCTGCTGCTGTTCTTCGCCTGGAGAAGGCGCGACATTTCCGTGGAACAATCAAAAAACTGACAAGATATGCTTGACTCCAAGAACGGGCTTTGGATCGCCCACTGTGCTGACGGTCCGCTTTCGATCGTCGGAAAAATGGCCAACCGGCACGGCCTGGTCGCGGGTGCGACGGGAACCGGAAAGACCGTCACCCTCCAGGTGATGGCCGAAACCTTCTGCCAGGCAGGCGTTCCCTGCTTCATGGCGGACATGAAGGGCGACCTGTCAGGCATTTCACGGCCGGGACAGCTCTCCGGCTTCATCCAGAAGCGTCTGCCGGAATTCGGCATCGAGGATCCGCAGTTCCAGCGCTGCCCGGTCCGTTTCTACGACGTGTTCGGCGAGCAGGGCCATCCGATGCGGAGCACCGTCTCCGAGATGGGACCGCAGTTGCTGACCCGTCTGCTGGGCCTGAACGACACGCAGGAGGGCGTGCTCAACATCGCCTTCCGCATCGCCGACGAGCGCGGCCTGCTGCTGATCGACATCAAGGACCTGCGGTCGCTGCTCAACTACGTGTCCGAACACGCAGCGCAGTATACGGCCACCTATGGCAACATCTCTCCCGCTTCGGTGGGCGCCATCCAGCGCGCCATCCTCACGCTGGAGAACGAGGGGGCGGGCCTCTTCTTCGGCGAACCGGCCTTCGACATCCAGGACCTCCTGGCGACGGAGAACGGCAAGGGCGTGATGAGCGTCCTCGCCGCCGACAAGCTGATGCTGAAGCCGAAGCTCTACTCGACCTTCCTCCTGTGGCTGCTTTCGGAGCTGTATGTGACCCTTCCCGAGGTCGGCGACATGGACCTCCCGAAACTGGTCTTCTTCTTCGACGAGGCGCACATGCTCTTCGAGGACACCTCGAAGGCGCTCGTGGACAAGATCGAGCAGGTCGTCCGCCTCATCCGGAGCAAGGGGGTCGGTGTGTATTTCGTCACGCAGAGCCCGACGGACATTCCCGACACCATCCTCGGCCAGCTCGGCAACCGGGTGCAGCACGCACTGCGCGCCTATACGCCGCGTGACCAGAAGGCGGTCAAGGTGGCGGCGGAGACGTTCCGCGCGAATCCTTCCTTCTCCACCGAAGAGGCGATCATGAACCTGGAGACCGGCGAGGCGCTCGTCTCCTTCCTCGACGAAAAGGGCGCTCCCGGCATGGTGCAGCGCGCCAAGATCCTCTTCCCGCTCAGCCAGATCGGCGCCATCACCCCGGAGGTCCGCGCCACCCTCATCAAGGATTCCCTCATCTACGGGAAGTACGATACGCCGGTCGACCGTGAAAGCGCCTTCGAGGTGCTGATGGCCGAGCGCGAGGCGGCCCTTCAGGCCGAGGCTGAAGAGAAGGCGGCGCAGCAGGAAATCAAGGAGAAGGCCGCCAAGGAGAAGACTTCCAAAAAAAGCGGGACCTCGCTGTGGGGCAAGGTCTCCAAGGCCGTGACGACGGCGATTGTCGGCGCCGTGGCCACGTCCGTCGGCACCGCGGTTTCCAACAAGGTGTCCGGAAAGAAGTCGAAAGGGTCTACGTCCGTGAAGGACAGCGCCGGCCAGGTGGTGAAGAAGGCCACGACGGCGGCGACGCGCACGATCACGCGTGAGATTTCCCGGTCCATCCTGGGAAATCTCATCAAATAACGCGTGTCGTCAGGATTACTGGGCGGCGGCCATCTGGACGCCGTCCAGGTCGATCAGGGTGAACTGGGCCGCTCCGTCGTAATTCGTCAGGATGCCGGTCACGTTCACCTTCTTTCCTTTCTGGATCTGAGGATCGATTTCCGCGTCCGAGAACTTGGCATAGCCGCTCGAGCGGATCTGGACGTCCGTTCCTCCGGGCATCCGGAAGTACTGGCTCACGGAGTAGGCGGCGGCGCCGTCCAGCAGTTTCTTCTTGTTGGCCGGGTCGGCGACGGTTCCGTAGTTCTGGTCGTTGGAGTTGCCGATCTTGGCGCTGTCCCACTTCCCGGTGTTGAGATACTCCTTCATCTTGTTAGCGCTCATCGCCCAGGTCGTCACGCCCCACTGCTGGTCCGAAAGGAACAGGCGGTTGGAGGACTCTTTCTTGTCGACGTTCGCGTCCAGGTAGATCAGGACGAAGATCTCGTTGGCGTAGGTCAGGTTCTGCAGGGTCACCAGGGTGCCGAAGCACGGACTCTTGTAGGAACGCTTCAGCGCATCCTTCAGCTCGTTTTCGGAGATGACGCGCGGGGTGACCGGGGCGGCCTTCGCACCCTTGAAGATGTGGGCGCCGATGAGCCGTTTCACGTCCATGTAGGCGGTTTCGTACGATTCGGTCGGGTCTTCCATGCCGAGCTGCAGCATGCCGCTGTAGTTGCCCAGCGTCAGGCCCTGGCACTTGACATAGACCCACTGGCCGGTTTTGTAGTCGTTGTACAGGCTGCTGTTTCCGATCTTGAGCTCGATGCCGCCGGTCTCGTCCTGGATGAACAGGGAACGATAGATGTTGCCCGAGGCATCGGAGGAGATGACCTGCCCGCCGATGACGATGTCTTTCTCGATATGGTACGGCGTGCCCTCATAGAGGGCCTTCAGGTCGGCGATGGTCGTGTTTACGGCCAGGGTCTGCGCCTGGGGCTCGCCGGGTGTGCCCTGGTTTCCCCAGACCGGTTCCCATTCCTGACAGGATGCGGCTGCAAGCAGGAGCAGCGTCGCGATGGTATACAGGATCTTTTTCATCTTTTCGCCTCTTTAGAATCGGAAATAAAGGTTCAGCATGTAGTTGGCACCTGCCATGTAGAAGTACTTCGGGTCGAAGCTGTAGTAGCGGGTCTTGCTGACGGTGTTGTCCACCATACGGGTCTGCTCGAAGCCGCCCGTCTTGACGTCCCGCTTGTTCAGGACGTTCTTTGCGTTGAGGGAGAAGCCGTACTGGATCTTGCGTTTGTAGTACCACGACTTGCCGACGCTGAAGTTGACCAGCCAGGCCGGGTTGAAACGCTCCTGTGAGGTGATGGATTCCGCCTCTTCCGCGGTGATGACCCGGTCGGGACCGGCGGTGGCGTAGTCCGTCCGGCTCAACGGGCTCATGCTCAGGTAGGAGCGGTCGAAATAGTCGACGTCGGCGTCGATGAACCAGTAGTTGTAGAAGTAGGAGAGTCCGAGGCTCGCCGCGACCTGCGGCGTGCTGGGGATGTAGTGCTTCTGGGTGGTGCCATCCGTCATCGGGTTGCTCTTCCAGTAGGGGACGAGCATCTTGTCGTAGACGATCTGCGCGCTGTTGTCGACGGTGGCCGTCAGCAGCGGATTGGACGTGTAGACATATTCACCGGCGGTGAAGACGCCTACGACGGACAGGCCGCTGAGGGGCGTCGGTACTTCGAAGCCGAGTTCCATGCCCATGTGGCGCTCGTCGATGCCGCTCAGGGCGAAGTTGCCGAAGGAGTTGTTCAGGTCGTAGTAGACGCTCATCACGTCGGTCTGGTCTTCGATCGTGGTGTAGAAGCCCGTTACGCGCAGGCTGTATCCGTTGGCCGCGTACATGTAGTTGACATCGGCCGACAGCGACTTGATGTTCGTCAGGTCCTTGACCATCGTGTTGCGCGTACGCGGGGCGACGAAGGCCTGGTCGAAGTAGGGTGCGTCGCTGGAGTAGCCGGCGTTGGCGTAGAAGCGGTGGCCGCCCGTCATGGAGTAGGCCAGGTTCACCTTTGCGGCGTAGGTCAGGAAGGTGGACTTCGCAGAGTTGCCCTTCGAAGTGATCGCCTCACCGTTCTCGTCGTAGGTTGTCAGCAGCTGTCCCTGGAAGTAGATCGGGTTGCCCGCGGCGTCCAGGCCGGGGAAGAGGCCCTTACGAACGAGACCTTCGCGCCAGAATCGGGTGACCCCGACGCGGCCGCCTACGGTCGCTTCCAGGCCGCCGAAGGTGAACTTGCCGCTGGCCCAGCCCTCGCCCTTCATCAGGTGCGCATAGTAGTCGTAGCCGTACTTGTCGCCGGTGCGGATCATGCGGGCTTCGCCGTGGTTCAGGAAGTATTCCAGGTCGTTCTGGATCATCGTCATCGACGAGGAGTAGTCACGTTCGGCGAACTGGTCGACGTCCAGGAAGTAGGAGCCGCCCAGCAGGTCGTTCATCTTCTTGTAGTATTCGGTCCGGTTGAGCTTGCCGTTCAGGCCCGCCGTGATGATGGCGGACGGGGCCGGCTGCCACTTGACGCTGGTGGCCAGGTTGATGTCGTTCTGGTCGACGTGGCGCTCTTCGAGGGCGTACTTGGAACGGCCGCCTTCGCTGTTGCGGTTCACTGAATAGAGGCGGTCCCAGTCGACATGCACGGTCTCCGCCGCGTGGTTCTCCCAGGCGTCGCGCGCCCAGGCGGCCTTGGCCGGGTTCAGGCGGTTGTAGTCGGGGTTCTCCATGTAGAAGTAGCTCGGCAGGTTGCGGTAGTAGTCGGGCCGGGGATCGAGGGCGTCGTACCAATCCAGGGCGGTGTACCCGTTCCGTCCCGTCCGGAAGAGGAGGGTCGTGGAAAGGGCGAACGTCCGGGAGGGTGTGAAGTCGTATTTCAGGAAGGTGATGGGCTCGTAGGTGATGCGGTTACGGGCGTTGCGCACCTTCCCGTTCTGGTAGCCCCAGTTGGAGTTGTACATGTTGTCGCCCATCAGGTCGTAGACTTCCTGGGTCGAGGCGTTCTGCGCGCCGCGCTGTCCGGGAGCGCCGAAGGAAACCAGGGCGAGCCGGTGGATGTCATTCCAGTTCTTTTCGACGCCGAGGTAGTAGGCGAAGGAGCGGTAGTAAATGCCCTGGACCCAGTCGTTGCCGCCCAGGCGGGCGGAGGCGCTGACCGCGTACGACCAGCCTTTGTCATTTTCGGGAGACGCGTAGGTGCCCATCAGGCGGAGCCGGTAGAGGGCGCTGTTCGTCAGGATGCTGAACCGCTTGCCCGGGCGCACCTGCGCAGGCGTGGCATAGAGGTTCGACAAGCCATTGTAGCCGCCGATGCCGTACGGGGAGATCTCCGACCCGATGACGGCGGTCTTGGCGCGCATCACTTCGTTGAGGCCGCTCCAGAGGGAGTAGGGGGAGTATCCCGTGAGGGCGTCGTTCATCTTCACGCCGGCGACATAGACGTCCTGCGACTCGCTGGCATAGCCGCGGGCCCGGAAGCGGACGGCGCTGAAGTTGTATCCGGCGATGTTGTTGAAGACGTCGTTCTGGTCGTAGAGGATGGTCGGCGTGTCCTCGTAGCCCGTACCGTCGAGGTCGAATTCTCCGAAGGAGGAATCGTCCACTTCGCCGGCGGTCACCGAAGGCGACAGGCTCACGTTGAACATGTTCTTGACGAAACCGTCGTTGACGGTTACGTTGACGGTCGTCGGCAGGAAGCCCGGCGCTTCGATCACCAGGTCGTACATGCCGTCGGCGAGGGCGTCGATCTGGAAGCGTCCTTCCGCGTCGGTGGTGACTTCATGCAGCTGTGCGGCGCCCGTCCGAAGTTTCAGGGTGGCGCCGGCCACCGGCGACTTGTCCGCCCGGTTCACGACCGTGCCCTTCACACCGCCGGAGGGATCCTGGGCGAAGAGGGAAAGGCTCAGCAGGCCGATCGCTGCCGCCGTGGCGAGTATCTTTCTAAAAATCATTGCTTATCTGGATATTACGATGTACGTGGGATAATGGTCGCTGTAGCCGTTGATGAAGGCGCCGTTGGACATGGTCCGTTTCGGCTGCCCTTTGTACTGGCCTTCCTGCTGCGTCATGAACGGCGCCGAGAAGATCCGTCCGTAGTACTTCTTGTTCACGATGGGGCGGATGCCGTACGTCCCCTTGGCAGGGTCCGCCAGCGCATGATTCACCAGGATGATGTCGAAGATGCTCCATACGCCCTGGTAGGCGAGGGAGCCGAAGCCCGCTTTCAGCATGGAGAGGAACGGGCTGAAGAAGTCCGTGGAAGACATGTCCTTGATGCGCTCCATCCCGTGGAGGTAGGTCACCATGCTCTCATCCGTGGGGTCGTCGTTCATGTCGCCCATCACGACGATCTTGATGCCGGGATACTCCTGCATCAGGCCGAGCGCGTTCTCATAGATGATCTGCGCCCCGCGGCTCCGCAGGTCGCCGCTCTTCCCGCCGATGCGGGAGGGAAGGTGGGTGACATAGAAGGCGAACATCTCGTCGCCGATCGTGCCGCGCACTTCGAGGACGTCGCGCGTGCGGAAATTGCTCTGTTCCAGCGAGTCCATGAGGAAATGGATGTCCGGGCTGTCGAACGTGAAGGGAATCGACCGGCTGCCCAGGAGGGTGAACTGGTCGGGACGGTACAGCAGCGCGCAGTCGACGCCGCGCCGGTCGGGACCGTCGTAATGGACGATCTGGTAGTTGGCTTCGGCGATCTGGGGGTCGGACACGAGGTCTTCAAGCACGTTGCGGTTCTCGATCTCGCTGACGCCCAGGACGGTGTGGTATACCTTGTTGTCGTCCTTCATCGCACGGATGACGGAAGCCATGTTGTGGATCTTCTTCGCGTATTTCACTTCCGTCCACTGGTTGGCCCCGTCGGGCAGGTATTCGTAATCGTTCTTCCCTTCGTCGTGGTAGATGTCGAAGAGGTTCTCGAGGTTGTAGAACCCGATGACGTGGCTCTTCTGCACCTTCTGCGCCCCCGCGGCGGGGGCCAGCAGGAGGATGGCCAGCACGATACAACAGAATTTTCTCATCTTCTTGCCAGGTTTATTGCCACCACCAGGAAACCGTCGCCGGTTTTTCGTCGCGGATCGCCTTCGCCGTTTCAGTGCCGACCACGGCGTCCAGGTTGACGAACAGCTTGTAACCGACGATTTTCTCGAGGTCGGAGAGCGAGATCGACATGTCCTTGGTGATCTTGGAGGCGTATTTGTCTTTGTTCTCGAACCAGAAAGCGCAACCCATGTAGCCCTTGTGGCCGACAGAGGCGTCTTTCTTGTAACGCAGGAGGGCCTTGAAGTAGCCTTCGGGGACGGCGACGGCCTTGCCGGCATTGTCGCGCACCGTCGTCGGGGAAGCGCCCAGCGTGCAGCCCGTCACGACATACAGCGTGTCGGTGCCGGCCGTGGCGCCGGTCTTGCGCGCCCATGCGCGGACCTGCGTTTCCAGGTTGGCCCAGGTCCCGCCGTTGAAGTTGTAGTCCTGGGGCGTCATGTTGGTGTAGTAGAAGGTCTGGACGTTGGCTGCATAGTTCAGCCGGTCGGCCGAAGGAATCTGGTGCCCGCGCGACCAGCCGCCGGTGTAGGCCTTCTCCAGGAGGGGCTGGAGGGATTTCGGAAGGCTCGGGTCCTCGCCCCATTTGTCGCTTCGGTTGCCGGAGCCGATGTTCCAGGCGCACAGCGGATAAGCCACCCACCGCGCGACAAGGTGGTCGTAATCCCAATAGAAGGAATAGTTCCGCGTCCGCGTCGAACTGATGGTCATGTCATGCGTGAAGAACTCGTAGCCGTCGGTGGCGGAGGTCTCCGGCAGTTCCATCCACCGGCCCGAAGCGGTCTTCGCACCGTATCCACGCGCGGAGCCGCCGCCGGAAAGCCGGCTCTGGGTCAGCGTGGCGGAAGCGGAGCCGCCGTTCCCGGTGAGGACGATGACGGCGGAGCGGAGCTCGGCCGGATTCTCGCCGTAGCTGAGGACGACCCGGTCGGAACTGCCCGTACCGGACGCCGGGGAGAAGGTCACCCAATCCGCGGTGCTGGAGAGCGTCCAGCTGCCGGATGCCGTCACGGAGAGGAACTGGCTGCCGGCTTCACCGGAGACCGTCGGCGTCTTGATGGTGACGGAGAGGGGTGTCAGCGGCTCGTCCGCTGCGGGTGAACTGCAGGAAACGGCCATCGGTGACAGCGCCAGGAGCAGCGCCGTCACCGGACCGGAAAGATATCGGAACAGGCGGGTCATTCTCCTCCGGCGGCTTCCAGGGTGACGGCCATCTTCTGGAGACGCCAGTGCCCGCTGCCGGTGGGCCGGGAGAGGCTCACGGATGCGGCGGAGCCGGTCCAGGTCGCCGATTCGACGTCATAGGAGCCGGCGCTCACGGTCGCCTTGTCGTCGGGTGCATAACCGTTGGCGAAGGTATAGACGATCTTGGTGATGACCTTCCCCTCCGCGGCAGATACCTTGACGGTGCCGTCGCCGTAGATGCGCATTCCGTTCCCCGTCGTGTAGTATTTCCCGTTGTTGCCGCCGCCCTCGAAGTTGACGGTGATGTAGGTTCCCTTGGCTTCGAGGTAGGGCTCTCCGTTCTCATATCCGAACTTGGAGAAGTCGACGGACTCGCCGTCATCGGTCACCGTGAAGCCGCCGCCCACCGGAGCAGCGCCGCCATCCTCGATCTTCGTGGCGATGACGTTGAGGTATTTCCCCTGGGAAGTGAAGTAGAGGAAGTAACCCGTCACCGTGACGAGGTGACCGTTCAGGGCGGAGATGTCGGCTACCGGAGCGACCAGGCTTCCGATCACGTCTTCCGTCCCCTCGACGGCGACATTGTAATAGTTTCCGGAGATGGAGAGTTTCCCCTTGAAGGTGACGTATTCACGGGAGTCGGCGCTGTAGGAAGCGAAGGATGACGTGATGTCCTTGGGCTCCGGGCGGGAGACGGCATTGTCGCTCGAGACGACCGTCACGGTCGGATCCGTCAGCTGCGGGACACCGCCGTACTCGCCGCGCGTCGAGACGACCGTCACCATGTCGCCTTCCTTGGCCGTTCCGCCGTGGACGTAGATCATCGCATCGTCCTGGCTGATCAGGAAGCCGGTCTTGGCGGCGGCTACCACCAGGGCGGGGCCCACGTTCAGGTGGGCGCCCTGTGCGGCGTCGAGCGCCTGGGCGACCGTCGCGTCCGTCGCCTCCGCGGGCTCGTCGCCGGGATTTTCACCGTCGGCGCCCGTGATTTCCGTGGCGATGACGTAGAGGTACTTGCCCTGGGAGGCGAAATAGAGGAAGTAACCCTTCACCGTGACTTCCTTCCCGTTCAGGGCGGAGAGGTCCTGGGTAGGCTTGACGATGCTGCCGGTCACGTTGTCCGAACCGGCGACGGTGATGTTGTAGTAGTTGCCGCTGATGTTCAGCGTGCCCTTGAAGGAGATGTATTCACGGGAGTCGGAACTGTAGGAACCGAACGAGGACGTGATGTCGCGGGGTTCCGGATGGGAAACGGCGTTTCCGCTCGAGACGACCGTGACGGTCGGGTCGGTCAGCTGTGCGACGCCGCCGTATTCGCCGCGCGTCGCCTCGACTTTCACCATGTCGCCGACGGCTGAGGTGGCGCCGTAGACGTAGATCATCGCGTCATCCTGCTTGATCAGGCAGCCGGCGGAGGCGGAGGCCACCACCAGGGCCGGTCCGACGTTCAGGCGGGCGTCCTTCGCCGCCTCGAGCGCCTGGGCGACCGTCGCGTCCTGCGCCTCGACGGGCTTGGTGTCGAAGGAGAGGATGTAGGCGTCGATCACCTCGTGCTGCTGCTTCTCAGTGTAGAAATCGTACTTCCCGGCCAGGGTCACGGTGCCGCCGTTGGAGATCTTGCTGCTCCACTCGTCCTTGTTCTTGATGCTGTAGACGTAGATCGACCCGCTGTCGTCCGTCAGGTCGAAGCTGCAGAACTTCGCGTTGAATCCGCTTACGGTGCCGGTCAGCTTGTAGTAGTTGTTCTTGTCCGCCGCCTTGATGAAGTCGCTGACCGATTTGGCGGGAGCGTTCTCGTAATCGGACGGTTGCGTCGAACCGCCTTCCTCGGTCTTGCCGTTGAGCGTGTAGATGTAGCTGCCGCCCTGTTTGACGGTCTCGGGGGTGTTGCCCTTGAAGTTGACGACCTTGCCGCAGATGGTCACTTCGTCGCCCACCTTGATGTCGGTGTTTCCGGCCGTCCACATCTTGTTGCCGAGGTAGTAGGTCTGGAAGACGTAGAACTGGACGAGGTCCTTGGAACCATCTTCGGAGATGTAGAAGTTGGCGTTGCCGAACTTGCCGCTGGCCTCGAAGGTCGTAGAGACCTCGCTGATGATACCGGTGATGTAGACGACCTCCGGGCTCTCGACATCGGGACCGAGGGACTTGACATACTCCACGGCACCGGCCGGGTTGAAGGGCGACGCCTTCGTTCCGTCGCCGGAAGGCTTGTCGGTGGTGTCCTCGCCCTTGGCTCCCGGCTGGGAGACGGCGATGGTCCGATAGTCGAATTCCGTCTTGACCTTGATTTCGGCGGTACGGTCGTTCGACTCGTTCGCCAGGGCGGTGACGGTTACGGTCGCCGCCGTGCCGGAGGCGCTGCCGGACGTGGGTGTGACGGCCAGCCAGCCGGCTTCGGTTTCCACCGTCCAGGCGCGGTTGGCGTTGACGGAGAACGTGAGGTTGCCACCGGTCTGCTGGAAGGCGAGTTCGGTGGGAGAAACATTCAATACGGGAAGAGCGACATCTTCCTCTTCCTTACAGCCGAGCAGCAGCGCGATCGCCGCGAGCATCGGGAAAACGATACGGTATAGTTTCATTGTGTCTTGTGATTGTCTAACACTTGCAATAAAGTGGCAATTTACGTATTTATCTTCAAATCTCAAAGCGATATGCCCCGTGTCCATTAAAAAAAAGCCGGTCCATGTCGGACCGGCTTTTCCTTTCCTTCCGTAACTTCCGGCTTACGAACCGCTGCCCGTCACATGGACGGTCAGGCTCTTGAGCGTTTGCGCACCCACACGGAACGACACGACGGCCGTCCCGGCCTTCTTGGCGTAAAGGTGGTATTCCGTGCCGTTGTACCCGCCCCTGTCGACGACGTCCGCCGGATTGGTCGATACGATCAGGTACTTCGGGTTGACGAACTGTTTTGTCGTCTTGTTGTACAGGCGCAAGGTGATGCAGTCTTTCTCCGTGGACCCCAGCTTGTGGGTGATCTCGGACGGGACCTCGGAATCCCCGTAGTAGACGGCATAGGTGACGGCAGGCGCATTGATCGTCGCGTCGACGATAGCGATGACTTTCCCTTCCAAGGTGAAGGTCAGCGTGGCCGTTCCGGCTTTTTTTGCGAAAATGTTCAACTGGCTGGCCGTCCGGGAGATGGGGTTGGCGACGGAGCTGTTCGAGGTGGTCATCGAAACATCCTTGGGATTGAGATAAGACCCGCTTTTTTCGTCATACAGCCGGAAAGGCAGGTAGTCGTCTGGATTGACGCCAATCGAATAGGTGAGCGAAATGATCTTTTCTCCGAGGTAGTGCATGGCATACTGGGTATCGTCCGTAACGAAGATCTTGCAGGTTGCTGTCTTGCCCTGGTCGTTCGTCGTGGCGGTGATCGTGGCCGTTCCCGCCTTCTTGGCAGTCACCTTTCCGTTGGCATCCACGGTGGCGACACTCTCGTTGGAGGAACTCCAGGCAACGGCGTTGTCCGTCGCGTTCGCAGGCTGCACAGTGGCGGTGAGCTGGAGGCTTTCGCCGACAGAGATCCCCACGCCCGTCTTGTTGATGGACACGCCAGTGACAGGGACAGATTCCTGGATGACATCGATCCTGCATGAGGCGGTCTTGTTCCCGTCTGCCGTACGGACGGTGACAGTGGCCGTGCCCGCTTTCTTGCCCACGCAGAGGCCTTCGTTGTCGACGGTTACGACCGCGGCGTTGTTGGTGGTCCAGGTGACGGCCTTGTTCGATGCGTTTTCTGGCTTGACGATCGCGGTCAGTCGGATGGATTCGTCGACACGAAGGCTGATGTAGTCCCTCTCAAGTTCGACGCCGGTGACAGCGACGGTCCCCGCCTTGACGGTGACGGTGACCTTGGCGGTCTTTCCGCCGTCTTTGGTCTTTACGGTGATGGTGGCGGTGCCGGGGCCGACGGCGGTGACGACGCCCTTGGCATCGACGGTGGCGACCTTATTGTCGGAGGAGGACCACTCGACGTCGCGGTTCGTGGCGTTTTCGGGGGCGACAGTGGCCGTCAGCGCGGCTTTCTCTCCGGGTTCCAGGTCCAGTTTGTCCTTGTCGATGGTGACGCCGGTGACGGCGACAGTCCCTGCCTTGACGGTGACGGAAGCCGTGGCCGTCTTCCCGCCGTCCTTGGTCTTGGCGGTGATGGTTGCGTTTCCGGCGCCGGCGGCGGTAATCTTGCCGGTCTGGTCGACGGTGGCGACGGAGGTGTTGGAGGACGACCAGTCGACCGTCTTGTCAGTGGCGTTGTCCGGCTGGACGATGGCGGTCAGCTGGAAGGTCTCGCCCGGTTGCAGCTCGATGGCGGGATTGGACAGCGAAATGCCCGTGACGGAGACTTTGGACGGTGCGGGCGGTTCCGGTGTCGGTTGCTGCTCGTTTTTATCAGGTTTGCAGGAAAAGAACAATCCCGCGGCTGCCAGGGTCAGCAGGAGAGAAAGAATCTTTTTCATATGGCTTGAAATAATAGTTGAACATTCAAGGTCAAGTTTCTTTGCTTCAAATATATGAATTTTTCAAAAAAAAAAGACCGGCCAGAAATGATGGCCGGTCTTTTTTACCGTAAATCGGGGCGCTAGTTCTTCTTCTTGTGGCTGAAGTAGATACCGCCGCAGAGCTCGATGGTCGACACGCCGTTCTTGTCGGTGTAGGTGTCCTTGTAGCCGATCATCGTCAGTTCGTCGCCGACTTCGATGCCCGTGTTGGCGATGAAGTGCTTGCGGTTGTCGCCCGTGGCGCCGTATCCGGGGTAGGTTCCGAAGACATACAGCGTGGAAGTGCCGTCGGAAATGTACAGGTTGCCGTAGTCGTTGGGCTTGCCGTTGCTGCCCATCAGCGAAGTGATGGTTCCGGTTACTTTGTAGTAAACATTCTTGCTGTCCGGTTTGGAGAGGAAGTCGGTGACGGAGATCTCCGTCACGGCATACTTGATCTCCTCGAAGGTCCCGGAAACGAGCTGGGCGTTGCCCTTGAATTCGCCGCGCTGGCCGACGACGGTGACGATGTCACCGACCTTCGCGCCGGACGCCTTGAAGCCGGTGGCGCGGTAGGCCAGCGTCTTGCCGGACCAGTCCTGGATGTAGAAGCTCTCGCCCTGCTTGTCGGAGGCGTAGAGTTCCATGACGACACCGGTGATCCGGTACTGGGCCTGGCTGACTTCCGCTGCGTTGAAATCGGCGACGGTAATCTCGGCGATGGCGCCTTCCTGGACGATTTCCACACTCACGGATGAACTGTTCTCTCCGGAAGTGGAGCCGAACGCGACGGTGGAAGTACGCGCGCCGGCAGCGTTGGCGACGGCCTTCATGGTGACCACGGCCGTGTCAGGGACGGCGACGGTCGGGAACTGCGGATCCGGGACGCCGGGGATCATGCGGATGTCGGAGACGCTGAGCCAGGCCTGGTCGGCCTCGGGGATGGTGACGGTGGGGCCACCGCCCTTGCACACCATGCGGATCTCCTTTTCACCGCCTTCCTTGGGGATGTTGCCTTCTACGGTTCCGACGATCTGGATGAGGGACTTGACGAGTTTGACCAGCGTCACGTCGACCATCTGCGGATCACCTTTGTAGTTGCCGCGCGGGCCGACGATGGTGACCACGTCACCCATCTCGATGCCCCAGCTTTCGAGGGGGTTGTTCTGGAATTTACCATCCTTGTCGGCAAGGCCGTAGATGAGGATCGTTCCGGTGTCATCGGTGATGTAGAAGTTGCCGTATTTTTCCGCATTGGAGTACCAGCCCGTAACGGCGCCGGTCAGCTCGAGCTTGCGGCCGTCGGGGCCGGTCAGCGCCTCGGCGATCTTGACGGCGGAGGCGGCGTCCGTTCCCTGGGCGACATTGATGTACTGCTCCTGGTCGCCGATCTTGATCTTCAGCTTGGCGAGCCGGTAGGCTTCGCTGCCGGTACCGGTGAAGGTGACCGTCGTCGTTCCGGCGTTGCCGGAAGTCGGTTCGACCGTCAGCCAGTCGGGAATGGTGTTGATGCTGTGGTCGTCGACGAACTGCCAGGGACCGGTCGCGGTTACGGTAACCGTATTGGAACCACCGGCGGGGGCGATGGATACGTAGGTGTTGGAGAGCTGGAGCGAATCCAGCTGGTTGCTCTTGACTTCGTCCGTGCATCCGGCTACGAGGGTACAGAGTGCCGCGATGGCGGAGAGGATGAATATCTTGCGTTTCATAATCGGATGCTGTGATTAGTTGAACATGTACTTGAGACCGATCTGCGCATACCAGCACTGGCCGACGTTGCGGACGCGGGTCCAGGTCTGCGTGTTGCCGCTGACGGCTTTGTTCGTGGTGAACACGGGCACACCGTCGGAGTCGATCCGGGAAATGTCGAGCAGGCGGCCGGAGTTGAGGTCCGGATTCATCTGCTTGCTCACGCCCCAGGAGGAGTTGAACATGTTGAGGATGTTCTTGACGTCGAAGTTCAGCTGCAGGGCGTTGGTCGTGCCTGCGATCTTGACCTTGAAGTCATGGGCGAAGCGGAAGTCGAGGCGGTGCACCCACGGGGAGTAGATGCTGTAGGCTTCGGCGTACTGGCCCTTGTGCTTGCTGAGGTACGGGTCGTTCTTGGCGAAGGCCCAGTAGCGGGCGGCGTCGTCGGCAGAGGCGAAGCGGATCTCCTTCTCGTCACGCGGAATGTACATCGCATCGTAGTTGTAGGAGTCGCCGTTCAGGTCGCTGGCGTACATGTAGGAGTAGTTGAAGCCGCCCCTCCAGGTCTCGTAGAAGAGGCTGAAGTGGTTGTCAGCCGGGTCATCGTAGGTCAGGGACAGGTAGGCGCGGTCCGGCGTCACGTACTGCGAGTTGTGCAGCTGGACGTTGTTCGGGCCCTCGGACGTCGGGATGTAGGTGAACGCGGAGGACGCGTCGGAGCCGGGCATACCGGTGAGCTCCTTGGAGAAGGTGTGCGTGTAGGCACCGACGATGCTCAGGCCATCGGCCGGACGCATGTTGAGCTGGAGGCTCGCGGAGCCGCCGTATCCCTTGTTGGTGTTCGTCAGCATGTAAGCGGAGGTACCGACGCGGGACTTCGCGTAATTGTAGGTATACGTGAAGTCGGTCGGATAGAGGTGCCGGTTGTCGGCGCCGTTCAGGCGGGCGAAGCCCTCGGGATCCTTGATGTTGAGGTCCTTGATGCGGACGGCGTTGATGGTCTTGTTATAGATCACTTCACCGGTGATGCTCATCGGGAAGGAAGTCGGGAGGGCATAGTCGATGGCCAGGGAGGTCTTCCAGACCTGCGGCATCTTGAACTTCGGATCGACGGCGGCGAAGCTGCTGCCGACGGTGCCCTTGGCCGGATCGTAGTCCTTCGGCGTGCCGAGGTTCTTGATCATGAAGTCACGGAGGTCATGATAATCGGTGATGATGTCACCCTTGAACTGCTCGAGGGCAGGGTCGGGAGTACCGTTGGTGGTCGTGAATTTGGCCTGGTACTGGACGACGCCCGAGTTGGTCGGCATGTTGGTGAAGAACACGAGCGGGAGACGGCCCGTGAAGAGACCGGTACCGCCGCGAACCTTCAGGCTCTTGTCGCCGAGCACGTCGTAGATGAAGCCGATGCGCGGGGAAATCTGCACCTTCGGAGTGGGCCATTTGCCGGTATCGACGTGCGTGCCGTTGTAATCGAGGTCCTTGATGGCGTTGTTCGTTGCCAGGTCGCGGTTGTCGAAGATGATCGTCTCGAGACGCAGGCCGGCGGTCAGTTTCAGCTTGTCAGTGGGGTTCCACTCGTCCTGGCCGTAGATGGCGGCCTTGTGGAAACGGACCGTCGCAGCGGGATCCTCGTTGCCGCCGTAGCCGTAGGTCAGGTTGACGGTTTCGGGCGTGGCGCCGGAAAGGAAGTCATCGATGGAGTTGTAGCGGTAGTAACCGGTACCGTTGCGCATGTAGGCGTTGTCGGCGAGCTGCCAGTCATAGCTCAGACCAGCCATGATCTTGTGGTTGCCCTTGTAGAAGGTGATGTCGTCCTTGGCGGTGAGCACCTTGTTGTGGACGGCGTTCTTCCAGGTGAAGAGCTCGTATCCGGCGGCCATGTAGATGTCGTCGTCGATGCTGCCGCCGAGGATGTCGATGAACGGGAACGGCTCGGAGTTCGAACCGCGGACGTCGTCAAGCTCGGAGTAGGTGATGAGCAGCTGGTTGGAGAGCTGGTCCGACAGACGGCTGTTGAGGTCGAAGGAGTAGGAGTTGACCAGGTTCTGCTGCGAATACATCGAGTTCGCGAAGGACATCGAGTACTGCGACATACGGGCGAAGACCGTGCGCTGTCCGGCGTCGGAGGAGGAAGCGTTCGGCGAGCTCCAGCGGTTGTTCAGCGTGTTGACGTACTGGAGGGTGAGCTTGTGCTTGTCGGAGATGTTCCAGTCGAGGCGGCCGAGGAGCTTGCGGTTGTTCTGGTCGGCCGGGAAGTCGGTGTAGGAGCCGGTGTCGTATCCGTACTTGGTCTTGAGGTACTGCGAAACGCGCTGCATGTCGGCCTCGGTCGTACGGGCGATGTAGTTGTCCGGATCGGCAGCGCCGTCCTTGGAGGCGCGCCAGCGGTTGACCACCGTCGGGATCTCGCTCTGCTCGAAGTTGACGAAGAAGAAGAGCTTGTTCTTGATGATGGGGCCGCCGAGGGTGAAACCGTAGGTCGTGGTGCGGTCCTTGTCACGCGCACCGGCGATCTCGTTCCCATCCACCACGTTGCCGCGCATGTTCTCGTTGCGGTGGTAGACGTAGGCGGAGCCCTTGAAGCGGTTGGTACCGGACTTGGTGATCGCGTTCACGCCGCCGCCGATGAAGTTGTTCTGGCGGACGTCATACGGAGAGATGACCACCTGGACCTCGTCGATAGCGTCGAGGGAGATCGGGTTGCCGCCGCCCGGCAGGGCGTCGGAAAGACCGAAGTTGTTGTTGAAATTCGCACCGTTCACCGTGAAGTTGGCGGTACGTCCGTCGGAACCGGCGAAGCTCATGCCGTTACCGCCGTAAGGGGACAGCTTGGTCACGTCGGTGATGCTGCGGCTCACGGTCGGGAGCGCGGTGATCTGGTTGTTGGAAATGTTGGTGGCCGCGCCGGTCTTCTCCGTGGAGAACTTCGAAGCGGCTTCGGAGACGACGATGGCTTCCTTGAGCATCTCGCTGTCGTCCGGAAGGGTCGCGTTGAGCGTGTAAGCTTCGGCGAGGGTCAGCGTCACATCCGTGTAGTTGACGGTCTGGTAGCCCAGGCAGCTGACTTCCACGGTGTAAGGTCCACCGGAGCGCATACCGTTGATGAAGAAACGGCCCTCGCTGTTGGCGACGGAGTAGTACTGCGTGCCGGAGGGCGTGTGAACTGCGACTACCACGGCGCCGGGGACGCCCACACCCTCTTTGTCGGCAACCTTGCCGTTCATCGAGGAGGTCGTCACCTGCGCAAAGGCAGTTGCGGCGAAAAGCATTGCTGCAACAGACAGCAATAGACTCTTGAAGGTTTGTTTCATAACGTTTTTGATAGAATATGTTTTATTTCCAAAGCAAAATCGCGCTGCAAAGTTAATATAAGGTATGAATCTATACAAAAAACTTTTTCAAAAGTTATCAACAATGTCAAAGATCTGTAAACCATTTTAAGTTACTGGGATATTTTTTGTTCGGGCGCATGCCCTTCCGGAGCGGATTCCCGGAACGCAACGCCCCCGGAACCGCGCTGGCTCCGGGGGCGTACTGGTCAAACGATGGGGCTGCTAGAAGATCTCTTCCGATCCGCGGCCGTAGCCGGGATTGAAGCCTTCGTCCTCGGTGGGGGCGTTCTCCTTCCGGTGGTTCTGGAAGGAGCCGTTGCCGCGGTGCTCACCGCCGTTGCCGCGACGGTCATCATGCCGGCGCTCGCCGCCACGTTCGCGGCGCTCGCCGCGGTCGTTGCGCTCACCGCCACGCTCGTTCTTGCGGTCGCCGCCCCGACGGTCGTTTCCGCCGTTCCGGCCGCCGCCGTTGCCGCCACGCGGCCGGCGCTCCGGCTCCACATAGCCTTCCGGTTTGGGCTGCAGGGCGCGCATCGACAGGCGCATCTTGCCGGTCTTGGCGTCAATCTCGAGCAGCTTCACGTCCACTTCCTGGCCGACGGACAGCACGTCCTCGACGTTCTCCGTCTTGTTCCAGGCGATCTCAGACACATGCAACAGGCCTTCCTTGCCCGGAAGGATCTCCACGAAGGCACCGAACTCCAGGATGGAGACGATCTTGCCGTGGTAGGTCTGTCCGGGTTCGGGGACGGCGCAGATGCCCATGATCCAGTCGTAGGCCTTCTGCATCGCCTCGGCGTCGTTCGTCGCGATGTCCACGACACCCTTGCCGTCGATCTCGTCGATGTTGATGACCGCACCGGTCTCGGCCTGGATCTTCTGGATCGTCTCGCCACCCTTTCCGATGACGGCGCCGATGAATTCCTTGTCGATCTCGAAGGACTTGATGCGCGGCACGAAGGGCTTGTAGTCCTCGCGAGGCTTGTCAAGGCACTTCATCATCTCACCCATGATGTGCATGCGGCCTTCGTGCGCCTGGGCCAGGGCCTGGGCGAGCACGTCGTAGGACAGGCCGTCCACCTTGATGTCCATCTGGGTGGCGGTGATACCGTCCTTGGTACCGGCCACCTTGAAGTCCATGTCACCGAGATGGTCCTCGTCGCCGAGGATGTCGGTGAGGATGGCGTAGCGGCCGTTCGGGTTCTTCTCGTCGGTGATCAGGCCCATCGCCACACCGGCGACCGGCTTGCTGATCTGCACACCGGCGTCCATGAGGGCGAGGCAGCCGCCGCAGATGGAAGCCTGGGAAGACGAGCCGTTCGATTCGAGGATGTCGGAGACGACGCGCACGGCGTACGGGAACTCAGGGGCCTTGGGCATGACAGCCTTGAGGGCGCGGTAAGCCAGGTTTCCGTGTCCGATCTCACGGCGTCCGACGCTGCGCTGCGGCTTGGCGTCGCCCGTGGCGAACGGAGGGAAGTTGTAGTGGAGGACGAACTGCTGGTCTTCCTGGATGAGGACCTCGTCCATCTCCTTCATATCCATCTTGGTGCCGAGGGTCACGCTGGCCAGGGCCTGCGTTTCGCCGCGCGTGAAGATCGCGCTGCCGTGGGCGCACGGCAGGTAACCGGCTTCGCACCAGATCGGGCGGACTTCGGTGGTCTTGCGGCCGTCCACGCGCAGCCCTTCGTCGAGGACGAGGTTGCGCAGGGCCTCACGCTGTTCGTGGCCGAAGTAGCGGTTGATCATCATCTTCTTCTCTTCGGCTTCCTCCTCGGTCAGGCCGAGAGCCTCGATGCATTCGGCCTTGATGGCCTCGAAGCCGTCCTCGCGCTCATGCTTGGGCTTGGCGGCCTTGGCGAGGGCGTAGCACTTGTCGTACGCGAAATCGTGGATCTTCTTGCGGATCTCCTCGTCTTCCTCGTCGTGCGGGTAGTCGCGCTTGGCGACGTCGGTACCGAGCTCCGCCATCAGCTCCTTCTGGACACGGCAGTGCTTCTTGATCTCTTCGTGGGCGAACTTGATGGCCTCGAGCATCACGTCCTCGGGCACTTCCTTCATTTCGCCTTCCACCATCATGATGTTCTCCTCGGTCGCGGCCACCATCAGTTCGAGGTCCGCCTTCTCCATCTCGGAGAAATTGGGGTTGATGACGAACTGACCGTCGATCCGCGCGACGCGGACTTCCGAGATCGGGCCACCGAAAGGAAGGTCGGAGACAGCGAGGGCGCAGGAGGCGGCCAGGCCGGCCAGCGCATCGGGCTGGATGTCCTTCTCGGCGGAGATGAGGTTCACGTTCACGAACACCTCGAGGTGGAAGTCATCCGGCCACAGCGGGCGGATGGGACGGTCCACCAGGCGGGAGATCAGCACCTCGTAATCGGAGGGGCGGCTTTCACGCTTGAGGAACCCGCCGGGGAAACGTCCGGCAGCGTAGTATTTCTCGCGATAATCCACGGTAAGGGGCATGAAGTCGGTCCCTTCCTTCACTTCTTTCGCGCAGGTGACGGTGGCCAGGAGCATCGTGCCTCCCATCTTGACCACCACGGCGCCGTCGGCCTGCTTGGCCAGACGTCCGGTTTCGATTTCGATTGTCCGTCCGTCGGACAACTCGATTTTCTTGTTGATGACTTTCATTTCGCTGTAACTACTTCTTATGCGTCTTTTGAAAAATGGAAGGGGGTTGGCTGGAGCGAATGCAGCCAATCCCCTTTTTCACTTCCTATCGTATGGGAACTATCGACGGAGACCCAGCTCCTTGACGATGTTTCTGTATCTCTCGATGTCGATCTTCTGGAGGTAGTCCAGCAGCTGACGTCTTTTACCCACGAGGCGAAGAAGGGAACGACGGGTAACCACGTCCTTCTTGTTCTTCTTCACATGCTCCGTGAGGTGATTGATACGGTAGGAAAATAAAGCAACTTGACTCTCTGGAGAGCCGGTGTCCGTATTAGACTTCCCGTACTTCGCGAAAATCTCTTGCTTCTTGTCGGCTTGTAAATACTCTGCCATTTTCGCAAAAAATTTTGTAATGAATAAATAACCTCAGGCTTTCCGCCCATCGCGAAAAGCGTGCAAAGATAGACATAAATTTCAGAGAATCAAAAATATTTTGTGTTTCTGCCGCTTCATCCTGCCGGTCATGGAGGGGAGGTGCCCGGAGGGAAGACTACACCGGCCGGTGTTTCCGCAGGGCGCGCTGGAGGGCCAGGTGCCCCGGACAGATTTCCTCCAGCAGGGCATGGAAGGCGGGAGAGTGGTCCGGATGCCGCAGGTGGCAGAGCTCGTGCAGGAGCACGTAGTCGCGCAGTTCTTCCGGCAGCAGGACGAGGGAGAGGTTCAGGTTGATGTTGCCCTTCCGGGAGCAGCTGCCCCAGTTGGACTTGTTGCGCTTGATCCGCACCGCGTTGTAATGGAAACCGTGCCGGGCGGCCAGTTCCTGAAGCCGGGCGGGCAGCGTCGCCTTCGCCAGGGCGCGCAGCTGCTTGATTTCCTCCTCGGTGGGCGGCTGCGGCGCGGGACCGGCGGCTTCCCGCCGGGCCCGCTGCCGGGCGAGAGCCTCCCGGATCCATTCCCGGTTGCGGGAGAAGAACGCGGCGGCTTCGATGTACGGCGTGCGGAAGGGGAGGGAGATGCGGACGTGCCCGTCGGAAGAGAGGCGCAGGGTAATCCGGCGGGCCCGGACGTGCTTGCGCAGCACGACCGGGCCGAACTCGGGATCATCCAGGATTTTCTCGGTCAGGATCATGCCGGTTCCGTCCCGGCCGTTCCGCCGTCCGTCGGGAGGACGTCGCTGTTGCCTTGCGGCCGGTCCAGCGGGACGTTCTTCAGCGCAAGGAGGAACGCTCCGACGAGGGCGGCGCCCACGACGAAGAGGATCGCATATTTCCAGGCGGGCATCAGGTCCAGCAGGCTCGCTGCATCCCGGGCAGCCTCGCCGCCCAGTTTGGCGAGCAGGACGGAGAGGGTGTTGTTGGCGCAGTGCATCAGCATCGTCAGCTTGAGCGACCCGGTGCGGTAGTATACGTACCCCATCAGGAGACCGATCAGGAAGGCGGCGATGCCCTGCCAGAAGTTCCCGTGGATGGCGGCGAAGAAGAAGGCGGAGATGACGATGGCCAGTGCCGGATGCAGGCCGCGGACGCGGTTGCCCTCCTTGTCGAGGCGCGAACAGTTCAGCAGGCCGCGCAGTACGACACCGCGGCAGAGCCATTCCTCGAAGAGGGGGGCCATGATGCTCATGCTGAGCAGCGAGACCCAGAGCGGGCCATCGAGGACGGCGCTCATCGTCTCCTTCAGGAGCTCGTCCATTTCGGGGAGGAAATGGTTGATCAGGTCCAGCATGACGGCAGCGCCGAGCGCAGCTGCAATGGCCAGTGCGGCCATCTTCCAGGTACCGGCAGGGCCGTAATGGTCGCTGTCCAGTGCGAATCCCGTTTCGAACATCGAGGCGTTCATGCTCTTCAGGCGGACGAAGATCAGCACCGGAATGAACTGGATGGGGTAAATGATCAGCATGGTGTAGCTGAGCGGGAGGCCCGGCAAGAGGATCTTGAGGATAAAGGACACCAGCATACCCAGCGCCAGGCCGGCAAGGACCCAGCCCAGCACGGCGAATACGCCGCCGATGCTCGGGGTGTACCAGCTGCAGCTGGAGAACAGGTCGAAGTCCCTGCGGACGGAGCGTCTGCTAGCCATGGCGTCAGTCTTTTTTCCAGAGCGGCGTCGGGTAGATGCCCTGGTCCGCCAGCCCCTGCAGTTTCGCCACCACGCCCGGGCGGTCTTCCTTGAAGGTCACCCCGAACCAGCGCGAAGGCGTGGAAAGCACTTCGCAGATATAGCCGTTCCGCTTCATCAGGAGGTCTACGGCATACGGGATGTAGTACTCTTTCTTGGGCTCCTGGATGAACTGCGACAGGAACTCCGTGAAGACTTCTTCGCTGAGCGCGAAATAGTCCGGGGTGAAGCCCCACATGTTCATGGAACAGAGGGACTTGCCGTCCAGCGGAAGGTGGGCCTGCCCGGTCACGGAATTGTCGCCGTACACCTGGCCGTCCGCCTCCTTGCCGACGTTCAGGTGCTCCGCTACGTCCGTCAGGTGCAGGTCCTTGTCGTAGGAGCAGATGCCGCGGGAGACTTTCCCGTACTCGGAAAGGGTGTGGTCCAGCTCGAAACCGACGATGCTGCACACGCCCTGCGAACCTGCATGCGCGCGGAGCCAGTCGGCGAGGATCGCGAAGGATTCCTTGCCGTAGAAGTCGTCGCCGTTGATGACGGCAAACGGCTCATGGATGACATCCTTGGCCATCAGCACGGCATGGGCCGTTCCCCAGGGCTTCTCACGGCCGGCGGGGACGGTGAACGGTGCGGGAATCTTGTCGAGTTCCTGTACGACGAAGTCGAACTGCAGGGGCGTGCCGTCAGGGCAGGTCACCCCTTCGTATTTTTCGCGGACTGTCTGTTCGAAGGCTTCCTTGAAGGAGGCGCGGACGATGTAGACCACCTTGCCGAATCCGGCTTTCACGGCGTCATAGATCGAGTAGTCGATGATGGTTTCTCCGGAGGGGCCCAGCGGGTCCATCTGTTTCAAGCCGCCGTAGCGGCTTCCCATTCCTGCTGCCAGGACAAGCAATGTCGGTTTCATAAATAATCTGGTATTGTTTGTTTTCTGTTCTATCATTCCACAAATTTAGTTATTTTTGTGAAAATTCGTCGGGAAATGGGAAAGTTCATGGATATATGGGATTCCGGAAAGGACGGCAAGAATGCGCAGCGCCGTTCCTTTTTTCGGTATGCGATCATCGCGACGGCTGTTTTCATCGTGATGGTCGGGTTCCTCAACCACAACAACATCGTCCGCTGGATCAAGGCCGGCGCGGAGATCCGTTCCCAGCAGCGGCAGATCGAGAAATTGCAAGGCGAGATCGACGAGATGGACGCCCAGATCCGCGGCCTGCGCGGCAACCGGGATTCATTGGAGCGCTATGCCCGCGAGAATTTCCATTTCGCCGAACCCGGCGATGACGTCTATCTGACAGATTGACAATTATTTCTAATTAATGATACGAGTAATGAAAACCAAGATCAGCATCTTTGCGGCGCTCGCCATCGCGGCGCTTGCAACGCTTTCCGCCTGCGGTTCTTCCACCACGGCGCCTGCCGGTCATCGCGTCGCCGCCCTGGACGACGCTGCCTGGAACGAATCGGTTTGGATCTCCGTCGTCGATGCACCGGTGGTGACCGGCCGTATCAAGGACGGCAGCCGTTCTGCCGACGGCGCCAGCTGGTTCCTTTCCACGGTCAAGAATGAGGGCAAGGTGACCGCCGCCACCTGGATGACGACCGGCCTGGGCGTCTACGAACTCTATGTCAACGGCCGCCCGATCGGAGAGGAAATCCTCAAGCCGGGCTTCACCCATTACGCCAAGACCAAGATTTCTTTCACGTACGACGTGACGGATGCCTTCAAGACCGGCTCCGGCGCGGAAAACGTCCTTTCCGTCCAGGTGACCCCGGGCTGGTGGGGCGACAAGATCATCACCCCTTCCGGCCATGAGGGCATGATCGGCAAGAAGTGCGCCTTCCGCGGCGTGCTGCAGCTTACCTTCGCCGATGGCACCAAGAAGTGCTACGGGACGAACCTGACCGACTGGAAAGCCGGCATCGCCGGTCCCGTGAAGCATGCGGCCATCTTCGACGGCGAAGTCTACGATGCGCGCGAGCTGCCCGGTTTCTGCACTCCCGAGAAGCTTTCCGCTCCCGAGGAGAACACCGAGTTCGCCGGCGAGATCGTCCCGTCTGACGGCGCGGAGATCTACCTGCGCCATGACATCGCCCTCAAGCCCGTCCAGGCCTATGTCTGGAAAGACGTGGAAGGTGCGGCCGAGGATGCCTACGGCAAGGTGGTCATCGAGCGTTCCTTTGCCGACGGCGAGCCGATGACAATCCTCCCGGGCGAGACGCTGGTGGTCGACTTCGGACAGAACGCGGCCGCCGTCCCTTCGTTCGTCTTCAAGGCCAAGGAAGGAACGACGCTCACCTGCCTGCCCGCCGAGCTGCTCAATGACGGCAACGGCGCGAAGAACCGCGGCATGGACGGCCCGGAAGGCAGCTGCCACCGCCTCAACCTCCGCATCCCGAACGAGGGCATGCAGCTGGAGTACACCTTCGGCCCTGCCAAGGGTTTCTCCTCCTACTATCCGCACTGCACGTTCTACGGCTACCGGTTCGTCTCCATCACGGCGACGGACGAGGTCGTGATCCGTTCGATCGAGTCGATCCCCGTCACCTCCATCGCCGAGAACATCGAGACCGGCAAGATCTCTACCGGCGACGAGCTTGTGAACAAGCTTATTTCCAACACCCTCTGGGGCCAGCGTTCCAACTACCTCTCCGTGACGACGGACTGCCCGCAGCGCAACGAGCGCCTGGGCTGGACGGCCGATACGCAGGTGTTCACGGAGACGGGTACCTTCTTCGCCAACACCGACCGCTTCTTCCACAAATGGATGCGTGACATGCGTGACACGCAGACCGAGGTGGGCGGCTTCCCGGGCGTCGCCCCGCAGGCGCAGTACGGTGCGGAACCGACTTCGATGATGCGACTCGGCTGGGCCGACGCGGGCATCATCGTTCCCTGGACCGTCTGGAAGCAGTTCGGTGACAATGAGATCATCGAGGAAAACTGGGCGGCGATGGACCTCTTCATGAACCACATCAACGACAACAAGTACGACCATGTGGCCCTCTCCGCCGAGAACGGCAACTACCAGTGGGCCGACTGGCTCAGCTATGAGCCGCTGGAGAGCTGCGGTGGCGGCGCGTTCGGCACCGATGCTTCCGGACGCCGTGCCCCGCTGCCTGAGGCGATCGTCTACTGGAACTACCTGAGCGCCTCCTACTGGGCGATCGACGCCGGCATGATGCGCGACATGGCCGCCGCGACCGGCCGCGATGCCGCCCCCTATGCCGCCATGGCCGAGGATGCGAAGGCGTACATGAAGGCGCAGTTCCTCAATGCTGACGGTACGTTCAAGACCGCGATCCTGAACACGATGCAGACGCCCGCCCTCTTCGCCCTCAAGAACGGATTGGTCGAAGGGAAGGCCAAGGAGGACATGATCGCCCGCCTGCGCGCGAACTTCGCCGAGCACGGGAACTGCCTCCAGACCGGTTTCCTGGGTACTTCCATCCTGATGGGGACCCTGACCGACAACGGGATGACCGACATCGCCTATGAACTGCTCTTCCAGCGCAAGAACCCGAGCTGGCTGTATTCGATCGACAACGGCGCCACCACGATCTGGGAGCGTTGGAACAGCTACATGATCGAGTCGGGCATGGGTCCGCGCGGCATGAACAGCTTCAACCACTATGCGTATGGCTGCGTCTGCCAGTGGATCTGGGAGACGGTTGCGGGCATCGCTGCCGATCCGGCTGCCCCGGGCTTCAAGCACATCATCATGAAACCCGTCCCGGACAAGCGCCTGGGCCACCTGGAGGCCGAATACGCCTCGGCTGCGGGCCTGATCAAGAGCGCCTGGAAGTATGACGGCGACAAGTGGATCTGGGAGTTCACCGTTCCCGAAGGCGCCACCGCGACGGTGACCCTGCCCGGTGAGACCGAGTCCAAGGACTACGCGGCCGGCACCTACACGGTCGAGAAGTAGTGCATTGCTGAAACGAAAGAAGGGACCGGATCAACATCCGGCCCCTTCTTTCGTTATGACAACCCTTCTCGGACCGATAAATGAAGGATTCTTTCCCTTGCGCCACAGAGAGAAGGAGGTAATCCGGTCCGTCAGGCCATGCACATCCGGTAGATGGCTTCGACGTCTTCCTGGCGGAGGGGTTTGAAGCCGGGCAGGACGCCGCCGGCGACCGCCTTGCGTGCCATCACCGCGAAATGCGTGTCATCGATGCCCACCTCCGGCAGCGTCCGGCTGAGGCCGAACGTGTCGAACAGCACCGTCGAGAACCGGTCGATGGCCTGCCGGGCGATGTCCATCGGCGCCTGGTCCGGATCGATTCCGAGCACGTTCACGCCGAACTGCACGTACTTGCTCACCGTCGTCTCGTCCAGGCAGTAGGTCATCCAGCGCGGCGTGAGGATCGCGAGTCCGAGCCCGTGCGTGATGTCGTAGATGGCCGAGAGCTCATGTTCCATCGGGTGGCACGACCAGGCCTGTCGCTTGCCGCCGTCGATGAATCCGTTGATGGCCCACGAGGAGGCCCACATCAGGTTGGCGCGCGCCTCGTAGTTGTCCGGCTCGCGGATGGCGACGGGCGTGTACTTGATGATGGTCTTCATCAGCCCTTCCATGAACGTGTCCAGCATGTAGAGATCCTGGTCCATGTTGAAGTAGACCTCGATGATGTGCGAGAGCATGTCCGCTCCGCCGCAGGCCGTCTGGTAGGCGCTGACGCTGAAGGTATTGGACGGGTCCAGGAAGGAGACCTTCGGCAGGAGGAGCGGATCCATCCGGCCGTACTTGTCCTTCGTGTCGGGGTTCGAGATCACGCCGCCGCAGTCCATCTCGGAGCCCGTGGCGGACAGGGTGAGGATGTCCAGCACCGGAAGCGCTTTCTCGACCGGGGCCAGGATGGCGGGGTCGAAAAAGTCCCAGGCATCGCGGTCCGTGCAGGCCGCCGCCGCAATCCATTTCGTCGCGTCGATCGTCGAGCCGCCGCCGATAGCCAGGAGGACGTCGATCCCGTGTTCCTTGCACAGCCGGGCGCCTTCCCGGACGGAAGCGACGCGCGGATTCGGTTCGATTCCGGGCAGTTCGAACCATTCGAGGCCGGCTTCGCGGAGTTCCTTCACGACCCGGTCGTACAGGCCGCTCCGCTTGATGGAGCCGCCGCCGTAGGTCATCAGCACCCGCGTGCCGTATTTCTTCAACTCACCGCCGAGGTGGTGGAGCTGGTCCCGGCCGAAATACACTTTCACCGGGATATCATAAATGAAATCGTGAATCATATCGTTTGTCTGTGAGGTTTGTCGTAAAAAACGGTTCCGTTTCAGATGTGGCGGCGCAGCAGCCGGCGGGGATGGAAACTGAAGCGGTCGACATCTATCCTGGCGCCCTGCGGAATGTCCGTCGCGACGAGATAGAAAGCATCCCGGCCGGAGGCTGTTGCCTTCAGCGGTACGGTCACTTCTTTCCAGGCACCGCCGGTGGACGGAATGGCTGCTTCGGCGAGGATTTCGCCTTCCGGATCGCCTCTGCGGAACACCAGTTTCCCGCCTGCCTGTTCTGCGGCCACGCGGACCGTCAACCGCGTCATGCGGGGAGAATAGTCCAGATACCGGTATCCGGCCCATTGACCGGCTTCCGTGAAGGAAAGGTAAGGGTAATCGGTCATCCGGAAGCCGTACGGCTCCCCGGTCGGCTCGGAGCGGACGACTTGCAGGCCGCCTTCCCGTCCCCGGGCGTACTGGACGGCGGAGGAGGCTTGGATGACCTCCCCGGCACGGAAGGCGCCCCGCACGCCGGAGGAGGTCATTTTCACTTCCTCGATCGTTCCGTCTTCGTGGAAGGTCAGCGGATCGAGGTTCGCCACGCGTGAGATGCCCAGCCCTGGAATGCTCCGGTGGTAGGCGACATACCATTTCCCCTCGAACGGCTCGATGGATCCGTGGATGTTGATCGTTCCCGGATAATCGTAATTGGTGACGATCAGCCCCTGGTATTCATAGGGCCCCAGCGGCGCCTTGGCCGTCAGGTATGCCATCCGTGTCGGACATGCGCCCCGCTCCGCCACCTTCCCGACGTTCTGGATGTAGATATAGTAGTACGTGTCACCCCGTTTGCGGAGCGACGGGCCTTCGAAGGGCTCGTTGTCTTCCGGCATGACGCTGCTCAGGTCCCTGACCGACTCCGGCAGGATCCGGGAATAATCCTCCGGGTCCAGCTGCGCGACGATGAACTTCGGCAGGGCGATATACACCTTCCCGTCATCGTCCACCAGCGCGCCCGGGTCGATGCTCTTGTACGGCTTGCCGTTCAGCGTGATGAGGCGGGCGTTCCCGTAAGGCCCCTCCGGCCGGTCCGCATCGAGAATCAAGTCGCGATCCTTGTTGGTGCAGGTTACCATGTGGTATTTGTGCGTCACCGGATCCCGGAAGACGTCCGGTGCCCAGAGGCGGGTGGCGTTCCCAACCACATCTGCGGGAAGGTCTTTCATGCGGAGGGCCACCCCGGCGTCGTTCCAGTGGACCAGGTCGTCGGACCACAGGACATGGTAGTCTTGCGAGCAGAAGTCCAGGTGCCCCTCTTCGTCCAGGCCGGCATAGTGGTCTCTCGAGCCGAACAGATACATCCGCCCGTCGAAGACGTGCGGCTCCGCATCGGCGATGAAGAGCCCCCAGGTCGGCGGCAGGATGGGATTCTGGCCCTCGTAGCCTACCGAGACGAGACAGCGCACCTCGTCGCCCGTCTCCGGGCAGAGGGCGGTGATGACGGCGTCTCCTTTGCTGCGTCCCCGGACAATGCCTTTCCGGTTGACGCGGGCGACCCGTTTGTCGCTGGACTGCCAGCGGATGCGGCCGGGAACGTCCCCTGAGACATTCAGTTGTACTTTCCGTCCGCAGTCGACCATGGTGGCAGCACGGTCCAGTTTCCAGGATGCTCCCCGGAGCGGAATCACCGCCAGGAGCAGGAAGAGGAAGATCGATAATCGTTTCATGGCATGGTGCTGTTTATTTGACCGGTCCGGTTACCGCCCCATAGCGCAGCAGCCGGGCCGTGCGCAGAGCCGGCAGGGCCACTTCAAAGCCTTCCGCCAGTTCGCGGCCGGTCTTGCGGATACGTTCGTGGGTGTCCCAGTCTTCGATTTCGTAAACGGTGTCGGGCTCGAGGGCCTTCAGGTGGAGCAGGGCGGAGGTCTGCGGGGCCTTTTCCCGGCGGAACACCGAGATCCAGCCGGTCCCGTCCTCCGGGCGGTCGAGCTGCCAGGCCAGGAGGATGTCGTCGCGGGTGAGGTCGCCTTCGCCGATCAGGGGATGGAAGTCGTCCATGAAGTACCGGTGTACCGCATCGAATTCCGCCATCCGCGCATGCATCCGGCGGATGTCGCTCTGGGGCGACGTGACCTTCCAGTTGAAGATGGTCGTGGCGCTCAGGCTCGATCGGGCGACGTATGGGTCGTCGCGCCAGACGGCTGTTCCGTGGACGGGCAGCCACAGGCTGAGCCCGAAGGTCTGGCTCTGGCAGATGTCGGGATCCTCCGTGTCATAGTCCGTGCGCCAGAGCGGGATGCAGCGTGAAGTGGCTTCCAGGTCGAGCCGCCGGCCGCCGGAGGCGCAGTTGTCGATGAACAGGTCCGGGAATTCCTCCCGCAGCCAGTCCCAGAACGTATACAGTCCGGTGATGTAGCGGATCTCCCGGATGCCGAGCCGGCCGGGCGCGTCATTGTTGTACCAGAAGGCCTCCGGTTCGATGTTGAAGTCCTGCCGGAAGTGGTCGACGCGGCCTTCCCGCAGCATCCGCGCCACTTCTTCCCGCATCCACCGGTTCGCTTCGGGATTCCCCAGGTCGAGCAGGTAGGAGTCGGGGTAGCTCCGGTCGATCGGATGCGGCTCCACGGGCTTTCCCCAGGCTTCCAGGAGGTATTCCGGGTGGAGGTAGGCCCAGTCGGAGTCCTTGACGACCCGCTCGGGCTCATACCAGACCATGAACTGGCTGCCCGCCTCGTGGACGGCGTCGGCGATCTCGCCCAGGCCGTTCGGGAACCGGGTGCTGTCCACCTGCCAGCTGCCCACCGAGTTGCACCAGTCGTACCCTTCCTGCCAGCGGGCCGAAGGACCGTACCACCCGGCATCGAGCCAGAACACTTCCGGGACGATGCCGAACATCCGGTAACGCTCCACCAGCGCCAGGGCGTACGAAGTGGTGAAGCAGGAATAGACATTGCAGGGCGGCGGGTCGCCGAAGTTGAAGCTGGCGCAAAGGGGCGGATGCACTTTCTCTCCCCGGATCCGCGGGTAGTGGTGTGCCATGATGAAGCGCCGCAGGGCGTTCTGCCCGGCCATCCGGTCGTCGCCCCGCCAGGGGAGCATCGCCGTCATCGGGGTACGGATCTCCTCGCCCGGCTCCAGCCAGGTGTCCAGGAAGACCATGCCCGTGTTCACGCCGACCTTCCCGTCCGCGCCGCGGAAGACGGAGGCTTTCCAGGTCCCCGTCCAGCCGATGGCGAACACCATCCCGCCGCCGCGCGTACGCACGTTGAAATACGGGAAGGCATGCGACGAGGAGCGGCCCGCATAGGGTTTCATCCAGAGCGTGTCACCGGCCTGCAGGACGGTCTCGCGCGGGTGGAAGTCTTTCTTTTCAGCCGTACTGCCTTCCGCATGGAACACCCTCGCCTCCGGTCCGGCCGGCAGGGCGAGGTCGACGACCCGCACATCGTTGATCTGTCCGGTGCGTGTCTTCCCGCCCCGGAAATAGAGCACCCACTCCATGGCTTCGGCATCCGGGAACGTCTTCACCGCGCATTCCACCTCGAGACCGGTGCGCGGGTCGCGCCAGAAGTGCCGGGTCAGCAGGGCGCCGTCGTCCTGCACCGGGCCGTTCTGTCGGGAATAGCGCCATTTCTTGATGAAGCGGTCCGAAGACACACCGTCGTAGCGGAAAGAGAAAGGGGGCCGTTTCCCTGCACCGAAGTGCTGCCGGACCCATTCCCGGCAGGAAGGGGCGTCTTCTCCGTAGAGGGCTTGCGCGCCGGCGTGCACGGGGATGGACAGGAAAGCGGTGAGCAGCAGCAGGGGGAGGATGCGTTTCATTCAGGAATCGTCTTTTCGTTGTTTTCCAGTTTCTTGTATCGGACCAGCAGGGAACTGCGCGGCTGCTCCAGGCGGAGCGTCAGGCCTTCGCGCAGGGCGGCCCCGGAGAGGGCCGTCTCTCCGTCACCCAGGCCGGTGAGGACATAGTCTGCGGCAGGGTCCAGCGCCTGCAGGGAGACGGTGTATGCCGCTTCCGGGGCCAGTTCGCGGCGGAAGGCCGTGACGACGCCCGACCCGTCGGAGGGACGGTGCATCTGCCAGGCAATCCAGACATCGTGCCCGGTGAGGTCGCCCGTCCCGGAGAGGGGATAATAGTCTTCGAAAAAATAGTCGCGGATGTCACGGTATTCCTGCAGGAGCCGCTGCATCTGGGTGAAGGAGTTCTCCCAGCCGGTGATCTTCCAGTTGTAGATGAGCGTCGAACTCAGACTGGAGCGGAAGGAGTAGTCGTCGGCCAGCAGGATGCCGGTGCCGTGTACGGGCAGGAAGAAATTCAGTCCGTAGGTGTGGCACTGGTAGCCGTCCGGGTCATCGTAGTGGTAATAGTCGCTGCGCCAGAGGGGGACACTGCGTGCCGTCGTCTCCCAGTCGAGCCGTTTGCCGCCCGAGGCGCAGTTGTCGATCACCATCTCCGGGAACCGATCGAGCAAGTAGTCCCAGAACCGGTAGAGGTTCTCCACATGCCGGATTTCCTTCATCCCGCGCCGCCCGGGGACGTCGTTCTCCGCCCAATAAGGGGCGGGCTCCACGTTGCAGTCCTGCCGGTAGTAGTCGATACCGTTTTCCTCAATGAAGTCGCCGTAGGTCTTGCAAAGCCATTGCAGGGCCTCTTCGTTCCCCAGGTCCAGCAGCAGCCAGGTCGCCTGCTCCGCGCCCTCCGGCCAGGCCTTGCAGGAGAGCATCCACTGCGGGTGTTCCACGGCCCAGGCCGTTCCCTTGACCACCCGCTCGGGCTCGAACCAGAGCATGAATTTGGCACCGGCACGGTGGACGGCGTCCGAGACGGGCTTCATTCCGTCCGGGAATCGCCGGCGGTCGACCGCCCAGTTGCCCGTCGTCGTGGCCCAGCTGCGGCCTTCCTGCCAGTCGGCGGCGCCTTCGTGCCAACCCGCGTCCATCCAGAAGATGTCGGGCTGCAGGCTGAACTGCCGGTAGCGTTCGACCATCGCCACCGCCCACCGGGCCGTGATGGCGGAGTATTCGCCGTAGGGCTGCGGGTCGCGGTAGTTGAATCCGCTGCTGAGCAGGTTCCGGACCGGTTGCCCGTTCACTTTGCGTCCGTGGTGTTCCAGCAGGAAGCGCCGCAGGCGGTTGTGTCCGTCCATCCGCGCGCCGCTCCACAGCAGGAAAGCGGCCGACGGGGTGCGGATTTCCTCGCCGGGATGCAGGAAGAGGTCGGTCCCGGCCATGCCGGTGCGGAACGTCACCTGCCGGTCATCCTCCTTGCAGAAAGCCGCCGTCCAGGTGCCAGTCCAGCCGACGGCGACGATCGCTCCCTGCCCGGAAGCGGACGATTCCAGGTTGTAGAACGGGAAGGCTTCGGCGGAGGATCGGCCGCCTGCGGGCATGAATGCGACCGCTTCGCCGGTCTGCAGCTCCTTCGTCCGGGGGGCGTAGTCGGCCCGGGAGATCTTGTTCCCTTCCGCGTAATGCAGCTGGAAGGGACCTTTGGCGGGGAACCGGAGCGACAGGTCGGCGGCCAGCACGTCCGTCAGCTGCCCGGATTCGACATCCGCCCCGTTGTGGAAGCGGACCACCCATTCCACCACTTTCTGTTCCGGCCAGGCCTTGACTTCGCAGCGGACCTCGAATCCGTCGCGGCGCCGCCAGACGAACCGGGCGGCCCGGCAGGCGGGGTCGCTGGCGTTCATCGGCTCCCGGGACCATGTCCATCGCTTCAGCAGTTTTGCGGACGGAACGCCGTCCAGCTTGAAGGAGAAAGGCGGAACGGCGCGCCGGCCGAAATGCGTGTCGACCCACGCCTCGATGTCGGTGTCGTCGCCTCGGACGGTGCAGACGGGACCCGCCGCGGCCGTCATCAGCCCCAGCAGCGCCAGCAGGAGGGTTAAAGCGGCCTTCTTCATAGGCCGAGGGCACGCTCCACGCCTTCGATGAGGATATGGATGACTTTGATGTGGATCTCCTGGATGCGGTCGGAATGCGGGGCGGCAGGGGCCAGCAGGGCCGCATCGGCGGCCTGGCGCATCGGATTGTCGGTGTCCGCCGTGAGGGCGACGACCTTCATGCCGGCGGTGCGGGCCGCTTCGATGGCCTTCAGGATGTTCCCGGACTTGCCGCTGGTGCTGATGGCCAGCAGTACGTCTCCTTCCTTGCCGAAGGCTTCGACCCAGCGGGCGAAGATCTCGTCGAAGGCGAAGTCGTTCCCCACGCAGGTCATATAGGCGGGGTCATTGACTGCCATCGCCGGCAGGGAGCGCCGGTTGCCGCGGAAACGGCCCGTGAGCTCTTCCGCGAAGTGGGTGGCGTCGCACAGCGAGCCACCGTTGCCGCAGGCGAGGATCTTCCCGCCCGCGCGGAGGCTGTCGGCCAGGATGCCGGTGATCTTTTCAATGGTGGGGACGGTGCGCGGATCTTCGAGGAAGGTCTGCAGCTCCCGGTTGCATTCCGCCAGGCTGTGGCGGATCGTGTCTTGTATCATCATGCCAGTCTTTCATAAAGGTCGGCGGCCACGGAAAGGGCCGCATAGTCTCCGATGGATTCGCCCAGGGCGGCGGGAACCACCCGGCAGACCTTCCGCGCGAGCGGAAGCGCCTCCTGCGCGATCACTTCTTCCATCAATGGCTTGAATACGTCCTCGTTGCGGGCGTAGATGCTGCCGATGACGATCATCTCCGGGTTGAGGATGTCGATGACCAGGGACAGGCCGCGTCCCAGCTGCCGGGCGGAGATCCCGTAGATGCGCCGGGCCAGCGGGTCACCGGCCCGGAGCGCCTCGGCGACACCCTTGGCCGTGATGCGGGACGGGTCGCCGTCCGGGCACCAGGGAACAGCCTCGCCCATCTGCAGGCGCTCCTTGACCAGGTCGCGCGCCAGCTGGGCGATGCCGCTGCCGCTGCAGAACCCTTCGAAGGAGCCGCTCTTCCCATAGCCGACAGGCCCGTAGTCCGCCAGGCGGATGTGCCCCAGTTCGCCGGCGTTGTCATTGGTGCCGGCATAGAGTTTCCCGTCCAGGATCAAGCCGGCGCCAAGGCCGGTTCCGAACGTGAGGAACACCATGTTCCGGGTCCCTTTGCCGGCACCGAACTTCCATTCCGCCAGGGCGCAGGCATTGGCGTCGTTGTGGACGGCCGCCGGAATGCCGGCCGCCTCGGAGAGGATATCCACGATGGGGATGTTGTCCCAGCCCGGCAGGTTGGGCGGCGAAAGGATCACGCCGCGCGCGCTGTCCAGCGGCCCGCCGCAGCTGATGCCGATGGCCTTCGCGGAGGCTTCCGCCCCGTTGCGCCGGAGCACTTCCCGGAGGGTTTCCCGGATGTTCCGGAGGGTGTCTTCCACGTCCGTGGTCGGGAAGGCGGCCTTGTCCTTGATCAGGATGTCGTTGCCGGCGGCAATGCCGAGCGTCACCGCGCATTTGGTTCCGCCGACGTCTACGCCGACGAGGATGCTTTCTTCCATGTCTTTCATTTTACGTTGAACATTCCTGTTTTCCGGAGCAGGGTGCGGTACTCTTTGAGACTGAACGGGGCCTTGCCGTAGAGGTAGTGGTTTTCCGCGCGGACACCGTCGCGTCCGGTGTACGTGATCTTGTAGATGCCCTGGCCTGCGGGCTCCGGCAGGGAGGCGACCTTCGTCCGGCCGTTGGCCTCCACCGTGAATTTTCCTTTGAAAACGGATTTGCCCGTCTTCACATCGGTGACGGTCACCTCGCCTTCGGCGGGCTCCCGCGTGTCGTTGACGGCCACCAGGGGCAGCCCGCCGTCCTCCGCGTCGTTGATGAGGACGCAGACATCCTGCTGGACGTTCCGGATGAACCAGTAGGCCATCTTCGGGCTGTTGTACCAGTCGACGATGGCATCGGAGATGAGCGGCCAACCGTCACGGATGTTCCACCAGAGCATGCCCGTGTTCGGGGCGAACTTGTGCCCGCGGAACTTCTCGATGAAGTACTTCATGGCCTCCGCCTGTACGCTCTGCGAGGCGAAGATGAACGCGTCGAGGTCGGTGGGCACTTCGCCGAAGAGGAGATTTACCTGATTGATCATCAGGTTGTTCCGCTCCGGTGTATACTCCCATTCCTTGAAGATTCGGACCGCCTTCGTCAGCCAGTCCTCGTTCCAGCGGCGCTCTTTCACGTCGCTCCACGGATAGACGGATTCCTTGGGAAACATCTTTTCGAGACTTTCCCGGTTCGGCATTCCGTGATAGCCGATCTCGCTGACGAAGATGCATTTCGCGCCGGTGTAGAAACTGTCCTTGTAGTAGCCGCGCGGCCCCCAGAGGTGGTCCTCCGGCAGGTCGGCCGTGCTGTAGGAGGTAGAAACCAGCTCCTCGCTCCAGTAGGGGGAGGAGGGGAGATACGGCCGCGTCGGGTCGGTTTCGAAGAGGGCCCGCGGGATCGTCACGCGCGAGACGACATCGTCGTTCGGGTCCAGGCGGAAGTGCTGCAGCGTGCCGATCGTGAGGGTCTGGTCGTTCTCGTTGTTGCCCGACCAGAGGGCGATGCTGGGATGCGAGCGGAGCTTGACGACGACCTGGCGCACTTCGTCTGCGATGGCCTGCTGGAAGGCGTCATCCTGCGGATAGAGGGTACATCCCATCGCGAAGTCCTGCCAGACGAGGATGCCCGCCGCGTCGCACAGGTCGAAGAACGCGTGGTCTTCGTAGACGTTGCCGCCCCAGCAGCGCAGCATGTTGCAGTTCAGGTCTTCCGCGATGGCGAACGCCTTCTCCAGGTGCTGCGGGTCGCGGCTGTGGAAGGCGTCCAGGGGCGTCCAGTTGCTGCCATGGATGTAGATCTTCTCCCCGTTGACATAGAAGCAGAAACGTCCGGGTTTTTGCTCGGAGTGCGTCCCGGTCAGGTCGAGGCGGACGGTCCGGATGCCGATCTTCTTGCGGCAGGCATCCACTTCGTTCCCCTGTCCGTCCAGGATCCGCAGCGTGGCGTCGTAGAGGGCGGGCTCTCCGTAGCCCCGCGGCCACCAGAAGGCCACGTCTTCCACGCCGAAGCGCTCCCGGCCGGCGTGCGAAGTGATCTTGCGGGTGTATCGGATGCAGTCCTTCCCGTTCCGGGCGAGGGAGACCTCCGCGATCATCTTCCCGTCCTGGTACTTGACGGGCAGGGTGACGGTCCAGTCCATGTGAAGCAGCGCCCGTTTCGCGGCGACGTCCACTTCGCAGGTGTACCAGTGGGCGTCGACGATGTGCACGGGCGGCTTCACCTCGAGGGAGACCCCGCGCCACAGGCCGGCGCTCACCAGCCGGGGCATGATGTCCCAGCCGTAGGTGTGGGGCGCCCGGCGCGCGAAGACGGATTCCACCTGTGCGAAGTTGAAGCTGATCGTCGGGGGGATCCGCTTGCGGCCTTCGATGACGGAAGAGCGGATGTACACTTCCAGGACGTTGTCCGACCCGGCCGGTGCCACGGCGTCCGTGACATCGAACCGGTGCTCCACCAGCATGTTGGCGGCGCTGCCGACGTGCCGTCCGTTCAAGTAGACCTCGGCGAAGCAGTCGATGCCGCCGAAGTGCAGGAAGAGGTCGTCTTCCTCCGTGTGGGCCGGCGTGGTGAAATGGCGGCTGTAGCGCCACTGGTATCCTTCATAGGGGCGGAGCAGGTAGACGTTGCTGCCGGTCTCGGGATTCTCGATGAGGCCTGCGGCGAGCAGGTCGAGCTCCACGTTGCCGGGTACGGTGGCACGCACGGTCTCGAAACGGATGCCGTCCATTCCTTCAGGCGAGACGACGGGCGTCCGCCCCTGGGGCCAGTAGTCCAGCGTCCAAGTTCCGTCCAGGGAAAGGGTCTCCGCCTGCAGCGGAAGTACGGTCAGCAGCGCGCAAAGCGCCCACAGGGAACAAATTCGGAAATGTCGCATATTTCTTGATCTTCAATTTGCTTGGTACATTCACAAATATACGAATAATTGCTATCTACAAATATAAAACAAAAAAGCACAAATCCCGTTGGGCTGAATCGGCAGGTTTTGTATATATTTGTACACTTGTACAAACCGGAAACCGATCATGAAACTTGTTTCCCGCATGCTTGAATGCCTGGCCCTGGCGGGCCTGCTGCTGGCCGGCGCGTGCAGCCGGCCGTATACCGTCCGGATCCCGGCGGAAGGCACCGGCGTCACCCTTGAAGGCCTCGGCGTCGAACTCGACCCGCACTTCCTGTCGCAGAACGTCACCCGTGACGACGGTGCGACCGTCCAGGACTGGACGGACATCGTCGTCCGCCGCGTCCAGGGCATGCAGGTGCAGCGGCTCCGCGTGATGCTGCTCCCGCACTGGTGGATGCCGGAAGCGGACACCCTCACGTTCGATTCCCCCGAAATGATGTCGGTCCGTGCCGTGCTGGACCTCGCCATGCAGACCGATGCGGAAGTCACGCTCGTCCTCTGGGGCTGCCCGATCGGCTGGTTCCTGGCCGATCCCGCCTCCCGCAACTGGGTCACGGCCCCCACGGACGACGAGGCGTTCGCCGCCTGCTTCTCCACCGTTGTCCGGAAGCTCCTGGACGAAGGCTATTCCTGCATCCGTGAAGTGACCCCGTTCAACGAGCCCGACGGCAACGTGTGCGAAGCCCCGCAGTACCTGCGGATCGTCCGCGCGATGGACCGGCGTTTCCGGGCCGACGGCATCCGCGACAAGGTCCGCTTCAACCTGTCCGACAACACCGACGGCCGCCGCTTCTTCCTCCAGATATGCGCCGACAGCCTGGCCACCCTGGCCGATGTCTACAACAGCCACACCTATATTTTCGGGTATGAGACCCCGAACCGGAAAGCCCTCCGCTGGGAGCGCGCCAACCTGGCCGCCGTCGCCCCGACAGGCCGCAAGCACCTGGTCGGCGAATTCGGCTCGAACCTGTGCGTCGGCGCCGCCCGGCAGACCGACATCAACTGGTACAAACGGGGGGTGCTGATGACCCGCAACTGCCTGAACCTCCTCAACGCCGGCGCCGCCGGGGCCAGTTACTGGTCGCTCCTCGACCAGTACTACAACCGCGACGCCTCCTATGAAGTGATGCAGCAGCTCGGCCTCTGGCGTTACAAGAAATCCGTCTATCGGGGAGAGGACGCCGAAGGATGCGAATACGACTACCAAGTCCGTCCCCAGTACTATGCATGGTCGCTGCTGACCCGCTTCATCCGCCGGGGAGACACCGTGTATCCCCTGAACCTGCGGAACCGGTTCGCCGCCGGGTCCGCCTTCCGCTCGGCGGACGGGCGCTGGACCTATGTCTTTGCGAACGGGTCCGGGAAAGACCTCGTCTTCGACCTGAAGGCGCCGGGCGGGGCGGTTCCCCCGCTGGCCGTCTACCGGTATGCGGAAGGAGCGCTGCCTGACGGCGACGCTTTGCTCGCCCCGTGTGACAAGGTGGGATTCCAGGACGGACGCTGCCGGGTCAGCCTTCCTTCGCAAACGGTTCTTTTGCTGACTGAAAACAACTGAATATGAAGAAGTTTCTCCTTGCGCTTTGCGCATTTGCCCTTTCCATGGGCGCCTTCGCCCAGCAGCCGTTCGTCCACCCCTGGCAGGGTGCGCGCGTCGCTTTCCTCGGCGATTCCATCACGGATCCCGGTTCCGTTCCCGAAGGCCATGACTGGACCGGTCGGAAGGATTTCCATTATTGGGGATGCCTGCAGGAATGGCTCGGTATCCATCCCTATGTCTACGGCGTCAGCGGGCGCAAGTGGGCGGACGTGCCCGAACAGGCCGCCCTGCTGCAGAAGGAACATGGCGACGCCGTCGACGCCATCACGATCTTCATGGGAACGAATGACTTCGTGGCGAATGTCCCGCTCGGCGAATGGTATGAGCGGCAGATGAAGACGACCACGGCCGCCATGGGCTATCCCGCGACGGAATACCGGTGGATGGCCCGGACCCCGGCGATGGATCCCGGCACCCTGCGCGGACGGATCAACATCGCCCTGAGCGACCTCAAGCAGCGGTATCCCGAGAAACAGATCGTCATCCTGACTCCGATCCACCGCGCCTACGCGACCTTCGGGCCGCAGAACATCCAGCCCGACGAATCCTTCCCCAACCACATCGGCTTGTACTTCCTCGACTATGTGGAGGTGATCAAGGAAGCAGGCGACGTGTGGGGCGTCCCCGTCATCGACCTGTGCGCCCTGTCGGGCATCAACCCGATGGTGGAAGAGCAGGTGCCTTATTTCTCCAATGCGGAGACGGACCGCCTCCATCCCAATGCAAAAGGGCACGAGCGCCTTGCCCGCACCCTTCTGTATCAGCTGCTGGCATTGCCCTGCCGCTTCTGAACGCTTATTTCTTGGTGAAGACGTCCATCGGGACGCCCCGCCAGCTTTGTGGTGTCGCGAGGTGGAAGACCTTCGCGGCGGTGGCGGCGACATCGTACTGAAGCATCGTTTCGGTGATCTCGTGCCCGTGCTTCACGTTCTTGCCCCAGATGACGAACGGCGTCTCGGTCTCGGTGATGGCATCGCCGCCGTGCCCCTTGCCGTTGTGGCCGTGGTCCGACGTCAGGATGAAGATGCAGTCGTCGTAGAAGCCGGCTTCCTTGACCGCCTCCACGATCCGGGCGATCTGCCCGTCGACGTGCGTCATGCAGGCATAATACTCCGGGGCGCCGACACCGTAGGCATGCCCGGCGTGGTCCACCGCGTCGATGTGGATGAAGAGCAGTTCCGGCTTCGCTTCCTTGATATAGCGTGCGCTTTCTTCGACGACCGTCTTGTTGTCGACGCCCTTCTCGTAATCCACGCAGAGGGTGTCGCAGTAGTTCAGGACGAAAGCCCATTCGGCGATGACGCCGGTCTTGGCGGCGGGCCGCTCTTGCTTCAGGACATGGAAGAGGGTCGGCTGGGCGCCGTGCTCCGTCAGGAAGACGGGCTTGAAGATGGGGCCGGGCTTGTTGTCGGCGATGCCCGAGGATTCCGCGGGCGTGCCGTTCAGCGTGGCTGCCCAGTTGGGACCGCTGACGGTGGGACGCACCGTGCGTTTGCTGAGGGTGTAGCATCCTTCCTGCATCTTTTCACGGATGAAGGGGACGTCGGCTTTCTCCATGCACCAGGAGCCCCAGCCGTCCACGCCGATGATGATGACATGCCGCGCGATGTCTTTCTTCTTTGCCTGCAGGCTGGCCGCGACCAGCAGCGCGGCTGCCAGAACGAGAATCTTTTTCATATTCTATATCATTGATTACCAGTTGTCCGTGCGGAACGGAGCGGCGGGAACGCCGTAGGTGTTATACAGGTTTCCCTTGCACCAGTTGCGGAAGCAGTAGCGGACGGCTACGGGAGCGGGAACCTCGGCGCAGGAGACGATCACGCGCTTGAAACCGCCGCCGTCGATCATCGCGTCGGCTTTGTGGAACACCCGGTCTTCGCCGGCGACCTCGAATCCTTCGAGCGGCGTACCGATGGGCGCCAGGCAGAGATTGTCTACGTTGAAGGTCACCACGGCCTTGCCGTCCTGGAACGTCACGCCGGCATAGGTGGGCGCGTCGGCCTTGATGGCGTCGAATCCGTAGTCGTGCTCCAGGGCAAGCCAGGCGAGACGCTGCCCGACCTCGCGTTTCCTGGACGGGTGGATGGTGCCGTAGTCGCCGACGTCGCAGGTGACGGCCATTCCGCTGTGGGGAATGGTCTTCAGGCTCTTCTGCTGCGCCTCATAGAAATAGCCGCAGTCGAAGCTCTGCGGGCTGCCATAGGGCCACGGGGCGATCTGGACGAAATAGAACGGGGCGTCGGGCGCCTGGAAGCGGTCGCGCATCGCCTGGACATAGGCGGTCTGCAGGCGGATGTACTGGTCCGGGGCGCCGCGATTGGTTTCTCCCTGGTACCAGAGCATACCTTTGATGGTGTAGGGAAGGAGCGGTGCCACCATGCCGTTGAACAGCAGGCAGCCGTCGTGGTTGGCAGACTTGACGGGATGCGTCTTTTCGACCGAGCCCAGGTCGACTTCCGGGAACTGCTCCTTGAGCACTTCGTAGGGGATCCAGGTCTGGATGCTGCTCCCGCCCCAGCTGGAGTGGATGATGCCGACGGGAACGCCGAGGGCCGCCTGGACCGCGTCCGCGAAGAAGTAGGCGGCGGCGCTGGTGGCGGCGACGGCACCGGGGGTGTGTTCCTCCCACTTGCAGGTGACGTCTTCCTTCACCTCGATGCTGGACTGCTTCTGGACATTGCAGACCCGGATGGGACGCTCTTTATGGGCGGCGAGGATCGCTTCCGTGCCGCCGATGGTGGGCTGCCCCTGGAAGCCCCTGACCGGCATTTCCATGTTCGACTGGCCGGAGGCGAACCAGACTTCGCCGATGAGGATGTTCTTCAGGGTGACTTTCTCGCCGTCGCTGATGGTGATCTCGTACGGGCCGCCGGCCGCCGGGGTAGCGACGCGGACCAGCCACTGTCCGGTCTGCGGATCGGCCGTCGTCCGGACGGTCTTCTTGTTCCAGGAGGGCTTGACCGTTACTTTCCGGCCGGGCTCCGCCTTTCCCCAGAGGGCGGCGTCGGTCTGCTGCTGGAGGACCATGTTGTCTCCGATGACGGAAGGCAGCGTAATCTTGGCTTGGAGGGTGCCGCAGGCGAGCAGGGTCGCCAGCGCGACGAAAAAGAGATACCGTTTCATTGCAATGCTGTTTCAGTGTTCTTCCGAAAGATACGAAAAAACCGGAGGAATTCCATAAAAAAATAGTATCTTTACCCTTTGACCACTTCTGATGATGATTGATTGATTGGAAAGATATGCACTGTAAACATTTTCTCCGAATGGCAGCCGTCGCCATGGCGGCGCTGCTGGCGGTCCCGGGCCTTCGGGCCGCGACCATCATCCTGACGAGCGACCAACAGCTTCGCGACCTGCAGGATCCTGATAAGAAAATCGACATGTCGACCGGCTACACGCCTGTCTTCCACTCCCTCCGCGAAGTGTGCGAGGCCGGAAAGAAGCGCGGGGACAAGACCCTCACCATAGCCTTCGACGAGTTCTTCCGCCAGTACCGCCCGCAGGCGGGTACGGACCGGAAACTCACGCCCGACATGGACGAGTATGTCGAGATGATCGGCTTTGTCGGCGACTTCGCCAAGAAATACGGCATGGGGCTCTGCCTCAGCCTGATGAGCCCGTTGGAGCTGGGCCCCGCCTTCAAGAACTACACGGGCGGGGAGTCCGGCCGCTGGCTCAGCTACGAGGTCGGTTTCCGCAATCCGGAGTCGGGCCGGTTCAGCCTGGACATCTGGCAGCAGCTCACCTGGACCAACAACAAGGGCAAGATCCACCTGGAGGTCAAGGGGGTCAAGGCATACGCCTTCAAGCAGGAGCGCATCGCTTCCTCGCCCTTCATCGCCGTCAACCCGGACGAGATCATCGAGATCCCCGGCGTGCAGTATGAGACCGGCGACGTCATCGAAGGTGGCGGCGGCGGTGGCGGCGGCATCAAGAATTCGCCCGAAGACATGATCTTCCCCGTGCGCCGCATGCACGTGCATGGCGAGGCGGCCGGGAACATCCCCGCCGGTTACGACCGCGTGCTCGTGCTCGTGGAGTACGAAACCCCCGAGATGGACTACTTCAGCCCGAAGGCCCCGCAGTTCCTGCGCGACCTGCTGGACAAGTACAAGAAGCGCGGCATCGTCCTCAACGAGTTCTACTCCGACGAGATGCACATCCAGCAGGACTGGATCTACTTCTCGCACCATGAGAACGGCCAGCTGAACTTCCGTTTCCTGACGCCTTCCTTCTCGAAGACGTACAAGGACCGCTTCGGCCAGGCGCTGGACGACAAGTACATGCTCTACTTTGTCTATGGGGCTCCCTACTTCGAGAATACGGCCGGTGCCGTGCGCAACGTCCAGTATGTGCTGGGCAGCAAGCCCGAGGACATCCACCGTACCTTCCTGCTGCGCGACCGCTACTACAAGATGCTGAACTGGGATGTCGTCGACCTCTTCAAGGACGGGAAGACCTATGCCGAGCAGCTCTACGGCCACGAATTCCGCACGGGTGCCCATGCCTCATGGGCGGAGAGCCCGACGATCGACATGTGGGACACCGAGAAACTCCACATGGCCGCCTACCAGTATGAATTCACGCCCAACTACGTATGGGGCAACACCGTCCACCAGGCGTCCGCGGCCTGCTACGACTATTTCAAGTGGGGGGAATACCTCGAACCCACGGGCAACGATTTCGCCGAGACGGGCTGGGGCGACCGCGATTACTACGGCGCCGCGATGGGTACGTCCATCGGCGTGATCAACCGCTTCCCGAACGCTTATGCAGCGGCCTGGGGATTCCCGGACGCCGCCCTCCAGTGGAAACGGACCATCAATGAGGCGTACGGGGCCTCCCCGGGCGCCCAGATGAGCCTGATGACCGACCGCGTCCACCGCGACGTGGAGGTGCTGCTGGTCTATCCGATGAACCTGGTGGCCGTCGAAGAGCGCTTCGGCAGCTGGATGACCCAGTACGGCTACGCCAACTACCTCACCTCCGAGAAACTCGTGGAGATGGGCAAGGTGACAGGCGACGGCCAGATGCAGGTCGCTGCCAAGCAGTACGGAACCATCGCCGTCATGTTCGAGCCGCTGCCTTCGAAGGGCCTGCTCGACCTGCTGAAGAAGTTCGCGGAGGCGGGCGGCAAGGTCGTCTGGTTCAGTGCGCCGCCGCTCCTGGACGGTGAAGGCAAGGACTGCCAGAAGCAGTGGAGCAGCCTGTTCGGCGCCCAGTACAAATACGATGCATACATGGGTGAGATCGCTGCCGGAAAGATGGTCTCCTTCCAGGGCTTGCGGATCTTCCCGCAGCTGATCCTGACAGACTTCCTGGTGGACCGGATCTATCCCGTGACCGTGGCGGAAGGCGCCGAGCAGGTCGCCGAGGCCGACAAGCGTATCGTGGGAACCCACCGCAAGGCGGGCAAGGGCGATGCCTGGTATTTCGGCTTCCGCCCGCGTGACGACCAGAGCGCCAGCCTGGGCTACGAGACCAACACCCTCTTCGAGATCTTCCGCGCCATCGGCGCATATCCCGCTACGGGCCGCTTCGCCGAGAACGACAACCCGGTGGTCGTCTCCCGTACGACGGATTTCTTCGCTTCCAAGTTCCCCAACGGGGCGACGGCGCTGGTCAAGCACTACCGCACGCACCGCGAGAACTGGGACGGCGGCTTCTCCCGCAACAAGGAGCGTGATGACGCCGCCCTGGCCGTGAACCCGATGCCTTCGGATGCGCTCGACATCACGGACCTGTGCGTCAACGGGCACAAGATCTCCTACAAGGGCAAGTGCAATGTCGCTTTCAATACCGATGAGAACGGCCGGCTGATGGCCTTCAATGGCCGCGAGAGCGCCGCCATCACGGTGGATGGGACGGAGTATGTCTTCGCCGACCGTCCGGTGAGCCTGTGCTACGGCCCCTCGAACGGAGACAAGACGCATTTCCGGGTCTGGACGGACCGGGCGTGCTCTGTCACGCTGCCGCTTCCTGCCGGTGCGAAGAAGGTCACCGTCAAGGACGGTAAGAAGACGGTGAAGGCCCTGACGCTCGCCGACGGCTGCCTGCAGGGCGCCCTCGGTGACGGGGAGGCCCGCCGCTGGCTCGATGTAACCATCAAATACTGATATCTATCGTAATAACACTTAAATATGAAAATGAAAAAGTTCACGCTCCTGCTGGCGACCGTCGCTTTCCTGGCGATGCCGGTCGGCTGCAAGAAAACGCCGAAAGAAATCGATCCTGAACAGAAGGAAGAGGAGGAAGAAGAGAAAGTGTATCCGACGTACGGCACGACGGAAGAACCGAACCCGTTCTCCTGGGTCGCCGTCGACGACCAGGGCAACTCGCTCGATCCCGATTCGGGCGGCTATCCCGACGTGGCGTACCGCAAGGACCGCACCGTGGCCATTTTCTACTTCCTGTGGCATGGCTGCCATGGCTACGACCGCGGCGCCAACAACAATACGGTCGTACCGCCGACGGCGTCCGACACGAAGAGTCCCTATGATATCCAGAAACTGCTCGATGCGAGCCCTACCGAGCCCAAACTCGGCGGTCTCGGTGTCATGCACCATTGGGGCGAGCCTTACCTGGGCTACTACGTGGCGAATGATGACTGGGTAATCCGCAAGCACGCCCAGATGCTGGTCGACGCCGGTGTCGACGCGATCTTCTTCGATGTCACGAACGGTTACCACTACCTGCCGGTCGTGCACAACCTGGCTCGCAACTACATGGAGATGCGCGCCCAGGGCAACAAGACCCCCCAGTTCGCCTTCCTGCTGAACGCCAACGTCGAAGGGATATCGCAGACCCTCTACAACGAGATCTATTCCAAGAATCTCTATGAGGACCTCTGGTTCAAGTGGCTCGGAAAGCCGGTGATGCTGGCCGATCCGAAGCAGGTGCCCGGCAACATCCGCGACTTCTTCACCCTACGCCAGTCCTGGTTCCTCTGGAACAGTCCTGGCAACGACACTTGGTTCGAAGACGGTCAGGACAAGTGGCCGTGGGGCGGCTGGTATCCGCAGCAGGCCGGCAAGCACGGCGGCAAGTCGGAATTCACCTATGTGATGCCTGCTACGCATCCGACCTCCGGCATCGGCCGCAGCTTCGATGTCATCTCCAACACGGAGCCCCGGATCAAGACGCCCGAGAAGGGCATCTATTTCAAGAAGCAGTTCGAGCAGGCGATGAAACTCAATACCCAGATCATGTTCTTCACCGGCTGGAACGAGTGGACGGCCCAGCGCCAGAATCCTGCCAACTGCCCGGATCCGTATTTCGTCGACCAGTACAACCATGAGTTCAGCCGTGACATCGAACCGCTCAACGGCGGTTTCGGCGACAACTACTATTACATGATGGCCGATTTCATCCGCAAGTACAAGGGCACCAAGCGCCTTCCGACCTTCACGGACCGGAAGGAGGTGGCCGTGGACGGCAAGTTCGACGAATGGAAGGACACCCAGGCCAAGTGGGGTGA
>CADCHE010000008.1:0-99456 GCA_902801205.1 uncultured Bacteroidia bacterium
TTGTTCTACGACTATGTTTTGTCATACGCATACATTCCTTTATTTCCCCATACATGGTATTATGAATCAAATCATATCTTCCCGAAAGATACGACCCATGATCATGATGAAGAAATGGTTCCCTACACAGTTGAAGATTAACGGCAACACCACCCATGACGGGCGATCCGGCTTCAATACAGTTTCGAGCCGTGGAATTCGCGGGCGCCGGTAATCCTCGCCAGGGCCTGCAGGTTGTCCGGCGTGACGCCGCAGCCGGGCATGATGACGATGCGCCCCCGGGCTTTCCTGACCAGTTCCTGCAGTATCATGCGGCCGCTCCAGGCATCGGCCGCATGCCCCGAAGTGAGCAGGCGGTCCATGCCCAGCCCGATGATGGCTTCCAATGCCTCGAAGGGATCATCTGAAAGGTCGAAGGCCCGGTGGAAGGTCAGCTGCAGGCCGTCTGCGTGCGAGAGTAGCGACGCCATGACCGGGATATCGACTTTCAACGCACGGTCCAGGGCGCCGATCACGACGCCGTTGACACCGATGCGCTTGCAGCGGTCAATGGACCGGCACATCTGCCGGACCTCTTCGGGAGCATAGGTGAAACCGCCCGCGCGGGGCCGGATGAGTACGTTCACCGGAATGTCGCCGGCGGCCACGAGGGCGGCCTCGATCAGGGGTTCGGAGGGGGTAAGCCCGCCGGTGGAGAGATGCTCGCAGAGTTCGATGCGGTTCACTCCTTTCTTCACGGCCCGCCGTACGCTCTCCAGGTCGGGGCAGCATGCTTCTATAAACAGGCTCATAGGTGCGGGAGGATGCGTCCGAGGTCCGCGGCAAGGGAAGTGTTGTATCCGCGCGACAGGTAGAAGATACGGCCGAAACTGTCGCAGATGGCAACGACGGGAACCGTCCGCGGCTCCGGAAATGATTGAAGGACAGGGTCGTCCGCAGGGAGGATGACCACAGGCCTGCCCCAGGTCTCCAACAACGTGGACGCCGCTTCCAACTCCCGCCGGGCGTGGCTGGAAGGCTCGTCTTTGTCTCCGAGGACGGCGACGAGGAAGAAGCCGCGTCCTGTCTGGGGGAGCAGCGGCTCGACATCCATCGTTCCGATGACGGAAGGCCGGTCCCCGGCGTCCCGGACGACGGGGGAGAGGGCGCGGCGTTCCCCTTCCTCCAGGGCGAAGAAGGCCAGGCGCACCAGTACGCTGCCGTCGGCAAGGCGCCTTCCCGTCGTGAGGAGGTAATAGCCGGGGTCGACGGCCAGGACTTCCGGAAGCCCCGATTCTTCATAGTCCAGCAAGGTGGTTCCCCCGGGGGAGAAGCGTGTGAGTGTGTAGTCCTTGAAATACCGGTCGGAATCAGGGACGAGGAAGGCTTTGGGGGTGTCTTGTTCGACCCTGCCCGTGACCGCGTCGTAGCGGGCTTCGATCCCGAGGGCGCGGCAGAGACCGACATAGAAGATGTTGAAGCCCAGCGAATCCGCCTTCCGGGATTGCCAGACGGCTGCCGGGGAGGTGCGGAGCCGCTGCGGATTCCGGCTGTCATCCACCGTGATGTTCCTCCTGCACCAGTCCATCACGTCTTCCCGGGTGCGCAGGCCGGACACTTCCTCCGACTCCAGGATGGCCTTCCGGTACGGCCGGAGCGGCTCCAGTTCCACCCGCCCGGAACCTGTCCCGGAAAGGAAGTCCACCAGGGCATCGTACCGGACATCGGCCCGGTCTTTTTCCGACAGGAGCGACAGCACTTCCTCGCCGCGGCCGGGATGTTCGGCGAGGAAACGTTCCACTGCGTGGTTGACATGGTCGTGTGCGCTTCGGATGGCGTCTTCCCGGGCCAGGCGCTCGGCATTGGCGGCAATCATCTCTTCCGTGGCGGAAGAGGGAAGCGGCTGTTCCGGAGGGGGCGTTATCGTCAGTTCATCGACGAAAGCCTCCCCGAACGTGTGGTTCAGCTCCACGGTGAGGCTGTCCCCGGAAACGACGCCGTAACCGAAGCGGTTGCCTTTCCATGCCAGGACGAACATGTCCCCGAGCCCCATGTCCAGGGACGTCCGTCCCTCTTCGTCGGCCTTGTACGTGACGACGTTGTAAAACTCGGCATAATTGTAGATGCGGAAACTCACGGAAGCGCCGGCAGCGGCTTTCCCGTCTTCCAGGACGGTCACCGTGCTCTTGCGTGCCGGGACATAGCCCCGTATGACATTGATTTCCGTATAGCAGGGCGTCTTCTTGATCACGTCTTCCTCTCCCTGGTAATCGCCGTAGACTTTGGTGTGGAGGATCATGGCCCGGGAGACCGAACTGTTGAACCAGGCGCGGTCCAGGGTGGGTTCTGGCTCGCAGGCACCCATGAAATGCCAGCCGTCTCCGGTCCAGACTTCCACCCAGGCGTGGTTGTCGTCGGTATGGGCCCAGCGCGGCGTGTAGACCTGCCGGGCAGGGATGCCGGCGGCCCGCAAAGCGGCCACGGCCAGGACCGATTCTTCCCCGCAGCGACCCACGCCGCGGAGCATGATCTCCTCCGGGGAGCCGGTCCGTGCATCCGAAGGTTCGTAGGTGGCCTGCTCGTGGCACCAGTGGTTGATTTCCAGGGCGGCCTCGGCCAGCGGCAGGCCGCTGATGCGGGCGCAGAGCGTGTCGGCATACCGGGTACGGAAGTCGTCCAGCGCCTCGTTGTTCACCCTGAGGGGCAGGACGAAGTGCCGGAATTCCCGTTCGGGGATGTCCCAGGCCATTCGCCTGCGTACTTGCAGCGTCTTCTTGACATTGGCTTCCCAATAGCTCCGGTCGTACTGGAGGCTGTCCGGAAGCGGCATGTAGCGGTACAGCCACGCGACATAATCGCCGACGGGGTTCCGACAGGAACTGATGCCTGCCAGGACGATGGCGGCTGCGAGAATCCATTTTTTGCCCATGTTCCTTCTTTTCATGCGATAAAAATATGCATTTTTGTGTTTATTTTTGTCCTGAAAGGATCAATTCCTGAAGGATTTACCATGAAAGTTGTGATGTCTTCTATGCGACGAATACCTGCCCCGCCGGCATGTGCGACTGCGCCTGGCGCACGATGAACCAGTATGTCTTCGCCTTGTCCTCCGGTGTCCGGAGGTTTTATGGCGATGAATGGACGAACCGCGACGGCATTGCCATCGTGACATGCAACGACGGTTTCCGGCCGGTGACCTTCCTGCTGGAGGCGACCGATGAGGAAGCCGGTCCCTTCTATCGGAAAGAAGACTGAGCGGTCGATTTTACGGCCTCCGGGCAGCGCCATCCGCCTGCCGGATCTCCACGCGGCGGATCTTGCCGCTGATGGTCTTGGGCAGTTCGTCGGCGAATTCGATGATGCGCGGGTATTTGTACGGCGCCGTCGTCTGTTTGACGAAAGCCTGGATCTCTTTCACCAGTTCCGGTCCGGCCTGGCTGCGATATTCCGCTGTCAGGACGACGGTCGCCTTCACCACGAAGCCGCGCAGCGGGTCCGGAACGCCCGTCACGGCGCATTCCACCACGGCCGGATGCATCATCAGCACGCTCTCCACTTCGAACGGGCTGACCCGGTAGCCGGACGTCTTGATGATGTCGTCATTCCGCCCGACGAACCAGAAATAGCCGTCCTTGTCGCGCCAGGCCAGGTCGCAGGAGTGGTAATAGCCACCGTGCCAGATGGCCGCCGTCTTTTCCGGCTCACGATAGTAGCCTTGGAAGAGCCCGCAGGGCTTCTGCCCCGGCAGCGCGCGGATGCAGATCTCTCCGATCTGTCCGTCGGGCACGGGCTCGCCGTCCGCGTCCAGCAGGACGATGTCGTACTGGGGCGAGGGGACGCCCATGCTGCCCGGTTTCGGCTCCATCCAGGGGAAGGTTCCGAGGGTGAGCGTCGTCTCCGTCTGCCCGAAGCCTTCGTGGATCTTCAGCCCGGTTTTCTCCAGCATCGTGTCGTAGACGCTGCCGTTGAGCGCCTCGCCGGCCGTGCAGAGATAGCGAAGGGAAGAGAGGTCGAAGCGGGAGAGGTCTTCCTGGATCAGGAACCGGAAGACCGTCGGGGGAGCGCAGAGGGAGGTGATCCGGTACCGCTCGATCATGCCGAGGATGTCTTCCGCCTTGAAGCGGGTGTGGTCGTAGACGAAGACGGCTGCGCCGGCGAACCACTGTCCGTAGAGTTTCCCCCAGACCGCCTTCCCCCAGCCGGTGTCGGCGATGGTGAGGTGGAGGCTGTCCGGACCCAGGTTGTGCCAGAATACGCCGGTCATCAGGTGTCCCAAAGCATACGTCTGGTCGTGGGCCACCATCTTCGGCTCGCCGGACGTCCCGCTGGTGAAATACATCAGGAGGATGTCGTCGTTCGATCCGCGTTCGGCGGGGCGGACGAAATCCGGGGCGGACGTCCATTCTTTCTGGAAGTCGTGGAAGCCGGGAGGGACTTCTGGGCCGATGCTGACGAGCGTCTGGACGGTGCCGCCCAGGCCGCCGCACTGCGCGACCGCCTTGCTGACATGTCCGAGGATATACGCCTCGCCGGCGCAGACGATGGCTTTGATCCCCGCCCGCTCGATCCGGTAGACGATGTCCAGGTCGGTGAGCAGGTGCGTGGCCGGGATGGCGATGGCGCCGATCTTCTGGAGGGCCAGCATGGTGATCCAGAACTCGTACCGCCTTCCCAGCATGATCATCACCATATCGCCACGACCGATGCCCAGGGAGGAGAAATAACTGGCGGCTCTATTGGATAAATTCTTCAGGTCAAGGAACGTAAAGCGCTTGCAGTCACCATCCTCGTTCGTCCATAACAGGGCGAGCTTGTCAGGCTCTTCCTCTGCCCAGGCGTCCATGACGTCATAGGCGAAATTGAATCCTTCGGGAATCTTCAGCCGGAAGTTCTTCCGGAAGTCTTCCATGTCCTCGAAGTGCGTCTGTTCCAGAAAGCGTTCTATCATAACCGTTTGCTCTTTCGAGGCGGCAAGGTATACCTTTTTCCCAAACGAGACAAGCCGGAGGAAGAAAATGGGGGTGATTTGTGGGAAAAATGGACATTTATGCTTTCATTTCTTGTCTTCTTTGTTCTTTTTTCTCATTTTTGCAAGGATGAAAGGAAAAACACCCACCATGCACCTCGACATGGTGCCCCCGATGGCCCGGACCCTCTCCTTAAAGGACGAGGTGGTTATCTCCGACAACCTGGACAGCCGCATCCCGTCCGGTATCCAGCGCAGGATCGGCCGCGGCCTTCCGACGCGCACCCTGTCGCCCTCTTCGATGACCTTCCCGTACAAGGTCGCCTTCCATGTGATCCTGTTCGTGGATGCAGGAAGGGTTGACTGCCGGATCAACCTGCAAGATTACCGGATCGAGGGGTGCTCCCTCTTCCTTATGCCTTCCGGCATGGTCCTCGATTCGCTGACCTATCAGGCCGGGACCCGCTTCCTGATCGTGGCCTATACGGATGCAGGCAGCTTGCTCCCGGTGACGGCGCGATCGTCCATGATCATCCGTGCGGCCACCTTTTCGCCGCTCTACCTGCCCGTCAGCCGCGAGCGGATGGACCGCTACTTGCAGCTGTTGCGCGTCGTCCTCCATGTCGGCGAAGGCGGTGAGGAGTATATCTTCAAGGAAGACATCGTGGAGGGATTTGCGCGCGTCATCGCCGGCGGCATCGCCCGCATCATCCTGGAGCAGAGCGCGCGCCGGAAGACCTCCGGACGCGGGCCGGACTTGCTCCGCCGCTTCGTCTCGCTGGTCCAGGCCCGTTGCACCGAGCACCGCGACCTCTCCTATTACGCGCGCGAACTGTGCGTGTCCGCCAAGTACCTGTCACGGGTCGTAAGCGAGTATTCCGGACGGACGGCATCTGACATCATCCGGGAGAACGTCATCCCCCAGGCGCGGCTGCTCCTGAGCCTCGGGGAGTATAACGTACAGCAGGTCAGCAACCTGCTCCATTTTCCGAACGCCTCTTACTTCGGCCGGTATTTCCTCCATGCGACGGGTATGACTCCGCGCCAGTACCAGCAGCAACTGCATCGATAGGGGCGTTTGCTTTTGTTTCCGGTATTCCTTATCTTTGAAGGACACTGAAACGAATCCATTATGTCCTTCTACCGACGACTGCCGGCCGCCCTGACCCTCTTCCTTTCCCTTGGCGGGGCGTTGCACGCACAAAACGACACGACTGCCGTGGCGGTGCAGGCCGCTTCCCACACGGTGGACGAGAGTCGGATGAACAAAGGTCTCGTTACCAGCGGCATCGGCGCCCTGAGCGGGCAGAGCGCGGGCGTGACCGTCTCTTCCGGCGCCAACCCGGCCGCCATGCTCAGCGCCGTCCGCGTGCGTGGCACCACCTCGCTGACCGGCGGGAACGACCCGCTGGTCATCATCGACGGGGTCGCCTCCGACCTCTCGACGCTCGGTACGCTGTATCCCGGCGACATCGAGCGCTTCAACATCCTCAAAGACGCTTCCGAGACAGCGCAGTACGGCTCGCGCGGCGCTTCCGGCGTCATCGAGGTGACGACCAAGAAAGGCCGCGGCGGCGCTTTCAGCCTGCGGTACGACGGCACGGCGGGCGTCGAGGCGGTCAGCCGCAACCTGCGGATGCTTTCCGCAGACGGTTTCCGCCGCCTCAACCGTTCGCTCGGCCGTTCGTTCCCCGACATGGGGATGGATTCCGACATGCCGGGGTCCATCCTGCGCCTGGGCGGGGTGCAGAACCATCACATCGCATTCGGCGGCGGAACGGACGAGAGCCGGTACCGGGCCTCGCTCGGCGTCCTGGACCATTCGACGGTGGTGCGGACCAACGCCTTCAAGAACTATACGGCCAAGCTGGACGTGTCGCAGCAAGCGTTCGGTGGGTTCGTCTCCTTCGACCTGGGCATCTTCGGCTCGCTGCTCCGCTCCTCCGACCTGCATGACATGCAGCATCTCTTCTATTCCTCGGCGGCGTTCAACCCGACTTTCCCGGAGGGGCCTTCTGCCGACGGCAGCTACCCGCAGATCCCTTCGGCCAGCCAGATCAACCACCCCGCCTCCCTGCTGGAGAAACAGGACGACGCCGACAACGCCCATTTCAACACCCATCTGCAGGCGAAGCTGCATCTCGCTCCTTCGCTGTCACTGTCGCTCTTCGGGTCGTACTCGTACAACGTGATCAGCGACGCGCACTATTTCCCGACGATCGTCTGGTCGCACGGCGAGGCCTACCGCGGCGAGGACCGCTCACAGGACATGCTCGCCAGCGCGAACCTCGCCTACGCCCGCCAGTTGGGCGACCACCGGCTGGACGCCCGCTTGCTCGCCGAAGTACAGCAGGTCCGTGCGGACGGTTTCTGCGTCACGACGACGAACTTCTCCACCGACGCCCTGGGCTACAACGCCATCCAGGCCGGCGCCGCCCGCCTGTGGGACGGCACCTTGTCCTGGTTCGAGCAGACGCGGATGCTCTCCTTCCTGACCGGGGCGGACTACGCGTTCGCGGACCGGTACTTCATCTCTGCCTCGATGCGCGCGGATGCCTCTTCGAAGTTCGGCCCGAACCACCGGTGGGGGTTCTTCCCCTCGGTTTCGCTCTCGTGGGATGTCCTGCGCGAGCCTTTCTTCCGGGCGCCGGCCTGGCTCTCCGGCCTGAAGCTGAAGGCAGGTTACGGACTGTCCGGCAACCAGGACGCCCTGGGTGCGTACAATTCGCTGGAACTAGTTGAGCCTTCCGGCATCATCGGGTACGAGGGCGTGCCGACGACGACTTTCGGCATCGTCCGGAACGCTAATCCCGACTTGAAGTGGGAGGTCCGTTCCTCGATGAACTACGGACTCGAATCCGCCTTCCTGGACGGCCGGATCGTCTTCACGGCGGAGTATTACCGCTCCCTGACGCGGGATATGCTGTATGAATACGAGGTCAGCGTGCCTCCGTTCGCCTACAACCGCCTGGTCGCAAACCTAGGGCGCATGTCCAACCAGGGCCTTGAACTGGGGCTGGTCTGCACGCCGCTCCAGCGGGAGGAGACCCAGCTGAACGTCAACGTGAACCTCGCCTTCCAGCGGAACCGCCTCGTCTCCCTCGGCGGCTGGTACCGCGGGGAATATCTCGATGCGCCGGAGGTAGCCGGCATCAATGCGCTGAACGGGGCCGGCTTCCACGGCGGCCACAACGATGTGGTCTACCAGATTGTCGGACAGCCCCTCGGCGTCTTCTACCTGCCCCATTGCACCGGCCTTCAGCGGGGCGATGACGGATTCTACCGTTACATGATCGAGGACATATCCGGCGACGGCGTCCTGGACGACGGCGTCGACCGCTACATTGCCGGACAGGCGACACCCAAGGCAATGCTGGGCTCCAACGTCTCCTTCCGCTGGCGCGAATGGGACATCACCGTGCAGGTGAACGGCGCGTTCGGCCACAAGATCTTCAACGGGACTTCGCTGACCTACATGAACCTGGGTTCGCTGCCGTACTACAATGTCCTGGAAGAGGCACCGGAACGCATGATCGCCGACCAGACCGTCACGGACTATTGGCTCGAGAAAGGCGACTACCTGAATGTCGACTACGTAACCCTCGGCTGGAACGTCCCGGTCCGCATTCCGGCCATCCAGCACCTTCGGGTCAGCGCTTCGGTCAACAATCTATGCACCCTGACGGGCTACAGCGGCCTGACCCCGATGATCAACTCCACCGTCGTGAACAGTACGTTCGGCCTGGACGACAAGGTCTCGTTCCCGGTCTACCGCTCCTTTACCCTCGGTCTCAGCATCCAATTCTAAGCATCACCGCCATGAAAGGAAAACATATCATCTCAAGACTCCTGCCCCTGCTGGCGCTGCTGTCCGGCTGCGGTTTCCTGGACGAGGAACCGAAGGACCAGCTTCCGCGCGAAGACCTGCTCGGCTCTGACCGTGGAATGTACCTGGCGACCCTGGGTAACCTGTATTCCATGATCGGCTCCTCGCAGGCCGGCGAGGGACTGGCCGGGACGTACCGCGGCGTCTACGACCTGAATACCTTCACGTCAGACGAAGCCATCCTCCCGACGCGGAGTTCCGACTGGTACGACGGCGGACTGTGGCAGCGCCTGCACATGCATGCTTGGGAGACGGGGGAGGCCCCGCTCAAGAACGCATGGAACTACCTGTACAAGGTGATCGTCATGGCCAACCAGGCCATCGAGGACCTGAAGGATTATCCGCAGTGGCGGCAGGAAGCCCGGGCGGTGCGCGCCCTGTACTATTACTATCTGCTGGACCTCTTCGGACGCGTGCCGCTCGTGCAGGCGGCGGACGTGTCGATGGACAAGGTGGCGCAGTCGTCCCGGCCGGACGTCTTCCGGTTCGTCTTTTTCGAACTGAATGACGTGCTGGACGACTTGCCCGGGGAACGGAGCAACATACCGGGAAGCTATTACGGCCGCGTTACGCAGCCAGTCGCCTTGTTCCTGCTGGCGAAGCTCGCCCTGAACGCGCCCGTCTGGCTCGTGGACGACTGGACGAAGGACCCGCCGCTCGGCGGAGCGGACTTTACCGCGGAGGCGGAAGGCCGCCGGCTGAATGCCTGGGAACTGGTGGAATACTACTGCGGGCGGCTCGCGCTGCCTTACGGGCTGGACCTGGAGGAGCAGTATGGGACGAACTTTTCCGTCCACAACGAGTCTTCGGTGGAGAACATCTTCACGATTCCGATGGATAAGCTGACTTGTGCCAACCAGTTCCAGTATGTCTTCCGCTCCCTGCATTATGACCATGCCGCCGCCATCGGCTACTGTGGGGAGAACGGTGCCTCGGCGACGCTGGAGGCCCTTGCGGCCAACGGGTACGGTACGGAGGACCAGGACCCCCGTTTCGTGTTGAACTACTGGGCGGGTCAGCCGTGGGACCTGAACGGGGATGGGATTCTCCTGCCGGACGGAACCCCGTTGGAATACCGCCCGGAGAAGGTTGCGCTCGACGTCTCCGGACTCCCGGAAGAAAAAACGGCCGGCGCCCGCATGAAGAAATACGAGCCGGATCCCGGCGGCATGAAAGACGGGAAACTGGTCGACAACGACATTGTCCTCTTCCGCTATGCGGATGTGCTGCTGATGCTTTCGGAAGCTCGCCTGCGCGCGGGAAAGCCGATGGAGGAAGTGCTGGAACCGTTCAACCGGGTCCGCGAGCGGGCCGGCGCCGATCCCCTGGATACGGTCACGCTGGATGACCTGCTGGCCGAACGCATGCGCGAATTCGCCTGGGAAGGCTGGCGGCGGCAGGACCTGATCCGTTTTGGGAAGTTCACGGACAAATGGTCATCACATCCGGTCCTTCCGGGGGAGGAGAGCGGTTATACCACGGTCTTCCCCATTCCGGCGGATGTGCTTGACCTCAATCCGTTGCTGAAGCAGAATCCGGGATACTAGAAGCGCTCCATCAGGGCGGCGATGCGCTCACGGACTTCTTCGATGGTCCCCAGACCGTTGATTTCGAAATACTTACCGGCCTTCTTGTAATAGTCGACGAGGGGCTCGGTCTTCTCGTGGTAGGTCTTGATGCGGTTCTGGATCGTGGCCTCGGAGGCGTCGTCCGCCCGGCCTTCGATGGCGGCCCGGTGAAGGATCCGTTCCTTGATCGTTTCGTCGGGAATCATGAGCGAAACCACGGCGGTGACCGCCTGCTTGGTCTTGCCCAGCATCCGGTCCAGCGCTTCGGCCTGGGCGATCGTCCGGGGGAAACCGTCCAGCAGGAAGCCGTCGACGCCCTTGACGGTGTCGAACTTGTTTTCGATCATCCCTTCGACGATCTCGTCGGGGACAAGCTCTCCGTTCTCGATCAGCGCCTTGGCCTTCAGGCCGAGTTCGCTGCCTTTCGCCATTTCTCCGCGCAGGAGGTCGCCTGTCGAGATGTGGCAGAGGTTGCCCTTCTCCACCATGGCGCTGGCCTGTGTTCCCTTTCCGGCGCCGGGAGGGCCGAATAAAATGAAGTACTTCATCGTAATATCCTTATCTAATACGTAAATATCCTTGCTGTTGCGGCCGAGTTCGTCGTAGTCCAGCCCGAATCCGACGATGAAGTCGTCCGGGATTTCCATGGCGACGTAGTCCAGCTTGATGTCCTTGTTGTAGGCGCCGGGCTTGAGGAGCATGGTGCAGTAACGGATTTCCCTGGCCCCTTTCTCCTTGAGGATCCGGTCGAGGTCGACGATGGTGGTACCGGTGTCGACGATGTCCTCCACGACGATGACGGTCTTCCCTTCGACGGAGCCGGTCATGCCCATCACCTCCCGCACCTTGCCGGAGGAGGTCGTCCCGTAGTAGGAAGTCAGCTTGATGGAAATCACCTCGCAGGGGAAAGTGACCCGCTTCATCAGTTCCGCGGTGAACAGGATGGACCCGTTCAGCACGCACAGCAGGACGGGGATCTCGCCGCTTCCCACGAAATCGCGGTTGAGCTGCGCGGCGACGGTGTCAATCGCCTTTTCGATCTTCTCGTAGGGGATAAAGGGTTTGAAGGATTTGTCGTACAGTTTTACGTTTCCCATGATGTGGCCGTTTTGAAAGAACAAATTTAGCAAAAACTTAAAGAAACAGAAACTTCTTTGTGCTTCTCTTGCCTTTTTTTCTGTCCTTGCCTTATCTTCGCGTACCCAAACTTGCGGACAATGAGAAACTTCCTTTTTTTCCTGGCCCTCTGGGCCTGCTGGCCGGTCTGCGTCGTATCAGCCCAGGAGGCGTCGGAGGTGGCCGCCCTCCTGCCGCTGGCCGGTGTCCGGGATGCAGAAGACCTGGACGAGGGCGAGATGGAGCGGCTGACATACTGGCTGCGTCACCCCCTGGCCGTCAACCTGTTGCCGCGCGCCCGGCTGCTCGAAAGCGGTCTGCTCACGCCTTATCAGGTGGCCTCGCTCCTCGATTACCGGCAGTCGCACGGCGACATCCTCTCTTTCACGGAACTGGCCGCCGTCGACGGTTTCGGGGAAGAGAACGTCCGGATGCTCCGTCCCTGCTTGTCCCTGTCCTCCGCCCGCCTTCCCGGCCAGCGTCCCGACTCCCTCCGGACAGGACAGGAAACGCTGCTGCGCTGCGCTGGCGGGCCTTCCGGCCTCCGGTACGGCCTGAAGAATACGCTGACAAGGGGCGACCGCTGGAGCGCGTTCATCGGAGTGAAAACGCCGGCGGAGAAGCCGTTTTTCCCGCCCTCGCTGACAGCCGTCCACCTGCTGCACCGCACCTCCGGCAGGCATCCGGGCAAATGGATCCTGGGTGATTTCGGCGCCCGTTTCGGCCAGGGACTCGCCCTGTGGAGCGGTTTTTCGCTGGCCGGTTTTTCGGATCCGGCGTCGTTTGTGCGCAGGCCGTCCGGCTTGTATCCCTGCCGCTCCTTTTCTCCGGCGGGTATGCACCGCGGCCTGGCGGGCGACGTCGAGTTCGGCCGCTTCATCCTTTCAGGCTTCGTGTCCCTGCCGGGGCTGTGGGAAGGGAACGCCGTCGGACGGGTCCTCCCCGGGGCGAACCTGGCCTGGTACGGACGTTCCGGGCAGGTCTCGGCGACCGTTTTCGGCGGGAATGTGGTCTCCCTGGAAGGGCGTCTTTGCCTGCGCGGCGCCGACTTTTTCGCGGAAGTGGCCGCGGACGGCAGATCCCGCGGCCCGGCGGCCGTGGCCGGTACGGTCTTCCCGGTCGGGAAGAGTCACCGGGTCTCCGTCGTCGGTCGTTTTTGCCCGCCGCAGTTCGGCACCTCCTGGGGACAGCCCGTCCGGACGTGGAGTCGCAAACAGGGGGAGTGCGGGGTCGCGTTCGGCTGGAAATGGAAGGACTTGTCCGTGACGGCAGATTATGCCGGTAAAGGGGCAGACTCCGCTTCCCGGCAGTGGAAGTTTTACGGAAGGTATCCTTTGCAACTTTCTGACAAGTCGATGCTTACAATCAAGATAACAGAGCGTTTGCGTCCCGGGGAACTGCTCTTTTGGAAAACCGGTTTGCGCGTGGATTGGGACGGGGCACCTCCGGGCTGGACGTACCGTCTCCGGGCGGAGGGCATGCTCTGCCGGAGCGCGGCCTTCCTTGCCTATGCCGACGTCGGGCGGAAGGCGGAACGCTGGGCCTTGTACGGCCGGGGAACCCTTTTCCGGATCGATCATTGGGACGACCGCATCTACAGTTATGAACGGGATGCGCCGGAGAACTTTACCGTGCCGGCCTATTATGGAAGAGGATATGCCGTCAGCCTGTTCGCTCGCCGGCGGCTGCGCCTGTCGGAGGAATGGCGCCGGACGCTTCGGCTCTATGCACGCGTCTCATACACCGCATGCCCCTGGGGCGCGGTCCGCCGGCCTGCCCGTTTCGAAGCAAAACTGCAAGCCGTGTATGTGCTGCGATGATTACCGGGCCGGGATCCGGAGCGTTTTGCCAACTTGGATGTTGCTGCCATTCAGGTTGTTCTCCTTCATGATCGCCTGGACGGAAACCCCGTATTCCCGGGCGATCGAGCTGAGCGTGTCGCCTTTCTTGACCGTATAAGACGTGGATCCGCCGGAGGCAGGAGCCGTTCCCTGTGCCTGCTGTGCGGCAGGTTTGGCCGTCGAGGCGGATGCCGCCGGCGCACCGCCATCCGTGTAGATGGTGATCCGCTGACCGATGCGCACGACGTCGCTGCGCAGTTTGTTCCACTGTTTCAGCTGCTTGACGGTAACATGGTATTTCTTGGCGATCTTGCCGAGGCTGTCTCCGCTCTTCACCTTGTAGACGATGGTGCCGCCGCCGTTGCCGGACGCGGCGGGCGTGGAACGGGTCGTCTTGGACGGAGTCAGCGTCTGCGGATCGAAGTAGAAGTCTTTCTTGTAGGTATAGAGGGAGTCTTCATGGGCGATGAATTCCCCGGAATAGGAGTAGGGGATGCGGAGGATGTATTCCTTGCTGTTGCCGGGGATGATGTCACGGATGTACTGCGGGTTCATGCTCTCGAGCACTTCGATCGGAATGCCGACCAGCTCGTGGATCTGTCCGAAATGCAGGTTCTTCCGGATCAGGAAGGTGTCCACCTGGGCGGGCAGCGGTGAACTGTCGGGCACCAGGCCGAGCTCCTTGCTGTAGTTGATGGCGTACATGGCGCCGACGAAGGCGGGCATGTAGCCGCGGGTTTCGCGGGGCAGGTAGTCGTAGACCGACCAGAAGTCGCGCTTCCCGCCGCACCGGCGGATGGCTTTGTTCACGTTGCCGGCGCCGCAGTTGTAGGACGAAATGGCCAGGCTCCAGTCGCCGAACATCTTGTAGGAGTCTTCCAGGTAGCGCGCCGCTGCATCGGCGGATTTGAAGGGGTCGAGCCGCTCGTCGACATAGGAATTGATCTCCAGGCCATAGAGTTTCGCGGAGCGGAGCATGAACTGCCACATGCCTTTCGCCCCGACCCTCGAAACGGCCGTCGGATTCAGGGCCGACTCGATGATCGCCATGTACTTGAGTTCGTCCGGCAGGTTGTACTTGTTGAAAGTCTCCTCGAAGATCGGCATGTAGTATTCGCAGAGCCCCAGCATGCTCTTCATCTTGGCGGGCATTTTCTCCGAATACAGGACGATGTAGTTGCGTACGGTCTGGTTGAAGGGAAGGGTGATGAAGGAGTTCATCCGTTCAAGCCGGCCCAGGAGCACGGAATCGGATACGCTGGAAGTGAAATGGATGGAATCCATGTTGTACGCATCCAGCTCGTCGTTGTCCAGTTGCTTGTTCTGCTGGTACCAGACGTTCATGAGGCTGTCGGTCACTTCCGGGGAGTATTCTTTCTCCAGCAGGCTGTCGGGGTAGGAGCGGTCGTCGTTCTCTTCGAGGATCTCGGCGATCTCGGCCACGATGCTGTCGCGGGAAGCGAGGTTCATCTGCAGCCGTGCAATCTCCCGGTACAGGGAGTCGATCTTCTCCTGCATCTGCGCACGTTCTTCCCTGTCGTTCTTCTTTCCGCGAAAAATCTGTCCTTCGGCGGGGACGGCGACCAGGAATGCCATGCATGCGGCGACCAGTCCTCCCAGCCAGTTCCTATGATGTTTTCTCAGCATCTCTTCTCTCTCTTTCTGTTAGAATGTGAATCCGATCCGCATGCCCAGGGCCTCTGCGCCCGGAGCGACGGACGGCATGCGGAAACCCGCTCCGTCCCTGCCGGTATTCATCGCATAGTTCGTATAGGGTGTGATCACGGTGGGGGTGACCCGCATCGACAGATCATCGTTCACTTCGAAGTCCTGCATGTACGCGAAGACGTTGGCATCGATTACCTGCAGCAGGTAGAAACCGATCATCGCCACCGTCGAGTAGTCGCGGAAGCGGCGGAACACGTCGCGGTAATAGACCGCGCGTTCGGCCGTGATGGCGCCGGTATACTCGGCCTCCGGGTTTGTCGCTTCGTTATGGATGCGCTTGTAGCGCTTGTAATTGGTGTTGTTCGTCGAATAGAAGTGGTACGAGCCGATGAGTCCGCCCCAGTAGATGGGGATCTTCCAGTATTCCCCGTTGTACGCCTGTCCGAGGCCGGGGAGGAGGATCGAGTACAACGTCGCCTTGCCCGGCTGGTTCGGGACATCCAGCTTGTAGTTCACGACGCCGTCCATCAGTGTCCCCCAGTAGATCAGGCCGGCGCTGGCGAACATCAGGGTGGCCATGTCCTTGGCATGGGTCTGCGTCTCGTCGGCCTTGTATTGCTGCCGGTAATGGAAACCGAGACCGACGGTGGCGCCGAGTCCGCCGTAGACGATGGGAAGTTTCCAGTACTGCCGGTTGTAGATCTGTTCCGCACCGATAAAGACGGTGGCGCCGGCGAACATCGAGCCGATCCGGAGGGAGTCCTTGTGGGTGACACCCCGGTAGAATTCCCGGAAGGTCCACATCTTGTCGACAGAGTCCTTCTGGGCGGTGCTGTCGGCTGGATTGACATAGGACTGGTTGAACGCTTCTTCCTTGAACTGGGCCCGGGAAACCGCCGGGAGGGCAGCCAGGCAGACCAGGAGAAGGAGTATCTTGCGTATCCGTCCGTTCATGGCAGGGCTTTAAAGGTTCGCGTCATCGAGGGCCTTGAGGAAGCGGTCCACTTCTTCGTCGGAGCCGAACCGGATGGTCATCGTCCCCTTTCCGGAGGGCGTACGCTTCAGGCTGATGCTGCTGTCGAAATATTTGCCGATGTGCTCCAGAATGCGGTAATACGGCTCCGGAAGCGCTTCCGTACCGGCTGCAGCCGGGGCGGCGGGTTCCCGCAGGAGCGCGCGGACCTTCTCTTCCAGCTGCCGGACGGACAGGCCGCCGCTGACCGCCAGGTCGCAGAGGGCCTCCTGGTCCGACGGGTCTTCCAGCGCCAGCAGCGCCTTGGCGTGCCCGACGCTGAGAAGCCCTACTTTCAGGTCGTGCTGCACTTTCGCGGGCAGCCGCAGCAGGCGGAGGTAGTTGGTGACGGAGACGCGGCTCTTGCCCACGCGTGAAGCCATCTGCTCCTGCGTGAGGTCGCATTCCTCGATCAGGCGGCGGTAGCTGAGCGCCACTTCGATCGGGTCGAGGTCAGACCGCTGTACATTCTCCACGATGGCCATTTCCAGCATGCCCTGGTCGTCCGCCTCCCGCACATAGGCGGGAATCAGGTCCATCCCCGTCATGGAACAGGCGCGGAAACGCCGTTCGCCGCTGATGATCTGGTAATGACCGTCGGCCTTCTTGCGGACGGTGATCGGCTGGATCAGTCCGAACGTGCGGATCGACTGGGCAAGCTCTTCCAAGGCCGCGGGATCGAAGGCGGTACGGGGTTGGAAGGGATTCGGTTCGATCCTGTCGACGGGAATCCGGAGGATGTCTCCCCGGTCCTGGGCCGGACGGACACCCGCGATCTCCTTGTTGACATATCCGACCGGAGCGCGGCGGGGTTCCGTCTCCGCTCCGATTTCTCCGAGAAGGGCGCCGAGCCCTTTCCCCAGTCCTCTCGGTTGCTTGCTGGCCATAAAAACCTCCTTATTCGTTCTTCTCCAGTACCTCCTTGGCGAGGTTGAGATAGTTCCAGTTACCGTTGCTGTTGACGTCGTACAGGATAATCGGCTTTCCGTGCGAAGGGGCTTCGCTCAGCCGGATGTTCCGCTGGATGATCGTCTTGAACACCATGTCCTTGAAGTGCTCCTTCAGCTCGCCTACGACCTGGGTGTGCACCTTGGTACGGCCGTCGAACATCGTCACGACGAAGCCTTCGATGGTCAGGGAGCGGTTGACGCCGTTCTGCACCAGGCGGATCGTCTGGAGCAGCTTCCCGAGCCCTTCCAGCGCGAAGAACTCCGGCTGGACCGGGATGATCACGGAATCAGCCGCGCCGAGGCAGTTGATGGTGATCAGCCCCAGGGAGGGGGAGCAGTCGATGATGATGTAGTCGTAGCCGTCCCGGATCGGGGCGATCCGCTCCCGGAGGACGGACTCCCGGTTCTCGGTGTCGAGCATTTCGATTTCGGCGCCGACGAGATTGATGTGGGAAGGGACCATGTGGAGGTTGGGCACCTCCGTCTGCAACAGGGCGTCCGTGATGTCGATCTGCCCGATCATTACCTCGTACAATGTCCTGTGCTGGCCGTCCTCCGGTGGAAAATTCAAACCGGACGTCGTATTGGCCTGCGGGTCCGCATCGATGATCAGGACTTTCTTCTCCAGTACGGCGAGCGAGGCAGCCAGGTTGATGGCGGTCGTCGTTTTCCCGACTCCTCCTTTCTGGTTGGCGATGGCAATGACCTTTCCCATATCTATGATAGCACTCTTTTCAAAAATACAAATATAGTAAAAATCGTCAAACCGGATCGACGTCCAGGGCGATGTGCCCCGAATATTTCCATTCTTTTTCGAATCCGGCGGTAATTTCCGCGACCTTTTCCTTGCCGGCGGCGAGTTCCCGGTCCTTCCGGAGGAGGATCCGGATGTGGCGCAGGTAGGCGCCCGACACCTTATCGACGGGCGGGGCGTACGGTCCTACGACCACGGCGCTCCGGGGGAGGCCGTCCGCTCCGTCGCGCAGACGGGCGGCGAGGGCACGCATCATCCGTTCCGCCCGGTCTTCGACGGAGTCCTTGCAGATCGCGACGATCTCCCGGCTGTAGGGCGGGTACCCGAACGCTTTCCGTTCCGCGAGCAGCCGCTCCCGCTGGGCTTCCTGCGCGGCGCTGTCGACGAAGGCACGGTAGACAGGATGGTCGGGCCGTGCGGTCTGGATGACGAACAGTCCTTTCTCGGCGCGCCGTCCGCACCGGCCGCGGAACTGTTCCAGCAGTTGCATCGCCTTCTCGTCGGCGCGGAAGTCCTGCTGGCCGAGGATGGAGTCGGCCTGGAGGACGGCGACCAGGCGGAGCCCGCTGAAATCGAATCCTTTGGAGAGGATCTGCGTCCCGATGAGGATGTCGGTTTCACCGGCGGAGAACCGCCGGAGGGTGTCCTTCTCGAAGGAACGGCTCCGGGCGGCGTCGCTGTCCAGCCGGGCGATGCGCCGGTCGGGGAACAGTGCCTTGACTTCTTCTTCGATCTTCTGCGTGCCCGCCCCGAGCGGGGCGAGGTCTCCGCCGCAGGAGGGGCAGTGGCCCGTGTAGGGTGTCGTGCGCCCGCAGTAATGGCAGACCATGGCCTGGCTCCCGTCTGCGCGGACATGCAGGCTGACCGGTACATTGCAGCGGCTGCATTTGACGATTTCCCCGCAGGCGGTACACTGGAGGGCGGGGCTGTAGGAACGCCGCTCCCGCAGGAGGATGGCCTGCCCGCCGCCGTCCAGACAGTTGCGGATCTGCTCGACGAGTTTCAGGGAGAGGCTGCCGGCCATGCCGTTCTTCCGCCGCTCGGCCGCCGTGTCGATCAGCATGACGTCCGCATCGGCGGCGGCGTAATACCGCTCCTTGAGCGGGACGGGAAAGAAGCGTCCGGCCTGGCAGTTGTACAGGGCCTCCATCGAGGGAGTGGCGGACCCGAGGACGACGTGCGCTCCGTGGATCTTCGCCAGCATGATGGCGGTCTCCCGGCCGTTGTAGCGGGGAGCGGGGGAGTCCTGTTTGTAGGAGACATCCTGCTCCTCGTCCACGATCACGAGACCAAGGTTGCGGTGCGGCAGGAAAACGGCGCTGCGCGTGCCCAGGACCAGGTATGGCCGGTGGCGGACCACGTCGGCGGCGTCGCGGCGCCGCGCGGCGCTCTCGCCGGAATGGGCGACGCAGAACGTGTCCGGGAAGAGGGCTCCGATCCGCTCCTCCAGCTGGCGGCTGAGCGCGATTTCCGGGGCCAGGTACAGGACGTTCCTGCCTTCGCGGAGCGTATCCTGGGCCAGTTTGAGGTAGATTTCCGTCTTCCCGGAACCGGTGACGCCGTGCAGGTAGGCCGTCCGCCCGGCGGCAAAATGGCCGCGGATGACCGCACAGGCTTTTTCCTGGGCCGTCGACAGGCGGATGACGGGCTGCTGTGCGGGGAAGGACTCCGGCGCGGCCGCTTCCTTGTCGGGAACGGCCGCCAGGGCGGCCCTTTCCGCGCGGGCGGCCTCCTGCGCTTCGGTGTACCTGCGCTTCGTCTCTTCGCTGCGGGCGCGCCGGATCTTTTCGTCCAGTGCGGCGATGCGCGCGTCCAGCCGCGCAACCTTGGCCCGGCGCCTTTCATCCCGCTCGGCCCGCAGGTTCTCTTCCCGCTCCCGGCGGCGCCGGTCGGCGAGGGCCTTGTCGTGCTCCATGCCTGTCTTCCCGGCGGGATAGGCGGCCTTGTACACTTCTCCGACCGTACAGAGGTAGTAGTCGGCGACCTGCCGCCAGAGGGCGATCTCTTCCTTCGAAACGGGCGCCAGTTCGGCGGCGATCCGTCCCGCGGGTTTGATCCGTTCCGCCGGGACGCCGGCGGGCGGCGCGTCCGCGGGCGCAACGCTGACGACGCCCGTGTACGCCTTCCCCGCGAAGTCCACTTCAACCCGGGTCCCGACCCCGACCGGCGGCCTTGCGGGGTCGTCCGGGAGGGCGTAGACCGGCTCCCACGCGAGGCGGAGCGGCAGGATGACGTGTATGTAGGAAACGGTCGGCATCGGAGAATCTTCCAAGTATACAAAAGTAATTCATTTTTGTGACATTCTTTTCGTATCTTTTCGATTCCTGCCGGGAAAAAAGAGGGATGGCAGGGAATAAGATGTAGATCAATTTCTTACATCGCTCTGTTCCGTTTTGTCTTCAGTATGAAGGGACAAAAACGGGACAAGAATCAGATTTATCAAATCAAAGAGCTATTTAACCATCCTGGATGACTTTGTCCGCAAGCCGCATGAGAATCCCTCTATCGGCTTGGTCCTGTGTAAAAGCGCCGACAAATCCATCGTGGAGTACCTCATCAAGGACTACAACAAGCCGATGGGCGTGGCCACATACCGTACGAAGGAGGAGATGCCGGAGAAGTTCCGTGATGCTTTGCCTGACATCGAAGACCTAAAGAAACTCCTATAAGGAAGTCTACGATGCTGAAGGTCAAAGAATCCCCAGTCCGGTGGCCTTGCGGATCATGTCGGTAACGTTCCCCACCCCCATTTTGCCGTAAATCCTTTGACGGTGGGTGTTCACGGTGTTTACACTGAGGAACAAGCGTTCGGCAATCTGAGCAGCAGTAAGGCCTTCGGCACTTAGGCGAATGATCTGGATTTCACGGGCACTAAGGCCGATGTCGGCTATCCTTTTGCTGCGATCAATAAGCACGTCGCCCACGTACCTTGCCACATCGGCATTGATTTCCTGGGCACCCTGGATAAGTTCTTCGCAGCGCTTGCGTATTTCCTCCGGCGAGAGGGAGGCTACGGAGGCAGAAAGAGTTTCAATGCGTTTGGCAAAGTCTCCAGTGGGGTTTTTAAGGTCTTTGGAGAGGATTTCGATGATTTGTTCTTTGCTGTTACTGATGCGCTGCAGTTCGGTGTTGCGACGGTGGGCTTTCTGCGCCTGGCGGACCAAGAGGACAATGGCTGTTGCGGCAAGCAGAAGGGCAAGCAGGAGGATAAGGGTTCTATATCGGCCGCGTTCGAGGGCACGCTCCTTTTCCTGGACTTCGAAGCGGGTCTGCATCTCCTGCAGGGTTTCATCCTGTTTCTGCTGGAGGTATTTCTGCATCCGGAAAACGTAATCGTCGTGGGCGTCCAACGCTTTTTCGTACTGCCCGGTTCGGGTGTATAGGCGTACCAACCGGTCATCCAATGCCGATGCGGTGAGGTAATCGCTCTCTTTCAGGGTCGCAAATACCTTCTCGAAGTACGCGATAGCCTCTTCGTTGCGGTCGCCCTGCTGGAACCAGCGGGAGCGGAAGAGGATACCGTTGCGCTTGAGACGCGGAATATCGTAAGTGTCGGCCAGGGCCTGGCCCTTATCAAGCCATTCACCTGCGGTACGGTAGATGTCAGGATCGACAGGATCAGACCAGCGGTTCTTATTGATGTACAGGGAACCGATGATATAACAGGCCTCGCTCTGCTGCTCGACCGCATCGGCCTCTTCGGCGAGGTGAAGGGCTTCCGTGGCATATTCCAGTCCCTCGTCGTTCCGGCCGGTTTCCGGGGAAATTTCGGCGTAGGAACAGAGTTTTGCCTTGGATATAAGGATTTCGGCGAGCTCTTTCTTGAAACCGGCATCCCGGGCGATGGCTTCGGCTTCCAGCGCTTTCTCCCAGGCATCGGCGTCCCGACTGGCCATGATATCTATGCCCACGATGGTGGATAGGCTCTGCACTTTCAGCAAGGGATCCCCAGCTGAGACGTCAAGTGCCCGGAGGGCATTTTCCATAGCATTGTCGAATTGCTGGGCCGACACGTCTTGGGCCGCTTCGGCAAGGAGAACGGGCACTTCGGTTCCGGCGTTATTTCTGTCAGAAACCGGGGAGCAGGCCGAAAAAAGCAATGTGACTGCGAATAGTTTGATGTGTTTCAGATGCATCGTTTATCTATTATCGCTACGCTGCGAAAATACAAAAAAAAGCCAAAAACACGGGTTTTAAATACTCTGGGACCGGCAAATTACTGAAAAATAATGAATGGGAAATGAGGGGGGGGAGTAACTTTGTACTTAAATCAGTATTGCGAATCTAAAACGAGTATGCATATGGATGAAAAAAGAATGTACGCGACTCCGGAAGTGGATGTCGTAAACCTGAAGACTGAGGGCATGATCTGCGCCAGCGGTAACAACTGGGATACCGATGATCTTCCCGGTTTTGAATTTGAGGATGAATAATTCGAACGGATATGAAAACAAAAGCCTATATTATAATGCTGGTCGCATCGATGACGGCCGCGTTTTCCTGCACCCGTATTGAGATGGAATTCACCAATGAGACTTCTGCTGCCGCTGAGAACGGCACTCAGATTCTCGTGCCCTTCACCGCAGAGGCCGGAGAACCTCAGACCAAGGTCGCGATGGACGGCAGTACCACCAACATCGTATTCTCGGAGGGCGACCAGCTGATGGTTTATAGCTGGAAAATCGTGGAACCGTCCATCCTCACCCTGAAGTCCGGGGCTGGCAACAAATCTGCCGTTTTCTCGGGCGACCTGGTTCTCGCGGCCGGCAAGACCGAGGCCGACCTGGCCGGAAAGAGACTGTATGCATCGCTGATTCCCGAGGCGGGCGTTTCTGCGGGGATTTTCACATACGACCCTTCCACGAAAAGACTTACGGTAGATTATTCCAAGGGCGTTATTGATTCGGATCTCGAGGCCCTCGTAAGCCGTACGATTCTGTATGATGGCGAGACCACGTATGAGGCCAGGAAGTTCTCCTTCAGAATGCTGAACAGCTATGTCAAGATGAACGTGACCGTACCGTCGGAGGAATCCGATCTGGCGAGGGATTATACGGTCTCGGCCACATACGATTACCATATTCGCTCCAAGGCGACCAACTCGGGCCTTGGATGGGGCGGAGAAAATGAGGCCGCCACCGTCACCGGCACGTTCCGCGCCTCCAACTCCACCGGCGGCACGGCATATCTGGCCATCCTGGCCGATAAATCCATGCGCATCGAGGATGACGACGTCATATACGACGAGGTGAAGATCCAGGTCGGCATGGACAATGACTACAAGGGATACGGCCTGACCGGCGGTGTCATCGACCATCAGGTCATCGTGCCAGGCAAGGGCTACACGAAAGCCGTCACACTGAAAGATCCGGACAACGAGGATGTCCTGCTGGGACAGCCGGAGTCGGTGAGGAACAGAGTATTTACGGGATCTAATGATAAGGATAGGAATGGTTATCTCAGCAAGTATGAAGCGGCGCAGATAACAAATGACATTTCGTTCAATAGTCTTACTGAATTGACGAATGCTTCCTTTCTTTATTATTTTACCGGGCTGACTTCATTATCGGGGAACAACTTCTATAACTGCTCCAACATGACTAGGGTGAATCTTCCCAAGCATCTTACAAGTATTGGAGTTGAGACATTCTCCGGCTGTACATCCCTGAACACCTTCAGCATTCCATCCGGAGTGACTAGTATTGGACAAAGGGCATTTGAGGGGTGTTCTTCCATTAATAGTATCCAGATTCCGTCCAGCTTAACGGAAATTGGACGTCGGGCATTCATTGCCTGCTCCGCTCTTACGGACGTGTATTTTGAATCTCCCTGCAGTCTTACATCGATAGCTTTGGGAACATTCCAAAATTGTACTTCGCTGGACGGTATTGGCCTGCCCTCGAGTATAAAAACGTTGGAAGATAGTGCATTCGAGGGGTGCACTGCACTTATGTCTGTTTCATTGGCCAACATCAATACGATTGGGGAATATGTTTTCAGAGGCTGTTCTTCCCTTGACAATGTATCTACTTCGCCCGGAACAACAGTAGGAAAAGGCGCATTCCAAAACTGCACCAGCTTGAAGTCGATAGTCCTGAGCCCGTTGTTGTCGGCGCAGGCATCAAGTATAGAGCCCTATACTTTTGCCGGGTGCACATCGCTGGAGCATATTGAAATCCACTATTGGTTCACTTCCATCGGCGCTTCCGCCTTCGAGGGATGTACGTCACTGACTGATATAGAGTATAGAGGTGGGCCCACGAGTTCCAATCTTGAAACCATAGGTAATTCCGCATTCCGGGACTGCTCTTCTCTTGTTACCGTTGAAATACCGCATAAAGTGACATCAATAGGAAGCCATGCTTTTTCGTCTTGTGAGAATCTGAAAACGGTGTATAGTTATCCGACCACACCACCTTCCATTACTAACCACGCAAGTGATGTCTTTTGGGGACATGCATCCGGGTTCATCATCTATGTCCCTGAAGAGTCATTATATACTTACCGGTTGGACAGTGCAGGGTGGAATTACTATCACCAGCAGCACTGTATTCAAATAATGCCCTAACTAAGCCTTAAAACCCAACACTCCGCCCCGCAACCTCCCGCTACGGGGCGGTTTCCTTCCTTTTTTGCGGGATGCCAGCCACCCAGGTGGCCCGCCACAGCGTACCCTAGAACAGCGTGGGTTCCCAGTCGTCGAAGTCTACGGAGGGGGTGTTGTCGGGGGAGGAGGTCTCCGGGGCCGGATCCGCATGTAGTCATACAGACCGCTGATGACTTCCGTAGTCACATCCTTCAGGAGGATGTCCGTCCTGCCGATCCTCTCAAGATACTCGCCTAACGTACTGATGCAACTGAGATTACATCGCCCATCTGACGTATCGTTTCCGATGGTTTTCCTCGCTACAAGAAATTTTTGTATCTTTACCGGAGAATCGATTGAAATTTCGCGTTTATGGAAAAGAAACACGTCAAGGTGGGTCTGGCCGGCGTGGGCCTGAACACCTATTGGCAGCAGTTCGACGGCCTCCTGTCGCGGTTGCTGGGGTATCAAGGGGAAATCTGCCGCAAGATGGCGGAGGCGGGCGCCGACGTGACGGATGCCGGCCTGGTGGACGACGAGGACAAGGCGGTCGCTGCCGGGGAGCGCTTCCGCGCGGCCGGCGTCGAGATGCTCTTTGTCTTCATCTCCACGTACGCCCTTTCTTCCACCCTCCTTCCGATGGCCCGGCGCGCCGGGGTCCCCGTCATCCTGCTGAACGTGCAGCCGGAACCGGCCATCGACTACGCCTACATCAACGGCCTGGGAGACCGCGGCAAGATGACGGGCGAGTGGCTGGCCCACTGCCAGGCTTGTTCCGCGCCGGAGTTCGCCTGCGTGCTCGGCCGGGCCGGCATCCGCTACGACATCGTCACCGGGTATCTGCAGGAGGCGTATGTCTGGGAACAGATTGGCGCCTGGATCGATGCGGCCCGTGCCGTCGCTGGCATGCGCGAGAACCGTCTCGGTATCCTCGGCCATTATTACGGCGGCATGCTGGACGTCTATACCGACACGACCCTCCAGTCGATCGCTTTCGGCACCCACATCGAGCATGTGGAAATGTGCGAGTTGAAGGCCCTGCGCGACGCGGCCACCCCCGAGGAGGTCCAGCGCAAGCGGCAGGAATTCGAGACGGTCTTCGAGGTCGTCCCCGCCTGCGAGGAGTACGAACTGGACCGTGCCGCCCGGACCTCCGTCGCCCTCGACAAACTGGTCGCGGCGCACCGCCTGGGCTCCCTGGCGTACTATTACGAGGGCTACCGGGGCAACGATTACGAGAACATCGTCACTTCCGTCATCGCGGGCAATACCCTGCTGACCGGTGCCGGCATCCCCGTGGCCGGCGAGTGCGAGATCAAGAACGTACAGGCAATGAAGATCCTCTCCCTGCTGGGCGCCGGCGGTTCCTTCTCCGAGCCCTATGCGATGGATTTCAATGACGACGTGGTCATGTGGGGACATGACGGCCCGGCACATTCGGCCATTGCCGAAGGGCGGGTCAAGCTGGTACCGCTGCCGGTCTATCACGGCAAACCCGGCAAGGGGCTTTCCATCCAGATGTCGGTGCGTCACGGTGACGTGACCTTCCTCTCCGTCTGCGAACGGGACGGCAAGACATCGCTGCTCGTCGCGGAAGGGGAGTCCGTTCCCGGCGAAACCCTCCAGATCGGCAACACGAACAGCCGTTACCGCTTCCCGTGCGGAGCGCGTGCCTTCATCGACCGCTGGAGCAAGGCAGGCCCTTCGCACCATTGCGCCATCGGCGTCGGTCATCTGGCAGACACCCTCGAAAAGTTCGCCTTCCTGGCCGGCCTGGACGTGGTCCGCATCTGATTTTTCCGCTTTGGCAGGAAAATATTGAAGAAAAAATTTGCAGGCGAAGGAATTTTGCCTATCTTTGCAATCCCGAAAGGGAATGGTGTCGTAGCTCAGGTGGTAGAGCAATGGACTGAAAATCCATGTGTCGCCGGTTCGACTCCTGCCGACACCACCAAAACCGCCTCTGGAATCTCTCCAGGGGCGGTTTCTTTGTTATTTTTTATTATCTTTGCCGGACCACATATTATTCTATTATTCTTTTATGAAAAATTATTTTGATTTCAGCGGTCAGGTCGCCATCGTCACAGGGTGCTCGGGCGGTCTCGGCGTGCAGATGGCGAAAGCGCTGGCGAGCCAGGGATGCAACATCGTCCCGATCGCGCGCAGGATGGAGAAACTGGAAGAAGTGGCGGCGGAACTCCGCACCGCCTATGGTGTGGAAGCCCTTCCGATCCGTTGTGACATCACTTCCACCGAACAGGTGGAGGCGATGGTAAAGCAGGCGATGGACCGCTTCGGCCGCATCGACATCCTCGTCAACAATGCCGGTACCGGCGCCGTCGCGCCGGCGGAAGACATCACCGACGCCCAGTTCGAAGGAGAGATGCAGATCGACCTCTTCGGCTCCTTCCGCGTCGCCCGCGCCGTCGCCAAGCAGGCGATGATCCCTGCCGGATATGGCCGCATCATCAATATCGCTTCGATGTACGGACTGGTCGGAAACAAGATCGCGCCGTGCTCGCCGTACCATGCCGCCAAGGGCGGTGTCGTGAACCTTTCTCGCGGACTTGCGGCGGAATGGGGAAAATACGGTATCACCGTCAACACGGTCTGCCCCGGCTATTTCTATACGCAGCTGACGCAGGATACGCTGGATTCCGAGTTCTTCCAGGACTATGCGCACCGCGTGATTCCGCTCGAGCGTTACGGCAACGAAGGAGAGCTGGACACGACCGTCCTCTTCCTGAGTTCGCCGGCATCCGCTTACGTGACGGGCGTCGCCCTCCCGGTGGACGGCGGCTACACCTGTGTCTAGGAAGCGTTATTCCGAAAGAGGAAACAGCAGATTTTCAAGGGCTTGTTCTGCGGCGAAGACGGTCCCGTCCTCGTCAAAACCATGACCTTGCCCTTCCAGTTTGATGAGGGTGGCGGACGGATAGACGTTCGCCGCCCTTTCACTGTAGGAAAGCGGGACGAGCAGGTCTTTCGTCCCGTGCAGGATCATGACTTTGCCCTTATAGTTCCCGATGGTCTTGTAGGGATCCCAGCCTACGGCGTCTTCCACGTACTTCTTGTACACGGAAAAACCCGCAACCGAGACTTTCTCCGGCACGGCGGACAGGTCGCCTCCGTACATGACGCCCAGGAGGCTTTCGGCCAGCGACGGGATGTTGAACGCGGGGAAGAGCAGCACCAGCCCGCGCGGGACGGCGGGGTACCGGGCGGCGTACATCGCCGTGACGAGCCCGCCTTGGCTGCCGCCGGACAGGAACAGGCGCTCTTTGTCCGTAAACGGCTTGGAAAGAATCATTTCCACGACGGCTCCCAGGTCTTCGATCTCCGTGAGGATGGACATGTCCTCGTAGGAACCGCCGCTGCGGTTCGCCAGCGCGCCGCCGATGAAATCGAAACAGTAGCAGGCGAAGCCGTTCCGGGCGCAGATCTCCGCATAGGGCAGGCAGTCGTCGTAGTGGCCCCGGAGCCCGTGGCTGAAGATGATGGTCGGCATCCGCCCCTTACGGCCTTCCGGCCGCAGGAGTACGCCGTAAATGTCGATACCGTCGCGGCTGGCGTGCAGTTCCTCCGTCACGACGGACCATTCGCGCCGCTCTTGCTTCTGGTCTTCCGGCTGCTGTTCTTCCGGCAGCGGGTCCTTGCCGCACGACAGGACGATGGCGGCCAGCAGGCACAGTGCCAGCCGTGCGAGTCGTTCCATGCTCATGATCAGTCCTGTTTTGGGGATGTTTCGTCGTCTTCGTCCGGGAAGACGATCTGCTTGTACTGGTTCTTGCGCTTGAGCCAGCGCTCGCGCGCGAACTGCTGCATGTCGGTGATGGTGTCATTCTCGTCGATGATCTCCATGCCGAGGATCGTCTCCATGATGTCCTCCAGGGTGATGATGCCCTGGAAGCAGCCATAGTCGTCGATGATGAGGGCGATCTGGTCCTTGGTCTTCAGCAGGGATTCCCAGATGTCGCTCACGGAGGTCTCTTCGTGGAAGGCGGCGATCTTGCGCTTGATCGACTTCAGGCGCATGTCGAACTTGTCTTCCGCAAGGTTCTCCAGGACGTCGTACCGGAGGATGTAGCCGGTGATGAACTCGGGCGACTCCGACCAGACGGGGATGCGGGAATTGTGCGAGAGCTCGTCCTGCTTGTAGAACTGCTTGAGGGTCATGGATTCCGGGGCCGTGGCAGCCACGATCCGCGGCGTCATCACGTCGTACGCCTTGATGTCGTCGAGCTTGATGATGTTCTGGATGACCTTGTTTTCGGAGTTGTCGATCACGCCTTCCTCCTCGCCGATGTTCGCCATCGCGGAGACTTCCTCCCGCGAGATGGTGGTGTCAGGTTCGTCGTCGGTGATGGCGTCGCGCAGTTTCTCGATGAGCCAGACGATGGGGAAGAGCAGGTAGATGAGGAAGCGCATGACTTTGGAAAGCCCCAGCAGGTTTTTCCAGTGGGACGTCCCGATGGTCTTCGGAAGGATTTCCGAGAAGATCAGGATCAGCAGCGTCATCACGGCCGAGACCAGCCCGAACCAGTGGCTCCCGAAGACGAGGGTCGCCTGCTGGCCGACACCGGCGGCGCCGATCGTGTTCGCGATGGTGTTCAGGGACAGGATCGCCGTGAGGGGACGGTCCGGCTCCGTCTTCATCTTCATGAAGAGCGCGGCGTTCCGGTCCCCTTCGTCCTCCTTCATCGTGATATACGAAATGGGAGTGGACATCAGGACCGATTCCAGCAGGGAGCAGAGGAACGAAACGGCCATGGCTCCGAAAAGGAAGATGAGCAGCAATGTCATACGCTAACGTTATATCCTGCAAAGATATGGTTTTCCCATGAATATTCCATCATCGGTGCGGCTTTTTTACGGCGGTGTCATTCTTCCGTCCGGCGCAGGACGACCCGGCCTGCCAGTCCGGAAGGGACGGGCGCCCAGCCCTCGTAGGTCGTGTGCTTGTAATGGATGTCGACGACGTTGATGTCATGGAACTTCCGCCAGGGCACGCCACGCCGGTCCATGTCCGCGATGCGGTTCGCCGGCAGGTTCGTCACCTCGATCCGGATCTCGTTCGCTCCGGGGCGGAAGGCCCTCCCGCAGTCAAGGGTGAAGGGAACGGCCCAGGCGCATCCGACGAACGTGCCGTTCACATACACGCGTGCGCTTTCACGCACATCGCCCAGGTCGATCGTCCAGGGCTGTGCGGCCTCTTCCTTGCTCATCTGCAGCGTGGTGGAATAGACCCCGGTACCCATGGTGACGGCGGTCCGTTCGTCCAGCCCTTCCCAGGTCCGGAGGGTCCGGAAGGCGTATTGGCGGCCGACGGCCGGCGCTTCCTCCGTGAAATACAGGTCCCATCCGTTCGAAGTCAGGTCGATCCCTTCCGCGCCGGGCCGGCCGCCGAAAGGCGCGGGCAGGGATGCGGGGACTTCGTCGAACGTCCGCAGGATGACGGATTCGCCCGAACGGAGCTGCAGGCCGGCTTTGCCGTCTTCCAGGGAAGTGCTGCCGGTCTTCCCGCTCATCGGGTCATAGAGGACCGCTGCCGCGGCGTCCACGCCGAGCGGGATGTCCGCCGCGATGTCGCCGCCCGTCAGGTTGGCGATGAAGTAGTGGTAGCCGTCCGCATTCCTGCGTCGGATGCAGTGCAGCCCGTAGGTCCGCTTCATCTCTTCCGGCCGGGCGACACGTGCGAGGGCTTCTTCGTCCAGGCCTTCGATGACCGCGGCGCCTTTTCTCCGGAGCTGCTTGACCAGGCGGAGCGTCGCGTCGGGCAGCGTGGCCCCTTCGGGGATGATGATTCCCTTGTAACGCGTTCCGCCTTCGGTGACGATGGCCCCGTTTTCACACCGCATGCGTGCGACCTGCCGGTCGCTGACATAGTCGCAGTCGTATCCGAGCCGGTCCAGCGCGCGTACGACGGCGATGAATTCCGGCGCGTTCTTGTCCATGTTGCTGATCTCGAACATCATCAGCAGGCCGCTCTGCCGCCGCTGCCACATGTCGTGGACGGGCAGGTAGATGAGGAAGTCGTTGTCCGGTTCGCCCCATTGCAGGAAGCGCTGGCACCGCTCCGCGTAGGCCGTGAAGAAGGGCGCGTCGCGCCAGAGGGTGTTGGTGGGCGAGAAGTCGACGGAGGCGTAGAATTTCCAGCCCGGCCAGGGGTCGTCGGCGGGGGAGTAGCAGGTCCCGTGGAAGAAGACGCGGTTGATGCCGGCGCAGAAGATGAGGTCGAGGTCGGGCTTGAACTGTGACAGCGAGGTGCGGAAGTGCTCCGTCAGCCAGGTGAAGGTCTCGCAACTGGTCAGCGGCTTTCCGCCGGTGTGCGCCGCCGAGGAGGCGTATTTGAGCATCGACAGGTCGGAGTAGTTGCGGCGGGTCTTCCCGGGGTCGGTCCGCAGGCCGCGGATTCCGAATTCCGAGAGGCCGAAGCCTTCGATTTCCGGGATGTCCACGGCGCCGTACAGGTCGAGCAGGTTGCCCGGGGAACCATGCGCCTGGTTGCGGACGCGGACGCCCTTTCCGTGCGCCCACGCCACCCATTGCGAGGTGAAGTGCTCGTACAGCAGGTCGCTCAAGGTCTCGCGGTAGTCGGCGAGCACGCGGGCGGCGCCCTCGCCCCTGCCGGTCAGCAGTTCGGGCAGCCGCTCTTCCAGGGCGTACCCCCGCCGGGAGAGGAATTCCTCGTAGAGGCGGGGCGTCCAGTCGGCTTTGTACACCTCGTAACTGTCATTGAAGAAGGTGTCCGGGTAGGGGACACCGCTGCGCTCGAAGGCTTCTTCGAAACGCTGGATGTAGTGGGCGACGGCGACCGGGTCGAAGTGGTTGATCACCCATCCTTCACCGCCGGGAGCCGCTCGTTTGACATCTTCCAACGTGCGGGTGCAGTACTGGACGAGAACGAGCCAGCGGCCTTTCCGGGGCGTCCAAGCGAGCGTCCCGTCCGCGACCTGGTCCGTCAGGTTCACGTATTTCCCGTGGCGGTTTCCCCGGGCGTCGAGCGGGTAGGCCAGCACGCGCTGCAGCGTGGAATACCTTTCGTCCTGCCCCGGGATGCGGACGTCCAAGCGGAGCTGCTCGCCCCGGGCGGTGACGTCGAGGGTGTCGGCCTTCCATGTGACTTTGCAGGTGGCTTCCTCCAGCGGGGTCGTCGGTCCGCCGAAAGGCCATCCGGTCCCGAAATTCATGTCGATCCGGATGCCCAGGCGTTTTCCTTCCTCCTCCACGAAGCGGAGCATCTCCATCCACTGCGGCGAGAGGAATTCGATGTTGTGCGCCTCGTTCCCCTTCACGCCGTAGATGGGGGTGATTTCCAGGGCGCCGATGCCCCGGGAGGCGTATTCCTGCATGTTGCGGCGCAGGTTTTCGCGGTCGACGGCGGAGCCCAGCCACCACCAGCGGCTGCCGGGTTTGGAATACGGGCCCGCTTCGGGCCAGGATTGGGCGTGCAGGCCGGAGGCGGCCAGCAGAAGCGACAGGATGAGGAGGCTTCGGTGAAGGAGGGAGTGTTTCATCTGAATGTTAACGGTAAAGGTAATCTGCGCAGAAAAGGAAGGTGCCGGCGGTCCAGCCCATGAAGTCGCCCGGGGTCCCGTATTCGGAGGCAGCGTCCTGCCAGCCGGTCAGTGCGTTGTATTTTTCGAACAGCATGCCGGTGCCCTCAAACTGCTTGACATTGCTTTCGACGTATTTCCGGGCGATCCGTCGGGCGTCTTCCCGGAAGCCGTACCGGTCCAGGCCCTTGACGGCCATGCAGTTGATCGCGCCCCAGGCGTTGGGGTAGTCCCATTGGTAGGTGAACGGCCGCTCCGGCCCGCCTTTCTCGCAGGCGACGATGCCGAACTCCCGCTCCAGCCGGGGCAGGGCCTTGCGCACCTTGCGCGCCTGGCAGCGGGTGAGCAGGCCGGCGTTCATCAGGTTGAAGACGGCGCCGCAAAGCACTTCGGAATGCCTGCCGTTGACGTAGTCGTAATCGTAGAAGAGCCCGTCAGCGCGGTTGCGGCAGTATTTCCGGATCAGGTGACGGCGCGTCCGGGCGCGCTGCTTCCATTGCCGGGCGCCGTCACGACCCAGTTCCTTGCAGAAGCGGGCCATCGACGTCTCGTAAATGTACAGGTTGGCGTTCAGGTCCAGCGGATTGAAGTCGAGGCAACGCCGGTCGAAACGGGGGTTGAAGTCCCAGCCCGATTCGGCTTCGGCCAGCCAGTGGCGGCCCTGCGCGATCCGCGCATCGGCGGGAATCGCGGTGTCGGCACCCAGCCGCGAGGCGATGGCCTGGAAGAAGCCGTCGATCTCTTCATTTGTCAGCGGCTGGTGCCCGTACCGGTTCAGCCCGTTGGGAGCGATGCGCTCCGTCATCCAGAAACCGTATTCTTTCTCCAAGGCCGGCAGGCAGGCCGCCAGCCATTCCTTGTCCCCCGTCTTTTCGTAGATGTCCCTCACGATCAGGCAGGCGTACGGCGGCTGCGAGCGCGACAGCAGCGATTTGTGCGAGCCGTTCGGCATGTATCCCATCTTCTCGATCAGGTAGAGGATGTCGGCGGCGTTGTTCTTCGCCTGTTCGACGTCGCCTAGCGAAAGGAGCCCCAGATTGGTGTAGTAGGTGTCCCAATAGTACATTTCCTGCATGGCGCCCCGGATGGCCGGAACGCTGTACGGGTAAGGAAGTCCGATGAGGGTGTCGTCTTCTTCGGGATGGACGCGGACGCTCTGGGGCATGACGTGCCCGATGTGCGCGCGGAGGGCGGCGACATCCGCCGGCTCCTGTGCGGAGAGTCCGGCTCCTGCCAGGAGGAGCAGCGGGAGAAAGAGGAGTCTTTTCATTTTCAGTTAAATAAAAGGGCCGTCAGCCTGTCGTGGCGGGCGGCCCTGATACATGGGGAATCGGTCTTATTCGGCCTTGGGTGCGAGGGCTCCCCAGACGCAGGCGCTCAGTGCGGCACCCACGAGCGGGGCGCAGATGAACACCCAGAGGTCCTTGAGGGCCTGTCCCTGCGCGAAGATGGCGGGGCCGATGGAACGGGCCGGGTTGACGGACGTGCCGGTCAGGTTGATGCAGACCAGGTGGACGAGGATCAGCGTGAGGCCGATGGCCAGGCCCGCGAAGTTGCCCGCACCGATCTTGCCGTCGGTCGTCCCGAGGACGACGAGGACGAAGATGAAGGTAGCGATCACCTCGACCAGGAAGGCTCCGCCCGCACCGCCGGCATTGGCGACACCGTTGGAACCGAGCGCGCCGGTGAGATCCGGAGCGGCGACGACGTTCGCAAGGAGCAGCAGGACGGCGCCGGCGACGATGCCGCCGATGATCTGGCCGATCCAGTAGCCGCAGGCATCCTTCCAGCTCATGCGGCCGGAGAGGGCGACGGCGAGGGTGATCGCCGGGTTGATGTGGCATCCGCTGATTCCGCCGATGGTGTAGGCCATGGCGACGACGGTGAGACCGAAAGCGATGGCCGTGCCGACGACGCCGGCAGGCGTGCCGCAGCCGAGGAACATGGCGGTTCCGCAACCGAGCAGGGTCAGGACGAACGTCCCGATTCCTTCAGCAAAGTATTTCTTCATAAGCCAAACTGTTTGAATAACAAAAATGTATGTGCAATATACGAATATTCTTCAGAAGATGTGCCGACGCTGCGCCTTTTTTTACATCAGGTCGAGGCCGCGCAGGTACTCGACGCTCTTGGCGACGCCCTGCAGGCGGCTGAGACCCATGCTGGGCTCGTCCTGTTCGACGCAGAGCCACTGGGTGCCGCAGTCGATGGCGGCGCGGATGATCCGCTCCATGTCCATCTGGCCGCAACCGAGCGGGCGGTATTCGAAGGAACCGCCTTCATCCTTCATCGTGTTGTCGGTCGAGATGCCGATGAGGGCGTAGGGGGCGGAGTTCAGGTGGCCTTCCAGCTTGTAGTCCTTCAGGTGCACGACCGGCGTGCCGCCCTTGTACTGCTCGAGGATGGCGGCGGCGTCCTGCCCGGCATAGTCGGCCCAGCAGACGTCGAGCTCGTTCTGGAGGTTTTCGCGCGCGTTGCTGCTGAAGATGGCGTCGTAACCGAGCGTGCCGTCCGGCAGGGCGACGAACTCGAAGTCATGGTTGTGGTAGAGCAACTGGAAACCGGCGGCACGGACCTTGGCGCCGATCTCGCCGAGCTTGGCGACCGTCTCCTTGAACTGTGCGGGGTCAATGCCCGGACGGCTGGCTTCGTCCATGTAGGGGAATACGATGTACTGGACGCCGAGGACGGTGTTTTCAGCGATGACCTTGTCGACATCGTCGATCATCTGCTGGAAGGGAACGTGGTTGGAGAAGGGAATGAGGCCCAGCTCGGTGCACCAGCGCTTCACCTGGACGACGTCGTTACCGTAGTATTCTCCGTAGAATTCCACGCCGGCGTAGCCCATTTCGCGAATCTGCTTGAGGGTGCCGTAGAAATCCTTCTCCAGGTCGGTGCGGACGCTGTACAGCTGTACGCCGACGGGCAGTTTCTTCGGGAAGGGGGCGGTTTCAGTCTTCTTGCCGGCGCATCCGGCCAGCAACAGCGCGGCCAGGAATGCGGCCGCCAGGCATTTCATTATGTTTTTCATTGTCAATGAATTTTGATGGTCTTTTCAGCAGGATGGGACTCTCCATCCCCATACAAAGTTAGGAAAAAAAATGTGTGCACGGGGAAATGTCGGAAAAAAATCGTATATTGCGGGAGCTTCCTTCCCCAGGATCCCCCACAGGGCAGAACAGGTTCCCCCTGTGCCATCCAGGAAGCTATATAGAACGAACCTTAAATCTAAAAGAATCGTTTATGAGCAAAGATGCCATCTCCAGATCCGGCAGATGTTGTATCGTGGCATTCCTGTGCCTGCTCTGGTGCGGGACGGCGCTGAAAGCCGTTCCCGTGCCGGGGCGCGAAGCACCGGCGGCCGCAGCGCAGGCGGAAAACGATTTCCGGGTATCCGGACGTGTCTCCGATGAAAAGGGAGAACCGCTTGTGGGCGTCAACATCGTCGTGAAGGGCACCAACATCGGTGTCGCATCGGATGTCAACGGACACTACGTCATCCAGATCAAGTCATCCCTGAAGCGTCCCGTCCTCGAATTCTCTTTCCTCGGCATGCAGACGAAAGAGGTCGCCGTCAGCGCATCCACCCCGCAGGTGAACGTCGTCCTGAAGGAAGACGCCAACGCGCTTGAGAATGCCGTCGTGACGGGTTACGCCAAGATCCGGAAAGAGAGCTTTACCGGAACGTCCACGACGGTGAGCAAGGAGGACATCCTCCGGGTCTCTCCGACCAATGTCCTGAAGGCGCTCAGCGTGTACGATCCTTCCGTCCGCCTGGTGACCAACAACGAAATGGGCTCCGACCCGAATACGATGCCGGAGTACTACATCCGCGGCCGCAGCGGCGTCTCCGAAATCACCCAGCTCGACCAGCTGACCGGGAATGTGGACGAGTTCGCCCTGAAGAACAATCCGAGCGCGCCCATTTTCATCCTCGACGGTTTCGAGACGGACATCCAGACGATCGTGGACCTCGATCCCAACCGCCTGGAAAGCGTCACCATCCTGAAGGATGCCGCCGCCACGGCGGTCTACGGCACGCGTGCGGCGAACGGCGTGATCGTCTTCGAGACGACGACGCCCGCCCCGGGCGCGATCCGCGTCGCCTATTCCGGGAACTACTCCCTGACGGCGCCGGACCTGAGCTCCTACGACCTGATGAACTCCGAAGAGGTGCTGACGGCGGAATACCTCGCCGGACTCTATACGCGCGAAGTGGGGGAGAGCAACTGGCAGCCGTACAATGCGGCCGGTCTGACCAACTTCCTCGACAACATGAATCAGGTCACGCGCGGCTTCAACACGGACTGGATCTCCAAGCCGGTCCGGAACGCGTTCAACCACAAGCACACCCTCTCCATCGAAGGCGGCACCAATGAACTCCGCTGGGGAACCGACCTGACGTACAACGACAATGACGGTGTCATGAAAGGCTCGCTGAGAAGGTCTTACGGCGCGGCCTTGAAGATCGACTACAACTGGAAGGGACTCCGCATCTCGAACAAGTTCACCTTCAGCAACGGCCAGTCCGAGAATTCCCCCTACGGCGAGTTCAACACTTATTATAAGATGAAGCCGTACCTCGATCCGATCGATCCGCTGACGGGGACCTACCAGAAGGTGTTCCGCCTGGTCCGTTTCGAGCGGCGCGACTCCGGCAGCATCGGTACGAACGTGACGAACCCGCTGTACGACGCGACCCTCAACTCCTTCGACCGGAGCGTCTACAACAGCTTTACCGACAACCTGGGGCTCAACTGGCGCATCACGCCCTTCCTGACGGCGCGCGGCACCTTCTCGGTCACGTACAAGATCACGGACAACGACCGTTTCATCGACCCCATGTCCGGCCGCTACGCGAGCCAGAAGGATCCGCTCCTGCGCGGTTCCTACCGCGACAACGACATCCGGAACATTTCCTGGAACGGCAACGCCCAGCTGTCCTATTTCCGTACGATCGAGGACCACAACGTCAATGTTTCCGCCGGCTTCGAGGCGGCGGAGTCCAAGGGAACGTCCTTTACGGCCAACTACACCGGCTTCCTGGACGGTGTCACCCCGTCTCCGCAGAACGCCATCCGGATGGTGAACAATCCGCTGTACGGCGACAGCATCACCCGCCGGGCGGGTCTCTTCCTCCAGGCGAACTACACCTACAAGGATATCTATCTGCTCGACATCTCCGACCGTTACGAGGGTTCTTCCGCGTTCGGCGCCAACAACCGGATGGGTAACTTCTATTCGGGCGGCGTCGGCGTCAACCTGCACAAGTACGGGTTCATCGAGAATCTGGGTGTCTTCGACTTCTTCAAGGTCAAGGCGACGTTCGGCCAGACCGGCAAGGCCAATTTCAGCCCTTATCAGGCGCGCACAACCTTCACGGTCGACTACAGCGAGCCCTATGTCGACGTGTTCGGCATGACGCTCAAGGCGCTCGGCAACGAAGACCTCCTCTGGGAGAAGGTCGACAAGTTCGACCTCGGAACCGAGATCGCCCTGCTGGACAACATGTTCCGGCTCACGCTCGACTATTATAATGAAACGACCGTCGACCAGGTCCAGTCGATCACCATCCCTTCGTCCTCCGGTTTCAAGACCTACATGGGCAACATGGGCAAGATCCGCAACCAGGGTGTCGACCTCAAGTTCAACGTCCGCCTCTTCCGGAACCGCGACTGGGACGTCTACGCCTTCCTGAACGGAAACCACAATACCAACCGCATCGTGGAACTGGGCCAGGCGATGGAAGCCTACAACGCCCGGCTCGACGCGGCCATCGCCTCCAACCGGATGCTGGTCAGCGGGGAGAGCGCCGCCCTGTTCGGGACGGCCTTCACCAAGTACGAGGTGGGCAACTCCCTTTCAGCCATTTACGGAATGAAATCCCGCGGTATCGATCCGAACAACGGTATGGAGCTCTATGAGAAGCGGGACGGGTCCCTGACCTACGAATGGCAGTCGTCCGAGCAGCAGTGCATCGGCGATGCCGATCCCAAGGTCCGCGGCTCGTTCGGCTTCAACGTGCGCTGGAGGAATTGGACGATGTTCACCTCGTTCGCCTATCATTTCGGCGGGCAGGCGTACAATTACACCCTCCGCGACATCGAGAATGTCTTTCTGGAGCGCTACAGCGGCGACCGCCGCGCCTTGAACGAACGCTGGAAGAAGCCCGGCGACGTGACTTCGCTGAAGGATATCGCCGACCGCACCTATATCACCAAGGCGACTTCCCGTTTCGTGCAGGACGACAACGTGCTGACGTTCAACAGCCTGTCCGTCCAGTATACCCTTCCGCACGCGTTGGTCCACCGCTGGGGGCTCAGCGGGGTCCGGGTGAACGCGAATACGTCCGACCTCTTCTATCTCTCTTCGATCCGGCGTGAACGGGGAACCTCTTATCCCTATGCGCGCACGTTCACGATGGGAATGAACATCACTTTCTAAAGGAGGAACGATCATGGAAAAGAAAAGAATCATCACCATACTGCTTGCCGCCGTCCTTCTTGTTACGGGAACCGTTTCCTGCGACAAATGGCTGGACGTACGGAGCACGGACGAAATCATCGAGCGGGAAGCCTTCAACCAGACGGAAGGATACCGCACCGCCCTCGTCGGCGTCTACCGGATCCTGTCGGATCCCGGCCTGTATGGACGTGAGCTGTCCTGGGGGCTGGTCAATTCGCTGTCGTGGTGTCACCTGACCGGCTACTCCGATCCGGCGTACCGCCAGGCCCTCCAGGCGGCCTCCGACCCCTATGCGGGCGCCACGGTCCGTTCCCACATCAATCCGATCTGGGAAAAGGGCTACAACGCCATCGCGAACCTGAACGAGCTGCTTGACAAGATCAAGGACGAGGATCCGTCCCTTTTCGAGACGGACTTCGAGAAGGACATGATCATGGGCGAGGCCTACGGCCTGCGCGCCCTGCTGCACTTCGTGATCCTGGAGTGCTTCGTGCCCGCTCCCGTCACCGGCTATACCGGCCCCGCGATTCCCTATGTGACGAAGTATCCCGACTATCAGCCTGTAACGGCCTCGATGGACGCGGTCCTGAAGGGCATCGTCGCGGACCTTGGCAGGGCCGTCGACCTGCTGGAGCGGTACGATGTCGTCGAAGGACGGGAAAAGGCCGTGTTCGTCGCCGGGGCCACCGACATGATGAACATGGACTACTACTTGTACCAGCGTGCCGGCAACTGGCGGAACGACGGCAAGGTGCGTGACAACGCCTCCGACACCTTCGGATTCTTCGTCAACCGCGGGTACCGCCTGAACTGGTGGGGGTGCAACGCGCTCCTCGCGCGGGTCTATTCGTATATGCGTGATTTCGACAATGCGGAGAAGTATGCCGACGTGATCCTGAACGACTGGGTGAACAAGAACAACTATTCGCTCGACAACTCCGCGCCGAATCCGGACGCCAATCCGAACCTCATCGACACGAAGCGCCGCAAGGAGCAGCTGATCGCCTTCTACCGCAAGAACCTGGCGGCCGAATACGCCTCCGTCAACAACACCACGTCTTCCGGATACAGCCGCATGGTGAACCCCACGACCCTGTTCGACGACGCCAACGACTACCGTCGTACGGGCCTGCTCCGGGGAACGAACGCCGCGCAGTTGTACTCCCGGGTCTGGGAGATGCCCAACGCCGCGTTCTCCGTCAATGCGACGATCGACAACCTGTCCCGGCCGCTGATCCCGGTGCTGGAACTCCCCGAGATCTACTTCATCAAGGCGGAATGCCTGGCACGCAAGGGCAACCTCGACGACGCCCTCCGTCTCATCAAGGATGTCCGTGACGCCCGTCAGTGCGTGGTCGCCAAGACCGCCGCGGACCTGGATTCCTTCATGTCGCTCCTGGTGGACGAGGCGCAGCGTGAATTCTTCGGACGCGGAACCGCGTTCTTCTTCCTGAAAAAGCTGGACTGGCCCGAGATGTACCAGGGGACGGCGGTCCGCAAGGTGCTTCCCGAAGGATGGTACGTCTTCCCGAAGCCTGAGTCTGAAACGGATTATCAATGATGGATACGATGATGAAAAACATATTGACTCGAATCTGCGCCGCAGCCGTGATCCTGGCTGTCGGATGCACCAAGGAAGAGATCAAGACTTTCGACGATCTCAATACGGGCAACGCGATCTATTTCTACAACCCGTCGTATGGTTTCGGCAACACCTACTTCGGCTCCCGTACTTCCTTGCAGGACTCGGTGGAAACCTCGTTCTTCCTCTATCCCGGCCAGAACGAAATCGAAGTGCTGCTCTACGTGAGCCATACGGGTTTTCCTGAAAAGGATACGCATTACAAGGTGGCCGTGGTCCCCGAAGGGACGACGGCGACATCCGCCGATTTCTCCCTGCCCGCCGATCCTGTCTTCCCCGCCGGTGAGCGGATCGCTCCGCTGCCGGTGACGCTCAAGTTCTCCGACCGGGTGCAGCATGATACCCTCCGGATCGAGCTTGCGCTTGTCGAAGGAGGGGACTACACGCTGGGCCCCCTGCACCAGACCCACAAGATCATCAACTTCCACAACGACGTGCTCAAACCGTCGTGGTGGACCGGTCTGGCGTATGTGGCGAACGGTTTCGGTCCCTTCACGAGGGAGAAATACCTGGTGGTCATGCAGGTGACGAACAATTACCCCTTCTCTGCCGACACCCCGACCTCGGTCATCCGGGAGCAGGCGCTCAAGGTGCGTGCGTACTTGCGTGAACAGAAGCTCGCCGGCCACCCCATTCTCGAGGCGGACGGCAAGGAGATGGTGATACCTGCAGGTGGAAACTGATCTAAACGTGCACGTTATGAAAAGAATGACATATGCCGTCATCGCGGCGGCCGCAGTCCTGGCCGTCCAGGGCTGCATCAAGGACGAATCGACGGCGGGACAGTTCTCCGCCGCCGCCGTCAAGCTGGTCGTGGACGACACGCGCAACTTCCCCGTCGGAGAGGAGGCGACGTTCGACCCGATCATCGAATGGAACGGCTCGAAAGAGAGCGACTTCACCTATCGCTGGGTGCTCAACGGGGTCGAGGAGATATCGCAGGAGCGCGTGCTCCGCTACACGTTCCTCGAAGTCGGCCAGCAGTATCTCAACCTGACCCTCACGGACAGGAACGGGCTGACGTACAACCAGGAGTATCTGGTTACGGTTTCCACCCCGTTCCAGATGGGCTGGGTGGTCCTTTCGCGGGGAAGCGCCGACGCGTCCCAGCTCAGCTTCCTCCCCATGGACTACGCGAAGTTCTATCCGGACATCTATGCCACGCTCCATCCCGACAAGCCGCTGGGGACGGGCCCGCTCGGTATCGTCAACCACTGCGTCCGGACGCTGGACGAGATCGTCGTCCGCCAGACCGGCGGCGGATGGCCGGGGCTGGTCGGCGACTCCTTCGCCGCCATCAGCAGCTTGGAGGAGGAGTTCGTCGGCGGGAAATATCCGGAGGAGCCGGGCGGCTTCGAACCGGTGATCTGCCAGTACACCCACCGGGGCGGAGACTTCGTCATCAGCAGGAACGGCCTGCTCTACGACCGGCAGACGAATTCCTCGACGGCCGCGGCCACGACGCTCTATGACGTCCAGTTCAATACGATTCCCTGGACGTACAAGGGATACGACGAAACGCCTCGCTTCACGTATGCCTGCAAATTCTGCGGAACCTATTACACGCCTGTCTTCGACGATGCCCACAAGCGCTGGGTCCCCCTCGGCATCAGCACCGTCACGCCCCGCAACATCGTCGGGATGAAGGCGGGCGGTGCGTTCCCGGACGGTTTCAACTATGTGACCGGCATGGATGCGGACGTCAACCTGCTGTATGCCCAGAACTATACGGCGACGGCTTCCTGGACGTCGACGTCGCAGTTGTTCCAGGTGTTGGAAAAGGGCGGCCATGTCTATGCCAACAAGGCGCAGTGGGCGCTGAGCCCGCTTTCCGGCGCCGGCACCGTCACCGTCACCGGCATCCAGCACAAGGAAATCCCGGCCGACTGCGGCATCACCAAGGACACGCCGATGTGGATGATGTGCGGGGGAACGGGCACCCCGAGCGGAGAGTTGTGGAACAATCCCTTCCTGTTCTTCGCCAAGGGGAATGCGCTCTACCTCTATCATTTCCCGACCGGGATCGTCAAGCTGGCGCGCGATTTCACCAAGGGGAGCCATGCCTGTTCCGGAAAGATCGTCTCCCTCTGCCAGAACGGCGACGGGACCCGGCTGGCCGTGCTCTGCGACAGCGGCGACCTGTATGTCCTCAAGATGACGATGACGGATGCGATGAACCTCGTCCAGAACAACATCGATCCGGACGACCCGGATGGCAACGGGCTCGAAGAGACCCATGTCTCCGGCGTCCCCGGGACCCCCATCCAGGTCATCTTCAAATACGGGAAGGCGGACAATTGGATTAACTTTAAGATACTGTATTGATGAAGACGAAACTGATTATCTATCTGTTGTTAGCCGTCTCCCTGGCCGCCCCCGGGGCATGGGCCGCGGATGACAAGAAGACCGACACGGCGGAAAAGAAAACGGAGACTTCCACGCCCTATCAGAAATTCCTCAAGACGGTGACGGACTCCACCAAAGGTGAATTCGTCAGTTTCTACAAGGCCAAGGGGAACAAGATATTCATGGAATTCCCGCGCGAACTGCTGGGGAGGAAACTGCTGGCAGGCAGCACGATCAAGTCCGTCAGCAGCCCGATCCGCGTGGATGTCGGCTACAAGTACGAGGATCCCATGCTGATCCGGATCGAACTGGAAGATTCGATCGCCGTCCTGACGCAGCCCAACGCCGGGGCCTCCGTCACCAACGGAGACCCCCGCCTGGAAGCGGCTGCGCGGACCAATTTCATGCCGGTTCTCTACAAGCGGATTCCCGTGAAGGCCTTCGTCCCCGATTCGTCCCGGTTCATCTTCGAGATCACGGAGATGCTCAAGGACATCGTGAACAAGGGCGTCATCAATCCGTCCAAGGACAAGACGGCGTATTCGGTCGGCGCGATGAAGTCCTTCTCCGACAACGCCTCCATTGACGTGACCCAGAATGCGGAGATCAAGCGGAGCCTGGGGCTGTTCTCGCTGGTCTACGGCGAGGTGACGGTCACGTCGACCGCTTCCTTCCTGCTGCTGCCTGAGGAGAAAATGCGTCCCCGTGTCCGCGATTCCCGCATCGGCATCTTCGCCACCTACAACAAGCAGGGGAACACGGCGATGTACGAGCTGTCGCCTGACGCGGACGGCATCAAGACCTATGTCCTTTCGAACCGCTGGAAAGTGGAGCCTGTGGACATGGCCGCCTGGAAACGCGGCGAGAAGGTTGCGGTGAAGAAGCCGATCGTCTGGTACGTGGACAACACGTTCCCCGCTTCCTGGGTCCCTTCCATCAAGAAGGGCGTGCTGGCGTGGAATGCCGCGTTCGAGAAGATCGGCCTGAAGGACGTGATGGAGGTGCGGGATTTCCCGACGCCGGAGGAGGACCCCGCGTTCGATCCCGACAACCTCAAGTATTCCTGCATCCGTTTCGTCACCACGCCGACGGCGAACGCCATGGGCCCTTCGTGGGTCGACCCCACGACCGGCGAGATCCTCAACGCCAGCGTCATCGTGTACAACGACATCCTGAAGCTGATCAACAACTGGCGCTTCGTGCTGACGGCCCAGGTGGACGAGCGGGTCCGCGCCCGCAGGATGCCCCAGGACGTGATCGACGAGTCGCTGGTCTATGTCATCTCCCATGAGATCGGCCACACCCTCGGACTGATGCACAACATGGGCGCCTCCTCCGCCTATCCCGTCGAGAGCCTGCGCGACCCGGCGTTCACCGCGACGCACGGCACGACGCCGTCCATCATGGACTATGCCCGCTTCAACTATGTGGCGCAGCCCGGCGACAAGGATGTGCGCCTGACCCCTCCCGACCTGGGCGTCTATGACGAGTATGCGATCGAGTATCTTTACAAGCCGGTTCCGGAGGCCCGGGACATGTGGGAGGAGGCGGAGATCGCCAACCGCCTGATCGACGCCCATGCCGGCGATCCGATGTATCGTTACGGCCCCCAGCAGAGCAGCACGACGTACGACCCCAGCGCCCTGACTGAGGACCTGGGCGACGATCCCGTCAAGGCTTCCGACTACGGCATCGCCAACCTGAAGTACATTCTGCCCCATATCGATGAATGGATCGACGGCGACGACGACCGTTCGCACCGGACGGCCCTGTACAACCAGGTGGTCAACCAGTACCTGCGCTACGTGAACAACGTGCTGAACCAGGTCGGCGGCATCTACCTGAACGACGTGAAAGACGGAACGCCGGGCACTCCCGTGAAATCGGTTCCCCGCGATGTTCAGAAGGCCTCGCTCAAGTGGGTGGTGGACCAGATCCGCACCTGCGGCGGGTGGCTGAACGCCCCGGAGCTGACGGACGCGTTCGTTCTCCATGCCGACCTGTCCAACTCCATCGCCACGTCCGTGATGCGGTCGCTGGTGGGTTCCGTCCCTTCCCGGGTCGTCCTGTCCGCCCACGTGGCGAAGGACGGAGGATATCCGCTGGCCGAGTACTATGACGACCTGTTCGACGAGGTTTTCGCCTCCACGATCCACCGGAAGGCGCTGTCCTCGGAAGAGAAGGCGATGCAGCGCGACATGCTGTCGACGATGGTCAAGCCCATCATCACCGCCACGGGGACAAAGCGCGTCGTCGACGGGATCCGCCTGGACGAGCTGGCCCGCTATCCTTCGCTGGACATGCTGATCCTGACCGGAGACATCGATCCGACCATGGCGGAGCAGTTCGGGGACACCCTGCGCGACATCGAGGATCATTACGGAACCGGGGCCGTCGCCGCCCTGATGGAGCGGGAAGGCTTGTTCCACGATTACTGCTTCGGGGAGAGCAAGGGATACTACCAGACGGCCGTGAGCACGGCTTCGATCGACGAGACGGCTTCGTGCAGGCTTGCTTTCGTACAGAAGGTGAACGCCCTCGTCAAGTCCCGCCGCAAGAGAGGTCCCGCCGCGGACCGGGCGCATTACGCCTACCTGTACCAGCTCACTTCGGCGGCGGTGGGGGAATAAGGGTCGGACGGGCCTCTACCGGACCTTGATCTTGATCCGGTAGAGGTTCGTATTGACCTCCTTGTCCTTGGAAAAGAACGACAAGTAGATCCAATTGCCCTTCCGGTCGATGCCCTCGGGCTCGATGTCAAAGTCGGAAAGGTCCATGACCAGGAGTTTCTCCTGGGTGGCCATGTCGATGAAATGCAGGTTCCGCTCGAGCGGCGGACAACCCTGCGGAATGACGGCCAGCCCTTTCCTCACCATGCTGCCCTGGGGCACGCGAACGTCCTGGAACGTCACCGTTTCCAGGACGTCTTCGTCTGTGAAGGTGACTTTCCCGTCTGCGTCGGAATCCGCCAGGGCGGGCAGGCGGAACTTCTTGAGGAACCGTCCGGCGAGCGGTCCGCCGTAGGCGTAGATAAAGCCTTCTTCGGGATCGACGCACCAGTCGAGCGGCCCTTTGTAGGCAGGGTCTTCATAGTAGATTTCCTGGACGACCCGTGCGGAGTCCTTCCGCACATCCAGCACGAAGCAGCGACGCTGTCCGTAGCACTCGGTCACGTAGAGCAGCGGAAGGAGGCCCCCCTTGACTTTTTCTTTCCCGAATCCGGCATTGTTGCAATGGGCGCGTCCCATGTCCGCCTTGTAGACGGAGACGACTTTCTTCTTCTTGAGGTCGATCAGGTTCACCTGGCCGCCGTCCCGCATCAGCACGGCGGTCCTCCCGTGGATGGCGAGTCCCTGCGGGGACCCTTTGAAGGCCTGGTCGTCCGACTTCCAGTCCGTCAGGGCACCGAGGTGCTCCGTCTTGATGATCTGAATCTCTTTTTTCGCGGCCTGCGGGAACGCGGCCGTTCCTGCGGCGAGGGTCCAGGCCATCCCGGCCAGGACGCAAAGCATGTATCTTTTCCCTGTTTTCATCCGGAAGCGTTTTGTGTCCGGAACAAAGATACTTCTTTTTCCGATTGAAGAGAAATGATTACATTTGTGCAAATCAATGTTGAAGCAATATGAAAAGAAGCCTGGCCCTCGTCCTGCTGTCCTGCGCGCTGCTCTGCGCTGCCGTGTCCGCCGCCGCGCAGCAGGTCACGGTGAAAGACACCGTCTGCACGACGTATCCTTTCTCGGATCCGGATCCGGTGTACCGCAACGGGAACATCTACCCGTACTACCGTTTTGACACCTATGCCGTCACGCCCGTTTCGCAGACTTGGAAGATGGTCGTGCTGGAGAACGATTTCCTGCGCGTGAAGATCTTCCCCGAGATCGGCGGCAAGGTCTGGTCGGTCTACGACAAGACCAGCGGAACGGAGCTTTTCTATGACAACGATGCGGTCAAGTTCCGCGACATCGCCCTCCGCGGTCCATGGACGAGCGGCGGCATCGAGTTCAACTACGGCATCATCGGCCATGCACCCTCCTGCGCATCACCGGTCGACTTCTCGACGGCCACCCTGCCGGACGGCAGCGTGAGCTGCTATGTCGGCGTGCTCGACCTGCTGACCCGTACCCGCTGGACGATGGAGATCAATCTGCCCAAGGACAAGGGCTGGATGCGGACCCGCTCCTTCTGGCACAATGCCGCCGGCTCGTTCCAGCCTTACTATCACTGGGCCAATTCCGGCGTGACGGCAGGTGACGACCTGCGCCTGATCTATCCGTCGGCGTACTCGGTTGCCCATTCCGGTGCGATCGAGGCTTTCCCCGTCGATGGACAGGGGCGTGACCTTTCCCTGTGGCGCAACCATGCCTTCGGATCGAGCAAGTCCTTCCATCCGGCCGGTTCCCGCAAGGGCTTCTTCGCCGCCTACTGGGAGGACGCCGATGCAGGCATGGTCCACTTCGCCGACCGCGATGAGAAACTCGGCCGGAAATTCTTCACCTGGGCCCTTTCCGACGAGGGAGACATCTGGCAGGAACTGCTGACGGACGCCCGTCCGCAATACGTGGAGCTCCAGAGCGGCCGCTTGTTCAACCAGAACATGCCGGCCAATTATGACACGCCTTTCAAACAGACCTTGTTCTCGCCCTACGGGACCGATGTCTGGGAGGAATACTGGGCGCCGTTTTCCGGTGTCGGTGCGATCCAGGAGGCCGACATGCGCGGCGCCGCCCGCGTGGAGGTTTCCGGCGGCACGGTGACGGTGCACTATTATCCGATGCGGAACGCCTCCGGAACGCTGGCGCTGCTGGACGGGGAAGGGAAGGTGCTCGCCTCCGGCCGGGCCGATTTCCGGACGGCAGAACCTGTCAGCCTGTCGTTCCCGGTCCCTGCCGGCGCGCAGGTGGCCCGGATGACCCTCGACGGTGTCACGCTCTGGGTCTCCGGCGACCGGATCCTCGACCGACCCTCCGCCCTTCCGGAAGGATATGCTTCCGATTCGGTGCAGGAGATGGTGCTGCGCGCCCGCCTGGCCGTCGGAACGCGGAAGTATGCCAACGCGCTGAAATTCGCCGACAAGGCCCTCAAGAAGGATCCTGATCAGCTGGAAGCCCTGACCCTCAAGGCGATGGCACAGCTGGCCATGGCGGATGCCGCAGGGGCCTATGCTTCGGCCAACCATGCCCTTTCGGTGAATGAATACGATCCGTGGGCAAACTATGTCTGCGGCGAGGCCGCGGACCTGCTGGGCCGCACCGAAGATGCCCTGGACCGCTTCGAAGTGGCGGCGCTCAGTGCCGATGTCCGGAGCGGGGCGCAGACTGCGCTGGCCCGCATCCATTTCCGTGAAGGGGACCGGGAGCGCGCGGCCGCCTATGCCCGGAAGAGCCTGGTCGGCAATGCCTACAATGTGACGGGGTGGGAGATCCTGTCCCTTTGCGGTGTGGCGGAAGCCCTGGATCGGATCGCTTCCCTGGATCCGCTCTGCCCCTTCCCGAAATTCGCCGCCTTCCTGCGCGGAGGCCTGTCGGCCGAAGCGTTGGCCGCTTCGTTCCAGTCGGAATTCCCGTGGCAGGACTATCTCGAGACGGCTGCCTTCCTCTCAGACCTGGGTTTGAAGGACGATGCGGGGCGCCTGCTGGCTGCCTGCCCCGAACGGAACGCCCTGGTCGGCCTGTGGACCGCCTGGCTGCAGGATGACGCCGCCGCCGTTCCCGCCGCGGAAGCGGGGGAGATCGACCTGGTCTTCCCGTTCCGTCCCGAGAGCGAGGCGCCGCTCCGCTGGGCCGTTGAAAACGGGGGTTCCTGGCGCAGCCGCCTGCTGCTTTCCGAACTGCTGGACCACCTGGGCCGGAGCGAGGAAGCCGCGGCGCTGGTGAAAGACCTCTCCGATGTGCCTTTCGCCCCGTTCTACGGCTTCCGGGCCGGACTGGGCATCGACCCGGAGGCCGACCTGGCGACGGCCGCACGGCTCGATCCGGGGCAGTGGCGCTATGCCGACCGGCTGGCCCGGCGGTATCTCGCCGCGGGCGATCCGGCCAAGGCCCTTTCCGTCATCGAGCCGTTCTATAAGAAGCATTCCGGCCAGTTCCAGACCACCGACACCTATGTGCGCACGTTGATGGCGCAGGGGCGGTACGACAAGGCCGACAAGGTGCTCTCGAAGATCCACATCCTGCCGTTCGAAGGACAGCGGGGAAGCCATGAGATGTACCGCGACATCAAGCTGCACCTGGCCGCGGCGGCCCTTGACAAGGGACGTTATGGCGAGGCTTTGTCCCACCTGGAGGCGTCCCGCCTGTGGCCGCACAACCTGGGCGTCGGGAAGCCGTACGACAATATGGTCGACAACCGGATGGAAGACTGGATGACCGCCGTCGTGTGGCAGCGCAAGGGCGACACGGCCCGCGCACAGGAATTCCTCGGCCGTATCCCCGATGCGGACGGGAAGTGGGCGGACCTGTTCGAGCGCGCAAAAGACCGGAAGACGTCCGTCGCCGCCTTGGCCGGCGACCTGGACGCCTCTTTCGACAAACGGCTTTTCTAACCTGTTGCTAGTTGTACGTGTGGACGCTGTTGCCCCGGGCCGCCGGCAGGTAATTGATTCCCCACCAGCACATCTGCAGGCAGACGAAGGCTGCCAGCAGAAGGATGAGCGATTGTTTCCACGCATGCGGCTCCGCCCGCCGCAGATGGATGTACAGCAGGTAGCATAGCCATGTGATGGCTGCCCAGGTTTCCTTCGGGTCCCAGGCCCAGTAGTGCCCCCAGGCGACCTTGGCCCAGAGGGCGCCGAACAGCATGCCGAACGTCAGGAAAGCCAGTCCGACATAGACCAGGTTGTCCGTGAGGGCCATCTCGTCCGAGGTCGTGTTCCCGCGCCGGACCAGGAGCAGGTACAGGGCCATGAGCGTGGCGGCACCCAGCAGGGCATAGGAAAACATGTAGACGATGACGTGCGGCGCGAACCAGGGGCTCTGGAGGGCGGGCATCAGCGTCTTGGTGTGGATTTCGGGCTTGAAGAGGTTGATGCAGATGAAAACCAGGGCCATCATCGTGCTGAAGGAGAGGATCCACTTGTAGCGCCAGCGGACGTAGACGAAGAGTCCGGCGACGGGCATGAAGAAGGAGTACCACAGACGGGTTTCCCCCATGGTCCGGAGCGGGGGACGCTCCAGGGAGATCCACATTCCGACGATGAACGCCAGGAAGACGGCGATGCCCGCCGCGGTGCAGGAGACCGCTGCGTTCCGGCTGCCTTTCCATGCGAAGAAAGCGCCCGCCGTCCATAGCAGGACTGCCGGCAGCGCGAACCATGCGAATAAATGCCAACTCATCGTCATACCTCCTTTTTAACGGGTTTCGGCGCCATCAGCAGGAAAAGGCAGGCAGCGCCCGCCAGCATCAGGTAGATGCCGGCGTAGACGGCCGGATGCCAGGGGTCGCGGACCAGCTCGAACACGCTGACCTCGCTCCATTTGCCCATTTCCTCGTCATAGCTGACCTGATAGATTTTCCATCCGTCGGCCTTGACCGGCTTGTTTACTTCTACGGTGCCGTGGACCTCCTTCCCATCACGCGTGTAGACCGAGACATCGGAGGCGTAACGCCGGGGCTCCCGGGCAGGCATCACGAGACTGAATCCGTCCCCCAGCTCCAGGGGATGCATCGGGAAGGCGAAACTGCCGCCGGCGACCCATCCACCGACGCGCACGCCGTCCTTCTCCGCTTCGACCCGGACGGCGCAGGCGCCGCCGGCTTCGTTCCAGGGGGCGTACCGGAGTTCTTTTTCGCCGGGAACCGCCGCGGCGTCTTCGATGTGCTCCAGGACGCGCACGTGCCAGTCGCCCAGCATGCCTTCCTCCGTTCCTTCCGCGACGGAGAGCGTGGCGTCGGGGACCCGCTGGCGTGCGTTCCCGTCATAGAGCGCCAGCACTGCCGGGTATTCCTCGATGGTGAAGTCGTGCAACTCGACGGCCAGGCCCGGCTCCACTTCGTTTCCGTTTTCATCTTCCGCCATCCACTGGGGGACGCCTTCCCGGACGGTCATTTCCAGGCGTTTCAGGTCCGCGCTGCCGAGAGCGGCGCAGGTGATGGCCAGGAAAACGCCCAGGTGGTTGATGACGAACGGGATGTCGCGCCATTTCCAGCGGGAGATGCGGTTCAGGGTCGTCAACCCCGCAATCAGCACCATCCAGGTATAGGTGAGGGTGAACGGCCAGAACGTGACCATTTGCGAGAGGCCGGGGATGCCGCCTTCGTCCGTCTGGACGGTAAGTCCCATCAGCAGGGTCAGGCACAAGGTGCAGGCGATGGCCGGGACGGCGGCCTGCGCATGCATCATCCACTCGAAGGCGTAGACTTTCTCCCGAAGCAGGAACATCACGTCGATCACCAGCAGCAGGACGGCCAGCAGGATGATGTTGACCGGCCAGGCCAGCGCGTCCCAGTCCACCGGCCCCGCCACGGCCTGCAGGATCAGGCCGAGGAGGATGAGGAAGCCCCCGATCAGGAAGCCTTCCTTGAATTTCCAGGGTTTCGTGAACATGTTATCAATTAATCATTATCATTTGTTTCCGAAATCAGATGCCCGGCACTTTGCAGGACCTTGCCGCGCAGCAGGGGAGAGAGGTCCGGATGCGCCTGCAGGTAAGTGGAAACGGTGTCTGCCGCTTCGGGGGAGTCGTGTCCGCGCAGCAGGGCCGCCGCCCAGTTCTTCGGGAAGAAGATGTCACCGGTCCGCTGGATTTCCTCCAGTTCTTCCAGCGCCGGTCGCAGGTAGGGAAGGGCTTCCTCCTGGCGGAGCGGATGGTTCAGGTAGGCGAGCGCGGACTGCGCCTGCGGTTCGATGCGGCGGTTCTCCGCATCCAGCAGGCACTGCAGCACGCTGTCCCGACCGGCGCGGTCGGGGGCGACGGCCCGGTAGATGAAGTCGAATTCCTGCCGGACGTCTGCATTGTCGATCCGGCTCCGCTGCAGGTCGCCGATCTCCTTGTAGCGGTCCGGTACGCGGACGGCCAGTTCATAGGCCATCGTGAGGAAGTCTTTCTGCCCCAGCGCGAGACCGTACGGCGCTTCCCCCCGGAGGAAGGCGGACAGGATGTCGCGGGTCGTCCCTTCTTCCTGCCAGGTGCCGAGCAAGTGCCGGAAGGCCGTCTGCCGGGTTTCCATGCGCAGGCCGGCGGCTCGGACGATCCGCAGCAGGGGCGCTTCCGTCGCGGGCGAAAGGGCCAGCGGACCGTGCAGCGACAGGTCACCCAGGAAGGCGAGGGCGGCGGCGGACAGGTCGGTGCTGCCTTCGCCCCGGACCACCTCTTCCAACAACGCCGGGAACGAGCGGGCATCGGGTAGTTCCCCGCGCAGGTAAGCCTCATACAGGGCTGTCAGGACGGAAATCTTCGTCCGCGGGTCGCCGTCTCCCTTCAGAAGGGCCGGTGCGTGCGCGGTTGCGGCGCTGTCCAGGGAAAAACGGCCGTATCCTTCCGCGCGCGTGTCCGGCCAGGCATACGCCGTGCCGGGAGCGGGGCATTTGATCTCAGCCCGGTCCGTCCAGACCTCGATTTCTTCCTTGCCGGTCCCGAAGCGGAGGCGCTGCGGCCAGACGAGCCCGCGTCCGTACGGATCTTCCTGACGGATGACGAGCGTGTCCGCTTCGATCCGAGCGGAGATGGCCGGCATCCCCTTCTCGTCCACCCAGCTGCGGCTCCAGGCCTTCAGGTCGGTGCCCGTATGCCGGTCCAGGATGCCGATCAGGTCGTTCCAGTCGGCGTTTCCGTGGAAGTAGGTCCGCAGGTATTCCCGCAGTCCGTCGCGGAAGGCTTCCGGCCCCAGCAGGCCGGAGAGCATCCGCATGACGACGGGCGCCTTGTCATAGACGATGTTCCCGTAGACGAGTCCGGCCGACGCGAGGTTGTCCAGTTCCTGGCGGACGGGATTGCTGCCTGCGGTCCGGTCCTCCTTGTAAGCGTTGAGGTTGAAATTCCGGAAATCCCTGACGGCCGCCTCCACCGGGTCGGCGACGCCCTCGGCCAGCAAGTCGCGGCTCATGAGCGCGGCGAAGTGGTTGGCGAAGACTTCTTTGGTCCAGACATCGTTGAACCAGCGCATCGTGACGGCGTCACCGAACCACATGTGCGCCGTTTCGTGGGTGATGAGTTCGGCACGGGCGTAACGCTCGGCCGTCGTGGGGTGTGCGTCCAGGAACATCCGCCGGTCATTGAAGAGGATGGCGCCCGGGTGCTCCATCCCGCCGAACTGGAAGCCGGGTACGATGACGAAGTCGTATTTCTCGAAGGGCAGGGGAATGCCCGTATAGTCCTCCATCCAGCGGACGGCGCCGTCGATGAGGCCGAAGATCTCGTCCAGCTGGGCGGTCTTGGCGGGATCCGTCTCGCGGTAATACGCCGTGTAGGTGCGGTCTGCCGCGTGGTGGACCGTTTTCTCCCATTTCCCTGCCGCGAAAGAGAACAGGTAGGTGCTGACGGGACCGGCCGTATTGAACGCCATCCGTTTCCGTCCGTCCCGGACGGTCTCTTCCCGGCAGGAACCGTTCGCAACGGCCGTCCAGTCCGCCGGGAGGTCCAGGGACAGGGTGTAAAGCGCCTTCAGGTCGGGTTGGTCGAAGCAGGGGAAGACGGTCCGCGCCCGGTCGGGCACCAGCAGCGTGTACAGGTGGTCGTCCCGCCGGTTCAGGGAAGCGTCTCCCGAGAGGAAGCCGATCTCCACTTCGTTCCAGCCTTGGCGCAGGTCACGCCGGTCGAGATGAAGGTGCTCGCCGGCATATCGCACCGGCCGTTCCCGTCCGTTGATGCGAAGGCTGCGGAGCCGGTCGCCTCCTTCCCGGAAATCGATGGGGAGGTCCGTCCTTTCGCGCAGGAAGAAACGCAGCTGTTCCGTTCCGGAGACCGGTGTCTCCCGTTCGGCGGGGATGGAGAAATGCAGGGTGTAGCGGATGCTGTCAACCGCTTGCGCACGCCGCTGCGCCAGGTCCAGGCTGACACCGGGGGCTTCCGGCGGGACCATGCGATGGCAGGAGACAAGCAGCGGAAGCAGGAGCGCTGCCAGTAGGGGAAGGGAATGCGTTCGTTTCATGTTGTCCGTCGTCCGTTTCCCAAAGATGCCAAAACTCTTTCAAAAAAACAAAACAATGGTTAACTTCGCCCATTATGGAAGAAAGATCGATTGACAGGCTCGCTCGTTACGTTATCCTGCTGGGCGGAATCGCCATCGTCGCCGCGCTCTGCTGGTATTTCCGCAGCGTGCTCGGCTACATCGCCGGGGCCTTCGTGTTTTCCCTGATCGGACAGCCGGTCATGCACGGCCTTCGGAAAATCACCATCAAGGGGCACCGGGCACCGGACTGGTTGCTGGCCATCCTGACCATCATCCTGGTGCTCTCCGTCCTGCTGCTGCTGGTCCGGCAGGTGATTCCGGTGGTGTCGGGCATCGTGCGGGAAACAGCGGCGATGCATGCGAACAACCACCCGGACGGCAACCTGATCGATATCCTGAACGGTTGGATCGTGAATACGTTCCCGAACCTGGGCGGCGACTTCGACCTGGTCGGCTATGTGATGGACAAGCTCAAGGACTTGACGAACATCTCGCGCCTTTCCGGCGTGATCGGCTCCGTCGCCTCCGTCGCTTCCGGCATCGGCGTCGCCCTTTTCTCCATCGTCTTCATTTCGTTCTTCTTCATCAAGGACGAGCACCTCTTCAGCAAGATCGTCTGCGCCCTGGTTCCGGACCGTCTCGAGGAATCGGTCGGCAGCGCCGTGCTCGATGTCGAGCGGCTGCTTTCCCGCTATTTCATCGGCCTGCTCATCGAAGTGGTCGGCGTCGCCCTGGTCGACTTCCTCGGCCTGTGGCTGATCGCCCGCATCGGCGCGAACTATGCCCTGGGCATCGCCTTCATCGCCGGCCTGCTCAACGTCATCCCGTACGTCGGACCGCTCATCGGCGAGGTGCTGGGCGTGGTGCTCTGCGTGATCCTGAAAATCGGCACCGGCGCCGGCCTGGACGTGAACATCTGGATCTTCGCCCTGGTGGTCCTGGGCATCATGCTCGCTGCGCAGCTGGTCGACAACTTCGTCTACCAGCCGGTCATCTATTCCAAGAGCATCCAGTCCACGCCGTTGGAAATCTTCATCGTCCTGCTGCTGGCGGGGACCGTCGGCGGCGTCTTCGGCATCTTCGTAGCCATTCCCGCCTATACGGTCGTCCGTGTGATCGCCGCCCGTTTCTTCAGTGACAGGAAAGCCGTCAAAAGATTGATATCGTAACCATGCTGAACCGACTTGCCCCTTCCGGAAGGATCGTCTTCCTGGACTATGCGCGCGTCGCCGCCTGCTTCCTCGTGATCCTGGTGCACGCCGCCGAAAATTTCTATGCCGCCGACGCCTCCGGCCTGGCGGGCAACATGACGTACCTTGCCAATGAGGCCAACCGCTTCTGGGTGTCGTTCTACGACGGCCTGGCGAGGGTCTGCGTCCCGCTCTTCATGATTATTTCCTCGTACCTGCTGGTCCCGCTGAAGGAAGGGCAGACGATGGGGGCGTTCTACCGGAAGCGCTTCCTCCGCGTGGTCCCTCCGATGGTCTTCTTCATGCTCCTGTACACCTTCCTGCCGCTGCTCTGGGGCGGGATGACGGCGGAGCAGTCGATGCAGGACTTCCGCGGCCTGCCGCTGAACTTCCCCTCGATGGCCGGCCATCTCTGGTTCATGTATCCGCTCCTGGGGCTCTACCTGTTCATGCCCGTGATCTCCCCGTGGCTCGAACGTGCCACCCGCAGGGAAGAGCAGGTGTTCCTGGGCATCTTCCTCCTGTCGACGTTCATGCCCTTCCTGCACCGTTTCGTACAGCCCTACCTGTGGGGTGAGTGCTTCTGGAACGGCTTCCATATGCTCTGGTACTTCTCCGGCTATATCGGCTATCTGGTGCTGGCCCACTATGTCCGCTTCCACCTCGACTGGCCGGCCCGCAAGCGCCTGGCCGTCGGTGCGGCGGCGTTCCTGGCCGGCGCGGCGTTCACCGTCTGGTCATTCTACTGGAAGACGCCCCCGGGCGTCCTCGTCGAGACGCCCGTCGCCGAATGGGCCTGGGAGTTCTGCACGCCCAACGTGCTGTGCGCGACCTTCGGCGCCTTCCTGCTCTTTTCCTGCATCCGCCGGCCTTCCGCCGTGGTGGAGGGTACGTCACGCATTTCCTTCGGCATCTACCTGGTTCACCTGTTCGTCCTGAACGTCTGGGTGCGCTTGCTGGTGGGTGAGGGCGGCGCTGCGGCGCCGGCCGTCCCCGTCGCGGCGGCCATCCCGCTCATCGCTCTCTGCACTTTCCTGTCCAGTGCGCTGATTGTCAAGGTGTTCTCACTGATTCCCGGCAGCCGCTGGCTGATTGGCTAGGGGACCGCCTCGTTTTTGCAACCCGGTTGCAAGGAATAATTCCTTTCTTTGCCGGCAAAAGTCGGCAAGATGGATCATTTCAAGTTTTCAAGGAAACCTGCCGTCCCGGTCCGGACGGCGTTGCGTGAAGGGGTGGCCCCGCTGGGAGCGATCGTTCTCATCACCATCGGGCTCGTGGCGGTCTTCGCCCTGTGCCTGCATTTCGGCGCGGATCTTCCGCCGGTCATTCCCGAACATCTTGACGACGGCGAGATGGTGGACCCGAACCCGCTCCGGTTCGCCTTCATGCTTGCGGCTTTCGTCCTCTCCTTCTTCCTGGCCCGCCATGCGGACCGGCAGGGAGAGCGCGGGAAGGTTTTTCCCGCTTTCCTGACCGGGTATGCCGGCGGTACCCTGCTCTGGCAGTCGGTCGGGGAATGCTCCTGGCATTTCAGCATCGTCTGTGAAGAATACCTGATGTGTTTCCCGCACATCGAGGGCGCGTCCGCCCTCTTCCTTGTCATCATCACAGTCATTCTCCTGAACTACTGCCGGAAACGCCATGCTTTCGGCTGGGGGGTCTGGGTCTTCGTCCTGTCGTTCGTCGGGAACTGGTTCGGCCATTTCCTGCAGATCGGCACGTTTCCCCTTGTCAGCGCCTGGATGGACGAACACGACTGGTACCTGCTGACCGGCGGCATCCTCGGGCCGGCCGTCGCACTGGCGGCGCTGGCCCTGAATTTCTTCTGGGCGCAGGACCGCAAGGCGCGCTATTGCTGCTGCCTGCTTCTGTATTTCGGAATCGGGATGATCGTCACCGGCGTGGGCGGGCTCTAGCGGCCGCCGGCCGCCTCGAGCAGCAGTTCGAACAGGCGGGGCTTTCCGTATCCGTCCAGGTCTTTTTCCGCGACCCAGACATACCCGTCCGGCAGGGCGGGCGGCGTCTGCGTCTCCATGAGATAGAAATCACAGAGCAGGATCCGGTGGGTGAGCACGTGCCTGACCGCTTTGCGCAGGAGGGTGATCCGGGCCTCGGGAAAGGCTGCCTGCAGGAACCCGTCGGGTGCGTCCTCATACGCCAGCGGCTCCCAAAGCCCCTGCCAGATGTCTCCGGACCCGCGGCGCCGGATGGCTGTCCTGCCGTCGCAGCGGACATGGACGTAGGTCAGCCGGCGGGTTTTCACCGCTACAGGACGTTTCTTCACCGGCAGCAGTGCCACGCGTCCCGTCCGCAGGGCTTCACATCCTTCCGCCAGCGGGCAGGAGCCACAGCCGGGTGAGACCGGTGTACACTGGAGGGCGCCGAAATCCATCATCCCCTGGTTGAAGGCGGATGCCTCTTCCGGCGGAAGCAAATCCTCGGCGAGTGTGCGGAAGGTCTTTGCCGCGGCGGTTGTCCCGATCTCTTCTGCAATGCCGAAATACCGGGCGAGTACCCGGTAGACGTTGCCGTCCACCACGGCGGCAGGCAGGCCGAAAGCGATCGAACCGATGGCCGCCGCCGTGTACGGGCCGACTCCCTTCAGCGCCAGGATCCCTTCATAGGTGTCCGGGAAACGTCCCTGCGCGACGATCTGCCGGGCGGCTGCATGGAGGTTGCGCGCGCGGCTGTAGTAGCCCAGCCCTTCCCACAGGCGCATCACCGCATCCTCCGGGGCGGACGCCAGGTCGCCGACGGTCGGGAAGGCTTCCATGAAGCGCTCCCAATAGGCGGTGCCCTGCGCGATGCGCGTCTGCTGGAGGATGATTTCGCTCAGCCAGATGGCGTACGGGTCGCGCGTCCTGCGCCAGGGCAGGTCACGGCCGTTTTCGGTGAACCATCGGAGGATGGTGCGGGTGAAGACGGGGTCTTTCATCAGAAGATCAGCCAAGTGATACCGGCGCCGACCCCGTACCAGCTCTTGAAGGCAGAAGCGCTGAGGTCCCCATATACATCGAGCTGTACGCGGGGGGAGGGGTGGAACGTGACGCCTCCTTCCACGAGATACTGCGGTGCATCTCCCTTGCGGAAGAAGTTGTTGCTCTCGACGAAGGCGCCGAGCCGGCCGGTGAAACCGTAGCTGACGCAGAGGGCGGCGTATCCGGCGGGTTCCGTGTCGATGCGGTCCCAGATGCTTCCCAGGTTCCATCCTACGCAGAACGCGTCGGTGAAGCTGTGTTCGCCAAGCAGCGTCAGGGAAGCGCCGGGCTTGTCGGGCCGGAAGGCAGGACTGGAGACGGGCAGGACGGCGTTGCAAAGGACGGCGATCGCCGGCAGCGGGCCGTCTCCCTCCCAGATGCGGATCTTTGTTCCGAGCGAAAGGGGTTCGAGTCCGAAAATGTCGATTTCAGCAGGCCGCGTCTGCCTTTCCTGCGTCAGGTTCGCTTCCAGGCGCAGTTCCATCCATGGACAGAGGCCGAAACGGAGGAGGGAATTGTTCCAGTTGAAACTGCGCAGGCCGTCGTCGCGCAGGAAGGAAAGGCCCGTCTCCCATTGGAGGGCGTGGCGTGGAACGATATCGGTCCCCGTGGACATGCCCGGGCGGTCGGCGGAGACGAAATCCTCCGTTCCCTGCGCTGCTGCCGGGAGGGCCAGCGCGAGCAGGAGGAAGAGGGTCGGGAAAAACTTCATGGTACGATGCTTTGTTTTGCAAAAATAAGGATTATCTTTGTATAACTGACTTACAAATTGAAACGGATGACGGAAAAAAGACTTTTGCTGGGAGACGAGGCCATCGCGCTGGGCGCCCTCCATGCCGGTCTGTCCGGCGTGTACGCTTATCCGGGCACGCCTTCCACGGAGATTACAGAATTTATACAGAACGACCCTGCGGCCCGTGCGGACGGTGTCCGCTCCCGTTGGTGCACCAATGAGAAAACGGCCATGGAAGCGGCACTCGGCATGTCCTACGCCGGCAAGCGCGCCCTGGTCTGCATGAAACACGTGGGCATGAATGTCTGTGCGGACGCCTTCGTGAATGCGGCCGTGACGGGCGTGAATGGTGGCCTGGTGGTGCTGGCGGCCGACGATCCTTCGATGCATTCCTCACAGAATGAACAGGATTCCCGTTTCTACGGGCAGTTCGCGATGGTTCCGGTCCTCGAGCCTTCCGACCAGCAGGAAGCGTACGACATGATGTCTTATGCTTTCGATTTGTCAGAGCGGCTGCGCGAACCGGTGCTCGTGCGCATCGTCACGCGGCTCGCGCATTCCCGCGCGGCCGTCGCCGTGGGGGAGGGACGGGCGCAGAATCCGCTCTCTCCCGACCGTGATCCCGGCCGCTGGGTGCTGTTGCCCGCCATCGCCCGGCGACAGTACGCCGCGCTGGTCGGCAAGCAGGAGGCGTTCCTGGCCGAGTCGCTTGCATCTCCTTTCAACCGCCTGCCCGCCGCCGTGGCACCCGCCGACCTGGGCGTGGTTGCTGCCGGCATCGGTTATAATTATGTCAAGGAAACGGCTCCGGAAGGCGTACCTGTCCTGAAGGTGTCGCAATTCCCGCTGCCTGAAGCACAGGTGCGTGCCCTGGCAGCCGCCTGCCGCAGGATCCTCGTGGTCGAGGACGGCCAGCCGTTCGTGGAAACCGGCGTAAAGGGCCTGCTGGACGCCCGGTATCCCGTCCTGGGCCGTCTGACGGGCGACCTGCCGCGGACGGGCGAACTGACCCCGGACAATGTCGCCGCCGCGTTCGGGAAACGGAACATCCCGGCCTTCGCGCCGGCGAAGCACCTGGCGCCCCGCCCCCCGCAACTGTGCCAGGGCTGTGGTCACCGCGATGTCTACACCGCCCTCGGCAAGGTCCTGGAAGGATTCCCGGACGCCCGCGTCTTCGGTGACATCGGCTGCTATACACTGGGGGCCCTGCCTCCTTTCCGGGCCATCGATTCCTGCGTGGATATGGGGGCGTCGATCACCATGGCCAAGGGTGCGGCCGACGCCGGCGTGCGTCCCGCGATCGCCGTCATCGGCGACTCGACGTTCACCCATTCCGGCATGACGGGCCTGCTGGATGCCGTAAACGACGGCTCCGCCATCACGGTCATCCTGAGCGACAACCTCACCACGGCGATGACGGGCGGCCAGGACTCGGCCGGTACCCACAAGTTCGAGGCCATCTGCCTGGCGCTCGGCGTGGCACGGGAGCACCTGCACGTGGTAGAACCGCTGCCCAGGAACAGGGAGGAGATCACGCGCATCCTTCGGGAAGAGATTGCATATGAAGGCGTTTCCGTCATCATTCCCCAGCGGGAATGCATGCAGACCCTTCGGCGGAAAATGCGGAATCAGAAAAAGGAAGAGGCATGAAGACGGATATCAAACTTTCCGGCGTAGGCGGACAGGGCATCCTGTCGATCGCCACGGTCATCGGTGAGGCGGCCACCCGCGCCGGCCTCCACCTCAAGCAGGCCGAAGTGCATGGCATGAGCCAGCGGGGCGGGGACGTGCAGAGCGACCTCCGCCTGAGTACGGAGGAGATCCACAGCGACCAGATTCCCCTGGGCGGCGCGGACCTCATCGTTTCGATGGAACCGATGGAAGCGTTGCGCTACCTGCCCTGGCTGGCGGCCGACGGCTGCGTGGTCACCTCTTCGAAACCTTTCGTGAACATCCCCGACTATCCCGACCGGGATGCCCTGCTTGCAGAACTGGACGCCCTTCCGCAGGTCGTGCGCTGCGACATCGAGCAGGAAGCCCTCGCCCTCCACGCGCCTAAGAGCGCGAACATGGTCCTGCTGGGGATGGCGGCCCGCCGCCTGAAGATCCTTTCGCCGGATGACCTGCGGGCGGCGATCCGTTCCGTCTTTTTCCGGAAAGGGGAGAAGGTCGTTGAAGACAACCTGAAAGCATTCGACTGTGGCTATGAAAGTGTTCAGTGACGCCCTTGTGGAAGAGGCCCGCGTCGAGAGCCGCGTCGCCGACCTGTCCCGTGCCACCATCGGGGAGATCCTCCTGGTAGCCCAGTATCTCGAACGCAAGACCGGCATCCCTTTCATCCGGATGGACCAGGGGTCGCCCGGCCTTCCGCCCAACCGGCTGGGCGTCGCAGCGGAAAAAGAAGCGCTGGACCGCGGTGTCGGTGCGCAGTATCCGCCTGCCGACGGCGTCCCTGAACTGAAGGAAGCCGCGTCGGCCTTCGTGAAAGCATTCATCGACATCGACATCAGCCCGCGTTCCTGCATCCCCACAACCGGCTCCGTCGCCGGTTCGTTCGGAGCGTTCATCGCCTGCACCCAGCGGATTCCGGGCAAAGACAAAGTCCTGTTCATCGACCCGGGGTTCCCGATCCAGAAGTCGCAGCTCCGTGTCCTGGGCATTTCCTGGAAGGAGTTCGACATCTATCCGTACCGCGGGGCCGGCCTGCGGGCGAAGCTCGAGGAGGAACTCTCCGCGGGCGACGTGGCCGCCATCGTGTACTCCAATCCGAATAACCCTGCCTGGATCTGCCTCGAAGACAGTGAATTGCAGGTGATTGGCGAGCTGGCGACGATGTACGATGCCGTCGTCATGGAAGACCAGGCCTATTTCTGCATGGACTACCGCCGCGACCTCGGCCATCCGTATCGGGCGCCCTTCGTGCCCACGGTCGCCCGCTACACGGACAATTACATCCTCCTGCTGTCCTCCTCCAAGATTTTCAGCTATGCGGGCCAGCGTATAGCCCTGCTCTGCATCAGCGACGCCCTCTTCGACCGGCAGTATCCGGCGTTGGCGGCGCGCTATCTCGACGCCGGCGTTTTCGGCGCCACCCTGACGGCCTCCATCCTCTATATGATGACGAGCGGCTGCACGGCCTCCACGCAGTACGCCTACGCGCGTATGCTCACGCTTTCCTGCGAAGGTGCCATCGATTTCGTGGAGGACACCCGTGTGTATGAGCGTCATGCCCGCCGTATGAAGCAGATCTTCTGCGACAATGGGTTCCGGGTGGTCTACGACCATGACGTGACCCTTCCCGTGGGGGACGGGTTCTTCTTTACCCTGGGCTATGGCGACCTCTCCGGCGGCGAATTGCTCCGCGAACTGCTGCACTATGGCGTCAGCGCCATCTCCCTGTCCACCACGGGCAGCCTGCAGCAGGGGGTGCGCGGCTGCACCAGCCGGATGCGCGACGATTTGTATCCCCTGCTGGAGGAGCGCATGCGCGCTTTCCGGGAGGACCATCCGCTGAACGAAACGAACTGACGATATGTATTGGAATCCCAACAAAGAATGCATGAGCCGGGACGAGATGTCCGCGCTCCAGGGAAAACGGCTTCACAAGATCGTGAAGTATGTTTACCACAATGTTCCGTTCTACCGGAACAAGTTGCAGGAGATGGACCTGACGCCGGATGACATCCTCACCATCGAGGACATCGTAAAGCTGCCCTTTACGACCAAGCAGGACTTGCGGGACAACTATCCGTTTGGCCTTCAGGCTGCGCCGCAGAGTGAGATCATCCGCATCCATGCCTCCTCCGGGACGACGGGCAACCCCACCATCGTGGGCTATACCCGGAAGGACATCGGGGTATGGTCCGAATGCATGGCCCGCGCCCTGACGGCCTATGGCGTCGTCCGGGACGACATCTTCTCCGTCTCCTACGGATACGGCCTTTTCACAGGCGGCCTGGGGGCGCACAACGGCGTGGAGATGGTGGGTGCGGCCGTCGTGCCCGCTTCCACCGGAAACACCGAGAAGCATGCGAAACTGATCCGCGACCTGGGCATCAGCGGTATCGCCTGCACGCCCTCCTACGCCCTGTACCTGGCGGAGACGATGGAACAGCTCGGCATTACCCGGGACCAGATCCGCCTGCGCGTCGGTGCGTTCGGTGCGGAACCCTGGACCGCGAACATGCGTCGCGAAATCGAGGAACGCCTCGGCCTGAAAGGCTACAACCTTTACGGTCTGAGTGAGATCATGGGCCCCAGTGTCAGCTACGAATGCCAGTTGCAGAACGGCTCCCATGTCAACGAAGACCACTTCTTCCCGGAAATTATCGACCCGGTTACGCTCGCCCCGCTGCCGGCCGGGCAGAGCGGTGAGCTGGTCTTCACGACGCTGACCAAGGAGGGCATGCCGCTGCTCCGCTACCGGACGCGCGACCTCTGCTCCCTGATGCCCGGTGTCTGTGACTGCGGACGTACGAGCGTACGCATGACGCCGATCACCGGCCGCAGCGACGACATGCTTATCATCCGCGGTATCAACGTGTTCCCGTCACAGGTGGAAAGTGTCGTCCTCGACATGAAGGAGATCGCCCCCCGCTACCTGCTGGTGGTGGACCGGGTGAACAACCTCGACACGCTGCAGGTCCAGGTCGAGCTGCGGCAGGAGTATTTCACCGCCACCTTCGACACGCCGGCCGCCATCGACGAGCTCAGCCGCCGGCTGGCGCTGAAACTCCGCAGCGTGCTGAACATCGGCGTGAAGGTCGTCCTCAAGGCGCCCAACACCATCGAGCGCAGCCAGGGCAAGAGCGCCCATGTCATCGATAACCGCAACATCCAATGATGAAGAACGAATCCGCATACTTCCAGCCGGAGATCGAGACGCTGTCCGTCTCCGCCATCCGGGACCTTCAGTTGAAGGGCCTCCGGGAGATGCTGCAGCGCTGCATGCAGTCGGAGTTCTACCGGAGACGCTTCCGCGAGGCGGGGGTCTCTCCGGAGGACATTCGCTCGCTGGACGACCTGCAGCGCCTGCCTTTCACGACCAAGGAAGACCTCCGGGAAAACTATCCGTTCGGTCTGTGCTGCGTCCCGTTGCAGGAATGTGTCCGCCTGCACTCCTCGAGCGGTACGACGGGCAATCCGACCGTCGTGCTGCATACGCGCCGGGACCTGGACGACTGGGCGACCGCCGTCGCCCGCTGCCTGTGGATGGTGGGGAGCCGTCCCGACGACGTTTTCCAGAATTCGGCCGGGTACGGCATGTTCACCGCCGGGCTGGGCTTCCAGTACGGCGCCGAGAAGGTGGGAATGCTCACCGTTCCCGCTGCGGCCGGCAACACCCTCCGGCAGATCAAGTTCATCAAGGATTTCGGAACGACCGTCCTCCATGCGATCCCGAGCTATGCCTCGCGGATCTACGAGGTGATGCGCCAGGAAGGGGTCGATCCTGTCCGCGACACGCGGCTTCGGGTGCTGTGCATCGGCGCCGAACCGCACAGCGAAGAGCAGCGCCGGCGCATCGAGGAGAACCTGCACGTCAAGGCCTACAACTCCTACGGCATCTCCGAAATGATGGGCCCCGGCGTCGCCTTCGAGTGCCCGGAACAGAATGGCCTGCACATCTGGGAAGACTATTTCATCGCGGAGATCATCGATCCGGTCACGTTGCAGCCCGTCCCGGACGGCGAGATGGGCGAACTCGTGATCACGACGCTCAAGCGGGAGGCGATGCCGCTGGTCCGCTACCGGACCCGCGACCTGACGCGCTTCCTTCCCGGGGATTGTCCCTGCGGCCGGCATCACCGCCGGCTGGCCCGCCTGCAGGGCCGCAGTGACGACATGATCATCCTCAAGGGCGTGAACATCTTCCCGATCCAGATTGAGAAAATCCTCCTCTCCTTCCCCGAACTGGGGACCGACTATCTCATCACCCTGGAGAACAAGGAAAGCAATGATACCCTTACCGTCGATGTCGAGCTCAAGGAACTCTTCACTGACGACTACTCGAAACTTCAGTCCCTGGAAAGGGAGATCACACGCCGGCTTCGGGATGAGATCCTGGTGTCACCCTGTGTCCGGATCGTCCCGAAGGGCAGCCTGAAGGTCTCTGACGAAAAGAAAGCGGTCCGCGTGAAGGACTTGCGCAAGCTTTATTGACAACCGCCTTAATACCAAAGGATATGACCATCCATCAATTATCCATTTTCCTGGAAAACCGGTCGGGCACCCTGATCAAGGTGCTGGACTGCCTCAAGAAATCGAACATCCAGATCATCGCCTCGGCCATTGCCGACACCGCTCAGTATGGCATCCTCCGGATCATCTGCAGCGATCCTCGCCGTGCTTATCTCGAACTGGAAGAGGCCGGTATCGCCGTGGCCCTTTCCGATGTCTTTGCCATCGAGCTGGAGAACAAGCCCGGGCAGGCGGCCGATGCCATCAAGACGTTCAGCGATGCGGGCATCAGCATTACGTACATGTATTCTTTCCTTTACGGACACCAGGGCATCCTGGTCTTCCGGACGGACAACACCGATGAAGCCCGTGAGGTAATCCTGCGGAATCGGCTCAACTCCGTGACGGAGAAGGATTTGGAGCAATTGGGCTAAGCGTCCGCATCGCGTTCAGCACCGCGATGACGGTGACGCCGACGTCTGCGAAGACCGCCATCCAAAGGGCGGCTGCACCCAGTGCGGCCAGTATCAGGACGAGGACTTTGATGCCGATCGCCAGGGCGACATTTTCGCGGGCGATCCGCAGGGTCCGCCGGGCGATCCGGATCGCGAGCGCCACTTTGGAGGGCCGGTCGTCCATCAGCACGACGTCTGCCGCTTCGATGGCTGCTTCGGATCCGAGCGCGCCCATTGCGATACCGAGGTCGGCGCGGGCGAGCACCGGTGCATCGTTGATGCCGTCGCCCACGAAGGCCAGTTTCCCTTCCGGCAGCAGCCTGCTGACCGCTTCCACTTTCCCTTCCGGCAGCAATCCGGCCCGGAAGGCGTCTGCACCGGTCGCTGCGGCGGTTTCCGCGACGGTTTCCTCCCGGTCGCCGCTCAGGATCACGACCTGACGGATGCCGTTCCCATGCAGGGCGTCCACTGCCTGCGCTGCATCTTCCTTGATCCGGTCCGAGATGACGATATGGCCTGCGTAGGTCCCGTCCGTCGCGACGTGGATGATGGTCCCTTTCCGTTCGCAGGGCTTCCACTGCGCCCCTTCCGCTTCCATCAGTTTTTCATTCCCCACAGCGACACGCATGCCGTTCACCGTGGCGGTCAGGCCCTTGCCTGCGATTTCCTGGAAACCGCTCACTGCGCAGTCGTCCTTTTCTTCAGGATACGCTTCGCGCAGCGCAGCGGCCACCGGGTGGGTGGAGTGCCGCTCGACATGGGCCGCCAGATGGAGGAGTTCCTTTTCGTCGAGCATTTCCGGGTGGATAGCCTGCACCTCGAAGACGCCTTCCGTCAGCGTACCGGTCTTGTCGAAGACGACGGTGCGTAGTGCGGCCAGCGTGTCCATGTGCGAGGCACCCTTTACAAGGATGCCCGCGCGCGACGCGCCGCCGATGCCGCCGAAGAACGCCAGCGGAACGGAAATGACCAGGGCGCAGGGGCAGGAGACGACCAGGAACATCAGCGCACGGTAGATCCAGGTGCTCCAGGCAGCGCCGCCCAGGAGCGGGGGAATCACGGCCAGCAGCAGCGCGAGGGCGACGACCACCGGCGTGTAGACCTTCGCGAAGCGGGTGATGAACCGTTCGCTGTGCGACTTGTTCTCCGCCGCTTCCTCGACCATTTCGAGGATACGGGCGGCCGTGGAAGCACTGTAGGGTTTTTCTGCCCGGATGCGCAGTACGCCAGTGAGGTTGACGCAGCCGGAAAGGATCCCTTCGCCGGGACCGGTCTGCCGGGGAACGCTCTCTCCGGTCAGTGCGGCCGTGTCGAGGGTGGAAACGCCTTCCAGGACCGTCCCGTCCAGGGCGATCCGCTCTCCGGGGCGCACGAGCACGACTTCGCCGGGCAGCACTTCTTCCGGTGCCACGTCCAGCGTGTCCGTTCCGCGCTCCACGTGCACGGTGTCCGGCTTCAGGGCCAGCAGGTGGGAGATGGACTTGCGCGATCGCCCTTCCGCAACGCCCTCGAACAACTCCCCGACTTGGAAGAAGAGCATCACGAAGACAGCTTCCGGGAATTGGCTGGCTGCGTCGGGCAGGAAGCCGATGGCCAGGGCGCCGAGCGTGGCGACGCTCATGAGGAAGTCTTCGTCGAGCGCCTCGCCGTGCGTGACGGCCTCGAACGCCTCTTTCAAGGTGTCCCCACCGACAATGAGGTAGGGGACGAGATAGAGCAGGAGGTACTGCCAGGTACTCCAGTGTGTATGCTTTTCGATGATGACGGCGACGCCCAGCAGCAGGGCGGCGACGGCGATCTTCACAATCCGGACTTTCGGGTTCTCTTCTTCTTCGTGATGGTGTTCGTGTTCCATGGCTGTCATTGCTTTTCTTCGCAAAGATAGCCGGAGATGCGTGCAACCGGGTTGCAAACTGGCGTTTAGCCGATGGCGACCAGGACGAGCGCCTGCGCGATCAATACCTGCAGGAACATCGAAAGCGGATATACGGCAGCATAGCTGACGGAGACGTGGTCGGTTCCGTAGGCCTCCCGCGTGAAGTCCAGCACAGGCGTGGCAGTGCCCGCTCCGCTCAGCAGGCCGCAGATCTGATAGAAGTTGAGATGGAACGCCTTCCGGGCGAGGATGCCGGTCACCAGGGCGGGAACGCCGACCAGAAGGGCCGCATAGAGGATCCAGGTCCATCCGTCTGCGGAGAATGCTGCCGGGAAGGACCTGCCGGCGCCCAGGCCGACGGTGCCCAGCAGGAGGGCGAGCCCGACTTCACGGATCATCTTGTTGGCGCTGGCTGTCGTATAGGTGGTGATTTTCCAGCGGGGGCCGAAATGGCCGATGAGGATGGCCGCGATCAGCGTGCCGCCGGCCATGCCGAGCCGCGCGCCGACGCCCATGCCCGGGAAGCGGATGGGCAGCGCGCCCAGGATCAGGCCCAGCGCGATACCGAGGAAGATGGGCATCAGGTTGGGTTTCTCCAGCGATACGCTGCTGTTGCCCACGAACTCCGCGAAGCGGGTGATGTCTTCCTGCGTCCCGATCACCTTGAGCGTATCGCCCAGTTGCAGGCGCAGGTCGCCCCGGGCCACCAGGTTGACACCCGACCGGACAACCCGCGTGACGGTTACGCGGAATTGATCGGTGACGTTCAGCTCATTGATATGCTTGCCGTTGAGGCTGTGCTTCGTGACAACGACCAACCGGTTGACGACGTTTCCGCGCAGGACGGCCGCCTCTTCTTCCGGCGCGCCGGTCATCTTGCCGAAAATGATGCAGACGTCGCGTTCGTCCTTCTGCTCGAGGTCGGCCACGATCAGGTCGCCTTTTTCGAGGACGGGGTCATCGGCAGGGGAGATCGTTTGCGCGCCGCGGTTCAGGCCGGTGGCAATGAAGGTGCTGCCGAACAGGCGGACGATGTCCGAGAACTTGCGCCCGACGATGGCGGGATTCACGGCTTCGAAAGTCCGTGTCACGATCTTGCGGGAGGCGCCGTCCTCGCGGTCGATCCGATCCTTCTCCGCTTTCAGGTCGATCCGGAACAGGCCTCGCAGCAGGGCGATGACGCCCGTGAGAACGAGGATGCCGACGGGGTAGGCGACGGCGAATGCATCGGTGATCTGCGCGGATACCTGCGGGTGGCTGACTTCCTCCAGGAACGTTCCGTACACGGTGTCGTAATAGGTCTGCTGGGCGGTTCCCAGTCCCGGGGTGTTGGTGAAGGCGCCGGTCAGGCTGCCCACCAGGGTGGCCAGGTCATTTTCCGTCGTGGCATACAGGACCAGGACGATGCCGAAGGCCAGGAAGATCAGCAGGGCGGCGAGGAGGTTGAGTTTCAGCCCCTCCTTGCGGAACGAACTGAAAAAAGCCGGTCCCACCTGCAGGCCGATGGAGAAGACGAACAGGATGAGGCCCAGTTCCTTGATGAAATGCAGGAAGAGGGAATCGGCCTTGACGCCCAGGGCCGAGACGAGGATGCCTGTCCACAGGACGCAGACCGTCCCGAGCGAAATGCCTTTGATTTTCAGTTTGCCTATGAGAAGTCCGATGCCGATGACAAGCGACAGGACCATGAGGGAGTGCCCCGTACCGGAGGAGAAAAACAGATCGTGCATAAAGTGGTTGATCAAAAAAACGTGCAAAAATAATGGTTTTGGATGACATTCGGAAAATGATTCCTATTTTTGTCCGGATATAAAACGGACATTCCATGAAAATCACGCTGATTCAGACCGCCCCCGTGTGGGGGAATCCCGCCGCCAGCCGGAGCGCCGCGGAGGCCTTGCTGGAGCGGGCCGATGCCGGCACCGACCTCATCGTCTTCCCTGAAATGTTCAGCACCGGCTTCATTTCCGAACCGGAAGGCGTTGCCGAGCCGGGCGGGGGAGACACCCTTCCCTGGATGCGCCGCGTGGCGGCGGAGCGGGACTGCGCCGTGGCCGGAAGCGTGGCGGTCGATGCCGGCGGCCGCTTCGTGAACCGCTTCTTCTTCGTCTTTCCCGACGGGACGGTCCGCCATTACGACAAGCGGCATCTGTTCTCCTACGGCAGCGAGCACCTGCATTTCACGGCCGGAGAGGAACGCGTCGTCGTCTCCTGGCGTGGCGTCCGCATCCTGCTGCAGGTTTGTTACGACTTGCGCTTCCCCGTGTTCGCCCGCAACCGGGCCGTCGACGGGGGAGCGGACTACGACCTGATCCTCTATGTGGCCAGCTGGCCCACCGCCCGGATCGGGGCATGGGACATCCTGCTGCGGGCCCGGGCCATTGAAAACCAGTGCTATGTAGCCGGTGTGAACCGGGTCGGGAACGATCCGCTCAACCGGTACTGCGGGCATTCTGCAGCCATCGGACCGACGGGCGACGTGCTGGGTACGTGCCGGGAAGGGGAGGAAGATGTCGTGAATGCGGTGCTGGACATGGAGGCCCTCAAGGCCTTCCGCCGTCGTTTCCCTGTATTGAAGGACGCCGATCCCTTCTCCGCCGGCCGGTAAAGGCGTCCACGAGGACGGCGGCGACCATGTTTCCCTGCACGTTCAGCAGCGTGGCGGGGATGTCGACGAGTGTCCCGATCACGACGATGATGCCGACGGCTTCCGGCGGAAAGCCGAGGACGGAGCACAGGAAGATTTCTCCCGTGAAGCCCCCGGAGGGGACGGCGCCGAGTACCATCGCTTCCAGCAGGGCCAGGCCGATGGCCATGGCGACGAATGCACCGCCGCCGGCCGGTCGGGAGAACAGCAGCGCCAGGAAGGTGATCTTGCAGATGGCGGCCATCACCGATCCGTTTTTGTGGATGTTCGTTCCCAGCGGGATGACGGCTTCGGCGATCTCGCTCCGGACGCCCGCGTTGCGGACGCTCCGGATGGCGGCGGGCATCGCGACGGCGCTGCTGGCGGTGGCGACAGCGGTCATCGCTGCAGGCCACAGGTGCTGCCAGAAGGCTTTCAGCCCGTCTTTCCCGCGAGCGAGGAAGACATACAGGCTGTTGACCAGCGTGAAGACGAGGAACGACAACACCAGGTAAATCACCAGGATGCGCACGTAACCGCGCATCAGGTCCGTCCCGATTCCGGCCAGGGTGCCGGCGAACCAGCATCCGAGTCCGACGGGAGCGGCATACATCAGCAGTTCCATCATCTTTCCGGTTACTTCCGCCCCGGCGTCCAGGGCGCTGGCTACGCGTTCGCCTTTTTCGCCGGCCAGGGCGGTGCCGCAGCCCAGCAGGACGGCGAAGACGATGAGGGCCAGCAGGTGTTCTTTCGAGAAGAGCATCGGGAAGTCCGGCACGGAAAGGGCCTGGACGAGGGCCTTCCCCAGCGATCCGTCACTGTTTTCCGCGACCTGCCCGGACGCGTTGGAAAGGAGCTGCGCCGCTGCGCCGTCCAGCGGATTGCCGATGGAGACGGCGGCGAGCGCGAGACCCGCTGCGACGATGGACATGCCCAGGAAGACCAGCAAGGTGCATGACATCACCCTGCCCAGCATGCCGCTGCGGTGCATCCGCAGGACGGCCAGGGCGACGCTGAAGAAGACCAGCGGCACCACGAGGACGAAGATGAGGTTGATAAACAGTTCGCCGACGGGGCGCACATACGGCACGGCCCCGGGAAGGAGCAGGCCGCACGCCCCGCCGGCGATGATGCCAGTCAGCAGTGCCAGCGTCTGTCCGTAATGCTTCAGGAAAGCGCTCACGCTATTCCCATTCGATGGTTGCCGGCGGTTTCGGGGTGACGTCGTAGACGACGCGGTTCACGCCGTCCACCTGGGCGACGATCTCCTGGGCGACTTTGATGAGGAACTCGACCGGGAGCGTCACGACTTCGGCTGTCACGGCGTCCACGGAATTGACGGCGCGCAGTGCGACGACATTGTCGAAGGACCGGCGTCCGTCCTTGATACCCGTGCTGCGGACGGGAAGCAGGACGACGGCAGCCTGCCAGATTTTGTCATACAGGCCTTCACGCCGCAGTGCGTCGATGAAGACGGCATCCGCCTCCTGGAGGATGTGGATGCGCTCCGGCGTAAGTTCTCCGAGGCAGCGGACGCCCAGGCCGGGTCCGGGGAAGGGATGGCGGCCCAGGAAGTGCGCGTTGAGCCCGAGCGCGGCACCCACTTCGCGGACTTCGAACTTGTACAGGTATTTCAGCGGTTCGACGAGTTCGAAGCCGAGGTCTTCGGGCAAGCCGCCCACGTTGTGGTGGCTCTTGATCGTCCCTTTGTCCGAGAAGGATTCGGCAATGTCGGGCCAGATGGTTCCTTGTGCAAGCCATTTGGCATCCTTGACCTTGCGGGCCTCGTCGGCGAACACGTCGATGAATGTCTTGCCGATGGCTTTCCGCTTCAGCTCCGGGTCGGTGATGCCTTTGCAGGCCGCGAAGAACCGGTCGGCCGCGCGCACGCCGATGACGTTGAGCCCCATCCCCTCATAGTGGGCGAGGACTTCTTCGAACTCGTTCTTGCGCAGCAGGCCGTGGTCCACGAAGATGCAGACGAGCTTGTGGCCGATGGCCTTGTCGACGAGCAGCGCCGTTACCGTGGAATCCACACCGCCGGAAAGGCCCAGGACGACGGTGTCGCCGCCGACTTGTTCTTTGATCTGCGCGATGGATTCTTCAATGAATTGTTTCGGGTTTAATTTTTCTCCGTTGTACATAAGATAAACGTTATTTTTTTGGATGAACGCTCATTGTTCGTTTTAAAAGACCATGTGCGGTCTCATCCTACAAATATATAAAAAAGAAATAAGAAGACAGCGCGCAAGATTGCGGGATCATGACGGGACCCCGGGTGCGTTTCCGATGCGTTTGTAACCGGGATTTGAAAAATGATTATAAATTGTAATCAAAAAGGCCATTCGAGGACTCGGATGTGAAGTTTCGGAAGCTTCCAGCTGTTTTCCGGTGCAGGCGGAAAAATGTGGTGAGGGTTGAATTATTGCATTTTTCTCTTGCTTTTCTGGTTTCCATTCCTTATATTTGTCCTCGGTAACAATTTGAAAGTGCATATGACGTATACTTCCATTATTGTCCTCTCCCTGCTTGTCCTCGTCCTTGACCGTCGCGGACTGGGAAGGTTTTGATGGTACGTACGGTACGATACGACCCCTTCTCAGTCCGCAGGCTGGGGAGGGGATTTTTTTATAAAACGGACAAATGAAACATCCTCTCAGAAGTTCCGTCACCACCGAGGGACGGAGAATGGCAGGTGCCAGGGCGCTCTGGATCGCCGCCGGCATGAAGAAAGAACAGATGGGGCGGCCCGTGATCGCCGTCGTCAATTCCTTTACGCAGTTCGTTCCGGGGCACACGCATCTGCACGAGGCGGGCCAGATCGTCAAGGAAGAGATCGAGAAGGCGGGCTGCTATGCCGCCGAGTTCGACACCATCGCCGTCGACGACGGCATCGCGATGGGCCATGACGGCATGCTGTACTCCCTGCCTTCCCGCGAATTGATCGCCGACAGCGTTGAATATATGGTGAACGCCCACAAGGCGGACGCGATGGTCTGCATCAGCAACTGTGACAAAGTAACTCCCGGCATGCTCATGGCTGCGATGCGGCTGAACATCCCCGCCGTCTTCGTGTCCGGTGGCCCGATGGAAGCCGGGGTGATGGGGGAGCGGCGGCTCGACCTGATCGATGCGATGGTCCAGTCGGCCGATGCGACCCTGGGAGACGACGAGGTGGCGCGGATCGAGGCGAGTGCCTGCCCAGGCTGCGGCTGCTGCTCCGGCATGTTCACGGCAAACTCGATGAACTGCCTGACCGAAGCGATCGGCCTTTCGCTGCCGGGGAACGGCACCATCCTGGCGACCCATGTCCAGCGGACGGAACTCTTCCGCAAGGCGGCGCGGCTCGTGGTGGAGAACGCCTGGAAGTATTACCGCGACGGCGACGAAAGCGTCCTGCCGCGGAGCATCGCCTCCCGGGCGGCCTTCCTGAATGCGATGTCGCTCGACATTGCGATGGGCGGATCCACCAATACGGTGCTGCACCTGCTGGCCGTGGCCCGCGAGGCCGGTGCAGACTTTACGATGAAGGACATCGATGCCCTTTCCCGGAAGGTGCCCTGCCTGTGCAAAGTCGCCCCGAATACCCAGAAATACCATGTGCAGGACGTCGGCCGCGCCGGCGGTGTCCTCGCCATCATGGACGAGCTTTCCCGCGGCGGGTTGGTCGACACCTCGGCCGTGCGCGTGGACGGCCTGACCCTCGGGGAAGCCGTCGCCGCATACGGGATCACCCGTCCGGGCGTCTGCGAAGAGGCGGAACGGATCTACCGCTGCGCACCGGCGAACCGCTTCAGTACCCGCCTGGGCTCGCAGGAGAACGAATATGACAGCTTCGACACCGACCGGGCGGAAGGCTGCATCCGCGACCTCGCCCACGCCTATTCCAAGGACGGCGGCCTGGCGGTGCTCTTCGGCAACATCGCCGTGGACGGCTGCGTCGTGAAGACGGCCGGCGTGGATGCGTCCATCCTGCGTTTCAGCGGCCCTGCCAAGGTCTTCGACTCCCAGGAGGCGGCTTGTGACGGCATCCTCGGCGGCGCTGTCCAGGCGGGGGACGTGGTGGTCATCACGCATGAGGGACCGAAAGGCGGCCCCGGAATGCAGGAGATGCTCTATCCGACTTCCTACCTCAAGTCGCGCCATCTGGGCAAGGCCTGCGCCCTGGTCACCGACGGCCGCTTCAGCGGCGGTACTTCGGGACTGAGCATCGGCCATGTATCGCCCGAGGCGGCGGCCGGCGGCGCCATCGGACTGGTGCGCGACGGTGACATCATCGACATCGACATCCCCGCCCGCTCGATCTCCGTGCGTCTGTCCGAAACGGAACTCTCCGCCCGGCGCGCGCAGGAGGAAACCCGCGGCGCAAAGGCGTTTACGGCCCCGCACCGCGACCGGCAGGTATCCGCCAGCCTGAGGGCGTATGCGGCCATGGTCAGTTCCGCCGACAAAGGGGCCGTCCGAATCATCGACTAAACGAACTTACAAGCAATATATGGATCAGAAAGATCAGAAAATCAATGGCTCGCAGGCACTGTGGCGTTCGCTGGAAGCGGAAGGCGTCCATACCGTCTTCGGTTATCCCGGAGGGCAGATCATGCCGGTTTACGATGCCCTGAGCACGTATTCCGGGGATATCCGCCACATCCTGGTGCGCCACGAGCAGGGGGCGATCCACGCGGCGCAGGGCTATGCCCGCGTCACGGGAGAACCCGGCGTGGTGATCGTTACGTCCGGTCCGGGTGCGACCAATGTCGTCACCGGCATCGTGGACGCGATGTCTGACTCTACCCCCCTGGTGGTCATCACGGGGCAGGTGGCGCTTGCCGCCCTCGGTACCGATGCCTTCCAGGAGGCGGACGTGACCGGTCTCACCGGTCCCATTACGAAATGGAACTACCAGATCCGCCGCGCCGAGGACGTGGCCTGGGCGGTTTCCCGCGCTTTCTATGTCGCGCGGAGCGGCCGGCCGGGGCCCGTTGTCCTGGACTTCACGAAGGACGCGCAGACCGGTCTGACGGACTTCCAATACAAGAAATGCACGTTCATCCGCAGTTACATTCCGGATCCGGAACCTTCGGAAGCTGCCTTGGACGAAGCGGTGCGCCTGCTGGACGCCGCGGAGCGTCCGCTGTGCGTCTTCGGCCAGGGCGTCCTCATCAGCCATGCCGAAGCGCAGCTGCAGGCCTTCCTGCGGAAGGGGGATATCCCAGCCGGATCCACGATGCTGGGCCTGAGTGCCCTGCCTTCCGATTTCCCGCTCTACCAGGGGATGATCGGGATGCACGGGAATGTTGCGCCCAACGTCAAGACAGGGGAGTGCGACGTACTGGTCGCCGTCGGCATGCGGTTCGACGACCGCGTTACCGGCAAGGTGAGCGGCTATGCGCCCCAGGCCAAGGTGATCCACATCGACATCGACCGGGCGGAACTCGGCAAGATCATTCCTGCCCAGGTACGGATCTGCGGGGACGCCGGCCAGGTGCTCGCCGTCCTGACGGAACGGATGGCCGGAGGCAGCCACACCGCGTGGGTGGAGAGTTTCCGCGCCTGCGCGGAGACGGAACGCGAGAAGGTCATCGACCCCCAGATCCATCCGGCCGGCGGAGCGATCCGGATGGGCGAGGCGGTGGACTGCGTCGCTGCCGTGACGGAGGGGAAGGCCATCGTCGTCACCGACGTGGGCCAGAACCAGATGATGGGTGCACGCTATTCACGGTTCGCCCGGCCGCGGAGCTTCATCTCTTCCGGCGGACTGGGGACGATGGGCTTCGGCCTGCCTGCCGCCATCGGTGCGAAACTCGCCGCGTCGGAGCGTCCGGTCTGCCTGTTCGTGGGCGACGGCGGCATCCAGATGACCCTTCAGGAACTCGGCACCATCATGCAGGAAGGCATCGGCGTGAAGATCGTCCTGTTGAACAACAACTGGCTCGGCAACGTGCGCCAGTGGCAGGAACTCTTCTTCGGCTGCCGCTACTCGCAGACGCGGATGCTCAACCCCGACTATGGGAAGATCGCCGACGCCTACGGGATCCGCTACCGCAGCGTGGAAGACCGCGCCGGCCTGGAACCGGCTGTCCGGGAAATGTTCTCTGACGATGCGCCCTGCCTGCTGGACGTCCGCGTCATGGAGGAAGACAACGTGATGCCGATGGTGCCCCCCGGACGGTCGGTCGGCGAGATGATGCTCACGGAAAAAGAATGGTACAGGAAATAGCTATGGACAATACAGTCAAGAATTACACGGTCTCCATCTTCACGGAGAACCAGATCGGCCTCCTGGCGCAGATCTCCAACGTGTTCACACGGCGTAACCTGAGCATCTGGAGCCTTTCCGCAGGGGCGTCCTCCATCGAGGGTATCCACAACATCACCATCATCACCGAGGCGACCGAGCGGCGGATCCGCGAGGCCGTCCTCCAGATCGAGAAGCGGGTGGATGTGGTCAAGGCCTTCTATTATACCGACGAACAGATCGTCTACCGCGAACTTGCCCTGTACAAGGTGCCGACGGACAAATTGCTGGATGGCGGGAACCTGGAAGACCTGCTCGCGCGGAACAATGCCCGGATCGTCGAGATGAACCGTACCTTCACCGTTATCCAGAAAACGGGACACACCCACGAGACGCAACGTCTCTACGAGGAACTGCAGGAGGTGGGCGTCCTCCAGTTCGTCCGTTCGGGACGTATCGCCCTCTCCCGGTCCGCCCAGGAGCCGGTGCAGGGTTTCCTCCAGGAACGCCAGGCGGAAAAGGAACGCCGTCGCGCAGCCCGGGAACAACAAGAGAAATAATTGGTAATAAATATTTAAAAACAAAACATTATGGCAACGATTAATTTTGGTGGAGTGGACGAACATGTCGTCACTCGGGAAGAGTTTACGCTGGAGCATGCCCGTGAGGTGCTTAAAGAGGAAACCATCGCGATCATCGGTTATGGCGTACAGGGCCCCGGCCAGTCGCTGAACCTGCGCGACAACGGCTTCCATGTCATTGTCGGACAACGCGCCGGCAAGACCTTCGACAAGGCTGTCGCCGACGGCTGGGTGCCCGGTGAGACCCTTTTCAGCATCGAGGAGGCCTGCTCCAGGGCGACCATCATCCAGTTCCTCGTCTCCGACGCCGCCCAGATCGCCGTCTGGCCGGTGGTGAAGAAACACCTCACCGCAGGCAAGGCCCTGTATTTCTCCCATGGCTTCGGCATCACCTACAACGACCGCACCGGCATCGTCCCGCCCGCGGACGTGGATGTGATCATGGTGGCCCCGAAGGGGTCCGGTACGTCGCTGCGCCGGCTCTTCCTCCAGGGGAAGGGCGTCAACTCCTCCTATGCCGTCTACCAGGACGCCACGGGCCGCGCGCTTGAGCGCACCCTCGCTCTCGGCATCGGCGTCGGTTCCGGCTACCTCTTCGAGACGGATTTCAAGCGGGAAGTCTATTCCGACCTGACCGGTGAGCGCGGCACCCTCATGGGCGCCATCCAGGGCATCCTGCTGGCCCAGTACGAGACCTTGCGCGAGCACGGTCACACGCCGTCCGAGGCCTTCAACGAGACGGTCGAGGAGCTGACCCAGTCGCTGATGCCCCTCTTTGCGGAGAACGGCATGGACTGGATGTACGCGAACTGCTCGACGACGGCCCAGCGCGGCGCCCTCGACTGGATGGGACCCTTCCATGACGCCACCAAACCGGTCTTCGAAAAACTCTATGAGAGCGTGGCCAGCGGCCATGAGGCGCAGATCTCCATCGACGCCAACTCCAAGCCGGATTACCGCGAGGGACTCGAAAAGGAACTGAAGGCCCTGCGCGAGAGCGAACTCTGGCGTACCGGTGCCGTTGTCCGCAAACTCCGTCCCGAGAACAACTGATCACGGCAGGACGATGGACAACAATCGGGTATACATTTTCGACACCACCCTGCGTGACGGCGAACAGGTGCCGGGCTGCCAGCTCAACACCGTCGAGAAGATCCAGGTCGCCAAGGCGCTGGAAACGCTCGGCGTCGACGTAATCGAGGCCGGCTTCCCGGTCTCCAGCCCCGGGGACTACAACTCCGTGGTGGAGATTTCCAAGGCGGTGACCTGGCCGACCATCTGTGCCCTCACGCGGGCGGTGGAGAAGGATATCGATGTGGCCGCCGAGGCGCTCAGGCATGCCAAGCGCGGCCGGATCCACACCGGCATCGGCACCTCCGACCTGCACATCCGCTATAAGTTCAAGTCGAACCGCGAGGAAATCCTCGAGCGGGCCGTGCGGGCGGTGAAATACGCCAAGAAGTATGTCGAGGACGTGGAGTTCTACGCGGAAGACGCCGGCCGGACCGACAACGAGTACCTCGCCCGGGTCGTGGAGGCCGTCATCGCGGCGGGCGCTACGGTGGTGAACATCCCGGATACGACGGGTTACTGCCTGCCGGAGGAGTTCGGCGCCAAGATCAAGTACCTTTGCGACCATGTGAAGGGGATCGAGCATGCGGTCATTTCCACGCACTGCCACAACGACCTCGGCATGGCGACGGCCAACACGATGGCCGGTATCCTGAACGGGGCGCGCCAGTGTGAAGTGACCATCAACGGCATCGGCGAACGGGCCGGCAACACCGCCATGGAAGAAGTGGTGATGATCCTCAAATCGCACAAGGAAATCGGCCTGGACACGAACATCAACACGCAGCGCATCTATCCGCTCAGCCGGATGGTCTCCGGCTTGATGAACATGCCGGTCCAGCCCAACAAGGCCATCGTCGGGAAGAACGCTTTCGCGCATTCGTCGGGTATCCACCAGGACGGTGTGCTGAAGAATGTGTCCACCTACGAGATCATCGACCCGAAGGACATCGGTCTCGACAACAATTCGATCGTCCTGACGGCACGCAGCGGTCATGCGGCCCTGAAATTCCGTCTGGAGGCGCTCGGCGTGAAGCTTTCGGACGAGCGGCTGGATGCCGTGTACCAGGAGTTCCTGCGGCTGGCCGACAAGAAGAAGGAGATCCACGACGACGACATCCTGATGCTGGCCGGGGCCGACCGGGCCGAGAACCACCACATCAAGGTGGACTGGCTGCAGGCCACGAGCGGCATCGGCATGAAGCCGGTGGCGTCGATCGGCGTGGAGATCGCCGGCGAGAAGTTCGAAGCGGCGGCGACCGGCAACGGCCCCGTGGACGCTTCGATCAATGCCCTCCGGCAGATCATCAAGCGGCAGGTGACCATCAACGAATACACGATCCAGGGCGTCTCCAAGGGCGCCGACGACTGCTGTAAGGTCCATATGCAGGTAGAGCACGAAGGACGCGTCTACTACGGCTTCGGCGCCAGCACCGACATCGTCTCCGCCTCCATCGAGGCCTATGTGGACTGTTTGAACAAACTGTAGTTTTGCCAGATGAATACACTGTTTGACAAGATCTGGGACGCGCACGTGGTCGACCTCGTCGAGGACGGGCCCACCCAGCTGTACATCGACCGGCTCTATTGCCACGAAGTCACTTCGCCGCAGGCGTTCGACGGCCTGCGGGCGCGGGGCATCCGTCCGCTGCGCCCGGAGAAGATCTTCTGCATGCCGGACCACAATACGCCCACCCATGACCAGGACAAGCCCATCGCCGATCCGGTGTCGAAAAAGCAGGTGGATACCCTGGCCGCCAACGCCGCGCAGTTCGGGCTGACGCATTACGGGATGATGGATCCGCGCAACGGCATCATCCACGTGGTGGGGCCGGAACGGGGCCTGTCGCTGCCTGGAATGACCATCGTCTGCGGCGATTCGCACACCTCGACGCACGGTGCGGTGGGTGCCGTCGCCTTCGGGATCGGGACGAGCGAGGTGGAGATGGTGCTCGCGAGCCAGTGCATCCTCCAGCAGAAACCGCGTTCGATGCGCATCCGCATCGACGGCACGCTCGGGAAGGGGGTGACGGCGAAGGACATGGCCCTTTTCCTGATGAGCCGGCTGACGACGAGCGGCGCCACGGGCTATTTCGTGGAATATGCCGGAACGGCCGTGGAGGCCCTGTCGATGGACGGCCGCCTGACCCTCTGCAACCTGTCCATCGAGATGGGCGCGCGCGGTGGTTTCATCGCGCCGGACGAGGTGACGTTCGCCTGGCTGAAGGGACGCGAATTCGCTCCGAAGGGAGCGGATTGGGACAAGGCCGTCGCTTATTGGCGGACCCTGCGCAGCGGAGCGGATGCCGTGTTCGACCGCGAAGTCGTCTTCGATGCGGCCGAAATCGCGCCGATGGTCACGTACGGTACCAATCCCGGCATGGGCATTCCCGTCGACGGCGCCGTCCCTGCGCTGGAAACGGTTCCGGAGGAGGGAAGGGCTTCCTTCCTCAAGTCCCTGTCCTACATGGGATTCGCCCCTGGTGAAGCGCTGGTCGGAAAACCGATCGACTATGTCTTCCTGGGCGCCTGTACGAACGGGCGTATCGAGGATTTCCGGGCCTTTGCCTCCGTCGTCGCCGGCCGCCGGAAAGCCGACGGGGTGACGGCCTGGCTGGTGCCCGGCTCGTGGGAGGTGTCGCGGCAGATCGCTTCGGAAGGCCTGGACAAGACGCTGGCAGCGGCTGGTTTCGAGATCCGTCAGCCCGGCTGTTCGGCCTGCCTGGCGATGAACGACGACAAGGTGCCCGCCGGGAAGTACTGCGTATCGACGAGCAACCGTAATTTCGAGGGCCGTCAGGGCCCCGGCGCACGGACCATCCTCGCCAGTCCGCTGGTGGCGGCGGCCGCCGCCGTGACAGGAAAGATAACCGATCCGAGGACCTTGCTATGAAACAGAAATTCGACATCATCGAGAGCACCTGCGTGCCTCTCCCGCTGGAAAACGTAGATACCGACCAGATCATTCCCGCCCGTTTCCTCAAGGCGACGACACGCGAGGAATCCTTCTTCGGCGAAAACCTGTTCCGCGATTGGCGCTACCGTCCCGACGGCACGCCGGATCCGGGATTCGTCCTGAACGATCCGCGCTACGGGGGCGAGATCCTCGTGGCAGGAAAGAACTTCGGCAGCGGTTCGAGCCGCGAACACGCCGCCTGGGCGATCGCCGGCTACGGTTTCCGGGTGGTGATCTCCAGTTTCTTCGCGGACATCCACAAGAACAACGAACTCAATAACTTCGTCCTGCCGGTGGTCGTCTCCGAACCGTTCCTGGCGGAACTCTTCGCCACCCTGGCGGCCGATCCTTCGGCCAAGGTCCGGGTGGACGTGCCCGCGCAGACGGTCACCAACCTGTCCACGGGCCGTACGGAGTCCTTTGAACTGAACGGGTACAAGAAGTACTGCCTGATGAACGCTCTGGACGACATCGACTACCTCCTGGAGCAGAAGGCGAAAATCGAAGCATACGAGCAAAAGCACGCGTTATGATCGAAGTGATGGACACCACCCTGCGCGACGGCGAGCAGACCGCCGGCGTCTCGTTCAATCCGGGCGAGAAACTGGCGATCGCGCGCCTGCTGCTGGAGGAACTTGGCGTGAACCGCATCGAAGCGGGGTCCGCACGGGTCTCGTCCGGTGAGTACGAGGCTTTTTCGCGGATCTGCGCCTGGGCGTCGACCTGCGGCCATCTCCGGCAGGTGGAGGCACTGGGCTTCGTGGACGGCGGCGTGTCGATCGACTGGATCTCCTCGGCCGGGGGCCAGGTCCTGAACCTGCTGACGAAAGGTTCGCTCCGGCACCTGGAGGGCCAGTTGCGGAAAACCCCGCAGGAGCATCTGGACGACATCCTCCGCGACATCGGCCTGGCCGTTTCGAAGGGAATGGAAGTCAATGTCTACCTGGAGGACTGGTCCGGCGGGATGGAGGCTTCGCCCGACTATGTCTTCTTCCTGGTGGACGCCCTGCAGGCGGCGCCGGTGCGCCGGGTGATGCTGCCGGATACGCTGGGCATCCTGGACCCGTCCCGGGCGGGCGCATTCTGCCGGCAGATGAGGGAGCGGTATCCTTCCCTTCATTTCGATTTCCATGCCCACAACGACTATGACTTGGCTGCGGCGAATACCTTCGAAGCCGTCCGGGCCGGTTGCCGGGGGATCCACACGACGGTGAATGGCCTGGGGGAACGGACGGGCAACCTGCCCGTCGCCAGCGCCCTGGGCATCCTGAACGACCATCTCCGGGAGGAGAATACGCTCGACGAGAAGAAACTCATGCATGTGTGCCGCTACGTGGAGACGATCTCCGGGGTGCGGATTCCGCAGAACAAACCCCTGGTGGGCGAATTCGTCTTCACGCAGACGAGCGGGGTCCACGCCGACGGGGACAAGAAAGCGGGCCTGTACCAGAATGCGCTGGCTCCGGAACGTTTCGGCCGGCACCGGCACTACGCCCTTGGCAAGACGAGCGGCAAGGCGAACATCGCGCGCAACCTCGAGGACCTGGGCATCCGCCTGACCCCCGACCAGATGAAAGCGGTGACGGAGCGTGTCGTGGAACTGGGAGACAAGAAGGAGAGCCTGACGCAGGAAGACTTGCCCTTCATCGTCGCGGACGTCCTGAAAGGGGACTCCCAGCCTGCGGAAGAGCGGATCCGGATCATCAACTATTCCCTGCAGCTGGCCCGCTCGATGCGTCCGGTCGCCAACCTGCGCATCGAAATCGACGGGACGCAGTACGAGGATGTAGCCACGGGCGACGGACAGTACGACGCTTTCATGAAGGCGCTTTGGAAAATTTACGACCGGCTCGGGAAAAAGCATCCCCGCCTGTCGGACTATATCGTGAAGATTCCGCCGGGCGGTAAAACCGACGCCCTGGTGGAAACTTCGATCAGCTGGGACCTGGACGGTTGGTCGTTCAAGACGCGCGGCATCGACTCCGATCAGACGGAGGCCGCCATCAAGGCGACGCTCAAAATGCTGAATATCATTGAGAAATAGATCATTGTCAGATGAAACTGAGAATTGCGAAGCTTCCGGGCGACGGCATCGGGCCGGAAGTGGTGGAGCAGGCCGTAAAGGCCGTCGATGCCGTATGTGCGAAGTTTGGGCATGAGGTGTCCTACACCCTCGGGTACGTGGGCGCCTGTGCCATCGACCGTACCGGCGACCCGTATCCGCAGGAGACGCACGCCCTGTGCATGGAGAGCGATGCCGTCCTGTTCGGCGCCGTCGGCGACCCCAAGTACGACAACGACCCTGCGGCGAAGGTGCGCCCGGAACAGGGACTGCTGGCCATCCGCAAGCAACTGGGCCTCTTCGCCAACCTGCGCCCGGTGGAAACGTTCCGTTCGCTGGTCGGCAAGTCGCCGCTCAAGACCGAACTGGTCGACGGGGCGGACTTCCTGTGCATCCGTGAGCTGACGGGCGGCATGTACTTCGGAGAAAAAGGACGCAAGGACGGTGGCGATACGGCGTTCGATACTTGTATCTACAGCCGTTTCGAGGTGGAACGTATCCTGAAGCTGGCGTTCGAGTACGCGCAGCGCCGGCGGAAGCACCTCACGGTGGTGGACAAGGCCAACGTGCTGGAATCCTCGCGCTTGTGGCGCCAGATCGCCCGGGAGATGGAGCCGCAGTGGCCGGACGTGACCGTGGATTACATGTTCGTGGACAATGCTGCGATGCAGCTCATCCGCCAGCCGAAGTTCTTCGATGTGCTGGTGACGGAGAACACCTTCGGGGACATCCTGACCGACGAGGCCAGCTGCATCAGCGGATCGATGGGACTGCTCGCTTCCGCGTCCGTCGGCGCGCACACCAGCCTTTTCGAGCCCATCCACGGCTCGTATCCGCAGGCGGCGGGCAAGAATATCGCCAACCCCGTGGCCGCTATCCTGTCGGCCGCGATGATGTTCGAGTACGCCTTCGGCCTGATGGAGGAAGGCGCTGCCATCCGGAAAGCCGTCGCCGCCTCGATCGACGCGGGCGTCGTCACCGAAGACCTTGCCGCGGGCAGCAAGGCGTATTCCACTTCCGAGGTGGGAGACTGGATTGCATCGGAAATCAAGTAAAACAGCATACCCTATGTCACAGATCGATTGGGATTCGTTGGGCTTCGACGCCTACAGGACCCGGACCGTGGTCCTTTCCCGCTTCCAGAACGGTCAGTGGTCTCCGGCCGAGACGACCGAGACATTCTCTTTCACGCTCGACCCCTTCGCGCAGGTCTTCCATTACGCGATCTCCTGCTTCGAGGGACTGAAGGCGTTTACCCAGAAAGACGGACGCATCGTGATCTTCCGTCCCGACGAGAATGCGGCGCGCATGCAGCGGACGGCGCGTTACCTGGGCATGCCGGAACCGCCGGCAGACCTTTTCATCCGGATGTGCGAACTGTGCGTGAAGAACAACCTCGAATTCCTTCCGCCCTATGGGCACGGCGCATCGATGTACCTGCGTCCGCTGCTGATGGGCGTCCATCCGCAGATGCAGCTCGTCCCGTATCCCGAGGCCGTGCTGGCCGTCATGTGCGCGCCGGCGGGTTCGTACTACGGGGCACATCTGAAATCCTCTTCCGCCGTGATTCCCGGGGACTATGACCGGGCCGCGCCGAAGGGATCCGGCAGCTACAAGGTCGGCGCAAACTACGCCGCCACCTTCAAACCTTACAAGATCGCCCACGACCAGGGGTACACCGAACTGCTGTACCTGAACAGCGGCACGCGCGAGTTTGTCGACGAATTCGGCTCCTCGAACTTCTTCGGCATCAAGGGAAACAAGTACGTTACGCCGCTCTCCGACAGCGTGTTGCCTTCGATTACGAACAAGTCGCTGCAGCAGGTGGCCGCCGACCTGGGCATGGAGGTGGAGAAGCGCCCGATCCCGGTGGAGGAGCTTGCGGAGTTCGACGAGGCCGGTGCCTGCGGCACGGCCGTCGTCATCACGCCGATGTCACACATCGACCTCAAACCGGTCCTGGCCGGAGAGGAAGTGGCCTGCACCTGGCGTTTCGTCCCCGACGGATCCGTCGGTCCGGTCTGCACGAAACTCTACAGGCAGATCACCGGAATCCAGTTCGGTGAGCTGGAGGACGTGCACGGCTGGTGCCACGAGGTCAGATAGCGCGGCGTTTTCCTTTCTTTGCCGGCGGGTCGGTAAACTGCATCTCGTCCAGCAGCCAGCCGGCGCCGCCGATGTGTTCGACCACGAAGAGCAGGTACCGGATGTCGAGGGAGATGTTCCGGCAAAAGGCCGGGTCGTAGGCGATGTCACTCATCGTGCCTTCCCACACCCGGTCGAAGTTGATGCCGACCAGGTCGCCGTCCGCATTGAGGACCGGGCTTCCGGAATTGCCTCCGGACGTGTGGTTGGTCGCCAGGAAGCATACGGGCTGCGTGTCGATCCCGCCGCGGGCGTACAGGTCACGCAGCCGCTGGGGAATGTCGTAGTCGTAGATGTCCGGATTATCCTTCTCGATGATGCCTTTCACCGTGGAGACGGGAGGGTAGTAGGCGCCGTCGGCAGGGGAGTATCCCTTCACATGCCCGTAGGCCACGCGGAGGGTCAGGTTGGCGTCCGGGTAGAAGACCTTGTCGGGTTCGAAGGCCATCTGTCCGCGCATGTAGCGGCGGTAGGCGAGGCGGATCCGTTCGTTCGCGGCACCGACGACCGGCATCAGTTCCTCCTTGTACCAGGCGTAGAAGGCCCGTTGGAGCCGGCAGGCTGGGTCTTGCCGTACCTGTTCCAGGTCCGCTTTCGTCAGGGCTTTCACGCGCGCTGCATCCGTGAAGAGGGACTGGCCGAAGAGCTCGTCTCCAATCGCTGCGACACTGCCTTTTTCCTTCAGGATTTCTTTGAAGAAGGCGGGTTGGAGTTCCGCAGGCACTTCCCGGGCGAAGGCTTCCATCAGGGCGTCGAAGGACTCCCGGTCAATGGGAAGGTACCAGTCTTTGAAGAAGGCGTCTGCCAGTTCTCCGACGGCGGCCGACGGCTCTTTTGCGGTTGACAGGGCATTCTCGACGGCGGCGGCCAGTTGCAGCAGTTCCACGCTGCGGGCGGTTTCGACGTAGTATTCCGAAGCCAGGTAATACGGATTCCGGATGGCGTACCACCGGGCCAGCGTGTCGAGCACGCCTTCGTAGGCGGTGCCTTCCGCCCACTGCCGGAAGCAACGTTCGTAGGCTTCCTTCGCGGCGACCGTCTTCATCCGGGCGATGCCGCGCGCTTCTCCCTGCCATTTCTTCCAGGCATTCGCCACGGAAGCGTTCTTGGATGCGTACTGGATGCGCACGGCCGGGTCGGCGTCCATGTATTTTTTCTGGATGTCCAGCCGGAGGGTGCGCAGGGCGATCTTCCGCGGATCGGACGTCTCGCTCACATAGCGGACCTCATCGGAAGTGACATATTCCTTGGTGCTGCCCGGGCAGCCGTAGATCATCGTGAAATCGCCTTCCTGCACGCCTGCACGCGAGATGCGGAAGAATTTCTTCGGGTGGTAGGGAACATTGTCCGGGGCATATTCCGCCGGGTTGTTGTCCTTGTCGGCGTAGATCCTGAAGATCGAGAAGTCGCCGGTGTGCCGGGGCCACATCCAGTTGTCGGTGTCGCCGCCGAATTTCCCGATCGAAGAGGGCGGGGCGGCCACCAGGCGCACGTCGCTGAAGACGCGGTAGACGAACAGGTAGTAGGCGTTGCCGTAGAAGAGAGCTTCCACGCTGGCACGCAGTCCCTTGCCGTCCGCGACGGCCTGGCGGATGAGCCGGGCGCCGTTCGCATGGACGACGGAGTCGCGCTGCCGCTCGTCCATCGTCCGCTCGTCATAGCCTTGCAGGACGATGCCGGTGACGTCTTCCATCCGGTCCAGGAAACTGACGGTCAACCCCTTGTTCGGGAGCTCGCCGCTGCGGTCCATGGCCCAGAAGCCGTCCTTCAGGTAATCGTGTGCAATGCTGCTGTGTTTCTGGATGTAGCTGTATCCGCAGTGATGGTTGGTCAGGAGCAGTCCGTCCGCCGATACGAGTTCACCGGTACAGCCGCCCCCGAACAGGACGACGGCGTCTTTGAGGGAAGCCTGGTTGACGCTGTAGATGTCCTCCGCGGTGAGGCGGAAGCCTTTGGCCTGCATGTCGCCGATCCGCTGCGAGATCAGGGCGGGAAGCCACATGCCCTCGTCAGCGCGTGCGACAGGCGACAGGACACCGGCAAGGAGCAGGAACAGGAGGGGAAGATTCTTTTTCATATGCTTTCTTTACAAAGACAAAGATACGTTTTTTTTGGTGTTCCGAAGGATTTCGTTATTTTCGTATCCATAGATACCTGCATGAGCGAATGAAAAGAATGAAAATACTGGCCCTGCTTTGCGCCGTGCTGGCCGGGGCCGCGGTTCCGGCATCGGCCCGGAAGGGTTCTTCCGGCATCTGGGTGGAGGCGGAGGCTTTCGCCGCGAAAGGCGGCTGGGTCGTCGACCAGCAATTCATGGACGAAATGGGCTCTGCCTACCTCCTTGCCCACGGCATGGGCGTTCCCGTCGCAGACGCGGTGACGCAGGTCGCCGTACCGGCGGCCGGATCGTGGCATGTCTACGTACGCACCTACAACTGGACGGCGCCCTGGTCGGACAAGCGGGGGCCGGGCGCATTCCGGATCGCCGTCGGCGGCAAGACCCTCGAACCCGAACTCGGGGTGACGGGCAGCCGTTGGGAGTGGCAGGAAGCCGGATGCGTGCAACTGCCCAAGGGAATGACGGAACTCCGGCTCCAGGACCTGACCGGTTTCGACGGCCGCATCGACGCGGTGTACCTTTCACGGAAGGCGGTCGTCCCGCCAGCGGACGGGGAGGCCTTGACAGCGTTCCGCCGCCGGATGCTCGCCCTGCCGGACGACCCCGCCGAAACCCGATCCTATGATTTCGTTGTCGTCGGAGGCGGCATCGCCGGCATGTGTGCGGCCGTGGCCGCCGCCCGCCAGGGACTCCGCGTGGCCCTTGTGAATGACCGGCCCGTCCTGGGCGGCAACAACAGTGCGGAAGTTCGTGTCCATCTGGGCGGGCAGATCGAACTCGGCCGGTATCCCGCCTTGGGGCGGATGCAGCGGGAATTCGCCCATTCCACATTTGGAAATGCCCGTCCGGCAGAGAGTTATGAAGATGAGAAGAAGCAGGCGTTCATCTCCGGCGAGCCGCTGGTGGAATTGTACGCCCCGTGGCGGGCGGTGTCCGTTCGGATGGCGGCCGGGCCGGGGGAGCGGCGCATCGCATCGGTGGTGGTCCGGCAGATCGAATCCTCCCGTGAAATTTCCCTTTCCGCCCCCCTGTTCGCGGACTGCACCGGCGACGGGTCCCTCGGCGTGATGGCCGGTGCGGACAGCCGATATGGCCGCGAGTCCCGCGAGGAATATGGGGAAAGCCTGGCGCAGGAAAAAGCCGACAGCACGGTGCTGGGCGCTTCCGTGCAGTGGTACTCGGAGGAACGCCCCGGCACCTTCCCTGCATTCGACTACGGGCTTCCGTTCAGCGACGAGAGCGTGCAGCGGGTGACGATGGGCGAGTGGACCTGGGAGACCGGGATGCAACGCGACATGACGCGCGAATTCGAGCGTATCCGCGACTACGGCCTGCTGGTCATCTACTCCAACTGGAGCTACCTCAAGAACCGCCTGGGACTCTATCCGGAGCGTTCCCTGGGCTGGGTGGCCTACGTGTCCGGAAAACGCGAGTCGCGCCGCCTGCTGGGGGACTATGTCTTCAAGCAGGACGACATCGACAAGAACGTCTTCCATGAGGACGGGACGTTCTCCGTCTCCTGGACGATCGACCTGCATTTCCCCGATCCGGCGAATGAAAAATACTTCCCGGACGAGCCGTTCAAGGCGAAGACCCGGCACACGCCGGTTTATCCGGCGGCCGTTCCGTACCGCTGCCTGTATTCACGCAACGTGGGGAATCTCTTCATGGCCGGCCGCGACATCTCCGTCACGCACGTGGCCCTGGGGTCGACCCGCGTGATGCGTACGTGCGGCATGTCCGGTGAGGTGGTCGGCCTGGCCGCCGGCGTCTGCCATGCGCATGGCGTGACGCCCCGCGAAGTCTACCGGAACCACCTGTCCGAACTGCAGGCCCTGATGGAAAAAGGGGCCGCCATCGAGGGGCCCCTTCCGGATAACCAGCATTTCAATACGTCTTCGGTGCTCGCGGTTCCCAGACTGTTGAAGGAAGTGCGCTAGCCCCGGCTCAGATCAACTTTTTCATCTTTAGGATGTTGTGCCCGCCTTCCCGGGCATAGGAAACCTTGTCCATGATGCTGCGGACGAGGTGGATGCCGAGGCCGCCGACAGGCCGCTCGTCCACGCCGAGCTCCAGGTCCGGCTGCTCGGCGAGCGTCGGATCGAAGGGACGTCCGCTGTCATCGACGATGAACTCAATCTCCTTTTTCGGCCGGATGATGGCGGTGATCTCCACCATGCCGTCCGTCCCCTCGGGGTAGGCGTACAGGATGACATTGGTCACGGCCTCTTCCAGGGCGAGGTTGAGGCTCATCGCCGTGCCCTGGTTCAGGGAGCCGGCCTGGGCGACGGTCTCGATGAAGCCGGCCAGCTGGGGGATCTGCTTGATGTCGTTGTGCAGGACCAGGTGCTTCTCCGAGGTCTCCGCCGGCGTTTCGCCCAGATACCGGATGGCCAGCATCGTCTTGTCATCGCTCTGCGCAGCGGTTCCGATGTACGTGAGGATGGCCTGGTCGACGGCATCGACCTGCGCGCGGGCGCTCATGCCGGCCGTCTTCGCGGCCGCCTGCCGCAGCCGTTCCTCCCCGAAGAACTGCAGCCCTTCGTTTTCCGCTTCCGTCAGTCCGTCGGTGTATAGGAAGATGCTTTCTCCCGTCGCCAGGTGGGTTTCCTGGGCGGTGTACTTCATCTTCTCCATGACGCCCAGCGGCAGGTTGGGCTGGACGTCCAGGAAGTCCGCGCGGCCCTCCCCGAGCAGCAGCGGGGCATTGTGCCCGGCGTTGCAGTAGCGGAGCGTGCCGTCGCGCAGCGACAGGATGCCCAGGAAGAAGGTGACGAACATGTTGCTTTCATTGGTCTCCGACATGGCGCCGTTCATCTGGGAGAGGATCTTGTCCGGTTCGGATTCGCGGGCGGAAACGGTGCGGAACAGGCTCCGGGTGACCGCCATGACCAGAGAAGCGGGAATGCCTTTGCCGGATACGTCCCCGATGCAGAAGAACAGGTTCTCGTCGCGGAGGAAGTAATCGTACAGGTCGCCGCCGATTTCCTTGGCGGAGACAAGGGACCCGTACAGGTCGACCTCGTCGCGCTCGGGGAAGGGCGGATAGGTTTTCGGCAGCATCGCCCGCTGGATGCCGCTGGCGATGTGAAGCTCGTTTTCAATGCGGTCTTTCCGCTCCTGTACCTCCTTGATCTTCAGCTGATTCTTGACGATCCTGTGGATGACGAAGGCCAGCAGGGCGAGGCCCAGCAGCTGCAGCAACTTGACGATCATCCCGATCCGGTTGACGTTGCCGTAGATCTCGGTGCCGGGAATGACGATGGCCATCGACCAGCCCGCCCGCTGCACGGGGGCGTAGAAGACTTCGTTGTTCCGGTCGTCCATGCGTATGCTCTTGTTCCCGCTTTCGCCGGAGAGCATCGCCCGGTTGATCTCTTGGATTGCTTCCGGATCGTCCAGTTTCGTCGCGGCTTCCTGGATCGTGGAACGCATCACCAGGGTCTCGACGGGACTGACCATGATCCGTCCCGTGCGGCTGACCATGATGCTGTAGGCGTTGGGATAGACCTTCAGGTTGCCCACCATTTCTGTCAGCCAGTCCAGCGAGATATCGGCCGTGAGAATGGCACGGATGGTGCCGTTCCCGTCGCGGACCGGGGCCGAGAACGTCGTCATCAACGTTTCGCCGCCACCGGTATCGAAATACGGTTCACTCCAGTATCCTTCGCCCTTTTCAAGCGGGACCTTGAACCATTCCTTCGAAGGATAGTCGTATGCTTCGCCGGTCAGCTGGATCGTGGCGATGCTGTCTGCCGACTGGTAGGAATAGGGAGCGAAAGCCCTGTCCGTTCCGGGCACCAGGGCGACGCAGCTGCCGAAGACGACGGCGTTGTCCTCCACGATGTCGCGGCTGACCGCGGCGAGGCTGTCGGGCAGGCCGAGCCGCTCGCGCACTTGTCGCACGTTGCTGTGTACGGCCGTCTCCACCTGGTCCATGACCCCGGTGATGCGCAGGCCGGTGGCTTCCAGTTCGCTTTCCGCGCGCATGGCCGCTTCTTCGCGGATTCCCTTGCGCGAGAAATAATACTGGATGATGGAGGTGGCCTCCAAGGCCAAGGCGGCGATAATGACGATAAGCAGGCCCTGGCGGGCGTAAAAGCGCCTGGCGGCGCGGCTGATGGCACCCATAGCGGTATCCGGTCAATAAATGGTTCCTTCCAGCATCGCGCGGAATTCCGGCATCGGCCGCCGGGTGTCCCGCTCGACAATCAGTGTTTTGAGTCCTGCATAGATCCTGACTTCCGCCTCGACGGCGGCGAGGTCGGCGTCGGGACCGAAGTAGGCGGGAGCGAACGCGTCCCAGAAAGCGGACGCCGTGGCGTTGTCCATGTGGTAGGCTTCCAGCGTATATCGCTCTTCGTTGAGTTTGCAGGTGAGGTAGACCATCCCAAGGTCGAACATCGGGTAGCCGTAGCAGAAATCGCCGAGGTCGATCAGCCAGCGGTTCTCTCCGGCGATCAAGGCGTTCCCGAACTGCAGGTCGCCGTGTATGGCGGTGTCCGCGTCCGGGGCGGCGTGGATGAAGTCGGCGATCTTCCGCTTCTGCGCTGCGTCGAAGAACGGGTTTGCGGCGAGCAGGCGCAGGTAGCGGTCCTTCACGTTCTCGAACAGGGAGGTGTCCACGTGCGTCTCGTGGAGGCGTTTGCACAGGGCGGCGAAGTCGCCGGCGAGCCCGGCGGCGCGTTCGGGGTGGTTGCCCACGGCGCGTGCAAAGGAGACTTTGTCGCGGATGCGGCGGAAACGGATGCCCGTCAGCGTCCCGTCCGTGACCAGGTCACCAGGTTCCGGGGTGGGGATGCCGGCGGCGTATACGTTCCGCGCGACGCGGAGTTCGTCGACCGCCTGCCGCTCCTTCCCCTTGAAATACAGTTTCAGGAGGATGTCCGGGTCGGTCCGGTGGTTGAAGCTGGCCCCGTTGGACCCTTCTCCCGCGCGCTCGTAATCACGCAGGTCGATCCGGACGGGCTTGATTTCCTCTTCCTGCCGGGGGAATACCTCATCGATCAACCGGACGAACTCGCGGTAAGCGTAGGTGTCCGCCAGGTCCGCAAGGGCGCCGGCCAGGCCGCGGTAGTGCCATTCGTGCGCCGTCCGGTCCTTGACATGGAACAGGTCCCAGATGGCGTCTCCGCGGAGCGCATAGTCGCGGGCGATGGCACGCATGTTCGACAGTTTGTCCCCGAGTGCCACGATCTTGGCCTCGCGCGGGGCGGCGGCCAGCCGGTCGATGGCGGCCTGCTTGCGGGCATGCCAGCTTTCGGAGGGTGGCAGGAGCGGCATTTCCACGTCGCTCTCTGCCGCCACGAGCGCTGCGATCCGGTTGCCGAATGCCGCCCGGATCTCTTCCAAGGTGGTGTCGGTATCTTCAACGACATCATGCAGCATGGCCGCGGCGAGCAGCTCCGGGTCGGACGTCTCAGACGCCACGATGGCTGCCGCCTCCATCGGGTGGATGATGTAAGGGAATTCCTTGCCACGCCGTTCCGTCCCTGCGTGCGCCTGCAGCGCGAAGCGGGCGGCCCTGTCGAACAGGTCGGTGTCCAGCGGTGCGTTACCCATTCTTGCGGGAGGCTTCGATCCTCTCGAGGATGAGGCCGGCGGCCTCTTCCTCCGTCATGTTGTCCACGTTCACCACCAGGTCATAGTTCCGCACATCGTACCGGCTGGTCCCGGAGAAGCGCTGCACGAAGTTCTCGCGGGAAGCGTCCACGGCATCGATGACGATTCCGGCTTGTTCTTCGCTCAGCTGCTGCTTTTCCATTACGCGGCGGATGCGTTTCGGACGGGAGGCGTGGATGAAGACGTCGAACTTGTTCGGGTGGTCCTTCAGGATGAAGAAACCGGAGCGTCCGGCGATGACGCAGGAGCCTTCCTCCGCGAGCCCCTTGATGATCTCGGATTCGGCCTGGAAGAGTTCATCGGTCGTGACGTCCTTGTTCCAGTCCTCGCCGTAACGGGGCTTGAATCCTACGAAGGATTCAGCGTTCGGCACGGGGGTGACCCGGTCGAGGAAGTCGGCGAACCAGTTCTTTTTCTTCGCCTTGATCCGTTCGATTTCGTAGATGGACAGGTTGAATTCTTTCACCAGGGATTCGATGACTTCCTTGTCGCAGTAGCGGACGCCCAGTTTTTCGGCGAGCAGTCGTCCGATGGTACGTCCGCCGGAACCGAGTTCGCGGCTGATGGTAATGACGAATTTCTGATCGGTGTTCATAGTGGTATCAGTTGATTTTCAATTCTTTGGCTTGATCCAGGACGAGGCCGGCCATGGCATCGTTCCCTTGTGAGGGGCCGTAGAGCGCGTCGAACATCATGCGGAGCCCCGCCCTTCCGGCGCCTGCTTCCAGGATGCGGACGATGCAGATATTCTGGAGGGCGACACTGGAAGTGATGATGTCGATGTCCGTCACTCCCAGCTGGTAAACGGCCAGCCGGAAGGCTTTTTCTTCGCACGCGCGGACCATCTTGTCGACGTCCCCCAGTGTCTTCAGTCCCATCCCTTTGAGCACGGGGAGGAACGGCAGCAGCGACACCTCCTGGATCTCCGCCTGGTTGATGGCGGCGATCCGTTCGTTCAGCCGGTCGAAAGGCCGCGTATCGAGATAGCTCTTGAACGTGTCGCCATCAAGCAGGACTTCGTCCAGCTGCCCCTCCGCGACAAGTGCGTGCACGCGGCGCCGGTAGCTGGTGATCTTGCTGCGGATGCGGCAGAACTGCTCGTCGGCCAGTTCCAGCAGGCCGGCCAGCCGGTTGATATCGCGCAGGTATTCGCGCGGGATCTCGATCCCGGACTTGTAACCGGAGTCGTGGTTGATCGTGGCCCAGGCATGCTGCAGCGCCGTCCGGATCTGGATCTCGAACCGGATTTCGCCCATCTCGGGATACGCGGGGTCGCTGTAGAGCGATTCGGGAATCCGGCAGATGTAGTGGAGCGAGTTGTAACCGAAGCTGTCCAGTTCGTGCATCTTCCGCTTGTCTACGGAATTGTCCCAGTCGATGTCGAACAAGTTCTCGACCATGGCCGCGATCTTGTCGACGTCGTCGCTGTAAAACGTGATGACACGGGCGCCCAGCAGGTCGGTGATCTCGGACAGGCTGGCGTATTTCCCGCCTTTCCGCTCCAGTTTGCCCGCGAGGCTCTCTTCGGTCTTGATGCGCGCTTCCGTTCCTGTCACCATCAGCCCCTTGTCGGCGATGTCGTTCCGAAGGATATCCAGGACGACATCCTTCATCCGCTTCAGGAGCGGCTGTGCCGCCCGGAAGTCCTCCAGGATCATCCGGTCTTGCGGTCTCAGTCTGCCCGCCGTCATGCCTGCTGCATTTCGAAGAGGTTGTAGAAGCCGGTCATCAGGAACACCTGTCCGATCTCTTTGCGGAGGTTCCTGACGATGACTTTACCGCCCTGGCGCGACGCTTCCTTGCGGATGGTCAGGAAGATCCGCAGCCCGGAGCTGCTGATGTATTCCAAGTCACTGCAGTCAAGCGTGACCGTTCCCCCGGCGTGTTCCAGGACGGGCTGGATGTCCTTGGATACCTGCTGGGCGGCCAGCGTGTCAAGACGGCCCTTCAATGCGCAGAGGACATTGGCTCCGTCGATACTGATGATTGTTTCCATATCCGTGTGGTGGGTTTGAGGACAAAGATAGCAAATTTACGTTTTTTTCGCCAGCGGCGGCCTATTCGTCGACGCGGCGGTACGGGGCGGTCGGGTCGGTCTCGACGCGGGTCTGCGTGTCGAACACCATCACCTGGCGGCCGTCGGTAGTGAAAGCAGGCCAGGGGAGTTCCTTCGTGGACGGGTCGCCCGTACGGATGAAGGCCGCCCAGGCGTGCGCCATCTGGCGGGACAGGAATTCGCTTTCCGGGTGGAGGACGACGCGCATCTGCAGCGGCAGGTCGGCGGTGTGCCAGGCGCAGTCATAGCCTTCTCCGAACGGCGCGGGGGCATCGTACTCGATAAGGTAGTGGAACACCGGCGCGCCGCCCTGCGCGGCATACGCCATGGCTTCGTGGAAGGCGCCGCCGCCCAGGAAACTGGCCATGGACACGATGTTGAGGTAGGTGTGCCAGGGCGCGTTGCCCTTCTTGTCAGCGGCCTTGAATGCCTCGACGAGGCGCGCGGCCTTCTCCGAGGTGACGTGCATCCCTTCCGCCACTTTCTCCACCAGGTTCTCCTCCGTGATGCCCATCTGGGCGATGGGGACGAAGACGCCCATTTCGTCGGCGGAGGAGCCGACCATCAGCGGGATGTCCTTGGAAATGTCATACGCCTGGATTTCGTTACCTGGAATGTATTTCAGGTTGATGTCGTCCGCGACGGGGGCGAGCTGCAGGCCGGCGGAGGCGGCGTAGATCTCCTCGGCCGGCAGGGTGAGCAGCTGCTTCCAGTTCTCACGGGTGAGCCCGAGGGCTTTCAGGAGCCGTTCGGCCTGCGCGGCGGCGGCTTCCTTGGAGAAGTTGCCGACGACGTTCGAACCGCTCTCGACGATCGCCTTCGAGAACAGGCCGTGTGCGGCGTCCATCGCCATCAGGGTGCTGACCTTCATGCCGCCGCCGGATTCGCCCATGATCGTGACGCAGTCCGGATCACCGCCGAAAGAGGCGATGTTGTCCTTGACCCATCGGAGGGCGAGGACCAGGTCCAGCATGCCGGCCATGCCTGAAGACGCGTAAGCGGGGTCGAGGTCGCCCAGGTACAGGAAACCGAAGACGTTCAGGCGGTGGTTGACACCGACGATGACGATGTCTTCCTCCCGGGCCCATCCGTCCGCACCGAGGGTGAGGGTGCCCGTTCCGGAGGCGAATCCGCCGCCGTGGATGTAGACGACGACCGGCCGTTTCGCCTGGTCGATGCCGGGTGTCAGGACGTTGAGGACCAGGCAGTTCTCATCTTTCACCTCCTCTGCGACGCCGAACCGTTCCGGGTGTCCGCCGTTGAAGTATTCGCCCAGTCCGGACGGGTTGCCGGAGATGCTCGGCGCCCCGGCCTGGATGGCGGCGGGGCCGTTCTTCGTGCAGTCGCGGACGCCCTCCCAGGGCTGTGCCGGCGCAGCTGGCAGGAAGCGGCCTTCGCCGTCCACGGGCGCACCGTAGGGAATGCCGCGGAAGATGGCGATGCCGTCCCGGTTCTCGCCGCGGACGGCCCCGCAGGTCGTCTGTGCGACGGGTTCGGATTCCGTGACGATGCCCCAGACGGGCTCACCATATTGTTTCTTTTCGGTTTTGCATGCATTCAGCGCGGCCATTGTCCCGAAAACGGTGAGGCAGACGCAAAGGAATTGTCTTGTTTTCATTATTGGGGTCGATTGTCTTATTCTGCGATGCGGATGCTGCCCATCTTGTAACGGTGGTGACCATCATCACCGCCGTAGGGGAGGGCGAGGGTCGGCGAACCGTAGACGGTGCCGACGGAAAAGTAGATGTCGAAGTCGCCGGTCTGGCAGACGCGTGCGAAGGTTCCGAAGCTGTTCTGGAAGGCCTGGGCGACGATGAATTCGCGTTCGCTCACGGCGGACTTGGCCTCTCCGGGCGCCGCCACGGCGAGGTCCTTCACGTTGAATTCGGTGTCGACGAGGACGGCGACGATGCCGCCCTTCTTGTTCTTGATGGTGTAGCAGGGATAGCCGCCGCCGTAGCAGGGGGCGACGCCCACGTTCTTCCAGAGGCTGCGGATCGTGAAGGGCTCGTTCCGGCGGATGGTCTTCGGCCAGTCGGCGCGCTCCATGTTGAGCCGGTAGCCCATGCGCAGGTTGATCCGGTCGATGATGTCCTTGTTCGCCTTCAGTTCCTCGCGCGGCCACCAGTGGATGGACAGGAAGGAGGCGTGATAATCCTCTACCGATTTGAGCAGCAGCTCCTTGTCCCAGGCACCGCGGTCACGGCTGCCGCCGAAGTGCTCGTGCTCGAGGATCACGGGCACCGTCGGCCAGAAGATCTGCGCCATACCGTCATGGTACCAGGAATCCGGCCAGGGCTGCACCAGGATGCTGTCGTCCTTGATGGTGATGCCCTTCTTGCGGGCGTAGTCGGTGATCTGGAAGCGGGCACGCCGGTCGTTGTGTCCGGCGAAGTCATCGGAGATGCAGAGCTGCGTCTTCTTGAAATGCTTCCTGTAGATGTCGATGATGCGTTTCTGGCTCTCGAATCCCCACGACTTGCCGTGGACGGGTGTGGTGAGGACGGTGTGCCCCTCCCCCCACATGCCGTACAGGCCGATGGCGAAGAACGACACGGCTGGGTCGCCGTCATAGCGCTCCGCCATCTTCTCGACCAGGTGGTCGACGGCTTTCAGGAAGACGGGATCGTCGTAGTCGGGCTCCAGGTAGCCGTTGACCTCGTAGCATTTCGCACCTTCGTCGAAGACCCACTGCGGGGTGCCTTGCCGGGTCCAGTTTTCCGTGGCGGAGATGCAGAACGCCATCTGCCGTCCGGTCTGCAGCCAGCGCTGGGCAGGGGTGTCGATGATCTCCCAGTTGAACTTGCCTTTTTCCGGCTCCAGGAATGCCCAGGGCAGGCGGAGGAATACGGTGCCGACGCCGGGGAAATCCTCGACAGTGTCTTCCGGGGCCAGTTTGGAACCGTAGTTGTCCAGGATGTTGGAATAATAGTAGAGCATCCAGCCCATGCCGGGGTTGACGAGGGCCTTGCCGTTGTCCGTCGGGGCGAACGTTTCTGTGGCGGGCTGGGCGTTCGCTGCGGCGGTACCCAGCATCAGCGCCAGCGAGAGGAGGATCCAGAGTCTTTTCATGATCGTATGCTTTTGTCGTTTATTCTTCGATGCGGATGCGGCCCATCTTGTAGCGCTTGTGGCCGTCGTCGCCGCCGTAGGGGAGGGCGAGGGTCGGGGAACCGTAGACGGTGCCGACCGAGAAATAGATGTCGAAGTCGCCGGTCTGGCAGGTGCGCGCGAAGGTCCCGAAGTCGTTGGTGAACGCCCGGGCGACGGTGAACGCACGCTCGCTGACGGCGGATTTGGCTTCGCCGGGAGCGGCCACGGCGAGGTCCTTCACGTTGAATTCCGTGTCGACGAGGACGGCGACGATGCCGCCCTTGCCGTTCTTGATGGTGAAGCAGGGATAGCCGCCGCCGTAGCAGGGAGCGACGCCGACGTTCTTCCACAGGCTGCGGATCGTGAAGGGCTCGTTCTTGCGGATGGTGCGGGGCCATTCGGCCTTCTCCATGTTCAGGCGGTAGCCCAGTCGGAGGTTGATCCGGTCGATGATGTCCCGGTTGTCGTTCAGTTCCTCGCGCGGCCACCAGTGGATGGACATGTATGAGGCGTGGTAGGCCTCGATGGATTTCAGCAGCAGCTCCTTGTTCCAGGGGATGAGGTCCATGTGGCCGTGTTCCAGGATCACCGGCATGTCGGGCCAGAAGAACTGCGCCATGCCGTCGTGGTACCATGGATTGGGCTCGGCTTCCACGAGGATGCTGTCATCCTTGATCGTGACGCCTTTCCTGCGGGCGTACTCCGTGATCTCGAAGCGCGCGCGGCGGTCGTTGTGCCCGGCGTAGTCGTCGGAGATGCAGAGCTGCGTCTTCTTGAAATGACGCGTGTAGATGTCGATGTATTTCTTCTTGGTGTCATCCCCCCAGGAATGCCCGTGGCTCGGGGTGGTGAGGACGGTGTGCCCTTCCCCCCACATGCCGTAGAGGCCGATGGCGAAGAAGGCGACGGACGGGTCGCCGTCATAGCGCTCCGCCATCCGCTCCACCAGGTGCTCGACGTTTTTCAGGAAGACGGGGTCGGCATAGTCTGGCTCCAACATGCCGGGGGTGTCATAGACCCGGTCTCCCTCGACGAAGTGGCTGGCTTCGTAGTATTTCGCCCCCTCGTCGAAGACCCACTGCGGGGTACCCTGCCGGGTCCACTGTTCGGTGGCGGAGATGCAGAAGGCCACCTGCCGCCCGCTCTGCAGCCAGCGCTGGGCGGGGGTGTCGATGATCTCCCAGTTGAAATTGTCTTTTTCCGGCTCCAGGAACGCCCAGGGCAGGCGGAGGAAGACGACGCCCATTCCGGGGAAATCTTCGACGATGTCTTCGGGAGCGAGCTTCGCTCCGTACCGGTCCAGCACGTTGGTGTAATAATAGAGCATCCATCCCATTCCGGGATTGACGAGGGCCTGGCCGTTGTCCGCCGGGGCGAAAGATTCCATGTCGGGGGCTTGCGCCCATGCGGCCGGTCCTGCCAGCATGGCCAGGAGGACGAGGGAAAGTATCCGTTTCATCGGGTCTTTTTTAGTCGAAAAAGCGTTATTCCTTGCAAGATACGGAAAAACCGCGAATAATCCAACACCGCTTTTCCGCCCGCTTTTCCGCCCGCTTTTCGTGCGCTTTCCCGTGCGTTCTTCCGTGCGTTCTTTCGTGTGCTTTTCCGCCCGCTTTTCATGTGCCGGACACCTCCGCCCATACCTTGCTCACCCGTCCCGCCTGCTCTTCCGCCCGTCCCGCCAGCTGCTCGGTCGCCCTGCCCGCCCGCCCTGCCCGCCCGCCCGGTCGCCTACCCGGTCGCCCCGTCAGCTGCTCGGTCGCCCTGCCCGTCAGGTTCGCCGCCCGGCTTGCCTTGCCCGCCTTGCCCGCCTGCCCGGTCGCCTTGCCCGCCTTGCTCGCCTGCCCGGTCGCCTGCCCGGTCGCCTTGCTCGTCAGGTTCGCCGCCCGGGCTCGCCTTGCTCACGCCATCCCGGACGTTCCCCGGCCGTTTCGCCGCGCCCTCCCCGTTCTCCCCATTTCTCGCTGACGCCTAAAGTGCTGTATGATAGCATAATGCATGATTCCCATACCCCGAAAACCGCCAGGGTAAATACGTTAT
>CADCHE010000008.1:99479-155005 GCA_902801205.1 uncultured Bacteroidia bacterium
CCGCCAGCTCTTCCGCCCGTCCCGCCAGCCCGCCCGCCTGCCCGGTCGCCTGCCCGGTCGCCTTGCCCGCCTTGCCCGCCTTGCCCGCCTACCCGGTCGCCTGCCCGGTCGCCTACCCGGCTTGCCTTGCTCACGCCATCCCGGACGTTCTCCCGGCCGTTTCGCCGCGCCCTCCCCGATCTCCCCGTTCTCCCCATTTCTCGCTGACGCTTAAAGTGCTGTATGATAGCATAATGCATGATTCCCATACCCCGAAAACCGCCAGGGTAAATACGTTATCCGCTGATTGACAGAACTTTAACGGTCAGTGAAAAGTTTCTTTCCCCGCCAGCCCGCCCGCCCCGTCAGCTGCTCGGTCGCCCTGCTCGTCAGGTTCGCCGCCCGGCTCGCCTTGCTCACGCCATCCCGGACGTTCTCCCGGCCGTTTCGCCGCGCCCTCCCCGTTCTGCTCGGTCGCCCTGCTCGTCAGGTTCGCCGCCCGGCTCGCCTTGCTCACGCCATCCCGGACGTTCTCCCGGCCGTTTCGCCGCGCCCTCCCCGTTCTCCCCATTTCTCGCTGACGCTTAAAGTGCTGTATGATGGCATAATGAATGATTTCCATACCCTGAAAACCGCTAGGGTAAATACGTTATTCGCTGATTGACAGAGCTTTAACGGTCAGTGAAAAGTTTCTTTCCCCGCCAGCTCACCCGCCCTTCCGCCAGCTCACCCGCCCTTCCGCCAGCTCACCCGTCCGCCGGCCCCGACACCGCGCTCGCGCCTGCCCACCCGTCATCGTTCGAGATGCAGGAATTTCGCGATGTTGCTTTGTTTTGCTCCGGTCTGTGCATGAAGATCGTTGACCAGCCACTGGATTTCGGCTGCAGTCAGGTTTTCCGAGCAGATCCTTTCCAGACGGATCCGTTTCTTTGCGAATGCAATCATTTTTCTGTAGCAAGTGTGGTCACCGTATTCGTCCTCAAGGTCATATTCGCTTCCGGCGTTGGCGTCAATGGCGGTCAGAACCTTTCCGAAGTTACCGTATAATCTTTCAAGTTCAGCATAATCCAAAAAGTTGTATTTGTTGATGATATAGTCGGTGAGCTGTTCTTTTTCTTCTGGTTCAAGAGGTTCGAACAGACGCTGGACGACGGAGTAATTCAGCGGTTTCCCATGCCGGTGCAGCATGTCCACCGTTTGCAGTGCCCGCCGGAGAATCTTCCGGCAGCGGTCCCGTCTGATCTTGCCGGAAAACGGGCAGGGGGAGTTCCGGTATGCCAGAAGTGACCATCTTCCATCTTTGGCGGTCCGGCACAATCGTCCTGCAACGGGGTTGTTGAAGACGTATGCAACGGATCCCATTGTGCTTTTCGTACTTGTCTTGCAGGAGCATCCGAAGGAGTGATGGAACAGGGGGCCGCTCCGCCGGTAATGCTTGTTGTACTGTATGGCGAAGATGCAGGCGAGCCTGCTCTGGAATGCGACGATGGTCTCTTTGTCGACGCCGGTAACCAGGGCGTGCGTGTGGTTGAACATCAGATTGAAGGCAATGACGCTCAGGCCGAATCTGCGGGCAAGTACGCTGAAAAGCGTCAAATAGACCAGACAGTCTTCGCGCTGGTAGAAGATGCCCCAGCCGCTGCGGCCTTTGGCAAAGACGTGGAAGGATTTCATAGTTTTTGTTTTTCCGAAGATACGCTTTCTTCTCCAAATCGGCAAATCCGTTTTTTATTCTGACGCGTAATTGATTGAACCATATCGAAATACGTCTTTCCCCTATCTCGATTTCCCGGAGGGAATTAAATGAATATATTGATATTCAGCAATTTAATGGTCAGCGGTCGGTTGGTGAGGAGATGCTCGGCCGCGTGTCGGCCGGAGTGGGCGGTCGAGAATGGTTCATCGCCGTGCTATGGAAGAAGCGGGCGATGCTGACAAGGGGGAGAGGAGGATAAAAGGACGAGGCGGGGGGAGGCAGGCGGGACAGGCAGGGGAGACGAGGGCAGGCAAGGGTGGCAGGCGAAGCAGGTGAGGAAGGCAGAAAGGAAGGGCGAGTCGGATTGGCGAAGCGGGAGGGAAAGGAGTGCGTCTTTTGGCAAAAATGATTATCTTTCGGACCGTGAAATGAAAAAGGACTCCGTGAAATGAAAAAGGGTATGGTTATGTTGACAGGAATAGGCAGGATGCCGGCGGGAACGTGCCGGGCGCGTCGGGAGGCCCGGGCGGACTGGACGGACCGGGGAGACCACGCGGACTGGACGGACTGGGCGGCCCGGACGGACTGGGGAGACCACGCGGACTGGACGGACCGGGCGGCCCGGGAGGACTGGAGAAACCGGATGGATCGCACGGCCCCCATGGCCCGGGGGGTGTTGGCGCTGGGGAGGACGCTGGCGCCGGGGAGGATGCTGGCGCTGGGGAGGACGCTGGCGCTGGGGAGGACGCTGGCGCTGGGGAGGACGCTGGCGCCGGGGAGGACGCTGGCGGTGGCGCTGATGTTGGTGCTGGCCGCCGGGTGCGGCGGAAAGGATGCGGGGAGCGGTCCCGGAAAGGACGATGCGGACTCGAAGCCGCAGGAGGAGACGCTGTACGAGTGCTTCCAGGATCCCTCCATGGAGAACGGCGTCTGGCTTCTCGCCCCCAAGGACGGGAAGCGCGTGCCGGTCGAAGCCTTCCGCCTCGGGAAGGGCACGGCCGACCCCGTCTGGGACCTCTGCCAGTGGAACAACCGGCATGACCTGGCCGGGACGAAGCCGGCGCAGACGAAGTACGGGACGACGTTCAGCAACGGCGTGCATACCTTCGCGCGTGACGCCGCCGGTGCGTTCACGATGATCCTCGACGCCTCGAAGGAATACGACGCCCCGCGGACCGACGGGCCCTGGCCGCACATGCTTGTGCAGACGAGCTTCGGACGGATCCCGCTGAAAGGGATGAAGAAGCTGGAGCTGACCTTCGACGAACGGATCCTGTCGGTCGAGAACCGGATGGGTGCCGACTTCGACCCGAACCGGCATACGGCCCAGGCCCTGTTCTACTTCAGCATCGCGAACAGGAACTCCTCCTCGGCGTGGAACAACAAGAGCATCTGGCTCGGCGTCGCCGCCTGGGACTGGCGCGGCGGGCTTACGAAACAGCCGACCGTGAGCTTCGACAAGGGAACGGCCACCTACATCTACCAGATGGCCAGCGAGAAGACCTTCTCCGGCGCCGACCTGACGGACGGCAAGTGGCATACCTGCCGGGTGGATGTCCTGCAGGCGGTCCGCGATGCGGTCGCCGGCCTGAAAGAGCACGGGGAGTTCACCGACGCCTCGGCGGACGACTTCACCCTGTCCGAGATGAATTTCGGCTGGGAGATGCCCGGTACCTTCTACGGCGCCCTGCAGGTGCGGAATTTCTCGTTGCAGTCGGACGTCAAAGTCCGTTGACCCGCGATTTCTCCCACAAGGGGAGTGGTTTTTCTAAAAATTTTAATATCTTTGTATTTACTGCGTGCGCGCAAAAGCGCCCGCGGTGATGAGGTTATTGTCAGAGTGTTAATCGCATTGGAATGAGGAAATTGCTGCTTGCCTTCCTGTTTCTTTTTACAACCGGTCTTTTCGCTTTCGATCTGAAAGCGCAGCCGGGGGGAGGCTTACAAATCCAAGGAAAAGTCGTCGATGAGTCCGGAGCGCCGATCCCGGGCGTCTCCATCTATCCGCGCGGCGTCCCCGAGAAGGGAACGGCCACGCTGGAGGACGGATCGTTCCGGCTGACCGTCGAATCCGGAGACGTCATGCTCGTCTTCTCCGCCATCGGCTACGTGGCCCGCGACGTGAAGGCGTCGCAGGCGAAACGCGTCGTCCTCGCGGAGGATCACGAAACCCTCAAGGACGCCGTCGTCACCGGTATCTTCACCCGAAAGAAGGATTCCTTCACGGGCGCCGTCCAGACCATCACCTCGGACGACCTCAAGCGGGTGGGCAACGCCAACGTCATCGAGAGTCTCAAAAACATCGATCCTTCGCTGCTCGTCATGGAGAACCTGCAGGCCGGTTCGAACCCGAACGTCATGGCTTCCATGCAGTTGCGCGGCGCCTCGTCGCTCCAGATGGAGACGTCCGCCCTCAAGAGCAACTTCGTCAATGACGCGAACATGCCGCTCTTCATCCTCGACGGTTTCGAGACCAGCATCGAGAAGATCACCGACATGGACATGAACCGCGTCCAGAGCATCACGATCCTCAAGGACGCCTCGGCGAAAGCCATCTACGGTTCGAAGGGTGCGAACGGCGTCATCGTCGTCGAGACGAAAGCCCTGACCGGCGAACGCACGCTCGTGACCTACACCGGCAGCGTCACGCTGGAAACGCCGGACCTTTCTTCCTACAACCTCTGCAACGCCTATGAGAAGCTCCAGGTGGAGTGGCGGGAAGGCCGTTATTTCGACAACTCTTCAGAAACGACCGCCGACGGAGCCTCCCTCTACTACGAGCGGCTGAAGCGCGCCCTGGAAGGGGAGAGCACCTACTGGCTCAGCAAGCCGGTCCGCATGGGTGTCGGCCAGAAGCATTCCCTTTCGGTGGAAATGGGTGACAAAGCCCTCAAGAGCCTGATCACCTTCGCCTACAACGACGTCCAGGGTGCGATGAAAGGCTCCTGGCGCAACATCGTCTCCGGCGACGCCAACGTGTCCTACCGCACGGGCAAGTGGGTCTTCCGGAACATCATGAGCGTCGGTTCGATGAAGGGGCAGGAATCGCCCTGGGGTTCGTTCGCCGACTATGCGGCGGCCAATCCCTACCATTCTCCCTACGACGAGAACGGCAACCTGAAGAAGCTGCTCGTCTCCGGCAATTACGGATCCTACATCCAGAACAAGGTCGCGAACCCGATGTGGAACGCCACCGTCGGTTCGAAGGAAACGACGCAGTACCTCGACTTCACCGACAATTTCTATGCGGAATACTACGTGATCCCGTCCGTCAAACTGGTCGGCCGTCTGGGGGTGGACACGAAGAAGACCCAGGCGGACGATTTCCGCCCGGCGGAGCATACGGACTTCATGTCGGACACCATCGACCGTCCCGACGACTTCATCAACCGCGGCTCCTACACGCTGACGACCGGAAACTACCTTACGTATTCCGGCGACGCCTCCGCCCAGTTCAACCAGACCTTCGGCGGCCTGCACGACGTGTTCGCCACGGCCCAGTACAATATTTCGGAAACGCGCTATGACGAGGTGACGAACGTGGCGCGCGGATTCCCGAACAGCAACATGAACAACTACACCCTCGCACGGCAGTATGCGACCGCTTCCACCCCGACGGGCGGCGACGGGATCACCCGCTCCCTGGGCGCGCTGCTGACGACGGGCTATTCCTATGACAACCGCTACATGGCCGACGCCACCATCAAGGGAAGCGCGGCCTCCGTGTTCGGCACGGACCGTCACTGGGGCATCTTCTGGAGCGGCGGCCTCGCGTGGAACCTGCACAACGAGCAATTCCTGTCCGGGGCGAAAAACTGGCTGCAGCAATTCAAGCTGCGCGCCTCCGTCGGTTCTTCCGGCAACCAGAACTTCGCCTCCAACGTCACACTGCCCGTGTACCGCTACTTCACGTCGAGCTATTACGGCGGCTTCACCGGCGCGGAGTTGGTGAACATGGAGAATCCTTTCCTCCGCTGGGAGGAGAAGATGGACTACAATGTCGGCGTGGATTTCCGCACCAAGCGGGTGAACCTCGTCGTGGACGCCTACATCGCCGACACGCGCAACCTGGTCTTCGCACGGAGCCTGGTGCCTTCCACCGGTTTCGCCACCATGGTCGACAACATGGGCCAGGTCCGCAACCGGGGCGTGGAGGTATCCCTGAGCTATACCCTCCTGCAGCGCGGCTCGTCCTTCCTGACGGTATTCGGGAAAGCGGCCTTCAACGACAACCGCCTGCACCGGATTTCCGAGGCTCTGGACGCGTATAACAAGCAGCAGACGGCTGCGGCGGAGGCGGTCAATTCTCCGCTCCCGGTCATCCAGTACTATCCGGGCATGCCGCTGCATTCGATCTGGGCGGTCGAATCGCTCGGCATCGACTCCCGTACGGGCAGCGAGGTGTACATCGACCGGAACGGGGAGATGACGACGGAGTGGAACTCCGCCGACCTGAAGAACTTCGGCACCTCCGACCCGGTCGTCAACGGGAATTTCGGCGTCAGCGGTGAACTCCGCGGCTTCGGGTTCAATGCCGTGATGACCTTCCGCGCCGGCGGAAAACTGTACAATACGACGCTGCTCAACAAGGTGGAAAATGTCAATCTCGAATACAACGTCGACCGGCGCGTGTTCGAAGGACGCTGGTTCGAACCCGGCCAGGTGACCCCCTTCCGGGGTATCTCGGGCATCCTTTACGATAGTGATACGGGAGCGTATCACCATTCCGTCACGCGCGCGACCTCCCGGTTCATCCAGCGCAACGACGTGCTGAACGTCTCGTCGCTCTCCCTCTATTACGAATTCCCGTACGCCTGGGTGCAGCGCCTGAAGATGAACCGCCTGCGCGCCACCCTGTACGCCAACGATGTCTTCACGTTCTCCTCGATCCGCATCGAGCGCGGAACGTCCTATCCCTACGCGCGTTCGTTCTCCTTCTCCCTGACCGCAACCTTCTAAAGACGCATGCACATGAAAATGAAAAGATATATTGCCGTTCCGGTCATCACCTTGTTGCTGTCCCTGCCCGCCTTTGTCGCCTGCGACGGCTGGCTGGAGGCGACTTCCAGTTCCCAGGTTTCCGACAAGAAACTCTTCAGTTCCCGTTCCGGCTTCCACGAGGCGCTTTCGGGTGTGTACCTGACGATGGCGAAGACGGAAGCTTACGGGGGCGATTATACGTGGCGTATCAACGACTTGATCTGTGTTCCGTACGCTTCGCAGTCGAACACGTTCTTCCGCGCGTTCCAACAGCAGAACTATACCGCTTCCGTCGCCGTCCCTTATCTGGAACAGATGTGGCAGGGGGGCTACAACATCATCGCCAATGCCAACAAGGTGCTGCAGGAGCTGGAGAACGGCCGCAGTGTCGTGACGGACGATTATGAGTATAACCTGATCAAGGGCGAACTTCTGGGCATCCGCGCCTACGTCCATTTCGACCTGCTGCGGATGTTCGGTCCGGCGACGTGGGCGGGCGACAATGCGTCCAAACTCGTCGTTCCGTATGTCCGTTCCTACGGCTCCGATCCGGAGGTGCAGCGGACCGCCGCCGAGACGGCCGTCCTGTTGCTTGAGGATATCCAGGAGGCCCTGAAGTGCCTGGAGGCGGATCCCGTGCGGGGCGATGTTCCCGAGCGGTTCGAAACGACGATCAACACGGACGGCTACTGGACGGACCGCCAGCGCCATCTGAATTATTATGCCGTGGAGGCGCTGGCTGCCCGGGTAGCGATGTGGGCAGGGAGCTTTGCACAGGCTTATTCGCTTGCGGAAGATGTGGCCCGGAATGCCGTCGCCGACGGCCTGGTTTCCTGGCTCGATGCGGAGGCGCTTGTTCAGGAAAGCACCGCTGACTTTCGCGACTGGACCTTCTCGACCGAGCATCTGTTCTCGCTGGATGTCACCAACCTGTACGACAACTGCAAGGACTATTTCTTCCCGTCTTCCAACGCCATGAGTTCCGGATATATCCTGCCTCGAGAGATCGTCGAGTCCCTTTTCTCCTATTTCCCGGAAGCGGGGTGGTATGACTTGAATGAGGACGTGCGCGGCCCCGCCTGCCAGATGTCCTATCTTTCCGAAGGCTATACCGAAGGCAAGTTCTACGGGTCTTCCGGTTACAAGACCCATCTACGCTGCCGCATGCCGATGATCCGCCTCTCGGAAATGTATTATATCATGGCGGAGGTCCGCGCCGCGTCCTTTGATTACGGCGGCGCTGCCGCGCTGCTCGACGAGGTCCGCTCTCACCGCGGCATCTCGCGGTCCCTGACCGAGGGGCCCATCGCCCGGATCGACCTCTCCCTGCCGTCGGAGTTCGTGCAGGCAAACTTTCTGGATGTACTGGATGACGAGTACCTGACAGAATTCATCGGGGAAGGGCAGTACTACCCTTACCTCCGCCGGATGTGGGGCCAGCGCCGGCATGCTGTCTCATTCGGCACCCTTGGCCCCCTTAACAAAGTCTATCCTTATCCGAACGAAGAGATCGTTTATGGCCGCAAACAAGAATTATGATGAAGATGAGACAATATATGGCCGGCCTCCTGCTGGCAGGCGCCTTCCTGGCGGCATCTTGCTCCAAGAGCGAGATTGCGCCGTATGCGCTCGAAGACAGCGCAGTAATCTTCAGTTCTCCGAGCATCTTCTTCTCGTTGAAGGGTATGTCGGAGGAAACACGGGACCTGCGGGTTCCCGTGCTGCTGGTGGGTGTACCGGCCGACTATGACCGGGAGATCGCCGTCGAGGCCGTTGATTCCACGGCGGTCCTCGGACGCGACTACACGATCCTTTCGAAAACCCTTCCCGCCGGCGCCGTCCGCGGGGAGATCGTCCTGCGGGTGAACCGTCTGACCGGCGGCGTGGAGTCGCGCGCCACCCGGTTCCGCATCGTCGCCAACGAGTTCTTCCGGGCGGGCCCGCCCAAGAGCGCAGCCGCAGATATCGAATGGTCCGAGGCGTATGTCCGTCCGCAAATGGAAGTCTGGCGGTACTGGTATACCTTCCTGTCGCACGGATACAGCAAGGAATACCACCGGCTGCTCATCGAGTATTTCGGCGAGGAAATCGAAAAGGTAACGAACAACCAGTCTTATGCAAGGGCGGACGAGACGCTGGTCTACAAACTCCCGTCCTGGTGGTACAACGCCACCCGCGAGTTCCGCGACTTCGTCCGCAACCACGACCAGATGAATCCGGGCGATCCCTGGCGCCACAGCGACGACTACGAGCAGTACAGCGGCTACGGAGTCGCCCGCGGGAGCGGTTTCAAGCCCGAGACCCTTCCGACGATTTTCGAAACCCTCAATGTGTTGTAGCGATGATGAAGAGAAAAGCAACAGGTTTGATCCTCCTTTCGGCCCTCTGCCTGCTGGCTGGTTCCTGTTACAAGGACCTGAGCACGCCGGCCGACCATGAGATCCCGGACATCGTCGTCACCGGGTTGGCGCCGGAGATCCATGTGACTTACGGCGAGGAGCTCGACATTACCGTCCAGGTGAGCCAGGAAGGACGGACGGCATCCGACTTCGACCTGGTCTGGTCCATCGACCTGAACCCGGACCGCCAGGCCGACCGGATCGAAGAACTGGAAACCGGTCCCACCCTCCACTACAAGGTGGCCAACCGGCCTGCGGACTCACCCTATATCCTCCGGCTCGACGTCACCGACCCCCGGACGGGGCTGACGAAAGTCGTCTACTCGAAGCTGTACGTGGCCTCCTCCCTGGGCGAAGGCTTGCTGGTCGCCTATACCCGCGACGGCGGGAAGACCTCCGAGTTCGATTTCTTCGCGAACGAGTATGTGACCTATGGTTACGAAAGTGAGGAGACCCTCTTTACACGGGAGATTTACCGGCTGGCCAACGAGAACACTTTCGAGGGGAAGGTGCTGTCGATGGCAGCGATCGTCGATTCGGACGGTGCTTCATATAACGAAATGCGGATCCTGGCCGGGACGGATGACCATCTCTTCGCGCTGGATCCCCTGACCTTCAAACAGACGGCCGCCGATGCGGCGCTGTTCAACTCCAGCATCCAGTCGGAGTTCGGGACGACCGCGATTTTCAATTTCGCTTCCTATCAGACCGGCGCCTTGATCGGCGGCCGCCTCTTCGTGATGCCGACCCTGATGGACCGCGTGTTCAGCGCCGCCTCCTTCCCGTTGGAGCCCCGCAATGTCATGCATGCCCACAATTCCGCCTGGGCCGCGTTCCAGGGGGGTAATTTCGCGTTTTTCGACGAGGTGCATGCCCGGTTCTTCCTCATCTACGGCTGGTCGGCCCACCAGGGGGCGTTCGAGGAGATTTCCTCTGCCCCCCTGGGTTTCTCCGTGCAGGGAGCAAAGTGCATCGGCACCGGCGAGATGCGAGGCAAGTCCCTGGCATTCCTGTTGTGCGATGCAACGGGAACCTACCATGTCTGCATCATCGGAGACATGGATACGGCTCCGCGGATGAGTCCCGTCACCATCCCCCAGACGGCGTTGGACGAGGCGGTTTCCGTCGCTTTCTGCGACAACTGCGACCTGATGTATTACGCCACGCCGGACGAGTTGTATGTCACCTTGCTCGCGGCGGGCCGCGTCAGCAACCGCAAGGTCAACTGGGCGCCCGACTCCCCGGACGAGCGGATCACTTCCATCCGCCAGTACACGCAGGGCTTCAAGGGGACGCACAACTATGCAATCGACTGGTATCCCTACCCGATCGCGACCAACCGGCTCCAGATGATCATCACGACATACAATGACAAGACCGGGGAAGGGAAGGTCTACCTGCGCCCCTTCAACGTGAGTACGGGCCTCTTCACCGCGAAAGACAACGGCACATACGGCGGATTCGGAGAGATCACCGCCCTTTGTCCCACCCTCAGATAGAAAAACGGAATGAACAAGAAAGTACTCGTTACCCTGCTGGCCGGCTGCCTCCTCCTGGGCGCCGCGGCGCCCCTTTCCGAGGCGCGCATCGTCTGGCGTTTCGGCAAGAAGAAGGCGGCTACGGAACAGCCGAAAGACACCGTCAAGAAGAAAACCCCTTACGAAAAGCTGTTCGAGAAGGGGGACAGCCTGCACCGCGGGCTGCTGAACGTGCATTTCTGCAAGGGGAAAGTGTATTTCGAAGTGCCTGACAGCCTGCTGGGCCGGACCTTCATCCTGGGCTCCACCGTCAAGGCGACGAGCGACAACGCCAACGGCGTGGTCGGATCCAAGGACGACCTGATTCCGTTCACCTTCACGAAGACCGACAGTTCGGTGTTCCTGCGCGAAGTCGGTTTCGACGTCGCGACCGACGATCCGGACATCCGCTCGGCCCTCTCCAAGAGCCATATCGGCAGCGTGCAGCGCAAGTTCAAGGTGGCGGCCCAGTCGCCGGACGGCCATTCCGTCATCGACGTGACGGACTGGTTCCTCGCCGATGAGGACGCGACACGCCCGCTGCTCTCGCTGTCGACCTATGCCTCGTCCTATAAGCGCACCCAGAACTACAAGCGCGACCTTTCCTATATCGAAGGCGTGAAGTCCTTCGCGGACAACCTCTCCGTGACGGCCTGCATGTCCTATACCTACTCGCTGGCGGACCTGCAGTCCGGGAAGGAGGCCGTCAAGGACAAGCCGTTCACGGCCCTGGTCACTCGCTCCATCCTCCTGCTGCCCGAAGATATCTACCATCCCCGGAAAGCCGACCCGCGGATCAACTTCTTCTTCACCGGACGTGTGAAGATGGGAAGCGGTTCCGAAGGCTCCCGCGCAGAGTATTTCGTCAACCGCTGGCGCTTGGAACCCTCCGACACGGCGGCCTTCCGCCGCGGCGAGAAGGTGGAGCCGGTCCGCCCCATCGTCTACTATATCGACAGCGATTTCCCGCAGTGGTGGAAACCTTACATCTTCGAGGCGGTGGAGCAGTGGAACGAAGTCTTCGAGGCCATCGGCTTCAAGCACGCCGTCCGCGCCCTGCCTTTCCCGGAGGATGATCCTTCCTTCGACCCGGACAACATCCGTTACAGCTGCATCCGGTACGCCCCGATCGGCATCCGCAACGCGATGGGCCCCTCCTGGGTCGACCCGCGGAGCGGCGAGATCATCAATGCGTCGGTATATGTGTACCACGACGTGATCAAGCTCCTGTCCACCTGGATGTTCGCGCAGACGGCCCAGGCCGACCCCGACGTGCGTACGGCGGACATCCCGCGCGAACTGCTGGGCGATGCCCTGATGTACGTGATCAAGCATGAGGTCGGGCATACCCTCGGCCTGATGCACAACATGAGCGGCTCTTCCGTGATCCCCACGGAGATGCTCCGCGACCCTGCCTTCACCCGCGAGAACGGCACGACGACCTCTATCATGGACTACGCCCGTTTCAACTACGTGGCGCAGCCGGGCGACAAGGAGCGCGGCGTGAAACTGACGCCGCCGCGTTTCGGGAAGAACGACTACTGGGCGATCCGCTGGGGCTATACGCCCGTCTTCGATGCCGCGTCCTTCGAACGGGAGGCCGAGATCACGGCGGGCTGGATCACCGACTCGCTGAAGGTGGCGCCTTTCTACCGCTACGGCAAGCAGCAGATCTATGGAGACGGTTCCCCGTTCTTCGACCCGCGCAACCAGACGGAAGACCTGGGTGACGACGTGATCGCTTCGACGAAATACGGCGTGTCGAACCTCAAGTACATCCTGTCCCACTACCTGGACTGGATCGACGACGCGGCCGATCCGGAATACGAGATCCGTACGGAGCTCTTCTCCACGATCCTGAACCAGTATTTCCGCTACTGCCTGCATGTGCGCAACAACGTGGCCGGCCTGTACCGGAACGAGGTGATCGCCGGGGACGGGAACCCGCGCTACGAGAACGTGCCCGGTGCGAAGCAGAAAGCGGCGCTGAACTACCTGTTCGAACTGTTCGAGGATACGGACTGGCTCGACGACCCGGCCGTGCTGGGACGTCTTCCGATCATCGGCAGCCCGGCGGGTTCCGTGGACCGGGCGCTGCTCCGCTATATCTTCACGATTCCTTTCCAGGAAGCCTACATCGATGGCGTGTCTACGCACGAATTCTCTTCGCGGGAGGCGCTGGATGCCATCTTCGACTATGCCTTCAAGCCTTCCCGCCAGGGCCGCGCGCTGACGGAGCGGCAGCGTCTCTTCCAGCGGGAATACGTCTCCTTCATGATGCAGAACGGCGCGTTCAAGACGCCCCCTTCTCCGCGCGCCGCCGCTTTCGCGGATCCGCACGCGGGCTGCTCCTTCGCCAGCGGCGAGGACCCGTTCTCGGCCGGCTCGTTCGTCTATGACCCGGTCAGCGGCTTCGAGTGGATGCCCCGGACCATCATGGCCATCGGCAACATCACGCAGGGAACCGTGTACGGCGAGATGATGCGGGCCTACGACGTCATGAAAGCCGCCAAGGCCTCAGCCCGTCCGGACGACAAGGCACATTACGAACTGCTGATGGGCAAGATCGCCTATTCCCTCAAATAAGGCTGCCGTATGAGAAGATTTACCGCATATCGCCTTTGCAGCCTCCTGCTTCTCGGTGCCCTGTTTTTCCCGGCACCGGACGCCCTCGCTGCCTGGCCCTTCCGCAAGAAGGCCGCCCCGGCGGAGGAAAAGAAAGAGACGCCCAAACCGACGCCTTATCAGAAATTCTTGAAAAAGAAGGGGTTGAAGTCGGTCACCGGTACGATGAAACTGTATACGGACGGCAAGGATGTCTGGTTGGAAGTGCCCGACTCACTGACCGGCCGCAAGGTGCTGCTGTCCACGGTACTCCGCGACAGCTCCGACCCCTGGGTCGAGGTGGGGCAGCGGGTGAACACGGACAGGATCCTCCTGATCGGCCGGACGGATTCGCTGCTGGTCCTTTCCGAACCGGTGCGCCTGCCTGAATCGGATGACCCCGTCGAGCGGGCGACGCTCCGCGCCGGCGTGGCGCCGGCGGTGCGCTATGCCTTCCCGATCATGACCCGGTCGGCGGATTCCGCGGCGGTGCTCGTGAAAGCGACCAAACTGTTCGACCCGTCGAACAAGGATGTCATCCAGATGCGCGGCTTCCTGTACGGTGATTCGCGGGGGCTCATGGACGGTACCCTGAAATCTGAACTGTCCCTTCCGAGCGTTCCTGTGACCTATGGGAAAGCCCATGTCGGCCTCTCGCGGGAACTGACGTTCGAAGGCATCTGGGGCAATTACAACCGCTCTTCGATCACCGCCAACCACAAGAGCGAGAAAGCGCGGATCACCGGCGACTTCGTCACCCTCCTCTCTTTGGTTCCGGACCGGGAAATCCCTGTCCGAAAGGCAGATGCGCGTGTAGGCGTCCGCCGTCAGGCGTTCCGTTCCTTCTCCTCCGACAAGGGGGTGAAGACGGAGTATGACGCGGTCCGCTGGAACCTGGCGCCCGGCGACCGGCTGACCGTCTACATCGACACCCTGTTCTCCGCTTCCCGGCAGGAGGCCATCCGCCGCGGCGTCGAAGCCTGGAACGAAGGCTTCCGTGCCGCCGGACTCGGCGACGTCGTCCGGGCGGTGCCTTATCCGGCTGATTCCGCCTTCTGCGCCGACGATCCGTTCTTGTGCAAGGTCGTTTCCACGCATTGCGACATCGACCTCCTGCAGTCGTCTACGACCGGCAATGCCCTGACCGGCGGCGTGCTGGGTGCGACCATCACCGTCCCCCAGGGCTACCTGACGCAGCTCTGGCGCGAATATGCCTTCACCATCAGCGAGGCGGACGACCGCTTCCGCACGCTTTTCCCGTCGGAAGACGCGCTCTGCGACATCCTCTGCGCCGCCGTGATGCGGCAGTTCGGAACGGTGCTCGGCCTCTCGACGAACCTGGCCGGCAGCGCCGCCTACAGTCCTGCGCAGCTGCGTGATCCCGCTTTCACGGCTACCCACGGCATCACGGCTTCCGTGATGGACCAGGGGGCGATGTTCAATACCCTGGCCCGTCCGGGCGACCGCGAACGCGGGGTGCCGACCATCAGCAACCGGATCGGTGCCTACGATAAGTTCGCCGTGAACTGGCTGTACCGGGTCTTCCCGGAAGGCACCGATGCTGCTGTGGCGTTGCGGGAAATGGTCGATGCCCGCGAGGGCGATCCGGAATACCTGTATCTCCCGGAGCAGGGGAACGGCCTGCTCGTGCGTGATTACCGCGCCCGCCGCGGCGACCTGGGCAACGACCCGGTGGAAGAATACAACCGCATCGTGTCGACGCTGAAGTACGTCGCTTCGCATGCCAAGCCCTGGGTCAGCGACCCGCGGCTGTCGGAAACTCCTGATTCCTACCTGTTCTACGAGTGGCTCTGGCTGTCTTTCAGCGATGCCACGCAACTGCTGACGACCCGCTTGGGCGGCCTCCGGACGAATGTGGTGGGGACCGGCCCGAAGTTCACCCCGGTTCCCAAGGTGGTCCAGAAAGAATACCTGAAGACCATCTTCTCCGGCTGGCGCGACCTCGGATGGATCGAGGCGGACCGCGAATTCCTGCACCTTTCCGGCCCGTACCGTACGGCGCAGGACATGAACTACCGGAACATGGGCGCGCTTTCCGGCGTGACCTACCGCCTTCCGTCGGTCATCCTCGCCTGGAAGGAAGCCGGCAGCGACTATTCCCCTTCGGAGTACATGGACGACGTGGAGGCGCAGCTGTTCCGCCAGGCCCGTTCCGGCCGGCTCGCCCCGCAGGAAGACATGTCTCTCGGCATCTACATGATGTACCTGATCAACAGTTCTCCGGTGCTGAAGGCGGCGTACACCCGCGCGGCGGACCCGCTGGGCGGCAGGGAGCTGGCCCGGCTGGAAGAAGTATTCACGCCGGTAGAGGGCATCCCCGTCGTCTATGTCGAAGAACTTGACCTGCTCTGCAAGCAGCATCTGGAGAAGGTCCGTTCCTGGCTGCGGCAGGGGAGCGCGCGTGCAACCGATCCGGACGCCAAGGCGCAGATCGCCTTCCTGCTGCATGTCGCGGATACGGCTTTGGAATGAATTCATCAACTCAATGTATATATAACAACTTTATTTTCAGTATTATGAAAAAATCCATCATGATTCTTGCGGCGCTTGCCCTGCTGGGCTCCGCCGCTTGCACCAAGACCGAAATCAAGGAGGTCGAGGTGGAGAAGGTAGTCGAGAAGGTCGTCGACCTGCTCTCGCTCACCGCTACGCAGCTCCAGGTGGGGAATGAAGGCGTCGTTCAGCCGATCGCCTTCACGACCGAGGACGCCTGGACGATCACGAGCGACCAGAACTGGGTTACGTTCGACAAGGCTTCCGGCGCCGCCGGTTCCTCCACCGTCAACATGACGGTCGCGAAGAATCCCGACTTCGCCACCCGCACCGCCCGCGTTACGCTGAGCGTCACCCATGAGAATGCGACAAAGACGACGGTCTTCACCGTCGTCCAGTCCGAGGAACAGGTGTTCTCCACGTCGACGGAGTACCGGATCGACTTCGAAGAGCAGGACATTGCCGTTGACTTCAACACCAACCTTACCCCTGAGGTGAAGGTCGTCGAAGGTGACTGGCTTTCCGTCACCCGCACCAAGGCGGCTCCCGTCGACGGCAAGATCATCGTCCATGCGACCAAGAACGACGGAGCGGAGTCCCGTACCGGCAGCTTCACCATCGCGGCTGGCAGCATCATCCAGACTTATGTCGTCGTCCAGGCTTCCCAGTATGCTTCTGCCTCCGAGGCCACGGCGCTTTATCTGGGCAATCTGCAGGATATGTATGATGACGAGAACTATGTCTTCAAGGACATCAACCAGTTCGTCATCCAGTTCGCCGCCGCTGACGGCGATGTGACCCTGGTGCTGAACGGCGGCCCCGAGCTTGCCGATGCCACGAAGATCCCCGCGGGCGAATACAAGATGGACGAGACCGGCCAGTATGCCGCCGGAACCTTCTCCGTCCAGGGCAGGAATGAGAAATACTACACCACGGTGACGGCCGGCGGCAAGGACATGACCCTGATCGACGGTACGGTGAACGTCTCCCAGTCCGGTGACACCTACACGGTGATCGCCACCCTGGTCGACGAATTCGGCACCGAGCACATGTACAGCTACAAAGGTCAGCTCGCCATCACGGACGACTCCTTCGGTGCCCAGGTGACCGAGGCGGCCGACAAGGGCCTGTACAACACCTACTTCGCAACGAAGGCTGACGAGGTGAAGTTGAGCCTCCGCATCAACAAGGCTCCGGAAGGAACCGAACACTGGCTCAGCTATATCATTTTCACGATGTTCCGTGCCCATGCTTCCGCGGACCTTCCGCTCGGCAAACTGACGTATGAAGTCCCCGAGCAGGATTCCTCGTTGGGCTACGCCAACGGCATCACCCAGGGCAAGCCCGGCACCTTCTACATCTCCTCCGCCGGCAAGAAGGATTGGGAAGACGGCATTTCCTACCGCCCCAAGGACGGGACGACCCCGACCCTCGAGATCACCAAGCAGGACGATGGCCGTTATACCGTGAAGCTCGACGCGACCATCTCCCGCATCCTGACCACCTATGATGACGATTCTAACGCCATCGAGACCGAGACGGAGTCCTTCCCGTACAAGGCGGTCTTCAAGGACCTCACCTTTGACCAGCTGTCAGAGCCCGACCAGTTCCCTTGCCCTGACGGCGACCGTGCCTTCTCTTTTGTCAATATCCAGAACAACTACATGCCGATGTGGTTCGGTGACAGGTACGATACGGGCTGCCATGTCTTCCTGTTCGGCTGGAATTTCGTCGACAGTGAGTATAATGTTTACTTGGCCATCAATGTCAAGGACGATGATTGGGTATTCGAAAAGAATTTTGCCAAACGTTTCTGCAACACGCCGTTCAATCTGGGAACCTTCAACTTCTCCTGGACGCCGGCGGAGAACACGTTGATTCCTGTCAGGTACGGGAACACGATCTACCACGCCATCGAGAACAGATACACCGGCCATATCTACCAGATCGTCGGCGGTTCCATCACCATGGACGCCACTTCCATCAAGTATGACCTGACGGCCACTTACGAAGGGAAGACGTTCAAGTTCACAGGCGGTCACCCGGCGACGCTGTACTACATCCGTGACCTTCATACCAGTGCGTTGAACCTCGACACGCAGTAGCGTTTATCGGATTACTGATGCAGGGGAGGCGGCATTCTTGCCGTCTCCCTTTATTTTATGGAAATAATCACTATCTTTGTTTCATGCGCAAATGGCTTCCCATCCTTGTTTTGCTGCTGTCTGCGGCTGCCTGTCCGGGGCTTCGTGCCCAGCAGAAGGATTCCCTTGCGACGGTGGCCGGTGTCGTGAACTACAAGGCAGGGCGCGTTCCTCGCGACCTCCCGGTTCATTCCGCCGTCGTCCGCCTGTATACGGGCGGGGATTCCTCTTTCGTCCAGACCGGCCCGCAGGGCGAGTTCACGTTCCGGAAAGTCCGTCCGGGAACCATTACCCTGAAGGTCTCCCGGATGGGATTCCATCCGCTCGAGGAAACCTATGAGGTGGAGGCCGGAATGAACCTGCTCTACTTGTCCCTGCAGCAGAAAACCGAGAAGCTCGATGCGGCGAAAGTGGAGGCGAAGGTCGATCCGGTCAAGATCAAAGGGGACACCGTCGTCTACACGGCCGCCGCCGTGAACACCCTCCAGGGGGAGAATGCGATGCAGATCCTCGAGCAGATGCCCGGCGTGACAGTCAGCGGGGGAAAGATCCAGGTGTTCGGCGAGGACATCAAGCGCACCTACGTGGGCGGGAAACTCATCTTCGGAAACGACCCGAAGGCAGCTCTGAACGCTATCCTTGCCGAAGAAGTCCGGCAGATCAAAGTCTACGACGAAGACAGCAAGGAGGACCTGAAGACGGGCGCGAAGTCTGCCCGCAAGGAGCGGGTCCTGGACATCATCCCCACGCACGAGATCAAGATGGCGGTCGACGCCCATGTGCTGGCCGGCGCTGGTACCGACCTCGATCCGGATGCGGACGGTCGGCTGCAGTCGCGCTATGCCGCCGGCGTCACCGGAAATTTCTTCTCGGAGAAATTCCTGTTGTTCGGCAATGTGTACGGCAACAACGTCGGCCGCTACTCCAATCGCCTGGATGACATCAAGACCGTAACGCCGGCGATGAATTCCTATTCCGAACTCAGCAGTGCGCAAGTCGGCGTCGAGCGCTACTGGAAAGACCGTTTCCTGGGCAACAGCCTCAAATTCTCCTATGGATTCAGCAAGGATTACGGACGGACCTCTTCCCGCGAGCGGCGTGACTATACCGCTTCGGAGGGGATTCCGGCAATGGTATACGAGTCTGCTTCCGCGTCCTCCCATGTGACCGGGAAGCATTCCGTCCGGACCTCCGCCGACCTGAATCTCGAGAAACTGGGCCGTATCTCCTTCCTGCTGAACGGGGAAGCGTCGGACCCGACCGAAAACGCCTGGTCGTCGGTCCGGAGCGAGGTTGCCTCCCGCGTGACGGAGCAGAACGAGCGGACGAACTCCTCCACCCAGGACCGGAGTATCAGCGGGGACTTCCGCTGGTCCGATTCGGGCGGTCATGCGTTGATGCCCTCTTTCTCGACCAGCTTCTGGTATGGAAATGACAGCGGAAACAGCTTGCAGGTCGATACGTCGGCCTCCAGCACGACCCGGCGCATCCTGTCGGGCAATGCGGACGGGACGAACGGATCGCTCACCGTTGCTCCGGGCTTGACCTGGCGCTTCGTCAATACGGAGAAACTGACGGGCTCCCTGACCCTTGCGTATGACTTTTCCGCCAAGCACAATGTGAACCGTCGGCTGGTCTACGACATGCTGGACGGGGTGCCGGTGGTGAACGTCGCCAACACACAGGACTTTACGTATGACGAGCAGGTCCACAGAGGAAAGGCGACGCTGGCGTTCAATTTCGGGAAGTCCTCCGTGCGTGCGGATGCCTGGTACGGCCGGAGCATCCAGCGCGACCGCGAACGCTTGCCTTCCGATGCGGACCTGACCTACCGTTTTCCGGTCCTTTTTTCCAGCATCTCCTTCCGGCTCCTGGACTGGAACGGCAATTACCAGCTGGTCGAAACCGTCCCTTCCGTGGATCAGCTGCGCGACCGGATCGATGACCGCAACCTCCTGATGCTCCGCACCGGCAATCCGGACCTCAAGCCCTCCCGCACGCATATTGCCCTCCTGCACCGCTCTTTCAAGTTGGATTCCGGCAAGAAGGGCTCCATCAGTCTCGCCGTCAGCGGCAACCTGACGCAGCGTTCCGTCGCCTCCCGGATGCTCTATTACGACCGCGCATCCCTGTGGGGAAGTTATCACGTCCCGGCCGGAACCACGCTGTATACGTATGACAATGTGGACGGCCTCCGCTCCTGCTACGCATCGCTGGGCTATAACCGGCGTCTCCAGAAAATCAAGTCCACCCTGTACGTAGCGCTTTCGGACCGCCTTGCGCAGATGCCGCAGTACCAAGGCGCGACGCTGGCGACGTTGTATGAACATGTGCCCGACCTGTCCGTCAATGCCTACCTGCGCCCCACCCGCTGGTTGAACGGAGTTCTGCAGGCGGGGGTGCAGCAGTCACGCTCCTGGAACGATTCCGGCCAGGAACTGGCTCGTCAGCAGTTGTATACCTTCAAGGAGAATTTCAAGGTGACCTTCCTCAAGAATGCCTTCGTCGGAAGTTCCTATTCATACAGCGGCTACCGCTACGCCTCCTCCCGGCAGCCGGACGTCGACATGCACATGCTCGGCGCGATGGTCGGCTATTCCTTCCTGAAAGGCGCCCTCAATGTCGTCCTGACGGGATCCAACCTGCTGGACAGCGCCCCCGCCTATTCGACGGAGACGACGGCCAACTATTTCCAGCAGACCTGGAAAACCTATTATGGGCGCAGCGTGATGCTCAACGTCTCCTTCCGCTTCAACCGGACGGGCAAGAACGTCAAGTTCGGCGGCCGGCTCAATGACGGCTCCGACGTCAACGGGCAGACCATCATCTACGACACCGGCCTCTAGTGCCCCGGTCGTTTCAGTTCCCGGTCCCTCCCTCCGGCTCTTAGTCCTTTCCTCCGGTCCCCGGTCCTTTCCTCCGGAGCTTCGCCACCCCTCGGCCTGGTTTCCCCGGCGTCCCTCCCGCTTTTGATTCCGCTCGCTGTGCCTGTGTTCGCCGCCCCATTTACCCCTCAGCCCTCCTGTTTTCCGTGAGCCTCCTTCCGCCGCGGGAACGCCTCCTTTTGCGCCGTTGGTGTGAAAAAAAAGCCGGTTCGTTGATAAAATTTCCGGCCGTCATCACTGCCTTCTATTTTTGCAGAAACGTTATTCACAGTGTATTATGAAAAAGACAGCATTGATCCTTGCGGTTGTCCTGGTGGGACTTTCCGCAACAGCCCAGGAGGCGAAGAATGAAAGAAGAGGACAGCGGCGCCCTCAACCTGAACAGATGGCACAGATCGCGACCCGTCAGATGGCGGAACGCTACTCCCTGACGGCGGACCAGGTGAAAGCCGTTGCTGATCTGAACCGTCAGTACGCCGGCAAAGTTCCGATGCATTTCGGCTTCGAAAACGATCGAGGCCGTGGCCCGCAGGCCCGTGGTGGGCGGCTTCCTCAAGGACAGAATGGTGAGCAGCCGCATGCGCAGAATGGTCAGCGTCCCCAGCGCAGCGAGCAGCCCCAGGCCCAGAATGGCGGGAGGCCCCAATCACAGGCCGGCGAACGCCCGCAGCACGGAGGGCAGCCACAAGCCCAGCACGGAGGGCGCCCGGACTTCTCGGACGGCCATCGCCACCAGCGTCAGGAACTGACGAAAGAGCAGGAGAAGCAACTGAAGAAAGACCGGAAAGCCTACACCAAGGGCCTGAAGAAGATCATGGACAAGACGCAGTTCAAGGCCTATCAGAAGGACCTCGCCGAGATGGAGGAAGCCGCACAGAACCGGCCCGCTGGTGGCCCCGGCCACGGTTTTGGCCCCAGTAGCGGTTTTGGCCCCGGTAACGGTGGCTCTGGCATGGATCGCAGCAGCGCCCCTGCCGAGGGTTTCCGTAGCAACCCGGGCCCCGGCTCCGGCTCCGGCCCTGCCGGCTTGGGTGGTCCCGAAATCTAATCCGCCCATGCCCCCGACAGATTTGCAAGCACCTTGGCACGCGGGTTCGGTCGTACGAACGCTTTGACGGAACCGTCTTGAAGCGACAGCCCCTTGACGGCATGCTTAAATGCCCAGGACTGTGTGCTTAAATGCTCTTGACGGTGTGCTTAAACGCCTTTGGCTGACAAGCGGCGTGAAATGGAATTCATTGATAATCATGAAGATGTGCGATATACCCCCGCATTTTTGCCGGGGGTATATCATGTTATTCGCTGATATTTAAAGAGTTCCATTTCACGCGGCATGTCCCTGCTATAGCCAGTGAGCGGCCGGAGCGGCGATGGTGGATAAAAGGGATAAAAGCCAGCGAGTGGTGGTTGCGAGCTAAAGTCGCGGCGAGCGATCCTGCCTCTTCATCCTGCGCAGGTCTCGACACCCGGAATGCCCTGTGGGGCCGAAATCCTGTCGCGACCTCGCTGAAACCGCCTCATTCCGCCTCTTCCCGGGAGGTCTCGACACCCGAATCTCCCTCCAGGGCAGATTCCATGGAGCGACCTCACCTTCCGGGGGAAATGCCCGAACGCAGGAGGATGCTGGCACCCCGCGGGGTCCTTCTGGGGGACAGTTTGCCGGACAACATTCATCTGCAGCGCCCCGTCACCCGGTCGCCTGCAGCGCCCTACCGTTGATCAATCAACAATTTAAGGGAATTATTTACTTGTTGTCCACAGAAACTCCGTAAATAGGATTTTATTTTTATCTTTGTTTCATTCGTTTCAACAACTATAGTTTAGTATGCGACAGGACATTTTTTACATTCTGCTTTATTGTTTGCTTGTTATTTCATGCTCAAATAATACAAGTAGGGTACCATGGGCTGTTCGCAAATGGCAAAGAGATCACAGAGTGCCTGAAAAGATAATCAAATATAGAATAGAATCGGCACAAAAAGATTCTCTGAGATTCAAGGACATGGTCTTGGAGGAAATGACTGTAAATGCTTGTTTGCTTATAAACGGAATGCCGACTGAAATGTATGAATATGGCGATACAATAGACATTCTTTATGCTGGACCAGAAAAAGCACCAGCGGAGGGAGTTACATACACATTCGTTAGAGATAAGTTTTATTCATATACCGTTGATTGAAGAGCCCGCTTCCCCCCGTCCATTTTGGATAACAGGTAAATCATTCCCCAATTTAAGCATAGCAGTCCTGTGATTCGCCTCACAGGATTGCTCCCTTCAGGGCGCTGAATATCAGGCGGAGGAGTGCTGCAGCCAGGTGTGAGAATGCGAATGCCGGCGAAAGGGACGCAAGGCGGGGCTTCCGGCGGGGAGGGGAGCCGTCCTGCCGGGCGCATCGCTTTCGGGACCCTGGCCGGAGGCTGAATCGCGGTACGCCCTTTCGGGACCCTGGCCGGAGGCTGAATCGTGGAGCGCCCTTTCGGGACCCTGGCCGGAGGCTGAATCGCGGTACGTCCTTTCGAGGCGCTGACCGAAGGCTGAATCGCGGTGCGTCCTTTTTTTGGGGGGAAAAAAGAAGTATATTTGGTGCATAATACCAACGAATGCATTCATGCGTTTTATACCAATATTGAATCGCCTGTTCTGTTCCATCGCCGTTTGGGCCGCCGTCTTTGCTGTTTTCTGTCCGAACGTTCGCGCCCAGGAAAAAACGGACTCGCTTTCGTCCGTCAGCGGCATCCTGCTTGCGCGCTATGACCTGCCGGTAAGTGATGCGACCGTCTACCTGAAGGGGGAGAAGGATAAGTTCGCGGTCGTTACCGGGAGGGAAGGAACCTTCTCGTTCCCGCACATCAAGGCGGGGAAGTGGGTGGTCACCGTGAAGCATGTCAAGTTCGAGCCATACGTGGATACGCTCGATGTCGAGGCGGGAGCGAACCTTCTCTATATCAAGATGAAAACGGCGGAAGAACTGGCGAAGGAAAAGCAGGAACATACCCTGGAGGCGGCAACCGTCTCCGCGGAAGTGGAAGCGATGAAGACGAAGGGGGACACGGTCGTCTTCAATGCCGCGGCGGCGCGGGCGATGCAGGGCGACAATGCCATGCAGATCCTGGAGCAGATGCCCGGCGTCTCGCGTGAAGGGGGACGGCTGCAAGTCTTCGGCCAGGAGGTCAGGCGGACCTATGTCAACGGTGTCCTCGTCTTCGGGAATGATCCACAGGCTGCCCTGAACGCCCTGTTGGCCAGCGACGTGCGCCAGTTCGAGGTTTATGACGAAACCAACAAGGAAGACGTGCGGACGGGACTGGCCCAAGGCCGGAAGGAGCGTGTGCTGAATGTCCTGACGAAACAGGTCGTCGACATGGCGGTGGACGCGCATTTCCTGGCGGGCGCGGGCATGGACACCGGGAAGCCGGCGCAGGCCCGTTACGCCCTGGGCGCCACCGCCAACTATTTCTCCGAAAAACTGCTGCTTTACGCCAATGCGCTGGGCAACAATATCGACCGGCAGTCCAACCGCCTGGAAGACATCCGCGTCGTCTCTCCGCTCCAGACCCGCTACCAGGAACTGGCCCGGATTGAAGCGGGGGTCGAAAAGTATTGGAAGGACCGCTTCCAGGGGAACAGCCTCGGCCTTTCCTATTCGTACGACAAGTCGTATCAGCGCAGCAGCGAAAGGGAGCGTCGGCAGTATTTCCCTACGTCCGCATTCCCCTCCATGGTCTATGAGGCGGAGGATGCCCTCCATCAGCGGGAGGGTACGCACGTCCTCTCTTTCAGCGGGACGCTCAATGACGACCGGTTCAAGCATCTGCAGGCTGAAGGATATGTCCTGTGGGACGGCAGTTCCCTGCAGCAGGCGTATGCGACTTCAAACACCGGTGCGGGAAGAAGTTACCGGCAGGCGGAGCGGCAAACTTCGGAGGATGCCCGTACCATGGCCGATATCAATCTCAATTGGGACAACGCTTCCGGCGGGAAACGTTTCTCCCAGTCGTTCGGTGTCCATTTCCTGTCCGACGACTCCGGATCGGACATTCTCCAGGTCGATACCTCCGTGCTGGCCGCGACGCGCCGTTATCTTTCCGCCGATGCCGATGTCCGGCGGCGCGGCATCTCCCTGTCTTCTGGTTTCAGGATGCTGTTAGCCAACGGAGAGCGCATGTCCGCCGTGCTGAACTTCGGATATGAGTGCTCCCTGGACCGGCGGAAAGACCGGAAGACGACCTATGACCTCCTTCCGGGTGTTCCCGTGCTGAACCTCCCCAATACATACGATTACTCCTTCAATGAGACGGAGCACCTGGGCAATGCTTCGATGGTCGTCCGTTCCCGGCTCTGGAATCTCTCCGCCGGCCTGTACGGCGGTGCCGCGCGCCAGCGGGATGTGTCGGCCCTCGCGACGGGACGTACGGAATCCTGGCTCTTCCCGTTCTTCCGGCCGTTTGTCTCCGTGGGGTTCAAAAATGACTTTTCCTTCAACTACAGTGGGATGACGCAGGTCCCTGCACTCGATCAGTTGCGCGGACGGGTCAATGACGACAATTCCTTGCAGCTGCTGGCCGGAAACCCGGACCTGAAGGCGGCCATGCTGCATTCCTTCACCGGGCAGTATTCTAAGATGACCCGCCGGCAGGAGTCTGTCCACGTTGAGCTGACCGTTTCCCTGGAAGACCGTGCCGTGACGCCCCGCATGGTCTGGTTCGATACGCCGGGAGCCTGGGGCGCCTATGCCGTGCCGGCCGGGACGACGCTCTGTACCTATGACAATGCTTCCGGGAAAATAGACTTGCGTGCGGTCTTCTCTTACATGTGCCGGTTCAAACCGCTCAGCGGCAGAATGACTGTCACGCTTATGGAGAAATATGCCGTTCTGCCGCAGTTTTCCGGTGACCGGCTGGAAAAGCTCGGTATTCAGTCGCCCCTTCTTCGGGCGAATTTCTCCGGGACGCCCAGCAAGCGGGTGCGCATCGCCGCGACGGCCGACCTGAGCTGGGTCGAGAACAGAAAACGAGGCGGCGACGTCCTGCAGTCGTATCTTCCAGTCTCCCTTTCCGGTAAGGTGAATTACCAGTTCGGGAAGCACGGGTTCTCCATGCTCAGCTATGCATGGAACGGACACCGCTTCCTCCGCCCGGAGGCGCATGCCGACGTCAACCTGCACAACCTGGGCGCCCTGGTCGGCTGGCGGTTTTGCAAGGACGCGCTCGCGGTCAGCCTGTCGGGAAACAACCTGCTCGATTCCACGCCCTCTTTCAGCACGGAAACGATGTCGCAGTACTCCGCCGAGCACTGGAAGACCTTTTTCGGCCGCAGTGTGATGCTGAACCTCTCGTACCGGTTCAACCGGAAAGGGGCTGGCGCCAGCTTCGGCGGCGGCCTGCGCGACGGCGGCGAGGACATGAAGGCGAAGGCCGCAAAAGAAAAGCTGGCCCGTTGATGACGGGCCAGCCTCTCGAAGGATTCCCGGTACGACCGGTCTACTGTGCGCCGCAGCCCGCCAGCGCGCCGAAGAGGTTGTAGCACTCCTCGAACGGATAGCGGTTCGCCCACATGCTCGGGCGGACGATTTCGCTGCCCTGCATGTTCAGGCCGTGTGCCTGGCGGTACAGGTTGGCCGCGGAGTTGGCATCGAACGAGGAGGACTGCATGATCTTCAGCCCGGCGAAGCCGTTGAGGTACGGCTGGTTGATCCGCTCGGCGAACTTCGCGTCCTTGAGCTCGACGTTGCCGCCTTCCTCGTCGATGTCCTCGACGTCCTCGAACTGGTCGCAGCGGACGAAGAGCCACATCGCGGAAGCGGAAGGCAGCACGATGTCGCCCTTGTTCATGAAGAACTGGTTGTTCTTGACGGAGACCTTCCGGAGCGCCTCGATCGACTTGTTCGGATCCTTGTGCGTGTACTCCAGCGCGCCGTAGTTGTTGCAGCCGAAGATGTTGTCGTGCACGGAAGCGTCCACGCGCGACATGAAGCGGAAGCCGAAGCCCATGTCTTCCTGCACCTTCGTGCGGCACCAGGAGAAGAGCACCGTGTTGTGGTGGAAGTCCACGGAGCACTTGTTGGCGTCCTTGTTCATCGAGTCGATCTGGCACGCCGCATAGACGTTGGAGACGAAGACATTGTTGTAGATCTCCCAGTCGCCGGCGATGTTCATCATCTGGATGCCGTAGTAGCAGCCGTTGGCGAAGACGCAGTTGCGCACGACCAGTTTGCCTTCGATGTTGCCGTGCATGAGCTGGTGGCTCTGCGCGGCGCCGCCCACGGTGCCGCCTTCACAGCTGAGGCCCTGGCCGATCTCCTGCATCCGGCCCGTCAGGCAGCCTTCCGGCCATCCGTTGCGCGGGTCGTCCACGGGTGCAGCATACTTGTTCTGGCCACCCAGGTCGAAGCCGAAGCCGTCAACCAGCATGATGCCGCCCCCCTTCGCATCGAGGTTCATCAGGGCTTTCGCACCGTTCTTGCTGACATGGTCCGGCCCGGTGATGATGGTGGTGCGGTGGACATACGGGTTCCGCTGCGAGAAGTCGGCGGTGTAGCCGCCCACCAGGGAGAGGAACTTGTCCTTCACCTCGATGTAGCCGACGTCGAGCGTACCCAGGTAGTTGCCTTCCGCGACGAGGATGATGTCACCGCTCTCAGCGCTGTCGATGGCCTTCTGGAGGTTCTTCAGCGGTGTGGCGGCGGAGGCCCCGTCGTTCTTGTTGCTACCCTCGGCGCTGACATACCAGGTCTTCCCGCTGTTGAGGAAGTCTCCGCTGCCGGAGAAGGAACCGATGCCGGAGAGTCCGGCTGCACCGGCCACGGCGGCGGTTGCGCCGGTGGCGTCCAGCAGTCCGCCCGTCGCTTCATTCGCGGCACCGAGCACTTCACCGGCCTTCTTGTTCACATCGGCCTTGGCGGCGTTCACGGTGGAGTCCACCGTTTCTTTCAGTTTCGCCGCAGCTTCCTGCTTCATTCTCTCGGCTTCCTGTTTCGCCTTTTCCTTCAAGGCTTTCAGGTTGACCTGGGCGTAGGCGCCCGAAGAGACCGTCAGCAGCATGGCTGCGACGGCCAAGGTTTTCATCCATTTCATAGGCAGATAGTTATAACGTTCAATATACTTTGATCCAAAAATAGCGTTTTTTACGGAAAAACCGGCGTTTCCCGTAAAAAAAAACTAGCGCTGGAAAACTTCCGGGTACTTGTGGATGAAGTAGACGGGCGTGCAGCTCCAGGCATGGCAGGCGCTGTTCAGCGGATGGAAGCCGTAAGGGGAGTAGAGGTCGTCGGTGGGGTCGTAGGCTTCCCAGAAGGTGTCGGCGCCCTTGTCCACCATGCCGCCCCAGTAATCTTCCACGTAGGCGCGCGCCTCGTCGGCCATCCCGCTGCAGAGCATCGCTTCCACCAGGTAGTGCGTGCCGTACGGCGTGCCGGGCATCACGCATCCTTCCGTCTGCAGGGCCGTCCGGATCGCCCGGGCGCTCTCCTTCGACGTCAGGACGCCCGCGATGGTGAGCCACGACTGGCTCATCATGCTGACCTGGGCGTCGGGGCCGCTCAGAACGAGACCGGACTTCTTGTCATACAGGTACTTCCGACCGGCCTGCGTCATCTTCTTGATGAGCGCCGGGTACTGTGCCACTTCTTTTTCGCGGCCCAGCCGGCGGGCCAGTTCATAGGTCTTCTGCAGGGCGAAGATCATGACGCCCTGCATGGAGGCGGACACGTCCAGCCCCGCCCGGTGGTCGATGAACAGCCAGCTGGGCTTCTTGGCGACGTCGAAGATTCCCCGCTCGTCTACGAAGGAGAGCCCTTCGGCGATCTGCACCTTCGCGACAGGGAACAGGTCGTCCGCGGCGGCGGTGTCACCGGTGTCTTCCAGGTAGTCCAGCAGGGCGACGTTCCACAGCAGGGCATAGGGCGTGATGTATGTGCCGTACTGGGGGTGCGGCACCGGGTCTTCGATGACCGGGGCGAAAAGCACGCCGTCTTCCCGTGCGAGGGCGGCGAAGAGGTAGAGGCAGCGTTTCGTCAGGTCGAAGTTCCGGAACGAGTACCGGTTGGCCAGGGCCTCCAGGTACATGTCTCCGATCCACAGGCGCTGGTCGCGCTTCGGTCCGTCTTCATAGACGGTCTGCATGCACTCGCGCAGGGTTTCCACACCCACGTCGTGAATCTTCCGGATGCGTTCGGGGCAGCCGGGCTCCAGGGAGGTCTGCACCTCGCCCGCCGTGCTCTGGGCGGTGAACGTAAAGTCGTCGACGGCGAAGTCGTAACCGGCGCCGGGCCAGCCCATCATCTCGATCTTGACATACCGGAAAGCGATGCGGCGGGGGATGCGGACCCATTCATCCAGCCGGGTGAGGGTGATGGTCTCGTCCTGCATCCAGGCACGTCCCAGGCGGTCCTTCCCCCACGGGTCGAAGGGCGTGTTCAGCTCCGCCGGCACTTCGCCGAAGGTGAACTTCAGGCGTACCGGCGCATCGAGACAGCGGCTGAGCGTCTTCGTATGGAAGGAGAAATACCCCACAAAGTGTTTCCCGAAGTCGAGTGTGACGGTTTCCAGCTCCTTGAAGTTGCGTTCCTTGAGGTCTTCGGGCTTGCCGACGGGCTCGTATTTCCAGCCCTGGAAGGCATGTTCGTCGCGGACTGCCTGCACGATGGCGACCGGTTTGACGGTGGTCAGGTGAAGCGCCGGTTTCGCCGCTTCGGCGGTCTGCAGCCATCCTTCCCTTTTCCCTGCATAGGGGTCCTGTGCGGCGGCGGGGAAGGCGAGAATCGCCGCCAGGAATGCGATCGTGAGCGTTTTTGCGTTCATGCTTGTGTGCGTTGGTCTGAAGACAAATATACCGAAAAATGACTATCTTTACACTTCAAACCGCATGATGATGAAAAGATTTTTCTTCTTCCTTCTCGCTTTGTCCCTCTGCAGTGCGGCTTTCTGCCAGGAGTTTGCCGTTCCCGACCGCCCGAAGGCACCCGGCGAGGTCCGTGTCCTGTGTATCGGCAATTCCTTCACGTATGTCTGCCATACGGACTCCATGCTGCAGGACATTTCCCGGAGCCAGGGGCTGGAACTGCAGATCGGAAAGTACCTGCACGGCGGCCGGACCTTCGGCCAGCACCTGGAGATCGAACGCTCCCGGGCGGCCGTCGACGCGGGCGGCTACGACTTCGCCTTCCTCCAGGACCAGAGCTGCACCCCGGCGAAATATGCACTGTGGGGGCACCGCTCCATCCTCGACCATTTCCTCCGGCTCAAGGACAGCGTGCTGCGCGCCTCGCCCGGTTGCACCGTTTTCCTGGAGCGCACGTGGACCTATCCGAACCTGCCCGGCGGTGACGCGGAAGTGTTCGGAACGGCGGAGTCGCTTGATGCACACCTCCGCGAGGGATGCCGCCAGATGGCGCTGCAGGGCGGGACGCGTGTCTCGCCGATCGGCGACGCCTTTACGCTCGCCGGCCAGCTTTACCCCGGGATCCGGCTCCTTGCGGAGGATAATCATCATCAGAATCTTGCCGGCGCTTACTTGAAGGCGTGCGTCAACTATCTTCTCATCGCCGGAAAGCCGTTTTCCGGGGAGGTCGCCTGCTGTGGTGTCGCTCCCGCAGACGCGGCCGCGCTCCGTTCCGTCGCCGAACGCATCGTCTTCGATGAACCGCAGTTGTCGAAGCCCCGCCGCTGGCGGATCGCTTCTCCCGGTGTCCTGGCCTGGGAACCGGCCGGCGACCTGCCCCACGGCGACTTCATCGAGATGAGCGGGCAGCGCGTGTCTTCCATCGTCCGGTACCGTGTCGCCGAAGACCGTTCCGTCTCCGTCGTGGCGGACGTCGTGTGGCCGATGCTCCGCACGGTCCCCAATAATACGCATGCCTCGCTGCAACGCTCTTTCGCCGACGACCTGCCCGGCCGGATCCTGCTGGACGGCGCACCGCGGCTTTCTGAAAAGGTCCGCGCGCTGTTCCTTGACGGTACGCTCCGCATTGAAAGCGACCTTACCACGGCCGGTAATGCCACGCTGCACCTTACCCGAACGTTATTCCCTTCGACGGACAGCCCGGCTTTCCTGCAGGAATACGTCCTGGAGAATGCCGGCGACCGCCCGGTCCGGGTGGAGGTCCCCGATGTGGACGAAACCTGGACGACCGAGGCCGCGGACGGCGTGTACGGCGCCTACCGGATGATCCGTCATGTCGAGGGAAAGACCCTCCGGCTCGATCCCGGTGCTTCCGTGCGCTTCAGCGCGTGCATCGCCGGTTTCCGTCCGGATGAGCAGACCGCCTTCCCGGACGGCCCTGCTTCGCTGGAAGCGCGTCGTGCGCTGGTGGCCTCGCTGCAGCGCGACCTTGTGCTGGAAACGCCTGACGATGTGCTCAATACGATGTTCGCCTTCGCGAAAGTCCGGGGATGCGAAAGCATCTTCGCCACCAAAAACGGCCCGGTGCACAGCCCGGGCGGAAATGCCTACTACGCCGCCGTCTGGGCCAATGACCAGGCGGAATACATCAACCCGTTCTTCCCGTTCACCGGCTATGCACTGGGCCGTGAGGCTGCGCTGAACAGCTTCCGCTGGTTCGCCGCCTACATGAATCCTGAATACCGGCCGATCCCTTCTTCGATCATCGCCGAAGGAACGGATTTCTGGAACGGGGCCGGCGACCGCGGGGACATGGCGATGATCGCCTACGGCGCCGCCCGCTTCGCGCTGGCAAGCGGCGACAAAGCGGTTGCCGCCGAACTTTGGCCGCTGGTTACCTGGTGCCTGGAGTACTGCCGCCGCCACCTGACCCCGGAAGGCGTCGTCGCCTCCGACACCGACGAACTGGAAGGGCGCTTCCCGGCCGGCAAGGCGAACCTGAATACCTCCTGCCTGTATTACGATGCCCTTCTGTCTGCGGCTTGGCTCGGTGCCGAAGTGGGTGCCAAGTCATCTGTAATCAAGGATTTCCGTACCCGTGCGGCGCAGATGTCCTCGGCCATCGAGGCGTATTTCGGCGCTTCGGTACAGGGGTATGACACCTACCGGTACTATGCGGGCGGCGACCTGCTCCGTTCCTGGATCAGCACACCGCTCACCGTGGGTCTTTTCCACCGGCGCGATGCGACGCTCGACGCCCTCTTTTCCGATCAGCTCTGGACGCCCGACGGCCTCCTGACGCAGCAGGGGACGCCCACCCTCTGGGACCGCTCCACGCTCTATGCGATGCGCGGCGCCTTGTACAGCGGCGCCGCCGACCGGGTGATGCCTTTCCTGCAGGCCTATTCCGCCCAGCGGCTCCTGGGCGGCCACGTGCCGTATGCCGTGGAAGCCTATACCCCCGGTCGGGGCGACGAAGGGGCGATGCGCCACCTGTCCGCGGAGAGCGGCCTGTACTGCCGGGTCTTCACCGAAGGCCTGTTCGGCATCCGTCCGACGGGGCTGTCTTCCTTCACGATGACGCCGCAGCTGCCCGCCGGCTGGGATGCCGCGGCCCTGCGCCATGTCCGCGCGTTCGGCGGTGATTTCGACGTGGAAGTAACCCGTTCCCCCAAGGGGCTGAACGTGAAGGTGACGGATGTGTCCGGCGCGAAGCCCCGGGTGGTCCTTTCGAAGGCCGTCCGGTCCGGTGCGTCGGTTTCCTGCCGGCTGTAACCCCCTACGGAATCCGTTCCAGCGCGGCGATGTCCAGCAAAGGAACGCTGTCTCCGCCATCGAAGACGAGGGTGGCAGTGCCGTCATCGATGTTCCGGACGCGTCCTTCGCGCTGCAGGTAGACGCCCCCCGCTTTCCGGTGGTCGGGGCGGAAGTAGGTGATCCGCACTGGAGGCCGTTCCGCCAGGTGGCTGCGCAGCCAGCCCAGCGCCTCGTCGAGGGAGGCCTTCTCCTGGTCGTCGAGTTCGCGTCGTTCGTCCGTCCGCCGGGCGGTTTCGAGAATCGCGTCGCCGTATCCCGTCAGGGCGGCGAAGGGGGAGAACTGGGCGGCCCGGTCGGTCATCGACATCCGGGGATGCCTGGCGGACGTCGGGTGCGGCAGGTCGAGCAGGTCGTCGTATCTGTGGTCGGTTTCCATGGCTGTCAGGCTTTGTGGCCGCCGATCTGGGCGTTCCTCTCCCGGGCGGTAGCCCCTTCTTCGAAATTCATTCCCTTGAGGATGGCGTTCTTCCCGAACTTCTTGCGGATGGCGAGGATCGCCTCCTGTCCGCGATGCTCCTTCTCGGTGTCCACCGGCGCTTCGAAGAGGTTCAGCTGCAGGGCCGGTGCGCTGCGCCGGTCGGTCGCGTGGTTGGCGACGACATACATCCTCCGCACGGAGAGCCGGCGGTTGACGATACGGTCGAACAGTTCTGCCACTGCCTTGAGGATCAATTCGGTAGAGGAGGTGAAACCGTCGAGGTTGATGGAGCCGTGGGCCGGTTTGGGGACGGCGCGCCCGTAGTAGTCCGTCTCGGTCTTTCCCTGCCAGTCGGCCTTCTTTCCGCCGGAGACGTTGGAAATGTCGTAGCCGACGCTCAAGACGATCTGGTCCGTCACGAGGTTCTTTTCCACGAGGTCCAGCACCAGGGAATCCGCCATCTCCAGCGCGACGAGCCGGGCCTTGGCGAACGGGTACGGCTCCTGAAGGACCTGGCCGCTGCTGAGGCTGCTGCCCTGCGGCCGGTAGGCCTTGATGTCGGCGATCGTACAGGGCTCCCAGCCCCACGCATGGTCGATGAGCAGTTCGGCATTCACCCCGAACAGGCGGTACAGCAGTTCCTCGTTGAAGCGTTCGTAGGGTTTGCCCACCGAGCAGCGGGCGATGTCGCCCATCGTGAACAGGCCGGCTCCTTCCAGCCGGGCGGCGATGCCGCGTCCTACCCGCCAGAAGTCGGTCAGCGGGCGGTGGCTCCAGTACTTCTGCCGGTAGGTCCGCTCGTTGAGCTCCGCGATGCGGACGCCGTCCCGGTCGGGGGCGGCATGCTTCGCCTCGATGTCCATGGCGATCTTCGCCAGGTACATGTTCGGCCCGATACCGGCCGTCGCCGTGATTCCGGTGGTCTGCAGGACGTCGCGGATCATCCGCATCGCCAGCTCGTGCGCCGTTTCGCTGTAACTCTCCAGATAGGCCGTGACGTCGATGAACACCTCGTCGATCGAATAGACGTGGATGTCTTCCGGGGCGATGTATTTGAGGTAGATGCCGTAGATCCGGCTGCTGACTTCCATGTAATGGGCCATCCGCGGCGGGGCGACCATGTAGCCCAGGGCGAGGGAAGGGTCGGCCTCGACGGTCGGATTGTCGGTGGACACGTCGCGGAAGCGCCCGCCCGGGGCACGGCGCATCCGGCCTGCGTTGATTTCCTCGACACGCTGTACCACCTCGAACAGGCGGGCGCGTCCGGGGATGCTGTACGACTTCAGGGAGGGGGAGACCGCCAGGCAGATCGTCTTCTCCGTCCGCGAGGGGTCTGCGACGACGAGGTTGGTCCGCAGGGCATCCAGGCCGCGGTCCACGCACTCCACGGAGGCGTAGAACGACTTCAGGTCGATCGCTATGTACGTACGGGATTCCATCGGTACGGGCTCTCTTACAAAGATAAAAATAAAAAGTGTATCTTTGTTTCCGTACAAAGATATCGCTGCATGTTCGGACTGTTCTTCAAAAAACGTATCCGTGAGGTGCTGGACCCGAGGGATGTGACGGTCAGCACCCTCGCCGTGGCCGTGTGCGCCCTGCTCATCGTCTTCAACGTGGCATTCTTCGCGCTGTTCCCGCGCCTGATGGCCCCGATGGCCGTCGTCCTCTCCAACGGTGTCACCGTCCTGCTTGCGTTCCTGGCCTTCCGGCCCGCTTCGCGGCTGCTCCAGGGCATGCTCGAGAAGCGGCAGGATGAACTGCTGGCCAAGGCGGAGGAAGAACGGGCTCTGCGCGACCAGGTGGCGCAGCTGGAAGACCGCAACCGCGACCTGGAAAGCCGCCTCGATACGCGCATGCAGACGGATGCCGCTCCGGGCGACGTCAACTTCACCTTCAAACTCGAGCAGATGGAATACGCCAAGAAGGGGTACGTGGTGAAGGAGGAAGCGCTGCCGTCGCTGCTCACGGACGCGCGTTTCAAGGACCTGCAGCCCGAGGTCGGTCCCGTCGGGAAACTGCTTGCCGCCGTCGGATTGAAAGAGAGCGGCGTGCGCAAGATCCTGTACCTCAAGAAGTACTACTATAAAGTCTCCCTCGGCATCGATTTCAGCCGCATCAAGTTCGCCTTCGAGGGCAACGACCGGATCCTCTTCTCCGGCGTGAAGTTCTCCCTGCTGCACGACATCACCGGCGAATTGGAGCGCGACCTGCGCGACATCGACCACTGCTGGGTGCTCAACGAGACGGACTCGCGCACGGAGATCCTCCGGGGCACGGAGTACGATGCCCTGAAAGTCGCCTATGCGCGCCTGCAGGAAGAGGAGACGAAGCAGAGCCTCGAGGAGGAAGTCGGCCTGCTGTGCCGCCGCTACACGGAAGTCTTTCGGCGCAGCCTGCAGGAGCGTTTCCCGCAGGTCGGTTTCGTCGACGGCATCGAGGACAGCGACAATACCTGGTACGCCCTCGGTGAGGGCGGCGCTTGGCGGACGGTCCGTGAAGTTGCGTCCAACATGCTGATGCTCACCGACGTGATCGGCCGCACGAAGGCGATCGATGAGTCTTTCGACGTCTAGAAGCTGTAGCTCGTCCCGAGCGAGATCCAGAGCGGCCTGCCCAGTCCTTCCTTAAAATTGTGCGCCACCTCCGCGGAGAGGATGAAGTTCTCGTTCCAGGCGAGCTTCATGCCCAGGCCGGCGGTGTAGATGAACATGCGCGACTGATCCTTGACGAAGCGCAGCGCGTCGGAGTAGCCGGCGGCTTTCGCGGAGGCGATCGTCTGCGCCGACGCGGCCATGCGTTCGGCCCGGTAGGGCTGTACGATGGCACCGCAGTCGAAGAACGGGTTCGCCGCGATGTAGAAGAATTGGCGGAACAACTTGAATTGTACCAGTTTGACGCGGAGCTCGGCGTTCGCCCAGGCGTAGGCGTCGCCGATCATCCGGTTGGCATAGGTGCCGCGGAGGGTATTGTAACTGCCGAGGCCTTCGGAGATCATCTGGCGGAGAACCAGGAAGTTGATGTTCTGCTGCATGTAGTAAGGCACTTCGCCGGCGACGGTGCCCTGGTAGGCGAGGTGATAGGCGAAGACCGGGTCGCCGGCCTTGATCCACCCCAGCGGGATGCGCAGGTACTGGCGCCAGTGCGCGCTCAGCTTGGCGTACTTGTAGGAATCCCCCAAGTCAGGGGAGGCGTTCAGGTAGAGTTCCGCCCAGATGCCTTTGTTCGGCGCAGCTTCGATGTCGCGGGTGTCGTAGACGAGGCCGCCCTTCACCTCGAGCCGGTTGCCGCCCGCGGCTTCGTTGTCTTCGATCAGCCCGGACGCCCGGTAGGCGGAGTACAGGGTGGCGGCAGGGTCATAGCCGAATTTCTCCTTGACCGTACCGGTTTTGAAGTTCCAGAAGCTGACGCCGCCCACCCACTGCAGACCGGGTATGATCTGGCCCTGGAAGTCGGCCAGGAGGCGGAGCATGTCGCGGTTCATGTAGTAGTACTCGGGGTGTGCGTCATCGTAGACGGTCGCTGCCCCGTTATAGCCGTAAAGACTGTAGAGCGGGTCGTCGACGTAGGTGGCGGAGAGGTTTATGCGCATCTTCGGGACCAGGTACTTCGAGTCGTAGGCCAGGAAGAAGCGCGAGCGTCCCTGCGTGTAGTGCGAGGCCTCCCAGCTGAACTTGTGGAGCGGGTCCGGGTAGGTGTCGCCGTTCCCGTAGTGGTAGACGTCGCCGAAGGCGCCGTACTGGAACCCGAGATCCGTGGAGTATGACGCGCAGGGGAGGGCGCTGAGCGACCAGCCCTGCTTGACTTGTTTTTCAGGGGCGTCGCCTGCAGTCGCCGCGGTCGCCGCCAGGGGTAGGAAAATGCTGAAGAAAAAGAAGATGTGCTTTCGCATATCTACTTGGTTCAAAGGCTCTTGGCCTTTTTGAGAAATTGGCGGACATGCTCGGTGTACGCTGCGGGATGGTCCTTGTAGGCCATGGCGTGCTCCGAGCCGGGCGCGATCCACATCTCCTTGTAGCCGTGTGTCTTGGCTTCATAGTTCTTGTAGACGTCGGCCGTGGGCACGAAGTCGTCGTTCTCGCCGTGGATGAAAAGCATCGGGCGGTCGCATTTGGCGAGCTGCTTGAGCGAGGAGGCTTCCTTGAACCCCCAGCCGTAGCGGTGCTTGCAAACGATGCTGGCGCTGTTCAGGACGGGGAAGGGCGGCAGGTGGAAAGAGTCTTTCAGGTTGTGGGCGAACTGGTTCCAGACAGAAGAGTAGCCGCAGTCGTCGATGAACGCGCGGAAATAGGGCGGCAGGTCGTCGCCGCTGAGCATCATCGTCGTCGCTCCGCCCATCGAGACCCCGTGCACCACCAGGAAATCGTCGTTCCAGATATCGTGTGCCATTTCCGCCCAGCGGCGGACGTCCAGGCGGTCGAGCCAGCCCATCTGTACGGCGCGTCCCTCCGAATACCCGTGGTAATGGAGGTCGGGCACCATCACGTTGTAATGGAGCGAGTCGCGGTACATCCGAACGAGGTTGAGGAAGCAGATGTGGTTGTCGGTGTAGCCGTGTACGACGACGGCCGTCCCTTCGGCGGGGCCGTCGGCGGGGGCATAGACAGCATGCAGCTTGTATCCGTTCTCGCCGGTCATCGTCGTGTCGCGGAAGACGCCTTTCTCGTGCAGGCCGTCGTACCAGGCGAGGATGCCGGGATAGCGGCCTTCCGTCTTGGCGCGGTCGCCTTCAATGTCGTTTCCGTGTTCTTCCGGGAGCAGTGCGTAGTTGCACATGTATCTTCCTGCCAGGCACCCCGTCATCATGAGGGCACCTGCGATCAGCGCGCCGCAGGAAAGCGCTTTTTTCCAAATGTTTCGCATAAAGAAGTCGGTTATCAGTTTTCAGGCGCAAGCGCGTAGCACTTGTCCCTGAGGTATTTCGCAAGGGTGTGGTCGTCCATCGCGGCGATGGTCTCCGGCGGGATGGCGTCGCCGAAATGCGCCTTGACGCAGGTGCCTCTCTTGTTCAGCATCTCGTGGATCAGGCGGACGGTCCGCAGGCGCGGGTGGATGAGCCCCAGCAGGTGGAAGAAACGCGAATTGGTGCCTTCGAAGAAGATGGGGATGACGGGCATTCCGGCCCCGCGGATCATCTTGGCGATGTTGTCCGCCCACGGCCGGTCTTCGATGACGCGCTTCCCGTCGGGACGGCCGCGTTTGCCCTTCTTCTGCCAGGTGGAGACTTCTCCGGCGGGGAAGAACCCCATCGGCCCGCCGTCCGCAAGGTGACTGAGGGCCATGCGGATGCCCGTGAAACTCCGGCTGCTGCCGCCCTTCGTCAGGTTGTCCACCGGCATGAAGCTGTCTTTCAGCCCGGGGATCAGGGCCAGCAGGAAGGTCGTCAGGACCCGGTAGTCGGGGCGGCGCCGGGCGACGGTCGCGCAGAGGGTCAGGCCGTCGATGCTGCCGAACGGATGATTCGAGACGGTGATGAAACCGCCTTGCGCGGGAATACGGTCCAGGTCTTCCGGGGCGATGTCGTAGGTGACGCCCACTTCTTCGAGCACGCGGTCTGCGAAATCCGGCCCGGTGATGCCGCGGAGTTTCCGCTGCATCGCGTTGATCCGGTGCAGGTCCAGCAGCCGGTAGGCGGCGCGGGAGAGCAGCCGTCCGGGCAAGCCATTGATCTTCATGGCTTTCTGCAGGTCTTCCGGTAGCAGGATGTAGTCTTTTTCTTCCATGTGATGGGGGCTGCGGTGTCCGCATATCTTTGCAAAGATAGATTAAAATCTCTATATTTACCATCCCAGCGGGTTGTTTCCCGGGGAGAAATGGATATGGAAACGCATGTAATCATCATGGCGGGCGGCGTCGGGAGCCGCCTCTGGCCCGTAAGCACACCGCAGATGCCCAAGCAGTTCATCGACTTGCTCGGTATCGGCAAGACGATGCTGCAGATCACCGTGGAGCGCCTGCTGCCGGTCTGCAACAAGGAGAACTTCTGGGTGGTGACATCCGAGAAATATGTCGACGTGGTGCGCCGGCAGCTTCCGGATCTGCCTGCCGGCCAGGTCCTGGCCGAGCCTGTGGCGCGCAACACCGCTCCCTGCATCGCCTACGCCTGCCGGAAGATCGCCGCGCAGAACCCGGACTCGAACGTCATCGTGACGCCTGCCGACGCCCTGGTCATCAACGTGCAGCGGTTCGCCCTGATGCTCCGCCGCGCCCTCAACTTCACCGAGCAGCGGGAGGCGATCGTCACCGTGGGCATCACGCCTTCACGTCCCGAGACCGGCTACGGGTACATCCGGATGTCGGAGAACCAGCCCGAGCAGGTGGTGAAGGTGGATGCGTTCAAGGAGAAGCCGGACCGGGCGACCGCCGAAGCCTATCTGGCCGACGGAAACTATGTCTGGAACGCGGGCATCTTCGTCTGGAACGTCCGGACGATCCTTTCCCAGCTGCGCCGCTATGCGCCGGCGCTGTCGGAGACGATGGACCGGATCGCGGCGTCGTTCGGGACGGAAGGGGAGCACGAGACGCTGGCTGCTTTGTTCCCGCAGTGCGAGAGCGTGTCGATCGACTATGCGGTGATGGAGAAATCCGACTGCATCCATGTGATCGCCGGTGACATCGGTTGGTCCGACCTGGGCAGCTACAGCTCCGTGAAGGACCACATCCCCGCTTCCGCCGACGATCCCTGCCCTGACCCGGGCAGCGCGGATGCGGAGCGCACCGGGAACAAGATCATCGGGGGCGACATCCGCCTGATCGGATGCGAGAACTGCATCGTTCATGCGGACGGTTCGGAAAAGGTCGTGGTGTCGGGCCTGAAGGACTACATCGTCGCGGTCCGCGACGGGAAAGTGCTCGTCTGCCCCCTTGCCGAGGAACAGCGCATCAAGGATTATGTGCAAAAAAACTGAAAAAATATTTGGATAATTCCACCGAAAGCGATACCTTTGCAATCCCGAACGGAAAAGGTAGCAAACCGTAAGGTTGGAAAGACTCGTTAGCTCAGTTGGTAGAGCACAACACTTTTAATGTTGGGGTCTCGGGTTCGAGCCCCGAACGGGTCACGAAAGAGTTGACGAGAAACTGCTTCCTTAGCTCAGTTGGTAGAGCAGCTGACTCTTAATCAGCGGGTCTAGGGTTCGAGTCCCTAAGGGAGCACCAAAACCGCCTCTGGAACATATCCAGGGGCGGTTTTCTTGTTGAGTGGGAACGAAAAAGGGAACGAATTTCAGTTACATTCCCTTCCGTTAGCCGTTGGCGTAACTTTCCCAGCGCGCGCGTTCGCGCTCGAGGGCCGATGCGTCCAGTTGGACGCCCGGTTTGAAGACGGCCGTTCGGATTTCCTTTCCACGGAGGCTCCAGTTGCCGACGACCTCTCCGTCCTGGAGGATGACATTCCAGAAGGTGCCGGTGTTGTCGTGGGCATGGTGGCGGAAGTCCGGGTGAAGGGCGACGTGGCGGCTCTTGTAGCCGATCAGGTATTCGTCGAATGCGGGAAGCAGGTGGATACGCCCGCTCCGGAATCCGCGCAGGCGGCATCCCTCATGCAGGTAGAAGACCAGCCCTCTCCATTTCTCCCGGGAGAGTTCGCCGCCCAGGGCGCCGATCCCGCTTTTGCAGTCGGAGACGTTCAGGCCGCTCCACCAGACGAAGTCCTCCAGCGTGGCGGGGCCGTGGCTGCGGAAGTACTTGCGGGCCAGCAGGGCGAGGGCTTCCTCCCTGGGCGGGAGGGGCTTCTGCGCGATGCGTTCGGAGGTCAGCGCCAGTGTCCGTTTCCTGGGGTGGAGGATGCCGGAGCAGAGGGTGCCGGACAGTTCCGCGAGGCGGATGTGATAGGAGAGGCGGTGGTCATCCATGTGGATATCCCTTTCTGCAAGGGCGCGTGCGAGGTCATCTTTCAGGACATCCGCCCTCCCGGAAATGACTTCTTCGAAGATGGCGCTGATCCGGTCTTCTTCTTTCCGGGGGATGTCGATGGCGTTGGCGTGCATCCACCCCCGAAGGCCGCCCAGGGCCTTTTTCCGGCAGAGTGACAGCATCCAGGCGTAATCTTCCGCGGTGACAAGCTGCCAGGTCGTCCGGAAAAGGTGCGTGCGGATGATGCTGCCGCTGTCGAAGTCGCGGGCGAACGCCTTCGCCGAAGGTCTTTGGGTCCGCATCGCCACGGCCCAGCGCATCATGCTGTACTCCTGCGCCTGCATGGCTCCCATCCACGCCACCACGTCGTGGGGCGAAGTGAACTGCGGGCAGATGAGCTGCTGGCCGAGCAATCTGATCGAGATGGGATTCATATGACAAAGATACGTAAAATCCTGTTTCGCCTGCCGCCCGCCGCCATGTCTGAAATATTTGTTATCTTCGCAAATGGAAGCGCATGATTCCGATGAAGATCGAAGAAGCCATCGTATATGTCCTTGCGTCGTCCGGATACGGCATGAAGACGGAGCAGATCGCGCGCGAGATCAACGCCCGCGGCCTGTTCGTCCGCAGGGACCGCACGCCGGTGGACGGGAAGATGGTGTATGCCGTGGTGATGTCGCATCCGGAGATTTTCTGCAAATCGGAAGGAAGGATCCGCCTGATGATGTAGTCGGGCGTCGACTTGCGCAATTGTTTAAGAATCAGATATATGGCACAACAGACCTATCCGTGCGAGAACTGCCGGTTCCGCGCCCATTATGACAAGAATCCCAAATCGGTCCTGGGCCGCTTCTGGCGGTGGCACATCAATTTCTGCCCTGGATTCAAGGCGTTCTTTACCCATCAGGATGCGGAGACGCAGGCTGCGCTCCGTGAGAAGTACGATTTTACAAAGTATCGGTAGCGGCCATGATCAAGATGTTTGTCATGCAGACCTGCCCGGACTGCGAATATGTGGAGAAGCAGGTCGAAGGGAATCCCGGATTCGAGGTGATCGATATCGGGAAGCACGTCCGTAACTTGAAACAGTTCCTGGACCTGCGGGATTCCTGCCCGGCTTTCGACGAGGCCAAAAAGATCGGAGATGTCGGGATTCCGTGCTATGTGCTGGAAGACGGCACGGTCACGCTGTATTCGAAGGACGTCGGCCTCGAGCCGCGCCCCGCGGGATCCGGCGCGTCGTGCAGTCTCGACGGCAGGGGGTGCTGACCGAGACGATGAACGGTCTGCTGGCGGTATTTCTTCCTAAAATAATTTAATAAAAAAAATTAAAATTTTTTGCCGAAGTTTTAAAAACTCTTCGTATCTTGCAATCGGAAAAGCAAGACAGGCAGTGATACACTCATTTAGCAACTTTTTTAAGCAGCAGTCTCGTAACCAGCAGGTTCCGAGTGCTTCTGCGTGTGTATAACACCAGCCTTATGCGACGCATCCATAAAAGAGGCAGATAGGAATTGACAATAAAGCGGCTGGCCCGGCGGGGCCAGCCGCTTTTCTTTTCAAGACGGTTTTTTATTGTGTTTTATTCTTAAGGTTTCATTGTTATGGACAGATCTGATTTAGTCAAGGAGTCCTTCGTGAAGAAGGAAGTCCCCGCCTGGACCCCCACAGGCAAAACCTCCGATTATTTCGGAGAGCTGGTCTTCGACCGCAAGAAGATGTGCAAATATCTGGATGCGGTGAGTCTCCATGCCTTGCTCGACTGTATCGAAGGCGGCAAGCCGCTTGACCGTGAAACGGCGGACGGCGTCGCCCGAGGGATGAAGGAATGGGCCATCGAACATGGCGTGACGCATGTCACCCACTGGTTCCAGCCCTTGACCGATGGCACCGCTGAAAAACACGACTCGCTCATCGACTACGATGGCAAGGGCGGTGTGATCGAAACCTTTGACGGAAAGATGCTTGCCCAACAGGAACCCGATGCGTCATCCTTCCCGAGCGGAGGGATCCGGGCCACTTTCGAGGCCCGCGGCTATACCGCGTGGGATCCGACATCGCCCGTCTTCATCCTCGATGACACCCTTTGTATCCCGACCGTCTTCATCTCTTACACCGGCGAGGCGCTCGACTACAAGACCCCGCTGAAAAAGGCCCTCAAGGCCGTCAGTGACGCGGCCGTGCCGATCTGCAGGTATTTCGACCCCGACGTGAAAAAAGTCTATTCCTATCTGGGCTGGGAGCAGGAGTATTTCCTGGTGGATGAAGGCCTGTACGCCGCCCGCCCGGACCTGATGATCACCGGCCGCACGCTGTTCGGCCACAATTCCTCCAAGAACCAGCAGCTTGACGACCATTATTTCGCCGCCATTCCGCCGCGCGTGGCCGCCTTCATGCGTGACCTGGAGTTCGCCGGTCACCGTCTTGGGATTCCCATCAAGACCCGGCATAACGAAGTCGCTCCGAATCAGTTCGAACTGGCGCCCATCTACGGGGAAACAAACCTTTCGAACGACCAGAACCAGCTCGTCATGAACCTGATGAACCGGATCGCGCGCAAGCACGGTTTCGTGGTGCTCCTCCATGAAAAGCCGTTCGACGGCGTGAATGGTTCCGGCAAGCACAACAACTGGTCGCTCGGTACGGACAAGGGCACCCAACTGCTGGCGCCGGGCAAGGACGCAAAGGGCAACCTGCAGTTCGTTACGTTCTTCGTGAACGTTCTTGCGGCCGTGCAGAAGCACAATGCGTTGCTGAAGGCCACCATCGCCAGCGCGACGAACGCCCATCGCCTGGGAGCCAATGAAGCGCCGCCCGCCATCGTCTCCGCCTTCCTCGGGCGTACGATGACCCAAGTGCTGCGCAAGCTGCTGGAAGTCCCCTCGGACACGCCGATCGAGATCGCGGGCAAGAAAGGGAAGAGCGTGGGGCTCGTGGAGATTCCGGAGATTTTCGTGGACAACACGGACCGTAACCGGACTTCGCCGTTCGCCTTCACGGGCAATCGTTTCGAGTTCCGCGCCGTGGGGTCCTGCGCCAATTGCGCCGGCGCGATGACGACGCTCAACGCCGCCGTCGCCGAGCAACTGATCTCGTTCAAGGATGCCGTTGAAGCGGAACTCGCCAAAGGCAAGGAGACGAATGTCGCGATCATGGATGCGCTCAAACCCATCATCAAGTCAGTGATCGACGTGGTCTGCTTCGACGGGAACGGTTACACGGAAGCGTGGAAGAAGGAGGCGGTCCGCCGCGGCCTCGACATCGAGACCAACGTACCGAAGATGTTCTGCGAATTCACCAAGCCTGCCTCCGTGGAGATGTTCACCAAGACCGGCGTCTATACCGAGAAGGAGCTTCTGGCCCGCAATGAGGTCAAGTGGGAGACCTATGTCAAGAAGGTGCAGATCGAGTCCCGCGTGATGGTCCGCATGGCCATCAATCACATCATCCCAGCCGCGACCGCCTACAAGGCCGCTCTGCTGAAGGAACTGTCCCTCGCGAAGGAAATCTACGGCAACCTGGACACCTGTACCACGGAACTGCGCATTCTCGATATCATCAACAAGCGCGTCGAGGAGGTCGGGACAAAGGCCCTGGCCATGAAGGAGGCCCGCAAAGCCGCCAACGCCATCGAGGACGAGTATGAGCGTGCGCTGGCGTACCACGAGATTGCGGAGAGTCTGTACGACCTGCGCAAGCCGATCGACAAACTCGAAGAAGTGGTCGACAACAAGCTGTGGCCGCTGCCGAAGTACCGTGAACTTTTATTCATCAGCTAACGGATATGAATCAAGGATTATATGATGCGGCATCGGAACATGATGCCTGCGGTGTCGGCATGGTAGTCAATATCCGTGGCGATAAATCACACGAGTTGGTGGACAACGCCCTGACGGTGCTCGAGAACATGAGCCACCGCGGGGCCGAGGGAGCCGACGGAAAAACGGGCGACGGAGCCGGAATCCTGGTCCAGATTCCCCACGAATTCATTCTTCTTCAAGGGATTCCCGTTCCCGAAAAGGGGCGTTACGGGACCGGTCTGGTATTCCTGCCCAAGGATGCCGGCCGTCGCGACAAGGTCCTGGAGGACGTGCGTGCGGAGGTGGAGCACGAGGACTGCATCCTGAGCCATGTCCGGGAAGTGCCTGTCAACCCGGCCTGCCTGGGTGAGGAGGCCTTGAAGGAAGAGCCCTTCACGGTGCAGATCTTCGTGACCAGCAAGGAGTTCGTCGAGGGCGATGCTTTCGAACGGAAACTCTACCGTATCCGCAAACATGTCGAACGGTACCGGAAGGATTGCTACATCTGCTCTTTGTCCGCGCGGAATATCGTGTACAAGGGCATGCTGACGAGCCGTCAGCTGCGCGAGTATTTCACGGACCTGACGAGCCCGTGGTTCACCAGCGCGATGGCGATCGTGCATTCGCGGTTTTCGACGAACACGTTCCCGCAGTGGAGCCTGGCGCAGCCCTTCCGGATGCTCTGCCACAACGGCGAGATCAACACCATCCGCGGCAACCGGAGCTGGATGCAGGCCCGTCAGAGCGTGCTCAATTCGGGGGCATTGGGCGACATCGGCGACCTTACCCCAGTCGTCCAGCCCGATATGAGCGATTCGGCCAGCCTGGACAATGTCCTGGAGTTCCTGGTCATGAGCGGTCTCAGCCTTCCGCAGGCCGTGTCCGTATTGATGCCGGAAAGTTTTGACGGGACGAACCCCATCTCGGAAGACCTGCGCGCCTTCTACGAGTATCATTCCATCCTGATGGAACCATGGGACGGCCCGGCCACGCTCCTCTTCAGCGACGGCCGCTACGCCGGCGGGATCCAGGACCGCAACGGGCTGCGTCCCGGGCGGTATACAATCACAAAACGGGGCATCCTGGTCGTCGCCAGCGAGGTCGGCGTGCTGGACATCGATCCGTCCGAAGTCGAATGCAAGGGCCGCCTGGAGCCTGGCAAGATGCTGCTTGTCGACACGAAGGAGGGAAAGATCTGGTATGACGCCGAGATCAAGGAGAAACTTGCGTCCGAACACCCTTACCGCAAATGGCTCTCCGCCGGTTGTATCCAGTTGGAGGACCTGCACAGCGGCCGGAAGGTCGAGCACAACGAGGCGGATCTCCTGCACAAGGAGCGCCTCTTCGGCTGCACGGCCGAAGACATCGAAAACACGCTCCGGCCCATGTGCGAACGCGGGATCGAGCCGACCTCCTCGATGGGCAACGATACACCGCTTCCCGTCCTGACGGAGCGTCCGCAAAGCTTCTTCAATTATTTCCGGCAGCAGTTCGCGCAGGTGACCAATCCGCCCATCGACTCCATCCGCGAACAGATGGTGATGTCGTTGTTCGAGTACATCGGACGTGTCGGCACGGGCATCCTGACGCCGGACGAGGACAACTGCAAGATGGTCCGCCTGCCGCATCCGATCCTGACCAACACACAGCTCGACCTGCTCTGCAACATCCGCTACAAGGGGTTCAAGACCGTCAAGCTGCCGATGCGCTTCGCTTGCTCGTCCGACACGGCTGCCGCGGCCGGCAATCTTCGGGAGGCCCTTGCGGACCTTTGCCGCAAGGCGGAGCAGTGCGTGGACGAGGGCGTGAACTACATCATCCTGTCCGACCGGGACCTGGACGAGAAGCATGCCCCCATTCCTTCTCTGCTGGCTGTCAGCGCGGTGCACCATCATCTGATCGCTACGGGCAAGCGCGTGCAGACGGCGCTGGTCGTCGAGAGCGGCGAAATCCGCGAGACCATGCATGCGGCGCTCCTGCTCGGCTACGGCGCTTCCGCAATCAATCCGTATCTCTCCTTCGCCATCATCTCCAGTCTCGCGCACGGCGGGAAGATCCAACTCAATTACGCCACCGCCCGTACCAACTACATCGAAGCGATGAAAAAGGGCCTGCTGAAGATCATGGCCAAGATGGGCATCTCCACCATCCGTTCCTACCGCGGCGCCAAGATCTTCGAGAGCATCGGTCTGGACGAGGGGCTGTTGCGTTCATATTTCGGCACGGACCGTTCGACCATCGGCGGCATCGGGCTGGAAACGATCGCACGCGATGCGATGTGGTTCCATTCGCAGGCGTATACGGATGTCCCCGGGCAGGATTTCCTGCCCAATGTCGGGCAGTTCCACTACCGTAAGGACGGCATCGTGCATGCCTGGAATCCGGAGACGATCTCTTCGCTGCAGATCGCCACGCGGATGGGCAGTTACAAGAAATTCAAGGAGTTCACCGCCCGTGTCGACGGAAAGGGCGACCTGCTCTTCCTCCGCGACCTGCTGGATTTCAAGCGCGGCACGCCCGTCCCGCTCGACGCGGTGGAACCCGTGGAGTCCATCGTGAAAAAGTTCGTTGTGAGCGCGATGAGTTTCGGTGCCTTGAGCATCGAGGCCCACGAGGCCATCGCCATTGCGATGAACCGCCTCGGAACCCGTTCCAACACTGGTGAGGGCGGAGAGGACAACAAGCGCTACCATACGGAAAGGGACGGCGTTTCGCTGTCCAGTAAGACCAAACAGGTGGCTTCCGGACGCTTCGGCGTAACGGCTGAGTATCTGGTCAACGCAGAGGAAATCCAGATCAAGATCGCCCAGGGCGCCAAGCCCGGCGAAGGTGGTCAGCTGCCCGGGTTCAAGGTCGACGCCATTATCGCGAGCACCCGCAATTCCATTCCGGGCATCTCGCTGATCTCGCCGCCTCCGCATCACGACATCTATTCCATCGAGGATCTCTCGCAGTTGATCTTCGACCTGAAGAACGTCAATCCTGCGGCCGCCATCAGTGTCAAGTTGGTCGCCGAGAGCGGCGTGGGAACGATTGCGGCCGGCGTGTCCAAAGCCAAGGCGGACCTGATCGTCATTTCCGGCGCCGAAGGCGGTACGGGCGCTTCGCCCGCTTCATCGATGCGTTTCGCCGGTATCAGTCCGGAAATCGGCCTGTCCGAGGCGCAGCAGACACTGGTCCGCAACGGCTTGCGCGGCCAGGTCCGGCTGCAGGTGGATGGACAACTCAAGACCGGGCGTGATGTCATCCTGATGTCGCTCCTGGGGGCGGACGAATTCGGTTTCGGCACGCTGCCGCTCATCGTGCTCGGCTGCGTGATGATGCGCAAATGTTGTTTGAACACCTGCCCGACGGGCGTGGCGACGCAGAATCCTGCGCTGCGCGAGCACTTCCGGGGAAAGGCGGAGTACCTGGTCAATTATTTCACGTTCCTGGCGCAGGAAGTGCGGGAATACCTTGCCGAGATGGGATTCACGAAGCTGTCCGACATCGTCGGGCATACCGAGCTGCTTTTCCGCAAGGAAGTCGACTCATCCTCCAAAGCGGCGCGGGTCGACTTGTCGCGCGTCCTGTACCGCGAGGAAGGTTCGTGTGGCTGGTCCGGCGCGACGCTCCATACGCTGCCGCCGGTCCGTGACCTCGAGATCATCAAGGCGGCGGAGCCTGCCGTCATGCGACAGGAAGAGGTCAGCCTGACGTTCCCGATCAGCAACACCGACCGAGCCGTCTGCGCAATGCTCAGCGGCCGTATCGCAGCCAGGTACGGCGCCGCAGGCCTGCCGGACGCCACCTTGAAAATCAAGTTCGAAGGATCGGCCGGCCAAAGTTTCTGCGCCTTCCTCGCCGCCGGTGTCGACGTGTGTCTGGAAGGGGAGGCCAACGACTATGTCGGCAAGGGCTTGTGCGGGGGCCGCGTGGCCATCCGCCCGTCCGCCCGGTCTTCTTTCCATGCTGAGGACAATATCATCGCCGGCAACACCTGCCTGTACGGGGCGACCGGCGGCGAGATGTATGTCGCCGGTCGGGCGGGGCAGCGGTTTGCGGTCCGCAACTCCGGCGCGAAGGCGGTCGTGGAAGGAACCGGGGACCACTGCTGCGAGTACATGACGGGCGGCCGGGTGGTCGTCCTCGGACCGGTCGGACGCAACTTCGCGGCCGGCATGTCCGGCGGCATGGCATACGTTTACGACCCGGCCCACGTGTTCGATTACTATTGCAACATGGACATGGTCGAGATCTCCCTGGTGGACGACAAACTCGACCTCAGGGAACTTCATGACCTGATCGTGCAGCATCACCGCTACACCGGATCTCGGCTGGCCCGCCGTATCCTGGACGACTGGGACTGCTGTGCGGAAGATTTCATCAAGGTCGTCCCGATCGAATACAAGCATGTCCTCGAGCAGGAGCGCCTGCGCGCTCTGGAAGAGAAAGTACAGAATCTCCAATACCAATATTGATGCGCCATGGGAGACTTTAAAGCATTTCTTACGATATCCCGCAAAGAAGCCGGATATCGGCCCGTTCATGACCGGATCCACGATTTCGGGGAAGTGGAGCAGACGCTCAACACCGGAGACCGCCGGCTGCAGGCGTCGCGCTGCATGGACTGCGGCGTCCCTTTCTGCAACTGGGCCTGCCCGCTGGGCAACCGCCCGCCGGAGTGGAACGATGCCTTGTACAAAGGCGATTTCGAACAGGCTTATCGCCTGCTCAATGCCACCAACGATTTCCCGGAGTTCACCGGCCGGATCTGCCCGGCGCTCTGCGAGAAAGCGTGCGTGCTCAACCTTACGCTGCATGAGCCGACGACCAACCGGGAGAACGAGGCGGCCATCACCGAAGTCGCTTTCCGAGAGAATTTCGTCCGTCCCGTCACGCCGGTCCGCAACGGCCGCCGCGTGGCCGTGATCGGCTCCGGTCCTTCGGGACTGGCTGCCGCCAACCGGCTCAACCGCATGGGGTATGCCGTGACGGTCTTCGAGAAGAATGAAAAGGCGGGCGGGCTCCTCCGTTTCGGCATCCCGAATTTCAAGTTGAACAAGACCGTCATCGACCGGCGTATCGCGTTGATGGAGCAGGAAGGCGTCGTCTTCCGTTATGGCGAAAACGTCAGTTTCGAGGCGTTGCCGGTCGGATTCGATGCCTTTGTCATCGCCACAGGAACCCCGCAGGCGCGTGATTTGGCCGTGCCGGGGCGTGAATTGAAGGGCGTGTATTTCGCCCTTGATCTGCTTGCGCAGCAGAACCGGGTGCTGTATGGCGCCGAGGTCCCCCCGGAAGAACGGGTGAGTTGCAAAGGCAAGCATGTGCTGGTGATCGGTGGAGGTGATACCGGTTCCGACTGCATCGGCACGGCGCACCGCCAGGGCTGCAAGTCCGTGATGCAGATCGAAATCATGCCCAAGCCACCGGAGGGACCGGACGATCCGGACAATCCCTGGCCCCTGTGGCCCCGTACGCTGAAGACTTCTTCTTCGCACGAAGAAGGATGCGAGCGGCGCTGGAGTGTCAATACGCTGCGTTTCCTGGGCAGGGACGGCGCGTTGACCGGGGTCGAGATCCAGCCCGTCGCGTGGGAGCCGGATCCTTCCGGCGGCCGTCCGAAGATGGTCCCTTCCGGCGAGCCGGAGGTGGTGGAAGCCGAGATCGTCCTGCTGGCGATGGGCTTCCTGAAGCCGCAGCTGCCTGCCATGGGGGAGAATGTATTCTTCGCCGGCGACGTGCTCAGCGGTCCGTCCCTGGTCGTCCGGGCGATGGCTTCCGGACACACTGCTGCCCAGGCGGTTAATGAGTATTGTATGAAGTTGTGATGCAAATGAATACGAAATATATCTTCATTACGGGCGGGGTGGTGTCTTCCCTCGGGAAGGGCATCGTTTCCGCCAGCCTCGGGAAGTTGCTGCAGGCGCGCGGTTTCAAGGTGACCATCCAGAAATTCGATCCCTACATCAACATCGATCCCGGAACGCTCAATCCCTACGAGCACGGCGAATGCTACGTGACCGCCGACGGGATGGAGACCGACTTGGACCTGGGGCATTATGAGCGTTTCACGGGGATCCGGACGACGCGGGACAACTCCATCACCACCGGTCGCATCTACAAGACCGTCATCGACCGCGAGCGGCGGGGCGACTACCTTGGCAAGACCATCCAGGTGGTGCCCCACATCACCGACGAGATCAAGCGCAAGATGCTGCGGCAGGACGTGGAGGGGGAGTTGCTCGACTTCGTGATTACGGAAGTGGGCGGCACCATCGGCGATATCGAGAGCGCGCCTTTCATGGAGGCCATCCGGCAGTTGCGGTGGGACTTGGGGCGCGACGCCGTGTGCGTCCATCTGACCTACGTGCCCTACCTGAAGGCGGCCGAGGAACTGAAAACGAAGCCTACGCAACATAGTGTCAAGGAGTTGCAGGGGATGGGAATCCAGCCTGACATCCTCGTGCTGCGTACGGAGCGGCATCTTGACGATGCCCTTCGGATGAAGGTGGCCTCTTTCTGCAACGTGGACTTGGAATGCGTGATCCAAAGTGAAGACCTGCCCAGCATCTACGAGGTCCCCGTGAACATGCAGCGCCAGGGACTCGATGCGGCCATCCTCCGCAAGATCGGCATCCCGGTGGGCGAAACGCCCGCGATGAAGTCGTGGCATGCGTTCCTGGAGAAACAGCGCGGTGCAAGCCGTGAGGTGCATGTGGCCATGGTGGGAAAATATGACTTGCAGGATGCCTACAAGAGCATTCGGGAGAGCCTGTCCCTGGCCGGTATCTACGAAGACGTAAAGGTGAAGATCCATTTTACGAACAGCGAGGGGCTTACGCGCGGGAACGTGGCCGGACGCCTCGCCGGAATGGCCGGCGTGGTCATCTGCCCCGGTTTCGGACAGCGGGGGATCGAAGGGAAGATCCTCGCCGCGGAGTATGCCCGCACGCATGACCTGCCCTGCTTCGGCATCTGCCTGGGAATGCAGATGATGGTCATCGAGTTCGCCCGCAACGTCCTAGGTCTTGCGGATGCCGACAGCAGCGAAATGAATCCTGCCACGCCGCACAACGTCATCGATATCATGGAGGAGCAGAAGAGCGTCACGCAGAAGGGCGGGACGATGCGTCTCGGGGAATATCCCTGTGTCCTGCGTCCCGGCAGCCTCGCTTTCAAGGCGTACGGCGGCGTGGAGAGCGTCCGCGAACGTCACCGCCACCGGTACGAGTTCAATAACCGTTACCGGGAAGACTTCGAACATGCCGGCATGGAGTGCGTCGGGGTGAACCCTGACGCCGACCTGGTGGAAATCGTGGAGATTCCCTCGCTGCGCTGGTATCTCGGCACGCAGTTTCACCCCGAGTATGCGTCGACGGTGCTGCATCCGCATCCGTTGTTCATGAGTTTCATCAAGGCTTGTATCGGACATGGAACCATTGAAGCATGAGTGCGGTGTGGCGCTGATCCGCCTGCTGAAACCGCTTTCTTACTATGAGCGGAAATACGGCACGTCCCGTTACGGCCTGGAGAAGCTGTACCTGATGATGGAGAAGCAGCACAACCGCGGTCAGGAAGGTGCCGGCCTTGCCTATGTGGACCTGGAAGCGGAAGCGGGTACCGAGTATATGTTCCGGGAGAGGGCTGAAGGTCCGGATGCCATCACGGAGATATTCAAACGGGTCGAAGCGCCGGCTCGCGCGCAGCTGTACATGGGCCACCTCCGTTATTCCACCACCGGAAAGAGCGGATTGACCTATGTCCATCCTTACCTGCGCCGCAACAACTGGCGGGCGAAGAACCTTTGCCTGTGCGGCAATTTCAACATGACCAACATCGAAGAGGTGTTCCAGTTCCTGACTGCGCAAGGCCAGTCGCCCCGGCTTCGTGGCGACGCGTACATTACGCTGGAACTGATGGGGCACCGGCTGGACCGGGAGGTGGAACGGCTTTTCGACGAGGCGACGGACAAGGGACTGGAGGGGCTTGGTCTTACGAGCTATATCGATGGCCATATCTGCATGGCCAACGTGCTGAAAACCACGATGTCACACTTCGACGGGGGCTATGTGATGTGCGGACTGACCGGCAGTGGCGAGATGTTCGCCGTGCGTGATCCCTGGGGCATCCGTCCCGCCTTCTATTACCGCGATGAGGAACTTGTCGCCTTGGCCAGCGAGCGGCCCGTCCTCCAGACGACTTTCAACCGGGAAGCCTCGGATATCTGCGAACTCCTTCCGGGACAGGCCCTGATCGTGCGGAAGAACGGGGAAAGCCTGCTGGAACAAATCCTGTCGGCGCAGCGCTTGAGCGCCTGCTCGTTCGAGCGCATCTATTTCAGCCGTGGCTCCGACGCCGACATCTATCGTGAACGCAAGAAGCTGGGGGAACAGTTGACGGCGCCCATCCTGCAGGCCGTCGGCGGCGATATTGCGCATACGGTTTTCTCCTACATCCCCAATACGGCGGAGGTGGCGTTCCATGGAATGACGGACGGGATCCGGCGGCTCGACCATGATGTGCGTATCGAGAAGGTGGTCTGGAAGGATATCAAGCTTCGGACGTTCATCACGGAAAGTGCGGAGCGGAACGATCTCGCCGCGCACGTATACGACGTTACCTACGGTTCGCTGGTGCCGTACGAAGACAACCTCGTGGTCATCGACGACTCCATCGTACGCGGAACCACCCTGAAGGAAAGCATCTTCAAGATTCTCGACCGCCTGCATCCCAAGAAGATCGTGATGGTGTCGAGCTCTCCGCAGATCCGCTATCCGGACTATTACGGTATCGATATGTCGCACCTGGAGGAACTCTGCGCCTTCCGTGCGGCCATCGCTCTGGTCCGGGAGCGGGGCATGGAGCAGCTGATCATCGATACCTGCCGCTCCTGCAGGGAGAAACCGTTGGCCGCCAACCATGTCAGGAACATTTATGCGCCTTTCTCTGTCGGAGAGATCAATGCCAAAATCGTGGAGATGCTCCGTCCCGAGGGGATGCAGACACCTGTCGAACTGGTCTTCCAGAGCATAGAAGGCTTGCATCAAGCGTGTCCCGGCCACCCCGGCGACTGGTACTTTACCGGGGAGTATCCTACCCCCGGCGGCGTCCGTCTCTGTAACGAGGCCTTCGTGAACTATGTCGAGAACGTATTGGGATTCCCATTGCAACCCTAGCAGATAGTATTTACTTAAAATATTAATTATTAATCACTTGTGAAATATCGCATTTCGCTTGTAAAGGGTGTGCTATACCCTCGTGGACACAAAACCGACCTAAAATAACAGCAGTGTATGAAAAAGATTGAAGCCATCGTCCGCAAGACGAAGTTCGAGGAGGTCAAGGAGGCCTTGCTCGCAGCAGACATCAACTGGTTCGAATACCACAACGTGCATGGCATCGGCCAGAGCCGCCAGGAACGCATCTATCGCGGCGTCCAGTATTCCACGGACGTAATCGAGCGCGTGGCGCTGACCATCGTATGCCGCGACCGGTTTGTCGATCCGACCGTCGAGGTAATCCTCAAGACGGCCTCGACCGGAGAAATCGGGGACGGCCGCATCTTCATCAGCGATGTCATCGACACCTGGTCCATCCGCACGGGAGAGCACGGCGACACGGTGCTCCGGGACAAAAAGTAGAACCTCTTAAACGTATATAAAATGAACGACATAGCTATTTCCCTCGATACGGTCTGGATGTTGCTGGCCGCGATGCTGGTCTTCTTCATGCAACCGGGCTTTGCGCTGTGCGAAGCGGGATTCACCCGCAGCAAGAACACGGCGAACATCCTGATGAAGAACTTCGTGGACTTCATGTTCGGCTCCCTGCTTTTCTGGTTCGCCGGTTTCGGCTTCATGTTCGGCAGCGACGGCGCCGGTTTTATCGGTGCGCCAAACTGGGGCGACTTGTCTTTCTACAAAAGTGACCTGCCTGTGGAGGGCTTCCTGATTTTCGAAACCGTTTTCTGTGCCACCTCCGCCACGATTGTGAGCGGCGCGATGGCAGAACGGACGAAGTTTTCCATGTACCTGGTTTACAGCGCCATCATCTCCCTTATCATCTATCCCGTTGAAGGACATTGGACTTGGGGCGGCGGCTGGCTTGCAGACCTCGGCTTCCACGATTTCGCCGGATCGGCGATCGTCCACAGCGTCGGTGGCGTACTGGCTTTGACCGGTGCTCTGGCGCTCGGACCTCGGATCGGGAAATATACCCCTGACGGCAGGAGCCGCGCGATTCCCGGCCACAATCTGACGATGGCGGCGTTGGGTGTCTTCATCCTCTGGATGGGGTGGTTCGGCTTTAATCCGGGCTCGCAGTTGGCGGCCTCCGGCGAAGTGAACCGCACGGCGATCTCCCATGTCTTCCTGACGACCAACCTCGCAGCGGCAGCCGGAGGCCTGGCGACGATGTTCCTGACCTGGATCAAGTACGGAAAACCCTCGCTCTCCCTGACCCTCAACGGCATCCTCGCGGGATTGGTCGGTATCACGGCAGGGTGCGACCTCGTTTCCCCGTCCGGGGCTGTCCTCATCGGCCTGGTCTGCGGCATCGTACTGGTCTTCTCCATTGAATTCGTGGATCGCAAACTACATATCGATGACCCGGTTGGTGCCTCCAGCGTGCATGGCGTCTGCGGGATCCTCGGCACGCTCCTGACGGGCTTGCTTGCGACCGACGGCGGCGCATTCTACGGCGGTGGATGGCACTTTTTCGGCGTGCAGTGCCTGGGTATTCTTGTCATTGACCTTTGGGCGGCGTCGACCGGCTTCCTGCTCTTTTTCGGCATCAAGAAATTCCACGGCCTGCGCGTGGGCAAGCGCGTGGAAGAGGAAGGCCTCGACATTTACGAGCATGGTGAAAGTTGCTACAACTAGTTGATATAAATTGAGACAACCTATGAAAAAGATCATATACAGTGCGCTTGCGTTGCTGCTCTTCGGGGCAGCAACCGCCAAGGCACAAGACACGGTGGAAACCACTGTCGGCACCGATTTCGTAAGCAGTTATGTCTGGCGCGGCCTGGAGTTGGGCGATGTGTCGATGCAGCCGACGCTCGGAGTCAGTTACAAGGGCCTGAGCCTGTCGG
>CADCHE010000009.1 GCA_902801205.1 uncultured Bacteroidia bacterium
ATCCAGGTATGCCTGGGCTCCTGACAATTGAAGATTACGGACACGGGCCATTTCCTCCTTGGTAAGGTAGATTACCTTTTTCTGAGTTGTTTTCAGTGTCGGCTTGAATGACTTATAAGCCATGTTCGTATTGTAACCGTTTTCGGTCGCCCAGTTTAGGAACCAACGGAGAAAACGTAGTTTCTTTTCGATGGAAGAGTTCTTCAAGCCGATGATGTCATCGTGGTCATAATCATCCCTTTCCCCTTTCTTCTTACGGGGAGTCCTGAGTCTTTTGACATCCCGGAAATAAGCGACATACTCCGCCAAGGTAGACTCAGTTAGGTCTGAGAACTTTAGGTTCTTCTTGAAAGCCTTGAGGTCTCTCCGCATCGTCTCCATCTTTGCATAGGTTGCCGTTGTCCAAGCATTCTTCTCCCCGCTTTCCTTAACAAACTTGTCGTAAACTTCAAAGAAGTCCGAAGATTTAGGCTTACGTTCCTTTTTGGGTTCCGGATCCGGCTTCTTGGGTACAATCCCCTTTATTCTTTCCTGATACTTGTCGGCAACTTGCTTTTTCGTCGGATTTATGTCGTTGGCCTCGAAGTATCTGAAGGCCGTCACCATTTGCTCACGACAGTTGCGAAGTGTGTTGTTAATAGAAATGGTTGTCTCTCCTTTTGGTCCCTTATATCCTTCCTTCACACACTGATTCTCCGCATCCCAGGCATCAAGGCTGTTCACCTGACAGCCCGTAGAGGTTATCAGTCGCTGACCATTGAAAGTAGCATGTTGCTGGATTTGGAAAAGGCTCTTTTCCTTTCCATAGGGGCGAAGTTTGAAGGCAATCTGGTATTTCAGAATCATTTTGTCACACGATTTATTCGTTTCGTGTCACAAAAATGTGACAATTTTCTGTAAATTCCAATACCTACACCCACAATATAACGCAGTACAATAATGATTTCTACAGTCCTCTGTGGCAGGTTTTACAAGATTTTCGTATCTCCTATGCTCCACAGAAATCCCTCTCAGATTAGTCTGAGGGGGATTTTTCGTATAGAGTGGCCCAAATAATGTCCCATTTTTGTATCTGTGCCACCCGTATCAGCAGGATGGGATTGCTCTTTATAAATTAGACTGCCAGATTATAGCGGATTAACCCTCTATCTTTGTCGGTAAAGAAAACAATTACTATCTTTATTAAATAATAAAGGGGAATGAATTTTATGGCAACGGTTAGTCAAGAGAAACTTATCTTAGATGCATTGAAGATAGCCAGAGAGTGCGATGCTGATTATCCCAGATATGTCACGTTAATTATTGCATTGAATACGCTTATAGGCTGGACGGACGGTAATCAGATCTATGTCTGGATAAATCAAAACAAAGACAGGTGGGTCACATTACCAACAACCATTCAAAGACGAGAACCTCTGCTTGCTGCTTTCTGATACTCAGAAGGCGAACATTGAGGTTAAGCACTATGGATGCCTATTTCAAACCTCCGTGGATTGTCCTCCAACTAATCCCATTATTCGCAAAAGTGAACTTCCCGATTGCGAAAAGGACGCTTCATCGGTAACGATTGCATATAAGATTGGTTCAGATAATTGTAAGATTAGCGAGGAGAAAGTAAAAGCCATCTCCAACTTTTTTTGCAATAGATTCCCAGGATTAACGGTTTGTTTCTGCGGTTTGATGTGATTAAGGTCTCCCATGTGAAATTAGACCTTGCCCGAAAGGAGGTACTATTGCCCTGCGACAATGGCCAGCATTGCGACCCCGCCGAAGTGACGGATGTTGTCGTGGACTTCACGGACGACGAGGCGGAGCGTCTGGCAGTCCGGTTCTTCGTGCCAAACCAGATTCTCGCTTTCCTTGAAATCCTTGACTTCCCGGACACTTTTGCCCATATTCTTTGCCAGCAGGGCGAACCCTGCCTCGTGAAGATATTGACGGTCACCAGTTTCCACGATGCGCCGGATCCCTTCCTTTCCGAGTTCCCGCTCCCAGTCAAGAACCACTTCCGCTTTTGAGACCGGCCTGAAGTCAGCCCGGCCGTCGTTGAAGTTTATTCCCTGGAATCCGTTCTCAACCTTGATCTGCCTCCATGTTTTTCCATGCATGTTGCTATAGCCCTTGTCCGGGGGGATCACATTATCGTCCGGAATCCAGAGCGAGTCGCCCGGCTCACCTGTCCATCGCCCACCTGATGTGGGAATATTCTTCCTGCCACGGTCGCTGTACAACTGCCCCCAGAGGGCGTCCAGCATCCTCTGGTCCCTCTCCGGCAACTCATCAAACCGCCTCTGTTTCAGCCCATCATCCCTTATCCCATCCAGCTCCCGCTGGAGCGTTGATAGGCGCTTCGCTAAAATTGCGAAAGAATCCACAAGACTTCAGAACTAAATGAGTTATTTTCTTTTAGCTCCAATGAAAATACTGGCTACGGCTTTTATAACCTCTGCCAGTCCCCTCAAGAGATCCGCATCATGAGGATCGGTTCCATAGGATCCATCTGAGTTTTTGTGAAAATCACGCAAATTGTTGCTAAGTTGTTTGTTGACTTTACTCATCTTTATTTTGTTTTGATTATCTTTCCTAAAACATACACCGCCAGCGGGACACTGGGGCTGAGGTGGCCGCAGTTGGGACAGGGCATTGAGGGATAGTTCGATGGCCCGGCAGGAGCCGGGTCGACAAACATCTCAACCTTGAAAACCCCTTTGCAGTGTGGACATTTGTAGTACGCCATGGTTTTCGTCTCCTGTTATTGATTCAGTGTAAAGGTATACTCTTTTGTGGGGCTATTACCCGCTAGGCGGCTCTCATTACTCTCATATTTTAACATCTTCCCTCTTAATTCGGAATACATGGATAGCGGCCCGGAACTATTACTGGAAAAAAACCATTCTTCCGTTCCTTTCCCAGTTACCATAGTTAGAGTCCGAGGGCTTTTGTCAGAGACTTTTCCCGAGACGTTGATGTGGTTCGATTCTTTGTTTTTCTTGTACCAATAATAACCGGAAACCGTTCCGTCATCAGTTACTGAAAGTTTGAATATAACGGGGTATGTGGAAGAACCTTGTACCAACTCCCCTGAAAGCCGAACGATGTTCATTTCAGGAAAAGTTGAAAAAGATTTCACTATCGCATCTCCTGCAGGTTTATGTATTTCCGGATAGGTGGTTTCAATGCTATAGAAATATCCTTCCTTAGACACTTCCTTAAGATAGAAGATGTTACCACTCTCGTTCTTCCCAGAAAGGACAAAATAATCGCCGTCCTTTAAATACTTGTAGGAAACTGTACCCGATTCGGAGCGAGTCTTAAGCTCGTCTTCATAAAGGACAGATATTCCGGGGACATCTCCCGCATCCCAAGCTTTGGCAACCACATCAATTCCTTTATCTTCAGATTTGACTCTAGCTGACCCGGGGGAGAAGGATTCGGAATTTAGATAATTTGGATAACGTATTGTAAATAAATTAGTAGGGTCTTTCCGTATTTTAAAATCCCATACAGTAGAACTGGTGGATGCTTGGACTGCTTCAGCTAAACCCTTTTGCTGTTTATTCTTTTTGGGAGCGGAATCAACGCTGAAACCTAAATATAGAAAAAGTGCTGAAACAATCAGACATCCTATACTTATTAGTACGTCTCGAGTCTGGTTCGAAGAATAATCAGGATCTCTCAAATACTCCATGTTGCCTCTCAATTAAAAATCCAGCAAAGGTTGGTCCGTATTTTCCCAAAGTCGGGCGAATTCTTGAAAGTCCGACAGAGGTGAGGATGTGACAATGCCGCTTATCCCTTGTAAGGCTGCGATAATCAATTGATTATCGCCGGTATTAACTGCTTTGTCAAGCAAATCGTAATATTTTGTCAATGCTTTGTCTCGTTCCCCGAAAGTGTGATTTAAAAAATCTTGGCAGGCCTTGTACTTCGCGACAGTCTCTGTGATTTTCACTTTACTCCAAGCTTCAACCGCTTTTCTTTTCTCTGAGACTTCCTTGCATCGGGCATACAAGTCCATAGCTTGGTTCATTTTGCCCATAAGATTATTTGCTTCCGCAAGATTTTGTGAATAGCCATTCTCTGCTACCATCATTTCGTCTTCTGTCATAATTCTGTCTTACTTATTTTGTTATACTCGTTTGTGGCTATTGCCAATTGTTGGAGTTCCGTTAGAGAAGGGACAATTCCTTCTTGAAATACTTTTTCTCTAAGCGGAGCATATATTTTAATGAATCCTTTGTTAGCGTTAATAATCGCCCGTATGATCTCAATCGCCCTTAAGGTATTTGACTTACCTTCAAGATATCCATCTACGACTTTAGGAAATAACTCGATGATTTCAGCTTGTTGATTAAGGTTATTATCAATTACTTCCGCACGCTTTTCAAAATAATCACCGATCATTTTCAATCCGGTGGTCAGTAACGCCGCTTTAGGATTCTCGACAGCGTAATTGGCAGCTTCTTGATTAGACCCATAATAATTGAGGGTGCTCCTGATTGAGGATCCCAGAACGCCAATAGTGTTGATAGACAGTTCTTTATTGTTAAAGTCAGGAATGTCGAAATTGAAGTCAACGTTGATAGAGTCTGAGACTGTCTTCAATGATTTGCCTCCGGCATTGTCTCGAATATAGTTGAGCAGCTCCGCCCCTAGGAATATGTTTCGATAAGCACATACCCTGGTATATTTGAGAATCTCATTTATCCCTGTAGCGGTTTCCCTCAGCTCTTGTACTTCTGATAGGGCTGCCTCATATAAGTTCCTAAGTTGTTGAGTCTTTTTTGTTACTTTGTTCTTATCAGTAGCAAGGCCAAGTGTTACAAGCCCGAGCACTCCTGTCGCTGAAGTATCCTGCTCCGCAGTTGCCAATAGTTGGTCATAAAGAGGAGATACCCTGTCATCCTCGAGTTCAGAATAGTATTTGGTGAGAACATTCTCTTGTTTAAGAGGTTTGTTTGAAAGGATTCTATTTTCATCGTTGTCTTTTCGAAGGAGCTCTGTGTTTCCGCTTTTTTCAGCCACGTCAAGTGCCTCAGTAAAAGACTCAAACACAGATGGTCCCGCTTCTGCCCTGATTGACAAATCATAGAAAAACCTAAGTCGTTTGTCAAATCTTTCGGTTTTGCCTAGTTGTTCAGCGCCCTCTTCATCAGCGGTGAAGCCTTTGAGACGTTGTTTCACATCAAAATAGTTACTTGTCGTTACTGCTCCTTCGGGTACGGGAATAGATACTCTATCTCTAATCTCATCTTCGAGGATGCGACACATTTGCCAGTTCTGCTTTCTCGCATTTTCTACTTTTATCCGTTTTATTATCCGGAATGTGAAAAATATTGATGTGGCGAGGGCAAGGAATCCTATTGTTAATAGGAATGGCTTGGATGTCACAATCATCCATATCCCTCTAAACAACCAGTCAATGGCTTTGTAAGCATAGTAGATGACTACTCCTGCAGATATTATCAAGGCGATCTTGCCAACGAGTTTGGAGGAAATCACCTTGATTGGTTTCATGAGTTGTTCCTTCAGGGTTGGTTCATGGTTGGCAGCGGCCCAAGCGGCTCCAACCGCCATGGCAGCGCCCAACCAGGAGTCGAATTGTTGTTCTTCCTCTGGAGGATCAACATCAAAAACGAGACAAATGATATAAACTAATGCTGTTATCAGAAAAATGAGAGTACAGACAGTCAGAAACATAATCTTCTATTGTTTTTTCACGTCTAAATCCGACATGTTCAATGCGTTGGCTTTCTTTAGGGAGATGCCGAACATACGCATGAAGGCGTCTTCGACGGCCTGGCCACCGTTCACGGTGACGGGATTGTTGAAAGGGGATACGACTTGCACGGTCATTCCTGGCTCGATCAGCACTCCGTTGCAGATTTTGCGACGTTTTGTAGTAATAGTGAACAGTGCCATGGTTATGATTCTAATACCAAACTCCAGTAAATCAGGTTGGCCGCGACACATCCGAATAACAATTCGAAAAAGATGGGGTGCGGAAGAAGTGCCGGTACTCCGAACGCGCATAGGCCAGCTATGACAATTCCCGCGAGTAAGGGCAACCAGAGCGGCTGCTCCGACGCTTTCCCAATGGCCCATGTCAGGAGAATAGCGACAATCACGGCCAGGAATGTACATGAGCAGAATAACGCCACACCATGTCCGGTATAATCAGTGCCGGTCAAAAAGATGAAGTCCCTGCCTTTAAAGATCAGGAACAGTGCGATGGACAGAACTACGGTAATACCTATATAGTATAGGAAACCGAGCTTTTCCATATATCGGTCAGAAAAATCCATTTGATATGTGTTATAAAGCATTTCAAATATGATGAATATTCTTCCTGCCATCAAGGTCATATTCGGGTCATTTTGCTTACCGGGAATCTGGGTTAAGTCTTGTCAAAAACGCTGGAATCCGTTATCCTAGCGCCATGAAGAAATTAGTGATTATTGCCATCTCCGTTGTGGCGGCCATGTCCTGCGGACGGCAGGTAAGTGAGTCATCTTCAGCGGTTTCCTTCGATGATGTGCTGGAAACCCGCCGCAGCATAAGGGATTTCGATGCGTCAAAAGAAGTCACCGAAGCTCAGGTCAGGGAAATTCTCACCGCGGCCCAGGACGCTCCTTCCTGGACTAATTCCCAACCAAGCAGGTATTATGTGGCCATCAGCCCCGACGCAATAGCAATTTCCTCATCCCTTTTTCGTGCAGGACCATTTTCTTGGGGCATAATTATTGCTGAATGACCTGTTCCGGATGTAGCCTCTGTTTGGAATCCTGTTATGAATCACCATATGATAAAAAAACACTTCTTCTTCCTGTGCGCCGCTTTCCTGATGGCGGCCTCCTGCGCCGAACAGGTGCCGGAGAAGGGCGCCCTGATCCTTGGTCATGCCACTGGCCTGGATCCGGAGGACACCGTTGTCGCCATCCTGTTCCAGGTCAACGCCGGTTCCGGCAAAGGGATCCAAACGGATACGTTGCGGGACGGGCACTTCACCTTTCGGATGGATTCCCTTCCTGAAGCGGACTATTACAATATTCACATCCTTCGGCCCGGCGCGGGCTTCGCTAATGTCATCAGCCAGGGACCTGAGATCTATCTGGAACCCGGAGCGCTCGTCCGCATCAACGGAGAGGGAAAGCATCTACGGACGGCACATATCGACAGCCCCGTCAAGGACCAGCGGCTGCGGCAGCGTTTCATGAAGAAAATGTCCCTGGACGACTGGAATGCCATGGATGATATCATGGCGCACCGGAACCGGGTTATGAATGAACTGTACCATGGCGAGGGCATCACCCAGGAGCGGAAAGATTCCTTGAGGAAGATGGCGAAGCAGGACCTTGAGGCCTCCCATGAGATCGGCGACCGGCTGGCATTGCAGGAACTTGCATTGCTGGAAAAGGAAGAGATCGGAGCTTTCGCCCTTCATAAGCTCAATACGCTGGCCCACGAAGCCTCCGTACGGAAAAAAGAGTATCGCGAAGCCGTGCTGCGCGTGTACGGACGGCTTTCGGATGTGCAGAAAAACTCCTGGGACGGAATGCAAGCCCTGAACTACCTGCATCCTGTCGAAACCGTAGGGGTCGGAGCGCCCGTTCCGTCCTACGGCTATGTCGACAAGGACGGGAAGTCCGTACGCCTTTCCGACTTTGCGGCAGGGAAGTGGATCCTGGTGGATTTCTGGAGCCGTGGCTGCGGTCCGTGCATCAAGTCCGTCCCCGAACTCGGCGCCGTCAGCAGGGAGTTCCAGGACCGGCTGACCGTCGTCAGCATCTGTCTTGACCAGGAAAAAGACTGGCGGGAAGCATCAAGGAAACACGGCATCTTCTGGAACGACTGGTTCGATCCGAAAGGGGCGTCCGGCGGTGTCCGCGCTTTCGGGATGAACGGTCTTCCAACCTTCGTCCTCGTTACGCCCGAAGGCCTCATCCATGACATTACCCTCGGATACGGCGAAGGACAACTCCGGCGTTCGGTGCAAAGTGCACTGAATGCCGAAGGCAAGTGATTCAAAGCCGGAAAATCCGCAGGCCCGCAGTCAGGAAAGGGTTTTCAGACCGACGATGGACGCGATCAGCGTCGTGATGAAGAACAGCCGCCAGAAACCGGCCGGTTCCTTGAAGACGAGGATGCCGACCAGCACAGTCCCTACGGCTCCGATGCCGGTCCAGACCGGGTAGGCCGTTCCGATGGGAATCGTCCGGCTGGCTTTGGCCAGCAGCAGCATGCTGAGGGCGGAAATGACGACGAATCCGGCATACCAGGCGGCGGATTCCCAACCGGCCGCCAGTTTCGCCTTGCCGAGACAGAAGGTAAATCCGCATTCACACAGCCCGGCGACGATCAGAATGATCCAGTTCATATACTTTTTGCTGTCCTTTCCGAGGGCTGCAGCGATACCCGGCGTCTCCTTCCGAGGACGCGCAAAGATACTTTTTTTCTTCCGGACGGGCAAGAACCACCCGGCCACGCACTTTCCTGCCGTTTTTGCACGCGAAGGGCCGCCCGTGTCCCGAAAAATGCCTTATTATTGGAGTGCAGGATACGAAAAAAGGGGATTGTAATATGAAGTAACGAAGAATTGATGTACCTTTGCAGTATGATTCTTACCCTGTTTAAACTCCTGGGCAGCATCGCCTTGCTGATGTACGGCATGAAGGTGATGAGCGAAGCCCTCCAGAAGATGGCCGGCCCCGGTTTGCGGCACATCCTCGGCGCAATGACGACGAACCGTTTCACTGGTGTGCTGACCGGCATGCTCATCTGTGTCGCGGTGCAGTCTTCCGCCGCTACGACGGTCATGACGGTCTCTTTCGTGAACGCCGCTTTGCTGACTCTGTCGCAGGCCATTTCGGTGATCATGGGGGCCAACATCGGCACGACGCTCTCCGCTTGGATCATGTCCGCCGGCTTCTCCTTCAACATCTCCAACCTGGTCTGGCCGGTGTTCCTGGTGGCCGTCATCCTGATCCAGACGCGGAAGCACCGCTACCTGGGAGACTTCCTGTTCGGTCTTTCGTTCATGTTCTTTGCGCTGGGGACGCTCAATGTCACCGGCCGGGAGATGGACCTCGCACACAACGAGAGCGTTGTTTCGTTCTTCTCGTCGTTTGACTCCGGCAGTTACTGGACCATCCTGCTCTTCATCCTGATCGGCAGCGTGCTGACCTGCATCGCACAGTCTTCCGCCGCCCTGATGGCCATCACGATGGTGCTCTGCACGACCGGCGTACTGACGATTTACCAGGGCATCGCCCTGGTCATGGGTGAGAATATCGGTACGACGGTGACGGCGAACATCGCAGCCCTGTCGGCCAACACGCAAGCCCGGCGCGCAGCCCTTGCGCACTTGGTATTCAACGTTTTCGGCGTCTTCTGGATGCTCTTCCTCTTCTATCCGTTCGTGAATACGGCCTGCCGGCTGGTAGACGTGGATCCGCTGTCTTCTTCGCAGAGTCCTGCCCGCCTGTCCTTCGTGCTGGCGACTTTCCATACGTTGTTCAATGTGACCAACACCTTGATCCTGATCTGGTTCATTCCGCAGATGGAGAAACTGGTCAGCCGGATCATCCCCCAGAAGGAGGGCGAGGACGGCTTCAGGCTGCGCTATATCCAGAGCGGTATCATGAAGACACCGGAAATCGGCGTCCTCCAGGCGCAGAAGGAGACGGAACTCTTCGCGCAGCGGATGCAGCAGATGTTCCTGGAGGTGCGTGACCTGTACCAGACCGCGGATGCGGACGCCTTCGAGAAGAAACTGGCCAGGGTCCGTGAGATGGAGGAGATGAGCGACCGGCTGGAGAGCGAGATCGGCGGTTTCCTGGCACAGGTCGGAAATGCCCACCTGAGCGACGACACCAAGCGGAAGGTGCGCGGACTGCTCCGCGGCGTCAGCGAACTGGAGAGCATCGGCGACAGCCTCTTCAACCTGGCCCGGACCATCGACCGGAAACGCACTCAGAAGGCAGTCTTCCCTGCGTCGCAGGAGGAGGGGATCGACGAAATGTTCACGCTTCTTAACGATGCGATGGAGAACATGGTGCTCGTTCTGAAGGGAACCGGCGACAACGAGACTTCGCTCGACCTGGAGAACCGCATCGATGCTCTTCGCACGAAACTGCGGAACCAGAATACCGTCGACGTCGACGAGGGCGTCTACAGCTTTGCGGTCGGTACGATTTTCACCGACCTTGTCCGCGAATGCGAGAAATGCGGCGATTATGTCATCAATGTCGTCGAGTCCAAGATGGGCAAGCGCGACAATACGCCTGAATCCGGCAATCTCCAGATCGATGTCACCAGGAAGGAGGCCTTCATCGACGGGGATGTGCTCGACCTTACGAAGACGGAGTTCGAACTACTCAGCCTCCTGGCATCGAATCCGGGCCGCATTTTCTCCCGCGCCGAGTTGTTGGAACTGGTCTGGCCGAAAGACTCCGCTGCCGGCGAACGGGATGTCGATGCCTGCATCCGCCGGGTCCGGATCACGCTGGGGAACCTGGCGGACCGCATCCGTTCCGATGGTGGATACGGTTATTATTATGATTATGACTGATTTCCGATGAAGACGACTGCAAGAATCGGCCTGCTGATGCTCGCCCTGCTGTCTTTTTTCTCCTGCAAGGCGTATACGGACCTGTCGGTCGATGCTTTCGGGAAGATGCTTTCCGACGACACCTCCGTCCAACTCGTCGATGTTCGGACGGCGGAGGAATTCGCGGAGGGGCATATCGCCCGGGCCGCCCTGCTTGACTGGAAGGGCGAGGGGTTCCTCGACAAAGCCCGTGCGCTCCTGGATCCGTCCCGTCCCGTGCTGGTCTACTGCCGCAGCGGACGCCGGAGTGCGGAGGCGGCGAAGGCATTGTCAAAGGCTTCGTTCCGGGTTTTCAACCTCCGGGGTGGTTACCTCGCCTGGACCGGTGCCGGATGCCCGGTCACCCGCTACGAAGTGGAGCGCTTCCTGACTCCGGGCGGGCACCCCGTAGACATCACCCTCATCAAGCATGGCAGCCTCGCCATCTCCTGCATGGGGCTTTCCATCCAGGTTGACCCTGTCGAGGAATTCGGCAAGCATACCGACTATGCGTCGGAATTCCCGAAGGCGGATCTCATCCTGGTGACGCACGAGCATCCGGACCATCTGGAAGCGAAGACGATCGAAGTCCTTTCCGGGGAGCACACGCGTCTGCTGCTGAACGCCACGTCCGCGGGAATCCTCGGCAGGGGAGAGGTCCTTGCCAACGGCGACAGCCTGACCCTTTCCGAAGGCATCGCCCTGAAAGCCGTTCCGGCGTACAACACGACACCCGGGCGCGAGCGATTCCATCCCAAAGGGAACGGAAACGGCTATGTGCTGACCATCGACGGGCTGCGCATCTACATTGCCGGTGACACGGAGGATATTCCGGAAATGGCTGACCTGAAGGCGATTGACGTGGCTTTCCTGCCGGTCAACCAACCTTTCACGATGACGGTCGACCAGTGTGTCGCCGCCGTCGGCCGATTCGCTCCCAAGGTGCTCATCCCTTACCACTTCAGCCAGACCGACCTGAGCGGGCTTCCCGGGCGGCTTCCGCAGACGGATGTCCGTCTCCGCCAGATGCAGTAATCTTTCCTGCAGCGCGGGTCATGCCCCATCTCGGAGAAATCATTTCGCTCGTCGTGGCTGTCCTCTGGACGGCGACGGCGTTGTTTTCGGACGAGGCGAGCCGGCGGATCGGCTCCCTGTCGGCGAACGTGGTCCGGCTCTCCCTGGCATCGGTCTTTCTCGGACTCCTGCTCTGGGTGACGCTCGGCCGGCCCTGGCCGGTGTTCGCCGATGGAAAGACCTGGCTGTGGCTTGCCCTTTCCGCCCTGGTGGGCTATGTGTTCGGAGACTGGTGCCTGTTCAACTGCTATCTCAGCATCGGCGCGCGTTTCGGACAGCTGTTCATGACGCTTGCCCCGCCCATCGCCGCCATCGCCGGCTGGATGCTGCTCGGCGAACGGCTCCGTCCGACGATCTGGCTCGCGATGGCCGTGACGCTCGGCGGTATCGCCCTTTCCATCCTCGGACGGGAGAGCGGTGAAAGGCGGCTGACGTTCACCCTCCCGTTCAAGGGCATCCTGCTGGGCCTTGGCGCCGGACTGGGGCAGGGTTTCGGCTTGGTCCTGAGCAAGATCGGATTGCAGCATTATTCTGCGGCCCTGCCCGTGGACGTTCCTTCCTCGATGGGGGCGATGCTTCCGTTCGCTTCCACGATGGTCCGCGCCCTGGTCGGGGCGGCGGGTTTCCTGCTGCTGATGGTCATCCGCCGGGAGGTCCCCCTCCTGCGTGCGGCCGTCCACGACCGGAAGGGCATGTCCTATGCGCTTGGCATGACCCTGTTCGGCCCCGTTCTCGGCGTTTCCCTGTCGTTGATGGCCGTCCAGTACACCGATGCCGGCATCGCCTCGACGCTGATGGCCCTGACGCCCATCCTGATCCTGCTTCCTTCCGCCCTGCTCTATCGGCAGCGGATCCGCCCGAAAGAATGGATCGGCGCATGGGTCAGCATACTCGGGGTGGCGCTGTTTTTCCTGCTCTGACGGTAGAAATGCATTGCAGGATTGTAGAATAATGCATAAATTTGTCGCCCGTTACCGTTCTTCAACGTAAAGCGTATGCAAGGAATCTGGACCGTGGTCATGCTGGTCTTTTCGAACATTTTCATGACCTTTGCCTGGTATGGGCATCTCAAACTCAATGAAATGAAGATTTCGACCGGCTGGCCGTTGATCCTCGTCATCCTTTTTTCCTGGGGCATCGCCTTCTTCGAATATTGTCTTACCGTACCTGCCAACCGGATCGGCTTCGCCGGCAACGGCGGCCCTTTCAGCCTGCTGCAACTGAAGGTGATCCAGGAAGTGATTTCGCTGACCGTGTTCACCTGCATCGTCATGTTCGTGTTCCGAGGAGAGTCCATCCACTGGAACCACATCGCAGCCTTCGCATGCCTGGTGCTGGCTGTTTTCTTCGTTTTCTTGAAATAAATTCAATCAAATAGGATTCTTAAAATGAAAAAGCTACTCTTGCTTGCCGCTGCGCTTCTTGTCGCCGGCCCTGTCTTCGCCCAGCCTTCCAAGGATGGAGACACCGTTATTGCCTCTTCCGAAGATGGAAAGTTCATTTTCAGCGGATTAGAACATGTCGGATACGGCTATCATTACATGAGTGATGCGACGTACGACGTCTCGGCCAGTGAGGAACTCTTCTACAACTTGCTCAATTTCTCTTATTTCCCGGCCCCTTCTTTCGGTTTCACGCTGGGAATCGATTACGAATTCAACATTTTCTCTTCCGAGAAGAGCGCCTTCATCCTCGATGGGACAAACAAGGTCCAGACCGTTGACTTCTCGACCGTCCTTTCGGAAACCGCAGCCCGCCGGCAGCGCAGTTCACTCCTTTTCCACACCATCAATTTCCCGTTGATGGCCTGCGTCCGCCTCGGATCCTTCGGTATTGCAGCCGGTGCGGAAGCCAGCCTCAATTTCGGGGGTTCCGTCCGTTATAAGTACAAGAATGGCGACATCAAGTACAAGGTCGCTCACCGCAAGGCGGAACTTGAACCGTTCACGTATGGCCTGGTTGCGCGGATTTCCTATGAGGAAGTCGGTATCTACGGGAAATTCTATCCGAAGTCGTCGAAGGTGCTTCCGGATGGCAGTGTGGACCTGAACTATTTCACGATCGGCGTCCAGCTCGGCTTCTAGGCATCCCGCTGTGTGGCTGTAGGGGCCTGCAGCACTTTCTTCCGCAGGTCGAAAGGACGCAGGTCGTCCAGCCCCATGCACCGGACTGCTTCTTGCATCCATTGTCCGTCCGTCCGGGCGGGCAATGTTTTTTCTGTCCCTTCACCGATGAAGTGTCGCCCGGCATCGATGAGGGCGCGTGCGGGAACGAGTCCGACGATTTCCGTGCCGGTCACGTGTACGCCGCGGGCCTCCGCCGCCCGGCAGACGGTCTCATAGGCGGTATGCAGGGGGGTGGCATCCATGTCGGTGATGTTCATCGAGACCTGTGCGATGCCGTATTCTTCGATGTACCATCCGAGCGCCTTGCAGCCTTTCAGCGGGCCGCCCGACCAGTGGACCGTACCATCGGCGTCCACCGTCTTGCGCCCCCGTTCGCGGACATCGCAGGCGATTTCGTGCGCCACCGGAACGGAGGTCGTATCGAGGTTGAAGTTGACGGCGATCAGGAATTTCCGGGCGCCGATGCAGATGGCACCGCTCCGGGCGACCCGCTCGTCGTAACGGTCCGGACCGAAGTCCGGTGCCAGGCGCGGGTCGGCCATCTTGCGGGGCAGTGATTCGTATTCTCCCGCCCGGCAGACGGCCAGGTTCCGGCGCTCCGGCTTCAGCGCGGCGGCTTCGTAGCAGTAAGAGGGGATCCCGAGGGTGCGGGCGATCCGTTCCGCCAGTTCCCGGGCCAGCTGTGCGCATTCTTCCAGGGTGATGCCCTGGACAGGAATCAGCGGCAGGACATCGCAGGCGCCCTGCCGTGGATGCGTGCCGTGGTGCAGGCGCATGTCGATGGCCTGGGCGGCGTACCGGACGCCCTGGTAGGCAGCTTCCACGACCGCCTCCGGACTGCCGGTGAACGTGTATACGGTCCGGCCGGCGGCCTCTCCCGGGTCTATGTCAAGCAGGTTGACGGCTTTCCCATCGGGGGTGCGGGCGCCTGCAATCGCGGCGGCGATGCCGTCGATCACCGCACGGTTCTTCCCCTCACTGAAGTTGGGGACGCATTCGATGATTCTTTCCATGCTGTTCAGTCCAGGTATTCGATGTCGAAATGGTACGACCATTGGTTGAAATAGAGGTTGCCGTAGTCCCATTCCACTTCACCGCGCTGGAAGTCGACGTTGTCGCTCCGCGGGAATATCTTCTTCGGGCTGAGTTCCTCGGCGAATCCGTTGTTGACCACCATCCGGTAGGGCTCGATCCCGCCCAGGAAGAAGGTGCCGCCGTACGGGGTGATGCCGAAGCTCTGGTCTACCGGCATCCAGCCCTTCCCTTCGAAGTAGATTTCCGCCCAGTCGTGCAGGTTCTGCGAGCCGGGATGCATCATCAGGCCGCTCTGCCAGCGGATGGGAATCCCCTTGCAGCGGCACAGCGCCATGAGCAGCAGGGTTTTCTGGCCACAGTCGCCGTGGCCGGCGTCGAGGACGTATTCCGGAATGTTCGGAATCGTGGAATACTCCCGGGCGGAGGCCCAGGGGAAGTTCCCGTCAATCCATGTGAAGAAGGCGAGCGCCTGCAGGTAGGGGTCGGTGATGCCGGCCGTCAGGGAGTCGGCCAGGTGCCGGATGCGTTCGGAGAAACGCAGGTGCGGTCCCTCTTCCGCCGTGTACCGCCGGTAGTCTTCATCGTCCGTCCGGTAGGGGAGCGCGTCCCCCGCCGCCATCGGATGCCATTCCCCGGAGGAGGTGTATTCGAAGACTTCGTGGAAGGTCGTCGGCCGGTCGCGGTGGGCCTTTCCTTCCATGTAGAGGCTGCTGTGCGCACAGGAGGGGTCGGAGAACGTGATCCGTTCCGCGGGAAGGGCCTTCCCGTCCACGCCGGCTTCGATGAAGCGGATGTCCCCCTGGCGGTCGGTGTCGGTGCGCGGATACGGCAGCCAGCAGCGGATCCGCTTCCCGGGCCGGAGCGTGTAGGCGGGTACGGTCAGCGTGAAGGTGACGCGCATCCGCCGGGGTTCGGCAAGGTAGGGATTTCCCGTGGCGGCCGTGCCTTCGCCAAGGGCCTGCTCCACGCCGCGTCGGATTGCCGGTATGGTCACCGCGTCGACGGCCTCGTGCCCGTTCAGGGGCGTCCCGCTTTTGGAAACGTCCCCGCCATCCGTCCGGGAGGCTTTGAGGGCGGCCAGTTCCGGGTCGATGCGGAACAGATTCGGTGCGGCCGCGTGGAAGTACATCGTGCGCCCGCCGATCTGCATCGATTCCAGTTTCCCTGCTTTCGTCCAGGCCTCTATCTGTTCGTCCGTTACGTCCGGAAGGTATTGGCTGATATAGGATTTGACTTCTTCCTGCGTGCGGTTGAAGTCCACGGCGATGCGCTGGGAAAGGTCGCGCTCCCAGGAGTAACCCGGATGCCGCTGCATGTACAGGGCGGCCGCCATCACTACCGCGACGGCAGCGAGGATCCACCCTTCTTTGATTTTCTTGGCCATGATCTTACAGTTCGATGATGCCGATTCCCGGCCGGTCGGGGAGGGTGATCTTCCCGTCCACGACTTTCATGCCGTCGAACCGGTCGTTGGAAATGAGTAGGTTGCCGTCCAGGTCCGCGAAATCCACCGCCGGGGAGAGCTGCGCCGCTGCCGAGACGGCACACGAGGTCTCCGTCATGCAGCCGACCATCACTTTCATTCCTTCGGCGCGGGCGTAGTTGACCATCTTCCAGGCCTCCCGCATGCCGGTGCATTTCATCAGTTTGATGTTGATGCCGTCGTACGCGCCTTCGAGCGCCTTGATGTCGGCGAGCCGCTGAACGGCTTCGTCCGCGAAAATCGGCAGGGGCGTCCGTTCGCGCAGCCAGGCGATGTCGTCGATCTGCTCCTTGGGCATGGGTTGTTCCACCATGACGATTCCTTGCTCCGCCAGCCAGTGGATCATGTCGAGCGCTTCCTCGCGGTCTTTCCATCCCTGGTTGGCATCGACGGCGATCGGGACGGACGTGATTTCCCGGATGGCGCGGATCGTCTCCTTGTCGCCGGGCACGCCGACTTTCGCTTTGAGGATATTGAACCGGCCGTCGCATTCGCGGGTCTTCTCGCGGACGACTTCCGGCGTATCGATGCCGATCGTATAGGTGGTGTCGGGCGCTTTCGCCGGGTCCAGCCCCCAGATCCGGTACCAGGGCTGCCCCATGAGCTTGCCCACGAGGTCGTGCAGGGCGATGTCCACGGCGGCTTTCGCGGCGGAGTCCCCTTCGCTCAGTGCATCGACATAGGCGAGGATGTCCTCCAGGTCGAACGGGTCGCGGAACTGCCCCAGGTCCACTCTCCGCAGGAAGGAGCAGACGCTTTCGACCGTCTGGCCCAGGTAGGGCGGCATGGAAGCTTCTCCAAAGCCGGTGTATCCTTCATAGTCGATCCGGACCTGTACGTCGGGCGTCGTCTTGCGGGAGTAGGACGAAACGGTAAACGTGTGGGTCAGTTGCAGTTCATAGGGCTCGAACTGGAGCTGCATCCGCCCGTTCAGGCCGGTTTTGGCCGGCCGGCGCTCCCGGCAGCCGGTCAGCAGGGGAGCGGACAGCCCTAAAACGCCGGAGCCGGCCGCCGCGAGGCCGGCCCTCCGGAGAAAGTCTCTTCGTTTCATCACCTTTTATTTTTTCCGGAAGAGCGAGAGGATGATGAGCAGGATGGCGGCACCGATGACGGCTGTGCAGAAACGTCCGAAAGGAGTGGCCCAGGTGACGCCGATGAGGGGCAGGAGCCATCCGCCCAGGAAGCTGCCGGCGATTCCCACGATGACGTTCAGGATGAAACCCTTTCCACTGCCGTTGACAAGTTTGCCGGCGATCCATCCTGCGGCTGCGCCGACGAGGAGGAAAATGACGATCGACCAGAGGTTGTTCATTTTTGTTGAAGATTGCGTTTTACATCGCAAGTTATAAAAAAACGCCTGAAAAAAGTATTATCTTTGTGTGATAGCACTTCTTTTTTATGGCAAAAACCTTGAAACCGATCTTGTTCGCGGCGGCCTTCCTGCTGTCCGCCGTCCTTTATGCTCAGGAAGATACGCTTCGCTTCGCTTTCATTACGGACCTGCATTATGCGTCCGGGAGCCATTCCGTGAACGACCTTCACCGCTGCATCGCCGACATCAACGCCCAGGAGGGACTCGACTTCGTTCTGGCGGGCGGGGATTTGACCGATTTCGGGACCGACGAGGAGATCGCTGCTGTCAAGCAGATGCTCGACTCGCTCAGATATACCTATTATGTCGTGGCCGGAAACCACGACGCCAAGTGGTCGGAAAGCGGTTGCAACACCTTCAAGAATGTCTTCGGGTATGAGCATTTCGAATTCCGCTGCAAGGGCTGGCGTTTCATCGGCTGCAACTGCGGGCCCGACATGCGGATGGCTCCAGCCCTGATCCCCCGGGAAAGCATGGAATGGCTGAAGGGCCTTGATCCCGACCCGCAGACCGTCTTCGTCAACCACTATCCCCAGGATTCTTCCGTCCTCAACTACTTCGAGGTTACCCGTGAACTCAAGCGCCTGGGGACGCAGTGGGTGCTCGGCGGGCACTGGCATGCGAATACGCGCCTGAACTACGACGGCCTGCCCGGCGCACTCGGCCGGTCGACCCTTTCCGCCGGAAAAGCGCCCGGGTACAACATCGTCACCCTCACGAAAGGGGAGGTGAAGATGGCGGAGCGCCGGATCATTGGCGGGACGGCCGTCCAGTTGGAGCCCTGGTATGCGGAACCGCTGCAGCCGGTGCGTGACACGGTCTCGTACGATGCGGACGGGCTGCCTTCCGGCTATCCCTGGATGCGGTACGGCGTGAACGCCTCTGCGCCGGTGAAACCATTGTGGGAGCGCCATGAAGACAGCAACATCGTGGCCGGTTTCGCCCGTGACGACAAGCGGGCCTGGTTCACGACGGCCTCCGGCAGCGTCCGCTGCATCTCCCTGAAGGACGGTCGGCAGCTCTGGTCGAAGTCTTTCCCGGGCAAGATCTTCTCCACGCCCGCCCTGGACGGAAAGTACCTGGTCTTCGGCTGTACGGACGGGACGGTCTACGCGTTGAACCCCCGCAACGGGCGCCTGCGCTGGAAGACGGCCTTCGGCAAGTCTGTGCTGGGCAGCCCGGTGACACGCGACGGCAAGGTGTATGTGGGTGCTTCCGACGGCACGTTCCGGGCTCTCGACCTGCAGACCGGCGCTCCCGTCTGGTCCTTCTCCGAGGTGGAGGGCTTCGTGGAATGCCGCGCCTGGGTAGATGCACAGCAGGTGGTTTTCGGCTCGTGGGCGAACAAACTGTATTCGCTCGACCCGCGGACCGGTGCCCTGCAGTGGGTCTGGTCCTGCAAGAAGCCTTCCCGGATGTATTCCCCGGCGGCGACCTGGCCGGTCAAGGCGGACGGCAAGATTTTCATCGCTGTTCCGGACCGTCGCATCTACGTGATCGACGCCGCTTCGGGCGAGGAATTGAAATACTATGAGAAAGCCTCGCGCGAGTCCATCGCCCTGTCGCCGGACGGCCGTACGGCATACGGAAAGTCGATGTACCATTCGGTGTGGGCCGTTGATACGCATTCGCTGGATGTCCGCTGGGTCCGCGAGACCGGCGCCGGCTACGACATCTCGCCGACGCCGATGCTGGAATTGCCCGGTGTCGGGGTGATCATGCCCACCGACAAGGGGAACCTGGTCTGCTTCCGCGACGGGGAGCGGGTCTGGGCCTACAAGCTTTCCCTGGCGCTCGTCAACCCGATGGAAGGCTGGACGGACCCGAAGGACGGAAGCGTGCGCCTGCTCGTCTCCACGATGGACGGCGTGGTCTCGTTGCTGAAAATAGAACGATAATGTTAAATGACTGTATATGAAGAAGATTGTCTTGATGGCCCTGTGCCTCCTGCCGCTTGCTGCGATGGCGCGTAAACAGGCTTCTCCGGAATTCTGGCAGAACCCCGGCGTATTCGAGGAGAACCGCATGCCGATGCGGGCAACCTTTGTCACCGACCAGCAGAAAACCCTCTCCCTGAACGGTGTCTGGAAGTTCCATTGGAGCGAGACGCCCGCCGACCGCACGGCCGGTTTCGAGGAGGTGGACTTTGACGATGCGTCTTGGGACACGATGCCTGTCCCGGGCATGTGGGAACTCAACGGTTTCGGCGACCCGGTCTATGTCAATGTCGGCTATCCCTGGCGCGGACATTTCGACACCAATCCGCCGGCCGTTCCGACGGAGGGGAACCATGTGGGTCAGTACCGCCGTACATTCACGCTCACGAAGGACTGGACCGGCCGCCAGGTCTGCCTGCACATCGGGTCGGCGACTTCCAACGTCCGCGTCTGGGTGAACGGGAAGAAGGTCGGCTACAGCCAGGACAGCAAGCTGGAAGCCCGTTTCGACCTGACGCCCTATGTCCGTCCGGGCGAGAACGTCATCGCCTTGGAAATCTTCCGCTGGTGTGACGGGACGTATCTGGAGGACCAGGATTTCTGGCGTCTCTCCGGCATCGCCCGCGGCGTGTACCTGTTCACCCGTGAGAAGGAACGGATCGAAGACGTGCATATCCTCGCCGGCATGGACGGCAAGTTCCGGATCGAGACGGAAACGACCCCGGGCATCAAGAAACTGTCATTCACCGTGAAGGATGCGTCCGGGAAGGTGGTCGCTTCGCAGACGGCGGTCCCTGCGAAGGGGAAGGCCGTCGCGGAAGGCGCCGTCGCTTCTCCCGCGCTGTGGAGCGCCGAGACGCCCCATCTCTATACGCTCTCCGTGGAGGCTTCGACGAAGAAAGGACTCGCTGAAAGCACTTCACTCGAATTCGGGTTCCGGACCGTCGAGATCCGCGACCGGCAGTTGCTCGTGAACGGGAAGGCCGTCCTGATCAAGGGCGTTGACCGCCACGAACTGAACGAGCACCGGGGCTACGTGCTCTCCGAGGCGGACATGCTGCGGGATATCCGCGTCATGAAAGAACTGAATGTCAACGCTGTACGTACCAGCCACTATCCCAATGACCCGCTCTGGTACACCCTCTGCGACCGTTACGGGATCTATGTCGTGGACGAGGGCAACATCGAGTCGCATGGCATGGGGTATGATCCGGCACGGACGCTTGCCAACCGGGAGGATTTCCGCGAGGCGCATCTCGCCCGTGACCGCCGCATGGTCCAGCGCGACTTCAACCACCCTTCCATCATCGTCTGGAGCATGGGCAACGAGGCCGGCAACGGCACCAACTTCTACGCTTGTTACGACATGATCAAGGCGATGGATCCGTCGCGGCCCGTGATGTACGAACGCGGGCAGGACGACGTGGATTCCGACATCAAGTGTCCCATGTACATGACGCCCGCGGACTGCGAAGCCTATGCGAAGAACGGATCCAAGCCCCTGATCCAGTGTGAGTACGCCCATGCGATGGGCAATTCCATGGGCAACTTCAAGGAGTATTGGGACCTGGTCCGCAAGTACCCTTCCTACCAGGGCGGTTTTATCTGGGACTTCATGGACCAGGCGCTTGTCAAACCCGTTTCTGCGGGCGGCACCGACCACATTTTCGCCTTCGGCGGGGATTACAACGATGACGACGCTTCGGACGGTTCCTTCAACTGCAACGGTGTCATCGCCGCCGACCGGAGCCTGCATCCGCATGCTTACGAGGTGCGTTACCAGTACCGCAACATCCTGACAAGCCTCGCCGACGGCGCGCTGCTTGTCAAGAACGAGCATTTCTTCAAAGACCTTTCCGCCTACCGGATGGAATGGACCCTCTTCGTGGAAGGAGAGGCGGTCCGTTCCGGGGCGCGGGACATGGAGGCCGTCGTTCCCGGCGCTTCCGTCCGCATGGCCCTGCCGTGGGGGACGACCCTGCCTGCATGCAGCGCCGGAAAGGATGTCTACGCGAACGTCCGCTTCGTGCTCAAGGAGGCTGACGGCCTGCTGCCGGCGGGATTCGAGGTGGCCTACGACCAGGTCTTCCTCCAGGAAACGGCCCCGCAGGCTTTCGCCGGCTCGGCATCCGTCGTTCCGGATTCCTCCCGTCCGTTCACTTGCAGCCGCCGGGGGAACGATTATGTGTTCTCCGGTGTCGTGGGCTATCCGGGCGTGGGCGCCGACCGTTCCGTGGACTGGTCGGCCGTTTTCGACGGTGCGACCGGTTTCCTGACCAGTTACCGTGTGGGCGGTGTGGAGCAGCTCCGTGAGCCCCTGACCCCCGAATTCTCGCGTGCTCCGGTCGAGAACGACCTGGGTGCCCGGAGCCACCTGACGATGGGTGTATGGCGTTATCCGCAGTTCGCCCTCAATTCCCTGACGGCCTCCGAATCGGAGGGCCAGACGGTATTGAAGGCGGAATATGCGCCGATCGCGGACGGCCGTGCCGCGGTCGCGCTGGAATACTGCGTCCGGGCGGACGGCAGCATCGTCGTCACCGAGTCGATGAAGGACGCCGGGGGGCTTGCGGAGGCGCCGGATCTTTTCCGGTTCGGCATGAAGCTGGCGATGCCCGGTGCTTTCTCAACCGTCGATTTCTACGGAAAGGGCCCTTGGGAGAACTATTCCGACCGCAACTCCGCCGCACTCGTCGGCCGTTATGTCCAGAGCGTGAACGAGCAGTATCATTACGGCTATGTGCGCACCCAGGAGTCCGGCACCAAGACCGGGCTCAAGTACTTCCGGGTCCTGGACGCTTCCGGAAACGGTATCGAGTTCACCGCCGATGTGAAGTTCTCCGCTTCTGCGCTGCCTTTCTCCATCCGCGACCTGGATTGCTTCTCCGACGGTACGCCGGTCCGCAAGAACCGGACGAATGTGCAGGCTGGCGCGGCACGACATTCCCTCAGCCTCAAGGAAAAGGCCCATGAAAACGACCGTGCCGCCGGTACGACATATGTCAATGTGGATTTGGTGCAGATGGGTGTCGCCGGCATCGACTCCTGGCATCACCTGCCGCTGGAGCCGTACCGCATCCACGCCGGCGAGCGAACCTTCCGCTTCGTGATCCGCCCGGTGCGGGGCTAGCGGATTCTCAGCCGTCGGCCGATGTGAAGGATGGTCGACGGCTGGATGCCGTTGAGCTGGCAGAGCGCGTTGACGCTCGTATGGTAGCGTGCGGCAATCTTTCCCAACGTATCTCCCTTCACGACTGTATGGTAAGTGGCGGAGCCGGTTTCGGTTTCCGCCGCTTGCGTCTGGCGCTGCGGCGTCGTGTTCCGTTGCTGCGCTGCGGCGCCCAGTTCGTGCCAGCGTCCGTCGCCGTCGAGGATGATCTTTGCGCTTCTGTCGGGGACGCGGACGGAACCGTCGTCGGCGATTTCCGCCCAGGTGCCATTCGAGAAGAGGACGATGCGGCCGTCGGACGGCTTCAGGTGCAGGGTGTCGCGCGCGGCTTCCGCTACGACCTTCCCTTCCTGGGCTTTGAGCGTGTCCAACCGTCCGTCCGGTACGGGCGATTCCTCTGCCATGAAATCACCGAGGACGCGGCTGGCACCCAGGTACCGGTTGGCATAGTAGTCTTCCTTGAGTTCGGAAACCATCACGCCGCCCCGCGCCGCATGGATGAAACGGAAGGATTTGCCACCGTCCGTGGCCTCGATGAAGATGCCGACATGCCCGATGGTGGAGGACTTCCGCCGTCCGCTGAAGAAGACGAGGTCGCCTTTTTGCAAGTGGGAGGGCAGTCCGTCCACTTCGCGTCCCGTCTTTGCCTGCTCGGCCGAGGAGTGGGGTAGGTCGATGCCGTATTGCTTGAAAATGAACGAGGTGAATCCGGAGCAATCGAAGGCGTTCGGGCCGCTCGCATGGTATTGGTACGGGCTTCCGATGTAGAGCATCGCGGCATCGATGATACGGTCCGCGAGTTCTCGCGGCGGGACTTCAGGCTTTCCGCCGGCGCTTCGCAGCGGGAGAAAAAACAACAGGAGGGCCGTCACAGCGACGGCCCTCCATGAAAAGTGACGCCGTACGGGCATATTTCTAAGGATCAGTATCTGTTGAGGGGCCGGCCGGCCGTCATGTAGTGGACGCGCTGGCGGACGGTATCCAGTACCTTCTTGTATTCTTCTTCCCCTTCTTCGGAGACACCGTTCACCACATCAGCGTATTTTGCGACGGCAGACAGCACGCGGTCGATCAGTTCCACGATGTCCGTCATATCCTTCTCCACGAAACCGCGGGAGGTGATGGCGGGCGTGCCGATCCGGATGCCGGAGGTCTTGAACGGGGAGCGGGAGTCGAAGGGCACCATGTTCTTGTTGAGGGTGATGTCTGCCTTCTCGAGTTCCTTTTCCGCCATGCGGCCGGTGACATCGGGGAACTTGGTCCGCAGGTCGATCAGCATCAGGTGGTTGTCCGTGCCGCCGGAAACGACCTTGTATCCACGGGCGATGAATTCGTCCGACATCTTCTTCGCGTTCGCGACCACCTGCTTCTGGTATGTGACGAACTCCGGCTGCATGGCTTCGTAGAAGGCGACGGCCTTGGCTGCGATCACATGCTCGAGCGGTCCGCCCTGGATGCCCGGGAAGACGCTGGCGTTCAGGATGGCGCTCATCTTCTTCACTTCGCCCTTGGGCGTGGTGAGCCCCCAGGGATTGTCGAAGTCCTTGCCCAGCAGGATGATGCCGCCGCGCGGTCCGCGCAGGGTCTTGTGGGTGGTGGAGGTGACGATATGGGCGTATTTGACAGGGTTCTTCAGCAGCCCGGCGGCGATGAGTCCGGCGGTGTGGGCCATGTCGATCCAAAGGAGGGCGCCCACTTCATCAGCGATGGCGCGCATGCGCTCGTAGTCCCATTCGCGTGAATAGGCGGAGGCACCGCCGATGATCAGCTTGGGCTTGCAAGCCTTCGCCGTCTCTTCCATCTTGTCATAGTCGATGGTGCCGGTCGCCTCGTCCACTCCGTAAGGCACGGCGTGGTACAGGATGCCGGAGGTATTCACGGGAGATCCGTGCGTCAGGTGGCCGCCCTGTGAAAGGTCCAGGCCCATGAAGGTATCACCGGGCTTGAGGCAGGCCATGATAACGGCCATGTTCGCCTGTGCGCCGGAATGCGGCTGGACATTGGCGTACTCGGCATCGTAAATCTTGCAGAGGCGGTCGATCGCCAGCTGCTCGATTTGGTCAACGACTTGGCAGCCGCCGTAGTAGCGTTTGCCGGGGTAGCCTTCCGCATACTTGTTGGTGCAGATGGACCCCATGGCCTCCATCACATAGTCGCTGACATAATTTTCCGAGGCGATGAGTTCGAGTCCGGAAGACTGCCTCTCTTTTTCATTCCTGATCAGATCGAAAACCTGAAGATCCTGTTTCATACATCGTGTGTTTATTTTACAAATATACTACGAAAATCCGATTTTTGGCTAACTTTGAAGAAAAAAGGTATGGCGCGAAAAGACAGAAAATTGCTCGGCATCGAAATGGACCGCGTTTCCGCGGAAGGATACAAAGACCTGCCCGCTTCCGGCGTGGTCGTGGTGCTCGACAACATCCGCAGCGCCTACAACGTCGGTTCCATTTTCCGGACCTGCGATGCTTTCAAGGTCGACCGCCTGTTCCTGTGCGGCATCTGCGCGCAGCCTCCGTCCGCCGAAATCCACAAGACGGCGCTCGGCGCCGAGTGCAGCGTCCCCTGGGAATACGCCCCGGAAACCCTTCCCGTCATCGAACGCCTCCGGGCGGAAGGATATGAGACGGTCTGTGTGGAACAGACCGTCCATTCCGTGAAGCTGGACACCTTTGTGCCCGCAGAGGGAAAGCGATACGCCGTCGTCCTCGGCAACGAGGTGGACGGCGTACAACAGGAAATCGTCGACGTTTGCGATTTCTCGCTCGAGATTCCGCAGTTCGGATCGAAGCACTCGCTCAACGTCTCCGTTGCTGCAGGCGTCGTGCTCTGGCACCTGCGGCTGCGCGGATGACTCAGAACGTCCTTCCGACGAGTTTCCAGGCGAAGCGGCGCAGGGCCTCGTAGCGGACGCCAGCGGTGGCTTTGGCGGCAAAGGCCAGCGCCTGCCCGTTGAGGCGCAGGATTTCGGACCGGGCGTCATCGTCGACCGCCAGGGCGGCGTAGACGGCTTTGACGCGTGCGATCTTCGCGGCTTTCTCTTCCGGCGTATCCGCCGGGGCGGACATGGCCGCCTGCAGTTCCTTGCGCTGCGCAGCATCGGCTTTCTCCAGCGCACGGACGGTCAGCCAGCTCTTCTTGTTGTTGACGATATCTCCGCCGATCGGCTTCCCGAAGACTTTTTCGTCCCCGTAGGCGTCCAGATAGTCGTCCGCCACCTGGAAAGCCAGGCCCAGGTAGTATCCGTACTGATAGAGATTCTCGCAGTCTTCCTCCGGTGCGAGGGCGATGAGGGCGCCCAGCTTCGCCGAGCAGGCGATGAGCACGCCGGTCTTCAGGCCGATCATCTGCATGTACTCCTGCATCGCGACGTCGTCGCGGTGCTCGAACTCCATGTCGAACTGCTGTCCTTCACAGACTTGTGCCGCCGTTTCCGTGAACAGCGAAAGGGCCTGCGGCAGGACAGCGGCGGGAGCCTTCGCGATCCGGGCGTAGCTGTCGATACACATCACGTCGCCGGAGAGGATGGCCGTGTCCTCGTCCCATTTCTTCCAGACGGTGGGCATTTTCCGCCGGAGCGGGGACTTGTCCATGATGTCGTCGTGGATCAGGGTGAAACTATGGAATACTTCCAGGGCGGCGGCAGGGGAGAGTACCTCCTCGCCGATATCGTCCTTGTACAAGGCATATGTCGTCAGGCAAAGCCGTGGCCGCAGCCTTTTCCCGCCGATTTCAATCATGTACCGCAGCGGATCGTACAGGCCGGCGGGCGCCGTGGGAAATTCGACCGCTGCGAACAGGTCTGCAGCCGTTTTGTTGATCTTCTCTTCAGAAAGCATAAAAAGTCTCGGTTTAGTGACGATAAAGGTAGGTATTTTTTACCGGATTTGCTACATTTGCCACCAATATGACCGGAAAAGCGACTGTTGTCAAGAACGCCGGCAGCCATTTCCTGCTGTCCGCCCTGCCCGACTGGGCGCCGTTTCCCGCTGTACTCAAGGGAAAGGTGCGCCTGGAGGGGAGTGCGGCCACCAATCCCGTCGCCGTGGGCGACATCGTGACGTACGAGGCCGATTCCGCTCCCGACGCCGAGCATCCGGCCACTATCGTTTCGATCCTCGACCGGAAGAACCACGTCATCCGCAAGTCCACCAACCTGTCGCGCCAGTCACATGTGATCGCAGCCAATGTCGACCGCGCCTATGTCGTTGTCACCCTGTATTTCCCGCAGCTCAAACTGCCCTTCCTGGACCGTTTCCTGGTTACTTGTGAAGTGTACGGCGTGCCCGCCACCATCGTCCTGAACAAGACCGACATCTTCCGGAAGGAGTTTCCCGAGGAGATGGCGGATTTCCGCCGGATCTACTCCCTGGCCGGCTATCCGATCCTGGAAGTGTCCGCGCTGACGGGCGAAGGCATCGATGCGTTGCGGGAGGACATGTCCGGCGGTGACGGTTGCCGCGTGAGCCTGCTCTGCGGCGAGTCGGGCGTGGGAAAGTCTTCCTTGGTCAAGGCCCTGGACCCGTCGCTTTCCCCGAAGATCGGGAACATCTCGCTGAGCCACCTGCAGGGCCGGCACACCACCTCCCTGTATGAAATGTATCCGCTTTCCGGCGGGGGCTTCCTCATCGACTCCCCGGGATTGCGCAGTTTCGGCCTCGTCGACCTGGAACGGGACCGGATCGCCGTGTATTTCCCTGAAATGCTCAAGGCCGCGTCGGACTGCCGCTTCACGCCTTGCACGCATACGCATGAGCCCGGTTGTGCGGTAAAGGCGGCGGTGGAGGAAGGACGGATCGCGCCGGAGCGCTACCGTTCCTATCTCGGCATGCTGGAGGAAGACAAGAAATTCCGTTGAAAATGTGACAGTTACCGTTCCAGCACCGCTTTCTTGTACCGGATGGTCTGGTAGAGGGAGCGGAACAGCAGGTGTGCATAGTAGGCGGCGAACAGCAGGTGTACCCGTGCCGTTCCGGCCTGGGGGACGAAGAGCCCGCCGATCCACCAGGTCATGAAGAAGGCGGCGACGCAGCCCAGGTTGGAATCCCGCATCTCGCGCGTGGCTGTGGCGCCGATATAGATGCCGTCCCAGGTGAAGGCCGGGCAACCCAGCAGCGGGATCAGCGCAAGCCACGGGATGTAGGCCCGGGCGGCTTCCACGACCGCTCCGTCGGAAGTCATCATCCGGAAGAGCGGGATGCCGAAGACCGCATAGATGCCGACGAACACCAGTCCGACACCCATGCTCCAGAGGAAGGTCCGCCGCGTCGCCTCTTCGATGCGGTGCGGCTCATGGCTCCCGACGAACCGGCCCGTGAGGGCTTCACCGGCGAAGGCGAATCCATCCGTAAAGTACGAGAACAGCATCATCAGCTTCATCATGACGGAGCACATGGCCAGCAGCAAGTCGCCCTGACGGGCGGCGAGGGCCGTGTAGGCCAGGTAGACGGACAACAGGCAGAGCGATCGGATGAACAGGTCGCGGTTGATCCGGAAATAGGCGGAAAGCGGGAAGGCTTCTTCCTTCGCTTTCTGCTGCAGCGTACTGCGGTATTTGCACAGCAGGATGGCGGCGGCGAGGAGCAGCCCGCTGTACTGGGCGATAACCGTTCCCCAGGCGATGCCGGCGTATCCGATGCCGCGGAATCCCGTCCCGGGCATGCCGAGGGCCAGGACCAGGCTGGCCAGGATGTTGCCGGCGTTGACTACGACATCTGTCAGCATCGAACTGAACGTGTCCTGCATGCCGACGAACCATCCCCGGATGGCCATCAGGCTCAGTGTCGCGGGAGCTGCCCAGATCCGGATGCGGAAATAGGTGATAGCCAATGCTTTGACTTCCTCCGAACAATGGACGAACAAGAAGATCAACTGCTCGAAAGGCCACTGGACCGCCAGCAGGAGGAGGGAGAGCAGGAACGCCGTGCGGACCCCGCGCCGGAGGTTTGCCGCACACCCTGCAGCATCGCCGCGTCCGTAGGCCTGGGCCGTCATTCCGCCGGTGCCCGCCCGCAGGAAGCCGAAGTTCCAGTAAAGCATGTCGAACATGAGGGCGCCCACGGAGATGCCGCCGATCAGTGCGGCGGCCGAGGTGTCCAGGTGGCCGGCGATGGCGATGTCGACCATCCCGACCAGCGGAACCGTCAGGTTGGCGAGGATGCTCGGCAGGGCGAGACGCAGGATCTCTTTGTCAAGCGCCCGCACCTTTCCGGAAGTATTTCCCGATGACGGGAAGGCGGGAAAGCGGGAAGTCCCGCATGACGATCAGCGCGCAGAACAGCCCGATCAGCGCCGTGTTTGCGGCGAGTGTCGCAATGCGGCTGCCCAGCCGGGGCGTCAGCTGCATCAGGACGAAGAGCACTGCCGCACAGAGGGTGTACAGGGCGATGTCCTTCAGCGGGTAATCGATCGGGTAGTGCTTTTGGCCCACGAAATACGACAGCAGCATGGCCGTGCCGTAGCCGACGAGTCCGCCCCAGGCGCAGGCCATGTAACCGATCTTCGGGATGAAGAGGATGTTGACGGCCAGCAGGGCGAGACACCCGGCGCCGGAGAAAACGGCTCCCCAGATGGTCTTGTCCGTCAGTTTGTACCAGAAGGAAAGATTGAAGTAGACGCCCATCAGGATCTCGGCGGCCATCACGATCGGGACGGCCTTCAGGCCCTCGCGGTAGTCGGCGCCGATGATGTACTGCAGCACGTCCATGTAACCGACGACGCACAGGAAGGCCAGCAGGGTGAAGATGATGAAGTACTTCATGGCCTTGGCATAGGTTTCCTTGCTGTCGTCCCGCCCGGCATTCCCGAAGACGAACGGCTCGTAGGCGTAGCGGAAGGCCTGGGTGATCATCGCCATGATCATCGCGATCTTGACGCAGGCGCCGTAGATGCCCAGCTGGGCCTGCGCATCCGCTCCCTTGTAGATGAAGGGAAAGATGATCTTGTCCGCCGTCTGGTTGAGGATGCCCGCGATGCCCAGGACGAGGATCGGCCAGCTGTAGGATAGCATCCGCCGGAGCAGGGCGCCGTCGAAGCCGGCGCGGAATCCTTTCAGTTCATTCCAGAAGAAGAAGGTGACGACCGAGGTGCAGAACAGGTTGATGTAGAAGACGTAGCCGACAAACAGACCCTGGTCGTAGATGCCCATCGGGTTCCACCCGGTCTTCGGCAGGATGACGAAGTACAGCAGGTTCAGCAGGATGTTCAGGCCGATGAAGAGGAGCTTCAGGGCGGCGAACTTCAATGGACGCTTCTGGTAGCGCAGGTAGGCGAACGGGATGCACTGGAAGGCGTCGAGGGCCACGGTGGCCGCCATCACCCAGACGAAGGACGGGTGGTCGGCGTAGCCGAGGGCGGCGCTGACCGGTCTCAGGAAGGTGAGCACCAGGACGACGAACAGCACGGACGTCGTCAGGACGGAGGTCAGGATGGTCGAATAGACTTTTTCCGGGTTTTCCCCCTCCTTCGACATGAAACGGAAGAAGGTGGTCTCCATGCCGTAGGTGAGGATCACCAGCAGCAGCGCGGTGTACGCGTAGAGGTTGGTGACGACCCCGTAACCGCCGCTCGCCGCGTCGATGACATAGGTGTAGACCGGGACGAGCAGGTAATTGAGGAACCGCCCGATGATGCTGCTCAGGCCGTAGATGGCCGTGTCCTTGAACAGGGATTTGAGGTTCGCCATTTCCGGGATCCGTTATTTGATGCCGTACTTGCGCAGGATCCGGCGCAGGGGTTTGCGGACGGATTCCGCCCAGAGGGTGTAGCCGTGGTTGGAAGGATGGACGCCGTCGATGCTCGAGTCGTGGTACGGGTCGGTCGCGTCGGTCGCGTCGATGTAATAAACGTCCTTGTATTTTTTGACGGCGACATGCATCAGGCTGTCCACCAGTTCGATGCGTGCCTGCTCTTTCTTTGCGATGGCCGTGTCGAAGTTGCGGTTCTCCCGGTAGATGGTCTTCTGGAAGATCAGCGGCTTGCCCGGATGGGCGGCCTGGATCTTCTCGATGAACGGGAAGAGGCGCGCGCGGATCTCGGCGACGGACGGGTTGGAGAAGGCGTCGAAGACGAAGGCGTCCGCGTCGGCTGCGGCGAGCACGTCGGCGAAATAGCTCTGCAGGCGGCTGTTTCCGGCGCAGCCCAGGCTCAGGAACTGCAGCCCCGTCATCCGCGTCAGCTGCGCGGGATAGGTCATGCCCGGCCGGGCGGAACTGCTGCCGTGGGTGAAGCTGGAACCGAAGATGGCGATCCGGTGCCGGAAGGGATTGTCCAGCGGCTCGATCACCGAGCCTTCGTCCGTGCCGACCTGCACGGAGTATTCTTCACTGAAAAGGGGAAGGTACAGCAGGCATTCGTGCATGCTGCCGTCCATCCGCTGCACCAGGGTGATGCTCTGCTCCGGGTTTTCCTGCGAGGCGACGCCGACGCCTGCCCAGGTCCACTGCCCGTCCTTCTTGATGTACAGGTCGTAGCCGCGGTCGGAATAGGAACCGGTATTGACCGAAAAGACGCGGCTGCCGTAGACCGTCTTCACCGCAATGCGCTTCGAGTCGGTCCGGAAGGCGACGGAAATGCCCGAGGACATCCGCACCTGGGCGTTCTCGCCCCTTGTGAATCTTTTGAAGCGTACCGTGTCCACGCGGTGGTAGGGGTTGGGCGTGTCCGGCATCAGTTTTCCGACGAGGGTCAGGTCGGAGGCTTCCGTGTACTTGAGCCCGTTCTGGGCGAAGGCGGCCGCCGCCGTGAGCAGCAGCGCGCAGAGTGCGATTATCCGTTTCATAAGGCGAAGATAGCAAATATATTCCGAAATTGCGTACCTTTGCCGGGAATGGCATCGGCATCATGAAGTTCTATTCTTACTACAGGATCTCGAAACCCTCGGAGACGAAGGTCGCTCCGGAGCGGGTGCAGGAGGAATACCGCCGCCTGCGCTCCCGGACATTCTGGGGCGTCTGCGCCGCGTATGCGCAGTACTATGTCTGCCGGATGGCCCTGTCGGTGGTCAAGCAGCCGCTCATTGACAGCGGCACCCTTTCGGCCGCCCAGCTCGGCCTGGTCGGCTCCGCGATGCTGTTCGCCTATGCCTTCGGCAAGTTCGTGAACGGATTCATCGCCGATTACTGCAACATCCGCCGCTTCATGACGACGGGGCTGCTCGTTTCCGCCCTGGTGAACCTGCTGATGGGGACGCTCGGTATCGTACAGGGCCATACCGGCCTTCCGACGATGATGCTCTTCATCGCTTTCGCCCTGCTGTGGGGCGTCAACGGGTGGACGCAGTCGATGGGGGCCCCGCCGGCCGTGATCAGCCTTTCGCGCTGGTTCCCGCTTTCGCGCCGCGGAACTTTCTACAGCATCCTGTGCGCTACGCCGTACCTGGGCAAGTTCCTGTCCTTCATCCTGACCGGCTTCGTCGTCGCCTCGCTGGGCTGGCAGTACGGGTTCCTCTTCTCCGCCGTCGGCGGCCTGCTGGGTGTCGCCATCCTGCTGGTCTTCGTTTCCGATACGCCTGAGAGCAAGGGACTTCCCTCCGTTCAGGAGCTCTCCGGAGAGGAAACCCTCCCGACCGATTCGATGCCGACGGCTACCTTGCAGCGCTGGGTCCTCCGGCATCCGGGTATCTGGATCATCGCCCTCTCCAGCGCCTTTGTCTACATCGCGCAGTATGCCGTCAGCGGCTGGGGCGTGCTTTTCCTGCAGAAAGCCAAAGGCTTTTCGCTGGAGGCCTCCAGCCAGATCATCGCCATCTCCGAGGCGCTCGGCATCGCCGGTACCGTGCTGGCGGGCTGGCTCTCCGACACTGTTTTCAAGGGCCGGCGCGCCGCCCCCGTCCTCCTGGCCGGCCTCGTCTGTCTGGCCAGTCTGGCCGCTTTCCTGCTGCTGGGTGGGGGATACGCCGCCAATATCGCCTTCGTGGCGGTCTTCAGCATCTCGATCGGTGTCGTCTACTGCATCGTGTCCGGCCTGATGGCACTGGACATCGTTCCGCGCAAGGCCACCGGAGCGGCGCTGGGCCTCGTAGGCATCTCCAGTTACGTTGCCGCCGGCATCCAGGATGCCGTCAGCGGTCTGCTGATCGGCGGTCCCGATGCCGGCGGTTACGATTTCACGGCGGTTTCCGTGTTCTGGCTGGCGTCCTGCCTGCTCGCTTTCGTCATTCCCGTCGCCGCCTGGCGACGCCTCAAGCCGTAGGGCGCTTTACGGTTATTTTTCAGGATACTCCATCAGATAGAGCCCGGTCTGTGCCTGGATGAGGTACAGGTTCTTCCGGTAGTGGGCGAAGTCCTCGAGTTCGCCGGTGGTGTGGCCGCCGCCCATGTCCAGCACCGTGACGGGGCGCTGCTTCCGCAGGTCCCAGACGAAGAGCCAGCTCGGGTATTCCGCGTTACCGACGCCCGTGGGCATCATCAGCTTGCCCTTGTGGATGCACAGGCCCTGGCCGATCGTGGCATAGCTCAGCCCGTGGTCTTCCACCACGTAGTTCTCCAGGGCGTCTTCGGGACGCAGCACCACCTCCTTGCCGGCCGACAGCTTGGGCAGCCGGAACTTGATGATCCTGTGGCGGTTGCCTTCGATGTCACGGTCGCTAGTGGTGTTCCCGAAGCCGTACAGCATCTTGTGCCGGCGGTCGATGACCCACTGGAGGGCGTAGCCGAAATCCTTGTTCACGTCGTCGTAGCGGATGACCTGCACCAGCTCGGAGGACTGCAGGTCCGGACGGATGCGCTCGACGAAGAGCACGTCCTTCAGCCCGTTCCAGGGAATCTTGTGGCACTGGCTGACGTACACCAGCGGCATCGGGTCCTTCCGGTCGAACCGCTCAACGCCGAAGCTGACGACGTTGGCGTGGTTGGCGTCGCCCTGGCTGGCCAGGTTGAAGCGGCTGATCTTCCTCGGTTTCCCGCCCTCCAGGATCCACAGGTTAGCGATTCCGGTATGGTTGCAGCTGAGGACATAGTCCTTGTAGCAGTCCATTCCCTGGTAATTGCCCGGGTCGTAGGATGTGAGGTGCGTGGTCTTGAATCCGGTCCCGACGGGAGGGATGCTGACTTTCCCCTGCGCCCCGGCCAGGGCCGGGAGGAGGATGGCGAGCAACGCCGTGAGAAAGAATCGTGTTCTCATATAGGGCTTTCCTTTAAATGTTTACATAGTGCCAGTGCGGGCCGAAGCGTTCGAAGGCGGCTTCGTCCAGCATCTGTCGGTCATCGGGATGGGCGATCGAGATGAGCAGTTTCGCCCGTTCCTGAAGCGATTTGCCATACAGGTCCACGGCTCCGTACTCGGTGACGATCCAATGGGCGTCCGCCCGCGGCGTTACGACGCCCGCGCCGGGATTCAGGAAGGGGACGATCTTGGCTTTTCCCTTGTTCGTGCGGGAGGCGAAGGCGGTCATGGAAACGCCGCCTTCGGACATGACGGCGCCCTTGACGAAATCGAGCTGGCCGCCGGTCCCGGAGAAGATGCGGGTACCGATCGAGTCGGCGCTGATCTGGCCCGTCAGGTCGACTTCCGTCGCCGAATTGATGGCCATCATGTGCGGGTTCCGGCTGATGACCCAGGGGTCGTTGACATATTTGATGTCCTTCATCAGGACGTCGGGGTTGTGGTCGATGAAGGAGTAGACGTCCTGCGAACCCAGCAGGAAGGAGGCGACGATCTTGCCGGGGTCCGTTTTCTTGGCGGCCCCGTTCACCACGCCTTTCTTGATCAGGCGCAGGATCCCGTCGGCGAACATCTCCGTGTGGACACCCAGGTCCTTGTGGTCCGTCAGCTGTGCGGCGAGGGCGTTCGGCAGGGCGCCGATCCCCATCTGGATGCAGGCGCCGTCCGGGACGAGCTGGGCGCAGTTCTTGCCGATGAGGACCTCCGTGGGGGTGGGCTCGGCGAAGTCCTTGGTAACCAGCGGGGTTTCGTCATATACGAGGAAATCGAACCGGTCGATGTCCAGCAGGTCGCCATAGGCGAAGGGGACGTTCGGATTCACGACGGCGACTTTCAGCCGGGCTGTCTCGACGGCCGCGAGCGAGCAATCCACCGACGTGCCGAGGGAAACCTTTCCGTTCTCGTCCGGAAGGGATACCTGAACGAGGGCGGCGCCGAGTTTGATGGCTCCGCTGCGATAGAGTTTCTGCGATTCGCCCAGGTGGACGGGGAGATAGTCGGCATAGCCCGCATTGACGTTCGCACGCACATTCGGTCCGACGAAGAAACCCTGTTCGAAGAAGATGCCTGCGTATTTCGGGTCGGAGTAGGGGGCGGGCCCTTCCGTGTGGAAATGATGGAAATGCAGGTCTTCGACTTCGCCCGCTTCGGCCCGGCGCACCAGGGCGTCAATGAGGACGTGGGGAACGCTGGCGACACTGCTCAGGTGGATGTGGTCGCCGCTGCGGATGCCTTTCACGGCCTCGTCCGCGGAAACATAGTGGATTTCTTTCATCGTTCGTTTTCTTTTTTCATGCATCCTACAAATATAGCCTTTTTTACTAAATTTGCAGCCTATGAATACGATAGAACAGAAGCTGGATGCATTTTCCCGCGCCCTCCAGGTGATGGACCGGCTGCGGGAAGAATGCCCGTGGAATGCGGCGCAGACCTATGACTCCTTGCGCCCGATGACGTTGGAAGAGGCGTACGAACTGTCGGACGCCGTGCTGAAGAAGGATTTCTCCGCGCTGGAGAAGGAACTCGGCGACGTTTTCCTCCACGTCATCTTCTATGCGCGGATCGCGCAGGAAGAGGGCCGGTTCGACATCGCCGACGTCATGAACCGCCTTTGCGAGAAGATGATCTTCCGGCATCCGCACGTTTTCGCCAAACAGGACGGAGGCATGACGGCGCAGGATGTGGCAGACAACTGGGAGATGATCAAGGCGAAGGAAAAGGGTGGGAACAAACGGATTCTCTCCGGCATTCCGGATGCGATGTCCCCGATCCTGAAGGCGCACGCGATGCAGGACAAGGCACGCGGCGTCGGCTTCGACTGGGAAGAGAAGCAGCAAGTCTGGGACAAGGTGAAGGAAGAGCAGCTCGAATGCGAGGATGAACTCAAGGCGATGGAGGCTGCCCGTGACGAGGCTGCCCTTGCGGCTGCCCGCGACCGGGCCGAGGAGGAGATGGGCGACTATCTGTTCGCGGTGGTCAATGCGGCGCGCCTGTACGGGATCGATCCCGACAAGGCCCTGCACCGGGCCTGCGACAAGTTCCGCCGTCGCTTTACATACTTGGAAGAGCACACCATCCGGCAGGGGAGGGACCTGCACGACATGACCCTTGCCGAGATGGACGCCATCTGGGACGAAGGAAAGGCCAAGGGCCTGTAAAAAGGTGCATTTTGTCATTCAGAATACATTTTGTACCTTTGCATGTTATGTCTGAATTTCGGATTGTTGAGGTAAAAGGAAGGAAGGACTTGATGCGCTTCATCAAGTTCCCCGACCGGTTGTACAAGGATTGTCCGCAGTATGTTCCTGCCCTCCATTCCGACCAGGTGCACTCGCTGACGAAGGTATCGACGCTCTCCTACTGTCGCCGCAAGATGTGGCTGGCCCTGGATGGCGGCGGAAAGGTCGTCGGCCGCATCTGCGCGATGATCAATCCCCGTTACAATGCGTTGTATGGAAAAAAACGCGCCCGTTTCGGCTGGTTCGACCTCATCGACGACCGGGAGGTGGCCCGTCTCCTGCTCGGGACGGCAGAGGCCTGGGCGAAGGAGAACGGGATGAACGAGATCCATGGCCCGCTTTATTACAATACGCTTGGCAAGCAGGGCATGCTGGTGGAAGGGTTCGAGAACATTCCGCCGTTCAACTGCCTGTACAACTTCCCGTATTACAACGACCACGTCACTGCGCTGGGTTACGTGAAGGAGTGTGACTGGCTGCAGTACAAGATGCCGGCCGACCAGGGCGTGAGCGAGAAGATCTCCCGGATGGCGGGGCTGCTCAAGCAGCGCTACAACCTGCACGAAGGCAGCCTGGACAAACTGAAGAAAGACAAGAAGATGGTCCGGTACTTCTTCGATGTGTATAACGAGAGCTTTGCAAAGTCGGTCTATAATTTCGTCCCGTTCACGAAAGAGGAGATCGAAGAGGAGGCCAAGGCATCGCTGCGTTTCGTCTCCGACAAGACCAGCAGCATCATCTTCGACGAGAACGGGGAACTGGTTGCGTTCGGCATCACCTTCCCGACCATTTCCAAGGCCCTGCAGAAGTGCAAAGGGCATCTTTTTCCCTTCGGGTGGTACCACCTCCTGAAGGCGATGCGGGACTATGACACCGTCGATCTCATGATCAACGGAGCGGTTCCGAAATGGCAGAACACGGGCGTGTCCGCCATCTATCATAGCGCGATGTCCGAGAAGTACATCGCAGCGGGGACCCGGTGGGCGATCGCGAACCCGCAGATCGAATCCAACGGGGCGGTGAACGTGTGGTCGAAATACGACAGTGAGCTCTACATGCGCCGCCGTTGTTACATCAAGCAGATTTGGATATATGGCAGAGAACAATACACTGGTTGACAAGATCCTGGGGCTTCAGGAGAAATACCTTTCCCTGCAGGAGCAGTTGACGGATCCGGCGGTCATCGCCGACATGAAGAAATATGTCCAACTGAACAAGGACTACAAGCAGCTCAAGCCGATCGTCGAGACCGGCCTGGAATACAAGAAGGTGGTCGATGAGATCGCAGAGGCCAAGGATATCCTCATCAATGAGAAGGATGACGACCTGCGCGAGATGGCGCGTGCCGAGCTGGCCGACCTTGAACCGAAGGTGCCGCAGATGGAGGAGGACATCAAGATCCTGCTGATTCCGGCCGATCCGGACGACGCCAAGAACGCCATCATCGAGATCCGCGGAGGTACCGGCGGCGATGAAGCCGCCATCTTCGCCGGCGACCTCTTCCGCATGTATTCCAAGTTCGCCGAGAAGCGCGGCTGGAAACTCGAGGTCAACGACGAAGCGCCCGGAACATCCGGTGGCTACAAGCAGATCGTCTTCAAGCTTTCCAGCAACGACGAAGGTGTCTACGGAGTGATGAAATATGAATCCGGCGTGCACCGCGTGCAGCGCGTCCCGCAGACCGAGACCCAGGGCCGCATCCAGACGTCTGCGGCTTCCGTGGCCGTCTTCCCGGAGGCGGGCGAGTTTGATATCGAGTTGAATATGAACGATATCCGCAAGGATACCTTCTGTTCTTCCGGCCCCGGCGGGCAGGGTGTCAACACAACGTATTCCGCCGTCCGCCTGACGCACATCCCTTCGGGCATCGTCGTGCAGTGCCAGGAGGAACGCTCCCAACTCAAGAATCTCGACCGCGCGATGGAGGAACTCCGTACGCGCCTGTACAACCTGGAGCACCAGAAGTATCTCGACGGCATCGCCGCCAAGCGGCGTACGATGGTCTCTACGGGCGACCGTTCCGCCAAGATCCGTACCTATAATTATCCGCAGGGGCGCGTCACCGACCATCGGATCAACTGGTCGATGTACAACCTGCCGGTTTTCATGGACGGTGACATCCAGGAATGCATCGACCAGCTCCAAATCGCTGAAAACGCCGAGCGCCTGAAGGAAGCCGGCGAATAGTTTATTGTTTTTCACCCCGCCGGAGGATACCGGCAGTGTGCTTGTCAACCACTTAAAAAACAAGGAATGAAACCTAGATTTTCTGCAGCTTTCATGCTGATGGCCGTGCTCTTCACGGTCTGTCTCATCACCTCCAACCTGTTCGCGACCAAGATCTTCTCGGTCGGCGGCATCGCGCTTCCCTGCGCGGTGATCATCTTCCCGATCTCCTACATCCTCAACGATTGTTTCGCCGAGGTGTGGGGTTACCGTGCTTCGCGCCTGGTGATCTGGACGGCTTTCGCGATGAACTTTTTCGTCGTGCTCGCCGGCTGGCTCGCCGTCGCCCTGCCCGGGGCTTCCTTCTGGGACGGGGCGGAGCATTTCGACTACATGTTCCGGATGGCGCCGCGCGTCGCTTTTGCGTCGCTGCTCGCCTTCCTGGCAGGTGCAACGCTCAACGCTTTCGTGCTGAGCCGCATGAAGGTGGCGCAACGGGGGAAGGCCTTCTCTCTCCGCGCCATCCTCTCCTCGGTCGCCGGCGAATTGCTTGACTCCCTGATCTTCATGCCGATCGCTTTCTGGGGAGCACCGTGGAGCCAGCTGGGGCGGATGATGCTCTTCCAGGTGAGTTTCAAGGTGCTTTACGAGATCGTCGTCCTGCCGGTCACGGCCCGTGTGGTGAAGGCGCTCAAGCAGCATGAAGGCGTGGATGTCTTCGATGAAGGCATCTCGTACAATCCGTTCATAATCAAAGACATTTAATCCATGGAAAGAAAAAAGGAAGGCCTGTCCGCGCTGGGCAGGAAGGCGGAATACCGTGACGATTACGCTCCCGATGTGCTGGAAACGTTCGAAAACCAGCATCCGGACAATGACTATTGGGTGCGTTTCAACTGCCCGGAGTTCACGACGCTCTGCCCGATCACCGGGCAGCCGGATTTTGCGGAGATCCGCATCAGTTACATCCCGGACCGGCGCATGGTCGAGAGCAAGAGCTTGAAACTCTATCTGTTCAGTTTCCGCAACCACGGTGACTTCCACGAAGACTGCGTCAATATCATCATGAAGGACCTGGTCAAGCTGATGGACCCGAAATACATCGAAGTGACGGGCATCTTCCTTCCGCGCGGCGGCATCTCGATCTGGCCTTACGCCAATTACGGCCGCCCGGGTACGCCTTACGAGGAACTGGCACGCCGTCGCTTCGAGACCCACGAGTGACGCGCGGTCTGACAATTTGGCAGGACGGGGCGGTTGGCATACCTTTCGTAATTGTTTTCACGCCGGGCAAGGTGTCCGGTGAACAAAGAAAATTGAAAAAAGGAGAACAATACAATGGGAAAGATTATTGGAATTGACCTCGGAACCACGAATTCGTGCGTGTCCGTCATGGAAGGCAACCAGCCTACCGTCATCATCAACAACGAAGGGGAGCGGACCACTCCTTCCGTCGTGGCTTTCACCGACGGCGGCGAGCGGAAGATCGGCAACCCGGCCAAGCGCCAGGCGATCACCAACCCGAAGAACACCGTCTTCTCGATCAAGCGTTTCATGGGCGAGACCTGGGACCAGGTGCAGACCGAAGTCGCCCGCGTTCCCTACACCGTCACCCGCGGTGAGAACAACACTCCGCGTGTGGACATCAACGGCAAACTCTATTCGCCGCAGGAGATTTCTGCGATGATCCTCCAGAAGATGAAGAAAGTCGCCGAGGATTATCTCCGTCAGGATGTGACCGAGGCGGTCATCACCGTTCCGGCCTATTTCTCCGACTCGCAGCGCCAGGCGACCAAGGAAGCCGGCAAGATCGCGGGCCTCGACGTGAAACGGATCATCAACGAGCCGACGGCCGCTGCGCTGGCCTACGGTCTTGACAAGAAGAACAAGGATATGAAGGTGGCCGTCTATGACCTTGGCGGTGGTACGTTCGATATCTCCATCCTGGAGCTCGGCGGCGGCGTCTTCGAAGTGAAGTCCACCAACGGTGATACCCACCTGGGCGGCGACGATTTCGACCAGGTCATCATCGACTGGCTGGCTTCCGAGTTCGCTTCCGAGAACGGCGGCATTGACCTGAAGAAGGATCCGATGGCCCTGCAGCGCCTCAAGGAAGCGGCCGAAAAGGCGAAGATCGAACTGTCCAGCCAGACTTCCACGGAAATCAACCTTCCGTACATCATGCCGGTCGACGGTATCCCGAAGCACTTGGTGAAGACCCTCACCCGGGCCAAATTCGAACAGCTGTGCGACAACCTGTTCCAGCGCAGCATCGAGCCTTGCCGCCGCGCCCTGCAGGACGCCGGCCTGAAGGCCTCCGACATCGACGAGGTGCTCCTCGTGGGCGGCTCCACCCGAATTCCGAAGGTGCAGCAGCTGGTGAAGGAATTCTTCGGCAAGGAGCCCAACCGGAGCGTCAACCCGGACGAGGTGGTCGCCATCGGTGCCTCTATCCAGGGCGGCGTGCTCGCGGGCGACGTGAAGGATGTCCTCCTGCTCGATGTCACTCCGCTTTCGCTGGGTATCGAGACGCTGGGCGGCGTGATGACCAAGCTCATCGAGTCCAACACCACCATTCCTGCGCGTAAGAGCCAGGTCTTCTCCACGGCGGCCGACAACCAGCCTTCCGTCGAGATCCGGGTGCTCCAGGGCGAGCGTCCGATGGCCAAGGACAACAAGCAGATCGGCGTGTTCCATCTGGACGGCATCGCCCCTGCACCGCGCGGCATTCCGCAGATCGAGGTGACCTTCGATATCGATGCCAACGGTATCCTGAATGTCTCCGCGAAAGACAAGGCGACGGGCAAGGAGCAGAACATCCGCATCGAGGCCTCTTCCGGGCTGTCCGACGACGAGATTCAGCGGATGCGTGACGAGGCGAAGGCCAACGAGGCTGCCGACAAGGCTGAGAAGGAGCGCGTGGACAAAATCAACAACGCCGATTCGCTCTGCTTCCAGGCTGAGAAGTTCCTCCGGGAGAATGGCGACAAGGTACCTGCCGACATCAAGGGCGAGGTCGAGAGCAATGTGAACCTCCTGAAGGAAGCCGTGAAGAGCCAGAACATCGCCGACATCGACCGCTACAGCGAGGCGTTGAACGCCGCTTTCAGCAAGATGTACCAGGCGCAGCAGCAGGCTGGCGGTCCGCAGGCCGGTCCGCAGGGTCCCCAGGGACCTCAGCAGGGGCCGGATGACCAGGGCCCGGACGAGCAGTAATCCACACGGGCAGACGGCCGGCCGCTCCCTCACGACGGCCGCCGGAAGTCTCCCCTAGATAACTGGAAAGCCGACTAAAACGCGATTTTAGCCGGCTTTCTTTTTTTGTGCACCCGTCTCCGCTGCGGTCTACCGGAAGTGGATGGCCTGCACACCGCCCCGGTAGGTGGCGTCGACGGTGTATTGGACGGCGGTCTTGGAGAAGGGTTCTTCGAAGAAGTGGTGCATGTGCCCGCAGAGGATGGCCTTGAGCAGTTTCTGCTCTTTCAGCCAGGCGATGAACGCGAGCGTCGGTTTGTCGGCCTTCTGCTGGACGGCACGGTACCGCCATTCCTGCCCGGCAGGATACGTTGCGCCGTTGTCGAACTTCGACGTAATCTCCAGCGGGGCGCCGGTCATGTAGGCGCAGATACCTTTCGTCTGCTCCAGTTCGTAGGCGCAATGCTTGGGCGTGTAGAGCGGAACGTGGCAGAGCATCACCACCGGGAGCCCTTTCTTCATCTCCGCTTCCATCTGCGCGTGCTGCGCTTCGGTGATGTTGTAGTAGACATCGTCGAGGGAGACGAAGTTCACGCCACCGATGATCCGGCTTGCGAAGGTGAGGTCGTTCGGGAAGGCGCCCTGGACTTTGTCGCGGCTGTCGGCCTTGTACGCCTCGTCTTCCCTGGCCTCGCCGACATATTTGGAGTACTCATGGTTGCCGGCACTGACGAACCAGTCGGCAGCGCCCAGGTGGAGGGCGGCGCTGTCAAGGTTGGCTTCGGAAACAAAGTCGCACAGGTCCCCCGTGTGCATCATGTACATGCCGCGGTCGGCGGCGTAGCGGATGGCCTCGTCGAGGTAGTGTTCGCCCCAGGCCGCCCAGCGGCTCCGACCGGCGGCCAGACGCATCTTCGCCTCGTCGTCGCGATTGTCAACCCGGGTGAGGTGCGTATCCGATACATGCAGGACGGAGAAGGGCGATTCTGCGCCGACCTTGATGTCGATCTCCTTGACTTTCAGCGGCGGAAGCGGCTGGAAGTCGCGCGTGATCCGCCGGGTGAAATCTTCGGCGGCGGGGGCGGTGCCGCTTTTTTTCCGCCGCTCGGCGGCGGCCATTGCGGGAGATGCTGCCAGGGGGGCGGACGGGATGCCGGCGATGCCCGGCAGTTCGGAGGCGAGGAGTGCGGCTGCTCCGGAAAGCAGGAATGATCTTCTGTCCATACGCGTGATGTGGTTTTCTCCTGCAAGATACGAATTCTCGCGGAAAAGTCGTATCTTTACTAGACAATCGCGTTTTAAAATGAGCAAGACAGTCAGAAAGACTTTCCCGGTGCAGGGAATGGGATGCGCGGCCTGCGTGGCCCGCGTCGAAAATACGATCAAGGGACAGAACGGTGTGTCTGCGTGCAGCGTCTCGCTGGCATCGAACACCGCCCAGGTCGATTATGATCCGGGCGTCGTCACGGCGGCGGACCTGCAGAAAGCCGTCCGGGACGCCGGGTACGACCTCATCGTCGTAGACGGCGACGAGGACGGCGACGAGGCGGCCGACGAGGCCGAGCGAGCCTCGCAGGACAGTTATCGCGCCCTGGTCCGGGACACCCGCCTGGCCGTGACGCTGGCTGTCCTGCTGATGATTCTCTCGATGGGCTTCAAGACGTATCCGGGTGTGCTCGCTGCCTGCCTGGCGGCGGTCGCTGTCTTCTGGTGCGGCCGCCGGTTCCTGTCGACGGCCTGGCGCCAGGCGCGGCACCGCAGTGCGAGCATGGATACGCTGGTCGCCCTTTCCATCCTCATCTCTTTCTTCTTCAGCCTGTTCAACCTCCTTTTTCCGGGCGTATGGACCCGGCGCGGGCTGGAACCCCACCTGTATTTCGAGTCGGGTGCGATGATCGTCGCCTTCATCCTGATCGGCCGTGTGCTGATGGCGCGTGCGCAGCGGGGGACGACGGCGGCGATCCGGGCACTGGCGGGCCTGCAGCCCCGTCAGGTCGACATCCGCGTGGGAGACGTCTTCTCCGTCCGGCCCGGCGATAGGATTGCGGCCGACGGTGTCGTCGTATCCGGTTCCTCCTATGTGGATGAGAGCCTGCTGACCGGGGAACCCGTCGCCGTCTTCAAGCAGGCGGGCGACAAGGTGTATACCGGCACCATGAACCAGAAGGGTTCCTTCGATGTCCGGGCAGAAAAAGTAGGTCGCGAGACGATGCTTTCCGCCATTGTCCGGATGGTCAAAGAGGCGCAGGGCTCCAAGGCCCGCATCCAGACGACCGTCGACAAGGTGGCTGCCGTTTTCGTGCCCGTCATCATCGGCATTTCTCTGGTGACGCTGCTGTGCTGGGTGCTCCTCTCACCGACGGACGGCCTGACGCGCGGTCTCATGGCGATGGTCTCCGTGCTGGTCATCGCCTGCCCCTGTTCGCTCGGGCTCGCGACCCCGACGGCCCTGATCGCCGGCATCGGCAACGGTGCGCGGAAAGGCATCCTGGTGCAGGATGCGGATGCCCTGCAGGTCGCCGGGACGCTGGATACGGTCATCCTGGACAAGACCGGCACCCTGACGGAAGGCCGTCCGGCCGTAACGGACGCCTTCTGGTATACCGCTTCGGAGGAAGAACGCCGTGCCAACCGTGCCATCCTGCTGGCCTTGGAACTCCGCTCGGAACATCCGCTTGCGATGGCCGTCGTCTCTTTCCTGCGCGCGGAGCGGATGGATGAAGAAGTCCCCGAAGCGGAGATCTCCTCCTTTGAAACCCTGCCCGGAAGCGGCATCGCCGGCTACTGCCGCGGAATGCGCTTCTATGCGGGACGCGAGGCGGCGGAACCTTCCGTTTATGCCGAGCGATGGCAGAAGGAAGGGAAGAGCCTCGTCTATTTTTCCGGCGAGGAGGGACTGATCGCCGTTTTCGCCCTGACCGACCGGGTGAAGGAAGGCTCAGCCGAAGCCGTTTCCCTCCTGCATCAGCAGGGCATCCGGACGGTGCTGCTGACCGGCGACAATGCTGCGTCGGCGGAACGGGTGGCCGCGGAAACCGGCATCGGGACGGTCCGTGCCGGTGTCCTTCCGTTGGAGAAGGAGGAATATGTCCGCCGTCTGCAGGAAGAAGGGCACAAGGTGGCCATGGTCGGTGACGGCATCAACGACAGCGCTGCGCTGTCGCGGGCCGACCTGAGCATCGCGATGGGCAGGGGGAGCGACCTGGCCATCCATACGGCGATGGCGACGGTGGTCTCTTCCGACCTGCGGAAAGTGCCCCAGTTGATCCGGCTTTCCAAGAAGACGGGCCGGATTGTCCGGGAGAATCTGTTCTGGGCTTTTTTTTACAATGTGCTGGCCGTCCCGGTCGCCGCGGGCGTCCTGTATCCTGTGAACGGTTTCCTGTTGAATCCGATGGTGGCGGCCGCCTGCATGGCCCTGAGCTCGGTCTGCGTCGTCGCCAATTCGCTGCGCCTGCGCCGCGCCTGAACCCTTACATCAGCCAGGCGGACATGTCTTCGCCGCGGGCGATGCCTTCGCGGATCTGCGTGGAGGAGATGTCGACCAGCGGTGCGTCGATCAGCCGGATATGGTAGGCGCGGGCCAGGGTCTCTTCCAGGTTCGCCGATTCCGTCTGGGATGCGTCGAGGACATAGGGGGAGGGGAAGCGGCGGCATTCTTCGAGCAAATTGGCCGCAATGCGCTTCAGGTCGTATCCGGCTCGCGGGAAGACGGCCACGCCGTAGTCGGACAGCAGCCGCTGGAAGTCCCGCCAGCGGTGGATGTCCTCCAGGTTGTCCGCCCCGATCACCAGGGTGAAGTCGTTCTCTTTCTCGCGCTGCTTGAGGGCGTCCAGCGTGCGGATCGAATAGTGCGGCGGCGGCATTTCCAGTTCGATGCGGTCGACATGGACCCGGAGTCCGGGATGGCGGCGGACGGCGGCGCAGGCCGCTTCGAAGCGTTCCTGCCCCGTAGCGGCACTGATCCCCTCCTTGAGCGGGTTCTTGGGCGAAACGACCAGGTAGACGGCGTCGTAGCCGTCCACTTCCGTCAGGTGCCGCATGATGGCCAGGTGCCCGATGTGGAGGGGGTTGAAGGAACCGGAATAGACCGCGATGTCCATGGTCGGCCGGAATCAGAAGTTGCCGTCCAGCTTGCCGTCGGCGAGGAAATCCTCGACGATGAACTCGGCCTCTTCGAAGGCCTCCTGAAGGTCGTCGTTGATGAGGACGTGGTCGAACTGCGGCGCATAGGTCATTTCTTCCGACGCCTTTGCCACACGGTCTTCGATGGCCTCCGGCGTGTCCGTTCCGCGGCGGATGAGTCGTTCGCGGAGCACTTCGACCGAGGGCGCCTGGATGAAGACGGAGAGCGCGTTCTCACCGAAGTACTTCTTCAGGTTGACGCCGCCCTTGACATCCACGTCGAAGATGATGACGTGACCGGCGTTCCAGATGCGTTCCACCTCTTTCTTCAACGTGCCGTAGAACTTGTCCGTGTAGACTTCCTCATACTCGACGAAGGCGTCTTGTGCGATCAGTTCACGGAAGGCCTCGGGCGTTACGAAATAGTACTCGCGGCCATCCTGCTCCTCGCCCCGTGGGGCGCGGGAGGTGGCTGAGATGGAGAATTCCATCTTATCTCCCCAGAGGCCCAGGATGTGGTTGACGATCGTACTTTTGCCGGATCCGGATGGTGCGGAGAAAATCAAGACTTTATTGCCCATGTGTGTATCGTTTGTTTTTTGCTCGGAATATTGTATTTTTGTAGAGTAATATCCTCAAATCCATTCTGTTGTGGCCAGAAAGAAAAAATTGAAACTGACTCCTCACGCTCCGGAGCGTTTCGCGGAGAGAAACCGTCCGCTCAAACGGACCCACCGGCAGGTTATCTACTTGAACGACAATGAATGGGCGTTCCTGCAGGAATTCTGCAGCCGGTATGGGGTGAAGGGGCGTTCCTCCCTTTTCCGCGAGGCGACGATGGCCCACATTCTCGCACAGTTGGACGAGGACCATCCGACGCTTTTCTAGCGGCGGCTGTTCGCGATGGAAATATAGTAGATCAGCGTGGCGAGCGATCCGATCGCTGCGATGACGTAGGTGTAGGCGGCCCACTTGAGGGCATCCTGCGCCATCGGCTTGGTGCGGACATCGGCGATGCCGCTGCCCTCCAGCCACGCAACGGCCCTGCGGCTGGCGTCCACCTCGACCGGCAACGTGACGAAACTGAAGAGGGTGGTGACGGCGAAGAGGGCGATGCCGAGCCAGAGCAGCGTCGGGAAGACGTTCACGAGGAGCAGGCCGGCGAGCAGCACCCACTGGACGGCCATGCTGGAGAAATTGACGATGGGCACCATCGCCGTGCGCAGGCGCAGGGGCGCGTAGCCTTTGGCGTGCTGGATCACATGCCCGCATTCGTGGGCGGCAACAGCCGCGGCCGCGATGCTCCGCTGGTCGTAGACGGCGGCGCTCAGGTTGACGGTCTTCGTCTGCGGATTGTAGTGGTCGGTCAGCTTGCCGGGGACCGATTCCACCTTCACGTCGTAGATCCCGTTCTCCTGCAGCATCTTGCGGGCGATTTCCGCGCCGGAAAGCCCGGTGCTGGTGGGAATCTTGGCGTATTTGTCGAATCTCCGCTGGAGGGAGTTCTGGATGATGTAGCTGGCGGCCATCACCGCGATCATGATGATCCAAATCAAAGCTGTGCTCATGTCTTGACTGTTTCTTTGTCTCCAAAAATAGCATATTTTCCCGAAAAAAGTGGTAAATTTGTATGAATATCATCAAGGGAAATGTCGAATCGGGAGAACGATTTTTCGAGGCTGGAACTCCGCCTCCCTGCGTGTCTGGACAATTACAGGTATTTCCGCTCGAAACTGGACCGGAAAACCCGCCTGCTCGTGCTCGTCAAGGCCAACGCCTACGGGCACGGTGCCGTCGAGTTCGCGTGGATGATGCAGAACGCAGGCGCTGACTACCTGGCCGTCGCCCTGCCCGTGGAGGGCATCGAACTCCGCCAGGCCGGTATCGGCCTTCCGATCCTGGTGCTCACTTCCGGGACGGATTTCTTTGATGAGATCATCGACAATCACCTCGAGCCCGGCATCCCGAACCTGTTCGCCCTGCGCGCCCTGGACGAAGTCCTGCGCCGGCGCGGCATCGAGCAGTTCCCGGTGCATCTCAAACTGGACTCCGGCATGCATCGCCTGGGGTTCATGAGCAGCGAGATCCCTGCATTGCTGGATTTCCTGAAGGAATGCCGGACCGTCCGCGTCAAGTCGGTCTATTCGCACCTGGCGGCGGCGGAAGACCCGGCGATGGATGCCTTTACCCTGTCGCAGGTCGACCTGTTCACCCGGAACGCCGACCGCATCAGCGCGGTCCTGCCTGAACCCCCGATGCGGCATATCCTCAATTCCGCCGGCATCGAGCGGTTTCCGCAATACCAGTTCGACATGGTCCGCCTGGGCATCGGCATCTACGGCATCAGCGCCCTGCCCGGCGTGCACCTCAGCCAGGTGGCGTCGTTGAAGGTGAAAATCCTTCAGATCAAGGAGTTGTCACCAGAGGATGGAACGATCGGTTACGGCCGGAAGGGAAAGATTCCGCCGGAAGGGATGCGTATCGCGACAATCCCGGTCGGCTATGCCGACGGCATCGACCGGCACCTGGGCTGCGGACGGGCGTCCTTCCTGCTGAACGGTGCGCGCGTCCCTACGGTCGGCAACATCTGCATGGATATGTGCATGCTCGATATCACCGGTGTCGAGGCTTCCGTCGGGGATACCGTCACCATCTTCGGTGATGATCCGACACCCACCGAACTGGCGGACCTGCTGGGCACGATCCCTTATGAAATCATGACCAGCGTACCGCGCAGGATCGAGCGTGTGATCCTGCGTCACTGATTCTTCCCGGGAAACTAGACGAACATGCCTTCGCGGACGGCCGCCGCGGTGTCCGCACCTTTCAATGCGGAGAGGATGGCCAGCCCGAAATCGATGGCATAGCCGGGCCCGCGCCCTGTGACCAGGTTCCCGCAGGTGACGGCGGGCACCCGTTCGTAGATGGCTCCCTGCTTCTCAAGGGCCTCCTGGAATCCTTCGTAGCAGGTGAACCGGACACCTTGCAGGCCGTCCAGCTGCGATACCACGAGTCCGGGGGCGGCGCAGATCGCTGCGACGATGCCACCGTCGGCATAATGCGCTTTCATCAGGGTGATGAGTTCCTCGTTTCCGGCCAGGTTCGACGCGCCGGGCAGGCCGCCCGGGAAGATCATCACGTCTGCCGGGGAGGCTTTCTCCGCCGTCAACTCCACGAACAGCCGGTCGGCGATGAACGGCACGCCGTGCGCTCCGGTGACGAAGGGGTCTTCGTTCATCGATACGGTCTCGACCGCGACTTTCCCGCGGCGCAGTACGTCCAGGGTGGCGATGGCTTCGGTCTCCTCGAAACCGTCGGCCAGGAATAGGTAGATTCCTTTCATCGTTTGTGCGATTGTGTTTCTTCAAATATACGCATATTTGGCTATATTTGCAGCGATGAGCAAAAAACTTTTCCCCTTGATCCTGCTGGCGCTCTTCCTGGTCCTTCCGGCGGCGTCCGGACGCGGGACGACCGGAAAGCCATTGACGCTGGCCGATCCGTATATCCTTGAGTATGAGGGCCGTTTCTATGCTTATGGGACGTCTGCGCGCGACGGTATCGCTGTCTATGTCTCAGACGACCTGAAGCATTGGTCGGGGCCGTGCGGCGCCGCTCCCGGCGGACTCGCTCTGTACCGGGAAGATTCCTGGGGCCGGCATTCCTTCTGGGCGCCGGAAGTCTACCGTCTCGGTGGGCGGTTCGTGATGACCTACTCCGTCGAGGAGCACATCGCCGTGGCGTTCGCCGATTCGCCGCTCGGTCCCTTCCGCCAGGAAGAGATGCGCCCGTATATCCCGGAAAAGAAGGGGATTGACAGCCATATCTTCGTAGATGACGACGGCCGCGTCTATCTATACTGGGTCCGCTGGGACTACGGAAACGGCAACGAGATCCACGTGGCACCGCTGGCCGGCGACCTGAAGCAACTCGACACGGCGCATCACACCGCCTGTATCGTGACGCGTCCCGGGACCTGGGAGGCCGTGCCGGGCGGCGGCCGTGTGGCCGAAGGACCCTTCGTGTTGAAACACGGCGGAAAGTATTATCTTACATTTAGTTGCAACGACTTCCGCTCGCCGGACTACGCCGTGGGATATGCAGTATCTGACAGCCCCATGGGGCCGTGGACACGTTATGCCGGGAATCCTGTCCTGCACCGGCATGGCGGATTCCCGGGTACCGGACACCATTCTTTCCTGCGGACGTCGAAGGGAAAGATGTATATCGTCTTCCATGCGCACTGGAGCGCGGAGAAGGTCGGCCCGCGCCGGACGCTGCTTTCGCCCTGCCGGTTCGTCCGGGCGCGCAGCGGGCCGGATAGAATAAAAGTCGGGACGAAAATCATCGCCCCGACGGTGGATTGACCGGTTGAGATACCAGGACTCGAACCTGGACTGGCAGAACCAAAATCTGTAGTGCTACCATTACACCATACCTCAATTCCGTTGCAAAGATATCATTTTTTTCGGTAATCTTCAAATCATCGGTCTTTTCCGAAGATGAGGACTACCCGCGTTTGTCGCGGAAGAAGGAGAGCATCAGTTCGGTGCACTCGGTGGCGAGGACACCGGAGCGGAGCTCCGTACGGGGGTGCAGCAGGGGAGGGGAATAAAGCGACTGCCCGCGCTTGGGGTCGCCCGCACCATAGACAACGCGCCCGATCTGGGCCCAGTTGAGCGCGCCGGCGCACATCGGACAAGGCTCGACGGTGACATACAATGTGCAGTCGCTAAGGTATTTCCCGTCGAAGGCTTCGGTGGCGGCCGTGATGGCGATCATCTCGGCGTGGGCGGTCGGGTCGTGCAGGCGCTCGGTCATATTGTGGCCCTTCCCGATGATGGCGCCGCGGCAGACGACGACGGCCCCGATGGGCACTTCGCCTTCTTCCAGGGCGGCGCGAGCCTCGCGGAGCGCATCCTGCATGTATTTCTCGTCGATATCCATGGGCGGTACAGGTCTGTCCGGAAACAAAAAAAGCAGGCCTTGCGGACCTGCTGAAGAAGTCAAACGACGCTTACCACCGGTCTTCGGAGGAAACGGTCAGTTTCTTGCGTCCGTGACGACGGCGCGCGGCAAGGACGCGACGGCCGTTGGCGGATGACATTCTCTCGCGGAAGCCGTGCTTGTTCACGCGCTTGCGTCTGGAAGGTTGAAATGTTCTTTTCATATCGCTTTGTTTTTATTTTCCAAAATCGGACTGCAAAATTAACCTTTTTGCGCTAAAAACCAAAATATTTTGGGCATTTGTGCCGAAAAAAGTCATTTTGCGATGTCGATGACGTATTTCCCCGTGAAATAGGCATCCTGCAGCCACGCGTCCACCGGCCAGGTGGACACGCTTCCGGCGGCGAGGTGTTCACGTCCCATCAGCAGCGCAGTTTCTTCGGCCACGTCGCCGCCGCGCAGATAGAGGATCCGCTCGGTGAACTGCTTCCTGACCCAGGGATAGAAGTCGGTCAGCGAAGCGACGGCGCGGGAGACGACGAGCTCGAAGGTCCGTCCGAGCGATTCCGCACGGGCGTTCACCACTTCCACATTCTCCAGCCCGAGGGCGTCCGCGGCCGCCTGTGCCACGAGGGTCTTCTTCCCGACGGAGTCGCAGAGCGTGAACATCGTGTCCGGGAAGAGGATGGCGAGGGGAATGCCCGGAAATCCGCCGCCCGTACCGAGGTCGAGTACGCGCGGACCTCCTTCCTGCAGGCGGGTGAGCAGCTCCGGCCGATGCAACTGCAGGTACCGCGCGATGGCGAGCGAGTGCAGGACATGATGGTCGTACAGGTTGTCGATGTCCTTGCGGGAAATGACGTTGATCTTGCTGTTCCATTCACGGTAGATCGCATCCATCTTCGTGAAGCGCTCTTCCTGGAGGGGGGTGAGGAAGTCGAACGTCTCCCTCAGCCGTTTGTTGCATTCCATGCCGTTCATCCGATGGCCTCCTCCTGTTCGTCTTGTTTGCGGAGTTCGTCGATGATCTTCTTGGCCCGGCGGATCCGTGTCTTTACGGTGTTCAGTTCCAGGTCCATGCACTCGGCGATCTCGTTGTATTTCATTCCGTCGATGATGCGGCGGCGTGCCACCTCGCGGTACAGGGCAGGCAGCCGCTCTACGTAGTGTTCGTGCTCCTCCTGCGTCTCCGTCTTGATGAGGCTGCCGAGGGCGTCTTCCGTCTGGTCGGGGATTCCTTCCACCCGCGCGGACGCTTCCTGGTCGTCCAGGTAGATGATCTGGCTCTTCGGGTGGATCCGCCGGTCCTGCTCCAGCGCGTCCAGGGCGGTGTTCCGGGCGATGGTGCAGAGCCAGGTCATGAACTGGCTCCGGTGCTGGTCATAGGTGTGGATCTGCCGGAAGGCTTTTTCGAAACTGCGGCTGCAGATGTCGTCGATGGCGTAGTCGTCCAGGCCGGCGACCTTGTTTTTCACGTAGCCCCGCAGCTGCTGGATGTGCCGGTCCCACAGCGCAGTGAACGCCACGCCGTTGCCCTCCTTGGCCAGGATGATCAGTTCGTCAATGGGCTTCAAGCCAGTTTTCTCCATCATTGCATTCAACGGTTAAAGGGACAGACAGCTGCACGACGCCTTCCATGCCGGCGACGACGGCTTTTTTCAACGTCGGAATCTCTTCGGGTACCGCGTCGAAGACCAGTTCGTCGTGGACCTGAAGCACCATGCGGCTCTGCAGCCCGAGGGTATCGATTTCCTGCTGGACGCGGATCATCGCCAGTTTGATGATGTCGGCCGCCGTCCCCTGGATGGGGGCGTTCACGGCGTTCCGCTCGGCGAGCGCGCGCAGGGTGGCGTTCCGCGAGTTGATGTCCGGCAGGTAGCGCCTCCGGCCGAAAACGGTCTCCACGTAGCCGGTCTCGCGGGCGGCGGCTTTCGTGTCTTCTATGTAGGAGCGGATGGCCGGGAACGAGGCGAAGTAGTCTTCGATGAGCTGTTGTGCTTCCCGCCTTCCGATGCGCAGGCGCTGGGCGAGGCCGAAGGCGGATATGCCGTACAGGATGCCGAAATTGGCGGTCTTGGCGATCCGGCGCTCCTCGGGGGAGACCTCTTCATGCGGGATGCCGAAGATCTTCGCTGCCGTGGCGCTGTGGATGTCGATGCCGGCGCGGAAGGCTTCGATCAGATGGGCGTCGCAGCTCAGGTGGGCCATGATCCGCAGTTCGATCTGGGAGTAGTCCGCTGAGACGATTCGTCCGCCCGGTCGCGCGGAGATGAAGGCGCGGCGGATTTCGCGTCCGCGTTCGGTGCGGATCGGGATGTTCTGCAGGTTCGGGTTCGAGGAACTCAGGCGTCCGGTGGCCGTCAGCGCCTGGTTGAAGGTGGTGTGGATCTTGCCGTCCGCCGGATCGATGTAGCCCGGGATGGGCTCGATGTAGGTCGACAGCAGTTTCTTCGCGGCGCGGAACTCCAGGATCTCTTCGACGACCGGATGCCGGTCCGCAATGTCGAGCAGGGTCGTTTCGTCCGTCGAATAGGTGCCGTTCGCGTTCTTTTTCGGCTTGGAGGCGAGTTTCAGTTTGTCGAAGAGCAGGACGCCGATCTGCTTGGGGGAGGAGACGTTCAGTTCCGGCTCTTCCACCATCTCGCGGATCCTCCGTTCGCGGGTCGCGATCTCATCGCGCAGCATGTCCGTAAAGGCGCTCAGTGACCCCAGGTCCATCTTCACGCCTTCCCGTTCCATCCGGGCGAGCACACGCAGCAGCGGCTCTTCCATCTCGTCGTACAGCCGCGCGAGTCCGGCTTCCTCCAGTGCCGTACGCACCTTTTCACCCAGCAGGAGGAAGAGGACGGCCTTCCGCCGGTCCGACTCCTTCTGCGTGGGTTCCTCCGGCGCGTCGAAGAGCGAGCCGACCGACGCTTCCTCCGGCGTCTCATCCAGGGTTGCGTCCAGGTAGCTGCGGCACAGCACTTCGGCCGCGTGGCTTTTCTCCGGGTCGATGAGGTAGTGCATCAGCGGAATGTCGCGCAGCGGGCCGGCGAGGGCGATTCCCTCTGCAGCCAGGAGGTTCGTCGCGCGTTTGAGGTCTTCGCCATATTTGATGATGGCGTCATCTTCCAGCACGCTGCGGAAGGCATCGGCAGGTCCGTTGGCGGCAAGGGGCTCCGCTCCGGGCGCGGCCAGGGTCATCCGGCCCACCCTGGCGCTGATGCCGTTGCCTACGCCTTCGGTCAGGAGGGCGCAGCGGCCTGCTTTGCGTGCAGCGGCGGCCACTTCCTGCGCGGTCGCTTCTTTCCAGGAAATGTCCGCGGTTCCCTTGGAGGGAGTCGCTACGGCGACGTGTGCCAGAAAGCGTTTCAGGGAGTTGAATTCGTATTTTTCGAAGAGGTCGGCGGCCAGCGGGCCATATGCCTTGTCCACCGCCATCGCGCTGACGGGCGTGTCCACCGGGACGTCCGTCTTGATGGTGACGAGCTCATGGCTCAGCGCCATGTGCGGGCGGGCTTCCTCGAACATGGCCTTCTGGCGGTCGGACAACTCGTCGAGGTGGGCGTAGATGCCGTCCACATCCTTGTATTTGGCCAGCAGTTTGGCAGCGCCGATTTCCCCGACGCCCTTGACGCCGGGCACGTTGTCGGCCGTGTCGCCGCACAGGGTGAGCATCTCGATGACCTGGGCGGGGGAGTCCAGCCCGTATTTCGCGCAGATCTCCGGCACGCCGTAGATCTCGTGGTCGGACCCGGCCTTGCCGGGCTTGTACTGGAAGATGTGCTCTTCGATGAGTTGACCGTAGTCTTTGTCAGGCGTGACCATGTAGACGTCGAGCCCCTGCCGGGCGGCGCTTTTCGCCACGGTGCCGATCACGTCGTCCGCTTCGAAGCCGGGGACCATCAACACGGGAATGTTCAGGGCGGCGCAGAGCTCGCGCAGCGGGTCCAGGGCGTCGATCACGAGCTGGGGCGTTTCTGCGCGGTTGGCTTTGTATTCGGCGTACATCTGGTTCCGGAAAGTCCCTCCGGGCGGATCGAACGCCACCGCAAGCCGGTCCGGTGCTTCCCGCTCCAGCAGCTCGAGGATGTATTTGGTGAATCCGTACAGGATCGACGTGTCGGCTCCTTTGGAATTGATCATCGGACGCCGCGCAAAGGCGTAGTACATCTTGAAGATGAGCGCGTGTCCGTCTATCAGGAATAACTTTTCTGCCATAATGAAACAAAGATACGAAAAAGTTTCAATGTTTCAGCAGGAAGGAAGAAGTCCGTCTTCCCGGTCCGGCGCTAGAGGTATACCGTCATCCCCAGACCGAGGACATTCTGCTCGGGCTTGTAGTAGAACCGACAGTCAAAATGGGGGATACCGATTCCGAGTTGAATGATCGTACATCCCGTTCCTTTATACATTTCCGTCATCCCGAATGCGTAGCCGCCGCCGATGTACGTGGAACCGTAGTCCCCGCGGTACAGGTTCCAGTTGAGAAGGACCGGAACCTGGAGGCCTTTCATGTCCCCGAACGTATACCTGACTCCGCCGATGAGGTTGAACAACTGGTCCGGGCGGCCGATCCGCGCACAAAGACCTGCGCCGTAGGCCATCCTGTCTTCCCCTTCCTCATAGTCGGTGTAGTAGTCGCCATAGTACGGATCATAATACGTCGTCATCGTTGCCGGCGTTTCGCTGATGATATAATCCAGGCTGGCGTCAACGCCGATCGTGAACCAGGGTTCGTGGTACGAGCGTGTCCTTCCGCCGCGATAGCGATACTTGGACCTGGCGCTCGAACCGGAACTCGGACTGTAGCGCGGGCTGCTGTAGCTCGATGTCGAGGTCGTCGGCGCGGGCTGTTCCGACGGCTCCTCCCAATAGGTGATGATACGCTTGATCGAGTAACCTTTCCCGGATTCTTTGATCAATGTGTAATTTCCCTGAGAATCACGCTTTTCGATGACATAGTCGGCTGTAAACAGCCGGTAGTCGTCATCGTCCATCCCCAATTTGTTTTTCGCAAAGGATGCCAGAGAAGGAAGGAAATCCCCGCTTTTATTGAACCCATCCTCGATCAGGGGAAGGAATCTTTCCGATCTGACTCCTGCTGCCGCAAAAAATCCTTTGTGGAATGATCCGTCCCCTTTTTGGGAAAAAGTATAGACCTGGCAGGCCTCTGAAAGACCGATATAAGCGTATTCCGTTTTGATTTGCTTGTAGCATCCCAGGAGGTTCCCATCCTTGTAACGGAACCGGAAGTCGTATTGTGCTTTATCGCCGTCATGCTCATAGGTGTATCTGAAACCGGTCAGCATGTCGCCCGACCGGACGATGTCCGAGATCCGCCTGGCGCATCCTTCCGGAGAGGACGACTCGTCTTCCATTTTTTCCAGTCTTCCGTCTCTGGTGAAGGACACTTTCTTGAACGGCAGCGGATCATTTGCCTCCGAAATCAGCTGACATTCCTTGACAGGACCCTTCAGGCCGAAGGCCGCAGCATCGTGGTACGGCTGGGCGGACAGGGAAAGGCTGGCGGACAGTCCCGCGACAACGGATAGCAGGAATAACCTTGATGGGATTCTTTTCATAGGGTTATGATAAAGTGAAGATTTACAAATATAGTCTTTTTTTGCTGATCGTCATCATTCTGCCGGATGAATGGGGGGAGGGGATGATGTCGATGGGGAGAATGTCGCCGGGACTGTGAGTCAAAAAAAGAGAAAAGGTGGAAGAAAGAGTACTACTTCCACCTTTTCAATAATGTTATGTCGCAAGGTCAGTTCCAGCCTTCGATATCAGGATCGATGGAGATCTCTATCTGCTCCTGGTCCGGCGAGGTGTTCAACGTCAGATCGATGTAGTGGACAAAGCCCGGACGGAAGCTCAGGGAATATTCCAGCAAATAGGCGCTGCCACCCACGGACGACGCGGATGGCGATGTGGTCAATCTATTGCAAATATAAGCGCCGGCTATTATGCCAACGCGCCGATTTCCTCAGGGGAGAGGCCTGTGATGTCGGCGATGAGCGCTTTGTCCATGCCTTTCTCCAGCATCTTCCTGGCGTTGTCTGCTTTCGCCTGGGCGATTCCTTCCGCGAGCCCTTCCGTCCTTCCTTCCGCCAAACTGTTCTTCCGCATCTCCTCCAGTGCGTACTCCATCTGGTTGATCCGGTCTCTTTCGGTCGTCATGTCGAATTCGTATTTGGTTTTTTCCTGCGGGGTAAAGTTAGCGATTTCCGCGGTATCGAACAAGAGTGTGAAGATTTCCTGCGTCAGTTCTGCGGGTTTTTCCGGGAACCGCTCCATGTTGCGCAGCGCGTAGCAGAAGTTCTCCAGGACGGTGGCCTTGTCGGTCAGCGCGCGGGTGCAGTTGGGCAGTTCGAGGACGATGTACTGGATCCGGTCGGTCATTTTCTTTCCGGTCTGCACATCGCAGAGTTTGTATCGGAAGAAGATGCGGTCGCTTCCTGGGTGGAGGGAGAAGTCGAGGATGCCGATGAAGTAGACGGGCGGGAACTGGTCGCTCGCCTTGCCGGCCAGGATCTGCTGCTGGATCGCGAAGGAGGAATAGAAGAGGGCTCGCTCGAAGAACCAGGCCTCCCTGGCGAGCTGCAGTTCGACGACGAACCGGCTTCCGTCGGCGTCGGTGCACTCCACGTCCACGCGGATGCATTTGTCGTCGGCATACGGGTTGACGTGTTCGGAGGACACGTAGGTGAGCTGGGTGATCTTCCTTTCGGGGAGCAGCTCCTGGAGGAAGAGGACCATCAGTCTTTTGCGGCTCTCAGAGCCAAAAGCGCGCTTGAACCAGTCATCAAGCAGGATGCGGGCGTATCGCCCTGCGGAGGGAGTGTTTTCCATATGTTCGGTTTTTTCGCAAACATAGGGAAGGGGAGCCCGCCGGCCGCTCCGTTTTAAAAAACAACGGTCGGATTTTCCGTTTCTTACAGGAATTGCTGTTTTTTATGTAAATTTACCCAAAATACGCAGACAGATGAAACTTCGTACGATCCTCCTTGCCGCTGCAGCTTGCCTTTGTGCCGTAGCGACTGCATCCGCCCAGAACCAGACCGCCGGCGGTGGTATTACCGAGAAGATGCTCACCCGGATCCGGGCCGCCTACAAAGGCGACGCTGCCGACAAGGCCATCCGGAACGCCCTGAACACGACCTCGATCGGCGTGCTGGCTGCCAATGCCGAGAATGCGGCGATGATCGACACCCATTTCTCAGACATGGTGAAGACCCAGGGACGCACCGACCAGAAATCGTCCGGTCGCTGCTGGCTCTTCACGGGGCTCAACGTGCTCCGCGCCCGGATGATCGACCGTTTCGACCTCGGCGCCTTCACCTTCTCGCAGAATTATCTCTTCTTCTATGACCAGCTCGAGAAGGCCAATCTCTTCCTGCAGGGCGTGATCGATACGCGCGACAAGGGGTTTGATGACCGCGAAGTCGACTGGCTGTTCGCCAATCCGATCAGCGACGGAGGGCAGTTCACGGGCGTTTCCAACCTCGTAATGAAGTACGGGCTGGTGCCTTCCGAGGCGATGCCTGAAACCTATTGCTCCGACAATACCTCCCAGATGCGCACGCTCCTGGCCAACAAGCTGCGCGAAGACGGCCTGCGGCTCCGTCAGGCCAAGGCGAAGGACTGCGCTGCGATGAAGACCGACATGCTCGGCGAGATCTACCGCATGCTCGTCCTCTGCCTCGGCGAGCCGCCGCAGTCTTTCGAATGGGCGCGCTACGACGCCAAGGACCAGCTGGTCAGCCGCGAGACCTATACCCCCAAGTCATTTTTTGAGACCTTCGTCGGGGAAGACCTGGAGAACAACTATATCATGGTGATGAACGACCCGTGCCGCGAATATTATAAGGTATACGAAATCGAATACGACCGTCATGTCTACGACGGGCAGAACTGGGTCTATCTCAACCTGCCGGTCGACCGGATCAAGGAGATGGCCATCGCTTCCATCAAGGACAATACGGCGATGTACTTTTCCTGCGACGTCGGCAAGTTCCTCGACCGCCAGCGCGGGGTGCTGGACGTGAATAACTTCGACTATGGCTCCCTGCTGGGCACATCTTTCGGGATGGACAAGGAAGAACGCGTCCGGACGCATGCCAGCGGCTCCTCCCATGCGATGACGCTCATCGCTGTCGACCTGCGCGACGGGAAGCCGGTCAAGTGGATGGTGGAGAACAGCTGGGGTGCCACGTCGGGCTACAAGGGCAACATGATCATGACGGACGAGTGGTTCGACGAATACATGTTCCGCCTTGTCGTCGAAAAGAAATACGTTCCGGCGGACCTCCTCGGCATGATGGACCAGCAGCCGGTCCGGCTGCCCGCCTGGGATCCGATGTTCCTTCCGGAAGAGTAAAGGGGATTACTGCTCCTTGAGAAGCTGGTCGATATGCTCGGCGTAGTCGAGCGTGGTGTCAAGGTAGAAGACGATCTCCGGGACGATGCGGAGCTGCCGGCCCACTTTCCGGCCCAGTTCTCCGCGGATTGTCCGCAGGTTTTCCTCCAGCAGCTTCATCACCTCTTCCGCCTTCGCGGAAGGGAAAATGCTGACATAGGTCTTGGCTACGGAGAGGTCGGGGCTGATGCGCACCTCGCTTACCGTCACCATTGCGCCGCCGAAAGCGGCCATGCCCTTGCCACGGATGATCTCCGCCAGGTCCTTCTGGATCTCCCGCGCTACTTTGAGCTGGCGTGTCGTTGCTGGTTTCTCCATCAGATGACGTTGATAATGAAGTAGTTCTTCTTTCCTTTCTGGGCCAGGATGTACTTCCCGTCCACGATGTCAGCCGCCGTCACCTCATAGGCGATGTCGGTCACCTTGTCCTTGTTCAGGCTCACGCCGCCGCCCTGGACCATCTTCCGGGCTTCGCCCTTGGAAGGGAAGACAGCCGTCTTCACGGCCAGCAGGTCGAGCAGGTTGCAGGGGAGTTCCGCCGCGGGAACGTCGAAGGTGGGTACACCGCTGAAAACGGAGAGGAAAGTCCGTTCGTCCAGCTTGCGGAGCTGCTCCGAGGTGGAGTTCCCGAAAAGCATCTGCGAGGCCGCTACGGCGTTGTCGTATTCGGCCTGGCCATGGCACATGACCGTCACCTCGCGGGCGAGCACCTTCTGGAGTTCGCGCCGTCCCGGATCTTCACGGTGGCGGGCGATGAGGCCCTCGATCGTCTCGCGGTCGAGCATGGTGAAGATCTTGATGTACTTCTCGGCATCGTCATCGGCCACGTTCAGCCAGAACTGGTAGAACTCGTACGGCGAAGTCCGCTCGGCGTCCAGCCAGATGTTGCCTTTCTCCGTCTTGCCGAACTTCGTGCCGTCAGCCTTGCGGATGAGGGGGCACGTGAGTGCGAAAGCCTCGCCGCCTTCCATCCGGCGGATCAGTTCGCTGCCGGTGGTGATGTTGCCCCACTGGTCGGAACCGCCCAGCTGCAGGACGCAGCCCTTGTTCTTCCAGAGCCAGTAGAAATCGTAGCCCTGCATCAGCTGGTAGCTGAATTCAGTGAAGGACATGCCTTCGGAAGAATCGCGCTGCAGGCGCTTCTTCACGGAGTCCTTCGCCATCATGTAGTTGACGGTGATGTGTTTGCCGATGTCACGGATGAAGTTGATGAACGAATAGTCCTTCATCCAGTCGTAGTTGTTGACGAGTTCCGCCCGGTTGGGGGCGTCGGAATCGAAATCGAGGAAGCGGGCGAGCTGCGCCTTGATGCAGGCCACGTTGTGGGCGAGCGTCTCCTCGTCCAGCAGGTTCCGTTCGGCGGACTTCATCGACGGGTCGCCGATCATGCCGGTCGCACCGCCCACCAGGGCGATCGGCTTGTGCCCGCAGTTCTGGAAATGCCGCAGGATCATCACACTGACCAGGTGGCCGATGTGCAGGGAGTCCGCCGTCGGGTCGATGCCGACGTAGGCGGCCTGCGGGCCTTCCATCAGTTTTTCCTCGGTTCCGGGCATGATGTCCTGGATCATTCCGCGCCATTTCAGCTCTTCAACGAAATTCTTTTCCATATGTCGTATTACTATTTATCGGTTCAAGCGTGCAAAGTTAACTAAAAATACGTTAATTTTGCAGGATTGCAAAAAGAACGTTTGTATTAAATCAAGTGATCGTATGAGAAAGAAGATTGTTGCCGGAAACTGGAAGATGAATACTACCGTTTCCGAAGGCGTGGAACTGGCGAAGGCCGTTGTGGCCCGCAGCGCGGAAGTCCCCGCGAACGTCGGCCTCATCGTGGCCGCTCCGTTTACCCATCTGGTCTGCGTTGCCGATGCCGTCAAGGGTTCCAAGGTGGAAGTTTCCGCGCAGAACTGCGCCGACCATGAGAAGGGTGCCTACACCGGAGAGGTCGCCGTGAACATGCTTGTCTCCGCCGGATGCACCTGGACGATCCTCGGTCACTCCGAGCGTCGCCAGTACTACGGCGAGACCGACGAGAAGCTGGTCGTGAAGACCCGTCTCGCCCTGGATGCGGGCCTGGGTGTCATCCTCTGTGTCGGCGAGAACCTCGAGCAGCGTGAGGCCGGCGAGCACTTCGCCGTTGTGAAGGAACAGGTCGAGAACGTCCTCTTCCACTTCACCGCCGAGGAAATGGGCAGGATCGTCATCGCTTATGAGCCGGTCTGGGCCATCGGTACGGGCAAGACCGCTACGGCAGAACAGGCCGAGGAAATCCACGCCTGCATCCGTCAGGTGCTGGCCGGGAAGTTCGGTGCCCAGGTGGCTGAAGACACCACCATCCTCTACGGCGGCAGCTGCAAGCCTTCCAACGCGAAGGAACTGTTTGCCCAGAAGGACATCGACGGCGGCCTGATCGGCGGCGCCGCCCTGAAAGCGGACGACTTCATCCAGATCGCTCTTTCCTTCTAATTGGTGAGGGCACGGATATAAACAAACGGCTGGCTCGGAAGAGCCAGCCGTTTTGCCTTTTAGAAGAGGGAGTTATTATTTCTTCGCTTCCTCGACAGAGACTTTGCGGAACGCCTTGAGGTCCTGCATCAGGGCAAGAGCGGCCTTGCGGGCGCGGGCGCCGGCAGCCTTGTTACCTTTTTCAATCTGCGCATCGGCATTGACGACGAATGCATCAATCTCTTCCTTGATTTGTGCGACAAGCTTTTTCATTTTTTAAAATATTAAGTGAATAGTTGAACTATAATAACTTCGCTTCTATTCTGTGGCTATACTACGGCCAGCAATTTATGAAAAAAAAAAGAATATTCAAAAAAAAATGAAAAAAACTGCGCTTTTTTGAACGTTTAGGCTTCTTCCTGCGCTGCTTTTGGCTTGACATTCAGGTTATTCATGGCCCGTTGCAGCCCGATGGTCGCGATGTCCTTGATGCCGGAAATCACGCGGTCGAAGACGGGCGTAACCGCCTCTTTTTCCGCTTGGGAAAATGGCCCGATGACGTAGTCCACCTGCCCGCCCCGGGCGAAATCGTTTCCGATGCCGATCCGGATACGGGCGAACTGGTCGGTCTCCAGCAGTGCAATGATGTCCTTCAGTCCGTTGTGTCCTCCATCGCTGCCCCTCCCACGGAGCCGGACCGTCCCCAGGGGGAGGTTGAGGTCGTCGCACACGACGATGAGGTTCTCGACCGGCAGGTGGAGCTTGTTCATCCAGTAGCGGACGGCATCACCGCTGAGGTTCATGTACGTGGAGGGTTTGAGCAGGGTGAACTTCCTGCCCTTGAAGGAGATCTCCGCGATGTCCCCGTAGCGTTGCGTGGAAAAAGAAGCATTGGATGCCTGTGCCCAGGCATCCAATACCATAAAACCGACATTGTGTCTGGTTGAAGCGTACTCGGCGCCGATGTTCCCCAATCCTGCGACAAGGTAGTTCATACCAGCAATGTTTCAGACGTTGAATCCGGAAGGGGATTACTCCTCGGTGGCCTGATCGGCCTGGGCGGCCATCTGGCGGGTAGCCTTGACCGTGCAGAGGATCGTGTCCTTCGGGGTGACGACGGCGAGGTTGTCGTATTTGAGGTCGCCGGCGACGATGCGCTTCTCGATATCCAGCGGGGTCGTGTCGATCACCAGCTCGTCCGGGAGGTCCTTCATCAGGGCGCAGACGCGGACGGTACGGGCGGACTTCACGAACTTGCCACCTTTCTGGACACCGACGGGATGGCCTTCGAAGACCAGCGGAACGTCGATCGCGATCGGCTTCTCCTCGTTGACGGCGAGGAAGTCGACATGGTAGCAGAGATCCTCGATCGGATGGAACTGGAGCTCATGCACGACGGCGGTGTAGGCTTTGCCATTGTCCAGCTTGATGTCGACGATGTAGGAGGCGGAGGTGTGGGTGAGACCCTTCAGGTCCTTCGCGGAGACGGTGAAAAGAACATTCTCCATGCCGAGTCCGTAGAGGTTGCAGGGAACGAGGTCCTGCTTGCGGAACGCCTTGATAACGGCCTTGTTGCCGACCTGGCGAACGGCGCCGTTGAGTTCAAAATGCTTCATTGTACTTTAATTAAAAATGTGTTACTCAGTTCCGGACGGACCGGAACCCCATTGCACCAAAAGCATATGCTTTTATAAAGGGCGGGCAAAGATAGGAAATATTTTTTATTCCACCAAGCGTATCGCCTTGTTCCAGGCCTCGTTCCGATAGGCGGCGTCCAACAGGGGCGTTCCGCCGCAGGGCAGGTACATGCTCATCCCACTGTAGGTGTCGATCTTGATGTTCAGGAAGTAGGGCGTGGCGTTCCGGTAGACGATGCAACGGTCCACGGCCTGCCTGAGCCGGGTGAGGTCGCTTTCCGTAGCGTCGCATTGGACGAAGATGTCTTCCAGGTCGAAGAAAAAGTGACGGTTCAGCCGGTAGAAACCCTGCACGCGGTTGTAGTTCAAGGCGGCGAGTGCATCGCGGTACTTGGCGGTGAGGGCGGCGCAGACTTCGGCCAGCCCCTCCATGGCGTCTGAGCGCACCAGCGTCACCGTCGAAGACTGCCGCTGGCCGGTCTGCCGGTAGTACCGCATGAAGTTGTCGCGGAACAGGCCTTCCAGGTCGTATTGCTCCGGCTTCAGCAGGTACCCGGTGATCTGTGAATAGTCGAATGTCCCTTCTGCCAGTACTTCTGCGGGGGAACCGCCGATATAGTCCGCGATGTCCTTGAAACGGTAGAACAGTTCGACGCCGCCCGAGAAGCACATGTCGAAGACCAGATAGTCCAGGTGCATGGCGATGCCCTGGGCGAACTCCTCGGCGGTCATCTCCAGTGCGTCGCCGCCCTGGCCCTGCTCGTCCATGCCGATGCTCCGGACCATCCCGGCGAACGGGTCGTCGGAGAGGGACTCGGTGGGGATGTCGGGTTTCCGGCGCGCGGAGACGGAAGAAGGCGCCTGGTGGCTTTCCTCGTATTCAGAAGGGCTGAAGTAGTAACGGGCTGGAAGCCAGCCGGAACCGTGGGAGGAAAAGACCATCCCGTAGCCTTTCGCGGGGAAGTGTTCCTTGACATAGGAGGTGACGCGGCGCAGGCCTTCCGTGCTGGCGGCAGCCATCGTCTCCTCGAAGACTTGGAGCGTATCGGTGACCAGGGCACCGTTCCCGTCGAGGTACAGCCGTTTGAGGTATGACTTGACCGGCTTGTAGGCCATGCCGTTGGCCAGTTTCGTGTAGACGAGCAGGACATCGCTGCTTCGGCCCCCCTTGGGGATGTATGCCTTCGGCAGCCCGGCGATGCGGTCCGCTTCGGAGTAGCCCTGCACCAGTTCCTTGTTCATGTCGTCGTTCAACGCATCGGTCAGCGAGTTGAATCCGGCTTCGTAGAACAGCAGGACGCGACGGGTTTCCTCATGCTCCTGCCTTCCGCCGGCACCCTGGGCGTGGATGCCCGGTTCGGTATCGATGTCGAAATCCGAGTCCTTCCCGCAGGCGGCCGCCAGCAGGAGAAGGGCGATGGCGCTGAAGCGCCGGAGCATGGAACCATATTTCATCATGCCACAAAGATATGAAAATCTCCGGAAATTCCTTACCTTTGAAGTCTTGCAACCTGAATATGGAATGAATATTTTGAATATGAAGAGAATTTGCAGAATGTTAGCATGGATCGGTACGGCTGCGGCCCTCTTTTCCTGCAGCGGAAAGGCGCAGCAGGAAGCGGAAAATGAATCCTTCCGTTATCTGATCGACGAGTTCGCCGACCTGAAAGTGATGCGTTACCGTGTTCCCGGATGGGAAAGCCTCACCCTCAAGCAGAAAGCATATGTCTATCACCTGGCCGAGGCCGCCAAGTGGGGACGCGACATCACCTGGGACCAGTATTGCAAGTGGAACCTGCCCATCCGCCATGTGGTCGAGAAGATCCTCGACACTTATGAAGGCGACCGCGACTGCGCGGAATTCCAGCAATTCGTCGTCTATGCCAAGCGGCTGTTCTTCTCCAACGGCATCCATCACCATTATGCCGAGGACAAGATTTTCCCGGAGTGCTCCGAAGCGTATTTCCGCTCCCTGATGGAGGCGGTCGGCGAAGGGGATCGCGCTGCGGAACTGCTGCCTGTCATCTATGATCCGGCCATCTACCCGCAGCGGCGTTCGACCTCGCCGGACGGCGACATCGTCGCCCTGTCGGCCGTCAATTTCTACGACGGCGTCAACCGCGCCGAAGTGGAACGCTATTATGCCTCCATCCTGGATCCCGCTGACGATACGCCCATCTCCTATGGCTTGAACACCAAGCTGGTGAAGGAAGACGGTAAGATTGTCGAGAAGCCCTGGAAGGTCGACGGTATCTACTCGGACGCCATCGTGAAGATCTGCGAGGAACTGGAGAAGGCGGCCGAAGTGGCCGAGAACGACATCCAGAAACGTGCGCTCGCCCTTTTGGTCGAATACTACCGGACCGGTGACCTGAAACTGTGGGACGACTTCAATATCGAGTGGGTGAAGGATACCCTCGGAACGGTCGATTTCATCAACGGCTTCATCGAGGACTATGATGACCCGCTCGGGCGAAAGGCCACCTGGGAAGGATACGTGAACATCAAGGACTCCGCCGCCTCCGCGCGTACGGAAATCCTGAGTGCCAACGCCCAATGGTTCGAGGACCACTCGCCGGTGGATCCGCGTTTCCGCAAGAAGGAAGTCAAGGGCATCTCTGCGAAGGTGGTGAACGCCGTGACCCTCGCCGGCGCCACCTATCCGTCGACGCCGATCGGCATCAACCTGCCGAACGCCGACTGGATCCGCCGCGACCACGGCTCCAAGTCCGTGACCATCGCCAACATCACCCATGCTTACGACTTGGCCGCGCAGGAGTCGCCCAAGAGCGTGCTCGGCGAATTCGCCTGGTCGCAGGAAGAGATCGACCTGTGCAAGAAATACGGCGACTACACGGACGAGGTCCATACCGACCTGCACGAGTGCCTCGGACATGGCTCCGGCCAGTTGCTCCCCGGCGTGTCTTCCACGGCCCTGGGCGAGTACCAGTCGGCCCTTGAAGAGGCCCGTGCCGACCTGTTCGGCCTGTACTACATCGCCGACCCGAAGATGGTGGAACTCGGGATCATCCCTGACGCGGAGGCCTACAAGGCACAGTATTCCTCCTACATCCGCAATGGCATCTTCACGCAGTTCACGCGTGTGGAACTGGGGCGCCCCAACACGGAGGCGCATATGCAGAACCGCAAGCTGATCGCGGAGTGGTGCTACGAGCAGGGCAAGGATGCGGGCGTGATCGAGAAAAAGACGCGCGACGGCAAGACCTATTTCGTCGTCAACGACTTCGAAGCCCTGCGCGGCCTCTTCGGAAAACTGCTGGCGGAGATCCAGCGCATCAAGTCGGAAGGAGATTACGCCGCCGGCAAGAAGCTGATCGACACCTATGCCGTGAATATCGACCCTGACCTGCACAAGGAGGTCCGCGAGCGTTACGCCGCCCTGAACCTCAAGCCGTACGGTGGATTCGTCAATCCGGAGATCGTTCCCGTCGTAAAGGACGGAAAGACGGTCGACTATGTCCTGGAGTATACGGACGACTACCTCGGCCAGCAGCTTGCGTACGGCAAGAAGTACGGCATCCTCAGATAGATGCCGGCATGGACCTGACCGGAAAGATCCTCTCCGACTACGCCTACTACTTGAAGGTGGAGCGGGCGATGTCGCCCCGGACGGCGTCTTCGTACCTGTCCGACCTGGAGCATTTCTTCGCTGCGGTGCCTGCGGATCCCCGGGTCGTTACGTCCGCAGATCTCGTGGCTTACCTGGAGCGCCGGTCCGACCTCTCCAAACGTTCGCAGGCACGCCTGGTGAGCGCTTTCCGCTCTTTCTTCGGCTTCCTGGTGATGGAGGGCGACCGGAAGGACAACCCGGCCGACGCCGTCGACACCCCGAAACTGGGCAAGTACATCCCGGCCGTCCTGTCCGTGGAAGAAGTGACGGCCATCATGGATTCCGTCGACTTGCGGCAGCCTTCCGGCCCGCGTGACCGGGCCATCCTGGAAGTGCTGTACGGCTGCGGCCTGCGCGTGTCGGAGGCGGTTTCGCTCCGGCTTTCCCAGATCTATTCGAAAGAAGGTTTCGTCCGCATCGTCGGGAAAGGGGACAAGGAACGCCTCGTCCCGCTCGGCGAGATGGCTTCCGCCGCCCTGGCTGCCTACCTTCCGGTCCGCCCCGAACCGGCCCTCCCGGCCTTCGACGACGTCGTCTTCCTGAACCGGAACGGCCGTCCGCTGAGCCGCGTCAGCGTCTTCAACCTGGTGAAAAAACAGGCGATGCTGGCCGGCATCCACAAGGAGATTTCCCCGCACACGTTCCGGCACTCGTTTGCAACGCACCTCATCGAAAACGGGGCTGACCTGCGCGTGGTCCAGGAGATGCTCGGCCACGAGAGCATCCTTACGACCGAGATCTATACGCATATCGATTCATCGACCTGGCAGGAGACGATCCTATCGCACCATCCCCGGGCCTGAGCGCGGTACCAGCAGGCACCTGCCCAGTTTTTCAGCTTGCGCTTCGGAGAGCACCCCCGCTTTCCGGAGCGCTTCCACGCTGCAGGCTTCCGGCGGGTTGTTGTCGCGGAACAGGACGATGCCGTGCGCGGCATGCTTCCCGATGTACGGATGACAGGCCAGTGCCGCTTCGTCCAGTTCCCAGAGCGGATACGGCCTGCACGTCTCCGTCCGAATGGTTACCAGGTCCTTCAGTCCGTCGAACTTCTCGCGGTCGAAATGCCAGATGTCCATCAATTGTTCGGAATAGGAATACCCGCCAAGTTCCCCGCGGTAGGAAACCATCTTCGCTGCGAAGAAGGGACCGATGCCCGGGAGGGTCTCGAACGCGGCGGAGTCAGCGGTGTTGAGGTCGATTTTCGGAATGTCGATGAAGGGCTCCAGCCGACGGAAAACGCTGTCGTCCACGACGTAGGACCGTGCGAAGTCGACTTTCCGCCGGAAGCGGCCGCCCTTTTTCCGGTAATTGTCGATGGATTGGGCCTGTTTCTGGCTGAACCCCAGGCGCATCAGGTCGTCGATGCTCACGGTGTTGGGGTCGAAGCGGAACGATTCGTACCGGCGCGGCGTCACGCTCCGGCGGATGTCCTGGGCGGCAGCGCTGTGGGGAGCATTCCTCCGGTAGGAAGCGGAAGGCGTTCCGGAGGATGCGGTGGCTCCGGAATCCGCCGGGGGGACAGTTGCTGTCGCGATATAGACTGTGTCCGGGGCGTCGTGGTTTGCGACGATGCGCAGGACCCCCGCCCGCTGGATGAACAGTGCGGACTGATAGCCGATGATCAGGAAAAGGAGGGCGCATGCGCCGATGACGAAGGAGGCTTTCGGCCGGTCAGCGCCGGCCTTCTCTTTGAAGTCTTTCATGTTATTGATGTTTAGGTGTTGGTTTTCAGGAGGTTCACTCGTCTTCTGCGTCGTCTCTCCGATGCTTCGGGGCGGGCGGTGCGCCGGCCACGACGAGGACGATCTCGCCCTTGGGCGGATGCGCGCGGTACCAGAGCGCGACTTCTTCCAGCGTGCCCTGCCGGTGCTCTTCGTGGATCTTGGAGATTTCGCGCGCGACGGAGCACTTCCGGTCGGCGCCGAAGCAGTCGGCCAGCTGTTCCAGAGTCTTGACAAGGCGGAATGGACTCTCGTAGAAGATCATCGTCCGGGGCTCTTCCGCGAGGGCTTTCAGCAGGGTCTGCCGTCCTTTCTTGACGGGCAGGAAGCCTTCGAAGCAGAACCGGTCGCAGGGGAGTCCGGACGAGACGATGGCGGGAATGCACGCCGTCGCCCCCGGAAGGGTCTCCACTTCGATCCCTTCCTCCAGGCAGGTGCGTACCAGCAGGAAGCCGGGGTCGGAGATGCCCGGCGTCCCGGCGTCCGAGATCAGGGCGACATCCTGCCCGGCCAGGATCTTCTCCTTGATGAGCTGGACGGTCGCGTGTTCATTGAATTTGTGGTGCGACTGCACCTTGCCCGTAATCCCGTAGTGGTGCAGGAGCACGGAACTGGTCCGGGTGTCCTCCGCGAGGATCAGGTCCGCTTCCTGCAGGACGCGGACAGCCCGGTAGGTCATGTCTTCCAGGTTCCCGACGGGCGTGGGGACGATATGGAGGCGGCCGCTCATGCGAGCTTGCGGCGGACAGCCATCATCAGGCGGTAGACCGGCTCGGTGTTCAGGTTCCAGTCGGGGAAGTGCTCACCGATGTAGGCGACGGCTTCTTCCAGGCCGCCCATCGCATTGAAGGCGGAGACGGTCTCCTGGAAGAGCATGGGATCCTCCTTGAAGAGGGTGTTGATGAGCAGGACGCGGTCATTCAGCGAGATGGCGCTGATGATGTTCTTCACCGGCGTGCCCGGGCGGTCGGTCCGCCAGGCCTGTTTCTCGGCCATGACATCCATCACCGCCTTTTCGGCGAGGGGAGTGTCCAGGATCGTCTTGACCTTCGCATGCTCCGCCTCGGGATCGGGAATGGAGACGGGCTCGGGTTCCATGATGTCGATCGGTTCGTCAGCGCTCTCCGTCGCGGGGGCGGCGGGTGTCTCCCCGGCAGGGGCATCCGCAGCCGGTGCTGCGGCGATTTCCACCTCGGAGATCGACAGGTCGATCGGCTCTTCGGGAGCGGCTTCGGGCAGGTCCTCGGGCAAATCCTCAGGAAGGTCTTCCGGCAGGTCCTCCGGTGCGGGAGCTTCCACGACGGGCTCCGGTTCCGGTGCTGCTTCCGGTGCTGGTGCCGGTGTTGCTGCGGGCGCTTCTTCCACGACGGGGGCGGGGGTCACGGCCATCTCGCGGACCTCGGCCGCCAGGGCGTCCAGTTCCTCCTTCATCCGGGCGATCCGTTCCAGCATCCCGGCGATTCTTTTTTCATCAAGGTTTCCCATAAGCCATAAAAATGATTATCTTTGTCTCTACGGACAATCGCTAGGCAAATCTAACAAAATGTTTTCAGAAAATACAAAAAAAACGGGTTGCATCGAAGTAATTTGCGGTTCGATGTTTTCCGGCAAGACGGAAGAACTGATCCGCCGCCTGCGCCGGGCCCAGTTCGCCAACCAGCAGATCGCAATCTTCAAACCCGCCGTGGATACGCGCTACTCCGAGGACGACGTCGTCTCGCATGACCTGCACAAGATTCCCTGCGTACCGGTGAAATACCCCGGGGAGATGCTTTCTGTCGGCCCCGACGTGCAGGTCGTGGGCATCGACGAAGCCCAGTTCTATGACGATACGCTCATCCCTGTGGTCCAGTCGCTGGCCGCCCGGGGCATCCGCGTGATCGTCGCCGGACTGGATACCGACTACCTGGGCAAGCCCTTCGGCCCCATGCCCGCGCTGATGGCGATCGCCGAAGACGTCCAGAAAGTCCATGCCATCTGCGTCCGCTGCGGATCCCTCGCCAACCATTCCCACCGCCTCTCATCCAGCAACGAACTCGTCGTGCTGGGAGAGAAGGACATTTACGAACCGCTTTGCCGGGAGTGCTACAACCGGGCACTCGAGGCAGAGCGTGAAAGTTGATCCCTGACCGGGGAGCGTCAGTCCTTGACGTTCTTGAGGGCTTCCCGGATCTTCGCTTCGATCTCGTCGCAGAGCTCCGTGTTGTCGCGGAGCAGTTGTTTCGTCGCTTCGCGGCCCTGGGCGAGTTTCTGGTCGCCGTAGCTGAACCAGGAGCCGCTCTTGGTGATGATGCCGTAGTCTACGCCGAGGTCCACGATCTCACCCACGTGCGAGATGCCTTCCCCGAAGACGATGTCGAATTCCGCCTTCTTGAAGGGCGGGGCCATCTTGTTCTTCACCACCTTGACGCGGGTCCGGTTGCCGAGGGCTTCGTCCCCGTCTTTGAGCTGGGTGGTGCGGCGCACGTCGATGCGGACGGACGCATAGAATTTCAGGGCGTTGCCGCCGGTGGTCGTTTCCGGATTCCCGAACATGATGCCGATCTTCTCGCGCAGCTGGTTGATGAAGATGCAGCATGTGTTCGTTTTGGAGATATTTGCCGTCAGCTTGCGCAGGGCCTGGCTCATCAGGCGCGCCTGCAGGCCGACTTTGTTGTCTCCCATCTCGCCTTCGATCTCGGCCTTCGGTGTCAGCGCCGCAACGGAGTCGATGACGACGATGTCGATCGCTCCCGAGCGGATCAGGTTGTCGGCGATCTCCAGCGCCTGTTCACCGTTGTCAGGCTGCGAAATGAGCAAGGTCTCGAGGTTGACCCCGAGGGCCTTCGCGTAGGAGCGGTCGAAGGCATGCTCCGCGTCCACCATGGCCGCGATGCCTCCCTGTTTCTGGGCCTGGGCGATCGCATGGATCGCGAGGGTGGTCTTGCCGCTGGACTCGGGTCCGTAGATCTCGATGATCCTGCCCCGCGGGTATCCGCCGATGCCCAGCGCGTGGTCCAATGCCACCGAACCGCTCGGAATGACTTGTACGTCCCATTGTGGCTGATCCCCCAGCTTCATGATCGTCCCTTTCCCGTAATCTTTCTCAATCTTGTCGATCGTGGCCTGCAGCGCCTTCAATTTCGCGGCGTTGATTCCTGCGGCCTGTTCTTCTGCAACTTTTGCCATTTTAGGAAGTATTAAGTGTTTCAAGGAGAAAAAAATGATCCCCTTTGTCGCAAAGATATTAAAATAACCCGGAATCTGACGTGATTTTTGCTTATTTTTGCATAGAAAAAAGAAACGTCCGGATATGCGACCGAAACTCTTGGGAATGACCCCCGTTCAACTGAAGGAAGCCGCCCTTTCCGTCGGCCTTCCCGCCTTCACCGGCGGGCAGCTCGCGCGCTGGCTGTACACCCGCCGCGCACGGTCTTTCGCGGAAATGACCGACATCTCCAAGGCCGGTCGCGAGAAGCTTGCCGCGGCCTTCGACCTCGGCGTCACGCTACCGTCCGGCTGCCAGGTTTCCCGCGACGGGACGAAGAAGTACCTTTTCCCGGTCGCCTGTTCCCGCGCAGCGGGGCTGGACGCCTACGTGGAGAGCCGCCCTTCCGAACTGGAAGAGAGCGCGGTGGAGGCCGTGATGATTCCCGATGAAGACCGCCGGACGCTCTGTGTCTCTTCGCAGGCCGGCTGCCGGATGGGCTGCACCTTCTGCATGACCGGACGGCAGGGGTTCCACGGGCACCTCTCCGCCGCCGATATCCTGTCGCAGCTTGTCGCCGTCGACGAGGCCGCCGACCTGACCAACGCCGTCTTCATGGGGATGGGCGAACCGCTCGACAACGAGGAGAACCTGCTGCGTGCCATCGAGGTGATGACGGCCCCCTGGGGTTTTGCCTGGAGCCCGAAGCGGATCACCGTCTCCACCATCGGGGTGCTGCCCGCACTCCGGCGTTTCCTGGACGGTACCCGCTGCCACGTCGCCGTGAGCCTGCACGATCCGTTCCCGGAGGAACGCGCCTCCTTGATGCCCGTCCAGAAAGCCTGGGCGGTCGCCGATGTCGTCGACCTGCTGCGGCAGTACGATTTTACGGGTCAGCGGCGCGTGAGTTTCGAATATACGATGTTCGCCGGCGTGAACGATTCCGTCGCACACGCCGACGCCCTGATCCGTTTGCTGCGCGGTCTGGAGTGCCGCGTGAACCTGATCCGCTTCCACAAGATCCCGGACGCGCCCTACGAGACGTCTCCCGACCTGGTAATGGAGCGCTTCCGTGACCGGGTCTCCCGGCATGGAATCACCTGTACCATCCGTGCCTCGCGCGGAGAAGACATCCTGGCAGCCTGCGGAATGCTCGCGGGCCGGCATGAACAGCTGAAGAATAAAGATGAGAACTGCTGATATCCGAAAGATCCTGCTCCTGCTGGCCGTCGTCCTGCTGCCCTCGCTGCTCGCCGGCCAGGTGCGCCGGACCGCCGTTCCGGCGCGGTCGACAGACCGTGACCTGCGTGTATGGAAAATGCAGATGCGACTCGATTCCATCCGCCGCCACCGTCCTACCGTCGCCCTCGTGTTGAGTGGCGGCGGCGCCAAGGGCGCTGCCCACGTCGGCGTCCTCAAGTATCTTGAATCCGCCGGCATCCCAGTGGATATGGTCCTCGGTACCAGCATGGGCGGCCTCGTTGGCGGTATCTATGCCATGGGATACGATGCCGCCCACCTGGAGCGGATCATCCGCAACATCGACTGGAACCGGGCCCTGAGCGATGATGTCCCGCGTGACTACATCTCCTATTCCCGAACGAAGTACAAGGAGAAGTATGCGCTGTCCTTCCCGTTCTTCTATTCCAGTATGGATTTCCTCCAGCAGATGAAGGACGACTATGAGTATATGCCCGCCGAGGGTGTCGGTGAGATCCACCTGGGCGCCGGCGAGGCCGACGCGACCGGGCTGGTCAAGGATAACCTGCTCGGAAGCCTGCCGTCCGGCATGGTCTTCGGCCAGAACGTCACCAACCTCTTCAGTGCACTGACGGTCGGGTACCAGGACCGGATCGACTTCTACGACCTCCCGATCCCGTTCCTCTGCGTGGCGGCCGACCTCGTCACCGGCGATGCGAAGATCTGGACGGAGGGCAAGCTGAACACCGCGCTCCGTTCCACGATGTCCATCCCCGGGCTCTTCGCGCCGGTGCGCACGAACGGCATGGTGCTGGTGGACGGCGGCATCCGCAACAACTATCCGACCGACCTGGCCGAGCGCCTGGGGGCCGACATCATCATCGGGGTGGACCTTTCGCAGGGTTTCCGCAAATATGCGCAGATCAATAATCTGGGCGGTATCATCGACGCTGGCGTGGATATGCTCGGCCGGAATTCCTACGAGCAGAACAAGTCCATCCCGGATGTCAGTATCCATCCGGACATGGAAGGCTACGGGATGATGAGTTTCGATGCGGCCAGCATCGACACGCTGATCCGCCGTGGGTATGAAGCGGCCGCGGCCTGCGCGGCTTCCCTGGATTCCGTCAAGACGTTGCTCCACGGGGCGACATCGACCCCGCTGCGCAACCGTCCCGCGCTCGACCTGAGTGAATCGAAGGTGCTCGTCGATGGTGTGGAGATTGTCGGTGTCAGCGATGACGAGAGCGCCTTCCTGATGAAGAAACTCAAGCTGCAGGCCGGTCAGCGGATGGGCAGCTCGGAGATTGAAGACGCGGTTGCGACGATATTCGGGACAAACGCCTTCGACTACGTCAATTACGAACTGCTGGGGGAGAATGAGCCCTTCCGCCTGCGGTTCAGCTGCAAGAAGGGCCCGATCAACCAGCTCGGTGTGGGCGCCCGCTTCGATACCGAGGAAATCGTGTCTGTCCTGGTGAACCTGGGTATAGGCGTGCACAAGATACAGGGGACGTCCCTGGACTTCACCGGCAAGATCGGCGTGAATCCTTCCGCCGCCGCGACGTTCTCCTATGCGACTTCGGGCGGTTATTCCGTCGGCGCGCTCGCCAGCCTGCGCTACACCGACAAGAACATGATCAGCATCGGTGACAACCGCTTCCGCATCAACTTCACGAATATCCGGCAGGAGGTGTTCCTGTCGAACATGAAATGGTCGAAGTTCTTCGTGAAGGCCGGTGCGCGGAACGACTATTTCAATGTCAGTTCCATGATGGCGGAGCAGGTGATCGGCGACTACGACATGACCCTGCTCACCAACGACTATCTTTCCGTCTTCGCGGACCTGCGCTCCGACTCCTTCGACAACGGCTACCTGCCGACGAAGGGTTCGTCGGTCGGCCTGAACTATTCCTGGGTCTTCGGCGGCGGGCCGCGGAAGGTGGACGGCTTCCATACCCTTTCGTTCGACGCGAAGAAGGTCGTGGGGAAGGGTGGTTTCTTCGCCTTCATCCCTTCGTTCAACCTGCGTTTCCTGGTCGGTGAAGAGATCCCCGTCCCGTATACCAACGTGATGGGCGGCTCCATGGCCGGCCGTTACCTGGAGCAGCAGATCCCCTTCATCGGGGTGAACAACGCCATTGCGACCCGGGGCATCCTGGCGGTCGCCCGGACGGACTTCCGCTTCCGGCTGATGAAGAACAACTACCTGACGGCGATCGCCAACTATGCGTTGTCCGCGGATGAACCGGCGATGTTCTATTCGCAGGACGATTACATGGACGCGATCGGGATCGGGCTGCAGTATACCTATCACTCCATCATCGGGCCGATCTCGGCGAACCTGCACTGGTCCGACGTCACCGGCAAGGTGGGTGCCTACATCTCCGTCGGTTTTGATTTCTAGCCTCATGCAGGAAGCGGAAGGAAAGGTGATCGGACGGTTGCAGGCCCTGTGCTCCCGACGGGAGTACTGCAGCGGCGACGTATATGCGAAGGCGCTCCGCGCCCTGGACGGCGATGCCGCCGCGGCCGGCCGCGTGCTGGACGCGCTCCGGAAGGACCGTTTCGTGGACGACCTGCGCTATGCTTCGTCCTTCGCCCGGGAGAAGTCCCGGCTGACCGGATGGGGACCGCTGAAGATCCGTCACGCGTTGACGGCGAAGGGCATCGCCGCCGAGGTGCAGGACGAGGCGCTGCGGCAGCTGGATCCGGAGGAGACTTCCCGCCGGATGCAGCAGGTGCTCGCTGCGAAGAGCCGGCTTCTGGCACGGGATCCGGCGCGGAAAGAAAAACTCCTGCGTTTCGCCCAGTCGCGGGGATATTTGTACGGGCAGGTGTCGCCGCTGCTGGAGGAACTCCTGGGCGACGGCGGCGCGCGTGAAAGAGAAGAAGATTACATATAACATTGATACATGGATGCAATTGTGAAGACCAGCTTCCACTTTCCGGGTCAGACGGGAAAGTATGTGGGAAAAGTGCGTGATGTGTATGACATCGAGGACAAGTATCTGGTGATGGTGGTCACCGACCGGATATCCGCCTTCGACGTAGTGCTTCCGGAGGGCATCCCCTACAAGGGACAGGTCCTGAACCGGATCGCCGCCAAGTTCCTGGACGCGACGCAGGACATCCTGCCGAACTGGAAGATCGCCGTTCCGGACCCCTGCGTCACGATCGGGCACAAATGTGAGCCGTTCAAGGTGGAGATGGTGATCCGCGGCTACCTCGCCGGCCATGCCTGGCGCGAGTACAAGGCCGGTAAGCGGACGCTCTGCGGCTGCCCGCTCCCCGAGGGAATGGTCGAGAACCAGCGTTTCCCCGAGCCGATCGTTACGCCGACGACCAAGGCGGCCGAAGGCCACGACGAGGACATCTCCAAGGAGGAGATCATCGCTCAGGGCCTGGTGAGCCGGGAGGATTACGAAAAGCTGGAGCAGTACACCCGCGCCATCTTTGCGCGTGGGACCGAGATCGCTGCGAAGCAGGGGCTGATCCTCGTGGATACAAAATACGAGTTCGGCAAGAAGGACGGGCAGATCTACCTGATGGACGAGGTCCACACCCCGGATTCGTCCCGTTATTTCTACGCGGAAGGGTATGAAGAGCGTCTTGCCCGCGGGGAGCACCAGAAGCAGCTCTCGAAAGAATTCGTCCGCGAATGGCTGATGGCCGGTGGTTTCCAGGGCAAGGAAGGCCAGCAGGTGCCTCCGATGACCCCCGAAGTGGTTTCCGGCATCACCGACCGTTATATCGAATTGTACGAGCACATCACGGGCGACCGTTTCGACAAGGAAGATTACAGCGTCGAGACGATCGAAGCGCATGTCCGGGCGGCGCTTGCCGCCCTCTGATCCGGCTCACCCGTGCGGCTGTCCCTGGTCATACCGGCGTACAATGCGGAGGCCTTCCTCCGCAGGTGCCTTGCGTCCTGCCTGACCCAGGACCTGCCCGCGGATGCTTATGAAGTCATCGTCGTCGATGACGGCAGCACGGATGGAACGCGCGCCGTCGCCGACGGCGTGGCGTCTTCTTCCCCTGTTTCCGTCCGGGTCGTATCCCGCCCCAACGGCGGGCTGAGCGCCGCCCGGAACATGGGCATGGACCTCGCCCGGGGCGAGTATGTCTGGTTCGTGGATGCGGATGACTGGGTGGAGGAGAACTGTCTGCAGGCGCTGTTGGGCGAAGCGGACGGGTGCGATATCCTGGCTTTCGGGGCGACGGACCGGCTGCCGGCTCCGGACGGCGGCTTTCTCGAAGCCGGCGTCTTCCGTTATCCCGCATCCGTCCTGCGCAGTGGTCCGGAGCACATCGCTGCCATGAGTGAGAAACTGAAGATGTGCGCGCCGTTCCACTTCTTCCGCCGCGCCTTCCTCGCCGAGGCGGGGCTCCGTTTTCCGGAGGGCCTCCTGCATGAGGATGCCGAATTCACGCCGCGGGCCGTCTACCGTGCCCGGACGGTGCGGGTGTCCATGGCCGTTCCGTACGACCGGCTCGTGCGCCCCGGCTCGATTTCCCGGACCCCCGATCCCCGGCGGATCACCGACCTGCTCGCTGTTGTATCCCGCCTGCGCGCTTTCCTGGAGGAGGAACCTGTCGCTGACACCTTCCATGCCCCGTTCTGCAGCATCATCGCAAACGTGGCGAACCAGGCGATGAAACTCGTCCGCGACTTCCCGGACGCCGATGCCTCTCCGGTCGTCGCGGCCGACGGCCTTCCTGCCGTCTTCCTTGGCGCTGCCGAACGGAAATACCGCCTGGAAGGGCGGCTGCTCAAGTGGTTCCCGCATCATCCGGTGGCCGTCTATGCGGCGCTCGCCTGGATCCGTGACCGGTTGTCCGGCTTGAAAAAATGACCGTTATGGGAGAGAAGGACACGCAACTGAACGCCGGTACGCGGAGGGTGGCACGGAACACGCTGCTGCTCTACGTGCGGATGTTCCTGCTCATGCTGATCGGGCTGTACACCTCCCGGGTGGTCCTGCAGGCGTTGGGCGAGACCGACTTCGGCGTCTACACGGAAGTCGGCGGTTTCGTGGCCATGTTCTCGCTCCTGTCCGGTCCGCTTTCCAGCGCGGTCAGCCGGTTCCTCACCTTCGAACTGGGAAAGGGGGCGGAAGGACGTCCCGGGGTGGTCTTCTCATCCGCCGTCCTGATCCAGGTCTGCCTGGTCGCCTTGGTGGTCGTTGCGGCCGAGTGCGTCGGCCCTTGGTACATCACCCATCACCTGAATATTCCCGGGGAGCGGCTGCAGGCCGCGCGCTGGATCTTCCACTTCTCGCTCGCCGCTTTCGCCGTCAACCTGCTCAGCGTCCCTTACAACGCTTCCATCATCGCACACGAGAAGATGGAGGCGTTTGCCCTCATCGGCATTTTCGAAGGGGCCGCCAAGTTCGCCGTCGCCCTTCTGTTGGCGGCTGCGCCCGTGGATACCCTCGTCTGGTACGGTGCCCTGATGGCCGTGGTGGCCCTGGCCGTCCGGCTCTGCTACGGGCTGTACTGCCGCCGCCATTTTGCCGAATGTCGCCTGCAACGCCGCACCTATGATCGCCGGACGGTCCGGGAGATGTTCTCCTTTGCGGGCTGGAATTTCATCGGTTCCGGTTCCGCCGTGCTCCGCGACTATGGCGGCACCCTGCTGCTGGGATATTTCTTTCCGCCCGCCCTGGCCGCCGCCCGCGGCCTGGCGACGCAGGTGAACGGCGTCGTCTACCAGTTCGTCTCCAGTTTCACCACCGCCCTCAATCCGCAGATCACCAAGTCGTACGCAGCCGGCGAACATGCCTACATGACCGGGCTCGTGCTTCGCGGCTCGCGTTTTTCCTTCTTCCTGCTGGCGGCGGTCTGCATTCCCGTCCTGCTCAATACGCCCTGGTTGATGGACGTCTGGCAGGTGACCGTTCCGGCCCATACGGTGAATTTCGTACGCCTGGTATTGGTGTTCACGATGGTCGAGTCGCTGTCGTACCCGCTGGTCACGGCCATGCTTTCGACGGGGAAAATACGTGATTATCAGCTTCTTGTCGGCGGACTGCAACTGCTGAACCTGCCGCTGGCCTGGTGGCTGCTCCGCACGACCCGCGTTCCCGAGTCGGTGTATGTCGTCTCGATCGCCCTGGCCCTGGCTTGCCTGGCCGCGCGGGTGGGCATGCTCCGGAAGATGATCGCTTTCCCGGTCCGGCGCTTCGGTTCGGAAGTCCTGGCGCGGATCGCCGCCGTCCTGTCCATTGCCGTACCGGTGCCCCTTTTCCTGGCCGTCCGGATGCCGGACGGCTTCGTCCGCCTCGTCGTCACGACGGCGGTCTTCCTGCTCTTTCTGGCGGCTGGTCTGTGGCTGGCCGGCCTGCGTCCTGATGAGAAAGCGCTCGTCCGTTCCGAAATCCGAAAGCGAATGGGGAGGAAAGGGGTATGATCCGGACCGATGACAAGTCACTGTGCTGCGGTTGCGGCGCCTGCGTCGGGGTCTGCGCCGTGCAGGCCATTACGATGCAGACGGATGCGATGGGATTCCGGTATGCTTCCGTTGCGGAGGATATCTGCATCGGTTGTGGCCGCTGCGAGCAGGTGTGCGCATTCCAGAAAGCGATCCTGCGGAGCGATTCCCTTTCTGCGGAACAGCCTGCAGCCTACGCTGTCCGCAGCCGGGATCCCGAGGCGCTTCGCCGCAGTACCAGCGGTGCGGCCGGTTACCACCTGATGGATGCCTTCGCCGCTGCCGGCGGTGTGGTTTACGGCGCCCGTTTCGACGGGCCGTTCCTCGTCCGGCATGAACGGGCGGAAACCCGTGCGGACATCGGACCGCTGCGGACGACGAAATATACACAGAGTGAGACGGACGGCGTCTTCGCCCGGGTGCAAGCGGACCTGGACGCCGGGCGGCCGGTGCTTTTCACCGGTACGCCCTGCCAGACGGCCGCCTTGGCCGCATCCGTTTCCGGACGCGACCGGCTTCTGCTCGCGGACGTGCTTTGCCACGGGGTTTCCGCCCCGGCGGTGTGGCGTGCCTGCCTGGAGGATGCGTCCCGCCGCTACGGGGTACCTGTCGCCAGCGCCGCCTTCCGCGACCCCGTCGGCCGCTGGAGCGAGACGGTCAGCAGCGTCCTCTTTGCCGACGGTACGCGCCGGACGTTCCGGCACTGGGCGCGGCTCTATCAGAAGAATCTGATGCTGCGGCCAGCCTGCGCCCGTTGTCCGTACGCTTCGCTGCACCGTCCGGCCGACGTGACGCTCGGTGACTGCTGGGGAATCGGGAAGGTCCGCCCGGACTGGGCTGCCGATGACCTGGGTGCCTCGCTGCTCCTCGTGCATACGGCGGCCGGAAAGGCTTGGGCGGAACGCCTGCAGGCCGATTGGGAATGCGTTCCCGTCCCGTTGAATGCGGTTATGCAACCCAGCATGACGGCTCCTGTCCGGCCGGGAGAGCAGGCGGATGCGTTTGCCCGCGATTTCCTGGCGCACGGTTACGCTTTCGTCCGCCGCCGGTACGCGGCCCGTTCCTTGCGGGAGCGGTGGCGGTTGTTGAAATGGAATGTGAAACGCTTTCTGAAACGGATCGGTCTATGGAGATAGGCATCATGACACAGCCCTTCTCGGGCAATTACGGAGGCATCCTCCAGAACTGGGCCCTCCAGCAGGTGCTCCGCCGGATGGGGCATGACCCCGTTACGGTGGAAGTCGTCCCTTCCCATACCGTATCGCAGGAGTGGAAGTATTTGAAGATGAATACGAAGGCATTGGCCAGCCGGGTGACACTGCAACGGCCCGGCCGCTGGTTCACCTGGGAGAAGCGCCGCTTCACGGAAGCGGTTGCCGCCCCGCTGCGGGCCTTCGTCGACACACAGATCCGGACTTGCCGCGTGCATGCTTCCGGCCTGGGGGCCCTGACCGCCGGCCTGGGCGCCTGGATCGTCGGCAGCGACCAGGTCTGGCGTCCGGCCTACAACCCCGACCTGTCCCTGCCTTACCTGGCTTTCGCGACCGATCCGTCGGTGCGGAAGATTGCCTATGCCGCCTCTTTCGGGGTCGATACGTGGGAGTACACGCCTGCCCAGACGGCGGCGGCCCGGCAGGCGGCAGCCCGCTTCGACGCCGTCTCCGTGCGCGAGCGTTCGGGCGTCGGTCTCTGCCGGGAGCATCTCGGCGTGGCGGCCGAACACGTCCTCGACCCGACTCTGCTGCTGGATCGAGAAGCATACCTGCCCCTGTGCGACGGAGACGTCCACCCCGGTGGGACGCTCCTCGTCTATTTCCTGGACCCGACTCCCGGAAAGACCGCCTGGGCCGCCTCCCTGGCCGCCGCCCGCGGTCTGAAAATGGACGCCGTGCTGCCTTTCAGCCTGGCCGGCATGCAGCGGAGGGAGGCCGGAGATTTCCGCCTGCGGCCGGTCGGCGCATGGCTCCGCGCCTTCCTGGAGGCCGATGCCGTGGTTTGCGACAGCTTTCACGGCCTGCTCTTCAGCCTGCTCTTCGAGAAGGATTTCTGGATCGTTCCGCATGAGGGTCGCGGCAATGCCCGGTTCGTTTCCGTCCTGGAGGACCTCGGCCTGCGCGACCGCATCCTTCCGGCGGACGGTTCCCTTCCGGAGGCCGGCCTGCCCGACTGGTCTGCCGTCCGTGCCCGCCTTTCCGTGCTTCGCGCCTCGTCCCTCGCTTTCCTTGAAAACAATCTCTGACCATGGATACGTGCCCCGTTGTCTCGATCGTCATTCCCCTCTACAATGTGGAGGCGCTGCTGCCGCGCTGTCTCGATTCCATCCTGGCGCAGACCCGGACGGACTGGGAGGTGATCGGTGTGGATGACGGCTCCAGCGATGGAACGGCTGCCGTTTTTGAACGTTATGTGCTGGCTGACAGTCGTTTCCGTCTTGCCCGACATTCGGAGAACAAGGGCCAGATGACGGCCCGCCATACCGGCTGTTCCCTCGCACGCGGTGCCTGGATCCTTTTTGCGGACGGCGACGATGCTCTCCGTCCCCGGGCCGTGGAGGTGCTGCTGGGCGCCGCCCTCGCCGAAGGCGCCGACATCGTCACCGGCGGTGTGGATTCCGTCCGCGACGGCAAGTCGGACACCCGTCGCTTTTCCAACGTGCTCCGGTACGGGAACGACCGCACGGGCGCCTTCCGGGCGATGCTGCGCGGGGAGATCACCCACTCCTTGTGGAACAAGATCTACCGGGCCTCCCTGTTCCGCGACCCGGAGCCACGGACATGGGACCACATGACCAATGCCGAAGACGCGCTGCTGAACTATCAGCTCCTCGGACGCATCACGCGCATCGCAGCGGTCCCGGACATCGTTTACACCTATTATCACAACCCTGCCTCCTCGACGGGAAGCGGCCTGTCCGCCGCAGCGGTCGAAAGCCACGTTTTCTTCCAGAAACAGCGCCTGGCGCTCCTGCAGGACCAGCCCTCCCTTCGGCGCGACCTGTATGCGGCGGTCGTGCGCGACTTGTGCCGGCTGTGCATCCTCGGATCCGACCGGGAGACGGTCAACCGGTTGCTCGGCGCGGATTTTCCGCTGCATTTGACGGTCCGCGACATCGTTCGGTACGGAAATGGCAGGTATCGGATCAAAGGCGTGCGCCAGGCCTATCTGGCGCCCCTGCTGAAAAAATGGAAACAACTCTTTAAATCATTGGAAAGATGAAAAAAATCGTATCTCTCCTGGCGGCTGCCCTTATGCTCGGCAGCGTCTCCGCGTTCGCGCAGAAAGTGGGTGTCGAGGCTGGTTTCGGCTTCAGCACCACGACGTTCGATTACACCCTCGGCAAGACCAGCCTCGACATGAGCGGCCTTTCCGTCGGCATGAACTACGAAATGCCCATCGGTACCTCGGGGCTCAACTTCATGCCGGGAATCGTCTTTACGTATTTCTCGAAGAATGACGCGAATGTCCACGTCCCCGTCATCGACTACACCCTGCAGGCCAAACTCTCCGAGAGTTATCTTTCCATCCCGCTCGACGTGAATTTCCGCCTGAACCTGGGCGAGGGTATCGACGCCCTGGTCTATGCCGGACCGACGCTTTCGATGGGTCTGACGGCGAATGCACGCGAGACGGCTACCAGCATGAATTACGACATCTATGACGGCGCCCTGAAGAATTTCACCCGCTACGGCCGTTTCGACGTGCTGGTCGGCGGTGGCCTCGGACTGGAACTGTATGACATGCTCCGCTTCACGGTCGGGTACGACTACGGCCTGATCAACCGCAACAGCGGCAGTACCAGCAGCCTGCTCGAGATCCACCGGAGCCAGTTCAAGGTGGGAGTCGCGTACCTCTTCTGATCTCGCGGCCATGAAACGATGGATCCTTTGCGCGGCGATCCTCGCCGCGCTTTGCAGTGTTCTGTCCGCGCAGGACAAGGGACAGGAGGAAGCCGCATTCCAGGTGGCCAGCATCTTCACAGACCACATGGTCCTGCAGCGGGAAGCCTCCGTACCGGTCTGGGGCTGGGCAGAACCCGGCACGAAGGTTATGGCCGTCCCTTCCTGGGATAAGAAAAAGTACACTGCGACAGCCGCTTCCGACGGACGTTGGGAAATGAAGGTCGCTACACCGGCGGCCGGCGGCCCGTATACGCTGAACCTCTTGGCGGGCAAAAAGGAGCGGATCTTCCTGCAAGACGTGATGATCGGGGAGGTCTGGCTCTGTTCCGGCCAGTCGAACATGGCACTGAGCATGATCGGAGGCACCTCCCAGGGCGTCGTCGGGGCGTTCGAGCAGATCGCGGAAGCGCCGGAATATGCCGACCGCATCCGCTTCTTCGATATCAAGGACGGAAAGGCTTTCGAGCCGCAGACGTCGGTGAAATGCAAGTGGGAACGGACAGACGGTGCGGTCACCGCGAATGTGTCCGCCGTCGGCTATCTCTTCGCCAAGCGGCTGACGCGGAGCCTCGGCGTCCCCGTCGGCATCATCGCGAACCCCTGGGGGGGCTGCCTGCTGCCGCCGTGGATGCCTGTCGAATACCTGGAAAAGTATGTGAAGGGCCAGATCCCCGATGAAAAGTACCAGGCGATCCTCGACCGCCGCGATGCGCCGGATCCCGACCGCAACGCGCCGCGCCAGGTCGGAACGATGTACAACGCTCGGATGTATCCGGTAAAGGGGTATGCCATCCGCGGCTTCGTCTGGTACCAGGGATGTTCGGAACTGATTTTCAACGACATCGCCTATTACGATAAGTTGCAGGCTGCGATGGTCCGGTGCTGGCGCGACATGTGGGGGGATACGGAGGACAAGCTTCCGTTCTACTTTACCTTGCTCGCACCGTACGGCTACAGCCACCCGGAAGGGGAGGGGCGCGGTTATTTCGTGGAAAACCAGCTTGCTTCGCTGGATATCATCCCGAATTCCGGCGTCGCCGTCACGGAGACCCTGGGTGACATTGGCTGCATCCATCCCGGTCGCAAGCAGGAAGTGGCGGACCAGTTCGCCGTCCTCGCGCTGGAGCGCGTGTACGGGGTCGGGACCGGCCTCGGAAACGGCGCCTTCGCCCATCCCGACAGGGTTTCCTTCCCGGCGGATTCGCCCGTCGAGGTGCGGAAGATCCACCAGTCCGGCTATGACCTGGACATCCGCAAGAGCGACCGGGCGGACGACACCATCGTCCTCCACTTCGTCGACACGCGCATCGGTCTGGGCCACTATTCCGACTACGGTTTTCCGGTGAAGGGATTCGAGGTCGCCGGCGCTGACCGGGTCTTCCATCCCGTTCCCGCGCTGGCAAACCTGGACAACATCGTCATCGACTGCTCCGGTATCGAAGGCCCCGTTGCCGTCCGTTACGCGTTCCACAACTGGTGCGAGGCGGACCTGCAGACCGCGCTCGGCATTCCCGTCGCTTCTTTCCGGACCGACGACTGGCCGATGACATCGAAATAATCTTCTGGTTTTCCGGAATAAACCGGGCCCGATAATTGTAATTGTCTCCGATTATCGCTACATTTGTAGGTTAATCAGAGACAATTCTTTTATATGGCTATAGCAGACATCCTCCGAAAACTGTTCGGCTCCAAGGCCGACAGGGATTTGAAGCAGATCAAGCCGGTCCTGGACCTGGTCTTGGCTGCGTACGAGAAGATTGACAAATTGTCAGACGACGAACTCCGGGCGCGTTCCGCCGAACTCCGGGAGAAACTCCGCGAATGCGAAGTGCCTTTCGAGCGCCGCATCGAGGAAATCAAGCTGAAGATGGACGAGGACATTCCCGTGAATGAGAAGGAAGACCTCGCGACGGAGTCCGACAAACTGGTCAAGGAGGAGGACGAGCAGATCGAGAAGGTGCTCGACGAGATCCTGCCCGAGGCTTTCGCCATCATGAAGTCCACAGCGCGCCGTTTCGCGCAGAACGCCGAGATCACCGTCACCGCGACGGATTTCGACCGTGCCCTCAGCATCAAGAACGATTTCGTCAGGATCGAGGGTGACAAGGCCGTCTGGCAGAACCACTGGATGGCCGGCGGCAACGAGGTGACCTGGGACATGGTCCATTACGATGTCCAGCTGATCGGCGGTATCGTGCTGCACCAGGGCAAGATCGCGGAGATGGCGACCGGTGAGGGAAAGACCCTCGTCGCGACCCTGCCGGTCTTCCTGAACGCGCTGGCGGGGAAGGGCGTCCACGTGGTTACGGTCAACGACTACCTGTCCAAGCGTGACTCCGAGTGGATGGGCCCGCTCTACATGTTCCACGGCCTGTCCGTCGACTGCATCGACAAGCACGAACCCAACAGCGACGCCCGCCGCAGGGCCTATGCCTGCGACATCACCTTCGGGACCAACAACGAGTTCGGTTTCGACTACCTGCGTGACAACATGTCCGTCCACATGAGCGACCTGGTGCAGCGCAAGCACCACTTCGCGATCGTCGATGAGGTCGACTCCGTCCTGATCGACGACGCGCGTACGCCGCTCATCATTTCCGGTCCCGTGGCCAAGGCGGAGGACGACGCCCAGTTCATGGAGTACCGGCCTTATGTCGAGAACCTGTACAACAAGCAGCGGGCCCTGGTGACGCAGATCCTGGGCGACGCCAAGAAGACCATCGCCGCGGGCGACGAGACGGAAGGCGGCAAACTGCTGCTGCGCGCCCACAAGGGCCTCCCGAAATACCAGCCGCTCATTAAGTTCCTCAGCGAGCCCGGCATGAAACAGCTCCTCCAGAAGACGGAGAACTTCTACATGCAGGACAACGAGCGCGAGATGCATATCGTGACGGACGAACTCTATTTCGTCATCAACGAGCAGCACCACAGCGTCGACATGACCGACAAGGGCCACGAAGCCCTGGCGAAGGCGGTTTCCGATCCGGACTTCTTCGTCCTGCCGGATGTCGGCACCCAGATCGCCGAGATCCAGAAGATGGATATCTCCGCGCAGGAAAAGCAGGAGAAGAAGGACGCCCTGATGGAGGACTTCTCCCTCAAGAGCGAGCGCGTACATACGATGATCCAGCTGCTGAAGGCGTATGCGATGTTCCAGAAGGACGTCGACTACATCATCACGGACAACAAGGTGAAGATCGTCGATGAGCAGACGGGCCGCGTGATGGAGGGCCGCCGCTGGAGCGACGGTCTGCACCAGGCCGTGGAGGCGAAGGAAAACGTCAAGGTGGAAGCCGCCACGCAGACCTTCGCGACCGTCACCCTGCAGAACTACTTCCGCATGTACCACAAGCTGGCCGGCATGACGGGTACCGCTGAAACGGAGGCGGGCGAGTTCTGGTCGATCTACAAGCTTGACGTCGTCGTGATTCCGACCAACAAGCCGGTCATCCGCGACGACCAGGACGACCTCATCTACAAGACGAAGAAAGCGAAGTACAACGCCGTCATCGCACGGGTCCAGGAACTGATCAAGGAGGGCCGCCCGGTGCTGGTGGGTACGACGGATGTCGAGACGTCCGAACTCCTGAGCCGCATGCTCCGGCTGCGCGGCATCAAGCACAACGTCCTCAATGCGAAGGAACACGCCCGCGAGGCGGAGATCGTGGCGCAGGCCGGCCAGTCCAGCACCGTCACCATCGCGACGAACATGGCGGGCCGTGGTACGGATATCAAGCTCTCGCCGGAAGTGCGGGCTGCCGGCGGTCTGGCCATCATCGGTACCGAGCGGCATGATTCCCGCCGTGTCGACCGTCAGCTGCGCGGCCGTGCCGGCCGTCAGGGCGATCCCGGTTCCTCCGCCTTCTATGTTTCCCTGGAAGACAAGCTGATGCGCCTCTTCGGTTCGGAGCGGATCGCCGGCATTGTCGACAAACTGGGTATGGAAGACGACGAGGCCCTGGTGAACGGCATGCTCTCCAAGTCCATTGAGAATGCCCAGAAGAAGGTGGAAGAGAACAACTTCGGCATCCGCAAGCGCCTGCTGGAATACGATGACGTGATGAATTATCAGCGCGAGGCCGTCTATGCCCGCCGCCGCAACGCCCTTTCCGGTGAACGCATCGAGATCGACGTGCAGAACATGATGATCGATACGGCCGACTTGCTCGCTTCCCGCGCCGAAGGGCTGGAGTTCTCCGAATTCGAGGAGATGGTGATGGGCAAGCTTTCGATCGATCTCGGATTCGATGAGGCGTTCTACGCCAACGCCTCCGCCGATGCCATTTCCGATGCCCTGCGCGCCCACATGGAAGAAGTCTACCGCCGCAGGATGGATACGATGGCCGAAAAAGTCTATCCCTTCATCAAGCAGGTCTTCGAGAAGCAGGGACAGATGTACAAGAACATTGCGATTCCGATTTCGGATGGCCGCAAGATGCTGACACTCAGCGTCGACCTGGAGAAGGCCTACAACACGAACGGCAAGGAGATCGCCAAGGCGCTCAGCCGTACCATCATCCTTTACCAGATCGACGACCATTGGAAGCAGCACCTGCGCGATATGGACGACCTGCGCCAGAGCGTGCAGAACGCTTCCTATGAGCAGAAGGACCCGCTGGTGGTCTACAAGCTCGAGAGCTACAACCTCTTCGCAACGATGCTGGAGGAGCTGAACCAGGGCGCCCTGTCGTTCCTGCTCCGCGCCTTCATCCCGTTGCGTGACGAGAACGAGGCCCGTCCTGCCCAGGCGCCTTCCCGCCGCACGGACATGAGCCAGATGCGTACTCAGCGCCAGGACCTGAGCACGAACGGTGAGCAGAAGGCCAATACGCCGGTCCGTGTCGAGAAGAAGATCGGCCGCAACGATCCCTGCCCGTGCGGATCCGGCCTGAAGTACAAGAACTGCCACGGCAAGAACATGAACTGACAAACAATCAAAAACGCATAATACCATGAGCAATCTGAATCAAAGACTGTCCGACTCCACCCCGAGCGTGAACGATGTGAGCAGGATCTCCGCCGGATCGACCATCCGTGGTGAGATCATCTCCCCGTATGACATCCGTATCGACGGAAATTTCGAGGGCAAGATCATTTCCGACGCCAAGGTCGTCGTGGGCGAGAAGGCCACGATCAAAGGCGACATCATCTGCAACGATTGCGATTTCAGCGGTACGATCGAAGGCAACTTCTATGTGAAGGACACCCTTTCCCTGAAGGGTACCTGCTCCGTGGACGGTGACCTGCACACGCGCCGTTTCCAGGTCGAACTGGACGCCAAGTTCAACGGCAACTGCCGCATGATCACGCCGGAGGAATTCGATGTCCTTACCGGCAGTGCTGTCGCTCCCGAAGCGGCCGCTTATCCTGAGGCGGACATCCCCCCTGTGGCGTCTTCCTCTCCGTTCTCGATCGGTGAGACTCCCGCCGAGCCCACCGCTTCCTATGACGGTATCCCTGAGGCGTAAGCCCTTTTCTTCCTGTAAGTTAAGCGGCGGCCGGAGGTCCTCCGGCCGCGCTTTTTGTTTTATCACCAGACCATCGATCCCATGCGCAAGAGAATCCTTCTTTCCGCTGCCACCCTGCTGGCTTTTTCCATCGCCGCTTCCGCTGCCGTGCAGGACGGCGAGGCCCGGCTGCTCCGTTTCCCCGCCACGAACGGTACGGACATCGTCTTTTCCTATGCGGGCGACCTGTACACCGTCCCCGTTACCGGCGGTACGGCCCGCCGCCTGACATCCCATATGGGCTATGAGATGTTCGCGCGTTATTCCCCTGACGGCCGCAGCATTGCCTTCACCGGTGAGTACGACGGCAACCGCGAAGTCTACCTGATGCCCGCCACGGGCGGAGAACCGGTCCGCCTGACGTACACGTCGACCAACGGCCGGGACGACCTGGGCGACCGGATGGGCCCGAACAATATCGTCATGGCCTGGCAGCCGGACGGAAAGGGCATCGTGTACCGCAACCGCATCGGCGACGGCTTCGAGGGCAAGTTGTGGACCGTTGCGCCGGACGGCAGCATGCCGCAGGCGCTGCCGCTGCCCGAGGGCGGCTTCTGCTGCTGGTCTCCGGACGGCAAACGCCTGGCTTACAACCGGGTCATGCGTGAATTCCGTACGTGGAAGTATTACCGCGGCGGCATGGCCGACGATATCTGGATCTGGGATCCGAAGGCCGGAAAGGTGGAGAATATCACTTCAAACGCCGCCCAGGACATCTTCCCGATGTGGATCGGCGATGCCGTCTATTTCATCTCCGACCGCGACATGACGATGAACCTCTTCCGTTATGACTTGCGTACGAAGCGGACGGACAAGGTGACGGATTTTACGGAATTTGACATCAAGTTTCCCAGTACGGACGGCAGGACCATCGTTTTCGAGAACGGCGGCTTTCTCTACCGGTTCGATCCAGCGGACGGAAAGGCGGTCAAGGTGCCCGTCACGCTTGCCTCTGACGACGTTTACGCCCGGCCGGTGCGTATGAACGTGGGGAATCGCCTGTCTTCGATGGCCCTTTCTCCCGACGGCAACCGCCTGGTTGCGGCCGGCAGGGGAGAAGTCTTCGAGATCCCCGTCGAAAAAGGGGTTACGCGCAACATCAGCCGCAGCCCCGGTTCCAATGACCGGAGTGTGGACTGGAGTCCGGACGGGAAGTATGTCGTATGGATCGGCGACGCTTCCGGTGAATCGGAGATCTACCGTTACGAGCCGGCGGCCGGGGGAGACCCCGTCCAGTTGACGAAGGACAACGACACCTACATCCGCTCGCTGCAGTGGAGCCCGGACAGCCGGCACATCCTGTACACCGACCGCAAGAACCGGATCGTCGAAGTCGACCCGGAGAGCGGCGCCAAACGGGTCGTGATGCAGAATCCCATGGCGGAATTCTTCGGCGTGGCCTATTCTCCGGACAGCCGCTGGATTACTTATACGCGGCCGGCGGAGAACGAGATGAACATCGTGTATGTCTACAACCTGGAGACGGGCAAGGAATATCCTGTGACGGAGCGCTGGTACAACTCCGGCGCCCCCGCGTTCAGCGAGGACGGGAAATACCTCTTCTTTACGTCGGACCGTGACATCAACCCGACCTACAGCCGGATTGAATGGAATTTCGCCGTGACTTCCATGTCCGGCGTCTACATGGCGCTGCTGGCCGCTGACACGCCTTCCCCGATGCTTCCGACGGATGGCGCTCCTGCTGCCCCCGCAGCGGACGAGAAAGGCAAGGATAAGGCGGCGAAGGAAGCCGGCGATGCAAAACCGGAAGTGCGTGTCGACCCGGACGGCCTGTCCACGCGCATTCTCAAACTGCCGGTGCAGGGTGCAGCCCGCGGGTTCTATTCCGACGGGAAGAAACTGTGGTACAACACGGCGTCCGGTACCCATGTCCTTGATTTCAAGACCGGGAAAGACGACCTTTGTTCCGAGTCGCAGGTGTACTATCGCCGGGGAGACAAGAAGGCGATCGTCCACAAGGCTGGTTCCATCAGCGTGGCTTCTTTCGGCCCGAAGGTCGCTGGCGGCGAGACCGTCTCGACGGCCGATGCCGTCGCCGTCATCGATTATGCGCAGGAGTGGCCGCAGGTCTTCGACGAGGTCTGGCGTGCTTTCCGCGACGGTTTCTACCTGGAGAACATGCATGGCCGCGACTGGAAGGCCATCAAGGAGAAATATGCCGTGCTGCTGCCCTACGTCAAGACGCGGCTTGACCTCAACTACGTGATCGGCGAGATGATTTCCGAGCTGGCCTGCGGCCATGCTTATGTCAATCCGGGCAGTTACCCGAAACCGGAACGGATACCGATGGGACTCCTGGGGGCGAGCTTGAGCAAGGACCGCAAGTCGGGCTTCTTCCGGATCGACCATATCCTGCAGGGCGCCCCGTATGCGGAGTCGCTGCGTTCCCCGCTCACGGAACCGGGCATCGGTGTCCGGGAAGGGGACTATATTACCGCCGTCGACGGCCTGCCTGTGAAGGATGTCGCGAACATCTACAGCCTGCTGGTGGGCAAGGCGGGCGTACTGACGGAACTGACCGTCAACTCCTCCGCCAAGGAAGGCGGCCGCAAGGTCGTCATCAAACCCATCTACGATGAGCATCCGCTGTATCATTTCGAATGGGTGCAGAAGTGCATCCGTACGGTCGAGGAGAAATCCGGCGGCAAGGTCGGTTACATTTACATCCCGGACATGGGGCCGGAAGGCCTGTCCGAGTTCGCGCGCTATTACTATCCGCAGCTGGACAAGGAGGCGCTCATCATCGACGACCGCGGCAACGGCGGCGGGAACATCTCCCCGATGATCATCGAACGCCTGCAGCGTGAGGTGTACCGGATGACGATGCGCCGTACCTCTTCGATGACCGGGACCGTTCCCGAGGGGACGCATACCGGGCCGAAGGTCCTGCTGGTGAACAAGTATTCGGCGTCCGACGGCGACCTCTTCCCTTGGAGTTTCAAGGCGAACAAGCTCGGTACGGTGATCGGAACCCGTTCGTGGGGAGGCATCATCGGCATCAGCGGATCGCTCCCTTATATGGACGGGACGGATGTGCGCGTGCCTTTCTTTACGAATTATGATGCCGCGACAGGGGAGTGGATCGTGGAGAACTACGGCGTCGATCCGGACATCGTGATCGATAACGACCCGGTCCGCGAGGCGGCTGGCGAGGACCAGCAGCTCTTGAAGGCCATCGAGGTCGCGTTGGAGCAGATCAAGGACCGGAAGCCGTTGCCGGGCGTTCCGGCGCCGCGTACGTTTGAGGACCTGGGACTTCCGCAGATGAAATGATGCGATGAAAAAGACGCTTCTTTTCTTGTTGACCTTCGCCTTTGGTTTGGTGTCGAAGGCGGAGGATCTGCCTTCGCAGCGTCCCGCGCCGGCAGACCGTTTGTTCGTTTCTTCCGCCGTAGAAGCGAAGATCGCGGAGGTACAGCGGCTGCTAACCCATCCTTACCTGTCCTGGATGTTCGTCAACTGCTTCCCGAATACGCTGGACACGACCGTCCATTTCGACGAAGATGCCTGCCGGACCTTTGTCTACACCGGCGATATCCACGCAATGTGGCTTCGCGACTCCGGAGCGCAGATCTGGCCGTATGTGCATCTGGCTCCGGAAGATCCGCACTTGCAGCGTATGATCGCCGGCGTGGTCAACTGCCAATTTTCGCTGATTTGCATCGACCCGTACGCCAATGCCTTCAACGATGGCCCCACGGGTACGGGCTGGCAGGACGACCGGACCGACATGGACCCGAACCTGCATGAACGCAAGTGGGAGATCGACTCTGTCTGCTATCCGATCCGCCTTGCGTACCATTATTGGAAGACGACCGGCGACACGTCCGTTTTCGGGAGAACCTGGCTGGAGGCGGTCCGGAAAATCCTGGCGACCTTCCGTGAGCAACAACGCAAGGATGGTCCTGGTCCGTATCACTTCCAGCGCAGGACCGAAGCACAGCTGGACACCAAATCCAACAGCGGCTACGGACATCCCGTTCGTCCGGTCGGCCTGATTGCTTCGGCTTTCCGCCCCTCCGACGATGCCACGCAGTTCGAATTCCTGGTTCCTTCTAACTTCTTCGCAGTCAGTTCTCTCCGTAAGGCTGCGGAAATCCTGTCCGAGGTCAACCACGAAAGGCGTCTGGCCCGGGCGTGCCGCGCCCTGGCCGACGAGGTGGAGGAGGCTCTCCGCGCATACGCTGTATACGACCATCACAAATACGGCAAAATCTACGCGTACGAGGTGGATGGCTTCGGCAATCATTACCTGATGGACGATGCCAATGTCCCCAGTCTCCTGGCGATGGCTTACCTGGGCGATGTCCCTGCCGATGATCCCGTCTACCGGAACACCCGACGCTTTGTCTGGAGCGAGGACAATCCGTATTTCTTCCGGGGCAAGGCGGCCGAGGGCATCGGCGGCCCGCATGTGGGGCCTGACATGATCTGGCCGATGAGTATCATGATGAAGGCGTTCACGGCGACGGACGACGAAGAGATCCGCTGGTGTCTGGAGACGCTGATGCGGTGTGATGCCGGCACCGGATTCATGCATGAATCGTTCGATAAGGATGATCCGTCGCATTTCACGCGGGAGTGGTTCGCATGGCAGAACACGCTTTTCGGGGAATTGATTCTCAAGCTGATTGCGGACGGCAAGCTCTCTCTCCTCAACTCCCTCCCGCCGCGGTAGGACACACCGGCCGCATCCAGGGACGTTATTCCGCGAAAAAAGGCAGCCGGTTTCAGGCTTTGTTTTAAGGAGCGTAGCGACGAAGGCGGCATCAGCCGCCGTGTCGGAACGTCCGCGAGATGCCGCAGGCATCGAAGCAGTGAGGGCACCGGCCGCAGGCCGCATCCAGGGACGTTATTCCGCGAAAAAAGGCAGCCGGTTTCAGGCTGCCTTTTTGAGCGGAATACGAGATTCGAACTCGCGACCCTCAGCTTGGGAAGCTGATGCTCTACCAACTGAGCTAATTCCGCATTGGTGTTACAAAGATAGTATATTTTATGAAATCTGCAAAATCGGGCGAAGAAAGGGACATTTGGAGAAAAAGTTCGTATCTTGTGTGACAAAAGCACAGAAAATGAAATTAGCAGAAGCCTTGAATCTCCGCGCGGACACACAGACACGTGTCGCGCAGTTGAAGGAACGCCTTCTCTCCAACGTGAAAGTACAGGAAGGAGATGAACCTGCCGAAGCGCCCCAAGCCCTTTTCTCCGAATTGGACGCCGCGCTGAAATCCCTGCAGGAGTTGATTCTCCGCATCAACAAGACCAATCTTTCCACCGTTTGGGAGGGACGCACCCTGACGGACATGATCGCCGAGAAGGACATCCTGTCGCTTCGCCTGTCCGTCCTCCGCGAAGTCCTTGCAGACGCATCCGTGCGGGGCGACCGCTTTTCCCGGAACGAAATCAAGTTCGTCCGCACCATTGACATCGCCGTCTTGCAGAAGCAGATCGACGATTACTCCAAGCAGTTGCGCGAATTGGACGTGAAACTGCAGCAGGCCAATTGGATGACGGACCTTCTCTAGCATCGGCAAGGCAGGGCGGGCGCGACCTCGTCGGCAGGAGGCAAGCCGTCAATCTGATCTGTGGGTCGGGGCACAACACAACGAGTATCGTCATGCCCGGCACCGTGTACAGGCGCATCTTTTATCGTTTATTCCGCACAACCGGACGTGCCGACTGCCTTTGTCGCCTCCTCCCTCCGGGGAGGAGGTTTTTCGTTGTCCTGTCCGGACACGGAACGGTTTATCTTCACTTCTCCCGCACTTTTTTCCCCGTGACGTGCTCGAGGGACAGTTCCAGGACGACGGCTCTCGGACCGTTCTTCGCCAAGTCGCCTTCGATGTCGTAACCTTCCGGGAAGTATTTGGCTCCCAGCGTTTTCAAATGGACGAGAGCTTCTGCTGCGTCTTCGATGATCCGGATGTGACCGAAGCAGATGACGCTGTTGACGTGATACCACCAGTCGCCCGGTTCCCGGACGGGGTCGCCGATGACCGTGAAGCACGCTTTGTCACAGGCGCGGAGGGCGTCCAGCTTGTGTCCTTCCCGTGCGCAGTGAAAGTACAGCTTGCCGTCGGTGTACACGAAGTTGATGGGAAGCGTATAGGGATACCCGCCGTCGCCGATGACGGAAAGGAAGCCCCTGTAGGCGGAATGCAGGATCCGGTCGCAATCTTCCCGGGGAAGTTCCTGCTTTAACCGGCGCATCGGCCGGAAGGGGGTAGTGTCATTCATGTCGCGTCCTTTTGATCTTGAACAAGACAAAGATACTTTTTTTCCGTTTCATTTGACGCAACCCGTCTGCCTGTTCGTTTTTCAACGCATTAAGTATCTCCTAAGCGTGTGTAAAATTGATCGCCCGGTTCCGCAGTATAATGAGGAAACCCGGCAAAACGATTATATTCCTCTCCACTCTGTCGGAAGCAGCAAGCTGGCGCGTAAGACTCACGTTGATATGCTCAACAAGGTGCAGATAGACCTTTATGCATCCGGCTTACACAAAGCAGGAAGCACTGCTGTCAGGCGATACACGGCGATGGAACTGAAAGATCGTTTTGCGCTTATGAACGCGGCCTTTGACCA
>CADCHE010000010.1 GCA_902801205.1 uncultured Bacteroidia bacterium
CGCGGTCGAAGAAACCGGCCTGGCGCTTCAACTGCATCTCGACGAGGAAGCGCGTCCCGTCCTCGTCGGTGCATTCGACGTCAAGCCGGACGTCCTTGTGCGCATCGGTCGGGTTAATCTGCTCCTGCGGGCCGAAGGAGAGGCTCTTGATCTTCCGCTCCGGGATGAGCGCCTGAAGGAAGAGCTGCATCAGCCGCTCGTGGCGCGGCTCGCCGAAAGTCCGTTTGAACCAGCGGTCATAGAGGATGTCGGCATAGCGGCCGAGCGGTCGGGGTGTTGTGTTTGTGTTTTCCATAGTTTAGCATGTATTTCGTTACAAGTTTTCCGTTTCGGCAAAGATGGCACGTAAAAACAGCAATCCTGCACAAAAACAGAAATCCCGCTTAAAGAAACAGAAAAAGCAGCGGCGGGGATCAGATCTTGCCGACTTCACCGAGATAGCTGTCCTTGAAGCCAAGGAAGTAGAGGACGCCGTCAAGGCCGATGGTGTTGATGGACTGCCGGGCGTTGGCCACGACGCGGGGCTTGGCGTGGAAGGCGATGCCCAGACCCGCCTGCGAGATCATCGGTAGGTCGTTCGCACCGTCACCGACCGCAATCGTCTGCGCCAGGTTGACCTTTTCCGTCTGGGCGATCAGCCGCAGCAGGTCGGCCTTCCGCGCCCCGTCAACGATTTCGCCCACATAGCGGCCGGTCAGCTTCCCGTCCTCGCCGACTTCGAGTTCGTTAGCGTAGACATAATCGATCCCGTACTTCTTCTGGATATATTCACCGAAGTAGGTGAAGCCACCGCTGAGGATGGCGATCTTGTATCCGTATTTCTTCAGGACGTACATCAGCCGGTCGACCCCCTCCGTAATCGGAAGATGCTCCGCGATGTCCTGCATCACCGAGGCGTCGAGCCCCTTGAGGAGGGCGACCCGGCGCGTGAAGCTTTCCTTGAAGTCGATCTCACCGCGCATGGCCTGCTCGGTAATGGCCTGCACCTGCTCACCGACACCCGCTCGCTTGGCCAGTTCGTCGATGCACTCCGTCTGGATGAGCGTAGAGTCCATGTCGAAGCAGATCAGGCGACGCATGCGGCGGTACATGTTGTCCTTCTGAAAGGAGAAGTCGATGCCCATTTCCGAAGAGATCTTCATCAGGTGCGCGTGCATGTCCTCGTTTTGCGGATTGCCGCGGACGGAGAACTCGATGCACGAGCGCACGCTCCGCGCCTCCCCCTTGAGGCTCATCCGGCCGGTCAGGCGTTTGATGGAATCGATGTTGAGGCCTTCTTCGGCAATGATGCGCGCCACGGCGCTGATCTGCCGGGCGGAAAGGGTGCGGGCGATGATGGTGAGGATGTAGCGGTTCTTGCCCTGGCGGGCAACCCATTCTTCATACTCGTCCTCCCCTACCGGTTCGAAGCCGATGTTCACCCCCAGCTCGGTGGCCTTGAAAAGAAGTTCCTTCATTACCTGGCCGGAATTCTCCCCGGCGATGCGGATGAGGATCCCCAGCGACAGCGAGCTGTGGATGTCGGCCTGGCCGATGTCCAGGATCTGGGCATCGTACCGGGCGAGGATATCCATGATGGAGGCCGTCAGGCCGATGCGGTCTTTCCCGGTGATCCGGATCAGAATCTGTTCTTTCATCGCGATGGTGCGTTTTCTGCACAAAGATACAAAAAGACAACGCTTTTTTCAGGAAACCTTGCATTATCTACTAAAAAATACTACATTTGCAGTTGATGGAAGCGATTCCTTCATCTTTTCGGACGCGCCCGGCATAGGCAGGGCGAGGGCGAAGCCGTTATCGGACGCCCGAGGAAATAATCAAGAAATAATCATTAAAATTTATAACGCATCATGAAGAAATTCTTTATCGCAGTTGCTGCGCTTGCGCTTGGAGCCGGTACGCTCTTCGCGCAGAACGCTAAACTTGAGAAGCCGTTCTATCTCGGCATCCAGGGAGGCCCGATGTTCTCTCTAAGCGAGAACGCCTTCTCTTACCGTGACAATGGCAAGACCAAGGACCTCTTCTCCGGTCAGGCTTCCTTCGTCGCCGGCTACGACTTCACCTGGAAGACGGGCGTGCGCCTGAGCGTCAACTATGCAGGCAAGAACGCCAGCGCCAACAACGTCAAACAGACTAGCGGGGACAACCCTGTCACTGGACTTCCTTTCTTCCCGTACACCTTCAAGAGTATCAACACATTCGTGGATGTTACACACAATATCAGCAACAACCCTGAAAGCGCATTCATCCCCAAGGTCTACGCCGGCATCGGCTTGGGTCACACTTATGACTTCACTGATTCGCACCATCCGTGGCAAACAGCCTACATGACCTCGCCGAACAACGCGTTCGGTTTCCGCTTCGGCTTCATCGCTGAATACCTGCTCACAGAGTCTATCGGCATCTATGCCGACATCACCGGCGAGGCATACACCGACACTTTCAACGGCCTGCGTCCTGGGAAGGAAGAGCGTAAGGGCAGCGACCGTGACTATGAAGGTTATCCCGGCTTCCCGCTTGACCTGCGCGGTCTTTGCTCCTTCGGTGTCGCGTTCCACTTTTAATATCCCCAAAGCATTATGAATATCAGAAGATTTATCGCAGCGACCGCCGCCGTTCTGCTTTGCGCCGGCGTTTTCGCCCAGAATGACCGCCCGACCAACTGGTTCATCGGTGCCGGCGGTGGACTTAACATCGGTTTCGACGGCAAGGACTACAACGACCGTCCCATTTCCCATAGCGGCAATGGTACCGCCCTCGACATCTACGCCGGTAAGTACTTCGGCAACGTGCTCGGTTTCCGCGCCGGCTACCAGGGCCTGAAGATCTCTGACCAGTACATCGACTACGGCCAGAACAACTATAGCTACATCCATGGCGACCTCCTCTTCCGCGTGTTCAACTTCCTGGTGCCCTACGCCCATGCAGGTTACGCGAAGGTGACCGATGGTTCCCTGGCCGGTGGTGCCGGTCTCCTGGTGCCCATCAAGATCGGCAAGCGCATCAATGTCATCCCCGACTTCAAGGCCACGTTCATGAACGGTACGGCCTTCCCGGCCGGTGAAGGACTGGGCCGCAACTTGAGCGGTACGCTGGGCCTGCAGCTCGCCCTCGGTAAGATTGCCGACAAGGTGGTTGAGGAGCCCGTCGAGGTCTTCCCTCCGATCGCTTACGAGCCCGCCAAGGAAGAACCCAAGCCGGAACCGGAGCCGGTCAAGGAAGAGCCCGTGAAGGTTCCCGATGTGGAAGAAATCAACAAGGCCTTCCAGGCCGTCGTCCTGTTTGACTTCGACTCCGCCAAGCTGACGGCTGAGGCCATCCCGGTCCTCGACAAGGCCGTTGCCTGGTTCGAGGAGTTCCCGGAGGTCAAGGCTACGATCGAGGGCCACACCGACAGCGTGGGTACCGATGTGTACAACCAGGGTCTGTCCGAGCGCCGCGCGAAGGCCGTCTTCGACTACTTCGTCGAGCACGGTGTCGCCAAGGAGCGCATCGACTGGAAGGGATTCGGCGAAAGCCGCCCGGTCGACACCAACGAGACCGCCGAAGGCCGTCATCACAACCGCCGTATCGAGCTCAAGATCGACGAATAAAGCGGTTCTCCGCTGAAACACAAGGTCTTGTCTGATAAGCAATTATTAGGCAAGACCTTTTGAATATATAATACCAAAGGATTGGCAGGTAAAAAACAGAAATAGATCCTCGCTAGACAAAGATTGAGATGAAGTTGATCGCAAAGTTTTGATGCCCGAATCCAGCTATAACATAAAACGCGTTGCGAAGAACACCGTGATCTTGTACGTCCGGATGTTCTTCATGATGCTCATCAGTTTGTACACGACCCGTGTCATTCTCAACACGCTGGGCGTGGAGGATTACGGCGTGTACAATGTTGTAGGCGGTTTTGTTGGCATGTTCGGCATATTGACGTCCTCTCTGTCAACCGCCATCAGCCGGTTCATCACATTCGGGCTTGGGAAAAGGGATCTCGAAGCGCTGCAAAAAATCTATTCGACAGCAATCATCATCCAGATTTCAATGGCGATCATTGTCGGATTGCTGATTGAAGGCATTGGCTTCTGGTATCTTTACAACAAAATGAATATCCCGGCGGAGCGGATTCCCGCCGCTTTCTGGGTGCTCCAGTGCTCAATCGTCACCTTCGGACTGGGACTATTGTGCGTTCCGTATAACGCGGAGATTGTCGCCCATGAGAAGATGGACGTTTTTGCTTACTTTTCCATACTGGACGCCGCGATTGCCCTGTCCAACGTTTTCATTTTAAAGGCCGCCCCCTTTGACAAACTGATTCTGTATGCCGTACTGTGCATGTGCACATCCCTGCTGATGCGAATCCTGTATGCCGTTTATTGTAGGAAACACTTTGAAGAGTGCCGCTTCCGATTCGCTTTCGAAAAAGGGCTGCTCAAGGAGATGGGGAGTTTTGCGGGATGGAACTTTTTAGGGCAAGGTGCATGGATCCTTAACACGACGGGAGTTAATCTGCTGGTAAACTACTTCTTCGGCGTCACGTTCAACGCCGCACGCGGAATCGCAGATCAGGTCAACGGTGCCATTTCGAAACTCGCCGGAAACTTTACTGCGGCCATGAACCCGCAGATTACAAAGACATATGCCGAAGGAAATCTGGAGGCGATGCATAGCTTGATTTTTCGAGGGACACGTCTAGCGAATTATTTGATGATACTTCTGGCGATACCGATCTGTCTCGAAGCCCCAACGGTCCTAAGATTATGGCTTGGGAATGTTCCGGAACACGCCGTCTTGTTCACACGTCTTGTCATCATCGGCTCCGTCATCAATTCATCGGGAGGCCCTTTAGTTACAGCTCAATTGGCGACGGGCAATATTAAAAGATATCAAATAATTATTACGCTGTTCGGCCTTTGGGTTTTCCCTCTAAGTTGGATTGCGTTTAAAATGGGCCTGCCTGCCCAATGGAGTTACTACTTCTTCATTGCAGTCTATTCCGTATTGATTTTTGTCCGTATTTATTTGGTGAAGGACTTGATCCAACTTCCTTGGATAAAGTATTGTGTGGCTGTCCTGGGAAGGATTGTCGCAGTTGCAACAACCGCATCGGTGATTAGCGCAATTGCCCATTTCACGCTTGAAGAATCCGTTATACGCGTCATCATTGTCACATTTGTAAGCACACTTACGCTTGGCACCTGTGTCTTATTATTCGGTGTAGAGAAACAAGAGCGGGCCGCGTTGATTGCATATGCGGAAAACATAAAAGCAAAAATCCTCAGGAAAAATGTATAACTTCGCTCGTAAGATCTATCACCTGCTGAAGGGGACGAAGAACACCCCTGTTCCGCCCGTGATCGCGCAAATTTCGACGATGGATGCCAATCAGTTTTTGGCTGGACGGAACATCATGATTACCGGAGGAAGCAAAGGGTTGGGATTAGCCATCGCCAACAGATGCGTTTCGGGTGGTGGAAATGTCTTGATTTGCGGACGCGATATCAACGCATTGGAAGCAGCATCTAAGAAGATGAACTGCCAATGGAAGGTACTGGACATGCTTGACGTGCATTCATTCGCGGACGTGATGGAGGATGTATTCTCAGAGGACGGATTCAATGCCGACACCTTGGTTTGCAATGCAGGGATATCCCTTCATGAAGCAGATTTTATCGATGTCACACCGGAAAGCTTTGACAAACAGATTGGCACGAATCTCAGAGGAGCTTTCTTTATCGCGCAGGCATTTGCGAAGAAACTGATTCAGGATAACAGGCCCGGCTGCATTCTGTTCGTATCATCGGAGACAGGTGAAACGCCGGATTTGCGTCCCTATGGATGGACAAAAGCCGCGACCAACAGCATGGTCCAAGGTTTGGCATACCGGCTGACCAAAAACAATATACGCGTCAATGCGATCGCCCCGGGAGTAACCGCTACCGGGATGACCGGATTCGGACCGGAGAACCTGGCATACCGAGACAATCCGACAGGCCGGGTCTATGTTCCGGAGGAAATGGCGGAAATCGCCGCATTCTTGATCTCCGACCTTGCCGGCCCCATCTCCGGCCAGATCATTACCTGCAACAACGCCAAAACAATTAACGCCCGCTGGAGGAAATAAAATAATGGATACCCATTTTACAGTCGAAAGGAACGTCCAGATCGTCATTTCTTATTTAAAGGCCTACGGCATTCGACGCATCATCGCATCACCGGGGACGACAAACATAACCTTTGTCGCCAGCGTACAACAAGATCCCTATTTTGTCGTTTACTCGGCTCCGGATGAGAGATCTGCCGCATATATGGCCTGCGGGATGGCAGCAGAGGCCTGCGAGCCTGTCGTGTTATCCTGCACTGGAGCCACCGCCAGCAGAAATTATATCCCCGGCTTAACGGAAGCGTACTATCGCCGGCTTCCCGTCCTCGCCCTCACGGCGACTGTCAACACTGCCAGAGTGGCGAACAATGTCCCTCAAGTCATTGACCGGAGTTCCATTCCGAACGATATCGCACGCATTTCCGTTCATCTTCCCTTTATCAGCGAAGCGGAAGATGAATACGACGTGACCGTAAAAACCGCCAGGGCATTCATTGCATTGACAGAGCCTGGCCAAGGGCCTGTCCACATCAATATAGAGACCCGTTACAGCAAAGATTTTTCCATACTGGAACTGCCTGCCGCCAGAATCATCCGACAGGTATTGAAAGACGGTGATTATCCCGTACTTCCAAAAGGGAGAATTGGAATCTTTATCGGAGAGCACAAGCCTTTCTCAGAAGAAGAAACGCTTGCAATAGACCGGTTTTGCAACGACAACAATGCCGTTGCGCTTTGCGACCAAACCAGCAATTTCAGAGGCGAGTCCAGGGTATTATCTGCCCTTATCTGCTTTCAGAATGCCTTCTCCGAATTGAAATCATTTGACTTGCTCGTGCACATAGGAGGCATTTCCGGAGACTATTATACCGCGGGAATCTGCAATGCTGCCAAGGAAGTATGGCGGGTTGATGAACGGGGGGGAGTCATTGATACGTTCCGAAAACTGACGCGCGTTTTTAAAATGGATGAAATGGCATTTTTCAAACAATATGCCCGGGAAGACGCGCAGGCAGAACCTTCGTTCTGCCACAGCTGGAGAAAAGCAGAAACGGAATTACGGGAACTTATCCCCGACAGCATCCCCTTCTCGAACATCTGGATTTCATCTCGCTTGGCCGGGAAACTGCCGGAAAGCAGTACGCTGCATCTTGGGATTCTGAACAGCCTCCGGTCCTGGAACTTCTTTGAAACACCGGAATCGGTTACATGCTTCAGCAATGTCGGCGGCTTCGGCATCGACGGAGGGTTATCCACATTGATCGGCGCGTCCATCGCCAACAAAGAGCATGTCTTTTTCGGAGTCTTTGGTGACTTGGCGTTTTTCTATGACATGAATGTCCTGGGGAATCGAAACGTCGGCAATAATTTGAGGATTCTTTTGGTCAACAACGGACGAGGAACTGAATTCCGAATGTTCAACCACCCTGCCGCGCAGTTCAAAGAGGATGCGGACCCGCTCATCGCAGCTGCGGGACATTACGGTGCCCAATCCAGGAATCTTGTGAAGCATTACGCGGAAGACCTTGGCTATCAATACCTGTCCGCATCCGACAAAGGTTCTTTTGAGGAGTCCATACAAGCGTTCCTTTCGGTCGAGAGTAAGAAATCCATCATTTTCGAAGTATTTGTCAGTCATCAGGACGAAAACGATGCATTGATGGCCATGGGGGCGCTCAAATCAGATCCGGATGCGCCGCAAAGCATATCCGACAAACTAAAGGCGGTTGCAAAAAAAGCGGTCGGTGGCAGGACCATTCGCGCAGCCAAGATCATGTTGGGGAAGGAATAGTCCTTGTTCTCTTGCTTTTGATATATGAAAATCGGCATCATTACTCTCCCTTTCCACACGAATTACGGTGGTATTCTTCAAGGTTTTGCCCTTCAAAAAGTTGCAAATAACCTCGGGCATGACGCAATCACAATTTATCAAGCACCGAAACGATATCCTTTTTATAGAAGTATCCTTCGACTCCCTGTCCGCCTTTTCAAAAGGTTTCTTTTAAAACAGAATGTTCCTCTCCTTCCAGAAAAAAACCACAATGCATATGTCAAGCGAGAGAATTTAAGACGCCATTTTACGAACAAATTCATAAACAAGCATATTCATACTCGTATTATTCGCTCCTTTACAGAAATAAAAAAATTTGAGTATGACGGTTTCATCGTTGGGAGTGATCAGATTTGGCGTCCCAAATACATCCGCCCGTTCCTATTTGATGCTTTCCTTCAATTCGCCCGGAATTGGGATGTAATACGATGTGCGTACTCTGCTTCTTTTGGAAGCGACCAGTGGGAAATGAGTACAAACGAAACTGAGCATTGTAAAAAACTGCTGCAGCTATTTAAAGGTGTTTCTGTTAGAGAAGAAAGCGGCGTGGCATTTGTAAAAAAGTATTTTGACAGAAATGCTGAATGGTTAATCGACCCAACTCTTCTAATAGATGCCAGCGTGTATTTCAATCTGTTCGCACAAGCCTCTCCATCCCCAGCAAAGGGAAAAGACTTCATCTATATTCTTGATTCAACACCTGAGAGCATTCAGCTTCGAGATACCTTTATTGAGCAAACGACCCACAAGACTTATAATCTTTCATTGCTCAAAGAGGAAGCACCTTTGCCCGTGGAGACTTGGCTGCAATGTATAAAAGAAGCGAATACAATTGTAACTGACAGTTTTCATGTATGCGTTTTCTCAATTATCTTCAAAAAACAGTTCTTCGTTATTGCTAACCCCTCGCGAGGGATCAGCAGGCTTAACTCGTTATTTCATAAATTCGGCATTGAAAATCGGGTTTTGGACAGGGAGACGATTAATAGTATCAAAGACTTTCAACCCATCAACTACAATCTAATTCAGCCTATCCTTGAGCATGAACGCGAAAAAGCATTTGCTTTTTTACAACAGAATCTTAACATCGATTAATTATCAAGGAAATATCAGAGTTTCTTTTATGAATGTCAATTCCTATCAAATTAGAATTCACGGTAAGTTTATAGACACCCCATAGAAAGATTTTCCCCTTATTTCATGATTAGCCCAGAAGTATCGATTATTGTCCCCGTATACAACGTTGAGCAGTTTCTCGATGGGTGCCTTCATAGCATTATTACTCTTGAAAGGAAGGATTGGGAATTGATTCTTATAAACGATGGAAGCAAAGACAACTCACGATCAATTTGCGAACGATATGCTGAAGCAGACAATAGAATCAAAGTCGTAAATAAGGATAACGAAGGCGTCAGTGCAGCCAGAAATCTAGGTCTGCAACTGGCAAAAGGAAAATGGATTACCTTCATTGACGCAGACGATGCCATCTCCTCTAATTATCTTCCGGAAAGATTAAATGAAGGTGTTGACCTCTACGTGACTCACTGGCAATATCTTGGCGTAAACGAACTTGAAGAATGGATGCCTTCTCAGGTTGTTAAAGGAGATGATCTCACGTCTTTATTTGAAAAAAATGCACACTCGACAACGTTTACTACGGTTTGGGGCAAGATATTCAAAAAAAAGACATTGAGTCAAAATGGGGTATTATTTGATACACGTCTGCGATTGGGAGAGGATACTTTGTTCTTTATGCAAGTAGAAGCGCTCTGCAAGTCATTGGTTATCACAGATGGAATCTACTACTACAGAAGGTCGCCTTATGAAAACTGGATTAAAAAGTATATAAACACTCCTGAAGAATCCTTGTTATATTATAGCCTCTTTCATCAGTATTACCTCGATTTACGTATAAATGCGCCGAAATTAGTCGTTAATACGCTGAATAACATAAGCAATGTTACAGACTTTTCATCTCGTTCAAGGTTTCTGTGGAAAATTTCACCACAAGTTATCCGTATGAAAGAACTCCTTTATCATACCATGACGATACGCGAAAAAGTCAAGTTTAGAATCAGTCGGATTATTTCTTTCTTCTTCCCTCATTTTTCATGACCACTCCAACGATCTCAATCATCATACCGGTTTACAATGCTGCACATTACCTTCGTCAGTGTTTCGACTCGATCCTCTGTCAAACATTCGATCATTATGAGGTCATTCTCATCGATGACGGGAGCACTGACGGCAGTGGAGTGATATGCGACCAGTATTGCACGCGGGACCACCGATTTACGGTCATACACCAGAAGAACCAAGGGTCTTCCTCGGCACGAAATCGAGGGCTGGACATTTGCAAAGGGGAATATATCTGCTTCATTGACGCGGATGACTGGGTCGCAACGAATCATTTACAGAACTTGTACGACACGATCTCAGAACACGACGCAGACGTTGCGATATCTTCTTTTTATTTTTTTGATTCAACAGGTGAGCAGCATTATTATGCCAATCACCCTTCAGACCTATCTGCTAAAAACATTATTTTAGAAGGACTTCGAGCCCGGCATCACACAGGGGTCGTCTTCAAATTATTCAGATCGGATCTCATTTGTGATCAGCACATCTTCTTCCCAAAGTTCAATTACTTCGAGGACATGTGTTTCAGCATCTCGACCCTTTTGAAAGCGAAGAAAATAGCATTTACGCCCACGGCAACATATTATTACCGTTATAACAACAATTCGCAGACACACAACAAAGATGCGACGAAGAGGGCGGCCTCGTTTCAGGAATTTGCGGAAAACTTATCCAACGTTTTCGATCAATTCAATTTATGGGAAGATGATGATTTGAAGTCCGCCCTCATGGAGCGAATAAATAAAGAAAAAATCCAATTATTGAAGGGGAATTTCAATAAGGATAGTAAAGACGTGCTTCGGCATTATTATCCGGATTCCTATCGCGTTTGGAAGATTTCATCGCCATCTGATTATTTTTATCGCCTTTCCATAAAGTACACCCATCCTTTGTTTATTAGAATTCTGGCCATCTTCTCCGGGATAAAACAATTCATCCATGCACTCCTCCCGAAAAAAAACTAGCATTATCGTTGTCACCCACAAGCCCATCAAATTTGAACTTCCCGATTACTACCAGTGGATTCAAGTCAACGCGGAAAAGAATGGACGATGGGATGGATATCTTCATGATAATGATATCAACGACAATATCTCCATAAAGAACAATTCGTACTGTGAACTCACAGCATTGTATTCTCTTTGGAAGAATTCCGACGCTGACATCAAGGGGCTCTGCCACTACCGCCGATTCCTTGGGAACGGGATTCCGGTGTTCCATCAAATGCGGCACGGCCTTTACCTGAGGAAAGAACGAATCCCATTTGAAGTTATCAAGAGAAAAAGGATTGAACGACTTCTGAAGAATAAAGACATTCTTGTACCTGCATCTATTTTCCCGTATCCAAACACGGCGCATGAGGATCTGCTTCGCTTCGTTTATTTGAAAGATATCAATGTGATGATTGATGCGGTCGAAGCATTCTTCCCTGACTACGTTTCGGCGCTATGGAAGGTTCTCTCCTCGACGAATATCCATTACTGCAACATGTTTATCGCATCGAAAGAAGTAACGGATGCATATTGCTCCTGGCTCTTTGACCTGCTGGGGAAAATAGAAAACCGGATCGATATTTCAGACTACGATCCTCAACATATGAGGATCTTCGGCTACATGGCCGAGGTCCTGCTGAATGTTTACATAGAGCGCCATCACTTGAAAAAAGGGGATCTCGAGCAAATCCAACTTGATGAACAGGATACTCCGCTCTCCATGAAGAGGAAACTCGTCCTTTTCCGGCACGCACTATACTCCTTTTTCCAGAAAGTTCCCCCTCAAAAGTTTCGTAAAGAGCTCTGGTACGCACGAATACGTCACTATCAATCCGCTGATACGGCTCCATCTTCCTCTGACAAAGCCGCTTTCCTGAAAGCGCTTGGCGGAACAGGCATCACCTCCGAAACAGGAAGTGCCGGAGACTATTTGAAAGCGCAATATGGAGACGTAATCATCAATGCCTATTTCGCGGATGATCAGAATCAAATGTCCAAGATAGCAGAAGCGCTTCATCCGATTGAGGCAGCGTTCAGTCAAGCATCCATCAACAGAATCTTCTGCACTTTCCCTATCGACCTATCCATTGTAAAAGATTACGCCAGAAAAGGAATCTTCGTTTATCAAGTTCACTGATATCGGACAAACTCTTTTAGTAACAATATGCCTTCCTACCACTACCTCATCGTCGGCTCCGGCCTCTTCGGTTCCACCTTCGCCCATATGGCGACCAAGGCGGGTAAACGCTGCCTGGTCATCGACAAGCGACCGCACCTGGGTGGAAACGTGTACTGTGAAGACATGGAAGGGATCCATGTGCACAAGTACGGGGCACACATCTTCCATACATCCAACAAGGAAGTGTGGGACTTCGTGAACGGCATCGTCCCCTTCAACCGGTACACCAACTCCCCCGTCGCCTCCTACAAAGGCAAGTTGTACAACCTCCCGTTCAACATGAACACCTTCTACCAGATGTGGGGGGTGACGACGCCCGAAGCGGCGCTCGCAAAGATCGAGGAGCAGCGGGCAGAGGCGAAAGCGGCGATGCTTGCCGCCGGCGTTTCCGAACCCAGGAACCTGGAAGAGCAAGCCCTGCTGCTGGCGGGGCGCGACATCTATGAAGCGCTGGTCAAGGGCTATACGGAGAAGCAATGGGGGCGCCCCTGCACGGAGCTCCCGGCATTCATTATCCGTCGCCTCCCCTTCCGCCTCGTTTTCGACAACAATTATTTCAACGACAAGTACCAGGGCATCCCGGAAGGCGGCTACAACCTATTGATCGACGGACTGCTGGAGGGCATCGAAACGCGTACCGGATGCGACTTCTTCGCAGACCGTTCCCAGTGGGAGGGCGTCGCGGAAAAGATTGTCTTTACCGGCAAGATCGATGAGTACTACGCCTACCGGTTCGGAAAGTTGGAGTACCGCACCGTGCGGTTCGAGACGGAGACGCTGGACACACCCAATTACCAGGGTAACGCCGTCGTCAACTATACCGAGCGGGAAGTACCGTTTACGCGCATCATCGAGCACAAGCATTTCGAAATGTTCGGGCAGGCCGTTTATGACAACCCCAAGACCGTCATTTCCAAGGAATTCTCCACCGAATGGCGGGAAGGAATGGAGCCCTTTTACCCGGTCAATGATGAGAAGAACAACGCCTTGTACCAGCAATACAAGGCACTTGCGGATGCAGAGGAGAATGTCATCTTTGGCGGACGCCTGGCCGAGTACAAGTACTATGACATGGCGCCGATTATCGAGAAAGTATTGAATCTGTGGAAATGAAGGAAAAGATTCTGACCCTTATCATCCCAGCCTATAACATGGAGAAGTATCTCGACCGATGCCTCTCCTCGTTGGTTGTCAACGACGAGTCGATGGGCCGGTTCGAGGCACTGGTCATCAACGACGGCTCAAAAGACGGGACTTCTGAAATCGGCCGTCGCTACGAGGGCGCTTATCCGGACACCTTCCGCGTCATCGACAAGGAGAACGGGCATTACGGTTCCTGTGTCAACCGCGGACTGGCTGAGGCGAAAGGAACGTTCGTCAAGATCCTGGATGCGGATGATTCGTTCGACAATGATGTCTTCACATCATTTCTCGACTTCTTAATGACAGAGGACGTCAAAACTCGAGCGGATGTAATCATCTCTGACTATACGGAAGTGGACAACCGGAGAACGCCCCTGAAGACCATTTCTTTTTCCAAACATGATCACTCGTTTTCAAAAAACGACCTCACATCAAACGACAAGAAAGAATGGTTCATCCACGCCCTGACCTATAGGACTTCCATCCTCCGGGAGCAGAACTATCGGCAGATTGAAGGAATCTCATACACCGACCAGGAATGGGCATTTATCCCCATGGCATACGCGTCGGTTCTGTTTTCATTTGGCAAACCGTTGTACCTTTACACAAAAGGGGTTGAAAATCAGTCCGTTGAGCCGGCCATCCATGCAAAAAACATCTGGATGGAAATGAATGTCATCAAAGAGATCATTTTGTTCTACAGTGGGGCGCTTCCCGCCTCTGCCAAGGAGAGAGCCCCCTTCCTGCGCGACCGGCTTCTCATCATTGTTGAGAGCATCTACCAACTCTGCCTCCTTACACTCAGGAAATACAAGGTCCCTCTTGATGCATTGGAAGATTTCGACAACTGTTTGAAGACAAACTGCCCGGGGGAGTATGCCATAACAAACCGATATTCGACGACCATCGCGAAGATGAAGTTCTTTCCAATAAGGAATTGGAGAGAGAACAAGCGCGGGATCATGTTGCTTCAAAATTTGGCATACGATTTTGCAGATTGGTACAACAATCTGAAATTGAATCATTAGCCTACTGACAAGAGGAAATCGATGGAGAAAAAAAAGGTTTTTTATCTTCTTACCGCCATGCGAATCGGCGGAACAGAGAAAGCTTTTCTGGGCCTTCTCTCAACGATTGACTATTCTAAAACTGAAGTTCATGTTGGCTTGTTTCACAAAGATGGAGCCCTCCTGAGTTATCTTCCTAAAGAAGTCTTTGTCGATCATATCGCCCTGGACCCCGAACTCATGGGGAACGACAATATTCCCACGAGCAGCGCCATAAAATTATATTTACGTCGAAAACAACCTTTTCGGGCAATTGTTTTATCAATTCTATACATTGCATCGTTACTTAACAAAAAGTATAGATATCTCATTTTCAGATATGTACTGAAAGAGGTTCCCGTTTTCAAAACTCATTTTGAAGAAGCATATGCATTCAGCGGGATCAACGAACTGGTCACATTCTATGTAGCAGAGAAAATATCTGCAGAGACGAAGGTTTGCTGGATTCATTTCGACGTCGCCAAGGAGCCTTTGACCAGGCCATTCTTTATCCATGAGATGCATTATTTCCAAAGGATTCACCTCGTCTCACAACAAGCAAAACAATCCTTTGATGGTGTATTTCCATCCCTGGCTGGAAAATCCGTTTTTGTCCCCAACATTGTATTGCGGGAGCAGATCATCGCACTTTCAGAATCAGGGTGTACTTTCGAAGACGGCTACGATGGGACGCGTCTCCTTACCATTGCAAGGATGTCTCCGGAAAAAGGAATACCAGACGCCCTTCAGGCCCTGCGTGCGTTGATACAGGCCGGGATACAAATCCGGTGGTATTTTATCGGTAGTGGCCCCAGGATGGAAGAATATAAAAAACTTGCACATAAACTTGATGTCGCTGGCGATGCGGTCTTTCTGGGGAGCATCGTTAATCCATACCGCTATTTGAAAGACTGTGACATCTATGTACAACCTTCTAAAGGCGAAGGATTCTGCATTGCGATCACCGAAGCGATCTGCCTTGACAAGCCCATTGTCGCCACTGACTTTTCCGGAGCGCGCGAACAGTTGACAGGGAGGAAGGATTCACTAATCATCGGGATGCATGCTCCGACCCTGGCGGCAGGGATTAGAACCATGATGCAGCACTTGCATTCATCTCCCATTATAAAGGATTTCTCTTGAAACACGCGTTCCTGATTATCGCTCATAATGAGTTTGCTGTACTTCAGCTTCTTGTCAACATGCTGGATGATCCGCAAGTTGACATATACATTCATTTTGACAAAAAGGTTCGCCCGCTCCCGACGATCCGGACAGAGAAAAGCAGGCTGTTCATTCTGAACGACAGAATCGATGTCAAATGGGGATCCGTCTCCCAGATCCAAACTGAATTCCTGCTCCTTGGAACAGCCCGGGAAAACGGGCCCTATTCCCATTACCATATTATTTCCGGGACCCACCTCCCACTGCTTCCTGCAAAGGAATTGCTTGCTTTTTATCATCAGCACAGCGGGCAAGAAATCATGCGGTGCTGGAAAGAGGACCCGGGAGACGCTGATTTCAAAATCCGGCGTATCCACTTTCCGCTCCGGTGGTACAAAAGCCCCTCGACCGCAAAACGGGTCCTCTGCCAACGGACCTGGAGCATCGTCATCAGGATCCAACGGATTCTTCAACTGCGCATCAACAAAAAAGCTTTTTTCCATAAGACTGACAATTGGCTGAGCCTGACCGAAAAAGCATGTCACTACCTTATGGCGCATAAAAAGGAGATATTGAAAAAGTATCGATGGTCATTTTGCGGAGACGAGTATTTCGTCGCATCGGAACTATATGGTGCGAAGGAGCACTTCGAGATTTGCGACACCCCGAAGCTTCTATATGTTGATTTCATCAAGGACTCCCCGCGTTCCATTCCTCTCGGTGAATATGATTCTTTGAAAGGGACCGGATATCTCTGGGCACGAAAATTCACATCGCAATGACGATGGCGGCAATCAATACAAGACAATCCAATTTTGAATTACTGCGACTGGTCGCCATCCTGATGGTCCTGTTCCACCACGCGACCTATGTTGCACTTGGAGAAGTCGATCAAAGCACAGTCCAGACATTGCCATGGGCTGCTTTTTACCGCGTTTTCTCCAACCAACTCTGTCTGGTATGCGTCAATGCCTTCGTCATGATCTCCGGTTGGTTCGGGATACGGGCGACGCTTAAAGGTGCGTGTTCCCTGCTTTTTCAGGTTGTCTTTCTGTCGGCGCTGGTCACGATTGTCATGGGAATCAGCGGGCATGACATCAAGAAGGCTGACACACTTTACGCATTGCTGTTCGGATCAAATTACTGGTTTTTCGTTGCATACATGGTGCTTTATGTCCTCTCCCCCATCATCAATCCATTCACGGAATCCGCAACGAAAAGGACTTATACGAACGTATTGATCGCTTTTTTCACCCTTGAGACCATCCTCGGATTCTTCCTCGGTTCCGAATTCAACAAAGGATATTCCGCACTTTCATTTATTGGAATCTATCTCCTTGGAGGCTATCTCCGTAGATATCCCAACCCATTCACTACACTCTCTGCCGGCAAGGACTTGTTCATCTATCTCGCACTCTCGCTGGTCTCCGCGGCCGGATTCTACTTCGGGAAAAAATTCTGGGACATCGGATTCCATCTGATTCACTATAATTCTCCGCTCTTGATTCTTGCATCTGTCTACTTTTTCTTGGCATTCAGCAAGATACAGATCAAGAGCAAGGCCATCAACTGGGCAGCCGCTTCGGCTTTTGCAATTTATCTGATCCAGGAGCATCCCTTAGTCAAGCCCTTCTATCTCTACTTCATGTTCACACTGGCAGAAACGCATTCCGGACTTCTCTATTTTGGTGCCGTTTGGGGGGTGATCCTGATCATCGGCTTTTTCTGCATCTTGGTTGACCAGTTGCGTATAGCCTGTTGGAAAGTCCTTATAAAAAAATGCCCATGAAAGAAAGACTTCTTGAGTGGCTGATCGGGTCATGCCTTTCCGACAATTCCGATCCATAAACTGACGTACAAATAATAACACTTTGCTTGATATTTCACAAAATGTTATATATTTGCAGAAAATGATAACACATGGAAACGTCGAGAATCATACAGACAGGGATCCGGATGGACTTCGCCCTCTATGAAAAACTGAAGCGGAATGCAAAAAAAGAAAGGCGTTCCGTGAACAATTACATCGTAAATGTCCTTGAAAAATCCGTCGAGGTTGAGATTCCCAAACTGCAATTAAAAGATTTCCAAGTGGATAGCGATATCCAATCGCTCGGCAAGACGATGGGGGCTGTAACGGACGAAAAACTGGACAATGATCCTAAACTTAAATACATTTTGTCCAAATGAAAGTTTTTTTCGACACGAATGTGCTTTTGGACCTGCTCATCCATTCCCGACCGGGGCATGATTCTTCAAAGTTGTTGCTGCAAGTCGCCCGGGAGGGAGCCATGGACGGCTATCTCTCCACGCAATCAATTATCGATGCCGCGTATGTCCAGACACAAACGAACCATTCTGAATTGGAGGGTTTCAAAGAATCCATCCGCATCATTGCCAGTATCTTGAAAGTCGTTCCTATTGAAAGCCAGGACATTACTTCAGCGAACGACAGCGAAATGAGCGACTACGAAGATGCCGCACAGCTCTCTTGCGCAGAGAACAACGGATGCGACATCCTGCTTACCAGCGACAAACGGTTCCAGCGGTATTCAACAATGCCCTCCTATACGCCACAGGAACTCGTAAAACTCTTGTTCAGAGATTGAAACGCGATTTTTGAGAAACGATAAATGACACCGAAAGAGCGCATACTCGAGTGGTTGATCCGGCCGGAACGATACTATATCAAAAAGTACCTGCGATTCCTGCGGAAAGAAGAAAGATACACCGATTCCTCTCCAAACAAGTTGCTGGCTTTCTGGTACAAAGCCCGCAAAAACCGCCTGGGCGCCCGACTGGGATTCATCATCAGTGCCGGTTGCTTCGGAGAAGGGTTGCGACTGGAGCATTACGGTTCCGTCATCGTCAATCCCAAGGCACGGATCGGAAAGAACTGCATCATCCACGGAAACTGCTGCATCGGCAGTACGGGCGGCTATCCCGACGACTCTCCCGTTATCGGCGATAACGTCGACATCGGCCAGGGGGCCCAGATCCTCGGTGGAATCCGCATCGCCGATGGCGTCCGTATCGGAGCCGGTGCCGTGGTTGTCAAGGATGTTCTGACACCCGGTGTCACAGTCGTTGGCGTTCCAGCCAAACCGGTTGATAACAAGAATAGTTCGGATGCTTCATAATGTCTCTCAGTTTTCGGAGTGCTTCGGTTGCGGCGTATGCGCCGCAGCATGTCCGAAAAATGCAATTGCATACAAAGTAGCAGATGCAGGCTTTTACCGTCCTAGCGTCGATGAGACCAAATGTGTCGACTGCGGCCTTTGCATGCGAGTCTGTTCCTATTCCGATCACGGCATCGCGCGGAAAGAGAACAGCGAGACCGGCTTCTACTCGGCCTGGAGCAATAACGAACAGACACGCCGGCTGGCAAGCAGCGGTGGAGTTGTTCAGGAACTTGCGCAAGCATGCATGAAGGCTGGCTATTCTTTCTGCGCCGCTCGTTATGACCATACGGACAACCGGGTCAAGCATACCATTATTGACGACGCCGCAGACTTGCGTTCCTGTACGGGATCGAACTATATCCAGAGCGACTTTGTCACCGATGGAATAGGAAAGCTCCAGGCCAGCCAGAAGTATCTCGTGATCGGGACGCCCTGCCAGATCGATTCCCTTCGCAGGTTGATTCGTCTTCAGAAAAGGGAAGATGATTTTATACTCGTAGACTTCTTCTGTCACGGGGTTCCCTCTATCCGGATGTGGGATAAATACCTGTCTTACACACGGAAAACCGGCTTTCAAGAAGTCCGGTTCCGCGACAAGAGGGAAGGTTGGCACGAAGCGTCCTACCGCATCGTCCTCGCCAAGGAGGGGGAACGCCTCTGGGAATCGAAACTGACGGACGGAGACTTGTTCTACCAGTTTTTTTTGCGGGACCGGTGCCTGAATGCGGCATGCTACGGCCCCTGTAAATTCAAGACGGTCCATTCGGCCGCAGATATCCGCGTCGGTGACATGTGGGGAAGGAAATTCAGCGGCGACCGGCAAGGAGTCAATGTTGTGATTACGTTCTCCGAAAAGGGAGAAAAAGTTTTTAAAGGGTTGAAGACTTGTACTATCCATGTGGAGGATAAGGAGCAAGCCCTGGACGGGCAAATGACATGCAACGCCAAACGCCCGCCATCCTATCCGTATGTTTACAAGGCACTTCATACGAGTAAGTCGCTTCCAAGGATTCAACGGGGAGCCTTGCTTCGGGAGTTTCCAGGGCGAGTCAAGAGCAGACTCGTCGCATATACTCAAATCCTGAAGCGCCATTTTGTCAAATAGCGTTCTGCATCCACATGAGAATCAATACAATAACATGTCACGACGTGTATAACCACGGAGCCTCCTTACAGGCCTTCGCGCTGCAGGAATATCTCCGGAGTTTGGGACATGACGTTCAGATTATCGACTATAAACCGGACTATCTCAGCCAGCACTATCGGCTTGACGACGTTAATCCTGTCTATGACCGCCCCATCATCCGCTGGCTTTACATGTTGGCAAAACTGCCTTCCCGTATGTTACTTCGTCCCAGGAAATGGGCGTTCGACCGGTTTACAAAAAAGTTCCTTCTCCTGACACCGAGGCGTTATCACAGCAATGACGAGTTGAAAGAGAATCCCCCACAAGCGGACCTGTACATTTGCGGAAGCGACCAGATCTGGAATACGATTTTTCCCAATGGCAAAGACCCTGCTTTTTATCTTGATTTCGCGCCACGGGGCAAAAAACGGATCGCTTATGCAGCCAGCTTTGCCACAAGAGAGGTGGAGACGTCTTGCTTTGGATTCGTATCGGACATGCTCTCGCACCTAGACGCCATTTCCGTTCGCGAAAGATCTTCCCTTGCACTCCTGGAAGCGCTGGGGAGGAAAGATGGGACCGCCGTTTGCGATCCGGTATTCCTGATGGACCGGGCTTTTTGGTCGCGCTTCGCAGGCAAACCGACGCATAACGTCCGCCCCTACCTCGTCGTTTATGATTTCGAACAGTCGGAGTCTGTACGCCGCATCGCTGAGAGAGTCGCCGCTGAAGAACGTCTGACCATCTGCAACATCGGACCACGCAAGCTTTCTTACGCGCACAGGAACTACACATCCTCCGGACCGAAGGATTTTGTCCGTCTCATTCGAGATGCCCGGTTCGTCCTGTCGAACTCCTTCCACGCGACTGCGTTTTCCATGATCTTTCATGTTCCCTTTTTCATCGTAAAAAGAAGCGAAGCGATCAATGAAAGAATGCAATCGCTGTTAACAGATTGTTCTTTAGTCCACCGGATCGTTGAATGCCCGGACCATCTGGCTTCTTTCTCCGTCGACTACGATAACGTAGAGGCGCACCTGAATCCTGTTATTTCCGAGAGCAAACGCTTCATACAAAGTATTTGTTTATGAGAATCCTTCAAATGCACAGGAACCTCGGAGCAGGTGGAATCGAGGCACTGGTTTTCCACCTCAGCAATGCGCTGGCAAAAGAGCATGATGTCACGGTCTGCACAATCAACACGCCATCAACGGCGGATCACTTTTTCGCGAGGCTTGATCCGCACATAAAAAAAGAAACGATCGGAATGACTCCGGGCAACAATCCGCTCGGAACCGTAATCAAGATTTTCCGCTATATTCGAAAAGGTCATTTCGATATCGTCCAACTGCACGGCTTTTTTTATTTTTATTCATTGGCCATCATCCTACTGCACAAGCGGACGCATTTTTTTTATACCGTCCATAGCGACGCATCCAAAGAAAACAATCCATGGGACATCCGGTTGTTTCGTTTGAAACGCTTTTGTTTCCGCAAGAAGTGGATGACCCCCATCACTATCTCTCACGCGTCCCAAGAATCGTTCCGGAATTTGTACGGCTGTGGGAGTGAAATGATCTACAACGGGATCGAGAAGCCGGAAACAGGCAATGGTGTCCGGCTTAGGGAAGCCTTTCACTTGCTGCCCTCCACAAAGGTATTTATTCACCCCGGGCGTTTATCACGAGAAAAAAACCAGATCTGGCTCTGCCGGATTTTCGACCGGCTGGTACGGGAAGGGAATGATGTTGCGCTGATCCTTGCCGGTCCTGCACATTTCCAACAGGTCCTGGAAGAGATTTCTCCGTTTTTCTCTGACCGCATCATGTATGTCGGAGAACGTTCCGACATTCCCGCTCTTATGGCCCAATGCCTGGGAATGTGTCTCTGCTCCCAATATGAAGGAATGCCCATTGTCCTGCTCGAAGCACTTGCAACCGGGTGTGTCCCCGTATGCACCCCCGTCGGTGGAATCGTCAATGTCATCAAAGATGGTGTCAACGGGGTGCTTTCCACGGAAGTGTCTGAGGAATCGTATTACCAGGCCTTGAAAGGGTTCCTGGCGTCATGCGACCGTCCGGACTGGCTACAAGGAATCAAAGAAAACTGCAGGCAATCTTTTGCAGGGTTCGACATCCGGATCACCAGCAAACAATACGAAGAATGTTACAAAAAAACGCTCCTCCGTACCCAATGAAACCGATACCCCTCGCCATTGCATTCACACCCAATTACTTCGTGCCGGCCGCCACGATGCTGCGTTCCCTGCTGGACGCATCGGAAGGCGCCTACGAAGTCATCTGCCTGGTGACCGACCCGATCCCGCAGCAGATGCAGGAGAAACTCCAGCGGCTCGGCGATGGACGTCTCTCCTTCACCCACATTCCGATGAAGGGACGGATGGAGGGGATCTACATCGACCCGCGCTACACCGAGGCGGCCTCGTTCCGCCTCCTGCTGCCGGAACTCCTGCCCGAGTACGAGTCGGTCGCCTACATTGACTGCGACGTCATCGTCCGGCAGGACATCGGCAAACTCTTCGAAACGACGGACCTTGGAGACAACTACCTGGGCGCCGTCTTCGAAGCGCCGATTGAAAACCAGGCGGAGCGGTTCCGCGCCCTGGGCTGCGACCCGTCACGCTACTTCAACTCCGGCTTCCTGCTGATGAACCTGGCCGCGATGCGGAAAGACAAGGTGTCGGAGAAACTGTTGGAGGCCTGCAAAGTCGACTGGCTGGAATTCCCGGACCAGGATGCCCTCAACCAGGTCTGTCAGGGAAAGGTTCTGCCACTCAGCCCGGTATACAACGGCATCCGGACGTTCTTCATTCCGGAATACAAGAAAGAATTCACCGCGCAGTACAGCGATGCCCTCTGGGAACAAGTCCAGCGCGAAGCGACCATCCACTACACCGGCGGAAAGCCCTGGAACATTTTCTCCGTCCGCTTCGCCGACTGGTGGCGCACCTATGAAAGCCTGCCGGAAGAGATCCAGCAGGAATGGACGCCGCCCCGGAAAGCGGCCACACTCTGGAAACTGTACCGCATCCGCCCGGCGGGCACCCTTCTTGAGGGGTTCCGACGCCTGAAACAAGTCTTGAAGCGATGAAACACGCCTTCCTCATCCTGGCTCACAACGAATTCGAGGTGCTGCGCCGCCTGGTCGCCGCCCTGGACGACCCGCGGAACGACATATTTATCCACTTCGACCGGAAAGTCGTCACCCTGCCGGCGCTCGAGACGCAGCACGCTACGCTTACCGTCCTGGAAGAACGGATCGATGTCCGCTGGGGCGGGCTCAGCATGCTACAGGCGGAAGTCGCCCTGTTCCGGGCGGCCTGCTCCCGGGGGCCCTACCAGTATTATCATCTGCTCTCCGGGGTCGACCTGCCCCTCAGGAGCCAGGACAGCATCCATGCTTTCTTCGACCGGAACAACGGAAAGGAATTCATCGGTTACACCCTGACGCAGATGACGCCGGAGTACGTACGGAAAATGCAACGCCGGCACCTCTTCTACGAGCATTTCAAGAGCCGCAACTTGGTTATCAGGCTCATCCGGAGCGCCTTCATCCGCGCGCAGGAATGGCTCGGCATCTACCGGAACAAAAACATCGACTTCAAGAAGGGCTCCCAATGGGTGAGCATCACCGACGGGATGGCGCGTTATTTCCTGGCGCATGAGGGATGGATGATGAAGGTGTTCCGCGGCACATTCTGCTGCGACGAGGTGGCGATGCAGACGCTCTGCTGGATGTCACCTTACCGGGAGCATCTCTACAACACGACGGACGACGGCACCGGCTGCTTGCGTGCTATCGGGTGGCAGGTCCATGACGGGTGGAGCCAACTGATTGATTACAATGCCGGCGACTACGAAAAGCTGGCTGCCTCCCCCGCCCTCTTTGCCCGGAAGTTCAACGGATCCGACCCTGCGTTTCTCGACCGGATTTCCTTGCTTTCACGACGATGACCTCCAATCCTTCCCTATTTGACAAACGCCAGTCTTCCGTCATCGAGTGGCTTCGGTTTGCCATGGCCTGCATGGTCGTGCTCTTGCATGCCGCCGGGAAAGGAGAACTCGGCCATGATACGTTTTCTTATATCAGGATTTTGCTCGCCCATGGCATCTGCCGCGTTGCCGTGCCCGTCTTTTTTATCATATCCGGATACCTTTTCTTCACAAAGTTGTCGGAATGGAACGCCTCCGTTTGGAGAAACAAGGTGAAAAAGCGCATCCATTCGCTGCTGATCCCATACATCGCCTGGAACACCCTCGCCCTTTTCATCTTCTATGCGTACGCCGTCATCCGCGCACACCGAGGAGGTGAGGTCCCGGTTTCCTTCCCGGCTTTCTTCCAGCAACAGAAAGGGTTCATGTACCTTTGGAATACCAGCAATGGGTCTCCCATTGACTACCCGCTCTGGTTTGTCAGGGATCTCTTCCTCCTGTCACTGGGGGCTCCGATCATCCATGTTTTCCTCAAGAAACTGAAGATTCCAGGATTACTGCTGCTGGTCCTTGGTTTGTTTTCCATCAAATCTTTTCCCCAAGGAGTGTTGTTTTATGCAATCGGGGCTTATCTCCAGATGAACCGGAAAAACCTGCTGGCGGTTTTCTCGATATTTCATGTACCCTGCAGCATCGCCGCCTTGGTCTGCCTTGTTTTGCTATGCGTTTCTTTCTTTGAACAAGGATGGTGGTTCCAGATATCGCAGAAAGGTTTCATCTTATTCGGGACGCTCAGTACTTTCCATTTGGCCGATATTCTCGTCGGAAACAAGGAAATAGAGCGAAACGCATTCCTTTCCAGATGCAGTTTCTTCATTTTCGCCGCGCATGGAATCCTGATTCTGGATGATTTTGCCTTCTATATTTGCTTACATCTGTTCAACGGCTCCAGCTTGACCGTACAAATGGCCGATTTGGTCTGCCGGACCGGTTTGACAATCCTCATCTGCCTGCTACTGTATTACTTGACAGAACGTTTCCTGCCTAAAACTACTCGATTCCTGACCGGGAATCGGTCTTCTCGTCTTTCACATGCATAAAGTCATCAACTTCTTTTTGGAGCCCTTCGGAAAGGAGTGGGCTTTTTTTATCGCCCTCTGGCTGTTGGCCTCCTCCGCCGACGTATATTTTTGGTCCATTCACGGGAATCCCGCTTTCGGGATATACATGGGAATACATGGATTCATTCAAGTCTACGCCATCGTTCTGCTGCTTGGACTATTCCGGAACCGGTTCCGGACCATCCTCCAATGGATCCTCCTGGCTCTCGGCGTGCTCAACCTTTGTGCGGACACTTGCGTCCACCGGATCATGCATTTCGGCTTCACGGGAGACATGGTCGCCATTATCCTGGGATCCAATTTTTCGGAAGCCTCTGAATTCCTCCCGATGTACGTCACCCCTCAGGCCATTCTATTCATTGTTTCCGTCATTGCACTCGCATTCCTTGTCCTTTATTTCCGGAAGACGATTTCTGCGTGGATGAAGCCATGGCTGCAATGGGGCCTGGCCTTTGTACTGCTGTCTTTTATCCTCCTCGTTTCTGTCCGACATTCACGAAACTGGGAAGGCGTTTTCCTGAATAAAATCGGTCTTTTCCTCTCCTATGATGCTCCTGTGGACCTGACAGGATACCGGACGGAACCGGAAATAGAAGTGACTGGCGAGCAGCCGGAAACGGTTGTCATGATCATCGGCGAGTCGCTTTCGAAGAGGCATTGCTCCTTGTATGGATACCCGCGTCAGACTACCCCTTTCTGGGATGCAATGGCGGCCGACTCCTCCCTCATCGTATACAATAACGTTTCGTCCGCCTATACGAATACGGTCGGCGCATTCCAAAGGCTCCTGACGACGTACGACAACCACGCGCCGGAGGATACCGTGTGGTACAAATACACGTTTCTGGAGGATGTCATGTCGATGGCCGGATACAGGACGACGTGGATCTCCAACCAGAGTTCCTCCGGGATATACGACAACATCGTTGCCAAGTTCGCAGCCTTGTCCGACACCGTTGAATGGGTCGGGCCCAAAGGGTTGGGAATCGGGAAAACAAACAAAGACGAGGACGTCTTCCCCTTCATCCAGACGCTTGTAGCAAGCACGACTCTTGACAAGAATTTCGTGATCATCCACTTGATGGGTTCACATGAAGGTTTCGGTTCGCGGTATCCGGCCTCTTTTGCCCGATTCACAGAAAAAGACTATCCGGACAAACCGGAAGGACAGCGATCGACATTGGCCGAATACGACAATTCCGTCCTCTACAGCGACTACGTCGTATCGACCATCATGCATCTGTTCGATGAAAAAGAGGCGTTGGTCCTCTTTTTCCCGGACCACTCGCTGGACATTTACGACAGCGATCCCTCCTATGCAGGCCACGCACGGACCGGAAACGAAGTCTCGGTGCGCGCCGGTGAAGATATTCCATTCATCCTGTACCCGACTTCCCGATACAAGGAAGCATTTCCCGACAAAATGGAGAGGATAAAATCCGCATGCAGCAATGCATTCAACACAGAAGACCTGATCTATACCATCATGGACATCTGCAACATCAAGTTTGCAGAAAATGTGTCCGTAGAAGAAAAATCGCTCCTGCAACTCAATTGACACGATGAAAATCAGCATTATCATGCCGGTATACAACGCGGAGAAGACAATCCGCGAGAGCCTGGACAGTATACAGGAACAGTCCTTCCGCGATTTCGATATTGTCTTCATCGATGACTGCAGCACCGATGGAACGAGCGCGATCCTGGAGGCATTCCAAAAAGACAGCGGCATCCCGTGCAGGATTGTCCGGCAAGAGAAGAACGGAGGGGTTGCCGCAGCCAGGAACCGGGGACTTCAAGAGGCGGCAGGAGAATTCCTGGCTTTCGTCGATGCCGACGACAAGATCGAGCCCCGGGCACTTGAGCTGGCCATCGCGGCCGTGCAGGAGGATACGGACATCATCGGATGGGACTGGACGCTGGGATTTGAAAAGATCGGACGGCACATGCGCCAGGCGGACTACGGAACGCCTCTGGAAGCCATCAAGAACCTGACCGGCGGAACGATGCGATGGAACCTCTGGCTGTTCATGATCCGTCGTGACCTGGTAATCCGGAACGGCATCCGCTTTATCGACGGAGCCAACATGGGAGAGGATATGATGTTCGTGCTGAAAGCATTCCAGTACGCACATGGGACCGTCCAGATTCACGAACCGCTGTATCGGTACAATGCCGTAAACACGGCCTCCATCAGTAAACAATTCGACACGATACGGAGGAAAGAGGTAGAGACGAATGTTCTCGAAGCGGAACGAAGCCTTCGCGATTCCGAATACGTAAGCCAGCTGGGGGACTCGGTCCAGTTCCTGAAATTGTATTTGAAACTTCCTCTGCTGATCAGTGATACCCGCTCGGATTACGAACTTTGGTACAATTGGTTCCCGGAGTCCAATGCATTCGCCATGAAAAACAAAGCGCTCCCGCTCCGAACCCGGCTGCTGCAAGGAATGGCAGCCAAAAGACTTTGGTGGGGCGTCAGAATGTACTATCTTTGCGTTTACAAATTCATTTACGGCATTATCTACCGGTAGGCGATGAAGAAGTTGATTATTCCCACCATCCTGACCATCTTGGTCAGTTTCTATATATTCCAGGTCCAGTTCCGGTTCCTTCCGATGGGCCTGAATACCAAAATAATTATCGCCGCCATCGGTGTTTTCATATTCGGGGTACAGTGCATCCATAACCACGAAATCCGCATGTCCCGCCGAACCCTGGTCTCCATTTTGCTTGCCGTAGCCTTTTCCATTTGGTGCCTGTTCTGCATTACCATGAACGGCACGGATGACAACACCTATACCAACTATTGCTGGCGATCTTTCGGGACCTGGCTTGGCGGTGCCTATGCCGTTTGTTTCTTCCTTCGCCGGAGACACCAACGGATGGATTTGGAGCTCCTGACCCGGTACATGGCCATTGTCTGCATCGCACAATGCGCCATAGCCCTGCTGATCGACAATGTCCCCTTCGTGAAACGGATTGTCGACTCACTGATTTACGGAGGGCCGGAAGAGTATCAGCCCCTTAACCGTCTGTACGGTTTTGGCGCCGCCCTGGATACAGCCGGCGTCGTATTCAGCGTTACGCTCGTACTCGTTGCGCACCAAATCGTCCAATGGCAGAAAAACCCGACGGGCAAGCGATTCCTGTCGTCCTATTTGATTGCATTCATTCTGATCACGATTGTCGGAAACATGATTGCCCGTACAACAACCGTCGGTGCGGCAATCGGATTGGGGTATATCCTTTTTTCGTATATCAGGATCCAGCGCGGAGGGTTCATCGCAGGAGAGAATATGCGTTTCTATGGAATCCTCGCCGGCCTGCTGATTGCGGCCATCGTCATCAGCGTCAGCCTGTACAATTCCAGTCCTGTCTTCAAAGAGCATCTGCGTTTCGCCTTCGAAGGTTTTTTCAACTGGGCGGAGACCGGTGATTTCAGCACGGACTCCACCGACAAACTGAATTCCGTCATGTGGATCTGGCCCGAAGACACACGGTCCTGGATCATCGGCACGGGCATTTTCGGACACTATGTCTATGCAACCGATATCGGTTACTGCCGGTTTACCTTGTACTGCGGGCTGCCGGGCTTGGCCCTCTTTTCCATCTTCTTCATTTTCAACCACCTCTCCATCCAGTCGAAATTCCGGCATTCTTCCTTTCTCTCACTCTGCCTGATCGCCATCACCTTCATCATTTGGATAAAAGTCTCAACCGATATCTTCTTCATCGACGCACTGCTCTTCTGCCTGGACGATGATACCAACACCTTGTCACCATGCGAATCATCTATTGCATAGCGGGGACGTACCGGGCTGCGGGAATGGAACGTGTCCTGGCGGATAAAACCGCCTGGCTGGCCGCCCGGGGGCACGAGATCCACATCCTGACGACGGACCAACGGGGGCTGCCCTCCGCTTTCGAAATGGATCCGTCGATCCGGTTCCGGGACCTCGGCATCAACTACGAAAAGGATAACGGACGGTCGCTCCTCTCTAAAATCCTGCGGTTCCCCGCCAAGCAGTTCCTCCATCGGCGACGGCTGAAAAAAGCGCTGATGGAGATCCGCCCCGACGTGGTGGTCTCGATGTTCTGCAACGATGCTTCTTTTCTCCCGAAAATCAAGGACGGCAGCAAGAAAGTGCTTGAGGTCCATTTTTCACGGTTCAAGCGATTGCAATATGGTAGGAAAGGGCTCTGGGCGCTTGCTGACCGAATCCTGAGCCGGAAGGATCTCAAGGACGCCAGGGCCTTTGACAGATTCATCGTTCTGACTGAAGAAGACAAAAGGTACTGGGGGAATCTGCCGAATATGGAAGTGATCCCGAATTCCATCTCCTGGAGCATCGAACACCCCGCCCCCCTGACTGGAAAGACCGTCCTCGCTGTCGGCCGGTATTCGTACCAAAAAGCGTTCGACCGATTGATTGCTGCATGGAGGATACTTCGGGAAACATCCCCTGCCGCAGGGGAGTGGACACTCCGCCTGGTCGGCGATGGAGAATTGCGCGAAGCACTGGACCGACAGATTGCGGAAACGAGCCTGCAAGACTGCGTGCAGCTTAGGAAGGTTGAAAAAGACATGATCTCTGTCTATCAAGAAGCATCGATCCTGGCGTTAAGTTCCCGTTACGAGGGCCTGCCGATGGTGCTGCTGGAAGCCCAGGCCAACGGACTGCCCATCGTCTCCTTCGCATGCAAATGTGGTCCACGCGACGTGGTCCGTCAAGGAGAAAACGGGATACTGGTGCCGGAAGGAGACATCGAAGGACTGGCATCAGCGCTGAAAACATTGATTGAAGATCCGGCCCTTTTGAAAAAAATGGGGCAGCAGGCTTGGAAGGATGCTGCCCTGTGGGACCGTGAAACCATTATGAGACGATGGGAGAACCTGTTCGAAAGCATATTGTAGTCTCAGCCGTAAACCTGCGCAAAGGTGGGACGCTGACCATCCTGCGGGAATGCCTCCACTACCTTGGTTCCAGGCCGGACTTGGAAGTGACAGCCTTGGTGCACGACCGGCATCTCTGCGATGTCCAGGGAGTACGATATATCGAGATTCCCTGGAGCACACGCAGTTGGGGAAGACGTCTCTGGTGTGAGTATGTGACGATGCATCGGATTTCAGCATCGATGCCGGAAGCAGACTTGTGGCTGTCGCTGCACGACACGACTCCACGGGTCCGGGCAAAACGGCAGGCGGTGTATTGCCACACCTCGTTTCCCTTCCTGAAGGTGCATGCAAGGGATTTTTTGATGAATCCCAAAATTCCGGTCTTCGCCAAACTGACCCGGTTTGCTTACCGGATCGGCGTACGGCGGAACAAATACCTGATTGTCCAGCAAAACTGGTTCCGTGAGGGATTGAGCAGGCTGGTGCACTTCCCCGCCGACCGGATCATCATTGCTCCGCCCAACTTCAAGCCGCTCCTTTCTGCCCCGTTTTCCGGAGAGGAGCGTGGAAAGGTTCCTGTGTTTCTCTATCCGTCGACACCCGATTGTCACAAAAACTTCGAAACACTCTGCCAGGCGGCCGGTCTTTTGGAACAACGGCTGGGGACAGACCGGTTCAAAGCCGTCATTACAGTCAGCGGGAACGAGAACCGATATGCCGCTTGGCTGAAGAAAAGATGGGGACATGTGTCCTCCATCGATTTCCATGGCTTCATGTCCAGGGAGGAACTGATTGTTGCATACAAAGAGTCGGATTGCCTTGTATTTCCGTCACGGGTCGAAACGTGGGGACTTCCGATTTCCGAATTCATGGCGACCGGGAAGCCCCTGCTGCTCGCTGATTTGCCATACGCCCATGAAACGGCAGAAGGGGCATCGCAAGTCGCCTATTTCCAGGCGGAAGACGCTTCCTCGCTTGCATCGCAGATGCTCGCGCTGGTTGAGGGAGACCTTTCTGCATTCACACCCGTTTCAGCGAAGGCGAAGAAGTTTCCCTTCGCCGAAAACTGGGACGGATTGTTCAATATCTTAATGAAGGAATGATGAAAATCTTACAGCTCGGTAAGTTCTTTTATTAATATTTGTATTTCTTATATATTATCCATATCTTATGGTCCATAATATATAAAAAATTATAATATTATTATGGAAGACATCAAATGGATGTCAGACGCCCAGATCCTGCAAGGAATGGGAGACAAACTCCGTGAGTGGCGGCTGGACAGCAATCTGTCGCAGTCTGATGTCGCCATGAAAGCGGAGATATCCCTCATTACGTACATGAACATGGAGCATGGGAAAGGGTGCCGGTTGTCCCATCTGATCCGTGCGCTTCGCGTCCTCGACAAGTTGGATGCTCTAGAGTGGTTCTTGGAAGAACGGCAGATATCCCCGATTGCTTATCAAAAATTCGAGCAAGGGCTCAAAGTCCGCAGACGCGCATCGAAAAAGAGAACAGATGATCCAGACCATGACAATACTCCTGTTTGGTAAACCCATCGGAGTAATCAGGCTGGAAGACGATGGCTTCTGCGCCTTCCAGTATACGCCGGAATTCTGTCGGAGTGGCCTGGAACTTGTCCCCCGCCTACGATATGGGTTTTTGCTATAATCCAAGGGGACAGTGGGCCAACGCGCATCAGATGTCCGTCGCCGGGAAACGCGACCATATCACCCAAAACGACCTGCTGGTTTTTGCCGCAAAACAGGATATAAAAGATCCGGAAGAAGTCATCCAGCAAGTCGAATATGGCATCTCCCGTTTTCCGGAGCACGCCGATGATTGCGGCGTTCCCAAGTCAGAAACCGATTACATCATGGCTCAAATCAATGAGCGACGGAAAGAATTGACGCATTGATATTTCCCTCTATGAAAATCTTACAGCTCGGTAAGTTCTATCCAATCCGGGGCGGCGTGGAGAAAGTGATGTGGGACCTCACGCGTGGCCTGGCCGCCCGGGGCGTATCCTGCGACATGCTCTGCGCGGCAGGAGACGGAGAGAAAGAAACCCGCATCATTCCGCTGGGTGAAACGGGCCGCGTCATCGTCGTACCCGCCCTCTTCAAGGCCGCCGCCACGATGATCACCCCGCAGATGATCTCCTGGCTCCGGAAACACCGGAACGACTACGACATCATCCACATCCACCATCCTGACCCGATGGCCTGCCTCGCGCTGTGGCTGAGCGGCTACAAAGGGCGCGTCATCCTGCACTGGCACAGCGACATCCTCAGCCAGCGCTTCCTCCTGACCCTGTACCGCCCGCTGCAAAGCTGGCTGATCCGCCGCGCGGAGCGCATCGTCGGGACGACGCCGGTCTATGTCGCCGAATCGCCCTGGCTGCAGAGAGTGCAGGACAAGGTAACGTACGTTCCCATCGGTATCGAGCCCGTCCCTGTCGATGAAGCCGGCGCCGCCCGCATCCGGGAGAAATACAAGGGCAAAAAACTGGTCTTCTCCCTGGGCCGGCTCGTCCCCTATAAGGGTTTTGCCTACCTGGTCGAGGCCGCCCGCTACCTGGACGACAGTTACCACATCCTCATCGGCGGGAGCGGGCCGTTGCGCGGGGAACTGCAGGAGCGGATCGACGCCCTGGGGCTCACCGACCGCGTCACGCTGCTGGGCTACCTTGAGGACGCGGCGATCCCCGCCCTGTTCGGTGCCTGCGACGTATTCGTCCTGAGTTCGGTGATGAAGACCGAAGCCTTCGGCATCGTCCAGATCGAAGCCATGTCGGCCGGGAAACCGGTCATCGCCACGCGGATTCCCCATTCCGGCGTCTCCTGGGTGAACGAAGACGGCGTTTCCGGGGTCAATGTCGCGCCGGAAAATGCGCTGGAACTGGCAAAAGCCATTCAATTTATTTGTAATTCTTCAGAGAATTACCGAACTTTGACTGATTGTGCGCGGAAGCGTTTCATGGAGATGTTCACTTCCGGGCGCATGATTGACGGAATCATGAAACTTTACGGATTGAGCGATGAATAAGATCCATCTGTTTTTGCTGGCGGCCACGGCAATCCTGTTGGCTTCCTGCGCATCTCCGCGTAAGGTGCAGTACCTGCGCGATGTCGAATACGGCGAGGTGTATCCGGCCTCGCACGCTCCGGAGCTGCGCCTGCAGCCGGAAGACCGGCTGGCGATCCAGGTGTTCAGCAGCGAGCCCAAGCTGGCTGCGCCCTTCAACACCGTCACCGGGATTGACGAAGGCGGGAACTCCGTCTATACGGCTGCCCACTACCTCGTGGACAAGCACGGCGATATCGACTTCCCCGTGCTGGGCAAGCTGCACGTAGAGGGGAAGACAACCATCGAAGTCAACAACGAGATCACCCGGCAGATCATCGACCTGGGGCACATCAAGGAACCCGTGGTAAAGGTCGAGTTGGAGAATTTCCATATCACTTTCCTGGGAGAGAACAACAACGGCATCCTCACCGTCAAGGGTGAGAGCCTCAACATCTTGGAAGCGGTTGCCCAGATCGGGAATCTTTCACGACAGACCCGGATCAACGACATCATGGTCATCCGCACCGAGAACGGGCAGCGCCAGGCCTACCGGGTGAACCTGCAGACCAAAGACCTCTTCAATTCGCCGGTCTACTACCTGCAGCAGAACGACCTGATCTACATCAAGCCGCGCGGCCTGCGCACCTCGCAGAACCTGCAGGCGATCAACAGTACCTTCTCGCCGATTATCGCCATAGCGAACGTGGTGTCCAACATCCTCATCTGGCGCAAACTCTAAGTCCATGGCCATGACCAACACCCTGAACAACCAGAAGAAGGATCAGGTCAACCTGGTGGACCTCTTCTTCTACCTGCTGCGCTACTGGTACATCTTCCTGCTGTGCATCCTCGTGGCGTGCGCCTACGCCTACTACCGCTACGAGAAGACGCCCTTCACCTACCGGAGCAGCGCGCAGGTCATCATCAAGAACCCAGCGAACTCCCCGACGACGACCAACCTCGCCCGTTACAGCGAACTGATCAACCGGGTGAACCTGTCGAACGAGATGATGACCTTCCGTTCCAAGACCTTGATGGCCGAGGTCGTGAAGGTCCTCGACCTGGACGTCAGCTACACCGAGCACCAGCGGCTGCGCGATATCGAGCTCTACAACCGCACCCCGGTCAAGCTCTGGTTCTCGCGCCACGAGAACCCGCTGGAGAGCCTCTCCGTGAAGGTGACGCCCAAGGACGCCGAGACGCTCATCCTCGAAATCCCCGGCGAGAAGGCCATGCCCATCCATCCGGGCGACACCGTCACCCTGAGCGGCGTACCTGTCCTCTTCCAGCCGACGGGTTACTACTCCAATTTCCTGGGGCGGACCGTGCATATCAACAAAATTCCCGTGGCAAATGCCGCGGCCACTTTCTCCGGGCGCCTGACCGTCACACAGACCGACAAGCAGAATGCCGTCCTCACCCTTTCTGAACAGGATTTCTCCCTGCAGCGCGCCAAGGACATCCTCGTCACCCTCGTGGACAAGTACAACGAGGCCGCCGTGCAGGAGAAGGAAGACCTCGCCCGCAACACGGCGGAGTTCATCAACGAACGGCTCGCCATCATCGAGAAGGATCTCACCGACGTGGAGATGCGCCTGGCCAACTTCAAACGGACCCAGCGCGTCGTCGACGTCAATGCCGCGGCGAACAACTACCTGAATCAGAGCAACGCCGACCAGGCGGAAATCATCCGGACCGACACGAAGATCTCCCAGGCGGAACAGATCAAAGACTTCGTGCAGAATACCTCCTACGGGGAGATGATCCCGGTCCAGGCAAGTTTGGACAACAACGCGAGCGTAGACAAGGCCGTCGCCGAGTACAACGCGCAGGTATTGCGCCGCCGCGCCCTGGTGGATGCCAGTAGCGAAAGCAGCCCGGCCGTCCGCGAGTTGGAGAGTTCGATGCAGGTGCTCAAGCAGAACATCGTCAGCAACATCGACAACCTGATCGCCAGCCTGAAGATGAACAAACGGGACCTGCAGCGCCACGAAAGCGAATCGCTGGAGAAGTTCTCCGCCATGCCGACCAAGGCGTTGGAGGAAGTCTCAATCGAACGGCAGCAGAAGATCAAGGAACAGCTCTTCCTCTTCCTGCTGAACAAGCGCGAGGAGAACGCCCTGACCCAGGCCATGGTCGAGGACAACGCACGCATGGTCGACACGGCCATCGGCTCGTCCATTCCGATCTACCCGAGCAAGCAGCGAATGCTGCTCATCGCCTTCCTGATCGGCCTGCTGGCGCCCGCCGTCGTGCTGCTGGCCCGCCTGCTGCTCGACAACAAGGCCCGCACCCGCAAGGATATCGAAGACGCCGTCTCGATGCCGTTCATCGCGGAAGTACCGCTCAAGAAAGTCAAGCGGAGCGTGCGCAAAAAGAACAAAGGCATCCATCTCGCCTATGATCCCGAATCGAAGGGCCTCTTCACGGAGTCGCTCCGCATGCTCTGCACCGACCTCGAGTTCATGAAGCCGGAAGGCGTGACCAACACCGTCCTGGCGACGACGTCCATCACCATCGGCGCCGGGAAGACCTTCCTCACCACGAACATCGCGGCCTGCCTGGCCGACGCCCGCAAGAAGGTCGTAATCGTCGACCTCGACCTGCGCAAGCGGACGATCTCCGATTCGTTCGGCCTCAAGCACAAGGTCAACGGCCTGACCCACTTCCTGCTGGACGATACCCTTTCCATCACGGACATCATCCATCCGGACGTCATGCGCGGCGTCGACCTGATTCCCGCCGGGCACATTCCGCCGAACCCGGTCGAACTGCTCGGCCGCAAGCGTTTCGACAACCTGATCGAGGGCCTGCGCAAGGAGTACGACTATGTCCTGCTCGACTGCGTGCCGTTCAACGCCGTGGCGGACCTGATGATCATCAACCGCGTGGTGGACATGAACCTCTTCATCGTCCGCAGCGGCCAGCTTGACCGTCGCGCCCTGCCGCTCCTGGAAGAGATCAACAAGAGCAAGAAACTCACGAACCCGGGCATCATCCTCAACGGTTCGGCCGTCCGCGCCAGCTACGGTTACGGCTATGGCTACGGCTATGGTTACGGCTATGGCTACGGATACGGTTACGGATACGGAGAAAAGGAGTAAGCGGAGAGCATGACCATCGCAGTTGATTTCGACGGAACGATCGTCGACCACAAGTACCCTGACATCGGAAAGGAAAAACCCTTTGCGATCGATACGCTCAAGCAGCTGGCGGCCGAAGGGAACAAACTGATTCTCTGGACATCCCGCGACGGCGACCTGCTGCAGGAAGCCGTGGACTACTGCCACAAGCGCGGCCTGGATTTCTACGGGATCAACAGCAACCGGCCCGTCGGCTCGCTCTTCGAGGGCCGCTCGCTCAGCACGTCCGTGAAGGTGGTCGCCGACGTCTACATCGACGACAAGAACCTCGGCGGCCTGCCGGACTGGGGCACCATCTACGAGATGGTGAACGGATTCCGCATGGAACGGCGGCATAAGAAACAGCACAAGAGCTTCTGGAAACGGCTTTTCGGAAAATGAAAGTGATCGGTGAATGCACGCTCCGGGAAGTGCAGGGGAAGAAGGTCCTGCTGATTTTCGGCGGTCCCCATCCCCGCTACCTGGAGGTCAACGACTCCTTCGCCCTGTTGTGGGAGAAGGCGTCCGAAGGTGAATTCACCGCCGACGACCTCGCTTCCGTCCTGACGCGCACCTACGGAATGGCTTCTGCGCAGGCCCGCGCAGAAGCCGATGCCACGATCGCACTCTGGAAACAGCACCAGCTCCTGACAGAATGACGACCTTGTTGTTCCCCGATATGATGACCCTCGTCCGGAGCGGGCTCTTTGACAGGATGCCCTCCCCGGAAGAGTTGGAGCGCATCGCCTCCCTGGAACTCGGCCAGTGGAAAGAGATCGTGACGATGGTGCGCGAACAGACGGTCAGCGGCATCGCGAGCCACGCCGTCACGCGCATCGCCGAGACGGTCCGCGTCCCCGACAGCATCCTCTTCAACCTGATGGCCGATGCGGAGCGGATCGCCGTCCGCAGCCGGCGCATCATCCGCACGGCGGAGAAAATCGACGAAGTGCTCTCGGCGCAGGGATTCCATCCCGTCGTCATGAAGGGCCCTGCCGTGGCCGCCTGGTATCCGAAACCGGAACTGCGGGTCAGCGGCGACATCGACCTGTACTTCCCGCCTGAAGAGATGGAACCGGTGCGGGACTGGATCTCGAAAGCCGGCCTGCCGACGAAAAAGGCGCCGGACGGCAGTTTCCATTTCGATACGGAAGGGACGGACGTCGACGTGCACGGGGCCTATTTCGACCTGCACTGCGATGCCTCGCTGCTGCCGGGCGTCCCTTCCCCGGAAGCCACGCTCCTAATGCTGTCCGCCCACATCCTCAAGCATGCCTGCGGCACCGGCGTCGGCCTGCGGCAGCTTTGCGACATGGCCATCGCCTACCACGCGCTGGACGGCCAGTATGAGCCGGATGCGCTGAAAGCGCTCTACCAGCGGACGAAGACCCTGAAATGGAACCAGCTGCTCTCCGCTTTCCTCAACACGTGGCTGGAAGCGCGGGTTCCGGACTTCGCTCCGGAGCGCCCGGTATCCCCCGCTCCGCTGGAAAAGATTGTCCTGGAAGGCGGGAACTTCGGCCATTTCGCCGCACAGCGGCAGAAGGCGATGACGGGTTCCGAAGGCCGGCGGAAAGCGGACACCTTGCTGCGAATGCTGAGGCGGCTTCCCTTCTCGATGAAATATGCGCCCGGAGAGACGATCTCCAGGCTGCGAGCACTCACCAACGGAAACATGCGCCGCCGCTAAGGCTGGCAGCGACTCCTTCCGACGATTACGGCAACGCCGGTTTTCCGCAACGGGAACCGGCGTATTCTATTTCTGAAGCTCCGCCTGGCCTTCGCCGGAGCCCGGCTCCTCGGAAGTGTCGGTCGCGGCTTCCTCTTCGCCGGACTTCCGTTTGTCATTGTCCTTGTCGGAGACAGGCGGACGCGGGATGATGACGACCTTGGAAGGGGACTTGGGTTCGAACTTGGACATGTCAGTGGTATTAAGGTTGAACAGTACTCTGGCGGGAAGGGCATTCCGCCCGCTTTCCCAGGAAAGCATCGATCGCGTCGATGGCCCTGTCCAGATCGGAAACGTCCGTATACCGGTCCGGGGCGGCCTGGGCCGTCAGCCAGCGGACGGCATAGCGGCCGAAGTCCGTGCCGAGGAATCGGGGGACGGAAATGATGCCGCCGGCCGTGATCTCACCGACGTTGGCTTCATGGACGGTCCCCTCGAAATGGGCGTTCCGCTCCGCCAGGTGGCGGTTGACGTGCGCGACCACGAGATCGCACGCATCATAGGCGCGGATGATGTCCATCGACAGAGGGGTGTTCCCCATTTTCTGGAAGAGGGAGGACATTTTGAGCAGGGAGAGGGCGTCTTGGCTGAGGGACATCGAGACATCCGCGAGCAGCACGCCGCTGTGGTAGCTGACGGAGTCTTCCGGCACCTGCGCCAGGGCGTCTCCATGCTTCTGGAAGAAAAACGCCGAAGCGCGTTCCTGGTACAGGTAATCGCGGACAAGGGCGATGTCTTCGCGGTTGGAGGCCAGCTCCATCCGGACGAGTTCAAGGGCGTGCCGTACGTCCTTCCGGTCACGGGACCGGTCGATCATCCCCTGGATGGCGAACGTGATGGCGATGCCGAGGATGACGGAGAGGACATTGCCCAGGAAGCTGGATACGGATTCTTTCATCGAAAAGCGCGTATTTTTCCAAAAATAGGTAATTCCTTGAAAAAGAACAAGAGGGTGACCAAAAAGTCAGATTGACTTAAGGTCATCCTCTTTTTTTTGTATGATGGAGTGAGGGAGGAAGGGAGTACCCTCCCAGAGGACTCCGTTCCGCTTCGCTCCACTCCCCTTTCCCAATTTCCCTTTTCACTTTCCCCTTTCACTTTCCCGCGGGGAAAAGGGAATCCACAACCAGCAGGTCCAATTTCAGGACCCGTCGGATCTGCTGATTCGAAGCATGATACTTATAATGGAGTGTCCGGGCGACCGCTATTTTCTCATCAGGATCGAGCAGCGATGGCCGGTCTACCCTGTAGTCCCTTTGACTGATCATCCTGGCAACCGGGTATATTTCCTCGTCAGACAAGACAACCAGATCCCCCAGCCGGCACGCTTCCTCACTGTATGCTTCCATATTCTTTGAAAGCGCGTAGAAGTAATGATGCGCATCACGGAACAGCGGTTCCCCAAGGTCAAAACGGATATAACTCGCCTGCTCGATCATGTCACCCCGAACGGTCAGGTTGTCCGGAAGCGAAATCCTGCTACGGAACGACAGTTTGCGCTTTTGGCGGAAAGGTATCCTATTGAAAACCGTCCCCAGCTTTCGTTGCGCTGAATAATTGAAGTACAATGCACCCCCGCTCCAAGGATAAGAATAGGGCGTGAACCTCCGATACGCAACAAACCCGTTTCGATGTATATACGCTATTTCGTTACGCACCATCTCCAGGCTGTCGACCGCGACAGGCTCGTCACACCGAAAGGAACCAAGGTCACAAAAACGACCGCCCGATTGTAAATGTTTCCGCAACCGGTAACGAAACAACTCGACGAAGCGAAAACAACCCGAACGCTCTCCAAGAAAAAGCGCATGGATATGGTTACTCATATGCGCATCAGTCAGCACGACAAGTCCTGCCTCCTCCGCACTGATCGCCATGTTGGAAACAGAAAAACGATAATCCCTTTCAGAAAGATTCAGCACCTCCGTCGATATCCCCGGAGTAAAGACATGCCAAACTCCCCCATATCGTTGAAGCAAAGCGTTAAAATGATCCGAACATCTTTTCTCCCGGTCAGAGAAAGAAACACCGCGCGAACTGGACGCATCTGAATAGAACTTATCCATTACCAATACCTAACAACTACTATCTCACGCCACCGTGGCAATGATGATCAAAAGTGCAAATAAAAAACGGAACTGACAAATGTTTCGGTCACATTTTCTCCTCTCTCAGCAGTTGAGCGACCTCCCCGGGGTGCGCTGGACAGGGGATTCGCACCGCAGATCCGCCGACGAGTCTCCCGGAGTGCAACAGGCCGAGGTTTTGCACCTCGGACCCGCTCGAGCAATTCCACAGGCCCGCCAACGAGCTCCCCGGGGTGCGCTGGACAGGGGATTCGCACCGCTGATCCGCCGACGAGTCTCCCGGAGTGCATTAGACCGGGGATTTGCACCGCTGATCCGCCGACTGAAGTGCGCCCCGGAGTGCATCAAACCGAGGTTTTACACCTCAGGTCCGCTCGAGCAATTCCACAGGCCCGCCAACGAGCTCCCCGGGGTGCGCTGGACAGGGGATTCGCACCGCTGATCCGCCGACGAGTCTCCCGGAGTGCAACAGGCCGAGGTTTTGCACCTCGGACCCGCTCGAGTAATTCCACGAGCCCGCCAACGAGCTCCCCGGGGTGCGCTGGACCGGGGATTTGCACCGCTGATCCGCCGACGAGTCTCCCGGAGTGCTACAGACCGAGGTTTTGCACCTCGGACCCGCTCGAGTAATTCCATGAGCCCGCCGACAAGTCTCCCCGGAGACGATAATCGGTGTTTCTATCCAATGAAAGAAAAAAAACCCTCGTAGAAGGCAATCTACGAGGGGCAAATGTAGTCCCAATAGGAATCGAACCTATATTTAAGGTTTAGGAAACCTCCGTTCTATCCGTTGAACTATGGGACCATCCGGAAGGATTCCGAAAAAAAGATGAAAAGCGGGCCGGGCCGTTTACTCGGCGCTCTTCTCGATGATCTGACGACCCCGGTAGTAACCACATTCGGGGCAGACGTGGTGATACATCACCGTCGCGCCGCAGTTGGAGCAGGTCGCGAGGGTAGGAACCGGAGCGAAATCGTGGGTTCTTCTCTTGTCTCTTCTCTGTTTGGAGACTTTGTGTTTCGGATGTGCCATAGCAGTTTATTGTTTTATTGTTTTATTCTTCAACGCCTTTCTTTTTCATCAACTCCCCCAGGGCGGCAAAGGGAGAGGAACCTTCCTCTGGCTTCTGCTCGATGCTTTCGGAATGCAGGTGCTTCACCGCGTCGGGGTTGCACTCCCCGTCCGGATGGACGCGCTGGACCGGCAACGCCAGGCAGGCGTAGTCGTAGACCGTCTGGCTGAGGTCGAAACCGGGCAGCGAAGGGTCGGCATACACCGTTTCCCGTCCGTCCGCATCCTCTTCTTCGGCCGCCTCACCGGCGCCGAACACGATCCGGAGCGCGAATGACGAAACCACGGGCAGAACCAGGTCTTCCAGGCAGCGGTCACATACGACCGTGAGGGTTCCCTCCAAGTCACCGTCGACCAGCAGTTCGCGGGCCGTCTTCTCGACCTCCCAGGACACCTTCACATCGGCGTCCAGCACCTCTGCATTTTCGAATTGTGCAAAGAACGTCTTCCCGGCGCTGGCGTGGAAACGGGTCCTGCCCGGCGCCAATCCATTCAAGGGAACGGTAAAAACTTCTTTCATCGGTTCTCAAAAACAGATTAAGGGATGCAAAGGTATAAAAAATTTTCCTTAATTGAAACTTTTCAAGGGTTTATTCATCGTCCCCTCCACCGCCGTTGCGCTTGCGGTCCATCGGATCGAGCAAGATCTTGCGCATGCGGATGTGGTGCGGTGTCACCTCGACGAGCTCATCCTCGCGGATATACTCCAGCATTTCCTCCAGCGACATGCGGATAGCGGGCGGCAGGAGGATCTTCTCGTCCGATCCGGCGGCACGCACATTCGACAGCTTCTTGGTCTTGCAGATGTTGATGTTGAGGTCGCGGTCGCGCGTGTGCTCGCCGACCACCTCGCCGCAGTAGATTTCCTCACCGGGCTCGACGAAGAACTTGCCGCGGTCCAGCAGCTTGTTCATCGAGTAGGCGATCGCAGTGCCTGTCTCGAGCGAAACGAGCGAGCCGTTCGTGCGGCTTTCGATCTCGCCCTTGTACGGCTGGTATTCCTTGAAACGGTGCGCCATGATGGCCTCGCCCTGCGACGCCGTCAGCAGGTTGCTGCGCAGCCCCATCAGGCCGCGGGTCGGAATGTCGAAGGTCAGCAGGGTCCGGTCGCCGCGCGGTTCCATGTGCAGGAGGGCGCCCTTGCGGCGGGTGGCCAGTTCGATGGCGGTGCCGACGAACTGCTCGGGCACTTCGATGGACAGGTCCTCGACCGGTTCGCAGCGCTGGCCGTTGATGGTCTTGTCCAGCACCTTCGGCTGGCCGACCTGGAGTTCAAAGCCCTCGCGGCGCATCTCCTCGATGAGGACGGACAGGTGCAGGATGCCGCGGCCGTAGACGATGAAGGAATCGGCGGTCAGGCCGGGCTTGACGCGCAGCGCCAGGTTCTTCTCAAGCTCTTTCTCCAGACGCTCCTTGATGTGGCGAGAGGTGACGAACTTGCCGTCCTTCCCGAAGAAAGGAGAGTTGTTGATGGAGAAGAGCATGCTCATCGTAGGCTCGTCGATGGAGATCGGAGGAAGTGCCTCCGGATGCTCGAAGTCGGAGATGGTATCGCCGATCTCGAAGCCGTCGATACCGACGACGGCGCAGATGTCGCCGCAGCGGACGGCGTCGACGTTGGTCTTGCCCAGGCCGTCGAACACCATCAATTGCTTGATCTTGTGCCGCTCGACCACGTCATACCGCTTGCAGAGGCTCACCTGGGTTCCGGAAACGAGCGTACCGCGCGTGACTTTACCGACGGCGATCCGGCCCACGTAGGGCGAATACTCCAGCGAGGTGATCTGCATCTGCGGGTTACCTTCGACGATCTTCGGCGCGGGAATCTCTTCCAGGATGGTGTCCAGCAGCGGGGTGATGTCCGCAGTGGGCTTCCGCCAGTCTTCCGACATCCAGCCCTGCTTCGCGCTGCCGTAGATGGTCTTGAACTCGAGCTGTTCCTCCGTCGCGTCAAGGGCGAACATCAGGTCGAACACCTCTTCCTGGACTTCTTCCGGACGGCAGTTCGGCTTGTCGACCTTGTTGATCACGACGATCGGCTTCTTCCCGAGCTGCAGGGCCTTGTGCAGCACGAAACGGGTCTGCGGCATGCAGCCCTCGAACGCGTCGACGAGCAGCAGCACGCCGTCCGCCATGTTGAGCACGCGCTCCACCTCGCCGCCGAAGTCGCTGTGGCCGGGGGTATCGATGATATTGATTTTGACGCCTTTGTAAGTAACGGAGACATTCTTGGCCAGGATGGTGATCCCACGCTCACGCTCGATGTCGTTGTTGTCGAGGATCAGTTGCCCGAGGTTCTCCGGATTGCGGACCAGGTTGGCCTGGTAGATCATCCGGTCCACCAGCGTCGTCTTGCCATGGTCGACATGCGCGATCAGCGCAATGTTTCTGATTTCCTGCATAAAACACTTCTGAATAAATCCGACAAATTTACGGATTTTCCGGCGAATACACAAATGGTCAGGCGCCGGCCCTTGAAAGCAGGTACGCCTTGAATGCGTCGAACTGCGCAGGGAGCGGCACGGACTGTTTCCGTCCGGCCATGAAGGCCTGCAGCCGTTCGGGTACAGGCACGGCATCCGCGCGGCCGAGGGCACGCGCCACGGTATCCGGGAACTTGGCGGGATGCGCCGTCTCGCAGAACAGGCCCGTCTCCCCTTCCTGCAGGCCGGCGGAGAGGGCGCGGAAGGCGCAGGCGCCGTGCGGATCGAGCAGGTACCCGTGTGCGGAGAGGCAGTCACGGATGGTGGATAGGATCTCCGGGTCGTCCGTACGGAAGCCGGAGATGTCAGCGCGGATCCGCTCCCAGTCACCTCCGTACAGGTCGAGGATGCGCGCGAAGTTGCTCGGCGCCCCCACATCCATCGCATTGGCGAGCGTCGTTACGCTCTGGCGCGGCGTATAGATGCCGGTGCGAAGGTATTCCAGGAAAACGTCGTTGCGGTTGTTCGCCGCGATGAAGCGGTGGACCGGCAGGCCGGTGCGGGCCGCGAAGAGTGCGGCGCAGAGGTTGCCGAAATTGCCGCTGGGCACACAGACGACCAGGCGGTCGGCCATCCCGCGGCGGGCCATCTGGGCATATCCCCAGAAATAGTAGAACGCCTGCGGCAGGAAGCGGGCCACATTGATGCTGTTCGCGGAAGTCAGGCACATCCGCCCGCGCAGGTCCGCATCGAGAAAGGCGGCCTTGACAAGCGCCTGGCAGTCATCGAAACTGCCGTCGATCTCCAGCGCGGTGATGTTCTGTCCGAGGGTCGTGAACTGGCATTCCTGCACGGGGGTGACCCGTCCCTTCGGATACAGGACGAAGACCCGGCAGCCCTCCACGCCCAGGAAACCGTTCGCCACGGCGCTGCCCGTATCGCCGGACGTCGCCACGAGCACGTCCACCGTCTTTCCGCCGGAGAGGGTCCCGCCCAGGCTCCAGGCGAGCAGGCGCGCCATGAAACGCGCCCCCACGTCCTTGAAGGCCAGGGTCGGCCCGTGGAAGAGTTCGAGCGAGGCGATGCGGTCCGTCACCGGCACGGCCGGACAGTCGAACGATAACGTATCGGAAACGATGCGGTGCAGGTCCTCCGCAGGGACATCTTCCCCGAAGAAGGCTTCCGCGACCCGGGCGGCGACTTCCGTGAAAGACATCGCGGGCATCTCGCGGAAAAAGGCTTCCGGCAGGCGGGGGATCCGTTCCGGCATGTACAGGCCGCGGTCAGGGGCCAGCCCGGTGAGGACGGCCTCACGCAGGGAGACCGCCGGCGAGCGTCCTTCTGTGCTGTAGTACTTCATCGGCGTGTCAATAAGCGATCAGGCGGGCGCCCCGGTTCGAAACCTTGACGACATAACTGTGATAGTCGATGCCCCGCGCCGCGAAATGCTGCTCGAAGATCTCGCCGGCCTTGCGAGCCTTCTCGCGGCGGTCGGCCAGGGCGAACACCGAAGGGCCCGAACCGGCGATATTCATCGCCAGCGAACCGCTCTGGAGGACCTTCTCGCGGAGTTCGTCGAAGCCGGGAATGAAGCCTTTCCGGTAGGGTTCCGCGATGGCGTCGCGCATCGAGCGGCCCACCAGGCCGATGTTGCCCGAATACAGGCCGGCCACCAGGCCACCGACATTGCCCCACTGGGCGACGGCCGCATGCATGTCCACCTTCGGCGGCAGGATGCTGCGGGCCTCCTTGGTCGAGACAACCAGGTGTGGATGCAGGACGGCGCAGTAGAAATCACCCGGAACGGGCAGTTTGATCAGGTCGAGCGGCTCGTAGCCACGGATCAGCACGATGCCGCCCATCACGGCCGGCGCCGCATTGTCGGCGTGGTAGCCGCCGCTGGCGAGGTTCTCCCCTTCCATGGCACACAGGACGACTTCTTCTTCGGAAAGCGGAGCCCCGAAAAGTTCGTTGATACCGAAGGCTGCCGCGGCGCTGGACGCGGAACTCGAGCCGATACCGGAGCCGGGAAAGATCTTTTCTCGGATGACGACATCCACCTGCGCCCGGTTTCCGGTCAGTTCCATGAACTTCCGGATAACGGGCGTAATGACGTTCTGTTCAGGATCTTCCGGCAGCGGAACGCCGGACCGGTTGACGATGGTGAGGCCGTCGCCGTCACGCACGGACATCTCCAGCACATCGCCCACTTCATCCAGGGCGAGCCCCATGATATCGAAACCGCAGCCGAGGTTCGCAATCGAAGCCGGCGCGAATACATTCACTTTCTTCATGGCGTTTTCGTTCGTTCTACGCCATAAAGATAGGAATTTTCCGGAGAAAAACGCCGTCAGCGGACCAGATTCTCCAACGCGGCGCTGACTTTCCCAAAACCGAAGCCGCTCAGGATGCGTTCCATCTTGGCGTGGATGCGGTCGTTGCACAGGTTGCCCAGGGAGCCTTCGTGGGTATGGTGCAGGGTGCCGTGGTAGTCGAAAGACCCGGCCCGGATCTCATCCGCGACCTGCCTGTAGGCGTCGCGGAAGGGCACGCCGGCAGCAACCCGGTGGTTCACTTCCTCCACGCTGAAAGCCAGCTTGTACTTCGGATCGTCCATCACGCCCCGGACCACCTCCATGTTGCGGACGGCGAAATCCACGATGTCCAGGCAGTCGTCCATCTCGTCGAACAGCGGGAAGAACAGTTCCTTGAGCAGCTGCATGTCGCGGAAATAACCGGACGGGAGGTTCCCCGTCAGCAGCCGGATGTCCCCGGGAACCCCCTGCAGCTTGTTGCAGTGGGCGCGGACAAGTTCGAAGACGTCGGGATTCTTCTTGTGCGGCATGATGCTGGATCCGGTCGTCAGGGCGTCGGGCAGATGGATGAAGCCGAAATTCTGGCTGGAGTACAGGCAGCCGTCCACGGCCAGGCGGCCGACGGTCTCGGCCAGGGAGGCGTAGGCGAAAGCCACGGTCCTTTCCATCCGTCCGCGCGTCATCTGGGCGTAGACAACGTTGTAATCCAGGTCGTCGAAGCCCAGCAGGCGGGTCGTCATCGTGCGGTCGAGCGGAGCGGAGGATCCGTAGCCGGCGGCGGAGCCGAGCGGATTCTGGTTCGCGACATCCCAGGCGGCTTTCAGCACCACCAGGTCGTCGCACAAACTCTCGGCGTAGGCGCCCAGCCAGAGCCCGACGGAAGAGGGCATCGCCACCTGCAGGTGGGTATATCCCGGAATCAGCACGTCCTTGTAGCGCTCGCTCGCCGCCTGCAGGGTCTCGAAAAGCGCCTGTACTTTCCCGACCGTCCGCTCGATCCGCGAACGGGCGAAGAGTTTCAAGTCGACGAGCACTTGGTCGTTGCGGGAACGTCCGGTATGCACCTTCTTCCCGATGTCGCCGAGCCGCCGGGTCAGCAGCAGCTCGACCTGCGAGTGGACGTCCTCGATGCCATCCTCGATCTCGAAACGGCCTTCCGCCGCGTCGCGGTAAAGGGTTTTGAGTTCCGGCAGCAGGCGGTCCAGGTCTTCGCGGGGAAGCAGCCCGACCTGCGCGAGCATCGTGATGTGGGCGATGGTACCGAGTATGTCGAAGGGGGCGAGCTGAAGGTCCAGCTCCCGGTCCTTTCCGATGGTGAAGGCCTCGATGCGGCCGTCGATTTCAAATCCTTTGTCCCAGAGTTTCATGTTCTTGCGTCAAATTTCAAGTCCATCGAGCAGGCGGACGTACAAGTCCGCGCCGGCGGAGATCTCCTCCAAGAAAATGTATTCGTCGGCCGTGTGCGAACGGGCGGAATCCCCGGGGCCGATCTTGACCGTCGGGAACGGGACCAGGGCCTGGTTGCTCGTCGTCGGAGAGCCGAAGGTCTCCAGGCCGGCCGACAGCCCCCGCTGCACGAAGGGATGCTTCAGGGGCAATGAGGAACTGCCGATGCGGGTCGAGCGCTCCTGCACCTGGCAGGGCACCGCCTCCTTGATCAGGGCCAGCAGGTCCGGATTGGTGTATTCGCCGTTCGGACGGACATCCACCACGAAGGTGCAGCGGTCCGGTACGACATTGTGCTGGGTCCCCGCCTGGATCTGGGTGACCGTCATCTTGACCGGCCCCAGGAACGGGGAGACCTTCGGGAACTGCCAGGTACGGAACCACTGGATGATGTCCATGGCCTTGTAGAGGGCGTTGTCCCCCTCTTCGCGCGCCGCGTGCCCGCTGCGGCCGGTAACGGTACAGTCGAGCACCATCAAGCCTTTCTCGGCCACGGCCATCTGCATCCGGGTCGGCTCGCCGATGACACCGAAGTCCACGGGGCCGATTTCAGGCAGGATGGATTCGATGCCGTTTTTCCCGCTCACTTCCTCCTCGGCCGTGGCGGTGAAAACCAGCCGGTACGGCTGCGAACGCGCGGAAAGGGCCGCGTACGCCTGCAGCAGGGCCATCAAGGAACCTCCGTCGTCATTGCTGCCCAGCCCATACAGGCGGCCCGCCTCCACGGTCGGCGTGAAAGGGTCCCGCGTGTATCCGGCAGCCGGACGGACGGTGTCGATGTGGGCGTTCAGGAGCAGCGTAGGGCGGCCGTCCGGTTCGCCGGCGGCCATCCAGAGGTTGTTCCCCTTCCGCCGGACCGGAAACCCCTGCGCCTGCAACCAGCCTTCCAGGAAGGTGCAGGCCTCCCCTTCCTCCCGGCTGAAGGAAGGAATCCGGATCAAGGCTTCCAGCAGGGCGGTCGTATCCATGGGCTCAGTCATCCGATTCGGGATTCGCCTGGACCGACGTGCCGCCGGAGAGGGCGGACGGGGACGTGATGACGACTTTCGACACACCGGCGGCGATGGCGTCGAAGGCATTCTGCAGCTTCGGGATCATTCCCTCAGAGATGACGCCGGAGCCTACCAGCGCTTCGAAATCGTTCTTCGTGATCACCGGGATGACGCTGGAAGGATCGGACATGTCGCGCAGGACGCCGGGCGTCGAAGAGCAGAACGTCAGCGTGACGTCGAAACGCGACGCCATGGCCTGGGCCACGGACGAGGCGATCGTGTCGGCATTCGTGTTCAGCATGTTGCCCTCCTTGTCGTGGGTCAACGGCGCGAGGACCGGCACGGCACCGGCCGCGATCAGATGCTCCAAAGCCTTGACATTCACGTATTTCACATCACCGACAAAGCCGAAATTGACCAGCTCGGCCGGACGTTTCACGCTGAGGATCAGGTTCATGTCCGCTCCGGTCAGGCCGACGGCGTTGACCCCGAGCGCCTGCAGGCGGGCGACGACGTTCTTGTTCACGAGGCCGCCGTAGACCATCGTGACGACCTTCAGCATCTCGGCGCTGGTAATCCGGCGGCCGGAGATCATCTGCGTCTCGATACCCAGCCGGTCGGCCAGGGCCGTGGCGATCTTGCCGCCGCCATGCACCAGGATCTTGTTTCCCCGGATCCGCGAAAACGACATCAGGAGGGACTGCAGCGAGGATTCTTCCTCCACGACAGGCCCGCCGACCTTGATGATATTCAGTGTCTCTTTCATAAGCTTTCCAACATTCTTTTCATCACGACCTGGGCGGAGACGACCCGGTTGGCCGCCTCGGGGATCACGATGCTCCGGGGCGAGTCGATCACCGCGTCGGAAACGATCATGTTGCGGCGCACGGGCAGGCAGTGCATGAAGTATGCGTTGTCCGTCACGGCCATCTGGCGCGTGTCCACCGTCCAGGAGCGGTCGGTGGAAAGGATCTGCCCGTAGTGCGTATAGGAAGACCAGTTCTTGGCGTAGACGAAGTCGGCGCCTTCGAAGGCCTTCATCTGGTCGTATTCGATCCGGGCGCCGGCCGTGAACTGCGGGTCGAGTTCGTACCCTTCCGGGTGCGTGATGACCAGGTCGACGTCGGCCGCATTCATCCATTCGGCGAAGGAGTTCGGGACGGCCTGCGGCAGCGCGCGCGGATGGGGGGCCCAGGTGAGCACCACCTTCGGGCGCTTCTTCGTGCGGTACTCCTCGATCGTGATCAGGTCCGCGAAAGCCTGGCAGGGGTGCACCGTGCCGGATTCCAGGCTGATGACCGGTTTGCCGGAATATTCGATGAACTGCCGGAGGATGGTTTCGCCATAGTCGAAACCGCGGTCTTTCAGCCCGGCGAAAGAACGGACGCCGATGAGGTCGCAGTAGCTGCCGATGACCGGAATGGCCTCACGCAGGTGCTCCGGCTTGTCGCCGTCCATCACCACGCCCATTTCTGTCTCGAGTTTCCAGCTGTCACCGTTCACGTTGAGGACGATGGCGTTCATGCCCAGGTTCAGGGCCGCCTTCTGGCTGGAAAGCCGCGTACGGAGGCTGCTGTTGAAGAAAATCAGGATGATGGTCTTGTTCTTACCGAGGTTCTGCCAGGCGAAGGGGGTTGCCTTCACCTGCGCCGCTTCAGCGAGGGCCGCATCCAGCGGGCCGATATCGCTTACATGGAGAAAACTTTTCATATATCAGGAGGTTAGAGGCATTCTTCCAGGGCCTTGATGAAGATGTCGACGTCTTCCTTGCTGGTCGTCAGCGGGGCGAGCAGGCGGATCATGTTCTTCCCGGACACTCCCGTGAAGACATGCTTTTCAAAGAGGAGGCGCTTGCGCAGTTCGGCAATCGGTTCCGTGAACTCGATGCCGACCATCAGGCCCCGGCCGCGCACTTCGCGGATCTTGGGCGAATCCGGCAGCGAGGCGCGCAGGTAATCGCCCACCTCGGCCGCCCGGGCGACGAGGTGCTCCTTCTCGATAATGTCGCAGACCGCGATCGCCGCGCTCATGGCCAGGTAGTTGCCGCCGAACGTGGAGCCCAGCATGCCCTTGGTCGCCTCGAACATCGGCGAGATCAGCACGCCGCCGATCGGGAAGCCGTTGGCGATGCCCTTGGCCACCGTCACGATGTCCGGCTCGATGCCGGCCCACTGGTGGGCGAAGTATCTGCCCGTCCGGCCGCAGCCGCTCTGAACCTCGTCGAGGATGAGGACGACGCCGCTCTCGGCCGTCACGCGGCGGAGTTCACGCAGGAATCCGTCTTCCGGCAGCCGGATGCCACCGACACCCTGGATTCCCTCGATGATGACGCCGGCGACATCGCCGCCCGCAATCGCGGCCTTGACGGCTTCGATGTCGTTCAGGTCGACGAAGGTGACTTTCTGGTTGGCGTTGAAGGGAGCGACGATCTTCGGATTGTCCGTCACCGCCACCGCAGCGGAAGTCCGACCGTGGAAACTACCCCTGAACGCCACGATCCGGTCTTTCCCGGTATGGAAGGAGGCCAGCTTGATGGCATTTTCATTGGCTTCGGCCCCGGAGTTGACCAGGAAGAGGGAATAGTCCTCCAGCCCGGAGAGCTTGCCCAGCTTGTGGGCGAGGGAGATCTGCAGCGGGTTCACCACGCTGTTGGAATAAAAACCGATGGTATTCAGCTGCTTCGTGACAGCTGCCACGTAGTCGGGGTGGCAGTGGCCGACCGAAATGACGGCATGGCCGGCATAGAAATCCAGATATTCCTGGCCGTGATCGTCCCACACGCGGGTTCCCTGCCCGCGGGTCAGGGTCACATCATATAAAGAATAAACGTCGAATAATTCCATGATCGATGGGTTTAAAAACGGCTCCCTTTCAGGTGGAGGCCGGTGTCCTCGGGCAGTCCGAAGACGAGGTTCATATTCTGTACGGCCTGGCCGGACGCACCCTTGACCAGGTTGTCGATAACACTGACAATGTGAAGTTTATGGCCGTATTTCCGGACGCCGAGCAGGCACTTGTTGGTATTGACGGCCATCTTCATGTCGGGATAGGCGTCGAGGACGTGGACGAACGGCGCCGTGCGGTAATAGTCGCGGTACAGCGCTTCGGCCTCCTCGCCGGACAGGGTGGTGTCCAGGTAGGCCGACACGAGGATGCCGCGCGCGAAATCGCCGCGGACGGGCACGAAGGAGATCTCGCCCCCGAAATGCGGCGCCAGGGTGCGGAGGGTCTCCCCCACCTCGCCCAGGTGCTGGTGCGTGAAAGGCTTGTAGACGGAGAGGTTGTCGCTCCGCCAGCTGAAATGGGTCGTCTCGGAAGGGGCCTGTCCGGCACCCGTAGATCCGGTGATGCCGGTCACATGCACTTCAGGCAGCAGGTCGGCCGCGGCCATCGGCAGCAGCGCCAGCTGGATCGCCGTGGCGAAGCAGCCGGGATTGGCGATGTGCCGGGCGGTCCGGATCCGGTCACGGAAGGCTTCCGGAAGACCGTACACGAAGCCTTCGGCGTCGGCGGCCAGGCGGAAGTCCTGGCTCAGGTCGATGACGGCGCCCGCGTACCCTTCAGGAAGGGCGTGCACGAAGGCCTTGGAGCGTCCGTGCCCCGAGCAGAGGAAGACGACATCCGCCTCCTGCACGGGCGCATCGGCGCTGAAACACAGGTCCGTCTCCCCCACCAGGTCGGCATGGGCGGACCAGACCGGCGCACCGGCGTGGCTCGCGCTCTGCGCGAACACGACGCGGGCGGCGGGATGGTTCAGCAGGATACGGAGGAGTTCTCCGGCCGTGTATCCGGCGGCGCCGACGATGCCGACGCGTATCTGTTCAGCCGCACCCATCTTACAACTCCTTTTCGAGCGCTTCGCCCTCGTCCTTGTGGGTGGCATAATAGGCCTTCAGCGGGATGGAGGTGAGCTTGATGAAGCCCTTCGCATCTTCGGCCGTCCAGCCCTTCTGGGTCTCTCCGTATTCTCCGAACTTGTTCTTTACCAAGTCGTTCGGCGAGTCGACTCCAACGGTCTGGAAACCGTAGGGACGCAGTTCCATCGTCACCTTTCCGGACACGTTGCGCTGGCTGCTGGTCAGCATCGCCTCGATGTCACGCATCACCGGCTCCAGGTACTGGCTCTCGTGCAGGAACATGCCGTACCAATTGGCCACCTGGTCCTTCCAGTACTGCTGCCACTTGCTGAGGGTGAACTTCTCCAGGAACTTGTGCGCGGCGATGATGAGCATCGGCGCAGCGGCCTCGAAGCCCACGCGGCCCTTGATGCCGATGATGGTGTCGCCGACGTGCATGTCGCGGCCGATGCCGTAGGGCGCGGCGATGGACTCCACTTTCTGGATCGCCTGCACCCGGTCGGCGCACTTGCGGCCGTTCACGCCGACCAGCTCGCCCTCCTTGAATTCGAGGACGATCTTCTCGGTACCGGTCTTCGTCACCTGCTTGAGATAGGCCTCTTCGGGAAGTCCCTGCTTGGAGTCGAGGATTTCGCCGCCGCAGATGGACGTACCCCAGAGACCTACATTATAAGAGTACTTGAGTTTCTTGAAATCGGCCTTGAAGCCATGCTCGTTGAGGTAGTCTACCTCGTACTGGCGGGTCAGGCCCATGTCGCGGGTCAGGGTGATGATTTCGATGTCCGGCGCCATCACCTGGAAGGTCATGTCGAAACGGACCTGGTCGTTCCCTGCCCCGGTGGAGCCGTGCGCGATGGCGTCGGCGCCGATGGACTTGGCGTACCGGGCGATGGCCATCGCCTGGAAGATGCGCTCGGAGGAGACGGAAATGGGGTAGGTCCCGTTCCTGAGCACATTGCCGAACACCATGTATTTCAGGCTCTTGTCGTAGTACTCCTTGGTCACGTCGAGGGTCACGTAGCCCTTGGCGCCCAACTCGTAGGCCCGGGCTTCGTTCTCCTTGAGCTGGGACTTGCTGAAGCCGCCGGTGTTGGCGCAGGCGGCATAGACCTCGTACCCGCGTTCCTTGGTCAGGTACATGATGGTGAAAGAGGTATCCAGTCCGCCGCTGTAGGCGACGACCACCTTCTTCTTGTTGGGATTGTAGAGCATGCCCGTGCAGAGACAGCGGGTGAAGTTGTTGCGGCGGAGCACGTCGTAGTTGACGCAGCTCTCGCAGCCCTTCCAGAACACGGGATCGGTAGTGAGCTCGGAGAAAGTCACCGGAACGTAACCCAACTCGGTGTTGATCTTCATCACGGGCAGGCCGGTCGTCAAGCCGAACAGCTTGGCGTGGGGAAACCGCTGCCGCGAAAGGTCGAACGCCTTTTTCTTGATCCGTTTGGCCAGGTTGTGTCCGCGGAACTTTTCCTTGACGATGAGTCCGGAATTGGCCACGAATTCCTCGTGGCTCCAGGACTCGATGTAGCAGAAACCGGCGAATTCAGTTCCCTTGAGCGCAATGATCGCCTTCCCTTCTTTCATTTTCTGCGCGATATATTCGGGCTTGCGCTTTGCAATGCCGGTTCCGCGGACTTTGGCCGCGTCTTCGATGGTCTTGAGGATCTCGTCCACGTATCCCAGGTGCTTCTCCGAAGCCACCTCTACCGTAAAGTCATTCTTTGTCATTGTTTTATGTTCGTTTTCAATTGATTCTTTTATTTATAATGCCGTGGAGCAGGGCGTCCAGGGCGCCGGTGACTTCCGCATGGGTAGATCCTTCGCGCAGCACCAGCAAGACAGTGTCGTCACCGGCCAGTGACCCGAGGACCTGTTTCGGCCGCTGCGCGTCGATGATGGCGGCGATCATGTTCGCATGCCCCGGCAGCGTGGAGATGACGGCCAGCTGGCCGGAGAACTCCAGCCGCTCGATGCTGTCGACCAGGATGTCCGTACCGTGACGCGGGACACTGGATGCACTGCCGGGTGCCGGAAGCCGGTAATAGTAACCCACATCATCATGGACCTTGGTAATCCGGAGCTCACGGATATCACGGGAAAGCGTTGCCTGCGCCACGTCGAAACCATGCTGCGCAAGCAGGGCGGACAACTCTTCCTGGTTGGCCACCTTCTGCTCGGCGATGATTTTCCGAATCTGCCGCTGGCGTTCCAATTTTCCTCTCATAATGAAAAGATATTCAATAACCGCCCCAAATATATGCATAATTTTCCGATATATATTCAAATTTTTGTATTATTTTTGCATCCGTTATGACAGAAAAGATCATTATCCTCGATTTCGGCTCGCAAGTGACCCAGCTCATCGGGCGTCGGCTGCGTGAACTCGGCGTCTTCTGCGAAATCCATCCTTTCAACAAAATCCCCGTCCTGGACGCTTCCGTCAAGGGTGTCATCCTGTCCGGAAGTCCCTGCTCGGTACGTGACAAAAACGCCCCGCAGGTCGACCTGACCGGCATCAAGGGACATCTTCCGCTGCTCGGCATCTGCTACGGAGCGCAATACCTGGCGCACTGCTTCGGCGGCGAGGTGAACGGTTCCCTCTCCCGCGAATACGGACGCGCCATGCTGGAAGTCCGCCAGCCGGATTCCCCGCTCCTGCGCGGTGTAAGCCTGCGTTCGCAGGTCTGGATGTCACACGGGGACACCATCGCCGCCCTGCCGGCGGGTGCGGAAGTCATCGCCTCCACGGCCGACGTGGAGAACGCTGCCTACTGTTTCAGGGGAGAAGACACCTACGCGGTACAGTTCCATCCGGAGGTTTTCCACACGACGGAAGGCGCGAAGATGCTCGGCAATTTCGCGCTGGGGATCTGCGGCTGCAAGGGCGACTGGACGAGCGCGGCATTCATCGAGACGACGGTCGCGGCGCTCAGGGAGCAGATCGGGGACGAGAAGGTCATCCTCGGACTGAGCGGCGGGGTGGATTCCACCGTCGCTGCCGTCCTGCTGCACAAAGCCGTCGGTGCGAACCTCACCTGTATCTTCGTCAACAACGGACTGCTGCGCAAGAATGAATATGAAGACGTGCTGGCCTCCTACAAGGACATGCAGTTGAACGTGATCGGCGCGGACGCGGAGGAGGAGTTCCTGTCCGCCCTCGCCGGAGCCGAGGAACCGGAGGCGAAGCGGAAGATCATCGGTGCCAAGTTCATCGAGGTGTTCGAGCGGTATGCACGCACCATCGAAAACGCCCGCTGGCTGGCCCAGGGGACGATTTATCCGGACGTCATCGAGTCGGCCGGCATCGAGGGCATCGCGTCGAAGATCAAATCGCACCACAACGTGGGCGGCCTGCCGGAGAAGATGAACCTGAAGATCGTGGAGCCGCTGCACATGCTGTTCAAGGACGAGGTGCGCCGTGTGGGACGTGCGCTCGGCATCAAGGAGGAGCTCATCGGGCGGCATCCTTTCCCGGGGCCTTCGCTGGCGATCCGTATCCTCGGCGAGGTCACGCGGGAGAAACTGCGGGTGCTGCGTGAGGCGGACGACATCTATATCCGCGGCTTGCGCGCCTACGACTGTACGGCCCTGCACCTGCCGTCGGCCTCCGATCCGCGGGTCGAGGCGAAGAACCTCTACGATGCGATCTGGCAGGCGGGCGTGATCCTGCTGCCGGTCCGCAGCGTGGGCGTGATGGGGGACGAGCGGACGTACGAACATCCGGTGGCGTTGCGGGCGGTGGTTTCCACCGACGCGATGACGGCCGACTGGTTCCATTTCCCGTACGATTTCCTTGCGGATGTCAGCAACGAGATCATCAACAAGGTGGCCGGCGTGAACCGCGTCGTTTACGACATTTCGTCGAAACCACCGGCAACCATCGAATGGGAGTAACTCCCATTCGATGGTTGCCGCCGCAAATTCCTACCCCTCAGTCACTTCGTGACAGCTCCCGAGGGAGCGCCGCCCCCTTCCCGTTCCCCCTCGCCGGGGGAAGGCTGTCGCTGCGCTCCGAATGGGAGTAACCCATTCGATGGTTGCCGCCGCAAATTCCTACCCCTCAGTCACTTCGTGACAGCTCCCGAGGGGAGCGCCGCACCGGGGCCGATGGGATCAGCGGTGACGCTTCCGGAGCTCCTGCTCCATGTCGGCGATGCCCAGCCCCTGGCTTTCCAGCAGCACAAGCAGGTGGTAAACCAGGTCGGAAGCCTCATACAAGAGCCGCTCCTTGTCACCCTTGACCGCCTCGATCACCGTTTCCACAGCCTCCTCGCCTACTTTCTGCGCCATCCGCGGCACACCGGCATTGAACAGCGACGTCGTGTACGACTTCTCGGGCATCTCCTTGTGCCGGCCTTTGATGACCGTTTCCAGGTAACGGATGAACCCGGTCGACTCAGGTACAGCGTCTCCCCAGCAGGTCATCGTGCCAGTATGGCAGGCCGGGCCGTCCGGGACGGCGCGCACCAGGAGGGTATCCGCGTCGCAGTCGGCGTCGACCGAGACCAGATGCAGGTAGTTCCCACTGGTCTCTCCCTTGGTCCACAGCTCGTTACGTGAGCGGCTGAAGAAAGTGACCAGGCCGGTCTGAAGGGTTTTTTCCAAGGCCTCGGCATTCATGTAGCCGAGCATCAGCACCTGGAGGGTGCGGTCGTCCTGGACGATGGCGGGCACCAGCCCGCCGGCGTTTTTCGAAAAATCGATGTTCTGGATGTCTATCATGGCATTCTTTCTTTTTATAATCTGACTGCAATGCCCGCCTCGCGCAGCGACTGCTTGAGGGCGGGAATGGATATTTCTCCGAAGTGGAAGATGCTGGCGGCCAGCGCGGCATCCGCCTTGCCCGCTGAAAGCACCTCCACGATGTGTCCGATGCTGCCGGCCCCGCCGGAGGCGATCACCGGGATGGACAGCCGCTCCGACAGGGCGGCGTACTCCGCTACGGCATACCCGTTCCGGGTGCCGTCGTGGTTCATCGACGTGAAGAGGATCTCGCCCGCACCGCGTTCCTGCACCTCACGGGCCCAGGAAAACAACTCGCGGTCGGTCGGCGTCTTCCCGCCGTGGGTCGTCACGCGCCAGAAACCGTCTTCCGGCACGAAACGGGCATCGATCGCGGCCACGACGAACTGGGAGCCATAGGCCGCGGCGATCTCCGAAATGAGTTCCGGCCGCAGGACGGCGGCCGTGTTGACCGTGATCTTGTCAGCGCCGGCATCGAGCAGCCGAGCCGCATCCGCCAGCGAAGAAATGCCCCCGCCGACAGTGAACGGGATGTCGATGCGCTCGGAAATGCGGCGGACGAGGCCGGTGAAGGTGGAACGCCCTTCCCGTGAGGCGCTGATGTCCAGGTACACCAGTTCGTCGGCTCCCTGCGCCCCGTACCAGGCCCCCATCTCCACAGGATCCCCCACTTCACGGAGTCCTTCGAAGTTGATACCTTTGACGACGGCGCCGTCCTTGACGTCCAGGCAGGGGATGATCCGTTTGGCTAGCATGTACCGTCCCCTCCCCGGAACACCTTTTTCAGGTCGATGCGTCCTTCATACAAGGCCTTTCCGACAACCGCCGCACGCAAGCCGGCAGCGGCGCAGGCCTCCAGGTCCGCCAGGCCGGCAACCCCTCCGCTGACGATGATGTCCACGTCCGGGAAGGCGTCCTGCAAGCGCCGGTAGAAGGCCGTGTCAACCCCCTGCAACGTGCCATCGCGCGCGATTTCCGTGACGATGGCCTGGCGGACGCGCCCACCGAAGCGGTTCAGGACATCTTCCGCCGTCAGCGAGGAAGTATCGAGCCAGCCCCGGGTCGCGACGCAGCCGTCGCGCAAGTCCAGGCCCAGGATGATCCGCTCGCCGTACCGGTCGAGCCAGCGGGAGAAGGTGTCGGGATCCGTCACGGCGATGCTGCCGCAGATGGCGAATGACGCACCGGCTTCCAGGACGGCCTCCAGGGAGGCTTCCGACTTGATGCCGCCGCCGAATTCAACGGCCAGGCAGGTTTCGCGCACGATGCGGCGCAGGACCTCGACATTCACGGGCGCGGCCGCCTTCGCCCCGTCCAGGTCGACCAGATGGAGCCGGCGGGCGCCTGCCGCCTGGAAGGCGGTCGCCGCCACGAGGGGATCTTCCTCGTACACTTTCGACCGGGCATAGTCCCCCTGGGTCAGGCGGACACATTTGCCGCTGATGAGGTCGATGGCGGGGATGACGTTCAACGTATTCATAATGAAAGGAAGTTTTTCAGGATGACGGCACCGGCCGGTCCGCTTTTCTCCGGGTGGAACTGCGTACCGAAGAAATGCCCGCGCTGCAGGGCGGCGCTGAACCGGCAGCCGGCATACTCCGTGACGGCGACGGTTTCATCCGGGGCATATTCCGGATAATAAGAGTGCACGTAATAAACATAGGTCCCGTCCGGAATGCCGCGGAAAAGCGGGCCGGAGAGATTCTCGACGGCATTCCAGCCCATGTGCGGGATCTTTGCGCCGGCATCGGCCGGGAAACGGCGGACCCGCGGGGAGAAGACCCCCAGGCAGTCGGTTCCCCCCTCCTCGCTGGAACGGCAGAGGAGCTGCACGCCGATGCAGATGCCCAGCACGGGCACGTCAAGCGAACGGACGATGCCGGAAAGGGTTTCGCCGCCGGGAAGCGGACGGTTCAGCCGGGCCATTGCCGAAGAAGCCTCCCCGACACCGGGCAGGATCACATGGCTGGCCGCGCGCAGGTGCGCCGGATCGGCCGTCACTTCGAACGCCGCCCCGAGGCGCTTGAGCGCATTTTCCACCGAGAGGATGTTCCCGGCTTCATAGTCTACGATCGCAATCATAGCACGCCTTTGCTGGAAGGGAGGTCATAAGGGAACGGACTGCGCGCCACCGCCATCCTGAGCGCCCGGGCGAAAGCCTTGAAAATGGCCTCGGCCTTGTGATGGGCGTTGTCGCCGCGCGCTTCCACGTGCAGGTTGCATTTTGCGCCGGTGCAGACGGACTGGAAGAAATGCGAAAACATTTCCGTCGGGATGCCGCCGACCTGTTCGCGGTCGAAACGGACCTGCCAGCGGAAGTCGATGCGGCCGCCGAAATCCAGGAGGACCAGGGCGTCGCAGTCATCCATCGGCAAGGCGAACCCGTAGCGGCCGATGCCGCGCTTGTCGCCCAAGGCGGCGGCGACGGCCTCTCCCAGGGCGATACCGACATCCTCCATGGTGTGATGCTCGTCGACCTGCAGGTCCCCTTGCGCGGACACCCGCAGGGAGACACCGCCATGGTGGGGAATCTGCTCGAGCATGTGGTCCAGGAAAGGCAGTCCGGTTGCAATCTCGCAAACACCGGATCGCTCGAGATCGAGATCGACCAGGATGGCCGTCTCACGCGTGGTACGGCGGACAACCGCGTGCCGGTCGCCCAGCAGGGCGACGTCGGCTGCGCCGCGGTGGACGGGGACGCCCATCACTTCCAGCAGGCGGTCGTTCTCCGAAGGCGTGCCCACGGAGATGCGCAGGCAGCCCTCGCAACCCTTAACCCGGGTGCGGTTGCGCACGATGACGCCCGCATCGAGCAGGCGCCGGTACAATCCGTCGGCATCGTCCACGCGGACCAGCAGGAAGTTGGCCTCGCTCGGATAGATTTCCCGGACGAAGGGGCTCGCGGACAGCGATTTCTGCAGCCGGATGCGCTGGGCGGTCACTTCCGCCACATGGTGGTCGAGCACGGCGGGATCCAGACGCGTCAGCGCCATCCGCTGGGCGAGGATATTGATGTTGTACGGATACTTCACCCGGGAGAACAGGGCGATGACGGCCGGCGCCGCCATGGCCAGGCCGATCCGCAGACCGGCCATGCCCCAGGCTTTGGACAGGGTCTGGAGGATGACCAGACGGGGATACCGGTCCAGCAGCGGAAGGAGCGAAGGCGTGGAAGCGAAATCAATGTAGGCCTCGTCGACGACCAGGATGCCCGGGAAGGACTCCAGCAGGCGCTCGATCTGTTCCTGCGGGAAAACATTCCCGGAAGGATTGTTCGGGGAGCAGAGGAAGAGCAGTTTCGTTTTCGCATCGCAGGCCGCCAGGAGGGCCGCCTCGTCCAGCGAGAAATCGGCACGGAGCGGAACGGGACGGAAGGCGATGTCGTTCATCGCAGCGGCGACGCCGTACATCCCGTAACTGGGAGCGATGGAAACGGCATTGTCCTCCCCCGGATTGCAGAAGACGCGGTACAGCAGGTCGATGGCTTCGTCGCTGCCGTTCCCCAGGAACAGGCGGTCGGCGGAAATGCCTTTCAGCGCGGCGACCTTCTCTTTCAAGACCTTCTGGCGGGGATCCGGATAGCGGTTGATGCCATTTTCGTACGGGCTCTCGTTTGCATCCAGGAAGACTTCCGGCTGGTTGTCGCCGCACTCGTCACGCGCCGTTGAATACGGATCGAGGGCGAGGATGCACGGACGTACGAGGGAAAGGGCTTCTTCAGGGTTCATATGTTCTGTTTGTTCGTTTCGTTCTGAAAGATTCGTTCATTTTCCTTCCGGGGCGGTTTCCGACTGCCCGAGACGGACGGAGACGGCGGCGGCGTGCGCATCCAGGCCTTCGGCAAGCGCCATCGCACGGATGGTTTCGCCCAGGCCCTGCAGGCCTTCCCGGGTCAGTTCCTGAAAGGTCATCTTCCGCTGGAAGGCATCAAGGCCCAAGCCGCTGCACGAACGCGCCCACCCGCCCGTCGGCAGGGTGTGGTTCGTCCCGGAAGCATAGTCGCCGGCGCTTTCAGGCGACCAAGGACCGACAAAGACACTGCCGGCCGCGGTGATCCGGTCCGCGATGTCCCAGGGATCCGCCATCGAAACGATCAGGTGCTCGGGAGCATATTCATTCGCAAAATCGACCACGGCGTCGCGGTCCGGGAGCACGACGAGGCGGCTGCGGGAAAGCGACCGCAGGATGTTCTCGCGGCGTGAAAGCCCCTCCACCTGCGCAGCGACCGCCTCCGCGACGGCATCGGCGACACCTTCCTCCGTACAGACCAGGACAGACTGGCTGTCCGGTCCGTGCTCCGCCTGCGAGAGGAAATCGGCGGCGACGAATGCGGGATCCGCCGTCGCGTCCGCCAGCACCATCACTTCGGAAGGGCCGGCCGGCATGTCGATCGATACTTCCGACAGGCCGAGCAACTGCTTGGCCTTGGTGACATAGCGGTTGCCGGGGCCGAAGATTTTGTCACGGCGCGGGATCGATGCCGTTCCGTACGCCATGGCGGCGACGGCCTGCGCCCCGCCGACCTTGTAGATGTCGGTCACGCCACAAAGCGCCGCCGTGAAGACGACGGCCGGATGGACGCGTCCGTCCGGTCCGGGCGGCGAGCACAGCAGGATATCCTCACAGCCGGCCACCCGGGCCGGGACCGCCAGCATCAGGACTGTGGAGAACAGCGGGGCACGGCCGCCGGGGACGTACAGGCCGACCCGCCGGATCGGCACCGCCTTCTGCCAGCAGACGACCCCCGGGGCGGTTTCCACCCGCACAGGCGCAGAGCGCTGCGCTTCGTGGAAGCGGCGGATGTTGTCCCAGGCCTTTCGGATGGCGTCCTGCAGCGCCGCCGGGACCAGCGCCTGCGCTTCCCGGATCTCCTCCGGCGTGACTTTCAGTCCCTGGGGAAGGAAGACCTTGTCGAAACGCTCCGCGAAGGCCAGCAAGGCCTCGTCGCCACGGGTCCGGACGGCGTTCAGGATATCCCGGACCCCCTGCTCGACCTGCGCGTCGTCCGAGGCGCCGCGACTGCAGAGTGCGGGCCATTGCGACCGGTCGGGGCAGACCTGTTTTTCCATGTTCAGCGTCATGAATAAAAATTCATTAAAGGATCATCTTTTCGACCGACAGCACCAGGATGCCTTCCGCGCCGATCGCCTTGAGCTGCTCGATCTTTTCCCAGAGGAGCGAAGCATCGACAACGGAATGCAACGAGTACCAGCCCGACTGGGCCAGCGGCAGCACCGTAGGGCTCCGCATCGCAGGGACGATCCGGATGGCCTCGTCCAGGGCGTCCGCAGGAATATTCATCAGCAGGTACTTCTTGTCGCGGCTGTCTTTGACAGCGTTGAACCGGGAGAGGATCTGCTGCAAGATCCGGCGTTTCTCTTCCGAAAGAGAGCGTCCGGCAACGACGACCGCCTCGGAGGCGACCACCCGTTCGACCTCCACAAGGCCGTTGCTCACCAGCGTGCCGCCCGAAGAGACGATGTCGAAGATGGCGTCGCCCATGCCGACGGCCGGGGCGATTTCGACCGATCCGGAAATCGTCATGATCTGAGCGTGGATCCCCTTCTCCGCCAGGAAACGGCCGAGGATGTTCGGGTACGAGGTGGCGATCCGCTTTCCCTCGAACCAGGAGAGGCCGGGATAGTCCACCGCCTTGGGCAGCGCCAGGGAGATACGGCAGCCGCCGAACCCCAGGCGGTCGACGACGTCGATTTCCCCGCCCCGTTCCAGTACTTCATTGTAACCGACGATACCGATGTCGGCCACGCCCATCGAAACGGCTTGCGGAATGTCGTCGTCCCGCAGGAAGAGGATCTCGGCGGGGAAACTGGACGACCGGGAAAGGAACTTCCGCTTGCTGTCGTCTACATCGATGCCCGCCTCTGAAAGCAATGCGAGGCTCTGCTCGCTCAGGCGACCTTTCGCCTGGATGGCAATTCTTAACATATTCTTGACCTTGTTCGTTTCACATACATAAGGAGAAAGGCCTGCACCAACGAGGGGCAAGCCTTTCGAAATATCTGTCTTACAAGCGGATATCCACGAATAACTTACCTCTCGGGGGAGGGGTGGTGATGATGGATATGCGCGTTGAAAACCATGTTTCTTCCTTGTGTTCTTGACAAAGATCGCAATTATATTTGAATATCCAAAAAAACTTGCGATAAATATTCAAAATTACTGAATGAACCCGGCGAAATAACCGGCGAAGAACACATTCGTGATCAGGTACCCGATGACCGTGGACACGATGACCGAGATGAGGCCCGGCATCATGAAACTGTGGTTCAGCAGGTACTTGCCGATAACCGTCGTACCGGAGCGGTCGAAATTGACCGTCGCGATATCAGAAGGATAGTTCGGGATGAAAAAGTAACCGTAGACGCTCGGGAGGACGCCAAGGAGCACCGGCCCGGCGATACCGAGCTGGTAGGCCAGCGGGAGCATCGCCACGACGACGGCGCCCTGCGAATTGATCAGCACGGAAACGAGAAAGAACACGAAGGCGATCGACCAGGGATACGAGGTCACCAGATCGGCCAGCATGACTTTCATCTCGTCCAGGTAATTGCCGAAATAGGTATCGGCCAGCCAGGCGATGCCGTAGATGGCGACGACGGCCACCATGCCCGACTGCCAGACGGCGCCGGCGACAGCTTTCTTGGGCTGCGCCTTGCAGAACATGATGTTGATGGCGGCAGCCGTCAGCATGATGATCTGGATGATGATGTTCATCTTCGGCAGATTGATGGCTGAGGCCAGGGTGACGCTCTCCCCTCCCCTCGTCACATGGATCATCTGGCAGAAAGCGAAGCCGACGATCACGAGCAACGACGCGAGGAACACGAACACGGAGGCGCGGGCTTCCTTGGTGATCTCCTTGTCGAGGGTCGTTGCGGAAGATCCGTACATGTACTTGTACATTTCCGGATCGGACTTGCGGAGCAGGAAATCAGGATCCTTGTCCAGGTCCTTTCCGCGGCGGTAGGACGCGGCGGAGGCGCAGAGGATGCCGATGACGCAGGCCGGGAGCGTGACCATCAGCACCTGCGGGATGGAAACCATGTACCCGTTGGCGTTCGAGATGGTGACGAAGGCGACGACCGCAGCGGCGATCGGCGAGCAGGTGATGCCCACCTGGGACGCGATGGAGGCAACGCCGCAGGGCCGCTCGGGGCGGATGTCCTTCTTGAGGGCGATGTCGCAGATGATCGGCATGATTGTGTAGACCACATGGCCCGTACCCACCAGCACCGTCAGGAAGAAGGTCACCAGGGGACCGAGGAACGTGATGTGATCGGGGTGTTTGCGGAGCATGCGTTCGGCGATCTGGATCATCCAGTCCATACCGCCGGAGGCCTGGAGGGTGCCGGCGCATGTAACGGCGGCAATGATGATATAGATGACATCGGTGGGCGGCGTGCCGGGCTTGAGTCCGAATCCGAAGACGAGGATGGCCAGTCCGATACCGGATATCGCGCCGAGGGCGAGGCTGCCGTAACGCGAGCCCACATAAAGCGCTGCCAGGACGATGAGCAGCTGAACGATCATCAGGAAAGTCATATCGGTCTATGTTTTAGTGATTGACTACGCAAGATACTGAAAAAAAAGCTGATCCGCAATTCCGTCCCACAAAAAAAGGGGTACAGGCCGCTTGATCCGGTGCCGGGGCGCGTTCCGGCGGCCTGGAGGCTTTCATCCCGCCCTCCTTGGAAATCCCAACTTGCACTTCGTGCATCCCTGTCCGGGCGAATGGGATTTCCAAGGAGGACGGGACAACAAAAAAGAGAAACGGTCTCGGAGTTTTTCCGAGACCGTTTCCTGTGCGCGGGATGAGAGTCGAACTCACACGTCGCAATTGACACTAGCTCCTGAAACTAGCGCGTCTACCATTTCGCCACCCGCGCTTGAATGGATTGCAAAGGTAAGCATTGTCTGAATAATTTGCAAACTTTTTCTCGCGGATAGCGGCAGTTTTTTTATTTCTTTCCGTATTTCGAAAAGGCGGAAGCAATCTGCGACTTCTTTGCCGGGCAGGTTTCCTGCAAGCTTTTGCAGAAGGCGGAGGCATCCTGCACATCCTGCCCGAGCGCAGCACAGATCTGGGCGCGGGTAACACCCGCCTTCTCCACTTCCGTCAGGATCTGCGGACGGAACCAGTGGGACTCACCGGCATGATGTTCTTTCCCGTAACGGTCTTTGTACAAGGCGTTTTCCAGATAATAAGCCCACATCTCCGCCACCTCGCAGAGTCCGGCATTCTCGCCGTTTCCGGTTCCGTACGGGGAAGTCGTGGCAAAATACGAGAAGAGGACATACCGGGCGAAACGGTTCCAGTAGGCGGCCCCTGCTTTCTGGAAGTGCGACGCATGCGCCATCTCGTGCACCGTATCGAAATACAGGCCGGCATAGTCGCCGATCTTCCCCTTGCAGCCGATCGTGATGTCCGGCGAGAAGAAGGCCAACACCAGCCGGGTAACGCCCAAATACTTGGAAGCCAAGTCCGTATCGACCATGGCGCCATGGTGGAGCATCAGTGCACAGGAAGGATTCATGAAGTTGAGGGTCCAGAAACGGAGATTGGACACGGGTACCGCAATGCCGCTTTCCCGGCACATCATGTAATAGTCGTAGGCGGCGTTGTTGACGACGCACCGTCGCCAGAGCGTACCGTCGGAGGACGCGTCGACGGTCACGTCCAACCCTTGCGCGGGTCCTTTCCCGAGCGACGATGAGGAAGCCTGGACGAGCAGGAGGTTCAGCCCGATCTTGAAACCGAGGGTGTTCTTGAACTTGAGATGATAATGCGGCTTCGCGGAGAATTTCGCGGACAAGGAGTAGTTCCCTTTCGCGTCGGTATAGGCCGACGATGTCTTGAGCAGCGTATTCGCCGTCACCTTCACGCCGGATACACCGACCGTCTTGCGCCCGGACGTGCCGGTGTCGACAATCGTGATCCGGCCTTCCGGACGCGTTTTCGAGGCCCGTGTCCCGGATTCGAGCAGGTCCCCGTTGCCGGTCATCTCAAAGGCGGCGCGCTCGACGGCGTCCCAGTCCGCCTCACCGGCCGCACGCGTCAAGGATGCACTGCCCGGGAAGCAACACTTGCCCAGGACCTCATAGGGAATACCTTCCGGGAACGCGAAGCCGACCGGAACGACGGCATACTGCCAGGTGATCCGGTCTTCCGGCAGGGACGGGTCATGGTACCAGTCGCCGTCCGAGAGGATTTCATAATCCAGCGGATAGTCGAACAGGTCGATGTCCGTTTCCTCCAGGCGCGCCAGGTCTTCGGGACCGGCGGGCAGGAAGCGGACGTACAGGTCGGTCGGTTCGACACGGATACCGGAACGGGTCGGATAGACCGCTTCATAGGCACGCCGGACATTCTCTACGAGATAGGGACTGTCCAAGTGCTTTCCAAGCGTAACTTGACGGAGGGTGGCGGCACCTTCCGTGCGGACGGAGGAAGCGCGCCACGGCGCAGGGGCGACCGGCGAGCCGGTCTCTTTGTTGCACGACGCGAGAACGAGCAGCGGCAACAACCATTTGAAGAACCTTTTCATAGTCAAAGTGTTTTTTATCGTTACTCCGCAAAGTTAGAGGAGGTTATCCGTAGGTTGAAATGTTCAACGGATAAAATCAAAAAAGAGCCGCCTTTGTGATTTATGGGTGGTTTTCGTATCTTAGCGAAAAGAAAAAAGATCAAGAATGAACTGTTCCACCACCTTCAGGATCCGCAAGGCTGCCGTCCTGGCAGCCCTCTTCCTCGCCGCCACCATGGCACTCCATGGACAGACATACCAGGAGAAACTCCGGGAAAACCGGGAGCGAGCCTCCGCCGAATACCATTATTATGAAGCCGTCGCCGAGCCTGTCTCCCCTGCTCCGAAAGGGTACAAGCCCTTTTACATCAGCCACTACGGCAGGCACGGATCACGCTACCTCACCAGCGGCAGCTACTTCGCCAAAGCCCGCGCCGGCCTGGATACCGCCGCAGGGAAAGGCCTGCTGACCGAAGAGGGGAAGCTGGTGTTACGGCAACTGGACACCCTGATGGAAGAGCACGAGGGCATGTACGGGATGCTTACCCGCAGGGGAGCGGAAGAGCACCGGGGCATCGCACGGCGGATGGAAGCGCGTTTCCCGCGTGTCTTCTCCGGGAAAGAAGGCCGCAACCAAGTCGAATGCGTCTCCAGCTACTGGCCGCGCTGCCTGGTCAGCATGGCCAATTGCACGGAAGGGCTGCAGGAGAAGACGGAAGGACTGGCTTTCACCTTCATCACCGGACCGAAATACCTGGACTATATCAGCATGGACCTGGACACCAAGGAACTGAGCAAACGTTCGAAAGCCTTCGAGCGCCGGATCGCCCACTTCCTACCGTCCCCCGACCGGCTCTATGCGGCTCTGTTCACGGACCCTGAGGCGGCCAGGACGCTGATCGGAGATACGGATGCCTTCGTCAAGTCGCTTTTCGATGCGGCGACGATCAGTCCGAACACCGAAGCGCACCCGGACCTGTTCGCCCACTTCACCGACGACGAACTGGCCGGACTCTGGATCCGGAAAAACAACCGGATGTATTACCGCTACGGCATCTCGGCGGAGGAAGGCGACTTCGTCCGGGCGATCGCCAAACCGTTGATCCACGATATCATAGAGAAAGCCGACGCAGCCCTCCAAGACGGCAGTGAAAGGGCTGCGGACCTGCGGTTCGGCCACGACGTGGGCCTGCTGCCGCTGGTCGGGACGATCGGCATTGAAGGCATGCAGGAGCATTTCCCGTCCGAAAACGTGCACACCCACTGGTTTGCTTTCGACATGGTGCCGATGGCCTCCAACCTGCAGATGGTCTTCTTCCGCAACAAGCGTGGGCACGTCCTCGTCCAGCTCCTGTACAACGAGCGCGAGACTTCGATCCCCGCCCTGCCGGCCGCAACCGGGAATTTTTACGACTGGAACGTCCTGCGCGCGTATCTGAAAGCCCTGGAAACAGCGATCCCCGACGACAACATCGTCAGGGATACCGAAAAAAAGCAGCGCTCAGGGGTCGCCTGACCGCTAGAAATACGTCACGGTCTTCTGCTCGATCGCAGACATGAGCGCATTCGCAAGCCGGCTCACGCCGAAGCGGAACAAGTCTTTGCAGAGCCATTCCTCACCGAGCACCGTCTTCACGATCGAATAATAGCAGACGGCGTCTTTCGCCGTGGAAATACCACCGGCGGCCTTGAATCCCACCTTGCGGCCGGTCCGCTGCTCGAAGAGGCGGATGCACTCGCACATGACATAGGCCGCCACGGGGGTCGCGTTGACGCTCACCTTTCCCGTCGAGGTCTTGATGAAATCGGCTCCCTCTTCCATGGCCAGGAAGGCTGCAGCCGCGATCCGCTCATGACTCACAAGCAGGCCGGTCTCGAGGATGACCTTGAAGACGACCTTGCGTCCGCATGCCGCTGCAGCGGCATCCACTGCGGCACGCATCGTGCGGATTTCCGTGCGGGCGGTTTCCTCGTCACCGTCCAGGAAAGCCCCCAGGTCGAGGACGATGTCGATCTCATCGGCGCCACCCTGCACGGCCAGTTCGCATTCGCGCGCCTTCACCTCGAGGAAACTCTGCGAGGAGGGGAAGCAGCCGGCCACCGTCGTGACATGCACGCCGGGCACCTGCAACGCATCCCGCACGACGGACGCGAAGTTGGGATACACGCAGATCGAAGCCGGAAGCGGGTAAGACGGATAATCCTTCGCAAAGGCGTTGACCTTCGAAACCAGCTTGCGGACGGACGAGGGCGTGTCCTGCGTCTGCAGCGTCGTGATGTCCATCAGGGAGAGGCAGCGCGTCAGCACGTCGGCGGACGTAACATCGTCGATGCCGGCGGCAATCATCTCAAGGCGCTTTCCGATCTGCTCCTCGTCGGGCGTATAGCCATACTTTTCCAGTAATTCCAACATATTTTTATGATTTATCAGTCGTTGATCTGTATATCGAATCCTTCTTCCAGGAGCGGACGCACCAGGGTGCGCATCTGTTCGGCGGTAAACGCTTCCAGTCCCTGCGCAGGCGCCTCGCGGGCCAGCGTATAAACCATCACCTTGCGGGGATGCAGGTCGCGGACCACGTCCATCCAGGGCAGGAGGACCTCCGGCGCAGAAGAATCGAAGCCCGGTCCCCGCAGGAACATGGTCTGAAGGATGAAATCCCCTTCGAAGCGGCGCATTCCGGCGACGACGTCTGCAACGCGGTAACGTCCCTGCGGCCTGTTGACCACCCGGACGGAGGCGTCGTCCGCCGCGTCGAGTTTCAGGATCGGGTTGTCTACCTTGCGCAGGGCGGCGAAGACGGCCGGATCGTCCAGCCGCGTGGCATTGCTCAGGACGGAGACCTTCGCCTCCGGATAGAGCCGGTCGCGCAGCGAAAGCGTGATGTCGACAATCGAGGGGAAGGCCGGATTGAGCGTCGGTTCGCCGTCACCGGAGAAGGTGATGGAGTCGATCCGCTCCCCTCCCTCTCGGCATGCACGCAGCTTGGCTTCCAGGGCAATGCGCAGTTCTTCCGCAGTGGGAATCCGCGTATCCCCGCGCCCGTCTTTGTTCCACCCGCATTCACAGTAGATGCAGTCGAAATTGCAGAGCTTTCCTTTCTCCGGGAGCAGGTTGATGCCCAGGGAAGATCCCAGCCGCCGAGAATGGATGGGGCCGAATACCAGTGTCTCGCGCATCATATCACCCGCTCGGAATAACTTTCGTCCGTCAGGCGCCCGGAAGCGTCCATTCCGCCGATCCGGACAATGCCGGGACGTTTGCCAGGAGCCAGGGAGCCGAATACGGTATCTTTCTTCAGGAATCGCGCGCCGTTCAGGCAGGCCCAGTGCAGGAGTTCGTCCAGTTCCAACACGGGGAAATGCTGCTGCAGGCAGCGCAGTTCCGCGACGATGTCAAGGTCGTCGTTGCTGGACAGGGAGTCCGTTCCGACGGTAAGGGTCAGCCCGTTCGCACGCATCAGGGGAACCGGCGGCAGGGCGTCGTGGATATACAGGTTGGACAGCGGACAGAGGGCGATGAACGGATGCAGGAGCGCCTCCTTCAGGGCGTCGATTCCGTCCTGCTCCAGGCAGACTTCATGGACGAGCAGGACGTTCTCCTCCACGGGGAAGGGATGTACGGACTGCAGGCGGTCCAGGAAGTACCGGAGGGAAGATGCGCCCGTCACGGGAGGGACGCTCATCCCGGCCGCACGGCGGTTCTCCCACATCGGGCCCGAGCCCGACCGGAGCATTTCCTCTTCCTGGGGCGTCTCCTCGCTATGGTAGGAAAGAAACCCCGAGCGGAGTCCCTCCGCCGAGGCCGCGGAAAGGAGTTCCGGGCTCATCGTGTAGCAGGCATGCGGTGTCGGAGCGGCGTCCAGCCCGAAGGACCAGGCCTCGCACTCGAGGGAACGGACGGAAGCGATTACGTCCGCGCAATCCTCCGGTTCCGTGCCGAAAACTTCAAGGAAGGTACGCGTATACATCGGGGATGCCTGCTTGACGGCGAAAGAATCCGGTCCGTTGCTGATGTCCGCCATCGCGGTGACGCCACGGTGCCACATCACGTCCATCCAGTGCCGGATGGATGCGATCCGCTCCTCCCGGGAGCAGGTGTCGCGCAAGGCGTTGATCTGGTCGATGAAGCCGGCCATGCCCGTTCCGCGGCGGAAAAGGCCACGCATGTAGGACAGTTCAGCATGGCAGTGCGTATTCACAAAGCCGGGTACGACCGCCCCGTCGAAGAAACAAGGCTCCGCAGCGATGTCGGGGCTCGTTCCGACAGCCGTCACCGTCCCGTCGGGGCGGTATTCCACGAATCCGTTCCGGATGGGCGCATGCCCGTCAAGGGGATAGACGTATGTCGCAGCGATCCGGTTCATCTCAAAAACGCTCCAGTTCCTGTTTTTCATCCAACGTCAGAGACAACGGGACGGTATCCGCCGGGGCTTCTTCCTCTTCCGTGGGCGGATCCAGGCGCTCCGGCCCCCGGTATCGGACGGCAGGTGCGACGGCGCACGGGAAACGGAATCCCTCTTCTGAAACGGCGAAAGTCATGGTGTCCGCCCGGTAGGCATCGGACAGGAACTCAGTCAGGTAATGCATGTGTGCGGGCCGGTAGGCGGAAAGGACCTGCGCGATGGAATCCATGTGCTGGCGCCATTTCCGGTCCCGTTCCAGTTCGGCCGAAAGCGCCATCTGCTCCTTCTTCAGGTCCTTGCCCACGTCACCTATCAGTGTGCCGAAACGGCGCGGATCGCCCAGGTAGTGCGATACCGAGTTCTGGTAATCCGCCAGGGTGTAACCGTACTTGGAGAAGATCGCCTCGTAAAAGAGGCTCGTATCCGCTTTCTGGTAAAGGGAAGGCTGCGATTCCAGCCACTGGTCGGCAAGCAGCATGTCCTTGTAGATCAGGCGCATCTTCGACACGGGAATCACTTTCTCCCCGGATTTTCCGCAGGAGAAAAGCAACGCCGCAGCCAAGACCGCCAGCAGGAGGATATGCCGTCCGCGCTCCATGTCCCTTTATCGCAAAGCGGCGCCGAACAGGTGCTCGAACGTGGAAAGCAACTTGCCCATCAGGCGTTCCACGTCGGCGTCGGTCAAGGTCTTCTCGCGGTCCTGCAGCACGAAACTGAGGGCGTACTGCTTCTTGCCGGCAGGGATCTTGTCGCCGCGGTAGACATCGAACAGGGACACCTGCTTGAGCATCTTCTTCGCGACACGGAAAGCGCTGCGATGCAGGTCGGCATAGGTCACCCCTTCGTCCAGGAGGAGGGCCAGGTCGCGGCGGACTTCCGGGAACCTGGGCAGTTCCTGGAAGACGACCTTGTCGCGGCGGACCAGTTCAAACAGCGTTTTCCAGTTGATTTCAGCGGCGAACACCGGCATCTTCACGTCGAAACGGGCCGCCAGGCGGCGGGAGACGGTACCGATGACGGCGAGCGGCGCATGGCTGCCCGGCAGGGAATAGCACAGGCCTTCGCTGAAAAGGTCGTTCGGTACAGGTGTCGTCTCCAGCTGGTAGATGTCGGCCCCGAAACGACGGAGCAGCAGGTCCAGATACCCCTTGAGCGTGAAGAAACTGCTCTTCCCGGGCTGGACGTTCCACGATTTCTCCGGCGTACCGGCGATGAAAAGGGCGAAGCAAGGATGCTCCTCATAGCCTTCCAGGGTCGTTCCGTCCTTCTCGGGCAGGCGGCTGTAGACGGAGCCGTACTCGAAGAGGCGCATGGCACCGGCCTGCCGGTTGGCGTTGTAGGCGATTACCTCCAGTCCGCCGAACAGGAGCGTCTGGCGCATCACGTTCAGGTCGGAGCTGAGGGGGTTGACGATCGACACGCACTTCTCCTCAGGATAGGTCACCAGCCCCTTGCAGTAGGCGGAACGGGTCAGGGAGTTGTTCATCATCTCCACGAAGCCGTTGGCGGCGAGGAAGTTGGAGATTCCGTTGCGGACCGCCTCCGGCTCGGGTGCCGGCGTGGCGTTCACGGACATCTTCATATGCGCGGGCAACGGGATGTTGTTGTATCCGTAGATGCGCAGGATCTCTTCGACGACATCGCACTCGCGGGTAACGTCGACCATATAGGAAGGGGCTTCGACGAGGGCGCCGCCGGGACGCTTCTCGATGAAGTTGTATGTCAGGGCCTCGAGGGTCTTTTCGATCACGTCATGACCGATCTTCTTGCCGATGAAGCGCTCGATCCGGTCGTAATCCAGTTCGATCCGCCTGCGCTCGTACAACGCCGGGCAGAAGGACGGCACGGGACCTTCGATCGTTCCGCCGGCGGTCTCGACGATCAGCAGGGCGGCACGCCGGGCGGCGTAGTCGGTCACCAGCGGATCGGCACCGCGCTCGAAGCGGAAAGAGGCATCGGTCTGCAGGGTATGGCGCTTGGAAGTCTTCCGGATGGAACCCGGGTCGAAATAGGCGCTCTCGATAAAGACGTCGGTGGTTGCCTCCGTGACGCCCGAGACGCTGCCGCCGAAGACGCCGGCGATGCACATCGGGCCTTCCGCGTCGGCGATGACGATGTCTTCCGCAGACAGCGAACGGTCCGTACCGTCCAGCGTGACGATATGCTCCCCTTCCGCGGCACGGCGCACGATGACCTTTCCGCCGCGGATCTGGCCCGCGTCGAAGGTATGCAACGGCTGGCCCAGTTCGAAGAGCACGAAGTTGGACACGTCGACGACGTTGTTGATCGGTTTGAGGCCGATGGACATCAGTTTCTTCTGGAGCCATTCGGGGGAAGGTCCGACCTTGACCCCGCGGACCGTGACGCCGATGTAGCGGGGCGCGGCAGAAGCATCCAGCACCTCGAGCGGAACCGGATTGCCGGCAGTGGTGGAAAAGGCCGATACGTCGGGAAGGTGGAAGGATCCCGGCACGTCGTGGACCTGCATCCAGGCATAGAGGTCGCGCGCCACACCGATGTGGGACGCAGCGTCGATCCGGTTGGCGGTGATTTCGTATTCGATGACGGCCTCCGTCTTCAGGTGGAGGTATTCTTTCGCGGGCGTGCCGACAACCGCGTCTTCGGGCAGCACCATGATACCGGCATGGTCGGTACCGATGCCGAGCTCATCCTGCGCGCAGATCATGCCGAAGGACTCAACGCCGCGGATCTTGGACTTCTTGATCTTGAAATCGCCCGGAAGGACCGTTCCGATGCGGGCGAAAAGGACTTTCTGTCCGGCAGAGACATTGGGAGCGCCGCAGACGACCGTCAGGGGCTCTCCGGTGCCGTCATCGACGGTGGTGATGTGGAGATGGTCCGAATCCGGGTGCGGCTCGCAGGTCAGCACCTGCGCGACGACGACGCCGGCCAGCCCGCCGGGAATCTCTTCCTGTTCGGCGACGCTGTCCACCTCGATACCGATGTCCGTCATCGCGTCGGCCACCTGCGTCGGCGTGAGTGACGAATCCAGATAATCCTTCAACCAGCTGTAAGAGAGTTTCATATTATAGTATCTGTTTATGATTCAATATCTTCCTTCGAAAAGAGGGCATCCACGAACGCCCGCTTGTCGAAGCGCTTGAGGTCATCGATCCCCTCACCGACGCCGACGAACTTGACCGGGACCTTCAACTGGTCCACGATGCCGATCACGACGCCGCCCTTGGCGGAGCCGTCGAGTTTCGTCAAGGTCAGCGATGTGATGTCCGTTGCGCGGGAGAACTCCTGCGCCTGCCGGAACGCGTTCTGCCCGGTGGAGGCGTCGAGGACAAGCATCACCTCATGCGGTGCGTCGGGAATCACCTTGCGCATGACGTTGCGGATCTTCGTAAGCTCGTTCATCAGATCGACCCGGTTGTGCAGCCGGCCGGCCGTATCGATGAGCACGACATCAGCCGACTTGGCCACGGCGGAGCGCACGGTGTCGTACGCCACGGAAGCCGGATCGGCTCCCATCCCCTGCCGGACCATGTCCACTCCCGCCCGGTCGGCCCAGACCTGGAGCTGGTCGACGGCTGCGGCCCGGAACGTGTCCGCCGCGCCGATCATCACCTTCTTTCCCTGGGCTTTCAGGGAAAAGGCCAGCTTGCCGATGGTCGTCGTCTTGCCGACGCCGTTCACGCCCACGACCATCACGACATAGGGCTTGCGGGAGAAGTCGAAGGCGGGCGCATCCGCAGAGGAGCCGTCGACGTCCATCAAGGCAGCGATCTCCTCCCGGAGCATCTCGAGCAGCTCGTCGAAGGACATGTATTTGTCGCGGCCCACGCGTTCCTCGAGCGCGTCGATGATCTTCAGCGTCGTGTCCACGCCCATGTCGGATGCGACGAGCGCCTCCTCGATGGCGTCCAGCACATCATCCTCCACGCGGGTCTTGCCGACGACCGCCCTGGAAAGTCTCTGGAAGAAACCCTCCTTGGTCTTCTTGATGCCTTTGTCGAACAGTCCCATTGCCGTTTTTTCTAAATCCTACAAATATACAAAATAAATAACAAAAAGGAGACCGTCCGATGCGGGGACGGTCTCCTTTTCGAAAGATTGTCCGAAGACAGCTTATTTTTTGTTCTGGAAGTACTCCTTCGCCTTGGCCTCTTCGACCAACTGCTCCGTGAAGACATAGGCGCCGGTCTTGGGCGACTTGTCCATGCGGATGCATTTCACCATGCTCTTGGCACCGGCCTTGGCGGCGAATGTAGCAACTGCTTTCTTTGCCATAGTCTACTCTCCTTATTTGATTTCACGATGAACGGTCACCTTGTGCAGATAAGGATTGTATTTCTTACGCTCCAGACGCTCAGGGGTGTTCTTCTTGTTCTTGGTCGTAATGTAACGGGAAATGCCCGGGACACCGCTCTCTTTCTGCTCGGTGCATTCGAGGATCACCTGGATCCTGTTGCCTTTCGTTTTCTTTGCCATAGCTTCCTGTGATTAGACGAGTCCGACAAAACCTTTTTCCTGGGCTTCCTTCAGGGCCGCGTCGATGCCTTTCTTCTCGATCGTACGCATTCCCTTGGTGGAAACCTTCAACGTGATGTACCTCTGCTCCGCCTCGGACCAGAACTTCTTGGTCTTGAGATTGAGGCCGAACTCGCGCTTGGTACGAAGCTTCGAGTGGGCGACGTTGTAGCCGACCATTCTCTTCCGTCCGGTGATTTGACAAACTTTTGCCATGATATTCTACTTTTTTATTGATTCAAAATTAATTGCGGGGGTGCAAATTTCGTTTTTTATTTTCAGATTTGCAAGAAATCTAGACAATTTTGAAGAATCTGCGCCACCGTATGTTTTCCGGGAACTTGCGGTTCCGGTCGGTGGAGAGCCAGACCAGCGCCGGCCTGCCGACGATCCGGTCTTCCGGTACGAACCCCCAATAACGGGAATCGAGGGAATTGTGCCGGTTGTCTCCCATCATGAAGTAATAGTCTTGTCCGAATGTGTATTCCGTCACCTCGGTACCGTCGATGCGGATGGTCCCGTCCGCGCCGGTCTGCAGGTCATGTCCCTCATAGGCGGTGATAATCCGCGCATAGAGCGGCAGGTTGTGCAGGTCGAGGGGCACCGTAGCGCCCTTGGCAGGGATCCACAGGGGGCCGAAGTCGTCCCGCGTCCAGTGATACTCCTCCGTGAACGGGAAGATGCTCAGGTAGGAATCGGGATAGTCCGGCGGATAGGCGTCCAGGTTCGGTTCCACGGATGCGACGATGGAAAAGGCTTTCACTTTCTCCAGCATCGCTTCCGTCAGGGGCATGGCGGGATAGCCGGGAAGGTGCTCGTCGAAAAAGAGCTCCTCCATGTTCAGCCCGATCCGGGAAAGTTCCCGCGGGTTGATCCGTCCGCCGGTCGTCGTGACCTTGTAGGTCAGCTGCACGCCGGGCCATACCTCCTGCTGCTGCCCGTCGATCCAGACCAGTCCGTCGATGACGCGGAGCGTGTCGCCGGGAAGGGCGACGCAGCGCTTGACGTAGTGGTCCGTCTTGTCGGCGGGGCGGACAATGACGCCGCCTCCGGCCTTGATGGTGTTCTCGCGGCCGGCATTGCGCACCCAGGCGTAATAGTCGTCGGCCGGATAGCGGCGCAGTACCGTGTCACCGTTCGGGAAGTTGAACACCACGGGATCGCCGCGGCGCACGGACCGGAACCCTTTCAGGCGGCGGTAGTCGTTCTGGATGCGGGTCGAATAGGACTCGCGCCCGAAAATGACGTTGTGCGTGAAGGGGATGGTCAGGGGCGTCTGCGGAATCTTGGGTCCGTAGGTCAGCTTGCTGACGAAGAGGTGGTCGCCGGTGTACAGCGTGCTTTCCATCGAGGAGGACGGAATCTTGAAAGCCTGAAGGAAGAAAATATTGATGAACGTCACGACGACGACGGCAAAGATGATGGCGTCAAGCCAGTCCAGCCATACGTTGCGCTTCTCCCCTTCCTTGTACTCCTTCTTCCAGAACAGCCAGTTCACCTTGCGGGTGATGTGGTAGTCGAAGATCGGGACAAGGCCGAGCAGCCACCAATAGTTTCCGAGCCAGATGACCCACAGCACATAGAGGAGGGACCAGAAGCCCCACCGGAACCATTTGCTGCGGTATATCTCCTTCAAGCTCACAGGACAATGCTATTTAACGGAATTGACAATCGCTTCGAACGCCTGCGGGTTGTTCATGGCCAGGTCGGCGAGCACCTTGCGGTTCAGGCCGATGTTCTGCTTGGCGATGCGGCCCATGAACTGGGAGTAGGACAGCCCGTACTGACGGGCAGCGGCGTTGATACGCTGGATCCAGAGGGCACGGAAGGAACGCTTCTTGGCCTTGCGGTCACGGTAAGCGTAGGTGAGACCTTTCTCGTACGTGTTCTTGGCAACGGTCCAGACATTCTTTCTGGACAGGAAATTTCCGCGGGTTCTCTTGAGAATCTTCTTGCGGCGGGCCCTGGAGGCCACAGAATTGACTGATCTTGGCATAAATCGATCGTTTTATGGAGGCAGTGACCGCCCTTACAGCGATGCTTTACAACTGCGTTCCAAGTTGAACATGAAATAATTACAGGACCAAAAGCTCTTTTACTCTCTTCAGGTCATCCTTGTCGAGGATGGCGAAGTGATCAAGATTCCTTTTCTGCTTCTTGGTCTTCTTGGTGAGGATGTGGCTGTGATAAGCATGCTTCCTCTTGATTTTTCCCGACCCGGTAAGCGTGAACCGCTTTTTGGCACCGGAATTGGTTTTAAGCTTTGCCATTGTTTTAATAATTAAACTGTTAATATTGTTTCTCCGCCTTCACTGCGGATCACTTTTTCTTGATGGGCGCGAGCATCATCGTCATGCGCTTGCCTTCCAGCGTCGGCATGTTCTCCGCACGGCCGTACTCTTCCAGTTCGACGGCGAAACGGAGCAGCTGCTTCTCGCCCTGGTCGGCGAACACGATGGAACGGCCGCGGAAGAAGATGGACGCCTTCACCTTGGACCCCTCCTCCAGGAACTCGCGCGCATGCTTGAGTTTGAACTGGAAGTCGTGCTCGTCGGTGTTCGGGCCGAAACGGATCTCCTTGATGACGATCTTCGACGCGTTCTGCTTCATCTCCTTGGCCTTCTTCCGCTGCTGGTACAGATACTTCTGGTAGTCCAGGATCTTGCAGACGGGCGGATCGGCCTTCGCGGTGATTTCAACAAGGTCGAGCCCCAGTTCCTCGGCTTTCGCCTTCGCCTGGGAGAGGGAGTAGATGCCCGGCTGCTCGATATTGTCGCCGACGAGCCGGACCTGAGGAGCCATGATCTCCTCGTTGATATTCAGTTCATCCTCCCCCTTCTGGCGGGTAAAGGGATGTTGCCCGCGGGCTCCCGCAGGCCGGGTGCCACCGGGCTTCGGTCCGGTGAACGGTCTGGAACCTCCGTAATGAGATTTCGGCTTGTAAGGCATCCTGTTTCTGTAACCTTGTTAATAAATCAACTCATATGCGGACAAGCCTACGCCAGTTCCGCGGCCGTTTCGGCCTTGAACCAGCGGACGAACTCGTCCAATTTCATCGTACCGGCATCGGTACCTTCCCGCCGGACCGAAACGGTGCCCTCTGCGACTTCTTTCTCGCCGACAATCGCAAGCACGGGTACGCGCAGGAGGGAAATCTCCCGGATCCGCTTGCCGAGGGTTTCGTTCCTGTCATCAACGGAGGCACGAATATCGGAATTATTCAGCAAATCACAAACTTTTTTTGCGAAATCTGCATATTTCTCGCTGATTGGAAGCACTTTGACCTGATCCGGGGCGAGCCAGAGCGGGAAGTGTCCGCCCGTGTGTTCGAGCAGCACGGCCGTGAACCGCTCGATCGATCCGAACGGCGCGCGGTGGATCATGATGGGGCGCTTCTTGCTGCCGTCCGCATCCGTATACTCCAGCTGGAAACGTTCAGGAAGGTTGTAGTCGACCTGGATGGTGCCGAGCTGCCACTTGCGGCCGATCGCGTCCTTCACCATGAAGTCGAGCTTCGGGCCGTAGAATGCCGCTTCACCGTACTCGACGACGGTCTGGAGCCCCTTCTCCGCAGCCGCCTCGATGATGGCGCTCTCCGCCTTCTCCCAATTCTCGTCGGAACCGATGTACTTCTCGCGGTTGTTCGGGTCGCGCAGGGAGACCTGGGCGGTGTACTTGTCGAACTTGAAGACCTTGAACACGTAGAGGATCAGGTCGATGACCTTCTCGAACTCTTCCTTCACCTGTTCGGGAGTCACGAACATGTGCGCATCGTCCTGGGTGAAGGAGCGGACGCGGGTCAGGCCGTGCAGCTCGCCGCTCTGCTCGTAGCGGTAGACGGTGCCGAACTCCGCCAGGCGCAGCGGCAGGTCGCGGTACGACCGGGGGCTGGAGCGGAAGATCTCGCAGTGGTGCGGGCAGTTCATCGGCTTGAGCAGGTATTCCTCGCCTTCCTGCGGGGTGTGGATCGGCTGGAACGAATCCTTGCCATACTTGGCGTAGTGGCCGGAGGTCACGTAAAGGTCCTTGCTGCCGATATGCGGGGTAACCACCTGCAGATAACCGTATTCCGCCTGCTTCTTGCGAAGGAAGGTTTCGAGCTGGTAGCGCATCACGCTGCCGCGGGGCAGCCAGAGCGGCAGGCCCATGCCCACGCGCGGGGAGAACATGAACAGCTGCATCTCCTTGCCGAGCTTGCGGTGGTCGCGTTTCTTGGCCTCCTCCAGGACGACCAGGTACTCGTCGAGCATCGACTTCTTGGGGAAGGTGATGCCGTAGATACGCGTCAGCTGCTGGCGTTTCTCGTCACCGCGCCAGTAGGCGCCGGCGATGGCCGTGAGCTTGACCGCCTTGATCACGGACGTGTTGCGCAGGTGCGGGCCGCGGCACAGGTCGGTGAAGTGGCCGTTGGTATAATAGGTGATGGAGCCGTCTTCAAGCTCTCCGATCAGTTCGCATTTGTAAGGGTCGCCTTTCTCCTGGAAATGTTTCAGGGCCTCCGCCTTGGGCACGTCGATGCGGACGAAAGCCTGCTTTTCGCGGGCCAGTTCCAGCATCCGCTTCTCGATCCGGGCGAAATCCGCGTCGGAAATCGTCTGGCCGCCCAGGTCGACGTCATAGTAGAATCCGTTCTCGATGGCGGGGCCGATACCGAACTTCACGCCGGGGAACAGATCCTCGAGCGCCTCGGCCATCAGGTGGGACGAGGAATGCCAGAAGACGCGCTTGCCCTCTTCGTCCTCCCATTTGAGCAGGACGATCGACGCATCCTCCAGGATGGGACGGTCCAGGTCGTAGGTGACACCGCGGCCGACCGTCGTGTCGCCGGCGGGCTTCACCGCGATGGCAAGAACCTCTTCCGCAAGTCTGGGACTGATGCTGCTGGCGATCTCGTATCCGGTCACGCCGCTTTCAAAGGGTCTGACGCTTCCGTCAGGAAAAGTAATGTTGATCATACGTCTTATTGTTAAGCCAGAATGCAAAGGTACAAATTTATTTGTATATTTGTGAGGTTAATCCATTGAGACGACTACTTTATGATGAAGAACGACCTTTCTTCCGGATCCCTTTGGAACAAAGCCGGCCAGGCCGGGCTCGTGCTCGGTGCCGCCACCATCGCCTTCACCTTCGTGGGCGGACTGTGTGGAGGCGTTTCCGGCTTCGGGGGCAGGCTGCTGTCCACCCTGGTCACCCTGGCCAAGCTCGCCGCGTGTGTCTGGATCCTCCGCCGATTCCTGCTGAAACTCAAGGAAGATTTCCCGGATGCCGGCTACAAGGCCCTGCACGGCTACGGCATGCGGACCACCCTTTGCTCGTCGCTGCTGGTCGCAGCCTATGCGCTCGTGCCCTTCCTGATCGACGGGGACGAGACCGCACGGCTGGCCCGCGCTTCCGCGGAAGAAGCGTTCTCGCAGTTCGGCATGGCGCTGGACGCCAACACGCAGGCTGCCCTGGAGACCACGCTGAACAACCTGCCCGTGATCTCCTTCTTCTCGATGTTCCTCTACTGTCTGCTCTGGGGCTGGGTACTGACTTCCGCCTTCTCCCGCCAGATCTGCCCTCCCGACCCGTTCGCCGGGCCGGACGGCGACAACCTTCCGAACTGAACCCGCCATGGCTGAAACCAAAGACCTGTCCATCATCATCCCGCTCCTGAACGAAGCGGAATCCCTGCCCGAACTGCTAGCCTGGATCCGGAGCGTCGTGGAACGGGAAGGCTATGCGTATGAAGTCATCTTCGTCGACGACGGCAGCACGGACGCTTCCTGGGAGACCATCCGCTCCCTGGCGGACGGGGACGATCGGATCCGCGGCATCTCTTTCCGCCGGAACTACGGCAAGTCCGCCGCCCTGTACCACGGCTTCGCCGCCGCACAGGGGAACGTCGTCGTCACCATGGACGCGGACCTGCAGGACTCTCCCGAGGAGATCCCCCAGATGTACAAGATGATTACCGAAGAGGGCTGGGACGTCGTCTCCGGATGGAAACAGCACCGGCAGGACAACAGGCTGACGAAGAACCTGCCTTCCAAGCTGTACAACGCCGCGGCACGCCGCATCACCGGCATCCGCCTGCACGACATGAACTGCGGCCTGAAGGCCTATCGGAAGGAAGTCGTCAAGAACATCGAGGTGTACGGCGAGATGCACCGCTACATCCCCTACCTGGCCAAGAACGCGGGCTTCGGCAAGATCACCGAGAAACCCGTCCACCACCAGAAACGCAAGTACGGGCAGAGCAAATTCGGCCTGGAGCGCTTCGTCAACGGCTTCCTCGACCTGCTCTCCCTGTGGTTCCTCTCCACATTCGGGAAGAAGCCGATGCATTTTTTCGGCTTCACCGGCATCCTGATGTTCCTCGCCGGATTCGTCATGACGGTCTGGATCATCGCCGCCAAACTGATCCACCAGAGCCACGGCGCCGCCTACCGGGCGGTGACGGACCAGCCGCTCTTCTACCTCGCGCTGGTCGCCCTGGTGCTGGGCGTCCTCCTTTTCCTCGCCGGATTCCTCGGCGAAATGATCGCCCGGTCCTCTGCGGACCGGAACCGGTACAACATCAAGGAGACCCTCTGAGTAACGGACTGAAAACGAATTTAACAACCTGATAACATGAAAGTCTTGAAGTTCGGAGGCACCTCGGTGGGAGCCCCGGAAACATTGAACACCCTCCGCGAGATCGCCCTCGCCCAGGAGCAGCCGGCCATCATCGTCGTCTCCGCCCTGAGCGGCGTTACGGACCAGCTGATCCGTGCCGCGCAGCTCGCCTCCGAAGGCGATCCCGCCTTCCGCGACCTGTTGCAGCAGATCCGCCGACGCCACCTGGAGATCCCCGCGCAGATCATTTCGGACCCGGCTGTCCTCGACCGGCTGAACGCCGGCACGGAGGACCTCCTCTCGCGGCTCGAGCACATCTGCGAGGGCCTTTGCATGCTGCAGGTCCTGCCGGAGAAGACCCGGTTGGAAATCGAGAGTTTCGGCGAACGGCTTTCGGCCCGGATCGTCGCCGCGTCCATCCCCGGAGGCACCGTCTACGATTCGCTGCACTTCATCAAGACCGTCCGCCACGGGCTCATCCATTCCGTCGACCAGGTGCGGACGGAGGCCCTCATCCGCGAGGCCTTCCGCGACTACGGCCCCGGCGACGGGATCGCCGTCGTCCCGGGTTTCATTTCCTCCGATGCACAGACGGGACAGATCAGCAACCTCGGCCGCGGTGGGTCGGACTACACCGCCAGCCTCATCGCAGCAGCCCTGGATGCGGAAATCCTGGAAATCTGGACGGATGTCGACGGCTTCATGACCGCAGACCCGAAGAAGATCAAGACCTCCTATGTCATTGACGAGATGACGTACGAGGAGGCAACCGAACTGTGCAATTTCGGCGCGAAGGTGATCTACTCCCCGGCGATGTACCCCGTCCATGCGAAGAACATTCCGATCCTGATCAAGAATACGTTCAACCCGTCCGCCAGCGGTACCGTCATCCATGGAAGCTGCCAGAAAGGGACGACGGCCATCAAGGGCATCTCTTCCATCGATGACATCAGCATCATCACGCTGGGCGGCACCTCGATGGCCGGCATCGTCGGCGTCGACAGCCTCATCTTCTCCGTGCTGGCACGCGAGAACATCAGCGCTTTCCTCGTCAGCCAGTCCGCATCGGAGACCAACATCTCCATCGGCATCCGGCGCTGCGACGCCCCGGTCGCCAAAGAAGCGCTCGGGAAGGCCTTCGAACATGAGATTTCCACCGGCGCACTCTCGCCGGTCAGCGTCAAGGATGACCTGGCCGCCGTCGCGGTCATCGGCGAGAACATGCGGGGGAACCCTGGTGTCGCCGGCAAGCTCTTCGGGATCCTGGGCCGCAACGGCATCAGCATCATCGCCCTGGCGCAGGGTGCATCCGAGAGCAACATCTCGCTCATCATCGAGCAGAAACACCTGGCCAAGGCGCTGAATGTCATCCACGACGGCTTCCTGCTGTCCGAATACCAGGAGATCAACCTCTTCCTCTGCGGCACCGGCACGGTGGGCGGCCAGCTTATCGAACAGCTCCGCCTGCAGCGCGACAAACTCCGTGAGGAGCGCAACCTGAAGATCAACATCGTCGGCATCGCCCGCAGCAAGACCGCCATCTTCGACCGGGCCGGCATCGACCTGGCGTCCTGGAAGGAACGCATGGCGCAGGAGGGCGAAAGCGTCACGCCCGCCCGCATCAAGGAGCGGGTCATCGCGATGAACATCTTCAATGCCGTCTTCGTGGACTGCACGGCCTCGGCGGACATCGCCGCCCTGTACGGCGACTTCTTCGAGCACGGGATCTCGGTGGTGGCTGCCAACAAGATCGCCGCTTCGTCCGACTACGGGAACTACCTGGCCCTCAAGCAGACGTCCCGCAAGCGCGGCGTGAAGTTCCTCTTCGAGACGAATGTCGGAGCCGGGCTTCCTATCATCAAGACAATCAATGACTTGCGAGACAGCGGAGACCGGATCATCAAAATGGAAGCGGTCCTGAGCGGCACGCTCAACTTCATTTTCAACACCATCTCGGAAGACATTCCCTTCAGCCAGACCGTACGGATGGCTATGGAACAGGGATTCTCGGAGCCCGATCCGCGGATCGACCTTTCCGGGAAAGATGTCATCCGGAAGCTGGTGATCCTCGCCCGCGAGGCGGGATATGTAGCCAACCAGGAAGACGTGGACGCCGACCTTTTCATCCCCCGGGAATTCTTCGACTGCTCCCTGGAGGAGTTCTGGAAGAAGCTGCCCACGCTGGATGCGGATTTCGAAGAACGCCGGAAACGGATGGAAGCGGAGGGCATGCGCTGGCGGTTCGTTGCCAAGATGGAGGAAGGCCGGCTGAGCGTCTCGCTCCGGGAAATCCCCCAGCAGCACTCCTTCTACGTGCTTGACGGCTCCAACAACATCATCCTGCTGACGACGGAGCGGTACAACAAGCATCCGATGCTGATCCAGGGCTACGGCGCCGGCGCAGGCGTTACCGCAGCCGGAGTCTTCGCCGACATCATGACCATCGCCGGCGTCCGATGAGCGGGGCCCTACTTCCCTTCCCCGTCCCGGCGGGCATCCGCCCGGAACTCTACCGGTATGTCAGTGAGGAGATCATTCCCCGCTATGCCGCCTTCGATGCCGCACACCGGGAAGGGCACGCCTGCCAGGTCATCCGGGAGGCGCTTCACCTGGCGGAATCTTATCCGGAAGCCGACCCGGAAATCGTCTTCACGGCGGCCGCCTTCCACGATACCGGGCTGAGCGAAGGACGGGAGCACCACCACAATGTCTCCGCCCGGATCATCCGGGAAGATCCGCGGCTGTCTGAATGGTTCTCCCCGCAGCAGATCGAATGCATCGCCCAGGCGGCGGAAGACCACCGGGCCTCTTCCAAGACGCCGCCCAGGAGCTTGTACGGCATGCTGATCGCCGAAGCGGACCGGACCATCGACCCGGAAGACATCCTGCTGCGCACCCTCCGGTTCAGCCTCGACCACTACCCTGAACTGGACAAGGAGGGCCATTGGAACCGCTGCCGGCAACATCTGGACGAGAAATACGGCGACGGTGGCTACTTGAAGCTTTGGATTCCGGGTTCACAAAACGCGGAACGCCTGGAGGCGCTCCGCGTCATCATCCGGGACCGTGCCCTGCTCCGCCGCCATTTCGAACGGCTCTGGGCGTCCCGCTGATCAGTTGAATCCGCCGCCATTTCGAACGGCTCTGGGCGTCCCGCTGATCAGTTGAAATTGCGGGATGCGAACGGCAGGGCCCAACGGAGGGCCAGGTGCCAGTACTCCCAGTTATGGACGCCATTGCGGACACGCAGTTCGCTCTTTACCCGTTTGCTGCGCATCTTCTGGTGAAAGGCCACGTTGATGTCGAGCAGGAAATCATCATCCCCGCAATCAATGAACCACCGGACACCGCGCAGCGCGTCCAGCACCGTGTCATCGGCTTCGTCGAGGAAAGCCAGCGCAGAATGCCGGTGAACGGCCTCGCAGACATAGAAGAGGCAGTCCTTTTCGGATCTTCCGCCGGCATCCGGGCTTTGTTCATCCAGCCAGGCGCTCATCGCATAGCAACTGGAGAAGAGGTCCGGATGACGCTGGGCATAGACAACGCTGCCGCCTCCGCCCATCGACAGGCCCATGACGGCGCGGTGTGCTTTGTCTCCGACGATCCGGTATTTTGATTCGACGGCTGGCAGGAATTCTTGGAAGAAGAAGTCTTCGTAATGCCAACCGGGCATGTTGAAATAGCCGTTCCAGGTCTTCCGCGTGTCGGGCCCTCCGGCATTGGGCATGACGATAACCATCTCACAGGCCTCTCCGGTGCCGATCAGTTCATCGACAACGGTCTGCATATTGCCCTTCCGGGACCATGCGGTATAGTCATCGCTGAGGCCATGCAGGAGATAGACGACGGGGTATTCCTTCCCTGATCCGGCAAATCCGTCCGGTAGGTAGACGTTGTATTTGACTTGCGCGCCGAGGATGTCGCTCCGCAGGCTGTCCGTGACGATACTGCCGGCGCGGGAGGGCAGGGCCGGAAGCAGCAGGGCGAGGCCGAGAAACAATAAGGCTTTTTTCATGGCATTACGATTTTCCGCAATTTAGTCAATAAAAGACAATAACGGAAGGATTCTGCTCAGAAGAGCCGCAGGATTTTCAGGATTCTTTCTGTGCCAGGGCGCCCGAGAAGACCTGCTCCCGGGCGTTTGCACAGCAAACCTTCCGCTTCGCTCCATCCCTCCCACGCCTGTCGGCGCGGGGCCCTCCCGCTCACGAGGCCGCGGGCGGCCACGGGTTTGCCTGTGCATCCCGCCCGGGGCAGAGAGAGTAGGCAGCGGATACAAACAAAAGGTCCGGGCCTTCGATGTGAAGGTCCGGAACTCGAAGAACGGCACGGGGCCCCCGCTGGGGCAAAATCCCCAAATAGAGAGTAGGCAGCGGATACAAACAAAAGGTCCGGGCCTTCGATGTGAAGGTCCGGACCTCGAAGAACGGCACGGGGCCCCCACTGGGGCAAATAGCCCAATAAGAGAGTAGGCAGCGGATAAAAACAAAAGGCCCGGGCCTTCGATGTGAAGGTCCGGACCTCGAAGAACGGCAGCTGCCTACTCTCCCACCTGGTGGGGCAGTACCATCGGCGATGGCGGGCTTAACTTCT
>CADCHE010000011.1 GCA_902801205.1 uncultured Bacteroidia bacterium
GCTGTTCTCCCTGCTGGCGGTGCTGCTGTCGCTGGTGGGCATCTGGGGCCAGGTGCTGATGGACGTGCAGTACAAGCGGATGGAGATTTCCGTGAAGCGTGTATTCGGGGCCGATATGGGGCAGATCACGTCGGAGGGCCTGATACTGTATCTGCGGACGGTGGCCATCTGTTATGTGATTGCGGCGCCCGTCGGCTGGCTGGTGGTGAGGTATTACCTGCAGCAGTTCGCGCACCGGGTGGGCTTTATGCCGTCGGTGTTCCTGCTGGCGCTGATGATTGTGGGGCTGCTATGCGCCGCCGTGGTGCTGTATCACTACCTCAAGACCGCCAGGATGAATCCAGCGGAGACGCTGAAGAACGAGTAGGCTTCATAAGCGGCTAACCGACGCCAAGCCGAGCGCAATCAAGCTTTGCTTGAATTGCCGAGGCGCGAAGGAGGAAAAGCCCGTCAGGGCTTAACCATAAATACTTTCTATCCTGATGCCGGGCGGGGCCATGGAAGGTTCCGCCCGTCGGATGGAGGAAATAATTGACTTTTGAAGCAGTCTTTTGTACTTTTGTGTGTTTAGTAAGAAAAAGACAATAATGAAGATATTGAGAACATTGATTTGCACGGCGCTGCTGGTGGCAGGGCTGAGCGGTTGTGAGAAGATCGACGTGAACAAGCTGGAAGGCACTTGGACCGAACAGTATGACCCCACAGTTTTCGTGATGGATGGATCTGTGACGTTCACCTTCGACGGAAACAATGGCTACCAGCTTCACGTATATGATGCCCTGAGCGGCGAATCTCACGACTATAGCGGCCACTATGCCATCGACTTGATTAACAAGGGCACTATTACCATCAACCCTGCGATGTCGGACTTCAGCAATGTCACGACCTATTCTGTCGGGACCTGGGGCTCTGATTACCGGCACTTTGTGAGGGGAAAGTAGATCCTTCGGCTTCGCCTCAGGAGGACATTCCTTAGAAAGACAGAACTGCCGTCACGTTGAGGTGGCGGCAGTTCTCTTATGTGGATGGGTTTATTTCTTGAAAAAGAAAAACCGCATCTGAAGTATCTCAGATGCGGTTTTTAAGTGACTCCCACAGGATTCAAACCTGTAACCTTCTGATCCGTAGTCAGATGCTCTATTCAGTTGAGCTAGGGAGCCGGAATTTCGGATCGCTCCGAAATGTTATTCTGCGTCGGCCTCGGCTTTGGCCTTGGGAGCGGAGAACTTCTTTTCCTTGATTCTCGCCTTCTTACCGGAGAGCTCGCGGAGGTAGAAGATCCTGGCCCGACGTACCTTACCGACCTTGTTCAGCTCAATGCTGTCGATGAAGGGGGACTGGAAGGGGAAAATCCTCTCGACTCCGATGCCGCCGGAAACCTTGCGGACCGTGAAGGTACGCGTCTGCGGGGTGGCACCCCTCATCTGGATCACAACACCTCTGAACTTCTGGAGGCGATCCTTGTCGCCTTCTTTGATGCGGTAGGTGACCGTCACCGTGTCACCGGCCTTGAAGTCCGGGTAGGAAGCAACTTTCTCGTTAGCGAAAGACTGCTCAACAACTTTCAATAAATCCATCTCTCAATCACTTTTACGCAACATTACGCACATTTGATAACGACCCGTAAGCGGTTGCTTTCATTTTCGGACTGCAAAAGTACGAAATTTTTTTATATCGCAAAACTTTTTTCGAAATTATTTGAAATATTTTTCCTGCCCGGGCCTCTCCTAGCGCATTTCCGTGTAGGGAATCTTGTCCATGTCGCCATAGTCGAGGTTCTCGCCGGCCATGCCCCAGATGAACATGTAGTTGCTGGTGCCCGCCGCCGCGTGGATCGACCACTCGGGCGACATCACCGCCTGTTCGTTGGACAGCCAGAGCAGTCGTTCTTCCTGCGGTTCGCCCATCAGGTGGCAGATCCGGTTGCCCTGCGGGACATTGAAATAGAAGTAGGCTTCCACGCGTCGTCCGTGCGTGTGCGCCGGCATGGTGTTCCAGACGCTGCCCGGTTTCAGTTCCGTGAGGCCCATCTGCAGCTGGCAGGGGCCCTCTTCCAGGACATTGTTGACGATCAGCTGGTTGATGACGCGGTCGTTGCTCTCTTCCATCTTTCCGGCCGGGAAGGAGTTGGCCTTCAGGCTGCCGTCGCGTCCATCGATGGTGATCAGCTGGGTCTTGTATTCCTTGTGTGCCGTGGCGGAGTTGAGGTAGAACTTCGCCGGTTTCGCGGCGTTCTTGCTCTGGAAGGTCACGTCCTTGTGGCCGCGGCCGACATAGAGCGCGTCCTTGAAGTGCAGTTCGTAAGACTGTCCGTCCACGGTGACGATGCCGTCACCGCCCACGTTGATGATGCCCAATTCCCTGGAGAACAGGAAATAAGGGGCTTTGAGCGCGTCGATGGACTCGAGTTTCAGGGCCTTGCCTACAGGCATGGCACCGCCGAAGATGAGACGGTCGTACATCGAATACGTCAGCAGGATCTTGCCCGGGGCCATCACTTTTTCCATGATGAAGCTGTCGCGGAGACGCTGCGTGTCGTAGTTTTTGACATCATCGGGGTGGCAGGCCCGCTGGATGGTCCAGGATGTTTGCGCGCCTGCGGACACGATGCACAGCAGTGCGACGGCGGTAGTGAGGATTCTTTTCATATTCCGTTTTCTTTTGTTGCTTGCATGAGAAGGGTTTCCTTGATGATGCGCCGGCGGTTGATGACGGCCAGCACGGTGGTCAGGATGACGAGCAGGGCGCTCCCGACGATCTTGAGGTCATGGACGCAGTGGAAGATGATCCAGGAGAAGATGCTGGAGGCGAAGTCCAGCGAACCGCCCAGGAATCCTTCCGGAATCTGCACCGCGGCGTCGCCCGTCCGGGCGAATACGTCCTGCGCCGCCTGTGTGAAGAAGGGGGCGAGGTCGGTGACGAAATACAGGCCCACCACCAGGGCGACGAGGCCGATAAGGAAGGTCTTGACGACATTGCCCTTCGTGTAGGGGAGTACCACCGGGAAGAGGTAGAACAAGCCCGCGAGCGAGGCCAGCGGCAGGAATTCGTTGCCGGGCAGGATCACGGACAGGAAGAGGATCACGGGGATCAGCAGCAGGGAGACGACCAGGGTGGTCGGATGGCCGATCACCAGGGCCGGACTCATGCCGATGTTGAAGCCCGCGGAATGCTTGAACTTCCTTTCTACCAGGCTCTTGGTCGCTTCTGCGATGGGTTTCAGCCCTTCGATGAAGAGGGTCGTGATCCGGGGAATCAGCTCCATCACCGCGCCCATCTTGATGCCCAGGCCGAGGATCTTCGGGATGCTCTGCACGACCTCGCTCCAACTGCGGCAGGAAAGTCCGCCGATCAGGCAGCCGACGAGGACGCCCAGGAAGAGCGGCTCGCCCAGGATGCCGAATTTCTTCTTCATCCCTTCCGCGTCGATGTCGAGACGGTCCATGCCGGGAATCTTGTCCATCGCCTTGCCGAGCACGACGGCGAAGGGGACGAATCCCTGGCAGAACGGCTGCGGGATCGAGATCCCGTCGACATCTTTATAGAAGGCCTGGAAATCCTTGGTCGTCAGGTCGGCCATCACGAGCGTGATGATGAAGCAGATGACGGCGGCGAAGAAGCCCCACCAGATGCTGTCCGTCGCGAAGTACACCACGGCGCCGATGAAGGCGTAATGCCAGTAGTTCCACAAGTCGATGTTCACGGTCTTGGTCGCGCGCAGGAGCAGCAGAAGGATGTTGATGCCCAGGCAGACCGGGATGATGAAGGCGCCCACGGTGGTGTTGTAGGCGACGGCCGCGGCCGCGGGCCAACCCATGTCGAAGATGCCGAGGTTGAGGTGGTAGATGTCCGCCATCGCCGCCAGGGGAGCGCCCAGGCTGCTGGTCAGCAGGGCCGTCACGACGGAGAGACCGACGAAACCGACGCCCACCTTCAGGCCGCTGCCGAGGGCTTTCCCGGGTTTGATGCCGATGCAGATGCCGAGGATCGTGAAGATGACCGGCATCATGACCGCGGCGCCCAGTCCGATGATATAGCTGAATACTTTTTCCATATGTCGTCCGATTTCAGGATGTTACGGCTGTTTGCCGATGTAGGCGAGGATTCCGCCGTCCACGTAGAGGATCTGTCCGTTCACGGCGTCGGATGCCTTTGAGGCGAGGAACACCGCAGCCCCTCCCAGTTCATCCGGATTGAGCCAGCGGCCCGCAGGCGTCTTCGCGCAGATGAATGCGTCGAAAGGATGCCGGCTGCCGTCCGGCTGCTTCTCGCGCAGGGGAGCGGTCTGCTGGGTGGCGATGTAGCCGGGGCCCAGGCCGTTGCACTGGATGTTGTAACCGCCGTATTCGGAACAGATGTTCCGGGTCAGCATCTTGAGCCCGCCCTTCGCCGCAGCGTAGGCCGACACCGTCTCGCGGCCCAGTTCGGACATCATCGAGCAGATGTTGATGATCTTCCCTTCACGGCGCTCCATCATCTCGGGCACCACGGCGGCGGAAGCGATGTACGGTCCCACCAGGTCGATGTCGATGACCTGCTGGAACTGGGCGCGTGTCATCTCATGCATCGGGATGCGCTTGATGATGCCGGCGTTGTTCACGAGGATGTGGATGGGGCCGATCTCGGCGTGGATTTTCTCGACCAGCGAGGCGACGGCCTTCTCGTCGGTGACATCGCAGATGAAGCCGCTGACGTTCTCGATGCCGGCCTTCCGGTAGTTTTCCAGACCCACTTGGAGGTTCTTCTCCGTACGGCAGTTGAAGATGATGTGGTCCGCGCCGGCAAGGGCGTACGCCTTGCCGATTTCGAAACCGATGCCGTATGCGCCGCCTGTGATCCAGGCATTTTTCCCTTTCAAGGAAAACAGATTCAAGTAATTCATTCCGTATCGTTTTGTTTTCAAATATACAATCGTTTGCATTAATTTGCAAATGAATCTGGAGGGCAGGCCGTCAGGCCCTCAGCAAACCTCCTGCAGGGCGCCCGTCGCGGAGTCGATGATGAATCCGCGGACCGTGACGTCGCGGGCCATCAGCGGATGCTCCCGGATGGTGGCCACCGTACGGCGGACCGAGTCCTCCGTGTCATGGAATCCTTCCAGCCAGGCGTCCAGGTCGACGTCGCTGCGCTGCAGCGCCTCTTCCGGGATGCCCCGCCGGCGCATCTCCTCCCGGAAGTGCCCGAAGGACATGTGGCAGGCCCCGCACGCGGTGTGCGCCACGACCATGATTTCCTCCACGCCGAGCTCGTAGACGGCCACGATGAGGCTGCGCATCGCCGAATCCCATGGGGAGGGGACGAGCGCGCCCGCGTTCTTGATGATCTTGGCATCGCCGTTCTGCAAACCCAGCGCCTCCTGCAGCAGGACGGACAGCCGGGTGTCCATGCAGCTGAGAACCGCCAGTTTCTTGTCGGGGAACTTGTCCGTCAGGTGCGCCTCGTATCCCTTCGAAGCGACAAATCCGCGGTTGAACGCGAGTACATCATCGATATTGCTCATGGGGGTCATATTGTTACTTTACAAAAATAATGATTTCTTCCGATATGGCCACCATCCGTTCTTTTCCCCCGGCCACCCTTCGGAAGCCATTCGCCCGGAGGGGGATGCGCGCAGCGCAAGTCGGGCCTGCTTTGATATTCGCCTGGAATTGTTATATTTGTAAAAAGTTGATCCCTTGCTCCTTCGCATATGAAAAAGACGTTCCTCCTGCCGGCGATCCTGCCGGCGCTCCTCCTCATCCTCGCCGCAGGCACCGTCCCGCTCCGCCCCGAATACGGCGCATCCCCTGACATCTGGCCCGGGAAGGGCGCCGGCACGGAGAAGGGCGTGGAATACACATACGGCTGCCCCGATGCGCCCTGGGAAGAATCCCTTGGCAACCACCGCGCCGTGATCCGCGTTCCCCGCGCCGCCCGGTCTGCGCATCTGGTCTATCACTGGAGAAGACACGGAGAAAGCGTCGCCGACCACCGCTTCCTGCTCATCGACGCCGCCAGCGGAGACACCGTCCGGAACGTCCTCCGGCAGCGGGTAGACAACGAAGTGTGCGACATCGTCTTCGGACCGGTGGAAAAAGGGACCTATTATTTCTATTATCTGCCCTATACCGTGCACCAGGGATTCGGGTATTGCCAGAACCAGTACCTGCCCGCGGAACCGGCGCCAGCCCCTGAATGGGACGCCGGAACCCCTGTCCCGGCGAAAGTCCGCCGCGTCGAGTCACGGACGGTCTCGGACTCCTTCTTCCCGATGGAACTGCCCGCCTCGCCCGCCGAGCGGGAGCGCTACCTCGCCGCACAGGGAGGCAGGGAAGGCCGCCTGCTCGTCTTCCCGGAAGACCGGAAATACCCCGCTGCGATGCGGACGGAGATTCCCGTGCGCTGGCTGCGGACAAAGCAGGGGAGCGGATTCCGCGGAACGGCGGCGCCTGAGGAATACTATGCCTTCCAGGTGTGCGTATGGGCCCCGGATGCCCCGGTCGGAAAACTCTCTTACCGCATGACGGATCTGCGCCGGGGCGACGACGTCATCCGCGCCTCGGCCGTCACCTGTTTCAATACCGAAGGCATCGGCCCGTACGGGGATCCCGTTACGTTCGATGTTACCGTGCCGCAGGGAAGCGTGCAGCCCCTCTGGTTCGGCGTCGATCTCCCGGCCGGCCTGCATAAGGGTACTTACAAAGGCACGTTGACCCTGCAGGACGATGCCGGCCGGACGGCCGAAGTGCCCGTTGCCTTGAAAGTGAAAGGGAAGCCCCTCGTGGCGCGCGGCGATGACGAGCCCTGGCGGCACAGCCGCCTGCGCTGGCTCAATTCCCGCCTCGGGCTCGGCGACAAGCCGACCGCTCCCTATGTACCGATGTCCTATTCCGGCGACACGGTCCGCTGCCTGGGCAGGGAGGTCGCCTTCGACCGCGCTTCCGGCGCGCCGCGCCAGATCCGCGCCTGGGGACGTGACATCCTCTCCGCACCGCTGCGTTTCTCGGTCGTCACCGGCGGGAAAGAATGCTTCGCCCCGGCCGAGATCAGCGGTCTCGACCTGACGGCAGGAGCCCTTACCGGTCAGGGTATCAGCCATTTCCAGGACTTCGACCTCCGTTTCGACGTCCGTTTCGAGTTCGACGGATGGCTCTGCACCCGCTATACGATCGAACCCCGGAAAGAACTCTCCATCGATGATGTCCGTCTGGAGATCCCCGTCAAGGAAGACATTGGACGGTATTTCATGGGCCTCGGCCTGCACGGGCAGGAGACGCCCCGGTCCTTCACCGGCGGTTGGGACGGTCCTGTGACAACGGTCGACGCCGCCGGACGGAATGTCCCGAAGCCGGAGGGCGACGATCTTCTCTGGCCCTTCGACGGCTGCTGGATCGGCCGGGCCGAAGCGGGGCTCCAAATCGATTTCCGGGGGGCATCCTACACCGGACCGCTGCTGAATGTCTATCATCCGGCCTATCCCGACAGCTGGTACAACGGCGGGAAGGGCCGCTTCTCGATCCGCAGGACTCCCGGGACCGTCCGGCTGACTGCCAGCGGCGGCGCGCGCACCCTGGCTGCCGGTCAGCCGCTCTCGTTCGAATATGCAATGGTCATCACTCCGGTGAAGGAAGTGCCGGCCGCGGCGCGTTTCACCGACCGCTATTACCATACCGGCGATCCGGCTACGCTCAAACCCTCCGACGACGTGATCGCTTCCGGCGTACGGGTCGTGAACGTCCATCACGGCACGCCGGTCAACCCCTTCATCAACTATCCTTTCCTGACCCAGGATACCCTCAGCCGCTTCACGGCCGACCTGCATGCGAAGGACGTCAAGGTGAAGATCTATTATACCGCCCGCGAACTGAGCAATGCGCTGCTCGAGATCTGGGCGCTCCGCAGCCTGGGTCACGAAGTGCTCAGTGCCGACAACGGCCTCGCCCCGGGCAAAGGCCATCCCTGGCTGCAGGAACACCTGGAAGGAGACTATACCCACCAGTGGTACCACCATTTCGACTACGATGTGCCGGGGCACCGCAGCGCCGACGCCGCCCTGCTGACGGCGGAAGGGAATTCCCGGTGGTTCAATTACTACGTGGAGGGCCTGGCCTGGGTGATCCGCAACCTTGACGTGGACGGCCTGTACATCGACGATGTCACCTTCGACCGTCGCATTCTCAAGCGGATGCGCCGGGCGATGGAAAGCGTGAAGCCCGGCTGCCTGATCGACCTGCACTCCAATACCTGGTTCTCCAAGGGGCCGGCCGTTCAGTACACGGAGATCTTCCCGTATATCGACAAGATCTGGTTCGGCGAGTCATTCCAGTACAATGCGATGAGCCCGGCCTGCTGGCTGGTCGAGTGCTCCGGCGTGCCCTTCGGCCTGCCGGGCGAAATGCTTCAGGACGGTGGAAACCGTTGGCTGGGCATGCAATACGCGATGACCGCCCGTCTGCCGTGGAGCGGCGACAGCGATCCGCGTCCCGTCTGGAAGGTCTGGGATTCCTTCGGTATCGCCGATGCCCGGATCCGCGGCTTCTGGGAAGACGCTCCCGTGGCACAGGCCTCCGACCCTGACGTGAAGGTGACGGCGTATGTCAAAAACGGCCGGACGCTCCTTTCCATCGGCAATTATGCCGATACGCCCCGGACGGTCTCGCTCCGTCTCGACTGGGCGCAGCTGGGGCTGGATCCTTCCCGCTGCGTGTTGCGCGCTCCCGAGGTGGACCGGTTCCAGCCGGAGGCCTCCTGGCAAGTCGGAGACCGCATCACCGTGGCTCCGAAACGGGGATGGTTGATCTATGTCGAACCTAGATAATACGAAAGAAAAATGACTGTTTCCAGACGAAACTTCTGCAAGATCGCAAGCGGTCTTGCGCTGGGGGCGATGGTTGCGCCCGTCCCCCTGGAGGCCAAGCGGAGAAAACGGCGGGGCCGTCCTGCCAAACGCGTCTTGATCATTGCTTTCGACGGCATCCGCGTGGACGGCCTGGCCCAGGCGGAGACCCCCAACATCGATGCCCTGATCCGCAGCGGAGCCGCCTCCATGTCGACCCGCGACGTGATGCCGTCCGTCACCCTGCCCAACTTTACGAGTCACCTGACCGGCGCCGGCCCCGAAGTGCATGGGGTGACGGACAACGGCTGGGCGACCGCCCATGCCCTTCCTGCCGTCGTGACGGACGAAGACGGCTATTTCCCGTCGGTCTACCAGGCCTTGAAGACATCCGTGCCGAACATCAAGACGGCCTATTACTGGAACTGGAAGCCCCTGATCGGCCCGATCAACCCGCGTTACATCGACGATGCGCTTTTTGGCGAAAAAGATGCATTTATCCCCTTGTATGACAGGGCGATGTCTTTTCTCTCCGAGAACCGCGACGTCCCTACGTTCACCTTCCTGTACACCGTCCACACCGATCACGCGGGGCACAAATACAAGTGGATGTCCCCGGAATACATCGCGGCCATCGAGGCAGGCGACGTACAGGTGGGAAGGTTGGTCGCCTTCCTGAAGGAGGAAGGCTTGTATGACGATGCGCATATCTTCTTCATCACGGACCATGGTGGCATCGGCAATGGCCACGGGGGGGTCAGTACGGAAGAGATGATCGTCCCGTGGGTCGTCTCCGGCCCCGGCATCAAAGAAGGCTTCACCATCAGCGAACCGAACAATACGGTAAATACAGCAGCGACTGTCCTGCGCTTGTTTGGCGTGGAACAGCCCCTGTGCTGGACCGGCGAAGTGCCGGAATCCATCTTCCTGTAGCTTTCGGCTAGAAGATATTCTTCAGTTTGTCGAAGAGGTTCTTGTCGTCGCGGTTGAGGTCCGGCGTGAAGGATTTGCTGGACCGGATGCGTTCAAGAGCCTCTTTTTCCTCGCGTCCGAGCTTGCGCGGAATCCAGACGAGGATCTTGACGTAGAGGTCGCCCGTGCCGCTGCCGTAGCCGCTGACGGCGGGAAGACCCTTCCCGCGGAGTTTGATGACGGCGCCGGACTGGGTGCCGGCATCGATCTTCACCCTGTAGTTGCCGTCCAGGCAGGGGACCGTGATCTCCGTGCCGAGGATGGCGTCCGTCACCGAGATGGTGGTGGAATAGAAGAGGTTGTTGCCGTCGCGTTTCAGGGCGCTGTGCGGGATCTCCTCGATGAGGACGAGCAGGTCTCCGTTGACGCCGTTGTGCGGCGCGGCGTGCCCTTCTCCGCGCAGGGTCAGCTGCATGCCGTCTTCCACACCGGCGGGAATCTTCACCTTGACCGTCTCCTTCCGGCGGACGAGGCCGGTTCCTCCGCAGGTGCGGCAGGGGTTCGTAACGACCTTGCCTTCACCGCCGCACTGCGGGCAGGTCGTGTAAGTCATCGTACGTCCGAAGAGTGTCGAGGCGACATGCTGCACCTGGCCGCTGCCGTTGCAGTTGGGGCAGGTCTTGATGTCGGAAGCGTTCTTGGCGCCTTTTCCTCCGCAGTCCGGGCAGGGACGGTTGCGTTCGATGGAAATCTCCTTCTCAACCCCCCTGGCGATTTCCTCGAGGGTGAGCCGGACCCGGGTCCGGATGTCGCGGCCGCGGTAGACCTTCTGCCGGGCCTGGCCCTGTCCGCCGCCGAATCCGCCGAATCCGCTGAATCCGCCGAAGCCTCCGAATCCACCGCCGAAGAGATCGCGCAGCAGGTCATCCAGGTTCCCGAATCCGCCGCTGAAATCCGGGCCGGCCTGGCCGTCCACGCCGGCGAAGCCGAACTGGTCGTACTTGGCCTTCTTGTCCGGGTCGCTGAGCACGGAATAGGCTTCAGAAGCTTCCTTGAACTTCTCCTCGGCTGTCTTCTTCTCCGCGTCGGTGCCTGACACCCAGCGGTCGGGGTGCCACTTCATCGCGGCTTTCCGGTAGGCGAGCTTGATCTCGTCCACCGTCGCGTTCCTGCCGACGCCCAGTACTTCGTAATAATCTCTTTTTTCAGCCATTTCGATATCCTCCTAGTTGCCGACGACCACCTTGGCGTAGCGCATCACCTTCCCGGCGAATCTGTAGCCGGTCTGGGCGACTTCGATGACCTTGCCTTTCCCTTCCTCGCCGGCCGGGATCTGCGCCACGGCCTCATGCAGGTCGGTGTCGAAGGGCTCGCCCAAAGCGGGGATGACCTCGAGCCCCTTGGACTTGAGGTACCCCATCAACTTGGTATAGATGAGCTGGGTGCCTTCGAGCGCGGCTTCGTCGCCGGTTTCCTGCAGGACGTGGATCGCCCGCTCGCAGTCGTCCAGTACGGGGAGCAGCCCCTTGATGGTGTCGGCCGCGGCGGAGGCCACGAGGTTCAGCCGGTCTTCGGCCGAACGCCGGCGGAAGGTCTCGAACTCGGCCATCAGGCGGACATAGTCGGCCTTCTCCTTGGCGACCTGCTCTTTCTGCCGGGCCACTTCCTGCTTCAGATCTTCGATTGCATTATCTTGTTTTTCAGCAGTTTCTTGAGTCTGCTGCGCATCGTTTTCCGGGGCGGTCTCCTGCTTCACTTCCGGTTTCTCGACCGTTTTCTTTTCGTTTTTCTTTGCCATGTTTCTGTCGGTTTAGACGGCAAAGATAGGAACAAATAATCTGCCAGCCATGGGCAGGGTGACAGAATGTCAGCCGTTTTTGCGGACAAGGTACTGTTCTGCCTTGTAGGTGAGCCCCATCAAGAGGATCGAGGCGGCGCAGGCGCCCAGGAGCAGCAGGAACGTCAGCTGCAGCCCGGCGTTCTTCATGGCGAAGCCCAGGACGATGTTGGCCAGCACGGCGGTGCCCAGCACGTAGCCGAGGAAGCCGGTGAGGCCGGCTGCGGTGCCGGCGGCGTTCTTCGGCGCGAGGTCGAGGGCTTGTACGCCGATCAGCATCACCGGTCCGTAGATGAAGAAACCGATGGCAATCAGGCAGCCGATCACGACGGGCAGGTTGTCCAGGTTGCGCCAGTAGATGAACAGCGCGACGCCCACCAGCGCCATGAACAGCATCGTGGGCAAGGCCCGGCGGCCATGGAAGACTTTGTCGGACAGCCAGCCGCAGAACAGGGTGCCGGGAATCGCGGCGAACTCATAGGCGAAATAGGCCCATCCGGTGCTCTGCAGGTCGATGCCCCGGTCGGTGAGGATCTTCGGCGCCCAGTCCAGGCAGCCGTAACGGACCATGTAGACGAAGGCGTTTGCGAAAGCGATGTACCAGAGCAGGCGGTTGGAGAGCACGGTGCGGAAGATTTCCTTTACGGAAAGGACGTGCTCGCTTTTTTCCGAATACGTGCTGGCGGCGACACCGGTCCATTTTTCAACGGAGGGCAGGCCGCACGACTGCGGCGTGTCGCGGATGAGGAGCCAGGCGACCAGGGCGACGAGGATGGCGGTGGCCGCGGGGAAGAGGTAGGTGCCGGCCAGGAAGTACAGTTCGCTGTGCGCCCCGTAGAGCCACGACCCGAACCAGGCGGCGCCGTAGGTGGCCATCGGGCCGACGAGGGCCCCGCCGACGTTGTGGGCGCAGTTCCAGACCGACATCCATGTGCCGCGCTCCCGGATCGAGAACCAGTGCGTCATCACCCGGCCGCAGGGCGGCCATCCCATGCCGTTCCACCAGCCGACCAGGAAGTTCAGCGCAGCCATCAGGAAGATCGCCCAGCCCTTGTGCTCCGGACCGATCCACTGCACCGGAACGATCATGAAGGCCATGGAAACGGCGGCGAGGACCAGCCCCAGGGGCAGGAACTTCCGGGCGTCGGAACGGTCGCTGATGCTGGCCATCAGGAACTTCGAGAACCCGTAGGCAATGGCGTTCATCGACAGGACGATGGCCAGGTCTTCGGTGTGGAAGCCCAGCACTTCGAGCCCGGGAATCGCCATCGAGAAGTTCTTGCGGACGATGTAGAATCCGGCGTATCCGATGAAGATGCCCAGGAATACCTGGGCGCGGAGCCGGCGGTAGCGGCTGTCGATACCGTCACCGGTCATCTCTTCTTTGAAGGGCGGGGGAGCGAGGAATTTACCCATATCTTACGTGGTCTTTCCACAAAGATAACGATTATTTATGTATATTTACATTCCTAAAAGATTGACGACGATGAAACGGATCATCTTCTTTTTCCTGCTTGCCGCCCTTTTTCCTGCGACGCTGGATGCCCGCAAGGTCAAGGGAACGGTCCATTGCGCGGACGCCGCGCTGTCCGGCGTGATCGTCACCGACGGGCGGAACTTCACTACGACGGACGAACGGGGGAACTTCAAGTTCCGCATCGATGACGACGCCCGCTTCGTCTACGTGGTCACCCCGTCGGGCTATACGGCCGACTTCTCTTCCGGTGCGCCGCAGTTCTACGCGCCTGCGAAGGGGAGGAAGAAGTTCGATTTCGATTTGATCCGCACGTACGACACCGACGACTATACGATCTTCTCCGTCTCCGACCCGCAGTTCAAGACACCGGAACAGTTCGACCTCTTCTGCGGCGACCCGCTGGAAGACCTGGTCGAACAGGCTGCCTGGTACGGTGCCTACGCCAACACCGTCGGCATCGCGCTGGGTGACATCTGCTGGGACAACCTCGACTTGCTCGAACCGTACAAGAAGGAGATCGTCCGGACGGGCATCCCGTTCTATGCCGTGATCGGCAACCACGACCACGACAAGGACGCCGAGGGCGACCTCGCCTGCGCTGCTGCCTTCGAGTCTTCGTTCGGTCCGGCGAACTATGCTTTCTGCCTCGGTCCGGACGTCGTTATCTGCCTGGACAACATCATCTACGAGGGACGGAAGAAGTATGTGGAAGGCTACGCCGACCATGTCCTGGCTTTCGTGGAGGGGCTGCTGGCCTATCTTCCTGCCGGAACGCACCTGTACATCGCGCAGCACAGCCCGCTGTACCACTGGACCAACCGCAAGGACATCGTCGGTGCCGGACGGCTGCTGAAGATGCTCGAGCCCTACCGGGTTGACTTCCTTTCCGGCCACACCCACTACCAGAACAATCTTACGTATACGGACGATATTGTCGAGCACAACGCCCCCAGCATCTGCGGCGCCTGGTGGGACACCCTCTTCTGCCGCGACGGCGCCCCGCGCGGATACGAGATTTTCACCCACTGGGGCGGTGAACTGCAGTGGGTGATGCATCCGATCGATTTCGACGACGATTTCCAGGTGGAGGTCCTCCCGATCGGCGCTTCCCGCTTCCATCCCGACGTGGTCGTGGCCAACGTCTGGGATTATGACTCCGCCTGGACGGTCGAGTGGTACCAGGACGGCGTGGCGATGGGCCCGATGCGCGAGGTCCAGGACTGTTCGCCTTCCTATATCGACGAAGTCGAACGTGTCTACGAAGGGAAAAAAATCCCGGCCTCCAGGCAACCGAAAGCCAACCTGCATTATTTCGCTGCCGATCCGGACGCCGATGCCGCCGAGGTGACGGTCGTCGTGACCAGCCGTTTCGGAAAGCAGTGGCGTTACTCCGTCGACGTACGTGCGCAAGTGAAACCGTAAATCCACAGACCTGTCCATGGAACCGCTTGAGGACTATAGCAAATACGAGAAACATTATTCGGACAACCAGTTCTGGGACAAAGTCCGGAAGGTCGCGCGCGCCGCAGGGATCAAAGTCATCTATGTGGCGCTGGAGCTCTACTATGTCCTCCGGAATCCCGGTACGCCGAAGGCCGACCGGGCGAAGATCCTGGGGGCGCTCGGCTATTTCATCCTGCCGCTCGATCTGATTCCGGACGCCCTGCCGGTTGCGGGTTTCACCGACGACCTGGCTGCGCTGACCTGGGCGCTGTACTGCGTGGCGAAGAATGTCACGCCCGAAGTGAAACTCCAGGCCCGGGAAAAGATTTCGGAATGGTTTGGCGACGAATCCTGATGTGAAATGCCCAGTTACCTCCAGATCGAACATATCTCCAAGGCCTATGGCCCCAAGGTCCTTTTCGAGGACATCAGTTTCAATGTGAATGAGGGTGACAAGATCGCCCTGATCGCCCCGAACGGTACCGGCAAGACCAGTCTGCTGCGGATCCTGGCCGGGAAAGACAGTTCCGATTCCGGCGGGAAGGTGCTTTTCCTCAAGGACATCCGTATCGCCTTCCTGGAACAGGAATATGCCTTCGACCCTGCCCGCACGGTCTGGGAACAGGTCCTGGCGGACAGCCGCGTGTGGATGGACCCGCTCGACCCCGAGCATCGTTCCGCCTATGAGTACCGGATCCGCAAGTACCTTTCCAACTTCCACCTTGCGCCTTCGCGCCGGATGCAGTCGCTCTCCGGGGGCGAGGCGAAGCGCGTGGCCATCGTGTCGATGCTTGCTTGCGAGCCGGACTTCTACATCATGGACGAGCCGACGAACCACCTGGATATCGAGGCGATCGAACTGCTGGAGAATGAATTGAGCCATTCCCGCCGGACGATCCTGATGGTGACGCACGACCGCTATTTCCTTGACGGGGTGGCCAACATCGTAATGGAACTCGACCGGGGAAACGTGTATGTCTACCGGGGTGACTACCAGAACTACCTGCAGAAGCGCCAGGAGCGGATCGACAACTACAACGCCGAGACGGACAAGGTCCGTAACCTGCTGCGTCGCGAGCTGGAGTGGATGCACGCCAGCCCCTGCGCACGCAGCGGAAAGGCGAAGGCGCGCAAGAACGCGTTCTATTCCTTGAAGGACCGGGCCGAGCAGGTGTACGCTGCACGGCAGGTGCGCCTGGATGAGATGGGCGGCGGCGCTGCCCGTCTGGGCACGAAGATCATCGACTGCAAGGACCTGACCTTCCATTACGACGGGGTCTGTTACCTCGACCATTTCACCTACAAGTTCCAGCGTTACGAGCGTGTGGGCGTGGTCGGCTCCAACGGGGTGGGGAAGACGACCTTCCTCAACCTCCTCCTGGGGAGGATGGATCCGGACGACCCCGGCACGCTGTCCGGCAGCATCGAGCGGGGCGAGTCGCTCCGTATCGGCTATTACCGCCAGAGCGGCATGGACTTCACCGGCGACCAGACGGTCCTGGAGGCCGTCAGTGACACACACCTGCTGGGGCAGTTCCTGTTCCCGCACGACATGTTCTCCACCCGTGTCAGCCAGTTGTCGGGCGGGGAGAAACGCCGTCTTTACCTGCTGACGGTGCTGATGCAGCAGCCCAACTTCCTCGTGCTCGACGAACCGACGAATGACCTGGACATCGTCACGCTGAATGTCCTGGAGGAGTATCTGGCCGATTTCCGGGGCACGTTGATCATCGTTTCGCACGACCGCCATTTCCTGGACCGGCTGGTGGATCATCTGTTCATCCTGTCACCCGGCGGCAAAGTGAAGGATTTCGTGGGCAGCTACAGCCAGTGGCGCGAGGATACGCTTTCACGCGAAGCGGCCGAGCGTTCGCGGATGCGGCAGGAGACGGAACGTGCGGAGCCGTCCCGCCCTGCGCGTGCCGTCCCGGAACGGGATTCCGGACCGCGGAAACTCTCTTACAAGGAAACGCGGGAACTGGCGGCGCTGGAAGCGGAGATCGCTGCGCTGGGTGCGGAAAAACAGACGCTGGAAGCACTGCTGTCCGGCGGGACGGACGACTATGCCCGCCTGCAGGAGGCGACGGAGCGTTTCGCGCAAGTGTCCGCCCTGCTCGACGAAAAGGAAACCCGCTGGCTGGAACTCTCTATTTAAAGAATTTGTCGACTTCCTTGACGACATCGGGCAATGCGAAGACCGCAACGCGGTCATAGGGCTCGATGACGGTTTCGCCGACGGCGATGAAGGCCTTGCCTCCCCGGATCACCCCGCCGATGACGGCGTCTTTGGGGAAGGCGAGGTCCTTCAGGGGGGCTTTCGTGATCGCGCTTTCGGGAGAGACGGTGTATTCCAGCGTCTCGGCATCGGTCCCGCTCATGTATTTGACGATGCGCGCCTTTCCGCTGAGGGTGAACTTGAACAGGCGCCCGGCCGTGATCAGTTTCTTGTTGATGACGGCGTCCACGCCCAGCTCTTCCGCCAGGCGGATGTATTCGATGTTCTCCACCTCGGCGATGACGCGCTCGATGCCGTAGCGTTTGGCGATCACGCAGGCCAGGATGTTCGCCTCGTCGTTCCCGGTCAGGGCCACGAAGGCGTCGTAGTCACGGATCCCTTCTTCCTGCAGCAGGTCGGAGTCGCGGCCGTCACCGTTGATGACGAGCACGTTGTCGTCCAGTTTTTCGGACAGGTACATCGCGCGTTCCCGGTCTTTTTCGATGATCTTGATCTTGCTGATCTTCCCGCTCAGGTGCGCGGCCGTCAGTTCGGCGATCTGCGACCCGCCCAGGATGAGGACGCTGTCGACTTCCACACTGCTCTTTCCCAGGTAATTCATCAGGATGGGAATCCCTTCCTGCGTCGCGATGATATAGACGAGGTCGTGATACTGGAACTTCGTGTCGAAGCGGGGGATGATCGTCTGCCCGTTCCGTGCGATGGCGATGATGCGGAATTCGAGACCGATCGTCGCGCCGATGGCGGCGAATTCCGAGACGCGCAGGTCCAGCAGGGGAGCGTCCTCCTCCAGCTTGAAGACTTCGATCTGGAGCTTTCCGTAAGCGAAGTCCATGGCGTCGTTCGCGGAGGTGTGCTTGAGCAGGTCTACGATCTCATCGGCCGCCAGTTTCTCGGGGTGGAACAGGAATTCGACGCCCATCTTCTTGAATATCAGCTTGTTCTCTGGCGTGAGGAACTCCTCGTCATCAATGCGCGCCGTCACTTTCTTGGCGCCCAGGTTCTTGGCCAGGAGCGCGCTGACGATGTTGACGTCCTGCGGGACGGAAGGCACGACGGCGATGAACAGGTCGGCCTGGTCGACGTCCGCCTCCCGCATCACGTGCAGGGAGGAAGGGGCGCCGTTCACGGTGACGACGTCCGAGGTCGCGCTGATCCGTGCCAGACGGACCGGATCGGAATCGATGATGGTGATGTCGTTGGCTTCCTTGCTCAACATTTTCGCCAGGTGGGATCCTACCTCTCCGGCGCCTTCAATGACGATTTTCATACCTTTTCCTTAAATAATCGAATATCCTGTTCCCTTTGCACAACGCCACCGGGACGATCCAGTACGGATCGCGCAGGGGAGCCGCGTATCCCTCGTGCGAACGGGCGTACGAGCGGATCTCTTCAAGGATGATGCCTTTCCGTATCTTACGGAACGCCTTGTGCGCTTCCAGCACCGAACGGAAGTAAGCCGGTTTGCCGCTGAATAAGTACACCAGTGCGGACAGGCCGTCCAGGAGGCGGCGCAGCAGCAGGGTCCTTTTCGCCCCGCGGCAGCCTTTCCGGGCGGCTTTTTCCGGTGGGAGTCCTTTCTCCATCGCTTCCAGCGCAAGGCTCTGCGCGAGGTTGTTCTCCAGCAGCAGGAGGTTGTTCCGGTAGTTCAGCCTCAGTTTCCACGGGGAGTCCGCCGGAAGGGTCCCGCCGCCCAGGTGCCAGACGGTCGCGTCGGAGACGACGGCGACCTTCCGTCCTTCCAGGAGGAACCGCCAGCAGAGGTCGATCTCCTCCATGTGGGCGAAGAACCGGTCGTCCAGTCCGCCGGCCCGCTCGAAGTCCTCCCTGCGGACAAGCAGGCATGCGCCGCTCGCCCAGAAGACGTCCGTCAGCCCGTCATACTGGCCGGTATCGCGTTCCGTCCGCTTCAGCACGCGCCCGCGGCAGAAGGGGTAACCCAGCCGGTCGATCAGGCCGCCTGCGGCACCGGCGTACTCGAACCGGTCCCGTTCCTGCCAGGCGTGGAGTTTGGGCGCGCAGGCGGCGTACCCGGGGTGCGCATCCATCCAGGCGACCAGTGGCTCCAGCCATCCTTTCTCCACGTCGATGTCGGAGTTGATGAGGACGAAGTACTCCATCTGCTCGGCGCCGGGCAGTCCGCAAACCGCCCGGAAGGCCCGGTTGTATCCTCCGGTGAATCCGTAGTTCGCGTCCAGCGGGATCCGTCTTACCTCCGGGAACCGGGCCGCGAGCAGTTCCATCGACCCGTCGGTCGAGCCGCTGTCCGCGACGAGTACCTCCGCATCCGGCGGCAGGGAGGCCGCCAGGCCCGGGAGGAACCGCTCCAGCAGCGGGGCGGTGTTCCAGTTCAGTATGACGACCGCTGTACGCATGGCTTATTCGTCTTTGCAGCAGTCTTTCCCTTCTTCTTTGCAACAGCCTTCACCCTCGCCCTTGTGGCAGCACTCACCGTTGCCGTGCTTCTTGCAGTGCTTCTTCTCCTCAGGCGGAAGGTATTCTCCGTGCAGGCCTTCCTCAAGCTCCTTGGACGTCGCCGCGCGGACGCTGACGACGGTGCCTGTGAAGTGGAGGGTCTTTCCGGCCATGGGATGGTTGAAGTCCATCGTAACGGCATCTTCCTTCACGGCGCGGACGGTCCCCTGGACCACGCCGCCGGCCTGGTTCATCATCGGGATCACGCGTCCGACCTGCAGAAGTTCCTGGTGGATTTTCCCGTCGATGGCGAAGGCCTGGATCGGGAGGTCGATGACCATCTCTTCGTTGACGGTGCCGTAGCCTTCTTCCGGGGTGAGCGTGAAGGCGAACGACGCTCCGGGCTCCTTGCCTTCCACTTCGCTCTCGAACTTGGGAAGCAGCATGTGGGTTCCATGGATGTATTCGAGGGGACGGTCTTCCGTCGCTTTGTCGGCGATGGCGCCGTCGACGTTCAGTTCGTAGGTCAGGGCGACCACATTGTTCTTTTCTACTTTCATCTTATACGTTGTTATTGTTTGTATTCCGTTGGTTTTCAGGCGCTGAAGTCCACGCCTTCGAAAGCGAGCGTGGGGATTAGCCGGGTTTGTGCCCGGCGGATGTCGCTGCCGGCCAGCAGCAGGTGGTTCCACAGGTCGATGAAGTTGCCGGTGATGAGCATCTCGCGCACCGGGTGCAGGATCTCTCCGCCGCGGAAATAGAAGCCATCCACGCCGAAGGAGAAGTTGCCCGTGGCAGCATTGCTGTTGCCGCCGTTGAACCCCGTCACGAGGACGCCTTCGCCGGTTTCCCGGAGGATGGACGCGCGGTCTGCGGCAGGCCCGACGGGCAGCAGCAGGGGCCGGGTGATGTCTTCCACGGTGGGCGTCATCTGCAATTTCGCAGCCATGTAGGTGTTCAGGAAGTATTTCCGGATCACGCCGTGGTCGATGACCGGGCCTTCCTGCGTCGCGACCCCTTCGGAGTCGAACAGCCGCGATCCGCTCATGCCGGCCTGGCGGGCCGCATCGATGATGACGAGCTTGTCGGAGAAGACTTTCTCCCCCAGTTTGTCCAGGAGGAAGGAGTTTTTCTGCTGGATCGCGTACCCGTTCAGGGCATTGATCACGGGAGAGACGAGTTTCCCGGCACATTCGGTGTCCAGGACCAGGTTGTATTTCCCGGACGCAATCCTGCGCGGCCGCTGCTGGGCCTTCGCCAGGCGGAAGGCCTTCTCGGCGCATCCGTCGGTGACGAGGTCGACACGTTGCGGTGCTGCGTCCCACCAGTAGTCGCTGTAACGGTTGCCGTCCGTGTCCTGGACGGTCGCTTCCACGCCGTATTCGAACGATGTCTCGCAGTGCCGGCAGCGCAGGCCGTTGCTGTCGAGGATGAGGGTGTCGGTGACCGAGTCGGAATACTCTCCTTCTTCGGAAATCAGCCCTTCCGTTGCGAAACGCCCGAAAACGGACGCGCCAAGGGCGGTTTCGCGTTTTTCATCACCGTCGATCTGCATGCAGGCGGGGTCGTAGAGGCCGAGTTCGGTGCCCTCCTGTGCCTGTTTTTCCGTACGGGTGGGGGCAGGCAGGGAACGGCAGGGGTCGGGGGCCATCATCCGGACCATCGCGATGGACTGTTCCAGGAAGGAGCGGATCTGCCCTTCCTGCAGCCGGTTCGTGGAGAAACTGCCGAAACGGCCGTCTGCGAAGAGGCTGACGGTCATGGCGCGGTCGACGTTCCGTGTGACTTTGTCCAGGCTTCCGTTCAGGGTACCGTAAAGGTCGGCCCGGCTCTTGTTCAAGGTGATCCTGGCATGTTGCGCGCCCAGTCGGAGCGCCTGCTCGAGGCTTGCTTGCGCGAAGTCGGTTTCCTGCGCGGTGAGCAGGGGGGAAGCGGTCTGTATGTCCTTGTTCATCTTCATTCTCCTCCGACGGTCAGGTTGTTGATCAGGACGGTCGGGATCCCGCACGACACCGGGCAGCTCTGTCCCTTTCCACAGGTCCATGCGGCGTCGTCGACCTTGAGGTCGTTCCCGACGGCCGCGATGTCCGCGAGTGCCTGCGGTCCGTTCCCGATGATGTTGATGTCCTTGACGGGACGGGTCAGGCGGCCGTCTTCGATCAGGAAGCCGCTCTTTACATAAAAGGTGAAGTCGCCTTCGCCGATCTTGACCTGGCCGTTGGCGAATTCATCCACGTAGATTCCTTTCTTCACGGAGGCGACGATCGCCTCGGGCTGCGCGTCTCCGCTTTCCATGTAGGTGGCCCGCATGCGCGGCAGCGGCATGCAGCGGAAGGATTCCCGCCGCCCGTTGCCCGTAGGGGCGACCCCGTAGAACCGGGCGCTGATCCGGTCATGGAGGTAGGAGGTCAGTACACCGTCATCTACCATCACGGTTCGCTGCCCGGGAACGCCTTCGTCGTCGAAATTGACGGCACCGCGGTTGCCGCGGATCGTCCCGTCATCCACGACGGTGATGCCCTTGGGACAGACCTGCTGTCCCATCTTGTCCGAGAAGACAGACTGCCCTTTCCGGTTGAAATCGGCCTCGAAGGCGTGTCCCATCGCTTCGTGCAGCAGGATACCCGAGGCTCCGGCGCCCATGACGACGCTCATCTTCCCGCCTTTCGGCCGGCGGGCTTCGAAGCGGGCGTCGATGCCGGAGACGACGTCGCCGGCGAGCCGGTCCAGCAGGGATTCCGTCAGCATCTCCGCACCGCACATCCAGCTTCGCGATGCCGATTTGTTCTCGATCTTCCCGTTCTGCGTGAAGACGGCGGAGACGGCCAGCGTGGCGTACGGCCGGGTATCATATTTCATCTCGCCGTAGGCGTTGTACATCAGGATGTCGCTCACCTGGAAGGAGAGGGAAGCCATCACCTTCGCCACCCGGCTTTCTTTTTGGCGGATCTTCTCCTCGAGCCGCTCCAGCCAGGGGGCCAGGGTGGCTGACGGCACCGTCCGCCAGTCTGCTTCCATCGGGTAGCGGTCCGCGCGGGGGTTGGGCCGACCGGAAGGCTTCGGCCGTGAAGCCTCCTGCCCGGCTTCCGGGCGCAGGGTGCCCCGGGCGATGCCAGCGGCGACGCGGGCGGCGTCGCGCATGGATGCGGCGTCCGTGCTTTCGGCGTAGGCGTAGCCGGTCTTTTCACCTTTCAGCACGCGGATGCCGACGCCGTGGTCGATATGGAAACCGCCGGAGGCTACGCGCCCGTCCCGGAGGTTGAGCGTGTGGAAGGACGTGTCTTCAAAAAAGAGGTCGCAGTAGTCTCCGCCCTGCTCCAGCCCGCTTTGGGCGAGGAGGGACAGCAGGGGTTCGTCCACTTCGAATGTGTTCAGGTAATGACTTTCTTCCTGGATCATCAGAGGGAGTTGTCGTGTCTGTGCTGGGCTTCGTACTCGGCATTCATCTGCAGGATGCGCCGGTACTTGTCCTTGTCGAATATCGTAATATTGTCATCGCCGCCCTGGGCGATGGTCGTCTGCGGGTCGGTCGAGTTGTCGCAGAGGATCCACTTGTCGCAGAGGGGCATGAAATCCTTGAACAGGTAGTACAGCCCCATGCTGTACCGTCGCCGGATGGTCTCTTCCTTGATGTTGTGCCCGCCTGCGTCGACGCGCGCCTTCACGCGCGATACGGCGCGTTCGGGGGAGTCCAGCCAGAAGTACAGCAGTGTGACGAAGTACCCCTCCGCCTTGGCGTCCCGGATCATCTTCTTGAGCGACCGGGTGGCCAGTGTCGTCTCGATGCAGAAGTCCTCCTTCCGCTTGAAAAGGTACCGGATCTTCAGCAGCATGTACCGGCTGGCAGCGACATAGGCGCTTTCGGGCTTGAAGGGGGCGAGGCTCTTGGCGAACTCGTCGGAGTTCACGAACTGGCTGCAACCCAACGTTTCGGGAAGGGCGGCGTAGGATGCTGTCGTCTTTCCCGAACCGTTGCAGCCGGATATGATGAAGAGCCTCGGCATCCGCCGTCTAGTCCGCCGTCGCGGCCTCCAGTTTCTTGAGCATGGAGAACATCACGACGCCGGAAATGACGCAGAGGGCCATGAGGACGGTCCAGTTGACCCACAGCGGAACGCGGTCCCAGAGCATCGACGGAATCGAACTGAGGTAGTTTCCGATGGCTGTCGCGGCAAACCAGCAGCCCATCATCAGGCCTTTGTACTGAGGCGGAGCGACCTTCGAAACGAAGGAGATGCCCATCGGGGAGAGCAGCAGTTCGGCGAACGTCAGCACGAGGTAGGTGCTGATCAGGTAGGTCGGTACCACCGGATCGGGCGACACGCCGCCGACCGCCTTGAGCGCGGAGGGCGCCGGCTGTCCGTTGGAGGCGGCGAGCATGATCAGGTAGCCGACGGCAGCGACGAACATGCCGAGTCCGATCTTCTTCGGTGCGGAAGGTTCCTTCCCCTTCGACGCAAGGGCGGAGAAGAGGGCCATGGAGATGGGCGTGAGGGCGACGACGAAGAACGGGTTGAACTGCTGGAACTGCTGCGGCAGGATGTGGAGCGTGGGCTCCATGCCGGCGTAGATGGCGTAGGCGCCGCCCCAGAGCAGGAGGGTGGCGACGGTGCAGATGCCCTTGGACTTGGCGGATTCGGACTGGAAGATGCCGAAGAGCGTGTAGACCGAAATGGCGATCAGGAACAGCGGCCAGATGTTGAAGCCGATGCGGGTGAACCCGGAGACTTCGGCCTGTGTATAGTCGCGGGCGAAGTAGGTCAGCGAGGAACCGTTCTGGTGGAAGGCCATCCAGAAGAAGATCACGACGGCGAAGACGAGGCACAGGGCGACGATGCGGTCCTTGGTCTGCTTGGGCGTGAGCGTGGCGGCCTGCTGGGCTTCGACGGCCTGCTGTTTGGGATTGACGTCGGTATGTTTGAACCAGGAACGGAAGCCGAAGTAGATGGCGATCGAGACGAGCAGCGAGACGCAGGCCACGGCGAAACCGAGGTTGTAGGCCGTGGAGAGGTTGCTGATGTAGAACTGGCTGAAATCACCGAGCGCCATGGCTTTCGCTTCGGCGCCGGGCATGGCGGCCTGGAGGTTCTGCAGCTGGGTCGGATCCTGGAGGGTGCCGTTGATGAACTGGTGTGCGAGCGCGGGAATGTCCGCTTTGTAGATGAGGCCGGCGCCGGCGAGGTGCCTGTTGGTCAGTGCGGTGGCCGCGGTGGGGGCGAACATGGCGCCGAGGTTGATGGCCATGTAGAAGAGGCTGAAGCCGGAGTCGCGTTTCGCGCTGTAGGCCGGATCATCGTACAGGTTGCCGGTCATGACCTGGAGGTTTCCCTTGAAGAGGCCGGTTCCGACAGCGATCAGCAGCAGCGCCATGATCATCAGGGCGAGCGCGAGGCCGCGGCTGGCGAAGGCGTTGGTCGGAATGGCGAGGCACAGGTAGCCGATGAACATGATGCAGATGCCGGTCACGACACATTTTCCGAAACCGATCTTGTCCGCCAGCCAGCCGCCGAGGACGGGCATGAAATAGACCGCGGCCAGGAAGATGGCGTAGAACTGTCCGGCGGCGGAGGCGGTGAAACCGAATTTGGCCTGCAGGAAGAGCAGGAAGATGGCCAGCATCGTGTAGTAGCCGAAGCGTTCTCCGGTGTTGGCCAGGGCGAGGGCGAAGAGTCCCTTGGGTTGGTTCTTGAACATTCTATTGTGTATTTTAGTTGCTTCTCAAGCGTCCGGAATGCCATCCGGGAGGTACTAAGGTACGAAAAAAGTGGCATATCTTCCAAAAATTGTTAAATTTGTCTTTTGCGAACGTCTGAAGGAACGAAGGACATGCTGATACTGCTGAACATCCTGCTGGTGCTGCTGCGCTGCCTCGCCGCCCTCCCGCTGAAGGTGCATTACGCCTTCGCGGGCGCTGTTTCCTGGCTGCTCCGCGTCGTCTTCCGGTACCGCCGCGACGTCGTCACGGTCAACCTGGCCCGTTCCTTCCCCGGCAAGGGATATGATGAAATCTGCCGGCTGACCAGGCTGTTCTACCGCCACCTCGGTGAAATCTTCGCCGAGACCCTCTGGTTCGGCGGCTGCCGCAAGGGGGAGCGCTTCCGCAGGCAGGGACTCGTCGTGGAGACCAATCCCGAACTGCTGGACGGCCTGAAAGGGGAGCGCGGCGCCCTGGTGATGACCTCCCACTGCGGCAACTGGGAACTGCTCGGCGGCATGATGGAATACGACCCGCGCGAAGGCGCTTCCCGGCCGTATGCCGCCGCCGATGTCGTCGTCGTGTACAAGCAGCTGTCGAACCCGCTCTGGAACGAGGTCATGCGCCTGAACCGCAGCGCGCCCGCCCGCCGGCTCGGTTTCAACGGCTATGTCTCTTCGAAGGAGATCCTCCGTTACGCGCTGACGCACCGCGGCGAAGGGAAGTGGTACTTCTTCCCCAACGACCAGTACCCGTACGCCAACGCCCGTGTCAGCGAGACGCTGACGTTCCTGCACCAGGAGACGAAGGTGATGCTGGGCGGCGCCGCGCTGGCCCGCAAGCTCGCCCTGCCCGTGGTGTACATGGGCATGGCCCCCGTCTCGCGCGGCCGGTACGAGGTTACCTACACCCTCCTCACGCCCGACGCCTCGCAGATCGGTGAAAAGGAGTTGATGGAGAAGTACTTCTCCCTGCTGGAACGCGACCTGGACGCCCTTCCCTGGAACTACCTCTGGTCGCACAGGCGCTGGAAATGACAGAAACAAACAAAAAACACGTTATGATCATGAAAAGGATTGCGAATCTTTCATTGCTCGCCCTGGCCGCGATGCTGCTCCCGACCGGGAAGGCGGCCGCCCAGGATGCGATGGGCACCGTGACGTATGCGCTGCCGCGCACCGTCATCTCCCTCCAGGTGGAGGCGGTCAAGGAATACTTCTATGCCGGCCCGTATGCGAAATACGCTTCGAAGTACCTGGGCATCGAGGCGGCGGAAGAGGACCGTACGACCTGCACCGTCCGCAGCGTGACGATGACCCCGTGCATCGAGGCGGACCAGGACAAGCGTTACTACGTGACGCCCGGCAAGGCGTCGATGGATTTCCTCTCTCTCTCCTCGCAGGGCCTGATCGCCCTGGCGGACGGCCATTTCGGTGACGGCGCCGCCTGGCGTTTCGCTCCGCCGTCCGGGTCTGACTTCTCGGAGCGCGGCGTGGATTCCGGCCTGACTTCCGAATCCGCCACGCTGTACCGCGGCGCGGGGGAGGACGCCTCCGGCAAGGTGGCCGTGCAGCAGGACATGGTCGTCAAGAAACCGCTCGAGCAGCGTGCGCGCGAGGCGGCCGACATGATCTTCGAACTGCGCAAGAAGCGGGTCCAGATCGTCACCGGCGACACGGACGCGACCTACAGCGGGGAAGCGATGGGCGCCGCCCTGAAGGAAATCTCCGCCCTCGAGAAGGAGTACCTCTCCATGTTCATCGGCTACAGCGAGTTCCAGACCCAGACAATGAAATGCGACGTCGTCCCCGAGGCCGGCCGGAAGAACCAGACGTACATCGCCTTCCGTGTTTCGGACACCGACGGGCTCGTCCCGGCCGACAATGTCTCCGGCAAGCCGTTCATCCTGGAACTGGTGCCGCAGGAAATCTCCGACGCCGCCGGCAAGGGCGTCGCCGCGAAGGGGAACACGGCGGTCTACCGCATCCCCTCCATCTGCACCGTCAAGCTGCTGGACGGCGTCAACCTGCTCCTGCAGGACCGTGTGGCCGTGTACCAGCTGGGCCGCGAAGCCTACTTCCCGCTTTCCAAGTAACCACTTAATTGACAGAATGATATGACAATCAAAGATTTGAAACCGGCATCCGTCTGGAACAACTTCTACGGCATCACCCGCATCCCCCGTCCGTCCAAGCACGAGGGCAAGATTCAGGAATACCTCCTCCGCTGGGGGAAGGAGCACGGCGTCGACGTGTTCCGTGACGACACCGGCAACATCATCTTCTCCGTCCCTGCCACGCCCGGCTTCGAAGACCGGAAAGGCGTGATCATGCAGGCGCACATGGACATGGTCCCGCAGAAGACGGCGGATACGAAGCATGACTTCCTCACCGACCCGATCGAGACGGTCGTGGACGGCGAGTGGGTCAAGGCGAAGGGCACGACCCTCGGTGCCGACAACGGCATCGGCGTGGCGCTCGCCCTGTCCGTCCTCGAAGACAAGTCGCTCAAGCACGGTCCCCTGGAACTGCTCGTGACCTACGACGAGGAGACGGGCATGACCGGCGCCAACTGCCTCAAGCCCGGTGTCCTGAAGGGCGACATCCTCCTGAACCTCGACTCCGAGGAGGAGGGCGAGCTCTGCACGGGCTGCGCCGGCGGCATCGACGGCACCGCCGACTTCGCGTACCGGACCTATGCCGCGCCGGAAGGCAGCGTCGGCTGCAAGGTTACGGTCAAGGGCATGAAGGGCGGCCATTCCGGCATGGACATCTCCCTGTGGCGCGCCAATGCCAACAAGGTGCTCTGCCGCATCCTCCTCCCGCTCCTCGATCCGTTCGGCGTGAAGGTGGCGTCCTTCAAGGGCGGCTCCCTGCGCAACGCCATCCCGTTCGAGGCGGAAGCGGAACTCCTGGTGCCGAAGAAGGAGTACAAGGCCTTCTCCGCCGCGGTGGAGAAGGCGTTCTCCGAGATCAAGTTCGAGTATCAGCATTCCGATCCGGACATGCTCCTGCTGGTCGACAAGGTCGCCGCTCCCGCGCGGTACATCAGCCCGAAGGTGATCGTTTCCGCCTTCAAGGCCATCCTGGCCTGCCCGCACGGCGTGAAGCGGATGAGCGACACCCTGCCCGGCCTGACCGAGACGTCCACCAACATGGCCATCGTCCGTACGGAGAAGGGTCACCTGACGGTGCATTCCCTGACCCGCAGCTCGATCGACACCGCCAAGATGGCGCTTTCCGATTCGATCCGCCACACCTTCGAACTGGCCGGCGCGAAATACAGGACCGCCGGGGCCTACAGCGGCTGGACGCCGCTGCTCGGCACCCCGATGATCCATGTGCTCGAGGAGACGTATGAGCGTCTGTTCGGCGCCAAACTGCACATCACCGCCACCCACGGCGGCCTGGAGTGCGCGATCATGGGAGCCAAGTATCCGAACTGGGAGATGGTGTCCATCGGACCCACCATCATGTATCCGCACTCGCCGGACGAGCGCCTGAAGATCGACACGGTCGGCAAGTGCTGGGAATTCCTGGTCGCCGTGCTGGAAAACATTCCGAAGAAATAACCCCGAAATCGTTGGATTTCTGAGGATTATTCGTATATTTGCAGTCCTTTTTGGTTGGCATACGTACCAAGAAGGGCTGCAATTTATTTATTATTAAACATTTACACAAATGATCAAACAGTACGAGACCGTTTTCATTGCAACTCCCGTTTTGTCTGAACAGCAGATGAAGGAAGCGGTTGCCAAGTACACCCAGCTCATCACCGACAACGGTGGCGAGGTCGTGTACGAAGAAAACTGGGGGCTCCGCCAGCTGGCTTATCCGATCCAGCACAAGACCTCCGGTTTCTATTACCTGATCGAGTTCAAGTCGACCCCCGAGTTCGTCGACGTGCTCGAAACCCAGTATCACCGTGACGAGCGGATCATCCGCTACCTGACCGTCGCCCTCGACAAGGACGCCGTCGCTTACGCCCAGAAGCGTCGCGAGAACCGCGGCAAGGCCGCCGAGGCCCAGGCCGAGGCTCCCGTCCAGGAGGAAGCTCCCGTCCAGGAGGCTCCCGCCGCCGAAGCGCCCGCTGAAAATGAAGAAAACGCTTAATCAGGAGGAAATTGACTATGGCACAGAATAATGCACAGAACGGTTCCATCCGCTACCTGAATCCTCCGACCGTAGAGGTTCGCAAGAAGAAATACTGCCGTTTCAAGAAGGCGGGTATCAAATACGTGGATTACAAAGATCCCGAGTTCCTCAAGAAGTTCCTCAACGAGCAGGGCAAGATCCTTCCCCGCCGTATCACCGGAACCTCCCTCAAGTTCCAGCGCAAAGTCGCCCAGGCCGTCAAGCGCGCCCGCTCCCTTGCGTTGCTTCCTTATGTGACCGACCTTCTTAAATAATAAGAGACTGCCTTATGAAAATCATTTTGAAGAAAGAAGTCGCCAATCTCGGTGATCCCGGTGATGTGGTCGAGGTGAAGGCCGGCTACGGTCTGAATTATCTGATTCCTCAGGGTTTTGCTACGGCAGCCACTCCTTCCGCGCTCAAGCAGCTCGCGGAGACGGTCCGTCAGCGCGCGCACAAGGAGGCCAAGCTGGTCGCCGACGCCGAGGCGCTGGCCGCCAAGATTGCCGCTACGCCCGTGCAGGTGGCCGTCAAGGTCAGCGAGTCCGGCAAGATCTACGGTTCCGTCACTTCCGCTGACATCGAGGCTGCGTTGAAGAACGTCGGCATCGAGGTCGAGAAGAAGAACATCACCCTCCCCGCCGACATCAAGGCGCTGGGCGAGTACGAAGGTGTCGTGAAGTGCTACAAGGCTGTCAAGGCTGCGGTGAAGTTCACCGTCGTCGCTGCCGAGTAATCTTTCCGACAGGATAAAAAAGGAGGTCGACTCAAGAGTCGGCCTCCTTTTTTGTGCGTCTGGGTTCGCAGCGGCAGCAGTTGCCTCTGGAGAAGACTTCGAAAGTATCCGGGCCTCTTTTGAATGACCATTCGCCCGGATAGGGATGCGCGCAGCGCAACTTGGTCATTCAAAAGAGGCCCGGATGCCAGAAAAGCCCGGCGGAGGACTATTTGTCCTGCTTTTTGTCCTTGTACTTGAACCGGCGGATCTTCTGCGTGGCGGTCTTTTCGAAATCGTCCTTGACAGCCTCCACGTCGCTGATCTTCGACTGCTTGCTGACGTGCTTGTTGACGAAATCGAGGATGGCGTCGCGGCGGGCCTGGAGCATCTCGAACAGCTTGTCCTCGGACTCCTGGTTCCAGAGCAGGATGCTGTCCTCGTACTTGACCAGGGCGACGAGCTTGCCGTCCCTTTCGATGACCAGCGACTCTCCGACACCGGAAATCCCGTTGATCACCTGCTCGATTTCTTCCGGATAAATGTTCTCGCCGGACGGCCCCACGATCATGTTGCCGAGCCGTCCCTTGATGTAGTAGCGCCCTTTGGCATCGACCGACGCCAGGTCGCCCGTGCGGAACCAGCCGTCGTCGCTCAGCACGGAACGCGTCCTTTCCGGATCACGGTAGTAGCCGAGCATCACGTTGTCGCCGCGTACGGTGATTTCCCCTTCGCCCGTCTCGGGATTGACGTTGCTCAGTTTGACTTCTACATTATAGGCGGGAACGCCGATGGAACCGACCACGGTCTTGCCCACGCAGGCATTCGTAATCAGGGGAGCCGTTTCCGTCAGGCCGTAGCCGATGGCGTAGGGGAAGCGCGCTTTCTTCAGGAACGCTTCCACCGTGGAATCCACTTTCGCCCCGCCGATCCCGAAGAAGCGGAGCCTGCCGCCGAAGGTGGCGTACAGTTTCCGGCCGACCAGCCAGTAGAGCAGCCCCGGCATGCGCTTTTTCATCCAGGACAGGATCCGGCTGTGCTCGATCGTCGGCACGACGCTGTTTTTGTATACTTTTTCGATGATGAGCGGTACCGCGCACATGATGGTCGGGCGGATCTTCTTCATCGCATCCAGGAGGATCGAAGGGGTCGGCGGTTTGCGCAGGTAGAAGACACAGCCGCCGGCATAGAGCGGATACAGGACACTGAATGCCATCTCGTACGTGTGCGACATCGGCAGGATCGACAACCAGCGGTCCTTCTTTCCGGCCTTCTGCGCGTGCGAGGCGGCGATGATGTTCTGACAGAAGTTGCGGTGGCTGAGCATCACGCCCTTGGCCTTTCCGGAAGTTCCGGAGGTATAGATGATCGATGCGAGGTCGTCGGCCTGCGGGTCGGCGCCATGCCCTTCACAGGTGAAGGCCCGGTCGTCTTTCTTGATGAATTCGAAGGTTTCGATGTTGATGACCAGCGTCAGGGAGTCGATCACTTCCTGTGAAAGCTTCGAAAGCTGCTGCTGCGAGACGAAGATCGCCTTGCAGGCGGAATGGTGCAGGATGTTGGCCACTTCGCTTGCCGACGAGTCGGGCAGGATCGGAACGGTGACCCGGCCGAACGGGACGCAGGAGAACATCGCGACGGTCCAGTTGGGCATGTTGCTGGACAGGATGGCCACCTTGTCGCCCGCGCCGATGCCGAAGCGGTTGAAACGGTGCGAGAGTTCCAGGCACTTGTGCTTGAAGCTTTCATAGGTATATTCCTGGCCTCCGCCGTCGACGAACCGCGAAAGCGGACGGCGGGCAAAGTTGTCCGTTGCGTATTCGAATAGTTTTGCGAGCGTTGTCACATAGTTCTCCTTGCTCGCCTTGAATAGTCTGTTTGTCGGCATTTCTCGTTGTCTGTCAGTGGGTGATGAATCCTTCCGGATTCTTGCCGCGCAGGCCCATCTTCTCATAATGAGCCTGCAGCCGCTCCGTGTCGGCCCGGGCATCGTCGGTCAGGGGGAAGATCTCGCCGCATCCTACTTCCTTGCGTCCCCAGTCGAAGAATCCGGCATAGACCGGGCAGCCCACCTCCTTGGCGATGAGGTGGTATCCCGTCTTCCATTTCTTCGTCGCCTTGCGCGTGCCTTCAGGGGCGATGGCGAGGTGGAAGGTATCCGCCTTCTCCATTTCGCCGATCAGGCTCTTGACCATTGCGGCGGCGCTGCTGCGGTCCACGGGGATGCAGCCGACGCTCCGGAGGAACCAGCCCACCGGCCAGAAGAAGAACTCCTTCTTGATCATCACGTGGGCTTCCTTGTCGAACTGCGTATAGAACAGGTAGGAAATGATGAAGTCCGCGGCGGACGTGTGGGGAACCCCCAGCACGATGGCCTTTTTCTCCTTCATCGGACCGCCGATGGTCTTCCAACCCATCCTGCGCAGCAGCCAGCCACAGAATTTTGCACGTAACGTCATAATTGTTAAATATTTATATCTTCAAGTTCTTCCTCCGACTTCAGGTTGGCGCGGATGAAGTTCTGGCGGTCGATGGTGTTGTCGCCCATGTAGAATTCCATGATTTCGGAGATGGACTCTTCGTCAGCCAGCTTGACGAGGTCGAGGCGCATGTCTTCGCCGATGAAGTCGACGAACTCTTCCGGCGAAATCTCGCCCAGGCCTTTGAACCGGGTGATCTGCACGGCGGTCTTCAGCCGGGCGATGGCCGCCTCCTTTTCCTCGGAGGTGTAGCAGTAGGCCCGCTCTTTCTTGTTCGCGACGCGGAACAGGGGCGTCTGCAGGATGTAGACGTGGCCGCGCCGGATCAGGTCGGGGTAGTATTTCATGAAGAAGGTGAGGACAAGCATCCGGATGTGCATTCCGTCGTCATCGGCATCCGTCGCCACGATGATGTTGTTGTAGCGGAGGTCGTCCAGTTCGTCTTCCACGCCCAGGGCGGAGACAAGGAGGTTCAGCTCCTCGTTCTCGGCCACCTTGCGGCGGCTCTCCTTGTAGCAGTTGATGGGCTTTCCGCGGAGACTGAAGACCGCCTGGTACAGGGCGTTGCGGACCTTGGTGATGGTTCCGCTCGCGGAGTCGCCCTCGGTGATGAAGATGCTGGTCTGCTCGCCGAGCCCCTCCTTGTCCTTGGGCAGCTTGTCGTTGAAATGGTAACGGCAGTCGCGCAGCTTCTTGTTGTAGACGTTCGCCTTCTTGTTGCGCTCGCGGGTCTTCTTCTGGATGCCGGAGATCTCCTCGCGCTCGGCCTGGGATGCCTTGATCTTCTCTTCGATGCGCGGGACGATGTCCAGGTGCATCCGCAGGTAGTTGTCCAGCTTCTTCGCGACGAAATCGTTGACGAAGGTGCGGATCGTCGGGCCGCGGTCGATTTCCAGCGAGCCGTCCGGGTTCTGCAGTTTCTTCCCGTTCTCGTCGGTCTTGTATTTCTCCCACATGTAGGTGGAACCGAGTTTCGTCTTGGTCTGTCCTTCGAAGTTCGGTTCCTGGATCTGGATGCTGATTGCGCCGATGATGCCCTGCCGGCAGTCCTCGGGCGCATAATTCTTCTTGAAGTACTCCTTCAGCGTCTTGGCGATCGCCTCGCGGAAGGCCGCCAGGTGCGTGCCGCCGTCGCGGGTGTTCTGTCCGTTGACGAAGGAGGCGATGTTCTCGCCGTAGGAGTTGCCGTGCGTCAGGACCACCTCGATGTCTTCGTCTTCCAGGTGGATCGGCTCGTAGATGGGCGTTTCCGACAGGTTCTCCTTGACAAGGTCGAGCAGGCCGTTCTCCGACTTGTAGGTCGTCCCGTTGAGCACGAGGGCGAGCCCCTTCTTCAAGTAGGAGTAGTTCTTGACCATCGTCTCGACGAAGTCCATGTTGAAGGCATACTGGCCGAACATCTCGCGGTCGGGCGTGAAGGTGACCAGCGTGCCGTTCTTGTCAGAGACGTGCTCCTTGCGGCCGCTGCCTTTCAGTTCGCCGCGTTCGTATTCCGCCCAGGAGCTCTCGCCGTCGCGGAAGGACTCCACGTAGAAGTGCTCGGACAACGCGTTGACGGCCTTGGTACCGACACCGTTGAGGCCGACGGACTTCTTGAAGACCTTGTCGTCGAATTTGCCGCCCGTGTTGAGTTCGCTGGTCGCCTTGACCACGGATCCGAGCGGGATGCCGCGTCCGAAGTCGCGCACCGTCACGCTGCCTTCTTCGACCGTGATCAGGACCTGCTTGCCGTATCCGGCGGAGAATTCGTCGATGCAGTTGTCGACGATCTCCTTGAGCAGTACGTAGATGCCGTCTCCTGGATTGGATCCGTTCCCGAGCCGGCCGATGTACATGCCGGGCCGCCGGCGGATGTGTTCGACGCCTTCCAGGGTCTTGATATTCTCGTCTGTGTAGTTGCTCTGAGTCTCTTTCGCCATATCTTTTTTCCGGACCTGACGCCCGATTCTACAAATTTACAAATTTTGTGCTTGATTTGAAAATGTCCTACCTTTGTCCTTTGGAAAGATATTTGCATTACGCTTTTTGAACAGTCAGGAAACTTGCTTGATATGAAAAAGATGCTGTCCATCCGTATCCTTCTCCTGTCGGCGCTGTTGTCGCTGGCCGGAGCGGCATGCACGCTAGCCCAGGACAAACCTACGCCGGTCCGCGTGGCGGATGCGGCCGAGTTCGACCGGGTCCTTTACGACTTCGGGGATGTCATGCTGTCCGACGGACCGCTGAAGACGACGTTCCATGTGAAGAACATTGGAAAAGAAGCGATGGTGATCTACAATGTCGCCTCCTCCTGCGGTTGCACGGACGTGGACTGGACCCGCAATCCGCTCCGTCCGGGCGAGACCGGTACCATTTCTGCGACGTACAGCAACGACGAGGGCGCCTTTCCTTTCGACAAGACGCTGACGGTCTATCTCTCCGTCCAGAAGCAGCCGGTCATCCTCCGGTTCCGCGGCATCAGTCATGCGAAGAAACTTTCCCTGGCCGAGACATATCCCGTCCGCTTCGGCCCCATCGGTTTCCGCGAAGCCGAGATCAGCGGCGGCAACCTTTCGCAGGGGGAGACGAAAAGCGGCGAAGTGACGGTCGCGAACCTGGGTGCCAAGCCGGTCCGGCTTACGTTCAAGGATGTCTCTGACGGCCTTTCTCTCCGGTTGTCTTCCGAAACGATTCCCGTGAAGGGGACTGTCAAACTGTATTATACGGTGACGGCGGACCGCTCGCGCTGGGGGAGGAACTACTATTATGCGACACCGCTCGCTGACGGTCGGAGCTATGCTGCCGTCGTGCGTACCGTCGCCCAGGAGAAAGTGCAGGCGGGCGCCGAGGCCGTTCGGACCGACCCGAATCCGCTGCTCGGCGCAGGCCATGCGCAGATCGGCGTCCGGGCCGTCACGAAGGAAAGTTTCTCCGGCTGGTCCAAGGAACAGGTCGAGAAGGCATCGCGGCCCCTCCTCGACGACAGCACCGTCTCGTTCGGCCGCGTGAAGAAAGGGACGAAGACGACGTGTACTTTCAACCTGCGCAATGCCGGGAAGAGCTCCCTTACACTGTATAAGGTCGATACGGACAGCAACAGTTGCACCGTCCGCGCCGTTCCCTCTCTTGCGCCCGGCGCCAGGGGCACGCTGGAGGTCGATGTCGACACGTCGAAACTCCCGGAAGGGGAGACCCTGATCCTGCTGAACCTGTATACCAATTCTCCGCACCGTCCGCTGATCACCTTGTTCGTGACCGGATGGGTGGGATGATGTTTCCTGCATGAACGCTTTCTTTACCATTCTGCTTACCGCCTTGCGGGGAGCCATCCTCATCTCCGGCCTTGTAGTCGTGATGATGATGGTTTTCGAGGGCCTGAACGTCTCGACGCGCGGCCGCCTGTTTCCGGTGCTTGCCAAGTCCGGGACCGGACAGGTGCTGCTTTCCGGTTTCCTGGGTGCAGTCCCGGGATGTGTCGGCGGATTCGCCGCCGTCTCCCTGTATACCCACCGGCTGGTCGGTTTCGGCGCACTTCTTTCGATGCTGGTCGCGACTGCCGGTGACGAAGCTTTCCTGATGCTGGCCCTGTTCCCGTCAAAGGCGCTGCCGCTGTTTCTTTTCCTGCTCCTGCTCGGCATCGCCGCGGGTCTTGTCTGCAACCGGGTGATGGGACAGCGCGGAAACAGCCTGCCTACGCGGCTGGAAGATACGTTCGAGGTCCATCAGAGCGATATTCCCGACCTTCACCGGAAAGGAGGATGGAAGCCCTACCGGTTGGATTGGCGGCGTCTTGTTCTGGTGCTCGGCATACTTCTTTTCTTCTGGGCTTATGCGAGCGGTTTCCTGGAAGGAGAGCACGTGCCTGAAGGTGCGGTCGGAAGCGTCCTGCCGCTGCTGGTTTCCGAGCGCTGGGTCGTATGGCCGGTCTTCTTCCTGATCCTTCCCGTCCTGTGGTGGATCCGCCGTGGGGACGACCACTTCGTCCGCGAACACCTTTGGGAGCACATCGTCTGCCGGCATTTGCCCTCCATTTTCCTGTGGAGTTTCGGTGTCCTGCTCGTTGTGGAAACCGCGCTGCACTTCGCCGACGTTTCGGCGTGGATCGGCGCGCATCCGCTCCTGATGCTCCCGCTGGCCATCGGCATCGGCCTGATCCCGCAGTCCGGGCCCCACATGGCCTTCGTGACGCTTTATGCGGCCGGGATCATCCCTTTCCCGGTTCTGCTGGCCAATACCATCGTCCAGGACGGACATGCCGCCCTGCCGCTGCTTTCCGAAAGCCGTTCTTCCTTTTTCCTGGCCAAGGGGATCAAAGTGCTGCTTGCCCTCGTCATTGTCGGGGTATGGTATTTGTTTTTCTGAAAAATACATTATCTTTGTGCCGCATTCGGTTGAATGCGCGTGACACTGAAATCAATCAAAAAACTTTGCATTATGGCTTACAAGATTTCTGAAGACTGCATCGCCTGTGGCACCTGTGCCGGCGAATGCCCTCAGGGCGCGATCCACGAGGGTGATATCTATGTGATCGATCCGGACGTCTGCATCGACTGCGGCACCTGCGCCGATGCTTGCCCGATGGGCGCCATCGCTCCCGCGGAATAATCCTGAGATGAAAACAGAGAGGAGGATGACTTAGAGGTCATCCTCTTTCTTTATGTTGTTTCAAGTTCGCGGGCGGGTTGTCCTGCAAACCTTCCGCTTCGCTCCATCCCTTCCACCGCTTCGCGGCGGGCCCCTCCCGTTCACGAGGCCACGGGCGGCCACGGGGTTGCCAGGACAACCCGCCCGGCTCACTTTCTTTAATAAAAAAAGATGACCGGGTTCCATGACCACTTCAATGAAGTTGCCGGATTCCAGCAGCGCCTTCGCAGCCGCCTGGATGCCAGCCTTCGACAGTCCGGCGACGGCAGCCTCCGTTTCCTTGTCATTGTCCCGGCCGGTGCGGTAGAAGTTCACCAGGTTGCGGTGCCACCACGCGTTGCTGATCCGGTTCTCGGGCAGGTTCTTCTTGAAGTTCTCGACCGTCTTGGCAAACTGCTCGTCGGTCGGGCCTTCTTCGGCCAGTTTCTTCAGCCCTTCCTTGGCCAGTTCGCGGAGCTTGCCGGCCAGGGCGGGTTTGCTGTTGAAGTAGACCTCCAGCAGGTACCGGCCGTCCGGCAGCTGCCGGCTCGCCGCTGCCACGGAAGAGCCATACGTGCCGCCTTCATCCTCGCGCAGCGTTTCCGTGTAGACCTGGTCGAGGATGTATTTCAGCGCATCGAGGTCCTCCGCCTTCTGCGGATCGTACGCCTCATACACGGAGTAGACGTGGAGGACGGTGGTCATCGGAGTCTCCATATCCTGCTTGAACACGTCCTCGATGGCGCCCTTGGCGATCTGCGGCTGGTTATTCACCCACTTGGTCGCCTTCTTCCCCTTCGGCAGCGAACCGATGTATTTCTCCACCAGCGGACGGACGGTATCGGGCGTGACGTCGCCCGTGATCACCATCACGGCGCCGGCCGCATCGGCGAACAGTTTCCGGTAGTTCCGCTCGATCGTCTCCAGGGAAGCCTGGTCGAGGAGTTCGGGGCTGATGCTCACCTCGCGCGGGTTGTCTCCGTACAGCGCCTTGTTGAGCGCCTGCGAGAAGATGAAATTCGGCTGCTTCATGGCGTTGGGCAGGATGGTCCGCAGCTGGGAGATGGCTGTTTCATACTCCTCGGCGTCGAAGCGCGGCTCGGTGAAATACAGGTAGAGCAGCTGGAAGGCGGTTTCAAGGTCCTTGACGGTAGACGAACCGCTCACGCCGTGATAGAGGGCGTCGATGAACGGGGCTACATTCACGCGTTTGCCGGAGAGCACCTTGGTCAGTTCCGTTCCCTTGAAGCGGGAGAGACCCTGGGCGTTTTCGAAGGAACCGTAGATATTGTCTTCAAAGGAAGAAAGGTCTTCCGTGGGGATCAGGCTTTCGCCACCCTGCTTGTAGAGGGTGAAAAGGATCTGGTCTTTCTTGTGTTCCGTCGGCAGGACGACCACCTTGACGCCGTTCTTCAGCTTCCATTCGGTCGCGTCGTAGAGCGTCTGGCGCGTCTTCTTCACGGGTGCACCCTTGAGGGTGGACGGATCCATCAGCGCGACGCCGGTCTCTTCTTCAGCCGGGGCTTCGATTTCCGCTTCCTCCACTTCCTTCAGCACCTGGAGGAGCTGCGCCTCCGTCGGTGTGCTGATCCCGTCTTTCTGCGGACCCTGGTAGATGATCACCGGGTCGTCGAGGGCGCCGAGCTGCGTGACGGCCTGGTTCATGAGCGGTGCGTTGACCTGGCTGAGGATCATCTTGACCAGTTCATACTCCGCTTGCGGTTCCATGTAGGAGTAGCCGTCGAAGAAGTGACGGATCAACGGGCGGACGAACTCGGGGTTCTTCCGGGTGTCCGCCGCCTTGGCGAGCGATTCGTAGCGGGACAGGATATTCTCCTTTGCGCGGCTGACTTCCGCCTCGGTGAATCCGTAGCGCAGCATCCTCTGGATTTCCGTGACGAAGGCACGGTAGCCACCCAGGATGTTGTCTTCCTTCAGGCTGACGCTGCCTTCCGTCGTTTCGACACTCTCGCAAAGGTTGCTGATGCTGAATCCGGCACTGAGGAACGGGGCGTCGGGCTTGGAGGTGATGTCGCTGAAACGCTCCGACATCACGACGGCCGTGATCGTCTTCAACAGGCTGACCATCTTGCCGCCAACCGTTCCGTTGAGTTCTTCTTTCTGGGCTTCCCCTTCGGAAAGGAGCATGATTTCGGGGATGGTCGCTTCCGGGTCGGTGACGATGCCCACGCGGGATTCGTGTACAGGAACCTGGATCACCTCCTTGGGCCGGGGATTGACGGCGGCGGGGATGTCGGCGAAGGTTTCGGTGAGTTTGCGTTCGACGTAGTCCACGTCCACGTCACCCACGACGATAACGGCCTGCAGGTCGGGACGGTACCAAGTCTCGTAGAAGTTCACGATGCTCTCGCGCTTGAAGGTTTCGAGGTTCTCCTGGCTGCCGATGAGGGTGCAGGAACCGTATTTGCTGTCGCCGTACAGGTAGGGGAGGGACTTCTCGTACATCCTCCACTGCGCATTGCGGCGGGCACGGCGCTCTTCGATGATGACGCCGCGCTCCTTGTCGAGTTCCTCCTGCTCGTTCAGGACGAAGTGGGAGTAGTCGTGGAGGATCAGCAGGCAGGTGTCGATGACGCTCTGGCGGACCAGCGGGATGTTGTTCAGCATGTACTGGGTCTCTTCCACGCCGGTGGAAGCGTTCACGTTGCCGCCGAAGGAGGCACCGATGCTCTCCAGCCAGTTGAGGATGCCCTTCCCGGGGAAGTTCTTCGTGCCGTTGAAGCACATGTGCTCCAGGAAGTGGGCCAGGCCGTCCTGGTCCGGCGTCTCCTGGATGGCGCCGACATTGGTCGCCAGATAGAACTCGGCCCGCTGTGCGGGTTTGTCATTGTGACGGATGTAATAGGTGAGGCCATTCTCGAGTTTGCCGACTTTGACGGCCGGATCGTTCGGAAGGGCCTGCATCTGTCCCTGCGCCGCCACGGGCAGCAGGGCGGCCGCGAAGGCGGCCAGGCAGATCATCAATCTTTTCATTTTGAAAGAATTATGAATTATAGTTGTGTATTCGTAGTATCTGACGGGGCCCCCGGGTCGTCACCGCGGTATTCCAGCAGGTCGCCGGGCTGGCAGTGCAGGGCATGGCAGATGGCTTCCAGCGTCGAGAACCGGACGGCCTTGGCCTTGCCGGTCTTGAGGATGGACAGGTTGGACGGGGTGATCCCTATCTGTTGCGACAGTTCGCTGGAGGAGACTTTGGCCTTCGCCAGCACGATATCAAGGTTGACGATGATGGACATCTTCTTTTCTTTTTTGCAAAGATAGCTTTTTTCTTTCGGTAATAAAAGTAAAACGATAATTATTTCCCGATATTCAATAACAAAAACGCCCGGAATTCTTCCTATCTTTGTGATGGTATAAGTTTTTCTTATGATTAAGGACAACCGATTGAAAGCCTTCGTCGCTGTGGCCGAACGCGGTGGCTTCACCCGCGCCGCCCGGGACTTGGGCGTGACGCAGGCCGCCGTGAGCCAGAACATCGCTGAACTGGAGAAAGAAGTCGGCGCGCTGCTGTTTGTCCGTGCACGCGGTGCCGTCCGCCTGACGCCCGCCGGAGAGGCCTTCCGCCGGTATGCGGAGCAGATCCTGCACTGGTATGACGCGGCGGAAAGGATGTTCTCCGGGGCGGCGGATCCGTACTCCCGGTTGCGTCCGCTCCGCATTGCGGCGGATCCCCTTGTCTCTTTGCAGTTGCTTCCCGATGCGCTGGCCGCTCTCCGCGGGGCCGTACCCGGCTTGACGGTGCAGGTCCTTGCCCAGGATGCGGATGGAGCCGACGTCCGGATCCTGTCCCGCAGCCGCTCCACCGGTTTTACGCTGGAGGACAGCCTTTCGCTGGTCGGGGTCTCGGAACCCGCCGTGGCTGTCAGCGGAGAATCACCTGCGGTGGACCTTCCGGAGGATGCGCCGCTCGCCGTCTGGTCCTCATACCAGACCGTGCTGCCCGACGACCTGCAGGCACGCGTCGTCTTCTCTTCGGGGGATCCATCCTCCGTCCTGGCCTTCGTCCGTGCAGTTTCGGACGGCACGGCCGGTATCGTTCCGTCCGGCATTGCCGCAGCAGGACTCCGCCTTTTCGCCCTGCCGCTTCCTTCCCTGCGGCGCGACATCCATTTCCTCCCTTCGGAAGACTTCGCTGTGCAGCCGCTCTGCGACCGGCTCCGGCAGGTGGTGGAGATGGCATCCGGCATTGTTTCGAAAACCATCTGATGACACCATGAAACGAATCGTTTACCTATTCGCCGTCCTGGTCGCCGTTTCCTGCGGTTCCGCCCGGCATGCCAGCTTTCCTTACGCCGTCGCCCACCGGGGCTGCTGGCTGATGGAAGGGAAAGCCTTCTATATCAATGAAAATTGCCCTGCCGGTGTGCGGATGGCCGCTCAATACGGGTATCCGTCCATCGAGTGCGACGTGCAATACACGTCTGACAGCGTGATGGTCCTGATGCATGACGAAACGATCAACCGGACCATGCGCAATGCTTCGGACTATTCTGAGATCTCAACGCCGGTCAAGGTCACCGACCATACTTTCGAGGAACTCCGTTCCCGTTATGTCCTCGCTTCCACCGACCCGGCCTTGCGCGTCCCGATTCCTACGCTGGAGGAGCTGCTGGATACGTGCCTGTATTACGGGGTCGTGCCGATGCTCCATAGCGCCATCGACGCGTCCTTCCGCCTGGCATTCCAGAATCTGGGAGATGGGTTCATCGCTTTCGGAGGCCAAGGGAAGGCGCTGTCCGATGTGCGCGGTTATTCCGACTGCCTGATCCTGGTCAACCAGGGCTCCGGCAGCGTGGACCTGGCCTTCGAACGCCTCGGCCGCCTGGGCGGAAAATGCGGGATCAGTTCGATGAACCATGACATGATGGATGCTGCCTTCATCCGCACGCTTCGCGAAGCAGGATACGAAGTCCAGGCTTCGATCTTCAAAGCCCCGCACGAGCAGCGTGCCCTGCAGGACGGCGTCAGCATCCAGCTGTCTGACTTCTACTGGCACCAGACGGATGGCCGGAGGCCGGTGGCGACCTTCCGGGAAAGAAGGAAGACGCTGCCGGCAGGGGAGTCCCTTACGTGGACGGCCTCCGCACCGAAGTACTCCGGCCTGACGCTCGCGCTCGATTTCTCCGGAACCGTGGAGGTTACCTGCTGCGGGCGGGTCTACACCCTGGTGCACGATGCGCCCGGCGAGGTCGAGCATTTCGGCGTGCGGCTTTACGGGACGGATCCCGAGGTGTCCGTCCGGGCCGTCACCGATGCGCAGATCCGTTCGGTCCGCGCCGAGCTCTATGACTGCGGGAAGTAGTTACCGGAGAGAAGCGACGGCATTGAGGAGCCAGCCGGGGCGGGAATCGAACCATTCCTTGGCGACCATGTAGCACTGTTCCACAGGCACTTCGCCCCCGTGCCAGCGCTTGTTGTCCTGCACCAGGGAGGCATCGAGTGCTTTCCCCGTGTCGGAATTGGCGAAGTTCTTCAAGTAGTTGGCCGTCACCTTGCAGATCGTCCGGGCATTCCCTTCGCACACGTTGGCATAGGCTTCCCGGAATGCCGGATTCGTACTGAAAAGCAGTGTCGGAAAGTAATTCGCGCCCCAGATGTGCGCAGTGGCCCAGGTGTCTTTCCGCTGGTAGATGCCGTCGAAATCCCAGAGATTGGCCATCGCCAGTTTCGAATTGTCCGTAGCGTCGTACTTGGTCAGGTACATGTTCGATCCGGCGCCGTCCAGGCTGCCCAGGATGTCGTGTGCGGCCAGCCAGCGGGCGAAGGAGACGACATCGATACGCTGCTCGTATGTGCCGTCTACAATCGCGCTTTCCACCCGGCCGATGTATTTCCGGATATAGGCGACCTCCTCGGGCGTAACGTCGTCCGAATCGGGATATTTGAACGTATAGGCCATGCTCGGATTCCATCCGTTGGTGAACGTGACGTCCTCGTTCCACCAGTAGGCGTCGTACTCGATGACATAGCCGGCCTTGCTGACCCTCAGGCGGCAGTCCTCGTTGCGTTTTACCGATTCTGCGAGCATGTATACGCCTCGGTAGTCACCGTTGAATACGAGGTTGACGAACTGGAAGGCAGGGGTCCATGACATGCCGATCAGTTCGTTGACCTTCAAGCCGGCCAGCATTTTGAGCTGGTCGTACCGGAGCAGCAGCCATTCCTTGTCCTTGTACTTGGCGTCGTTGCCGCGGCCCAGCAGGTCCGCTTTTTTCTGCAGCTTGATCTTGAAAGGCTTTTTCGCCGGGTAGGCGCTGGTGTTGCCGCGGATCTTGACGGTCATCCCGCTCGCGTCCTTCTTGTAATTGCCGCTGGCGTAGCGGATTTCGTCTCCGGAAAGGATGGTGACCGAACCGGGCACTTTCGTGGCGTTGCGGATGCCTCCGCCCATGCAGCCGGGCGGACAGGATACATAGTCGCAGCGCGGCTCCTCGCCGTTTTCCGTGATGATCCGTACGAGCGGAAGCCCCAGGTCCAGCACGGCCCTCGTAGCCGGGTCGCAGGCACAGTTGACCTTGAACCCGTCCGAGCGGCTTTTCCGGCCGTAGGCGTCCGTGAGCTGGAGACAGCACAGTTCTTCGTAGGTATGCTTGACGAAGGAGTCTTCCAGCCAGACACGGTATTTCCCCACGTCGGCATAGCTGTCGCTGAGCGGAGCGATGCGCTTGATGCGGAAACTGAAAGCGGCGTCGGTCCCATACTGGTTGCTCAGTGAAATGGCGCACCGGCCGTTTTCTACGTCGTAGTCGAACGCCGCCTCATAGGGATTGACCTTGAAATCCACATAGGCCTCACCGCCCGATGTCAGCGAGACGGACTTCGTAAGCATGGCCAGTTTTGCGAGGGTTGGCAGCGGTTCGTCCGGCTTCTCTTCCGCTGGATGGGAACAGGCGGACAGAAGCAGGCAGAGTGCAGCAGTCCATCGGATGACAACCCTCTTGTCCATAGCGTCTTACCGTTCTGATAAAAACCGCGCCATGGCCTGGAAGAACGGGTGGCGGAAGTCGCGGAACGGGTCTTCGCCGAACTGTTCCGTCCGGAAACCCCAGCCGTGCCCACCGGCGGGGAAGGCGTGCAACTCGCACGGGACACCATTCCGGTGGAGCGCTTCGTAATAGCGCAGTTCGTTTTCAGGCGGTACCATATCGTCGTCGGTGCAGAAGACGAGGAATGTCGGCGGCGTGTCGGAAGCGACCTGGAGGTACGGTGTATGCCCCGCAACGGCCGCGTCGCGGCCGGCCTTGTTCCCGGCCCATGCCGCCCGTTCGCCAATCATGTTGGACGTGCTCATCTCGTGCCCGACGCCGTCCACGCAGGACGTGACGGGATAAATCAGCACGGCGAAGTCCGGGCGGGTGAGGGGATCCGTGTAGAGGGTGCTGGCGGTGGCGGCCAGGTGCCCGCCGGCCGAAAATCCCAGGATCCCGATCTGCTCCACACCCCACTCCGCGGCATGTGCGCGGCACCAGCGGAACGTGTTCTGCACGTCGGCGAGCGGGATTTCCAGATGTCCGTTCGGCATGCGGTAATTCAGCACGGCTGCGCCGATGCCCTTGCTGCAGAGCCACCAGGCGACCGTCTCTCCTTCGTGGCGGGCGGAAGTGAAGGCGTATCCGCCGCCCGGAAGGACGATGACCATCTTCCCGACCGGCCGTTCCGGCAGGTACAGGTCGAATCGCACGCTGTCCCCCACATTGAAGAGCACGCCGTTCTGCCGGTCGTACACTTCCGGCCCGGTAACCCCGTTCGATGCGACCGGCCCGAGGGTGATGCCGTCGATTCCTTTGTCACTCCGCTGCCCCTCAGGGTAGAGACGGACGCTTTCCCGCGGCTTCGTCTCATCGATCCGTGGTGCACCCGGCAGGATGGCCAGCCGCTCCCGGTCGTTCCGCTGCAGGGCGAGCCAGCGGTCCAGTTCGTCGCTGAACTCGGGCCGACAGGCGCCGAGGTTGTCCTGGAAGGTGCCGGGATCGAGCCCGATGGCCGGATCTGTAAAACTCCATCCGTGCCCGCCGTACGGGTATATATGCAGTTCGGCGCTCACGCCGTTCTGCTTCAGCGCGCGGTAGAAGCAGATGGCGTTTTCCACGTCGACGTCGTTGTCGTCGGTGCTGGTGGCGATGAAGGTGGGCGGCGTCTGTGCCGTGACATTGTTCTGCGTGGAGTAGTCTTCCACCAGGGACTTCCACGTGTTCCGCATCGTAAAGATGGCGTCGACGCTTCCGGTTCCGTTCCGGCGTCCGTCCCAACGCTCTGGCGCGCCGATGAGGTTGTCCCGCGTCTCGAAGTCACCGAATGCTTCCCCGAAGGAGATGACCGGGTAGCAGAGGATGGCGAAATCCGGCCGCGTTTCCTCGCTGGTGAACAGCGTTTCCGCACAGGAAGCAAGGTGCCCGCCGGCGGAAAATCCTGCGACGCCGATCTGGCGCACCCCCCATTCCGCGGCATGGAAGCGGCAGTAGCGCAGCGCGTTCTGGACGTCCTGCAGCGGTACTTCCCACCGGCCGCCGGGCATCCTGTATTTCAGGACGGCGCAGGCGATGCCCCTGTCCCACAACCATTTGGCCATGTAGGCGCCTTCGCCCCAGGTGGAGAGTCCGGCATATCCGCCACCGGGGCAGCAGACGACCATCTGCCCGTTGCATTCGGGCGGCAGGTAGAGGTCGACCCGGGCACTGTCCGTCACATTGAGCATGAAACCGCCCGGCAAGGGGATTTCCGGCCCTTGGACCGCGCTTTCCCACATCGGCCCTCCGGTGACAGCTACGCCGTTTTCGACGATGCCCTTGCCTCCTTCCTCTCCGAGCGGATAGAGAAAAAAGGTTTTCGTGGGGGCGAAGTTCCCCAGTCCGAACGGACTCAGCGCAGTCAGGCGTTGTTCCATCGGGAGGGCCGGCGCACCGGTCTTCAGGGTAATCGTCGTACCGTCCAGGAGGTTTTTCTTTGCTTTGCGCCGCTGGGCGGAAGCAGGGGCGGCGGTGAGGATGGATGCGGCCAGCAGGGCAGCCAGCACTTGCAGGATACGGGTTCGTTTCATGCGGTCAGGATTGTTCCGACCCCTCGGCCGGGAGCTGGTCCTGTTCGCCGATGGTCTGGAAGGAATAGGTGAATTGGACGCCGAAGATGATGATGAGCCATCCGAAGCGGAGCCACAGAAGGAAAAGCGGAATCGCGGCGATGGTGCCGTATACGGCGTTGAGCCGCGTCACCATGAGTTGCGTTTCCAGGTACAGGTACTGCAGCAGGGTGAAGGCGATACCGGAGATGAGCGCCGCCTGCAGGGCATACTTGTAATGGACGTGCGTGTTCGGGATGAACTTGTACATCGACGACAGCGTGAAGATGGTGATGACGGCGAAGATCAACCAGCCCAGCAGGGACTGGATCTTTTCCGTCACCCCGGGAATCTTCGGGAAAATCCAGTCGAACACGTTGGTGTACACGACGGATCCCAGGAAGAAGATGACGATGATGAAGGGGATGAGGAGCGTGATGCCCATGTCCACCAGGTAACTCTTCCCCCGCGTCCGGTTCTGCGGGATTTCCCAGACGATGTTGAAGACTTTCTCGACACGGTCCATCATCCAGATGATGAGCCAGATGAACAGCAGGGCGTTGACGATGCCGAAAACGCCCGACTGGGCCGTTGCGAGGATGTTGTCCGCCGCGTGGATGATCCATTCCACGAAAGGGTTGTCGCTTCCGAAGTTCGAATAGAGCAGGTTCTGCAGCCGGAAATCCAGCTGCAGCCCGCCGGTCAGGGCGAAGCAGACGGCCAGCAGGGGAATGGCGGCCAGCGTGCAGAAGTAGCAGAGCGAGACGGAAAGCAATCCGACGTTGTTGCGCCCGATCTGCTGGACTGCATTCAGGCAGACCTTCAAATCATGGACAAGGCGGGCCTTCCCCTGGGAGAGGGCCCGCATGTCCAAGTGCCAGATATCCTCCGTGATGAATCGCTTTGCGATGTGGAGGGTCTCTTTGATCTTCATCGTTCACTCACGGTATTCGAGCAGGTCGCCAGGCTGGCAGTCGAGCGCCTTGCACAGGGCGTCCAGCGTCGACAGACGCACCCCTTTGGCCTTGCCTGTCTTCAGGATGGAGAGGTTGACGGCGGAGATGCCGATCTTCGAGGCAAGCTCGTTCGAGGACATTTTCCGCTTTGCCAGCATCACATCGACATTGACGATGATCGGCATACCGCTAACCCTCCTTTTCAGCCGGGGCGGCTTCCTGCTCTTCCGGAGCGTCCTTGCCCTTCAGGTAGGAAGGCAGATCGAGACCGGCCATCTTGAAGAGGTCCTGGAGCGGGGGAACGGAGCCCATCAGACCGGAGATGAAACCGGCCGTAGAGGACTTCCCGTCCTTTCCGGCTCCGTTGCCGTCCCAGACGGTGACCTTGTCGATCTTGATGCCCTTGACGGCTTCGACCTGGGTCTTCACCAGTTCGGGCAGTTTGTCGGAAATCAGCATGGTGATGGCTTCGCGGGCGTCGCCGCCGGCCGCCTCGACCAGCTTGCCGAAACCGTCCGCTTGCTTGGTGAGGATTTCGAGGGTACCGCGGGCCTGCGCGTCCATCTTGGCGAAGATCGCGTCGGCTTCACCCTTGGCGGTGCGGCGCAGTTTCTCGGCTTCCGCCTCGGCCTCGATGATCAGGCGCTGCTTCTCGATCTCTGCGGGAACGACGATGTTCGCTTGCTGGGTCGCCTTTTCACGCTCGGCACGGGCAAGCTCGGCGTCGCGCTCGCTCTGGTAGGCTTCCTGGAGCGCCTTCGCGGCCTGCACCTTTTCTGCGGCGACGGCCACGCGGGCCGCTTCCGCCTCCTTTTCGCGCCGGAGGGCGTCGGAATTGGCGATGGCGATCTTGGAGCTGTTCTCACCTTCCACGGCCAGGGCGTTCGCTTCCGCCGTCTTGATACGGGTATCACGGGTGGTTTCGGCAATCCGGATGTCCTTGTCCCGGTCGGCTTCCGCCTTACCGATCTCACCGAAGCGGTTCTGTTCGGCGACGCTCTTCTTCGCGTCGTTGATCGCCTTGGCGGCGGCTTCCTTACCGAGGGCTTCGATGTACCCGGACTCGTCGCGGATATCGGTGACGTTCACGTTGATGAGTTTGAGGCCGATCTTGCGGAGTTCGGCTTCCACGTTGGTGGAGACGTTCGCCAGGAACTTGTCCCGGTCTGCGTTGATCTCCTCGATGTCCATCGTCGCGATGACCAGACGCAGCTGGCCGAAAAGGATATCCGTTGCAATGCTCTGGATGCTGTCCACGGACAGGCCCAGCAGTCGCTCGGCGGCGTTGGTCATGTTCTCCGGGTCCGTCGAAATACCGACGGTGAACCGGCAGGGGACGTCGACACGGATGTTCTGCTTGGACAGGGCGTTGGTCAGGTTGCATTCGATGGAGATGGGCTTGAGGTCCAGGAACGCATAGTCCTGGAAGACCGGCCAGATGAAGGCGGCGCCACCGTGGATACAGCGGGCGGAGGAGATGGAACCGGAAGCGTTCTTGCCGGTCTTACCGTAGATGACGAGGATCTTGTCGGAAGGGCAGCGGCGATAGCGCTTCAGAATGGCGGCCAGCGTGACGAACAGGACCGCTACGATAATCAGAATAAGCGTGATATCCATAATAAAATACGATGGTTTTTAAATGATTCCGGACTGAAGTTCCTCCACCAGGAGGATGGTGTTGTTGATGACTTCGGTCACCTTGATGGGCGTACCGGTCTTGATGGCGTCGCCGTCGGTGACGGCTTCGTATTCACGGACGGCGCCCTGGATGGTGATCTGCACCTTGCCGGTGCCGGAGCGTTCGCCGGGAATGGTCAGGTAGGTCTGGCCCTGGCAGCCGACGGCCGACTTGTTCAGGTCGATGTTGCCGCTCTGCTGCATGCCGTAGAGCCATTTGAACATCCACATGACGGCCGCGACGAGGGCGATGCCCACGAGACCGGCGATCAGGTAGAGGAGGGCGTTCGAGGAGATGCTGTCACGCAGCAGGATGGCCGACCAGCCGAAGCCGAGGAAGAAGTTGACGAAGTTGCGGAACGTCAGCAGGTTCATGCCAGGATCCGCGTCCAGGCCCGTGCCGTCGTGCGCGATGTCGGCGCCCACGTCGTCGGGAACGTCGAAGTCCGTGTCGGCGCCCGTGTCACCGAGCCCCATGAAGGTCAGGATGCTCTGGATGATGAAAACCAGCGTCGCCGTCAGGGTGATGCCCCACAGGATCTGCATTGTCGGGGTCAAAGATGTCCACCAGGTATTCATAAGCGTAATGTGTGATAGGTTTCTGTGGCAAATATATAAATAATTTATGAAAAACAACAATTAATATTGAAATTTCATTAAAAAATTATTTTTTCGATCTTCTGCTCCCGTCCGCTCCGGGCGGGCAGTCCCGCCGGCGGGTCCCCCAGCGCATGTCCGGGTGGTCCTGCAGGGTGAATTCCACCGTGACATCCCCGTTGAAGAGATCCTTGCCGCGGAAGTAGTTCCGGCGGTATTTCTTCCCGTTCACTCGGATGCCGGAAATGTACGGGTGGTCCTTGTCCGCGGCGGGCGCCAGCAGCGTCAGCGTCCCTTTCGCGTGCTTGAGCGTCACTTTCCGGAACATGGGTGTGCCGATGACGAAGATGTCCTGCCCGTGCGTGACGGGGTAGAAGCCCAGGGCGCTCATCACGTACCAGGCCGACATCTGGCCGGTGTCGTCGTTCCCGCACAGGCCGGCGGGACCGGTGTGGTACTGGGAGTACAGCACGTCGCGTACCTTCTCCTGGCACTTCCAGGGTTTCCGCGCGTAATTATACATATAGATGACGTGGTGCACCGGCTCGTTGGTATGGGCATACTGTCCCAGGTAGCCGAACTGGTCCGGGTTGGAGGCGATGTAGGCCTTCTGTCCGGGGGGCGCCGTGAGGAAGAGGGAGTCGAGCGTCCCGGTGAAGGCCTCGCGTCCGCCCATCAGTTCCATGAGCCCGTACACGTCGTGCGGGACGAAGAACGTGTACTGGTAGCTGTTCCCTTCGCAGAAGTCCGAGATCTCGCCGTATCCGCCGTCGTAGAGCGGGTCGAAGCCGGGCCGCCAGGTGCCGTCGGCGTTCCGGCCGCGCATGAAGCCGGCCTCCGGGTCGAAGACGTTGCGGAACCAGCGGGCGTACCGCATGTATTCCCTGTAGTCTTTTTTCTTGCCGAGCATCCGCGCCATCTGGGCGATGCACCAGTCGTCGTAACAGTATTCCAGCGTCTTGGACGTTGCGTGCGTTTCCAGGTCGCACGGAACGTAGCCGTACTGGCGGTAGTATTTCGCACCGCGGAATTTCCGGCAGAAGAAGCCGAAGGTATCGCGCTGGGCGGAGACTTTCATCGCTTCCAGCAGCGAATCGGCGGGGAAGTCCCGGATGCCGCGTGCGTAGGCGGAGGCGATGACAGGCATCGCGTGGAGGCCCGTCATGCACATGTTCTCCTCGCCGTTGATCGTCCAGATGGGCAGCTGTCCGCAGTGGCGCCAGTGGTCAAGGAAGGTCTTCATCAGGTCGGCCGTCACGTCCGGACGCAGGATCGACACCAGCGGGTTCTGCGCACGGAATGTGTCCCAGAGCCCCAGTACGCCGGCATAATAGCGGTAGGAGGCCTTGTGGGCCCGGAAGTCGCTGCTGCGGTAACCGCCGTCCACGTCGCTGTAGAGCTGCGGGTACATCAGCGCGAAATAGAGGCTGGTGTAGAACAGTTGCTTCTGCTCGGAGTCTCCGTCGAATACCTGGATGGCGGAGAGTTCCCTGTCCCAGGCCTCCCGCGCGCGCTGACGGATCTCGTCGAACGCGACCCCGGCCGCTTCGGCTTCCCAGTTCATCCGGGCGCCTTCCTCGCTGACGGGGGAGTAGCCGACCTGCACCTCCAGCGGAAGTCCGTCGTCCGCGAATTCCAGTACGGCCCGTACGTCTCGGCTGGTGATGTCCCGGCTCGTCGAGGGACGCCGGTCGTTATACAGCCGTACGCCGGTGACGGGCTTGTTGAAGTGGGCGTGAAAGCAGGCATGCTCTTCCGGCGACCAGCCTTCCGTCACCCGGTAGCCGCAGACATTGTATTCGTCGATGATGCGGATCCGGCTGACCATCACGGTGTCGTGGAATTCTTCGGGTACCGTGGTGGCGCGTGAAGCGTTTCCGCGTTTCATGTCGATGCAGAAATACTGGCGCTTCGACCCGGTGGGGAAGGTATAGCGGTGGACGCCGCACCGGTCCGTTGCGGAGAGTTCCGCCCGGATGCCGAAATCCAGCAGGTCGACGCTGTAATAGCCCGGTTCGGCTTGCTCCCGCTCGTGCGAGTAGGCGCTACGGATGTCCTCGGGCCAGGTCTTCAGCGAAAGCCAGTCGCGGTCGGCGGGCAGCGGCATCACACAAATGTCCTGCATGTCGCCGCCACCGTTCCCGCAGGCATGCGAGTGGCTGAAACTGACGATGTCCGGGTGGTCGTAGTGGTATCCGCAGCCGATGTAGTACGTGTCAGGGCCGAGTTGGACCATGCCGAAGGGGGTGACGGCCAGGGGAATGATGCGGCCGTCCAGGCCGGTCCCCGTCATCGCGCGGACGAACGAGGTGGGGGCAGGCTGCGCGGAGGCCAGGACGCCCGCCAGGAAGACGATGAAACAGAAGAAGATCTTTTTCATCCTAAGCAAATGTTTTGGTTTCCTCAAACTTACACAAAAAAATACATAAAACAAAGAAGCCCGGCCGGAAAAGGGTCGGGCTTCTGGGAAGAGGTCGGAAAACCGTTATTTCCCGGCGAGGCGGGCGTAGTTTCCGTAGCGGACCTTGGCGAACTGCTCGGTCAGGGCCAGGAGCTCGTCAGCGCTTTCCGGGAACAGCTTGTACAGGGATGCGAACCGCACCTCACCCTTCAGGAAGGCCTGGAACTTCGTCCAGTCAGGCTCCTTGGAATCGAGGGTGAACGGATTCTTGCCCTGCTCCTCGAGGGCGGGATTGTAGCGGAAGAGATGCCAGTAGCCGCATTCGACGGCCAGTTTCTCCTCTTTCTGGCTGAGTCCCATGCCCGCCTTCAGACCGTGGTTGATGCACGGGGCGTAGGCGATGACCAGGGACGGTCCGTCGTAGGCTTCGGCTTCCTTGATCGCGTTCAGGTACTGGGCCGGGCTGGCGCCCATCGCCACCTGCGCAACATAGACATAGCCGTAGCTGATGGCCATCATGCCCAGGTCTTTCTTGCGGATCTTCTTGCCGGAAGCCGCGAATTTGGCGATTGCTCCGGCCGGCGTGGACTTGGAACTCTGGCCGCCGGTATTGGAGTACACCTCGGTGTCGAGCACCAGCACGTTCACGTTCTTGCCGGAGGCGAGCACATGGTCGAGACCGCCGTAACCGATGTCATAGGCCCAGCCGTCGCCACCGAAGATCCACTGGCTCCGTGAAGGGATGAAGTGCTTGTAATCCAGCAGTTTCTTGCAGGCCTTGCACTTCGATTCGGCCAGCAGCGGTGCCGCCTGGTCGGCCACCTCACGGGTGACGGCGGCATCCTCGGGCGCATCGAGCCAGCGGCGGAAGAGGTCCTTCAGCGCGTCGGCGCACTTGTCGCTTGCGATGGCTTCCTGCATCAGGGCGGCCACCGTCTCGCGGGCACGGTCGGAACCGATCTTCATGCCCAGTCCGAATTCGGCGTTGTCCTCGAAGAGGGAGTTCTGCCAGGCGGGACCGTGTCCCTTGGCGTCCGTGCAGTACGGGGAAGCGGGGAAGGAGGCACCGTAGATGGAAGAACAACCGGTGGCGTTGGCGATCATCATGCGGTCGCCGAAGAGTTGGGTGATGTTCTTGATGTACGGGGTCTCGCCGCAGCCGGCGCAGGCGCCGCTGAACTCGAACAGCGGCTGGGCGAACTGGGAGTTCTTGACGTTCGCCGCCTTGTTGACCACGTTGTCCTTGTAACCCACCTTGGAGGAGAGCCAGTCGAAGCGCTCCTGCTCGACGTGCTGGTCGAGCGCGGAGACCATCGTGAGGGCTTTCTCCTTGGCGGGGCAGACGTCGGCGCAGTTGCCGCAGCCCGTACAGTCGTCCACGGAGATGCCCATCGCAAAGACATAGTCTTTCAGCACGGCCTTGCCCTGGGCCTGCTTGAGCCCTTCGGGAGCGGCCTGCGCTTCCTTGGCGTCCAGCAGGAACGGGCGGATGGCAGCGTGCGGGCAGACGAAGGCGCAGGTGTTGCACTGGATGCACTTCGCGGCGTCCCAGGACGGGACGTTCACGGCTACGCCGCGCTTCTCGAAGGCCGTCGTGCCGGCCGGCATCGTACCGTCGGCATAGTGGAGGAAGGCGCTGACAGGCAGCGTATCACCGTTCTGGGCGTTCACCACGTCCGCGATTTCCTTGACGAAGGCGGGAGCGAGACGGTCCTTGTTGGGCGTCTCGAACTTCGACGTGATCGAAGCCCACTCGGCGGGAATCTTCACCTCGGTGTACTCGCCGCCGCGGTCGACCGCAGCGTAGTTCATGTTCACGACGTTCTCGCCCTTGTTGCCATAGCTCTTGACGATCGCTTCCTTCATGTACTTGACAGCATCTTCGTAAGGGATGATGCCGGTGATCTTGAAGAACGCCGACTGCAGGATCGTGTTGGTGCGGCCGCCGAGACCGATCTCCGCCGCGATCTTGGTGGCGTTGATGATGAACAGCCGGATCTTCTTCTTGCCGATGACGGCCTTCACGTGTTCGGGAATCCGCTTGACGGTCTCCTCTTCGTCCCAGAGGCTGTTCAGCAGCAGGGTGCCTTTGGGCTTGATGCCCTTCAGGACGTCGTACTTCTGCAGGTAGGACGGCACGTGGCAGGCGACGAAATCGGGCGTGCTCACCAGGTAGGGCGCCTTGATCGGCAGGTCGCCGAAGCGGAGGTGCGAACAGGTGTAGCCGCCGGATTTCTTGGAATCGTAGTCGAAATAAGCCTGGCAGTATTTCTGCGTGTGGCTGCCGATGATCTTGATGGTGTTCTTGTTGGCACCGACGGTGCCGTCGCTGCCCAGTCCGTAGAACTTGCACTCGGTGGTGCCGGGCTTCACGATCGAGATCTCGCTTTTGATCGGCAGGGACTTGAAGGTGACATCGTCCACGATGCCGACGGTGAACCCGTTCTTGGGCTCCTTGCGCTCGAGGTTGTCGAAGACGGCCACGATCTGCGCGGGCGTCGTGTCCTTGGAGGAGAGTCCGTAACGGCCACCGATGATGAGCGGGGCGTCGGGACGGTCCTGGAACAGGGCCTTCACGTCGAGGTAGAGCGGTTCGCCCAGGGCGCCGGGCTCCTTGGTGCGGTCGAGCACCGCGATCTTCTTCACGTTCTTGGGCAGCACCTTCAGGAAGTACTGCGGTGCGAACGGACGGTAGAGGTGCACGGACACCAGGCCGTACTTGCGTCCCTTCTGGGCGAGGTAGTCGATCGTCTCCTTGACGGTCTCGGTGACGGAACCCATCGCGATGACGACGGTCTCCGCGTCGGGGGCGCCGTAATAGGTGAACGGCCGGTATTCGCGGCCGGTCAGCTCGCTGATTTCGCCCATGTAGCGTGCCACGATATTCGGCACTTCGTCATAGATCCGGTTGCGGGATTCCGCGGCCTGGAAGTAGACGTCGCCGTTCTGGGCGGTGCCCCGTGTGACGGGGGCGTCCGGATTCAGGGCACGGGCGCGGAACGCCTTCAGCGACTTCTCGCTGACCATCTTGCGGAGGTCGTCCTCGTCCAGCGCCTCGATCTTCTGGATTTCATGCGAGGTGCGGAAACCGTCGAAGAAGTGGAGGAACGGGATGCTGGACTTGATGGCCGACAGGTGCGCGACCGCCGCCATGTCCTGGGCTTCCTGGACGGAACCCGACGCCAGCAGCGCGAAGCCGGTCTGGCGGCACGCCATCACGTCCTGGTGGTCTCCGAAGATGGAGAGGGCGTGGGTGGCCAGGGTACGGGCGGAGACGTGGAAGACGGCGGGCAGCATTTCGCCCGCGATCTTGTACATGTTCGGGATCATCAGCAGGAGGCCTTGCGAAGCGGTGTAGGTCGTGGTGAGCACGCCTGCCTGGAGGGAACCGTGCACGGCGCCCGAGGCGCCGGCTTCGCTTTCCAGTTCAGTGACACTGACTTTCTCTCCCCACAGGTTCTTCTTTCCGTGGGCTGCCCATTCATCGATGTTCTCCGCCATCGGGGAGGACGGGGTGATGGGATAGATACAGGCGTTCTCGCTGAAGAGATACGCGATGGAGGCTACAGCGGTGTTGCCGTCGCAGGTGATGAATTTCTTTTCTTTCGCCATATCGCAGGTGGATGTATGTGGTTTTCTATAGAGTTGTAATACCTTCGATGAGGATGCCTTCCTTCCCGGCGGCGATGCGCTTCACAAGGCCCTGCAGCACGGTACCGGGGCCGACTTCCGTGAAGGATTCCGCACCGTCGCGGAGCATGTTCCCGACGGTCTGCGTCCATTTCACGGGAGAGGTGAGTTGCTTGAGCAGCTGCTCTTTGATGAGGACGGGATCCGTCGTGGGTTCGCCGGTGACGTTCTGGTAGACGGGACAGACCGGGGCGACGATGGGCGTGGCTTCGATGGCCTTGCCCAGTTCCACGCGGGCCGGCTCCATGAGCGGGGAATGGAACGCGCCGCCGACGGCAAGGGGAAGGGCGCGTTTGGCACCCGCTTCCTTCGCCTTCGCGCAGGCGGCCTCGACGGCTTCACGCGCGCCGGAAATGACCACCTGGCCGTTGCAGTTGTAGTTGGCGGGGATGACGGTGCCTTCGCAGGAGGCACAGATCTCCTCCACCTGCTCGTTCGACAGGCCGATGACGGCAGCCATCGTACCGGGCACTTTCTCGCAGCATTTCTGCATTTCGGTCGCCCGCAGGTGGACGAGGCGCAACGCATCTTCAAACGCGACGGCGTCGGCCGCGGCGAGGGCGGAGAATTCGCCCAGGGAGTGGCCGGCGACCATGTCGGGCCGGAAGTCCTCCAGGCACTTGGCCAGGACGACGGAGTGCAGGAAGATGGCCGGCTGGGTGACCTGCGTTGCTTTCAGGTCTTCCGCCGTCCCTTCGAACATGATGTCGGTGATTCGGAATCCAAGGACCTCGTTGGCTCTCTCAAGCAGTTCCTTCGCCTTGGGGAGGCTATTGTAGAGATCTTTCGCCATTCCAGGGAATTGCGACCCCTGACCGGGGAAAAGATAGGCTTTCTTCATAAGAAATTTCACTTTATTTCATATTAGGCAAAAATACATAAATATCCTGTAAAAACCGAATTTCTTTGTGTGTATTTTTAAAGAAAATGTTTACCTTTGCATCCGTATCCGATACGCCCCTGTAGTTTAATGGATAGAATTTCGGATTCCGGTTCCGACGATAGGCGTTCGATTCGCCTCGGGGGTACAAGGAGGATGGCTGCGAAAGTCTGTGTGACATGCCGGCCATCCTCTTTTTTTGTTATCTTTGCGGAAACAAAGGACATTACCCATGTGCAACGCCCCGTTGAGATACCCCGGTTTCTCCATCGTCTTCATCCAGACCTTCTCCCTCCATCACGAGCGGAAGTTCTACGTGAAAGAACTGCTGGACCCGGAGCGCCCGGAAGGGCAGGAAAACTACGCCCCCTGTTTCAACAAAGCCGGCTCCGTCTTCATTGCGCGGGCGGATGAACTGGACGTTCCCATCGCACGGAGCGGCCGCAACATTGAAGAGCAGATCTTCATCCTCCACAGCAAGAAGGACGAAGCGGTCCGGAACGTACGCCGCTGCTCGCTGCGCGGTTTCGATTTCGAGATGCCGCTGAAAGGCCAGACCTTCTCCGGACACTGTAACGTGGAAATGTCCCTGTTCTTCGGCCATGTCGTCTCGCTGACCTACCGTTTCCTGTTCGATGGCGCCTCCTGCCGGATGACCCGCACCGCCACGACGGACGACCTGATCGCCCTGCTGTCCATCTGGCTGAGCGCCGAATTCTGGAGCAAGGACATGGCGCAGGAGGAAAACGGGAAAGACCACTGGTCCCAGACCGACATCAACTTCGAAAGCCGCTTCTCCGTCCGGAACCTCCGTTACGGCGTGGACGGCGCCTACCTTCCCGATGGCGAATCGCTGGAAATCAAGGGGAAAGGCCGCTATTTTGACCAGATTGCCTTGCGCTACAAGCTGTTCCTCTACAAGCAGTGCACGCAGGACAAGCCGGAGTATGCCCGCCGGGGCCGGCATCCGTTCAAGTTCCCCGGCACCACCGAGAACGACCTGCACTATGCGATGGCGGACATCTGGGAGAACATCGCCCACCCGGAAGGAGGGAAGGGCGGCCCCGACCTCTTCAGCCTCTCCCGGAAGCCGGCGCTCAGCGAGGCGCAGATCGTCGACCATATCCGAAACGAGCACAAGAGCGAGCTGATCGGTCTGCTTACGCTCTATCCTTCGGAGTGGCCCTACCGCGACCCGGCCGCTTACGAGGAAGTCTGCGGGGAGAACATCGCCATCGACACGGACGACCTCGTCCTGGCCGGAAGTTCCGTTTGCATGGTGCTGGGCACCTACGGCCGCCGTGGCGCGGAATCCAAAGGCGTGGACTGGAAGAAGCACCTTGCGGAGCGGATGCGCTACCATGTCTCGTGGCCGGAGTACCTCGTGATCCTGCAGATGGTCCTCGCGCGGAAATACGTGCTGGGCTATGTGGCGGACCGCCTGATCGAAGCGACGGACGATCATCGGATGCGGCGCTCGCCGGACCGCCTGATCCGCGACAATGCCGAACTGAGTGTCCGCCTCTCCCGGATGCTCCTCCGGCTCGACGTGGTCAAGATGTCCAAGTTCCCTTCACATAAGGTGATGTACGACCGCACGGTGCGCCGTCTGGAACTCGATGCGGACCAGGAGAAAGTCTCCTCCTTGATGGAAACGCTGGACAACAGCCTGCGCAACATCAGCGACTCGAAGTCGGCCCGGTCCGAGAACATGCTGAACCTGATCCTCGGTTTCATTTCCGTGGCTTCCGCCTTCCAGCTGTTCTTCATGGAGACGCGGATGCCGTTCCTCGACTATCTGGGCATTGCCGACCGGCCCGTCATTTCGACGGTCGTCATCGCCCTGGTCGCCGCCATCGCCTTCTTCGCCATCCTGTACCTGCTGGTACATGGACTGAAAGATTTTATTGTCAGACACTTGCAAGAAAAATGAAAATACTTCCCGCACAGCTTCAGGACGCACCGGTCCTCTCGGACATGTTCTTCGCCCATCTCGATGCCGACCCTTCCTATATCTCACACGGAGAAATGCAGATGGGGGTTGGAACGGGGTGTTTTACGGAAGATGGCACCTTGCTGAGCGCTGTCGCCCCGGACGGGCGTGAAAAATGGATGCGCTACATCCTTGCCCACATGACGGCTCCGGAAGAGGCTGCGGTCTGGAAGGCCGTCGACGACGACGGAACCATCGTCGGCTTCTGTGTGGCGGACATCGAAGAAGACGGGGACGCTCCGTTCGGGGTGGTCTGCGACGTGCTGGTGAGTCCCACCTTCCGTGGCGGCGGCGCCGGCGGTGCGCTCCTGTCCACGGCCATCGGCTGGCTGCGCGGACAGGGCGTCCGGGATATCTACCTGGAATCGGGGAAGGACAACCATGCTGCCCACCGCTTCTTCGAGAAGCGGGGATTCCATCACGTCAGCAACATTTTCAAACTGGACAACAACGCGTTTCCCAAGTAGGAAAGCGCCTCAGGACTTGCACCAGCGGTCGAGCCATTCGAAGTAGCTGCGGTGCCAGAACAGTGCGTTCTGGGGCCGCAGGATCCAGTGGTTCTCCTGCGGGAAGACAATGAGTTTCGAGGGAACGCCCATCATCTGGGCGGCGTTGAAGGCGGCCATGCCCTGGTCGTAGGGGATGCGGTAGTCCATCATGCCGTGGATGCAGAGGATCGGCGTGTGCCACCGGGTGACGTTCGCCGCGGGGGAGTTGGCGTAGTGGCGGATCGCCTTCGGGGCGTCGCTCCAGGGCGATCCGGCTTGCTGCATGCCGCCGAAAGTCTTCCCGTCACCGGCGGGGCCGGTCTGTCCCGGGGTGTAGGCATATTCCGTCAGGCCGCCGTTGTCCCAGTTCGGGAACCACATTTCCTCGGTCTCGTAGTACATGTATTTCTCGTCGAAGATGCCGGCGTGCGCGATGAAACAGTCGTAGGTGTCGCCGTGGATGCCGGCCATGTAGTAGACGCTGTAGCCGCCATAGGAGGCGCCGCAGCCGGCCATCTTGCCGATCCAGGGCTCCTTCTTCAGCTCCCGGGCAGCGCTCAGGTAGTCCTGCATGTTGCGGCCGGGGTAGTCGCCGCTGATCTGTTCGCACCATTCCTGGCCGAAGGCCGTCGTGCCGCGCCGGTTGGGCAGGATGACGACATAACCCTGGGCGGCCATCAGGCGGTAGTTCCAGCGGTAGCTCCAGCCCTGGCTGAGGGTACCCTGCGGGCCTCCGAGGAAGATCTCGATGGCCGGATACTTGCGGGCGGGATCGAAGCCGGGCGGCAGGAGGACCCACGTGAGCATCTTCTTCCCGTCGACGGTGTCGATCCAGCGCGCCTGGGTCTCGTAGGGGGCGAGGGCGCCGATGATGTGCCCGTTCTCGTCGGTCAGGCGCTCGAACGTGCCTTCCGCTTCGTGTACGCAGACGAGCTCGTTCGGGAATTCCATCGAGCAGTAGGAGGCGAGCAGGTCGCCGCCGCGCAGGGCGAAGGGCGAGTTGAAATCGTACCAGGCGTCATCGGGGGTGATCCGCACCGGAACGGGCGCGATGTCGTGGTGCGCCTCCGCCGTCAGGGCGCCTGCCAGCGCGTCGACCTTGAAGATGCCTTGCAGGCCGTTGACGAGGGCGTTGAAATACAGGTAGTGTCCGTCTTCGGACCAGACGGGTCCCGCGGCGTTGTAGTCGAATCCGGTGGAGACGTCACGTGCTCCGAGAACGGCCGGCAGGGCGGTTTGCCCTTCGCCCTCCGCCTTGTACTGCAGGTCGGCCACCATCAGGCGCGTTTGGTCGGCCTCATAGCCGTTGCGCGCCATGCTCAGGAAAGCGATGTGCTTCCCGTCCGGGCTCCAGACCGGGTCGGTGTCGTAGCCTCCGCCCATCGGGATGACGGCCGTTTCGCCGGTAATGATCTTGTAAATATAGATTTCCGTATCCGTCGAGAAGGCGTATTCCTTTCCGGTCTCCACCTTCTTGCAGGAGTAGGCGACCATCTGCCCGTCCGGGCTCCAGGAGAGTTGTTCCATCCCGCCGAACGGCTCCGTCGGGAGTTCATACTTCCCGGCATCCGCGCCCAGGATATTGAGCGCGTTCGCTTCGGTGATGCAAGCCTCCGTTCCGCCCAGGGGCGCGACATAGGTCTGCGGGCGTTCGGTCGTCCAGTGGTCCCAGTGCCGGTACATCAGGTCTTCGGTGACGTAGGCTTCGGCCTTGTCGAGGGCGGGGTCGAAATCCTTCGGGGTCTTGACCGCGCCGGGCACCGTGCTGCTGAAGAGCACCTGGCTCTGGTCGGGACTGAGCGAGAATTCCCCGATGCCCGCCGGGATGTCCGAGAGGCGGACGCGACCCTTCAGTGCATCCGCGTCGGGAGCATCCTGTCCGCCTTCCACGGCGCGGGCGCCGCGCAGGTCGAGGGACGCTTTCCACAGCTGGCCGCCCTGGACGTAGAAGAGACTGCTCCCGTCAAGCGACCAGCGGGCGCACGAGAGGCTCTGCCCGTCGGCGGTGAGCTGGATCCGGTCGCCCTGCCGGAAGGATGCAGTGTCCTCCAGGCAGGAGAGGAAAAGGTTCCTGCAGGAGCGGTTTTCTTCAATGGAGGTGTAGCTGACACCGTACAGGACGAACTTGCCGTCCGGGGACAACTGCGGGTCGGAGAGACGCCCCAGGGAGAGAAGGGCTTCCGGAGTCATTTTTCCGTCCGTGATCTCGGGGCGGGCGGGCCCGATGTAGCGGGAATCGGCTTCCTGCTTGGGAGTACAGTTCGTCATCATGAGGACAGCGGCCGCAACGAGGGCCTTATAAACGGATTGCATAAGCTGGGTTGTTTAATCGGACGGAAAGACCATCCGGACACAAAGATAGTGAAAAAGGATTTTTTTTCTAAATTTGTGTGATGTATGTGAACGATCCATTGGAGACGGGAGTCCAGTTCCTCCCGGGCGTAGGGCCGCGGCGCGCCGCCCTGCTGGCCTCCGAACTGTCCGTCCGGACGGTGGGGGACCTGCTGCGCCTGTATCCTTTCCGGTATATCGACCGGAGTTCCATCCTGCGGATCGCGGACGTGCGGAGCGACGCCGCCTATGTCCAGATCCTGGCGCGGGTCGTCTCTGCCGAACTGGCCGGAAAAGGCGGGAAGCGGCTCAGCGTCGTCGTCCAGGACGATTCCGGGCAGATGGAGCTGGTCTTCTTCCGTGGGGTGAAATACACTGCGGACCGGCTCAAGCCCGGCAGTGTCTTCCTTTTCTTCGGAAAGCCTGCGGTCTTCAACGGACGCCTGAACATGGTGCATCCCGAAATCGACTTCCCGCCGGCGGAAGGGGCGCGCAGCTTCGCGGGGACACTCACCGGCGTCTATCCTTCGACGGAGAAGCTTTCCGGCGGCGGTATCACCGGCAAGGTGATGAACCGCCTGATGGCCGCGGCCATCGAGTCCGGCCTCCCGGCCGTGCAGGAAACCCTTCCGGAATATATCCTGCGGGAGAAGGGCCTTTGCAGCCTGCGTTTTGCGCTGAAACACATCCATTTTCCGGACAGCGGAGAAGCCCTGTCCCGGGCCCGCCACCGGCTCAAGTGGGAGGAACTTTTCCTGCTGCAGCTCTCCCTCCTGAAACAGAAATACGTCCTCAGCCGTTCTGAGAACGGGATCCCGATGCCCAAGGTCGGGCCGGCCTTCAATGCCTGTTTCAACGCCCTGCCCTATGCGCTGACCGGGGCCCAGAAGCGGGTGATCAAGGAAATCCGCGCCGACCTCATGAGCGGGCACCAGATGAACCGGCTCCTGCAGGGCGACGTCGGGTCCGGCAAGACGATGGTCGCCGTTCTGTCGGCCCTCATCGCCGTGGGCAACGGCTACCAGGCCTGTCTGATGGCACCTACGGAAGTCCTTGCCCGTCAGCACTATGCAAATATTTCCCGGTACCTGGCGCCGACCGGAGTCCGCTGCGAACTGTTGACCGGTTCCGTCACCGCGGCCGCCCGCCGTCCGATCCACGAGGGGTTGCGCGACGGTTCGGTCGGGATCCTGATCGGTACCCATGCCCTGCTGGAAGACCCTGTCGTCTTCCAGTCGCTCGGCCTGGCCATCATCGACGAGCAGCACCGTTTCGGCGTGGACCAGCGCGCCCGCCTGTGGGCGAAGGGCGCCGGCGGCCGGCCGCCGCACATCCTGGTGATGACGGCGACACCGATCCCGCGCACCCTGGCCATGACCCTGTACGGCGACTTGGATGTCTCGGTCATCGACGAGATGCCTCCGGGGCGGAAACCGGTCAAGACCATGTGTATCGGGGAAGGGCAGCGGCCCGCCCTCTACCGGTTCATGAAGAAGCAGATCTCCCTCGGCAGGCAGGTTTTTGTGGTGTATCCGCTGATCTTCGAGAGCGAGAAAGTCGATTACAGGAACCTGGAGGTGGGTTACGAGCAGGTCCTGTCGCATTTCCCCGAGCGGGAAGGATACAAGGTGGCGATCGTCCACGGACAGCAGACGTCCGAAGTCAAGCAGTTCAACATGAACGCTTTCGCCGCCGGCCGCGCGCAGATCCTGGTTTCAACGACGGTCATCGAAGTGGGCGTCGACGTGCCGAACGCCTCGGTGATGGTCATCGAGAGCGCCGAACGCTTCGGCCTTTCGCAGCTGCATCAGCTGCGCGGCCGCGTGGGGCGGGGCAGCGAAGCGTCTTTCTGCGTGCTGATGCACGGGGACAAGGTGTCGAAAGAATCCCGCCGCCGGCTCGACCTGATGTGTGCTACCGAGAACGGCTTCGATCTGGCGGAGGAAGACATGAAGATGCGCGGGCCGGGTGATCTGGAGGGGACGCAGCAGAGCGGCCTTCCCGTGGCGCTGAACATCGCCTCCCTCGTTCACGACGGCGACCTGCTGGCCGATGCGCGCAGTTATGCGGGCCATGTGCTCTCGCGCGATCCGGACCTTTCTGCGCCGGAGAACGCACCCGTCGCCGCGGCGCTCCAGGCGCAGCGGATCGAAGTGCGGGATTACAGCAAGATTTCCTGAGAAACGCGTCAACCGCGGTCTTTCCGCAGCTCGTCGAACGCGGCGCGCTTGCGGAAGATGTCGATGGCCGTGTAGATCGACGACATCATCGACTGCGGGTCGGCCATGTCCCGGCCGGCCAGTTCGAAGGCGGTGCCGTGGTCGGGTGACGTACGGACGATGGGCAGCCCCGCCGTGAAATTGACACCGTCCTGGAAAGCGATCGCCTTGAAGGGAACGAGCCCCTGGTCGTGGTACATCGCCAGGGTGGCGTCGAAGCGGGCGTAGGTTCCCTGCCCGAAATACCCGTCGGCGGAATAGGGACCGAACGCCAGGATGCCTTCGTCCGCAGCCGCGCGGACGGCCGGCAGGATGACCTTCTCCTCCTCATCGCCCAGCAGGCCGCCGTCGCCGCAATGCGGGTTGAGCCCGAGCACGCCGATCTTCGGCTCGATGACGCCGAAATCGCGGCGCAGCGAAGCGCTCATCAGGCGCAGCTTGCTGAGGATCTTCTCCTGCGTGATGGCGGCGGATACGTCCTTGAGCGGGATGTGCCCCGTCACGACGCCGATCTTCAGCTGGTCGGAGACCATGAACATGGTCACGTCCTCCACGCCGAATTCCTTCTGCAGGTATTCGGTGTGTCCCGTGTTCCCGAAGCCTTCCGCGTCCATCGCCCGCTTGTTGATCGGGGCGGTGACGAGCACGTCGATGTCGCCCGCCTTGATGTCGCGGACCGCGCATTCCAGCGACCGGATGGCCGCCTGGGCAGACTCCGGCGTGGATTTCCCGGGCTCGACATAGACGTTGTCACTCAGGCAGTTGACGATGTTGACCCGGCGCTGCCGTGCGTCCTTCGCCGACTGGATGACATAGGTGTCGATGTTGTCGATATTGTGGATCTGCTTGCGGTAGAAGCCGAAGATCTTCGAGGATCCGTAGATGACCGGCGTGAACGATTCGAGGATCCGGGCGTCCGCGAGGGCCTTGATGATCACTTCGTATCCGATGCCGTTGCCGTCGCCCTGGGTGATGCCCACGACCGGCTTCCGGCCAAGTCTGTCAGTATTTCTTTCCATATGTGAGTCGCTGTGAGTCTTGCAAATTTAATCAAAAGGAATGACATCTCCTTCACTGTCGGCGGAAATGTACCCCGTATCTTCCGGGAGGACGGCGCCCGCGGCGGCCGCCTTGCCGCCGGCGTTCACGGCCAGCGTGTCGCACCGCTCGTTCTCGGGATGGCCGGCGTGTCCTCGGATCCAGTGGAAGGTGACGCGGTGGCGGCGGTACACTTCGAGGAAGCGCATCCAGAGGTCGGGATTCTTCACTTTCTTCCAGCCCTTCCGCTGCCAGTTGTCCAGCCAGCCTTCGTTGACGGCCTTCACGACGTAGGAGGAATCACTGTATACCTCCACGCGGGCATTCTCCCAGCGGATGGTCTCCAGGCCGACGATGACGGCCATCAGTTCCATCCGGTTGTTGGTCGTCCTGGCGAAGCCGCCGCTGAGCTCTTTTTCGTGCCCGGCGCAGCGCAGGATGGCCCCGTATCCGCCCGGCCCGGGATTGCCGCTCGCGGCCCCGTCGGTGTAAAGATAGATGACTGGTTTTTCCATACATGCAAAGATACGCAGAATTTTCTTATATTTGTTGGTTATGAATGTTCTCGTTACCGGAGCCTGCGGACAACTTGGGTCCGAGATCCGCGAGCTGGCTGCGGCCAGTCCGCACCGTTTCATCTTCTCCGACGTCACTGCGGCGCCCGGCCAGGAGATCGTCCATCTGGACATTACGAACATCGACGCCGTCCGGATCGTCTGTGATTCGGAGCAGGTGGATGTGATCGTGAACTGCGCCGCCTACACGGCCGTGGACAGGGCCGAGGACGAACCGGAGATGGCGGAGTTGCTCAATGCGACGGCCGTTTCCTGCCTGGCCGAAGTGGCTGCGGAACGCGACGCCGTCCTGGTCCACATTTCCACGGACTATGTTTTCCAGGGCGACACGCCCGTTCCCTGCAGCGAGGACATGCCGACGGCGCCCATCGGCGTCTATGGTTCCACGAAGCTGGCGGGGGAGCGCGCCGTTGCGAAATCCGGCTGCCGCAGCCTGGTGTTCCGGACGGCCTGGCTCTATTCTCCTTTTGGGAAGAACTTCGTGAAAACGATGCTTTCCCTGACGGCCTCCCGTCCCGGGATCAAGGTCGTTTCCGACCAGGTCGGCACCCCGACTTACGCGCGCGACCTCGCGACGCTGATCGTCGGAATCATCGACCGCGGACAACTCGGGCATACGGGGATTTACCATTACAGCAATGAGGGGGCGGTTTCCTGGTATGATTTCGCGCAGGCCATCTGCGAACTGGCCGGCCATACCTGCGACATCCAGCCCTGCAGGACGGAAGAGTACCCGTCCAAGGCCCCGCGGCCCCGGTACTCCGTCCTGGACAAGACGAAAGTAAAGCGGACGTTCGGCATCACCGTCCCGTACTGGCGGGATTCGTTGAAGGACTGTCTGGCAAGAATGAATACGAAATAGTCAGCGATGAAAGGTATTGTTTTGGCAGGAGGCAGCGGAACCCGGCTGTATCCGATCACGAAAGGGGTCAGCAAGCAGCTGCTCCCGGTTTTCGACAAGCCGATGGTCTATTATCCGCTCTCCGTCCTGATGGGCGCGGGCATCCGCGAGATCCTCGTGATCTCCACTCCCGAGGACCTGCCCTCCTTCCGCCGCCTGCTGGGCGACGGGAAACAGTTGGGCGTTTCGTTCTCCTACGCCGAGCAGCCCTCCCCGGACGGGCTGGCGCAGGCGTTCCTGATCGGGAAGGAATTCATCGGCGGCGATTCCGTCTGCCTCGTGCTGGGAGACAACATCTTCCAGGGCGCGGGCTTCGACCCGCTGCTCGCGCAGGCGGTCGCCTCCGCCGAACGGGAAAACAAGGCCACCGTGTTCGGCTACCGGGTCAGCGATCCGCAGCGCTACGGCGTCGCGGCCTTCGATGCGGAAGGAAACTGCACCGGCATCGAGGAAAAGCCTGCCGTTCCCAAGAGCAATTACGCCGTCACCGGCCTGTATTTCTACCCCAATGACGTCGTCCGGATCGCCGGGTCGATCCGTCCGTCCGCCCGCGGCGAGCTGGAGATCACCTCGGTCAACCAGGTCTTCCTCGAACAGCACCGGCTGAAGGTCTTGCGGCTGGGACAGGGCTTCGCCTGGTTGGACACCGGGACGCATGACTCCCTGTCCGAGGCTTCCACCTATATCGAGGTGCTGGAGAAGCGCCAGGGCATCAAAGTGGCTTGCCTGGAGGAGATCGCCTTCCGGAAAGGCTGGATCGACGCGGCAGTGCTGCGCGAGGCGGCCCGCCCGATGGCGAAGAACCCTTACGGACAGTATCTGCTCCGGATCGCGGACGAAACGAAAGCGTGAACATGAAAGCGGTTAAAACGGATATTGACGGCGTCTATATCCTCGAACCTGTGGTTTTCGGGGATGCGCGCGGCTATTTCTTCGAATCGTACAACCAGAAGGATTTCCCCTCGGAGATCGGCGACATCCGATTCGTGCAGGACAATGAGAGCAAGTCGTGCTACGGCGTCGTGCGCGGGCTGCATTTCCAGAAAGGTGCCTTCGCGCAGGCCAAACTGGTACGTGTCGTCCGCGGATGCGTCCGCGACGTGGCCGTCGACCTGCGGCCCGGTTCGCCGACCTTCGGGGCGCACGTCGCCTTCGACCTTTCCGGCGAGAACCACCGTCAGCTCTTCATTCCGCGCGGCTTCGCACACGGATTCAGCGTCCTCAGCGAGGAAGCGGTCTTCCAATACAAGTGCGACAATTACTATGCACCCGACGCGGAAGGAGCCATCGCCTGGGACGATCCCGACCTGGGCATCGACTGGGGCATTCCTGCGGACAAGGTGCGCCTGTCTGCCAAGGACGCCGCGCATCCTACATTGAAAGAATACCTTGAGCACAAATAAATGAGCAGAAACATCGTCATTACCGGCGGCGCAGGATTCATCGGAAGCCATGTCGTCCGCCTGTTTGTGGAAAAATACCCGGAATACCGCATCATCAACCTCGATGCGCTGACCTACGCCGGGAACCTGGCCAATCTCTCGGATGTGGAGGATAAACCCAATTACCGCTTCGTCAAGGCGGACATCTGCGACCTGGAGGCCGTCCGCTCCCTGCTCCGTGAGGAGCGGGTCGACGGGATCATCCATCTGGCTGCGGAAAGCCACGTGGACCGTTCCATCCGCGATCCGTTCTTGTTCGCGCGGACCAATGTGCTGGGCACACTGACGCTGCTTCAGGCGGCCCGTGAATACTGGGAGCCGGAAGGCTGGGAAGGGAAGCGTTTCTACCACATCTCTACGGATGAGGTGTACGGTGCCCTGGCCTTGACGCACCCCGAGCGGCCGTCGGGGCCGTACGGCGACGTCTTCTTCACGGAAGAGACGCGCTACTCCCCGCACAGTCCGTACTCCGCCGCAAAGGCCTCCAGCGATCATTTCGTCCGGGCTTTCCACGACACCTACGGCATGCCGACGGTGATTTCCAACTGCTCCAACAATTATGGCCCGTACCAGTTCCCGGAGAAACTGATCCCCCTGTTCATCCATAACATCCGTGACCGCCGTCCGCTCCCGGTGTATGGGAAAGGGGAGAATGTCCGCGACTGGCTGTACGTGGAAGACCATGCCCGGGCCATCGACCTGATTTTCCACGAGGGGAAGGCAGGCGAGACGTACAATATCGGCGGACACAATGAATGGAAGAACATCGACTTGGTGAAGCAGCTGATCCGGACGACGGACGTCCTGCTGGGACGGCCGGAAGGCGCGGACATGGATCTGATCACCTATGTCGAGGACCGGAAGGGGCACGACTTGCGCTATGCCATCGACGCCTCGAAAATCGAACGGGAGCTGGGCTGGCGTCCTTCCCTGCAGTTTGAGGAAGGCCTCGAGCGGACGGTCCGCTGGTACCTGGAACACCAGGACTGGCTCGATGACGTGACTTCCGGAGCGTATGTGAAGTATTACGAAAACGCATACGGGAAGTATTGAAAAAGAAATAATTAAAAAGTATTATATGAATAAATCATTTACTGAAAGATTCGCACAGTACACACTTCCGCAGGAAGTGAAGGCGATGGGGATTTACCCTTATTACCGCCCCATCGAATCCGGCCAGGATCCGGTCGTCCGGATGAACGGCCGCGACGTACTGATGTTCGGATCGAACTCTTACCTGGGCCTGTCGGATGATCCGCGCCTGAAGGAAGCGGCCATCGAGGCCATCCGGAAATACGGCACCAGCTGTTCCGGCTCCCGTTTCCTGAACGGAACGCTGGACATCCATCTTGCCCTGGAAGAAAAACTCGCGCGACTGGTGGGGAAGGAGGAGGCAGTGACTTTCAGCACTGGTTTCCAGGTCAATCTGGGAGTCGTTTCGCTGGGATCGCGCGACGGTTACATTTTCCTGGATTCTTACGACCACGCCTGCATCATCGACGGCAGCCGCCTGTCGCACAGCCGTGTGCTCAAGTTCTCCCACAATGACTTGAGGGCATTGGAAAATAAGCTGAAAATCGCTGAAATTGATGCACCGAAACTTATTGTAGTAGACGGAGTTTACTCAATGAGCGGCGATCTTGCACCACTGCCGCAGATCCTGGATTTGGCGGAGGAATACAACGCCGCCGTGATGATTGACGACGCGCACGGCCTCGGGGTCTTCGGCCACCAGGGACGCGGGACGGCCGACCACTTCGGCGTCACCGACCGGGTGGACCTGATCATGGGAACTTTCTCCAAATCCTTCGGGTCGCTCGGCGGCTTCGTTGCCGGCGATGCCACCCTGCTCAATTACATCAAGCACAATTCCCGCTCCCTGATCTTCAGTGCGAGCATGCCGCCTGCCAATGTCGCCGCAGTCAGCAAGGCCATCGACATCATGTTGTCCGAGCCCGAACGGATCGAGCACTTGTGGGACCTGACGCGCTTCGCCCGCGAGCAGTTCGTGCGCAGGGGATTCGACTTCGGTACGACGCAGTCTCCCATTTTCCCCCTGTATGTCCGCGACATGGTCAAATGCCTGACCGCGGTCCGGGACGCACTGGACGCCGGTGTGTTCATTACCCCCGTCATTCCTCCCGCAGTACCGGAGGATTCCGTCATCATCCGTTTTGCACTGATGGCGACGCATACCTTCGAACAGGTGGAGGAGGCGATCGACAAGCTGGAGAAGATCTTCCGCCGGCTGGAAATCATCTGCTGAACCGCAGGCCGGCGCATCCGATAAAGCAAAGAGGCTGTCCCTTGCGGGGCAGCCTCTTGTAGGTTTGACTTTCTGCAGAGGTAAGGAGTTCTGACGGAGGAGCTTTTGCTCCGGCAATCCTGCTGCCCCACGGCCTTGAAAGAGAACAAGGAGTTCCGCTTCGGCTTCCGTTAGCCTTTGCCTGGCTGATCAGAAAGTACTGCAAAGGTACAACAATATTTTTTATCTCCAAATTTTTTTTCATTTTTTTTGCAAATTTTTTATTTATCGTACCTAGAATAACCTACTGAAATCCATTTTTTTCTATGCGTTCTTCCGTACCTAAAGCAACGGGTGAGATAAGGAATCCCGGCGACTCTCCAACCGCACAAATCCCACGCTTCGTGCCGCCGGGAAGGCCTTTCCATTACATGCCGTACTGCGCCGCTTGTGCTTCTTCGACCGGTGTGACGGCGGCTGCGATGATTTCCATGTAGTACTTTTCCGCGCCGTCGTTCGCCGTGTATTTCTGAGAGCGCATCCGGCCGGTCACATACACACAGGCGCCTTTGGCGAGGAAGTCCAGGTTGCCGATCCCTTTTCCCTCCCAGGCGGTAACGTTGTGCCAGGTGGTCTCGATGACCGCCTCGCCGTTGCGGTCTTTGTAGGCGTAGTTCGTCGCCACGGAGAAATGCGCGACCCGGCTTTCCCCGACCTTGAGAATGTTGACGTTGCCGACATTCCCGCGGATTTCGATTCTGTTCAATTGTTCCATAATCCAAGTTTGTTGGTTGCCCAAAGGTGGGGAAGGGGGGCGGATTGTCCGCGCGGAAATAAAAAAAACGTCCGTTTCTTTTCCTTTTTTCCTGTTTTCCTTTTTTCTTTCCTCCTTTTAAAAAATTATTTGTGCATGGCCGGGCGTAAGAAACGGAAAAAGAAGCGCTCGTACGCATGTTTTCCTTGCCCGGACCGCCGTCTCCCTCTATCTTCGGGAAAATGAAGGAACATGGACGGGAAGGGGAAGAAAACGCGGAGCGTCTGCCCGGTATGCGGCGGCGCCCTGCCAGCGGGAAGGAAAGACATGCGATTCTGCTCGGTTCGCTGCAAAAGCCGGTGGCACTACTTGCGCGAAGGACGTGCGCGCGTCTTTCGCCGCAAGCTGCTCGGAACGCTGGAGCGGAACTACCGGATCCTGGATGCGCTGCTCGCGGAAGGGACGACCTCCATGACGATTCCCGACCTTGCGCAGGCGGGATACGATTTTTCGTGCATCACCTCCTATCACAAGGTCGGGAACCGCAATGAATACCGGTGTTTCGATATCAAGTATTACCAGTCAGGAAGCCGGATCTTCCACCTGGAACGGGTCGTTCCGATCAGCCTTTCGTCGGGTCTTCCGCCTTCGGATTGAAGTCGGGATCCATCGCGACTTCATCCTTGCCGGGATCCTTGAAGATCAGCAGGAAAACGATGCCGACGACGAGGGCGTAGGCGGCGAAGATGAACCAGACCGTGTCCCAGTCTCCGACGGTGTAGAAGCGTCCGCCGACCTCGGCCGGGTGCGTGAAGGCGTTCACGACGGCCTGTGCGGCGAGGGAACCGATGGTGGCACCCAGACCGTTGGTCATCAGCATGAAGAGGCCCTGGGCGCTGGAACGGATGTCATCCGTCGTCTTCCGGTTGACGTAGAGCGAGCCGGAGATGTTGAAGAAGTCGAAGGCGACGCCGTAGACCAGCATGGAGAGGATGAACCAGATGACGCCCGGGAAGCCCGGGTTGCCGATCCCGAAGAAGCCGAAGCGGAACACCCAGGCGAACATGGCGATGAGCATCACCTTCTTGATGCCGAAGCGCTTCATGAAGAACGGGATGAGCAGGATGCAGAGGGTCTCGGACATCTGCGACAGGGAGATCAGGATGTTCGCGTGTTCCACGCCGAAGGTGTGCTGGTACTGCGGATCGGTGACGAACTGCGAGATGTACGGATTGGCGAAGCCGTTGGTGATCTGGAGGGCGGCGCCCAGCAGCATCGAGAAGATGAAGAAGATCGCCATCTGCTGGTTGCGGAACAAGGTGAAAGCCTTGAGACCGGTCGCTTCCATGAAGCTCTGGGCCTGGACCTTCTTCACAGGTACGTTCGGGAGCGTGAGGGCATACAGGGCCAGGAGGATGCCCAGACCGCCGGAAACGCAGAACTGATAGGGCGTGTGCTGGAACTTCAGCAGGTCGACGGCGATCATGCTGCAGATGAAGCCGACGGTACCGAACACGCGGATCGGCGGGAAGGTCTTCACCGTGTCTTTCCCGGCGCCTTCCAGGGCGGCGTACGCCACGCTGTTGGAGAGGGCGATGGTCGGCATGTAGAAGGCGACGCTGATCGCATACAAGGTGAACAGCGGCCCGAACTGGACGCTGCTGCCTGCGCTGAGTCCGTACCAGCCGGCGGCGATCATGAAGAGGGCGGCGATGAAGTGGCAGCCGCTGAGCACTTTCTGTGCGGGGATGAAGCGGTCCGCGATGATGCCCACGAGGGCAGGCATGAAGATGGAGACGATGCCCTGCATGGAGAAGAAGAGTCCGATCTTCCCGCCCAAGCCGGCGCCCGCGAGGTAACTGCCCATCGAGGTCAGGTAGGCTCCCCATACCGCATACTGCAGGAAATTCATGAGGATGAGCCTGAGGGTGATGTTCTGGGTTTTCATATCGTGTGTTTGTTTTTGTGTCTCGTCTGTTGTGGTCCAACTTGCAAAAGTACAAGTTTTACGGTAAAAAATAGTATCTTTGTGCCAATGAATTTCGTACAAACCGCATCCGACCCGCATTCCCTGGCAAGGACGGGCGTCTTCACCACCGACCATGGCGAAGTGCGCACGCCCATCTTCATGCCTGTGGGGACGGTGGGCGCCGTCAAGGGGGTCTATCACCGTGACCTGAAAGACGACGTCCGTGCGGAGATTATCCTGGGCAACACGTACCACCTGTACCTGCGTCCCGGTCTGGACATCCTCCGCCAAGCCGGCGGCCTGCACCGCTTCGAGGCGTGGGACCGCCCGATCCTGACGGACAGCGGCGGGTTCCAGGTCTTCTCCCTGACGGGGATCCGGAAACTGACGGAGGAAGGATGCACGTTCCGTTCACACATCGACGGCTCCCGCCATGTCTTCACCCCGGAGAACAACGTGGATACGCAGCGGGTGATCGGCGCCGACATCGTCATGGCGCTGGACGAGTGCTGTCCGGGCGATGCGGACATTCGCTATGCGACGAAATCATTGGAACTTACGCAGCGTTGGCTGGAGCGATTCTTCAGGCGATTCTGCGAGACGGAGCCGCTCTACGGACACGACCAGGCGATGTTCCCGATCATCCAGGGATGCGTCTACCCGGAGCTCCGCAAGCGGGCGGTCGACCACATCCTTTCGCTGACCGGGGATTGTTCCCGTGTCGGCGGCTTCGCCATCGGTGGCCTCGCGGTCGGGGAGCCGACAGAGAAGATGTATGAGGTCCTGGAACAGGTCTGTCCGATGCTGCCCGCCGGACGCCCCCGCTACCTGATGGGGGTGGGGACCCCTGCCAACCTGCTGGAAGGCATCGCCCGCGGTGTAGACATGTTCGACTGCGTGATGCCGACCCGCAACGCGCGGAACGGTTCGCTCTTCACCTGGAACGGGGTGATGAACATGCGGAACGCGAAATGGGCGGACGATTTCTCTCCGCTCGACCCGGACGGTACGTCATTTGTTGACAGGACGTACACGAAGGCCTATCTGCACCACCTGGTCATCGCCGGCGAGATGACGGCGGCGATGATCGCGAGCGAACACAACCTCGCTTTCTACCTCGACCTGGTCCGCCAGGCCCGCGCCCACATCGAGGCGGGCGATTTCACTCCCTGGAAGGAGGCGGCGGTGAAGAAACTTGGCATGCGACTGTGACATGGACTGGAAACTGAAGAAAATCGACACGTACATCATGAAGAAGTTCATCGTGACCTTCTTCATTGCGCTGTTGCTGATCATCGGTATCGTCATCATCTTCGACATCAGCGAGAAGGTGGACGACTTTGTCGAGAAGCAGGCACCGCTGCGTGCGATCGTTTTCGACTACTACGTCAACTTCGTCCCGTACTTCATCAACATGTTCAGTCCGCTCTTCGTCTTCATCACGGTGATCTTCTTCACCTCGCGGATGGCGGCGAACAGCGAGATCATCGCCATCCTGTCGTGCGGCGTGAGCTATCGGCGCCTGATGCATCCCTACATGCTGTCCGCGCTGTTGATCGCCCTCCTGTCGCTGGGGCTGAACCTCTTCGTGATCCCGCGGGCGAATCTCAAGCGGGTGCAGTTCGAGGCGACCTATACCAAACTGGACCGCCGCAACCTGAATTCTTCCAATGTCCACTACCAGCTCCATCCGGGGCAATTCGTCTATGTGGAGTCGTTCAGTACCTGGAACAACACGGCATACAATTTCACCCTCGAGGATATCCAGGATAACAAGCTGGTCCGCAAGATCACGGCGGAGACCGCGGTCTGGGACAGCACGTTCGGCGGATGGACGCTGAAGAAATATTTCGTCCGCGACTATGCGGAAGGGCTCGAGGACCACATCCGGTCCGGGACGCAGCTCGACACCGTGATCAACCTGACGGTGACGGATTTCTACCGGAACAAGAAGACGGTGGAGACCCTGCCGCAGCGCGCGCTGAACCAGTTGATCGCCACGCAGCGCATGCGCGGCGACGCGAACGTGATGTACGCCCTCATCGAGAAGCACACGCGCTATGCCCTCCCGTTCTCCGCGTTCATCCTCACCCTGATCGGCGTGAGTCTTTCTTCGCGCAAGCGCCGCGGCGGGATCGGCTGGAACATCGCCGTGGGCATCGCCCTGAGTTTCACCTACATCCTTTTCCTCCGCTTCAGCCAGATGTTCGTCTACGGCGGGACGCTCCCGCCCGTGATCGCCCTGTGGCTTCCGAACCTCATCTATTCGGTCATCGCGGCAGTTTTGTACTACAGGGCTTCCAGATAAAAGATTTATTTATTATATTTGGTCCTGCCTAAAAACACAAACCCAATGGCAGAACAAACCTTATCCCCGCTGAAGCGCTCGATAGTCGGCGTTCAGTTCATGTTCGTGGCGTTCGGATCCACGGTGCTTGTCCCTCTTCTGGTCGGTTTCGACCCGGCCATCGCCCTCCTCGCTGCCGGTCTAGGCACGCTTCTTTTCCACCTGGTCACCGGCGGAAAAGTTCCCATCTACCTGGGGAGCAGTTTCGCGTTCATCGCTCCGATCATCAAAGCCACGGAACTGTACGGGCTGCCCGGCATGTTCTGCGGACTGGTCGCCGTGGGTGTGGTCTACATGCTGATGAGCCTTCTTGTCAAACTGTTCGGCATCGGCCTCATCAAGCGGCTGTTCCCGCCGGTCGTGATCGGCCCCGTCATCATCCTGATCGGTCTCTCCCTGGCCGGAACGGGCGTCGACATGGCAAGCAAGAACTGGATCCTCGCGCTGATTTCCCTCGCTGTCGCGGTGGTCTGCTCCATTTGGGGAAAGGGCATGGTCAAGCTCATCCCCGTCTTCTTCGGTGCCCTGGCGGGCTACCTGGCTGCCGTCCTCTTCTATCGCAGCACGATGGATTTCTCGGCCGTGGCTTCCGCCCCTTGGTTCCAGCTGCCGCATCTGAGCAAGCTTTCCTTCTCCTGGCAGGCCATCCTCTTCATGGCTCCCGTCGCGATTGCTCCGATCATCGAGCATGTCGGTGACATGTATGCGATCAGCGAGATCGCAGGGAAGGACTTCGTGAAGGATCCGGGTTTGCATCGGACGATGCTGGGTGACGGTCTCGCCTGCTCCTTGGCCGCTTTCCTGGGCGGTGCGCCCGTCACGACCTATTCCGAGGTGACCGGTGCCGTGGCCCTGACGAAAGTGACCGATCCCAGCTGCATGCGCATCGCCGCCATTTCCGCCATCGTCATCTCCGTGATCGGCAAGGTGGGCGCTGCCATCCAGACGATCCCCACCGCCGTCCTCGGCGGTATCATGCTCCTCCTGTTCGGAAGCATCGCCGCAGTCGGTATCAACAATATGGTGAAGGCCAAGATCGACATGAACAAGTCCCGGAATCTCGTGATCGTCTCGATCATCCTGACGATCGGCATCGGTGGCGCCGTGATCAGCTTCGGAAAATTCTCCCTGGCCGGCATCGGACTCGCTTCCATCGTGGGCGTCGTGCTCAACCTGATCCTTCCTGATAAAAAATCCGCTGAAAGTGAAAGTTAAGATCGTCAACAAGTCTCCCTGGCCCGATCCGTCCTACGCCACGGAAGCCTCCGCCGGCATGGACCTGCGGGCCTGCATCGATGAGCCGCTGCTGCTCCGTCCCCTGGAGCGTGCCCTGGTTCCGACCGGCATCTTCATTGAACTCCCCGTCGGCTACGAAGCCCAGATCCGGCCGCGCAGCGGCCTCGCGACCAAGTGCGGGATCACCGTGATCAATGCACCGGGCACGGTCGACGCCGATTTCCGCGGCGAACTCCGCGTGTCCCTCGTGAACCTTTCGAACGATCCGTTCGAGGTCGTTCCCGGGGAGCGTATCGCCCAGATGGTCGTCGCCGCCCACGAGAAGGTGGAGTGGGAAGATGTCGAAGCCCTGTCCGAAACGGTGCGCGGCACCGGTGGATGGGGGAGTACGGGTTCCAAGTAACGGCCTATGCACATGCAGGAACTGTACGGAATCTTCCGTCGTGCCGGTCGTGTGACGACGGATTCGCGGACCATTTCAGGCGGAGAACTGTTCATCGCGCTCCGCGGAGAGAATTTCGACGGGAACGATTATGCGGCCGCCGCCCTTGAAAAAGGAGCGGTGGCTGCCGTCGTTTCCGCGGACAGCGCCGCAGCCGCTTCCGGCGACCCGCGGATGATCCCGGTGCCGGATACGCTGGCGGCCCTGCAGGACCTTGCGCGGATGCACCGCCGGTACAGTGGCCCGGAAAACGGATTCCGGCCCGTGCCCGTGGTCGGCCTGACCGGGACGAACGGCAAGACGACCACCAAGGAACTGATCACGCGCGTGCTCTCCGTGAAATACCGGGTTACCGCGACCCGCGGCAACCTGAACAACGACATCGGCGTGCCGCTCACGCTGCTGGACATCGTTCCCGGACAGACGCAGGTCGCCGTCGTGGAGATGGGGGCGAGCCACCCCGACGACATCGGCAAGTTGGTGAAGGTCAGCGAACCCGACTGCGGCCTGATCACCAACGTCGGCAAGGCCCACCTGCTGGGCTTCGGCAGTTTCGACGGCGTGAAACGGGCCAAGGGCATGCTTTATGATTATCTGGCCGCCCACGGCGGCATCGCCTTCGTCAACGAGGGCGATCCCGACTTGAAGGAGATGGCCTCTGACCGGAAGGGAATGACCTGCCTGCCTTACGGCCTGGCCCTTTCCGGGGCGAGGGTGATCCCGTCGGATGCGGCGCATCCGTTCCTGCGGATCGCCTTCCCGCATCGCGTGCTGGAAACGCACCTGTCCGGAGCCTACAATGCGACGAACGTCATGGCCGCCCTGGCCGTGGGAGGACATTTCGGTGTCGGCCTGGACGAGGCCCTGGATGCCGTTGCCTCCTATGTCCCGACGAATAACCGTTCGCAGTTGGAGCGGACGGAACGGAATACCCTGATCGTGGACGCGTACAACGCCAATCCTTCCAGCATGGCGGCCGCCCTGGAGAACCTTCGCTTGGCGGATCATCCCCACAAGGTAGCCCTGCTCGGCGAGATGCGTGAACTGGGCAAGGAATCCAATGCTGAACACCGGGCCGTCCTGCGCCAGGTCCTTTCCCTGGGACTGGACCGTGTCTGCCTGGTCGGTGAGGAGTTCGGCCGCGCCGCATTTGATGAAGACGTGCTGGACCGCGTGGAATGCTTCCTGACGTCCGTCGACCTGGCGGACCGCCTGGCTGAAGCGCCGGTGGAAGGCTGCCTCGTCCTGGTCAAGGGGTCCCGCGGGACGATGATGGAAAGGGTTATTCCGAAACTGTAGGGTTTTCCCCCGAAGGTTTCAAATCGAAATGGAAGGTCAGGCCCTCGGGCTTGACCTTTTCGATGTATTTCCGGATGATGTGCCGGGCGAGCATGGCGACGAAATAGCCGATGACGGATCCGACGAGGATCCCCGTCAGGACGTCGCCCAGAAAGTGTTTCCCCACGAAGATGCGGCTGACGGAAACCAGGGTTGCCCAGAGGATGGTCACCTTGTAAAGGGCGTTGTACGTATGCGTCTTGTCCGCGCGGAAACCGATGTTCAGGCAGGTGGCCACGGCGAAGGCGTTGGCGGCGTGGGCGGAGAAGAACCCGTAGAAGCCTCCCCGGCCTTCCAGGACGTTGAGCCCGGCCTGCAGCATGTCGCTGTTGTAGCTGGGACGCAGGCGGGCGACCGAATACTTGACCAGGTTGGAGCATTGGTCGCAGAGGCCGAACGCAAGCGCCACGGAGGCCAAGACGACAAGGGCGCGTTTCCACCCCAGGCGGTCGAAGAGCAGGTACAGGAGGATGGCGTACATCGGGATCCAGAATCCCTTGTTGCTGAACAGCTGCCACATCTGCTCCGTGAAAGGCGTGCTCAGGCTGTTCAGCCAGAGCGTTGCATCCATGTCGGCTTGGTGGAGGGTCTCTATGAGCGAAGCGCCTCCCATAGCAGTTCCTTGAGTTCCTTCAGCCCTTCACCGCTGACGGAGGAGATGAAGACGTGCGGGATGCCTTCGGGCAGGGACGCGGCCAGTTCACGTTCGATCTCCTTGTCGATGAGGTCGCATTTGGTGACGGCCAGGACACGCTCCTTGTCGAGCAGTTCGGGGTTGTATTCCCGCAGTTCGGCCAGCAGGGTCTCGTAGCCGGCGCGGATGTCGTTCTCTTCGGCTGATACCATGAACAGCAGCACCGAATTCCGTTCGATGTGGCGCAGGAAGCGGATGCCGATGCCTTTGCCCTCATGCGCACCTTCGATGATACCGGGGATGTCCGCCATCACGAAGGACTGGTCGTCGTAGTAGCGGACGATGCCCAGGTTGGGCTCCAGGGTGGTGAATGCATAGTTGGCGATTTTCGGCTTGGCGGCGGTGACGGCCGCCAGGAGCGTCGATTTGCCCGCGTTCGGGAATCCGACGAGTCCCACGTCGGCCAGCAACTTGAGTTCCAGGATGAACCAGCCTTCCTGTCCTTCTTCGCCAGGTTGCGCGAAGCGGGGCGTCTGCAGGGTAGGGGTCTTGAAGTTGTTGTTCCCCAGGCCGCCGCGGCCGCCTTTGCAGAGGATGCGTTCTTCACCGGGCTCGACCAGTTCGAAGAGCACTTCTTCGGTTTCGGCGTCCTTGACGACCGTGCCGACAGGGACGTCGAGGTAGATGTCCTCGCCGTTCTTGCCCGTCCGCAGGCCGCCGCTGCCGGGCGCACCGTTGTCGGCTTTCACGTGCTTGCGGTATTTCAGGTGGATGAGTGTCCAGAACTGCGGGTTCGCCCGCAGGATGATGTGTCCGCCCCGTCCCCCGTCGCCGCCGTCCGGTCCGCCCTTGGGCACGTATTTGGCGCGGTACAGGTGCATCGATCCTGCGCCTCCGTGTCCGGACGCGCAGAAGATCTTCACGTAGTCGATGAAGTTGCTGTCAGCCATTGTTCTCGCTTTGGCTACAAAGGTAATGATTTTCTTTGATGCAGGAGTTTCTTCAGGCGGAGCAGCGCTTCGATGTAGTAATAGTCGCCGTAAGTCAGCGGGACGTCGACCTCGGCCTTGCCGGGGAGGCTGCCGACGCCGTGCTTGATCAGGAAACCGCCCATCTCTCCTTTCCTGGCCAGGTATTCGGGGCTGCTGAGGGTCCGCAGCTGCTGCTCGGCCGTCTCCAGCCAGCGGGCGGCTTCGGGACCGGGGTCAAGCTGGCTCAGCTGGATGAGTGCGGACGCCATGATGGCGCCGGCGGATGCGTCACGCAGCGCGCCGGGGATGTCCGGAGCGTTGAAGTCCCAGTACGGTATTTTGTCTTCCGGAAGGTTCGGGTGGTCCAGGAGGAAGCGTGCAATCTTTCGCGCCTGCTCCAGGTAGATGGGGTTGTTGGTCTCCTGGAACATCATCGTGTAGCCATAGAGCCCCCAGGCCTGGCCGCGCGACCAGGCGCTGTCGTCGGAATAGCCCTGCGCCGTGTTCTTGGCGTGCGGCTGTCCCGTGGCCGGGTCGTAGGAGACGACGTGCCAGGTGGAAGCGTCTGCCCGGAAATGGTTCTTGATGGTGGTCTGTGCGTGCTTCTCGGCCGCATTTTCGTAGAAGCGGTTCCCCGTGACGTGGGTGACGAAGCAGAGCATTTCGAGGTTCATCATATTGTCGATGATGACCGGGTATTTCCAGCGTTTGTTCTCGTTCCATGATTTCATCACGCCCAGGGACGGATTCCAGCGCGTCATCAGGCTGTCCGTCCCTTCGAGGATCACCTCCAGGTAGCGGCGGTCGCCCGTGATGCGGTATCCCTGCCCGAAACTGGACATGAGCATGAAGCCCAGGTCGTGCGTGGATGTGAGTTTCTTCGCGGGTTCGACACGGTCCGTGAAGATCTCGGCGTATTTTCCCAGCTGACCGTCGCCGCTGTCTTCATACAGCATCCACAGGACGCCGGGGAAGAAACCGGAGATCCAGCTCCTGTAGGTGGTGGTCAGCAGTTTCCCGTCCTGGTAGGTGTGCGGAAGTGCATCCGGGGTGCCTTCCAGGTTGCGTGCGAGGAGAAGGGCCTGGTCGGCGGCGCGGTCCAGGCCGCGTTCGATCATGTCTTGCAGCGATTCCTGTGCGCGGGCCGGGATGACCACCAGGAGCAGGGCGGCGAGTGCCGCGGAGAAGGAGCGTTTCAGTTTCCGTGTCATGGTTTCCGTGTTTTTAACAAAGATATTCATTTTTCGGCTTGTTCCAATGGCAAAATCATTTATCTTTGCCTCTCATGAATGCGAACCTGCAGACAGCGGAAAAACGCCTCTCTGATTGGATGGACGGCGGCAGGGGCTGCGCTGTCCTTGTCGGACCGAACGGGTCCGGAAAGACCACCCTGGCACGGCGCCTGCTCCGTTCCGGCACCTCCCGTCGGATCCGCTACGTCCCTTTCAAGGACTGTTATGGCGGAACGGCCGACCTGGACTACTATCACCAGCAGCGCTGGAACAGTACCGACGTCTTCGACGAGGCGGTCACGCTCTCCAGCGGCGAACTCCGCAAGCGCCAGTTCGCACGGTACCTGCAGGACGCGCCCGACGTGCTGGTCGTCGACAACCCGTTCATCGGCCTGGATGCGCCTTCCCGTGACGTGTTCCGCCGGACGCTCCGGCAGACGGTGGAAGGCGGCACATCGCTGCTTCTGCTCCTGGCCCGGGAGGACGAGATCCCGTCCTTTGCGGACGAAGTGATCCGCCTGGACGGCCTGTCCGCTCCTTGCCCGGAAGGAGGCCCCGGGTTGGTCGCGACGCTTCCTGCGGACCATCGCCAGGGAGCCGGTGAACCCGTCGTGGAACTGCGGCATGTCTCGCTCCGGTATGGCGGACGGACGATCCTCGGCCCGCTTGACCTGACGGTCCGCAGCGGTGAGTGCTGGGCGCTGACCGGTCCGAACGGAAGCGGCAAGTCCGCCCTGCTCAGCCTGATCTGTGCGGACAACCCGCAGGGATACGCCTGCGACATGTCCCTCTTCGGCCGGAAGCGGGGGAGCGGCGAGAGCATCTGGGACATCAAGGCGCGCATCGGGTTCGTCAGTCCGGAACTGCACCGGGCCTTCCGCGATCCTTTTCCGGCGGAACGGGTCGTTGCCGGCGGCGTCCGGGCGGAAGCCTTCCTGTATGGCCATCCCGGGCCGGAAGAATACCGGAAGGCGGCCTTCTGGATGGACCTCTTCGGCATCGGCGCCCTGGCCGGCCGTTCCTATACGGAACTCTCCGACGGGGAACAGCGCCTGGTCCTGCTCGCCCGCGCCTTCGCCCGCGATCCGCAGCTCCTGGTCCTGGACGAGCCGATGCACGGACTGGATGAAAGGAACCGGGCGCGCGTGAAGGACATCATTACCGCCTTCTGCGCACGCCCGGTCAAGACGTTGCTGATGGTTTCGCACTACGAGGACGATTTCCCGCCCTGCATCACGGACCGCCTGGTGCTGCACCGCGGCTAATGCCGCGCTTTCAAGTCGTAATATCCGCCGGGTGCGGGCTCCGCGGCCCTGACGATGTCGTTGAACCGCTGGATGTCTTTCTCGGGCATTTGTGCGAGTTTCTTCCAGGCGCGTGAACCGGTCACGCCGGCTGTCGAGATATCGATGGGCTTGAATCCGATACGTTGTGCATTGCGCATCGACGTGAAGGAGAAATCGGCGTTGTATGGATCCTTGAACAACGGGTTCCCGTACTTGGCTCCTTCTTCCCGCCAGACCTTCCATTCTTTCCATTCCAACCCCGGGAATTCCGGCGCCTTGCCACGCATATCGAAGTAGAGGTTCTTGCTGATCTTGTACATCGGCGATTCGGCCGCCCTCCCGCCGATCAGGATGCCTGCATCCATCAGGACGATATTGCCGGTGAAATCGAAGGCCCATTCCTCGTCGGCGCGGGAGAATTGGAGCTGCTGCTCGATGCCCCAGGCGAAGATGTTGTTCCGGATCGTGTTGTTCAGTCCGTAATGCTGGTGGAATCCGCCGTGTTTGGTGGCGTAGACGACGTTGTTCTCCAGGAGGATGTCGGAGGATCCTTCATCTGTATAGAGCCCCCAGCCGCCGTACTGCGAGGCGAAGATGTCGTGGATCAGGTTGTGGTGGATGACCGTCCCTTCCGACTTGCCCAGCGTGTAGATGGCGCCCATGTCGGAAAGCAGCCCCCAGCCGAGATGGTGGATGTGGTTGTAGGCGATTTCATTGCGTTTGCTCGGACTGTCGGAGAAGCCCCAGACCCAGCCGACGGAGATGCCGGTGTAACCGAAGTCGAAGATCTCGTTGTGGAGGATGAGGTTGTCGGCCGCGTGCATCATGAGGATGGCGACCCCGCTCGGGAACACCCGTCCGCCTTCGCGCAGGATGTTGTTGCTGATGATGTTCTGGTCGGGAACGTCATCTCCTTTCTCCCATTTCGTCACGCCCATCCGGATGCCGCCGGCACCCAGGTCACGGAAGAGCGAGGTGGTGACGCGGCAGGAATGGCAGCCGGCCCCCAGCCAGAGCGCATATTCGGAGAGGTGTGCGAACGTGCATCGGTCGAAGACGATCCTTTCCGCGTAGGAAGCCTCGACAGCGGCTTCCGTCGAGACGGCCGCCTGAAGCGATTCGCGCCAGCCTTCAGGGCCGAATCCGGTGTGCTCGAAAGCGATGCCGGTAAAGGAGATGTCATGTGCCTTTTGCTGTGGCGTTCCCTCGATCCGGAGCAGTTTGTGCGTGACGGGGACGGTGAAGGCGGTCTTCGCGAGGGTCTGTCCTTCCTTCGGAATATAATAGAGATAGCCGTCGGTGTGGAGGAGCCATTCGCCCGGGGCGTCCAGGGCGGCCATGTAATTCTCCAGGTAATAGGATGAGCCGTCGTTGACCATGATCCAGGGGGCGATGGGCGCCCCGCCGATGGTGAAACCCTTCTCGTCCCAGCTTTCGAGGGGACGGTACGAGACTTCCCATTTCCTGTATACCATCATATATGGCCGCTCGTCCGGCGCAATGCCAGCCAGGGCTTTGCGTCCGGCCGAATCAACCTGGAATTCATAGCTCGCTTCCGCCGCGCCTTCGACGGAGCGGTCATAGAATGCAGAAATGCCGTAGCCCCCTTCATCGGGCGTGCGGGCGCGGATGGCCCGTTCTCCGTCCACAAACAGGAAATCAATGTCAAGAGGCTTTCCGTCAGGACCTTCCGGGACCTTGCAGCGCCAGCGCTTCCCGTCGGCTTCCCAGCCGGTGAGCGGGACGTCTCCCGAGATGACGGGATGGGCTCCCTTCACCGGGACGAACGAGATGGGATGCGGGCATGCACCGATGGAAAGGGGAGCGTCCACCCGGTGGATGCCGGGACCGAGCTCCACGCGGACGGGATCTGTGCCGGGAGCGGCGACGGCGGCGTCGACGGCTTCCTTGAGGGAGGTATACGCGGTCTTTCCTTCTGCGGTGATGACGGTGATCTCGTTTCCGCTTTCTTTTTCACGGCATCCCGCCATCAGGAGTGAAAGGGTGGCGAGCAAGGCTGGGATAAATGTGTATTTCGACATGATGTCCAGGTATGTTTCGTGTTTTATCAATCGGTTGTGTTCTCCAGGACGACCTGCGCGAGGTCTTTGACCGGGCGGTCGGCGTAACGGGCGAAGGTGTTCAGACAAAGCGGGCAGGCCGTGACGATGGTGTCGGGCCGCGCCGCGGTCAGGTTTCCGAGCGCGCCGAGGGTGATGTCTTTCCGTTTCTCGAAACTCAGGGAAAGGCTGCCGAGGCTTCCGCCGCAGCAGATGCTTTCCTGACGGTTCTTAGGTGCTTCGAGCAGTGTCCCCAAGGCGTCGAGCGTCTCGCGGGGCGGTTCGTAGATGCCGCATCCCCGGCCCAGTTCGCACGGGTCGTGGTAGACGAAGCGCGGTTCCACGGGGGTGTTCTTCGGCGTAAGTTTCCCGTCGCGCAGCAACTCCTGGAAGAACACGGAATGGTGCACGACGCGGATTCCCGGCAGGTCGTAATCTTCCAGGAAGACACGGTAACAGATCGGGCAGGTGAGCAGGAGGGTGTCGCAGCCGCTCGCGAGGATGATTTCGCGGTTTTTGGCCATGAGCTCCCGGGCCGCATCCGTACGTCCCGCCGTCAGGAGGGGCCTTCCGCAGCACAGCCTGCCGTCCGGGTCCATCGGTTGCCAGTCGATCCCGGCCCGGTCCAGGACGGCGGCCGTCGCTTTCCGGATGGAGGGTGTCAGCTGGCTCATGCAACCGGCGTAGTAGAGGACTTTCGCCTTCCGTTCCGCGAGCGGGGCGCTCAGGGCGGACGTTTCGATACGTCCGTAGTCCGGGGTCAGGGCGTACTTCCGCTCGCCGCGCAGGGCCATCCGAAGTTCGGGGCCTTCCACGCCGACCTGGCAGACAGCCGTGCATTTCCCGCAGAGCAGGCACTTGTCGCTGATCTCTTCGATCCTCGGTTCGTTCTTCCGGCGGAGCTGCCGGTTCAGGTAGACCGTGCAGTCCTTCAGGTTCTCTTTCCGCACACTCATCGGGCAGGCGTCGATGCAGACGCCGCAGCCCGGGCAGGAGAAGTATTCCAGGCGGGCGAATCCCTTCCGGGCGGACCGGATCCGGATCCCCGCGTTCCGCATCGGAATCAGGAGCATCTCGGTGGGGATGTGCATGTACCGGGTGAACGGCAGTACGACCATGAAGATGCCCAGGGCGATCGAATAGGCCCACCAGGTGGGCAGGATGTGCATGTCGTTGGAGATGAACCGGTGGAACAGCTGGCCGGCCGGCTCGGTGAGGAAACTGCCGCCGCTGATGTGGGCGGTGAAGGTCTCGGCGAGCAGGCGCAGCGGGAAGATGGCCCAGAGCGCGTACAGGCCCACGGTGTCCAGCGCATTCGCCCGCGTGGTGCGGCGCATCCCGACGATGCGGGAGCGGAAACGCTTGATGATCGCGATGACGATGCCGCTCAGGATGAGGAGGAGGAACAGGTCCATCAGGAACATCAGGACTTCTCCCTGGATGGTGGCGTCGGCCTCGGCGACGAAGAAATTGAAGAAGATCGGATAGTACAGGAAGCGGACGCGGTGGGGAAGGAACAGGAAGACCTCCACGTGCCCGAGCAGGATCAGCATGAACCAGCCGAACGCAATGCTCGAGTGCATGTAGCCCAGTACTTTGTTGCGCTTCCACAGACGCACGTGGATCAGGCAGTTCAGGAAGATGTCCTTGATGTCCTTCCAGAGGATCCGGGGCGTGATGAGGGAGACGAAGAACTTGCGGCGGTCTTCGCGCGGAAGTTCGAAGAGGATGCGCAGCATGCCGGCCAGGCACCAGGCCAGGACGAAGACCATGCCGATGACGAACGGCAGGACGAAGGGGTGGAATGCCCCGGGGATGCGTTCAATCATGCTTTTCCCTCCTTTCCTTTCCCGCTGATCCGGCACAGGGACAGGATCAGGTGACGGGTGTTGATGCCGCGCGGGCAGACCATCGTACATTTCCCGCAGAGCATGCAGGCGGCCAGCATCCGGTCGACTTCCGCGTCACGGCCCCGCTGCAGCCCGAGCAGTACCTTCCGCACGCTCATGCCGGAGTAGGGTTCGGCGGTGCAGGTCGCCGAGCAACTGCCGCACCCTATGCAGATCCGCGCCTGCGGCTCCATCTCCACCAGCCGGTCGAAACGGGAGGTGTCCACCTTGTCGAGGTCGACGGCGGAACTGGGGCTGAGTGAGAATCCGAATTCCATCATTGCGCGGACAGGTATGCGTGGATGCTCAGGGCGGCGCTGCGGGCTTCCGCCAGCGTTTCGGGCACGGTCTTGGGGCCGGTGACCGCTCCGGCGTAGAAGATGCCGCGGTTGTCGGACTCCGTGATCGAGGCGATGTTGTCGCGGCTCTTGAGGAAACCGTCCTCGTCGACACCGAGCGACAGCTGGCAGGCCAGGCCGTGGACCTGCCGGTTGCAGACCATCCCGGACATGAGCACCAGCACGTCGAGGGAGACCTTGACCGGTTTGCCGGCGAGGGTGTCCTCCGCTTTCACGATGACGCGGCCTTCGATGTTCTCGGATACTTCCGAAACGCGGCCCCGGATGAAATGGATCCCGTAGTCCCGCTGTGCGCCGATGTAGAAGTCCTCGTATTTCTTTCCGAAGAGGCGCAGGTCCATGTAGAAGCACCAGATCTCCGCATCGGGGAACTTCTCCTTCATTTCGATCGCCTGTTTGATGGCCGTGATGCAGCACACCTTGGAGCACTGCGCATTGCCTGCCTTGACATCGCGGGAACCGACGCAGTGGACAAATCCGATGCGACGGATCTCCTTTCCGTCCAGACGTTTGTCCCCGCCGCCGTTGAACCAGCGTTCCAGATCGGCGTTCGTCATGACCTGGTCGTAGATCCCGTACCCGTACTCTTCCTTCTTCGCGGCTTCGAAAAGGTCGAAGCCCGTCGAGAAGAGAACCGCGCCGGCCCGGAGGGTGTTGCCGTCCGAGAGGGTGAGGGTGTAGTCGTTTCCGAGCCGCCCGGCAGCGTAAATCTCCGTTTGCAGCAGCGTGCGTGCGCCTTCCGTTTCACGGCGGAGCCGTTCCACGATGTCCTTTGCAGGTGACATGTCCGGGAACAGCCGGTGCCAGTCCGCAACGTGGCCGCCGGTGCGGTCGGATTTCTCAATGATGACCGGACGGTAGCCGAGCCCGAGCAGCGCACGGGCCGCTTCGAGCCCGGCGATTCCTCCGCCGATGATGGCGACATGTTGGTTTGCGTTGTTCTTGTTCTTTTTCATTTTGTCAGCAGCAGCGCAGGACGTGTGGGAGTCCCGGTTTCATGATTTCCTTTTCGTTGAGCCCCAGGTACTTCTTTGCGGGGTCGTATTCGATGCCGATCTTGTCCAGCAGGGGCTCGACGGCGACCTGATGGATCTGCAGGCCGAGGTCCCACGGGTCGATGCCGAGCACCAGCCCGGCCAGTTCCTCGTAGGTGAGGACGGGAATCCCGAACCCGTTCCTGCCGTAGGTTTTCCCGGTCTGTTCGGCAATGACGTACTGCCAGCGGTCCAGGAAATAGGGGCAGCCCGGACAGTTGGTGATGATGACGTCGGGATGGTAGGGCTCCATCGACTCGAACTTCTTGTGCGTGTTCGAAACGGAGTATCCGCGGTTGGCCTGGACCAGGTACTGCCGGAATCCGAAACCGCAGCAGTGCCGCCGTTCGGGGTAGTCGATGACCTTTCCGCCCCAGGCCTCCGCCATGCCGCTCAGTACGCAGGGATACTCGGCGCCGCCGACCCCCTTGTGGGGGAACATCTTCGAGTAGTGGCACCCGATGTGTTCCACGATGCGGAGCGGCTCGCCGGTTTCCTTGTCGACCAGGTGGTACTTGGCCCGCTCGGCAATCTCGCCGCGGAACTTGTACACCAGGTCGCTGGCGTGGGCGACATATTCCGGCTTCTCGAATTCCCGGCGGCATGCCTTCCAGAGGTTCTCGCGGATGCGGGCCTCCAGTTCGGGGAATTCCCGCCAGGTCTCGAGCGTCTCCGTGTAATTGCCGAAGGAGGTGATGCACGACGCCACGAGGTTCTTGTATCCCGCCTCCGTCATCAGGGCGAACTGGCGGGCGACGATCGTCATTGCTGTCTCCTGGGGAATCGTGTCGCTGTGGTAGGCGATGCCGCCGCAGGTCGTATGATGCTCCGTCTCGTGGATGTCCTTGCCGAGCATGTCGCGGCAGATGCCGAGGAAATACCGTTCGGACCCCGGGAAGAAACTCTGCCGGATGCAGCTGCGCACGTAGAACCAGTGGTCGTCGGGAATTTCTTTCTGGTAATCGGACCAGATCTTCTGTTTTCCTTTGTAGATCATGCTTCAGTCCTCTGTGTTGAAATGCCCCTTCGAGCAGTGTTTGAAAGTGTATGCCGTGTATTCGTCCATCGTCATGCCCATCTCCTCCGCTTTTGCGCGGGAATACTTCTCGACGGCCTCCAGACGCTCCGTGCCGCCGGTGACGTCATAGATGGCCTTCAGTTCGTCGAGGTCTTCCTGCGGGATGCGGCGCAGCACCCCCGGTCCCTTGCCCTGATAGTTCGCTCCAAGCCGTCCGTAGACGTCTTCCTTGTGGGCGAGGGCCCACTGGAAGACAGGGCCGGACTCGGGGTGGTCCTCAAAGGCGAAGGTGGCCGGATGAACGCAGTACCCGTAGTTCAGGACGTTGCTGTTCAGGGCCTTGGTCAACGGCCATACCTGCCGGCCCTTCTCGGATTCCGTAAAATAGCCCAGGCGGATGGACAGGTTCCGGAGCGCCATGATGACGAGGCCGGCGCCGTTCTTCCGCGGGCAGCGGGTGACGCAGGACATGCATTCTCCGCAGTACCAGATGGTCTCGCTCTTGAGCAGCGCCTCGATCTGGGCGTCGTCTTTCCGCTGCACCGTGTCCACGATCTTCCGAGGATCGTACCTATAGAACTCGGCCGCCGGGCAGATGGCCGTGCATGTCCCGCAGTTGATGCAGGTCTTGAGTCCTTCCTTCAGGCGGTAATCCTCGCTGAGCAGGTCGAAGAGTTTCCCCATTCCTTGTCTTTTATTGGATGGTCGTCACCTGGACCGGGCCGAGCAGGCCGGCAGGGAAGAGCGCCGAATCCGCGTTGTAGAAATGATAGGAAGTATAGGTGACGGGCTTCCCGGCGTCGGGCTGCGCGTCGCCGATGATGCGGTTGGGCCAGGTGTTGATGACCGTGACCTCCAACGTGTTCTCGCCGGCTTTGACCGCTTCGGTGATGTCCGCGCAGAACGGTTCCTTCCAGAGGGTGCCGCAGTCGACGCCGTTGACTTTCACCACCGCGAGTTCGCGGACGGCGCCGAGGTCGATGGCGACCTTCCCGCCTTCAGGAACGGCGTCCAGGGTGAACGTCTTCGTGTAGACGGCGGAGCCGGAGAAGTATTTGATGCCGGGGACATCGGACTCGGTATAGGAGCCCAGCTGCTCGAACACAGCCTCTTCCGGGGCCTTGCGTCCGGGCTGGAAGCGGACCGTCCAGGGACCGGTCAGCGCTGCGGCGACCTTCGTCTCAGGCTTGGGAACTTCGAAGGAAGCGGCGCCCGTCTTCCCGGAGAAGACCACGAACACGGCGTCGTCCGGGACCAGGTCGAGCGTCACGATGGTCCGTCCGTTTTCCTGGCGGAACGAAGCGTCCTCGATGCGGCCGGTCTCGGGATGCCAGACGCGCGGAGTCAGGCCGCTCTGGCGGAAGGAAACCTCGACGGTCTTGTAATCCTTCGCGGGACGGTTGATCCAGTAGATTTCCGCATTCTTCAGGTGGCGGTGGACGAAGCGGATGTCCTCGGACGCATCGAAACTGATGTCGGGCAGGATGCCGTCACCTTCCAGCACTTCGGCGATGGTAGCGCCCAGGCGGACGTTCGGGAAGGACTTGAGCTGCTCCGCGAGCTTGTTCCAGGTGTCTTTGTCATCCATCAGGCCGATGGGCGTGAGGGGCGTGTGGCCGCAGATGCGGACGCCGCCCTGCGCGAGATTCACCAGCTGCTGCAGAACGGGGACGGACATCATGCTGACGTTCTTGTCCAGGTAGAGGATGTTGTATTCCATCTTGCCGGCGACGAGGCGGCCTTTACGGGCAGAGGCTTCCTTCAGGACGGTCGGACCGGCATAGTCGTAGTTGTATCCCACGGGAGTGAAATCCGGCATGGCGCTCGTGGAGACCTGTGCGCAGACGTTGCTGTCTTCGCCGTAGTAGACGAGGATGTCGGCGACCGCCTGGCCACGCTGGAGCATGTAGCAGCTCCGGGCGAGATAGTCGGTCCAGACCTTGGCTTGTTCCGCCCAGGTCTCATGCCGGTGGAACCACTGGCCGTAAGGGCCGAGGCCCAGGCCGGGGAAGACGCTGTCGAGGGGCTGGTGGGCGGAATCGTGGATGACGAAGCGGTTCACGCCGTGGGTCATCTCCCAGTCGGCGGTCGACTTGAGCAGGCGCGGGCTGTACTTGTAGGCGCTCCGGTCGGTGCCGTGCGCCGTCAGGGACTCGGCCGCCACCAGGTTCTGCCCGTAGATGTGGGCGACAGAAGCGGATTCGCGGATGTCGGCGGCCGCCATGGAAGCGGAGCCGGCGTCGATCCAGCAGGCCGCCATCGGGACGCTGGCCGTCCGCTTGACGTCCATGCCGTCGGCGATGTAGGCACGGCCGCACTCGTGCGATTCGCTGTAACGGCCCTTCATGCCATATTCCTTGACGTAGTCGTTGATCCGGTCATAATTGGCCGCGTAGAGGTCGGCGATGGTCATCGTCCAGTCGTGGAGGAAGGCTTCGCTCTGCTCGACGGAACCGACGATCTCGCCGGTCAGGACGGGCAGCCAGGGGAAGAGGTCGTAGCCGCGGCGTGCCTTGAATTCCTCGGGGAGGACGGGCGACCAGTTCTGGCAGCCCGCTTCGTAGCTGTCGGTGAGGATATACTGGATGCCGCGCTCACCGATCATGCCGCCGGTGGCTTCCTTGTACATGTCGAGGTAGTTGTGGAAGTAGCGCGACCAGGCGGCCGGATCCAGCTTGTCGACCTCCAGGCCCGTCGCTTCGGGCGGCGCCGGCGCGTTCTTGTGGCCGTTGAGGGAATATCCGATGCGCAGGACCTTCCAGTTGCCTTCGGGAACATCCCAGGCGAGGACGTCGTCCTTCACGAACTCCTTCAGGTCGACGACCTGCTCGACGAAGGATCCATCGGTCTGCGTCGGATAGTCATGGATGTCATGCGGTGCGCAGAACCCCGCCTTCTCTTCCGCGTGGTTGACCCGGCCGACCGGGTAGAGGTTGAATTCGCTGACCATCGCGCCCTTGCCGCCGGTGTTGTTCACGCGCAGGCGGAAAAACTTGGCCTTCGCCTCCGGGAAGGAAACGGTGGAACGGCGGCAGGTGGTGCTTGGAATCTTGACGACTTCCGTGTAGACCTTGCCGTCATCGCTCTTCTCGAGGGAGACGTCGAAGGAGGCAGGGAAGAGGTAGGGCCAGTGGCGCTGGCGCCCGTCCACGGTGGAAACGGCGCGGAAAGAAACGGGCTCGGGGAATTCGTAGGCAATCCAGGCAAAGCCATCCTTTCCTTCGGGAAGGAGTTCGGCGTCGGCCAGGTCGTCATCCGCGAGCTGCTCCAGGGTGAAATGTCCGCCGGAGGAGGTTACCTTGGCCTCCATGCCGGAGAGCGGACGGTCTTCGGCGGGGACTTTCAGCGCGATGTAGGCGATGTCCTCATAGTATTCTTCGGCTACGTTGTTCCTGAAACTCTGGAAGTTGCCGGTTTTCCGGAAAGGCTCCGGAAGCTTGCCTTCGAAACGCGCGCCGCCCGGGATGTACATTTCCCGCCAGACGATCTTCTTCATCGCGTCCTCCGGTTTGACCCAGGGGCCGCCCGTGCAGCTCCAGCCCGGAGAACTGGCCACGGTCATTTCCATGCCGAGGGAGTCGCCGAGGGCGATGGCGTAGCGGAAGGCGTCTTTCCAGTCTTCCTTCATGTAAATCAGACGGTTTTCCACGATCTGCGGTACTCCGATGCCGGCGTCGAAATGGTGGAAGCCGCCGATGCCGACGCGGTCCATCCAGAGGAGGTCCTTGCGGATGCCTTCCTTGGTGATGTTACCATTCATCCAGTGCCACCACAGGTAAGGCCGGGCCTCACGGGGCGGATTGGCGAAACCTTCTTCCAGTTGGGCGAGTGTTTCGCCCGAGGTCCCGTTTCCTTCAGTGCAGGCGATGGCGCCGCAGAGAGCGGTCATGACCAGCGTGAAGGACAGCAGATTGATGCGCATGCTTTTCATGATGTGTGTTATTTGTTTTATGTTGATATCTTCTGATACAAGATACAAATATAATAAAAAACCGTATTTCGAGAATATGATTATATTTGCATCAGAAACATTTTGCATTATGAAGAAAATCGTCTTGTTCCTTCTGATGTCGGCGCTGGTTGTGTCTCCGGCATTCGCCCGGGAGAAAGAGAAAGCTCCCAAGAACGAAAAAGTGAAGAACGTCATCCTCCTGATCGGGGACGGCATGGGCCTCGCACACGTGGCGACCTGGATGATCAGTCAGGACTACGGCCCGACGGCCTTCGACCGTGCGCAGTTCGTCGGTGTCAGCAAGACCTATTCCGCCAACAACCGTGTGACGGACTCCGCCGCTTCCGCGACGACGATGGCTACCGGTCACAAGACCAACAACGGCATGCTGGGCATGCTGCCGGACGGCACGGAGCCTGAGAACATCGGCGAACTGGCCCGCGCGAAGGGCATCCCGATGGGCCTAATCGCCACGTCGTATGTCCTGGATGCCACACCGGGCGCCTTCTACGCCCATGCCGCGAACCGGGGTCATTTCAAGGATATCATGGAAGACCTCATCGCCCTGAAACCGGCCGTGCTGGTCGGCGGCGGACGCCGTTATTTTACGGACGAGAAGTACACCGGCGGCGAGAATATGATCGACAAGGCCGTCCAGGCCGGGTTTACCTACTGCGAGACGCCCGAGCAATTCTATGAAACGGAGGCTACGCCCATCCTCGGCCTGTTCTCCGAGGGCAGCTATCCGATGGTCATCGAGCGTGATTCCGACTTCCTGGCCGACGCCCTGAACCACACGCTCGACATCTTCGGCAAGAGCAAGAAGGGCTTCTTCATCATGGCGGAAGGCTCCCACATCGACCATGCCGCCCACGCCAACAACGCGGAGCAGATGGTGTTCGAGATGGAGGAATTCGACAAGGCGGTCAACGCGGCGTTCGACTATGCCGACACGCACAAGGGAACGCTCGTGATCGTGACGGCCGACCATGAGACCGGCGGCGTCACGCTCCTTTCCGGCGACCGTGACTATACGAAGGGGGAGAGCGGCATCAACGTCACCTACAGCACGAACGGCCACAGCGGCTCGCCCGTGCTGATCTACTCCTACGGTGCATCTGCCTGGAAATTCGGCCGCGTGATGGAGAACACCGCCATTTTCGACCAGATCAAGGAGTTGCTGTTCTAAGACTTATTCCTTGCCGAACCAGGTAAGGACATCTTTCATGAGACGGTCGGCGGCCTTCGGGTCGTCGATCGTTTCTATTGGAAAGCCCATGCAGAAGGTCTTGTACCCGTCCATCGTCGCGCAGACGGCGGCGGAAACGTTGGAGTCTGCATAGCGGAACACCGTCCGTCCCCGTTCGCCGGCGGGAACGAGCCCGTCCGGGGTTTCGACGTTGTAGATGTACGGGTTCTTCTCGTGTGCGAAGCCGAAGCGACCGGTTTCGCCGTGGAAGCCGTTTCCGTCCACTTCGAGCACCGGCCAGACTTTCGCCGTCCGGCTGGCGTAGTTGGTGATCCAGCGGTATCCCAGTACTTCTTCGACGAAGGCCTGTGTCTGCACGGTGTACAGGCTGTCGGCTTTGACCGGATATACGCGGTCCCAGACGTCCGTGCCGATGTGTGCGCCGGAGACGAGCAGGTGTCCGCCGCGGGCCGAGAAGCGGCGCAGGGCGGCCTGCAGGTCCTCCGGGAATACCTGGTACTTCGGTTCGACGGCTCCGGAACCGATCTGGGTGGTCACTTGTTTCCCGCAGATCAGGTCGAGCGCGAAATTGTCCGCGCCGTCGGCCGTGCCGCTGCGGAAGGCTTCTGCGCTGGCGGAGTGGAAGGGGTGTCCGGCGGCCAGCAGCGACCGGCCGTGCAGGGCGGGGTAGTCGAACGTATTGCCGGCGTAAGGCTTGGCGGCTTGGTCGGTGTACGATCCGCCGAAACCGGGGTTGTCGTCATCTTTCCAGGGCAGTTCGCGGCGGAACTGGTACTGTTCGCCGATGAAGTTGATCTCGCGCAGGTAGGGCACGCCGCCGTCAAGCTCATCGTCGAAGCCTGCATAGTCAGGCGTGTCGAACCAGGTCGGGGCTGAAATGCGGGTGAAGTTGTTGACGACCAGGACGGTGCCGCCCTCGCCGGAGGAGGGGACGCCGGCACTCAGGATCTCGGAGGGGAAACTCTTCCCGCCTGCGTTGAAGGCGATGATGCGGTAGCTCCATACGGCCCCGGGCTCCAGGTCAACTTCGATGCCGTGCAGGTCTCCGTCCGTAGTGTAGCCGCTCAGGACGGTGCCTGCGTCGAATGCGCCGTCGTCCTTGCGGACCTGCAGCAGGTAGCCCGCGGGCTTCGCGGTCGGCTCCAGCAGGTCTTCGGTGTCGCGCCACTGCAGTTTCAGCCGGGCTTTCTGCCCGCAGGCGGCGGGGGCGGCGAAGGTGGCGGAGAATCCGTGCACCGGCAGCGGCTGGACGGCGTATTCGCAACCGTATCGGCTGCTCAGGAACTTGAGCATGCCCTTGTAGATGGCGCGGCTGACGGTGAAGCGGAAGGACGGGTCGAGCCCGTATTTCATGTCGGCGAAATTCTGGTGCGAGAGGGCCTCGAGCAGCAGGGCGGGAACGGTCGTCGTACGCGATTCGCTGTAGGATTTGTCCCATAGCCCGCGCCGGCTCCATTTGGGCTCGTAAGAGGAGCGGATGGCCTTGACAATCTCCGTCTGGGCGAAGTCGCAGAGCATACGGCTCTGCAGTCGCGGCTCGCCGTTGGGCAGTTCTTCGCTGCCGTCCGCCTTCAGCGTGTAGATGGCCAGGGTGCCGATGATCGAATCGTTCGGCGTTACGCCGGCGTCGGAATGGAAGGCGAAAGACAGGTCGATCGGGATTCCCTCGCCCTCGACGTCGGGGTTCGTCCGGGAGCCGCCGGACATCCAGCCCACCCAGGCGCCACGGTCGGCATAGTCGGAGGTGTAGTCGTCTTCATGCAGGTTCAGGATCGTCGTGTCCGCTCCTGCCCACTGCATCCAGTAGTAGGCGCCCTCCGCAAAGCAGGGAAGCCCGGAGGTGGTATACGTGTCCGGGGATGCGTCTTTCCGGCCGCGGGCGATCTTGCCGATGCCGCCGCCGAAACGGACGGCGTCCGCCGTCACCGTCTCGCCCTTCGCGCCGTCCGGAAGGGTGTTGTCCAGGAGGACGCATCCTTCCTCACCCTCGGCGAACGGGAAGGTCCCCAGGTAGATCCAGGTGCCGCCGCCCATCCGCTGGTTGACATAGAACTCGCTCTCTCCGCCCAGGTGACGGACGGTGTAGTGGGCTTTGTCCGTGCTGCCGGGCAGTGTCTTGTACGAAACATAGACGGCATATTCGCCCCGTTCGGGGATGTCCGGCGTCCAGCGCGCGACCGCCCGGTGTGAGCGCCTGTTGTCACAGCGGGCCATCCGGGCCGTTCCCATCCGGAAGGGGTTTTCCAGGCGGGAGGAATAGGTCTTCTTCCGGTCTGCGAATCCTGTACCGGCATCGCTCCAGCTGCCTTTTTCCTGGTAGGCTCCCTGCAGGCGCGTCCCGTCCGTCCGCTCGTCTTCGAAAGCGGGGTCGTTGTCTGCCACGACTTCCCGTCGCTGGATGTCACGCTCGCGCGGCGTCATGACGTACGCACCGGCATTCTCCAGCATCGGGATCAGGAAGGGCAGGACATAACTCTGCGTATACATGTCCTCGACCGTGCGGAAGAGCGGGGCGCGCTGCCATTCCCAGCGGTCGAATTTCTCTTCGTAATAACGTCCGTGGCTCTGCCAGAGGGCGATGTTGCGTCCGGTGAGCCCCTTTTCGAAACGCTGGCCGCCGACGGCTTCCACGAAGGGCGCCTGCCCGCGCGGATCCCGTGTGCGGAACGTGCGGCAGTCGGGTTTTCCGTTGTTGCCGGCTTCGGGGATGACGAGGGTGGCGATGTCCGCCGTCCCCACGTAGATCTCGCCCACTTCGTAGCCCTGGTACTTGTCCGGCAGGCTGGCCTTGATGTCTTTTCGGAGCCAGGCGACATCCGCGCTTCTCCATGGCACTTCACCCAGCCCGGACTTGAAGTGGAAGTCCAGGCTCTTGCCCCGCCGGGCTACTTTCGAAAGTGCGACGCCGTTGCGGACGGTCGTCCGACGCTGGATGCGCGCCTTCAGGCTGTCGGTCATTTCCTTGAATTCTGCGGGTGTCTGCGCAAGGGCAGCCGTCGCCAGGCACCCCGTTGCGAGGAGGAGGATCAGTTTCCGGACATTCATGGGCTATCGAAGGATGAGTTCACCGAAATAATCAGGACGGTGGAAATCCGGTGCGGGGGTTCCGACCGGGCTCCAGCTCAGGAAATGCGGGTGGGCCGTCAGGTCGCCGCATTTGTAGAAATTGCCCCGGAGGCGTTCCGGGAGGCGCTCAGGATCGACTCCGACCAGGCGGAAGGGGATGAGCATGCCCGCCGTCCAGGTGAAGATGCGGTCCTTCTCTTCCACGGCTTTGAAGGGAAGGCTGCTGAAACGGATCACCTGAGCGAGCGCATCCGGCCCGAGCGGGGTGCTTTCTGCGCGGCTGCGGCGCTTGGACGCCAGCAGGCTGCCGATGCACGTCAGCTCGAAATTGTAATAGGTACCGTCGGCCGGGTCGGCCAGGAAACACTCGCAGCAGCTGTCTTCCCAGCTGTTGCCGCCGTCCTCCAGCGCCGTCGCCCGCAAGTCGAGCCCGCGGACATGGTAGAGCACGGCCAGGTGGGTCGCGCTCCGGGCGACAACGGCCGTGCAGTCCGGCGCATAGGGCGCGACCTGGGGCCAGTTGTTTTCACAGACGGGGGCTTTCACCCCTTTTTGCTCCAGCGTGCCTTCCAGCGTCTGGAGGTCCATCTTTTCCAACCCTTCTACAAAGGGGATGCTGATCTGTTTCATGTTCCTTGTCTCTTACAGTGCCTGCATATCGTGCAGTTTCCGATAATAGCCGCCGAGCGCGATCAGTTCCGTGTGGGTGCCGCGTTCGACAATCCGTCCTTCGTCCATCACGATGATTTCGTCGGCGTCGCGGATGGTGGACAGCCGGTGGGCGATTGCAATGGTGGTCCGCGTGGCCATCAGGCGCTCCAGGGCCTCCTGCACCGTCTTCTCGGATTCCGTGTCCAGCGAAGCCGTGGCCTCGTCCAGGATGAGGATCGGCGGGTTCTTCAGGATGGCGCGGGCGATGCTGATGCGCTGGCGCTGGCCGCCGGAAAGCTTCACGCCGCGGTCTCCGATGTTGAAGTTGTAGCCGCCCTCCTTCTCCATGATGAAATCGTGCGCGTTTGCGATCTTCGCCGCCGCGATCACTTCGTCCATCGTGGCGTCCTCGACGCCGAAGGCGATGTTGTTGAAAATCGTATCATTGAAGAGGATCGATTCCTGGTTGACGTTGCCGATCAGGCTGCGCAGGTCGGCGATCCGCACCTGCCGGATGTCCGTCCCGTCGATCCGGACGCATCCTTCTGCCGGGTCATAGAAACGGGGCACGAGGTCGACGAGCGTCGTCTTGCCCGCGCCGGACGCGCCGACGATTGCGACGGTCCTGCCCTTGCCGATCGTCAGGTCGATGTGGTCGAGGATCGTCTTCGTGCCGTCCGGATAGCGGAAGGAGACGCCTTCGAAGCGGATTTCCTTCTCGAAGCCCTCGAGGGGCACGGGATGCGCGCTCTCCTTGATGTCGTTCTCCGCGTCGAGGATCTTGTTGATGCGGTCCATCGAAGCCATGCCCTTCGGAATGGCGTATCCCGCCTTGGCGAAGTCCTTGATCGGGTTGACGATGCTATACAGGATCACCATGAAATAGATGAAGACGGGCGCGTCGATGTTGGCCTTTCCGCCGAGGATCAGCGATCCGCCGAACCAGAGTACGATCATGATCATCACCGTGCCGAGGAACTCGCTCATCGGGTGGGCGAGCGACTGGCGGACCGATACGCGGCCGCTCCGCCGGCGCATCTCTTCCGTCACGCCGTCAAAGCGGGCGGACATCTTCTTTTCCGCAATGAACGCCTTGATGATCCGCAGGCCGCCGAGCGTCTCCTCCACCTGGGCCATCGTGTCGCTCCAGAGCTGCTGGACATGCATCGACTGCCGCTTGAGGTTGCGGCCCACGACGCCCATCACCCAGATCATCAACGGGGCGAAGACGATCGTGAACAGGGTCATCTGCCAGCTGATCGCGACGAGGGCCAGGAAGTAGAAGAGGATCAGGATCGGGTTCTTGATGAGCATCTCCAGCGAGCCCGTGATGGAGTTCTCGACCTCCTGCACGTCACCGCTCATGCGGGCGATGATGTCCCCCTTCCGCTCTTCCGAGAAGAAACCGATCGGAAGGGACAGGATCTTGTCGTAGAGATCTTTGCGCAGGTTCTTGACGACGCCGGTGCGGATGGGGACCATCACGGCGGCCGACCCGAAGTAGCAGGCGGTCTTGATGGCGGTCGTCACGATGAGGAAAAGGCACAGGTACAGCAGTACGCGGGAAGCGCCCTGGTTGGCGATCGCCTGCTCGAGAAGATAGTAGAGGTTGTCCGTCACGCCGCCGCCCATCTGTGATACCGGACGGGAGAAGACCTCGTTCCAGGGCGTGAACGTATAGACCTCGTCGCTGATCCGGAAGAGGATCCGCAGCATCGGTACGATGACGGCGAAGGAGAAGATGTTGAAGACGGCGGAGAGGATGTTGAGCACCACCGAGCCGTACAGGTATTTCTTGAAGGGGGCGATGTACCGCCGCATCATTTGCAGGAAGTCTTTCATGTGTGGATCAGAGCATTTTGGTGAACCAATGGAAAATCAGGAAGATGCGCTTCTTGAAGATCTCATAGTCCAGGGTGTCGGCCGTGTCGCCTTCCTTGTTGGTCAGCATCGTGATGCCGGAAGTGAAGAGGGCGCAGTGGACGCCGTTCTCCACGAAGATGCGCTGGTCGCCGATGCGGTTGTGGAACATCTTCGTGAAACTTTTGCTGCCGTAGTAGTTGAATGAAATGTCCAGCGAAAGGTAATCGGCTTTGTTGGCGTCTACGAGGTCGGCGGTGAAATGGCCGTCGCTCAGCATCATCAGATAGTCATCGCGGCCGGGATGGACCGGCGACATCGTACTGCCGAGGATGTCGAGGACCACCATCGAGTGGACGCGGTCGGGCCGGATGACGCCCCCGTCGACCGGGTCACGCAGCGAGAGCGAGGAGATCCGTGCCCACAGGTCCTCGGCGCCGGCCGAATTTTTCTCGCGTCCGTCCAGGGCGACGAAGATGAGGTTGTTCCCGTAGGAGCGTCCGAGTTCTTTCATCTTGGCGAACATGTCCACGATCGAGAGCATCGCCACCACCCCGGAGGCATTGCTGTCGGCACCCGGCAGCAGCCGCCCGTCCACGACGCCGAAACTGTCGTAATGCGCTGCGACGATGGTGTACAGCTGGTTTCCCGCTCCCCGGTTCCCGGGCAGGAACCCGACGATATTGTGCCCGACGGTGCCGTCCGCCGTCCGGAACGACTGGCTCCACGAAGATCCCAGCATCTGCAGGCCCCGGCTCTCAAAACGCCGCGTGATCCAGAAGGCTGCCTCGTTGGCGCCGCGGGTCCCGGTACGCCGCCCGTGGAAGAGCGTGTCCGTCAGGAATTCGACGTCCGCGCGGAGATTCTCTTCCGTGATGACCTTCTCGGCGTTGCGTCCCGAAGGGACCATCTTCCGGGCGAGTGTCTGCGCCGGAGCGGCCGTGGACAGGCACAGGAGGGCCAGCGGGATGAAAAATTTGATGAAAGATGTCTTCAAGGCACGATAAATGTTTATATTTGCACGATTCATTTTAGAATTTGTAAAATTAGGAATTTTACGTCTAAACGAAAAATTATTTTTATGCGGAGGATCTTCCTTTCCATCGTGTTCGCCTGTCTGTCCGTGCTTTCCGCTCTCGGTCAGTACGATAAGGACGCCATCTATTTCCGCGGGCGTCTCGCGCTTTCGGAGGGGAAGTATTCCGAGGCCATCGGGCAGTTCAACATGCTCGCCCACCTGGATACCACGGACTGCTGGACGTACTTTTTCCGCGGGATCGCCAAATACAACCTGGGCGATATCCGCGGCGCCCACGCCGACTTCGACCATTCCGTCCGCGTGAACCCCGTCTTCACGAACGGGTACCATTTCCGGGCCATCACCTTCAGCCGCTCCGGCAAGTACGACGAGGCGTTCGCCGACTTCGACCGGGCGATGGAACTGCGCCCCGGCCTGAACGGACTGTACTTCAGCCGCGGTGTCACCCGCTTCCTGGCCGGCCAGTTCGACAAGGCTGTCGAAGACTTCGACCGGTATATCAAGAAGGAACCCAAGGATCCTTCCGCCTTCCTCAACCGGGGCGCGTCCTTCCTGTTCCTGGGGGATACGACGAAGGCGCTGGCCGATTACAACCGCGCCATCAAGCTCGACCGTTTCGATCCGGAAGGATACATCCGGCGGGGGAGGGTGTACGCCCTGCAGAAGGATTATCCGGCTGCCATCGCCGACATGGACAAGGCGATCTCGCTGGATACCACCAACACCTTCGCTTATTTCAACCGGGCGATGATGCACTACGAACGCCTGGACTACAATGCGGCGGTGGCTGATTTCAACCGTGTGCTCCGCGACGAGCCCGGCAACGCGCTGACCTTGTACAACCGCAGCCTCGTCTATGCCCAGGTCGGCGATTTTGAACGTGCGCTGCCCGACATGGACCGCGTGATCAACATCAATCCCGAGAATGTGCTCGCCTATTTCAACCGGGCGTCCTATTTCATGCAGATGGGCCGTTGGCTCGACGCCCTGGACGACTTGGACAAGGCGATCGAACTGTATCCGGACTTTGCGAAGGCCTATCTCAACCGCTCCTACGTCAAGAACATGATCGGGCGGACCCGCTCCTCGAAACAGGACTACGACACGGCCCAGAAAAAGGTCCGGGAGTACCGGACGGCGAGCGCCGATTCCGTCGCATTCGCCGACACGACCCGGAAATACAACGCCCTCCTGGCCCTGGACGCCGATTTCGCCAAGAAGGATTTCGAAAACGAACTGCTCCAGAACCGCGACATCAACATCCGGCTCAAGCCGCTGTACCGGTTCCGTCTTGCCGCAGTACGCGATCCCGGCCGTGTGGCCCTGTCGCGCCGTTATGAGAACCCGCTCATCGAGAAGTTCATCGCTGATGCACCTGTTCCGCTGGCCATTTCCAATGCGGACACGCTCACCGCGCTTCCCTACAAGGACCTCTCCGAAGTCTCCCTGTTCGGCGACAGCGCCGCTTCCGCCGGCGCTTCCAATTCGATGACCGACGCGGACCGTTCCTTCATCACGGGTCTCTTCCTGCTGCGTTCGAAACAGTATTCTTCCGCCCTGGCGGAATTCGACGAAGCGGTGGACATGTCCGCGGACGGGCGGTATGCGGAGTACTACCGCGCCTTCTATCACTTGAACCGCGGCGTGCTGCGGGCGGAGATGATCGATTTCATCTCTTCGATCGAGAACAACGTGCAGACCCTGACGATGGACGACCAGGGGACGACGCGGGCGCGTGTCCGTGACCAGGTCACGCGTACCTATGACTATTCCGAAGCCATCGAAGACATGCTGGAGGCCGACCGGATCCTGCCGGGCGTCCCGTATGTCAGCTTCAACCTGGGCAACCTGTACTGCCTGTCGTCCCGATTCGTGGAATCCATCGAGTGCTATACGCGGGCGATCCGCCTGTATCCCTACATGGGCGATGCCTATTTCAACCGCGGCCTCGTCCAGATCTACTTGAAAGACAAGGAGAAGGGGTGCATCGACCTGTCGCGTGCGGGCGAACTCGGCGTGACGGACGCCTACAGCGTCATTTCTAAATATTGCGAGGAGGAAAACCGGTAATGCTTCAATTCATCAGCCTGAGCAGCGGCAGCAGCGGCAATTGCTATTTCTTGACGGACGGGGACCATGGCCTGCTGATCGATGCCGGCGTCAGCATGCGCCGCCTGAAGCGGGTGCTGGGGGAGAACGGGTTTTCCATGCAGGCCTTCCAGGCTGTCCTGGTCACGCACGACCACCTCGACCATATCCGCCATCTCGGGGCGTACTGCAAGTACCTGCAGGTGCCTGTCTACACGACGCAGACGATCCTGGACGCCCTGAATGTCCATTCCTTCACGCGGGATTACATCGGACCCTGCGGGCGGGCGCTCCCTCCGGAAGGCGGTTTCCGCCTGCCGCTCGGCGATGCCGAGGGACCGCTCGTACGCCATTTCGTCGTGCCGCACGACGCGACGCAGACGGTTGCCTACGACCTCCGCTGGGCGGACGGGCATTTCCTGCTGATGACGGACGTCGGGCGCATGGTCCCGGAAGGACTGGCACTCGCCGCCCAGGCGGACACCGTCGTCATTGAATCCAATTACGACCCGGACATGCTCCGCAGGGGCGGTTATCCGGAAGACCTCAAGCGGCGGATCCGCAGCGGGTCCGGACACCTGAGCAACGAGGAATGCGCCGCTGCCGTGAAAACCTTCTGGCATCCCGGCCTGAAAAACCTCTTCCTCTGCCACCTGAGCGCGAACAACAACACGCCGCAGCTGGCCTATGCCGCCACCCATGCCGCGCTGCAGGGAATCTTCCCGGAAAGCGGCGGCTCGGCGGCGGACGTGACGCGGCTGCAGATCCTTCCGCGCGGGGCCGCTTCCCGCCGTTTCGATTTGTAGCCTGATTTTTGCAGCAAAACATTCCATGTTAATGATATAGACCATGAAGAAAATGATACGCAGGACTTTGACCACGCTCCTTGCCGCGCTCTGCCTTTCCGGTGCAGCCCTGGCACAGAATAGCATTTACGACTTGAAAGTGAAGGACATGGACGGAAAGGACGTTTCCCTCTCCATGTATAAGGGGAAGGTGCTTCTGATCGTCAACACGGCGACGGAATGCGGTTTCACCCCCCAGTATGAGGACCTGGAGAAAATGTACCAGAAGTTCAAGGACAAGGGACTGGTGATCCTGGATTTCCCCTGCAACCAGTTCGGCGGTCAGGCCCCCGGCACCATCGAGGAAATCCACTCCTTCTGCACCGGCAAGTACAAGACGACCTTCCCCCAGTTCGACAAGATCGACGTGAACGGCGAGAACGAGAGTCCGCTCTTCACCTTCCTGAAGGCGAAGCAGAACTTCAAGGGCTTCGGCAGCGGCGCGAAGGCCGAGTTGATGGATTCGATGCTCAAGAAACAGGATCCGGAATACGCCTCCAAGTCCGACATCAAGTGGAATTTTACCAAGTTCCTCGTGGATGCGAAGGGAAATGTCGTGGCGCGTTTCGAACCGACGGCGAGCATGAATTTCGTCAGCACCGTCGTGAGTTCCAAGCTTTTCTAGCCTTTTCCGGCATCACTTTTCCTCCGTATAGAAACGGATGATCTCGTCAATGGCCCGTTGGCAGACGGGGCAGAAGGCGGGGTAGCTGTTCGTCTTCATGCGGCAGTCTTCTGCGCCGCGCCAGACTCCTTCTTTCTGGTATCCGCCGCCTGGAAACAAGCCGACGGTCGCCTTCGGGCTCGTGGTGGCCTGCCCTTCCCAACCATAGTCGCTGAAAACGACGCGGTAGACGCGGCCGGTCATGTCTTTCCATTTTGACGCGAAGTCCTTCTGGGTCGTCAGGTTCTTCTCCCAGGGCTCTGTGTCGGCAAAGTACATCGGGTCGTAGGGGTCGTCCGAGAAATACTCGTCGGCCAGGCCGGCGAAACTGTGGCCGAACTCGTGGACGACGACCGGCTTGAATTGCGCGTGGCGGGCCGTCGTCAGCGTATATGCGTTGAAGATGCCCCCTCCGCCGTAGGTGTCCGTATTGGCGAGGATGACGATGTGCTCATAGGGGATGCCGGCCAGTGCGTCGTGCAGTGCGAAAAGGTGCTGCGTCGTCAGGTACCGGTCGGAATAGAAGGTGTCGAAATGGGAGAGGGCCGTCGTCCGCTTCCAGTCTTTCTCCCGCGGGACGCTGACTCCGCTTTCCTCGGAAGGCAGCAGGGCGGCGACGACGTTGAAACGGTCGCGCAGATGCCCGAAGGGCTCGTGCGCCCGGAAGCTTTCCAACGCGGTGCGGACGTCCGCGAGAAAGTCGTCCATCTCGTCTTCGGCATATCCCTCCGGCACGAAGACGACATCGATCCGCCGGTCGGCCTGGACGGGAGCCGAGTCGGGGTCTTCGCCGCCTTTCCAGAGCCAGACGTGCGGGGCCGGTTTCTGCCCGATGGGCTGGATCAGGATGTCTTCCGGGTCCACGCGGTGGGACAGCGAGGCGGAGACGGCACCATGGAAGTCGGTCAGCGTCACATCGATACGTACTTTTCCGTCGGGCATCGGCAGCAGGAATACGTTCTCGAACGCCTTCCGCACCTGCTTGGCTTCATCCGTCGCCAGCCATTCCTGGAAGAGGGTGGAGAAGGAGGTGCAGTACAGGACTTCCCCTGCCGTTCCGTCTTCTTCCAGGGCGCGCATGACGATCTGTCCGTTGCCCTGGAGCGGGGGACGGTCAAGGTTGACGCGCCGTCCGGCCCAGCCTTCGATGCTGTACAGGTGGGCGAGGGCGATGTCCTGCCGGGATGCGTCACCGCTGAAGATATAATCGACCCTGAGCGTGCGGTCGGTCAGGCGTACGGCCGCCTGGCCGGAGAACGGCGCGGTTGCGGCCAGGACGAGAAAGAGAAGGAGGATTCGTTTCATATTTCAAAAATAATCTTTATATTTAAAAACTCAATGAAAGTGATCCGATGAAAACGAAAAATACCCTCATTCTCCTCTGTGCGCTGCTCGCGGCGGGCGCCTGCCGTCCGTCGCCGCAGGGCGGAACAACCGCAGTCGAACCCGGAACGAATGCCGTGATCGAAACGATCATGAGCCGGCGCAGTATCCGGCAGTATACGGGCGTTCCCGTCGGCCGGGATACGATGGATGTGATCCTGCGGTGCGGCATCAACGCACCCAACGGCCAGAACAAGCAGTCCTGGGCCGTCCGCGTGGTGGATAACCCCGAATGGCTCCACGGCCTGGCTTCGGCACTTGCCGGTGATGGAATGTCCGCGGAGGATGTGCTCCAGCGTGGTTTCCGCGGCGCTCCGACGGTTGTTTTCATTGCCAAGGACACCTCCTATCCATTCTCCGAGACGGACTGCGGCCTGCTGACGGAGAACATGCTCCTTTCCGCCTGGTCGCTGGGCATCGGCTCCATCTGCCTGGGCGGCGTCGCCCGCCAGATTGCGGGCACCCCCGCTGCGCAGCCCTATCTCGACCGGCTCCAGTTCGGGGACGGCTTCGAACTGGTCCTCTGCGTCGGTTTCGGCTATCCCGCCGAACAGCCCGAGGCCCGGCCGCGCGACGATTCCAAATACCGATTCATTGACTGACCCATCCTTTATATGATCATGGAAAAATTCGATTTTGATTCCTTGACCGACCGTCATGGAACACATTGTGTCAAATGGGACTCCAAGCCTCCCGTAACGTGTGAAGACGTAAGCCGGCTGAATCCTTCCGTGCAGCCGGGCTGGCGCGCTGACCTGATTCCCATGTGGGTGGCCGACATGGACTTCAAGACGGCTCCCTGCATCATCAAGGCGCTGCACGACCGCGTGGACCACGGTATCTTCGGCTACTCGCACGTGCTTCCATCCTTCCTGGAGGCAACCGTCGACTGGTGGGAGCGCCGCCGCGGCTGGAAGACGCGCCGCGACTGGTACCTCCAGGTGCCCGGCCTCGTAGCGGGCATGTCCGTCGTCATCAAGGCGCTCACCCAGTATGAACTGGATGCCGACGGCCAGGTCGTCGCCAAACCCGACCAGGGCCGCGGCCCCGACGGCCGGAAGCCGCAGGTCATCGTCCAGACACCCGCCTACAACTGCTTCTTCTCCTCGGTCCGGAACAACGACTGCGAACTGGTGGAGAACAAGCTGATCTACGACCTGGAAGGCGACCAGCCGACCTGGTACATTGATTTCGAGGACCTGGAGCGCAAGGCGGCCGACCCGATGGCGAAGCTGCTGCTCTTCTGCAACCCCCACAACCCCTGCGGCCGCGTCTGGCCGAAGGAGGACCTGCAGCGCGTCGACGAGATCTGCCGCCGGAACGGCGTCATCGTGATCAGCGACGAGATCCACTGCGAACTGGAAATGCCCGGCTATCATTATACGCCGTTTGCCAGCCTCTCGCCGGAGGCGCAGGACAACACCATCACCCTGAATTCGCCCACGAAGGCGTTCAATATCGCCGGCCTCGCGATCTCCAACCTGGTGACGAACAATCCGACGTGGCGCCGCCTGATCGACAAGGTCATCAACATCAACGAAGTCTGCGACCTGAATTCCTTCGGTATCGTCGCCCTCGAAGCGGCCTACCGGGAAGGGGAGCCCTGGCTGAACGAACTCCGCCAGTACCTGTACGACAATTACCGCCTGACGGTCGAGTTCTTCGAAGATGTCCTGCCGCAGGTGCTGGTCACGAAACTGGAGGCCACCTATCTTGTCTGGCTCGACGTGCAGTTCCTCCATCTGTCTGCCGACGAGATCCAGAAGGAACTCATCGCCGTGGAGCATGTCTGGCCTTCTTCCGGCTTGCTTTACGGGCGGGACGGCTTCCTGCGCGTGAACATCGCCTGCCCGCGTACGCGGCTGCTGCAGGGCCTGAATCGGATCGTCGCCGGTCTCGAGCGCCTGGCGGCACGCAAGGCTTGATCCGAACCGAAATACATAATGAATACACTGAAAATGAGTAACTATCCCAAGATTGGCATCCGGCCTACGATCGATGGCCGCATGAACGGTGTCCGCGAATCGCTCGAGGACCAGACCATGAACATGGCCCGGCAGGTGGCCGGGCTGATCGGCGCGAACCTCCGCTATCCGGACGGCTCGCCCGTGCAGTGCGTCATTTCCGACACCACCATCGGACGCGTGGCCGAAAGTGCGGCCTGTGCCGAGAAATTCGCCCGCGAGAACGTGGCCGTGACGATTACCGTCACCCCTTGCTGGTGCTACGGCAGCGAGACGATGGACATGGACCCGCATACGATCAAGGCCGTTTGGGGCTTCAACGGAACGGAGCGTCCCGGTGCGGTGTATCTGGCCGCCGTCCTGGCTGCGCATGCCCAGAAGGGCCTGCCCGCTTTCGGCATTTACGGGCATGATGTCCAGGATGCTGACTGTACGGAACTCCCTGGGGACGTGAAGGACAAGCTCCTGCGGTTCGCCCGTGCCGCCATGGCCGCCGCCCTGATGCGCGGCAAGTCCTACCTGTCCATCGGCGCCGTATGCATGGGCATCGGCGGTTCGATCGTGAATCCGGATTTCTTCGAGGACTACCTGGGCATGCGCGTCGAAGGCATCGACGAGGTGGAGCTGATCCGTCGCATGGAGAAAGGCATCTACGACCACGAGGAGTTCGAGCGCGCCCTGGCCTGGGCGAAAGCCAACTGCAAGGAGAACGAGGATATCTGCAACCGCCCCGACCTGAAGAAGACCCGGGCGGAGAAGGACGAGGACTGGGCCTTCGTCGTCAAGATGGCCCTGATCATCAAGGATCTCATATGCGGCAACCCGAAACTCAAGGAGATGGGCTTCGGCGAGGAATCTCTCGGCCACAATGCCATCCTGGCCGGTTTCCAGGGACAGCGCCAGTGGACGGACTACTATCCGAACGGCGACTTCGCCGAGGCGATCCTGAACTCTTCCTTCGACTGGAACGGCATCCGCAAGCCGTACGTCCTCGCAACGGAGAACGATTCGCTCAACGGCGTGGCGATGCTGCTGGGACACCTGCTCACGCAGGCCCCCGCCATCTTCGCCGATGTCCGCACCTACTGGAGCCCCGCCGCCGTCGAGCGTGTGACCGGCAAAAAACTCGAGGGCCGGGCCGCGAACGGCATCATCCACCTCATCAACTCCGGCGCCGCGACCCTGGACGGCAGCGGACGCCAGTCCGCGGCGGACGGTACGCCCGCGATGAAGCCATTCTGGGAGATAACCGAAAAGGAGGCGCAGGACTGTCTCGATGCGACGGTCTGGGTCCCTGCCAACCGTGAGTATTTCCGTGGCGGCGGCTTCTCCTCGAAGTTCCTCTCGCGCGGCGGCATGCCCTGCACCATGGTGCGCGTGAACATCGTCAAGAACCTTGGTCCGGTGATCCAGCTGGCGGAAGGATGGACGGTAGATATCGACCCGGAGCAGCACCGGATCCTCGACGAGCGGACCGACAAGGGCTGGCCGACGACCTGGTTCGCGCCGCGCCTCGACCCGACCAAGGAGAATTTCAAGGATGTGTACAGCGTCATGAACTGCTGGGGCGCCAACCACGGTGCCATCAGCTACGGCCACATCGGTGCCGACCTGATCACGCTGGCCTCCATCCTGCGCATCCCCGTGTGCATGCACAACGTTCCGGATGAGCAGATCTTCCGTCCGGCCGTCTGGCGTTCCTTCGGCATGGATCCCGAGGGCGCCGATTTCCGGGCCTGCGCCGCTTACGGGCCTCTTTTCAAGAAATAAGCGATGGCCGGAAAGTCCATTTTAAAGGAGAACGGGGTGAATTATCTCATCCCGTTCCTCCTCATTACCTGCTGTTTCGCCCTCTGGGGATTCGCCAACGACATTACCAATCCGATGGTCAAGGCGTTCTCCAAGATCTTCCGGATGAGCGTGACACAGGGTGCCCTGACGCAGGTCGCCTTTTACGGCGGCTATTTCGCCATGGCCCTGCCTGCGGCGATGTTCATCCGCCGCTTCTCTTACAAATCGGGAATCCTGGTGGGTCTGGGGCTGTATGCCACCGGCGCCATCCTCTTCCTGGGTGCGCGCCAGACGGGCAGTTACTATCCCTTCCTGGCCGCCTACTTCATCCTGACCTGCGGCCTTTCCTTCCTGGAGACGAGCGCGAACCCCTACATCCTGAGCATGGGCAGTCCCGAAACGGCGACCCGCCGGCTCAACCTGGCGCAGTCCTTCAATCCGATCGGATCGCTGCTGGGGATGTTCGTGGCGATGAACTTCATCCAGGCGCGGATCAATCCGATGGACTCCGCCGGCCGGGCGACCCTGTCCGATGCCGAGTTCGAGGCGATGAAACAGGCCGACCTGGCTGTCCTGATCAAGCCCTACGTCATCATCGGAGCCGTGATCGTGGCGATGTTCCTGCTGATCCTGCTGGTCCGGATGCCCAAGGTGAAGGAGGAGAACTCCCGCAGCCTGATTCCGGCGCTGAAGTACCTGTTCGGCATCAAGAGGTACCGCGAAGGCGTCGTCGCGCAATTCTTCTATGTAGGTGTGCAGATCATGTGCTGGACCTTCATCATCCAGTACGGTACGCGGATCTTCATGGGGCAGGGGATGAGCGAAATCGATGCGGAAGTGCTGTCGCAGCGGTACAATATCGTGGCGATGGTGATTTTCTGCGTGAGTCGCTTCGTCTGCACCTGGCTGATGAAGTATTTCCGTCCTTCGCGGATGCTGGCTGCATTTGCCACGGCCGGCGCGTTGCTGACCCTTGCCGTCATCTTCATCGACGGCATTGTCGGCCTGTATTGCCTGGTGGGTGTTTCCGCCTGCATGTCGCTGATGTTCCCGACCATCTACGGTATCACGCTGGACGGCCTGGGCGACGATGCCAAGTTCGGCGCTGCGGGCCTGATCATGGCCATCCTGGGCGGCTCCGTGCTTCCGCCGCTGCAGGCGATGATTATCGACCGCGGCACGGTGCTGGGCATGCCGGCCGTGCATGTGTCGTTTGTGCTTCCGCTGGTCTGTTTCGCCGTGATCCTGGTCTATGCGATCCGCCGGACTTCGGAGTCGAAAGAGGCTTTGTCAGAATAGTTTCCCGCCTTCGAACTTGCCTTTGAGGCGGTTGAGGGCATCGCTCATCTCCTGCTGGTCGAGCGGCTTGCTGCGCTCCTGGTCGAACTGTTCCTTGAGCCGCGCGAACTGCCGTTTGGTATCCATGGTGAACTCGCCGTTTTCGATCCATGCGAAATAGGCGGGTTCCACTTCATATACCTCGCGTGCGGTCTTGCCGCGGTGTTTCCCGAAATTGATGACGGCCTCGCCGCCCTTTCCGCGGACCAGACGCCCGGCATAGTCGATGGTTTTCGGCCTTCCGCCCACGCCGGAGAGGAATTCGATGTCGTTCTGCAGCGGCTGCTCGTGCCAGGCGTCGGCCTCTCGGTACATGTCGAGCTGGGCTTTCAGCACCTCGTAGGTGGCCATCGTGTCCGCCTCGGCTGTATGGGCGTTCTCAAAGTCCTTTCCGCCGCAGTAGAAGCGGTAGGCTGCCCGCAGGTTGCGCGGTTCCATGTAATGGTAGATCGTCTGGACGTCCACCGTCCGGCGCGTGTGCAGGTCGATGTCGGCGATGGCTTCCAGCGTCCTGCGTGCCAGGTTTTTCTTCGCTTCCGGGACCTTCGTGTCGGCGATCCGCCCCTTGCAGTAGGAGCGGACGCGCTCGATTTCCTCAGCCAGCATCGGGAGGTCGAACCGGTTGGAGTTGAAGCCGGCCAGGTCGCTGTCTCCGATCCATCCGACCACTTCCTGGACGATCTCCAGGAACTTCGGCTCGTGGGCCACGTCCGCGTCCTTGATGCCGTTTACTTCGGATGCGCTCGGATCGATCGCCTTCTGGCAGCTGTGCACATAGTCCCAGGGACAGACCCGCCAGGTCTTGACCTCATCGTGTCCGTCGGGAAAAACCTTTACGAAACTCAATTCGACGATTGCGTCGGTGACAATGTTAAGGCCCGTGCTTTCGATATCGAAGAAGAGCAAGGGCCTTTTCAAGTTCAGCTGCATGATGCCTGGCCTTTGTTATGAAACCATGATCGGCATCAGGATGCCGCAGATGCGCTCGCTGTCCGCTTCCTCCTCGGAAGGGACGATGAGGGCGGCGCGACGGGCGTCGGCGAACTTCATCACGACCGTCTCGCAGGACATGTTCGCGAGGATCTCGGAAAGGAAGTTCGATTTGAATCCGATCGAAAGATCGTCGCCGTTGTAGTCGCAGGCGATCTTCTCGTATGCGGCGATGGCGAAACCCAGGTCCTGCGCGGTGATCTCGAGCTGCCCGCTCTTGAGGTCGAGTTTGATGTGGTTGGACGCCTTGTTGGCGCACACGGCCACACGGCGGACGGTATTGAGCAGCAGGCTGCGGTCGATCTTCAGGATGCTGGAGTTCTTCTGCGGGATGACGTCGCGGTATTTCGGATATTTGCCGACGATCAGGCGGCAGATCATCGTCGTGGCGCCGAAGCGGAAGACGACGGTGCTGGCGTCGAAGGAAATCTCGACCTCGCCCGCATCCTTGCCGAGGATCGACTTCAGGACGCCGGCCGGCTTCTTGTGCAGGATAAAGGAGCACTTCTCGGGCACCTTGACATCTGCGGTGTAGCAGATCAGCTTGTGCGAATCGGAGGCCACGAGGGTGGTGGAATCGACGTCGAAATCGAAGAAGATACCGTTCATCGCCGGACGGATCTCATCGTCTGCGGTGGCGTAGATCGTCCCGGAGATGCCGGCGATCAGCGCCTCGGCCGGGAACTTGATGACGGAAGCGTCTTCGCCCGTGCCCTTGATCTCGGGATAGTCTTCGGCGGGGAAGAATGGGAGGACGGAGTTACCGCTTGTCCAGCGGCACTCGATGGACGTGTCGTTCAGGGTCCGGATCGAGAGCGGCTGGTCCGGCAGTTCCTTGAGCAGGTCGATCATGTGCCTGGCGGGAACCGCGATCTTTCCTTCTTCTTCGGTGGCGTCCACCTCGATCTCGGTCCGGAGCGTGAGTTCGGAATCGGAGGCGGTCACTTCCAGCATATTGCCCCGGAGGATGAACAGGAAGTTCTCCAGGATCGGCAGCGCGGATTTGGCAGGAATGGCTTTGGAAATATCCATCAACCCTCTCAGGAGGTCGGTGCTTGATACATTGAATTTCATAACCCGTTTCGTTTTAGCTAAAGACAAATATACAAATAAATCCGCAATATCCCGGCAATAATCTGGCATTATATTTGATTTTTTCAAATGGCGCCTTGAAAATGACTTTCCGGCGCGTTTTGTTTTGAATATCTGTAAAAATGTCTGTTATGAAAAAGAATGTATTAACGGTTCTGCTGTCGGTCCTCCTGAGTTGCCTGGCAGCATATGGCGTCGTCAGCGCGACGGCGAAAGAACACACCGGGAATGTGTCTGCCCAGGGGAGCGGCGTCGAATACCGCACTGTCAATTTGGCACAGTCTGATTATCCGGATTTCACCTACGCCGCTGAATCCGCGGTCGAGGCGGTGGTATACGTCGATGTCGTCGTTACCCAGCAGTTCCAGATCGACCCGCTCTACAAGTTCTTCTTCGGCCTGGACGACTCTGTCCAGCAGCAGAAGGCGAGCGGTTCCGGCGTGATCATCCGCCCGGACGGCTATATCGTCACGAACAACCACGTGGTCGCCAATGCCACCAAGATCGAGGTGACCCTGAACAACAACCAGAAGTATCCCGCCAAGCTGATCGGTGCAGATGCCGCGACCGATGTCGCCCTGATCAAGATCGAGGCGGAAGGCCTGCCGACGATCCCGTTCGGCGATTCCGACCAGCTGCGTCTCGGCGAGTGGGTCCTGGCCATCGGCAGCCCGCTCGGTTATGAGCTGCGGAGTACCATCACCGCCGGCATCGTCAGCGCGAAAGGCCGTTCGATGTCCCACGGGAACACCCAGCAGGGCGGTCTGCAGATTGAGTCCTTCATCCAGACCGATGCGGCGGTCAACCCCGGCAACTCCGGCGGCGCCCTGGTCAACAAGACCGGCGAACTGGTCGGCATCAATACGGCCATCATCTCGCAGACCGGATCCTATTCCGGCTACTCCTTCGCCGTTCCTGCCAACATCGTCAAGAAGGTGGTTTCCGACCTCATCGATTTCGGTACGGTGCAGCGTGCCGTCCTCGGCATCCGCATGAGCGACCTGGGTCCGGACCTGGCCGAAGGGCTGAAGTACGAATCGGTCGAAGAAATGCAGAAAAAAATGAAACTTTCTTCCCTTGAAGGCGTATATATTGGTGAAGTCGTCAAAGGCAGCGCCGCGGAAAAGGCGGGGGTCAAGGAAGGCGACATCCTTCTGGAGATCAATGGCGTGAAAGTGATCAACGGCGCCGCCGTCCAGGAGCGGGTCAATGCCTTCCGTCCCGGCGAGAAAGCAACGCTGAAACTGCTCCGCGACGGCAAGGAGAAGGAAGTGGAAGTAACGTTCCAGGGCAGCAGTTCCGAGACGGGAACCGAAGTAGCCGACGGTGAAATCGCCTTTTACGGTTCCGTCCTGCGCGCCGCCTCTCCCGAGACCCTCGCCAAGTTCGGTGTGAATTCCGGAGTGGAGATCGTCTCCGTCGGAGCGGGCAAGATGCTGGAAGCCGGTGCGGCGGAAGGCTTCGTGATCACCTTTGTGAATGACAAGCCGGTTGCCAAGCCCCAGGATGTCATCGACATCGCCAAGGCGGCCAAGCGCTCGGTGTACATCGAAGGCTTCACGGCCAACGGCAGAAGGGCTTACTTCGGCTTCGGCAAGGACTGATCACCCGGATGGGTTTGACGTGACGTCATCCCGGCGGGGTGCCTGCCCTGCCGGGATGATTGTTTGAAATTACGATAGCGTAAAGCATGAGACAATTAAAAATTACAAAATCCATCACCAACCGCGAGAGCGCGTCCTTGGACAAGTATCTCCAGGAGATCGGCCGCGAGGAACTGGTGTCTCCGGAGGAGGAGGTAGAGCTCTCCCAAAGGATCCGCAAGGGCGACCAGCAGGCGCTGGAGAAACTGACGCGCGCGAACCTGCGCTTCGTCGTTTCTGTCGCGAAACAATACCAGAATCAAGGCCTCAGCCTGCCTGACCTGATCAACGAAGGCAATCTCGGACTGATCAAGGCGGCGGAGAAGTTCGATGAGACCCGCGGCTTCAAGTTCATCTCCTATGCGGTCTGGTGGATCCGCCAGTCCATCCTGCAGGCCCTGGCCGAGCAGTCCCGCATCGTGCGGCTGCCGCTCAACCAGGTCGGTTCCCTGAACAAGATCAACAAGGCTCTCTCGCAGTTCGAGCAGAAGAACGAGCGTGCGCCTTCGAACGAGGAACTCTCCGAGATGATCGATATCCCGCAGGACAAGATCTCCGATACGCTGCGTGTTTCCGGGCGGCATGTCTCCGTCGACGCTCCCTTCGTGGAGGGTGAGGACAACAGCCTGCTCGACGTCATCCCCAATGATGACTCCCCGAGCGCCGACCGCGGTCTCGAGCGTGAGTCACTGGGGACCGAAATCGAACGGGCGCTGCAGATCCTGACCGTCCGCGAGCGCGAGATCATCAAGTCTTTCTTCGGCATCGGATGTCAGGAGATGACGCTCGAGGAAATCGGCGAGCGCCTTGACCTGACGCGCGAGCGCGTGCGCCAGATCAAGGAGAAAGCGATCCGCAAGCTGAAGAAACCGTCCGCAAGCAAACTGTTGAAATCTTATCTTGGATAATCCTGTCATGACGCCGGAACTCTTTCTTGCCCAGAAGGCCGCCGAGGCCATCCGGGCTCTTTATTCTGTCGAGGTGGATCCTGCCACCCTCCAGGTCCAGGTCACCCGCAAGGAATTCGAGGGCGACTATACCCTTGTCATCTTCCCGCTGCTCCGCATCACCCATGCCTCGCCAGAAAACACCGGGAAGGCGATCGGTGACTGGCTGCAGGAGAACGTGCCCGAGGTGTCGGGCTACAACTGCGTCAAGGGCTTTCTGAACATCCTCCTGTCTGCCGTGTACTGGAACAACGTGTTCCGCACGATCGCGACCGATCCCGCTTTCGGGACGCTCCCTTCCACGGGCCGGACGGTGATGGTGGAGTTCTCCTCGCCGAATACCAACAAGCCGCTCCATCTGGGGCATATCCGCAACAACCTGCTGGGTGATTCCGTCTCGCGGATCCTCGCCGCCAGCGGCAACAAAGTCATCAAGGCGACGCTCGTCAACGACCGCGGCGTGCACATCTGCAAGTCGATGCTGGCCTGGCAGCGGGTCGGCCAGGGTGCCACGCCCGCTTCGTCGGGGCTGAAGGGCGACCATCTGGTCGGTGACATGTACGTGGCTTTCAACGACATCTACAAGAAGGAAGTGGAAGACCTCGTGGCCGGCGGCATGGACGAGGAAACGGCCAAGAAAGAGGCTCCCTGCCTGAAAGAGGCGCACAAGATGCTCCTCGACTGGGAGGCCGGCGACCCGCAGGTGCTCGACCTCTGGAAGAAGATGAACGGCTGGGTACTGGAAGGCTTCGACCAGACGTACCGGGCCCTCGGCATCTCTTTCGACAAGGTGTATTACGAGTCGCAGACCTACCTGCTCGGCAAGGAACTGGTGCAGAAGGGCCTCGATATGGGCGTCTTCGTCCGCGACCCTGACGGCTCCGTCTGGTGCGACCTGACGGCCGACGGCCTGGACCGCAAGCTCCTGCTCCGCTCCAACGGCACGTCCGTCTACATCACGCAGGACCTCGGTACGGCGGAGCGCCGCTTCGAGGAATTCCGTCTCGACTCCCACGTCTACGTGGTCGGCAACGAGCAGGATTACCATTTCCAGGTGCTGAAGCTGATCCTTTCCAAGCTTGGTTTCGCGTGGGCGGACCAGATCTTCCATCTGTCCTACGGCATGGTGGAACTGCCCGAAGGCAAGATGAAATCCCGCGAGGGGACCGTCGTCGACGCCGACGACCTCATCGAGAAGATGTACCTCGAGGCCAAGGCCACGTCCGAGGAAGCCGGCAAGCTGGAAGGCCTGTCCGACGAAGAGAAGGAGAAGCTCTACCGGATGATCGGTCTCGGCGCGCTGAAGTATTTCATCATCAAAGTCGACCCCAAGAAGACGATGCTCTTCAACCCGAAGGAGTCCATTGACTTCAACGGCAATACCGGTCCTTTCATCCAGTATACCCATGCGCGGATCCGCTCGATCCTGCGCAAGGCGGCGGAACAGGGCATCGCGTTCGACGCGGCCGCGCTCCCTTCGCTCGACCTTTCGCCGAAGGAGATCCGCCTGGTCAAGCTGATGAACCTCTTCCCGGGCAAGGTCGCGGAAGCCGCACAGGCCTATTCGCCGGCGGTCATCGCCAATTTCGCCTATGACCTCGCGAAGGAGTTCAACCAGTATTACCACGAGACACCGATCCTGAAGATGGAAGATGCTGTCCTCCAGCAGGGAAGACTGGCGCTGATCGACACGGTTTCCGCCGTCCTGCGCACGGCGATGGGCATGCTGGGCATCGAACTTCCGGAACGCATGTAGGCGGGGCTGCGTGTTTTTTTCAGAATTTAGCAGCGACCCGTATTGCAATTCGGAAAAAAGCATTAATATTGCACCGCGAAATGTGAATGTGAATTCTACAATCGAATGACTATTATGGCACCTGATCAAAAGAAAAGACACGTTGTCAGTTTCGAAAACATGTCGGAGGAGTTGGCTGCGGCGTTCAACGAGAAGTTCCCCAGCGGTTGGAACGATTATCTCCCTGAACTGACCAAGTACACCAAGCCTGACGGGACGCCGTTCTATGCGGTGACGGTCGAGACTTCCGATGCCATCTACCTTGTGAAGATCAAGGTGAAGACCGACGATGCCGAAGCACTGGAGCGCTGGCTGGAAGGAGAGGAAGACGCTGGTAACGAGGAAGTAACGGGAACGGGCGGAGAGTCCGATTCCACGCTCCCCGACGACAATATCTCCCAGTACGGCGGCGGCGACGACGATGGTGGCGACGCCTGACGGGCGTACCATGCAATCATATAGGAAGAGGATGACTAAAAAGTCAATATGACTTAGAGGTCATCCTCTTTCTTTATGTTGTTTCAAGTTCGCGGGCGGGTTGTCCTGCAAACCTTCCGCTTCGCTCCATCCCTCC
>CADCHE010000012.1 GCA_902801205.1 uncultured Bacteroidia bacterium
CTCCGACGCCAATAATCTCCGCAGAAGCGACATAAAAAGCGGCCATATTGAGGTTACGACCGTCAAGACGGCAGATAGTATATCCATCGAACTTAACGACGTTACAAAGGCGATTCTGGAGAAATACAAGGATGCTCCCTTCAACGATAACAAGGCGTTGCCGAACTACACCAACCAGGCAATGAATCGCGATGTCAAAGAACTATGCCGGCTCGCCGGTATCAATGAGGAAATACGCATTACAACCTACAAGGGTAACGTCCGAACCGACGAGATCCATCCCAAGTGGGAACTGGTCGGCACACATACCGGCCGCCGCACCTTCATCGTAAACGCCTTATCCCTGGGAATCCCGCCGAACATCGTAATGAAATGGACGGGCCACAGCGACTATTCTTCCATGAAACCCTATATCGACATCGTGGATGATATCAAAGCCACCTCGATGACGAAGTTCAATGGGTTGTTAGAGAAAAATGATTAACTTCGCATAAAAGAACGTGCTATGGCAAAGAGGTCGCTGCAAACTACTCCAAAGGATGTCGCAAATTGCGACCACCTTCCTCAACTCTCGGTTGAGAGCCGGATCCTGACGATAAGGGATGTGCAGGTCATCCTTGACCGAGATCTGGCCGAACTGTATGGTGTCCAGACAGCACGTTTGAATGAGCAAGTCAAACGTAATTCCCGTAGATTTCCGGAAGCCTTCCGCTTTCAATTGAATCAGCAGGAGACTGATGAACTTATCGCAAATTGCGATAGGTTTAAGACCTTGAAACATAGTTCTTTCTGCCCATACGCCTTCACGGAACAAGGGGTGGCTATGTTGTCAGCCGTGCTCCATAGCGATACTGCGGTAGACATTAGTATACGCATCATGAACGCATTTGTCGCAATGCGTCATTTCCTGCTATCGAATGCTCAGGTTTTTCAGAGACTTGACCGAATGGAACTCAAGCAGCTGGAGACCGATCATAAGATTGAACAGATTTTCGACAAGCTGGAAGAGCAATCTGTCATCCCGAAACAAAACATCTTCTTCGATGGCCAGATCTTCGATGCCTATCGGTTTGTCGCCGGGCTCATCAAAAGCGCAAAGAAGGAGATAGTTCTGATTGACAATTATGCAGATGAGACCGTATTGACGATGCTTGATAAACGGGGGCCTTCCGTGAAAGCAACAATCTACACCAAGCAAGTTTCGACACAGCTCCAATTGGATATTAACAGGCACAATGCACAGTATCCTCCCATTGAAGTCCAAGCTTTTAACAAAGCCCACGACAGGTTCTTGATCATTGATGAAAAAGTCTATCATATTGGGGCATCACTGAAGGACCTGGGAAAGAAGTGGTTTGCCTTTTCTCTTATGCAAGACATAACTCCGCAGGATCTGATCAGCCGGATTTAGTCGGCAGCGAGTGTCCATATCTTTAGTTCATCTTTGGCACATCGGTTTATCCTCTCCTGGAAACGGGAGAGGTCTTTTTTGTCAATTGCGGAAATCTGAGTATCATTTCAGAGTACCATTTTGATACTCGCCGGTGAAAAAAGCGGATTTTTGCAAATTAGTCATCATAGCGTTTGGTTTTTCAAGTGCTCTTTTCTAACATGCGCTCGGGTAAAGGTCCAGCCAGACAGATGTTTGGCACATTCCCTTTCCCGTGTTTGGCACATTCCGGCAAAACGCGCGTAGGATACTTCCTGCCGGACTGTACTTGAAAATACGTTAAACTTTATGCTATTATGGACTCGAACAATCTTATTGAAGGGCTCCTCCAGAAGCCCCTTTGGCAGATGACCGGAGAGGAATACTGCCAGCTCACTCACTATGCTCTCTCCCTTTCTCCGAACACTGGATCATCCCCGGCTCCTCCTGGACAGAAGGCACTCGGCGTTCATGCCCTTGCCGTAGAACTCGGGTGTTCCGACTCCACGGTCTATGCACTTATGCGCACGCCACGAGAAGAAGATGGTTCCTCCGAAGGCGGTGGAATCCTCCGCCCAGCCGTCGTCTCCCGGATCGGGCGACGGATCGTCTTTGACGTCGACACGGCCCGCAGGCTGGCTGACGATTACCAATCGTCCCGCAAATAATCTGCGGGTCAAAAGAGAAATATGATGCACGATGGGCTCGGCCTGCGAAGGTTCGAGCTATCGTCACATCTGACCGTACTGAAAGGACAATGCCAACAACGAAAAGAATTCAACGTATGAAAAGGATAACGTGCCAGAAAGGGCTTGCCATGATTCGGTCCTATAGTAGGCGACGGGAGTCGGCCTACATATTAAGTTACCAATCCCTATTTTCAGTGTCCATCAATCGGGCAAGCCCGGAAGGAGATTATCCAAAATGTGCCAAAGAAGGGTTGGCACAAACCTCTTATCGAGGGAGCTATCAGAAGCACAATGTTGTGCCGGAATTCTGCCAGCCTCAGCTTGCTGATTGCCTGGCAACGCTCCTCTTCCCTTATAGGGAAGTGGGTATTAAGTTACCAACCACCCTTAAAAGGTGGCAGAATCCGGGCAAGCCCGAGAAGAAGCCGAAGGATAATCTGCCAACGCAAAATTAGGAGGGGATTGATGTACAAATGATGCTTTTTTCTCTCATTCGCACTGTACACCTTATTTGAACAAAATGCTTATCTTTGTCAATGAACGATTCATCTTGCTAGGAATAACGAAACCTTTTCAAAACTACCAGATTATGTCCAGGGATTTAATAGTACGCAACAACCATCTTATCAAGAAACCACTTTCCATAGACGACCTTGTTTACGGATCGACCTATGCTTATGGCACTTTGGACGAGTATGACCGAATGGTTGAATTTGATAAAATCGGTGATGGGCCTGTGGTAGTATATGACCGCGACCACATTGGCCGGGGAGTGCAAATTGAAGAGTTGTCAAAGAAACAAGTAAAGCTTTCCCTTCCATTACCGGCAACGGCATATGATATTGATGTCCTTTTCCATCTCGCCCAACGGGCGGCAGAACTCTGGGGGAATAACCTTATTATCGACCCCGACTATGAAAGCCGTATAAATCTGGATGATATTGGCGCACAAAAAAAGGCGGACTATGAATCCAGCATTGGAATCCTCGCTTCTTGGCCTTCGTCAGATCCGGGCCCGACTTGTCTTCCTTGTGCTTTGTTCCCAATCAGTGTTGAGAACAAAACGCTTGAGGCTTTCGGATCCGAAACCAATTACGATGTCTTTGCCCAATATCTTCACGAAAGGCAGAAGATTGATGCTTATTACACCCGGGGGCTGCTTACATCGCTACCCGATGTGGAAGGCGTTTCTTCCTTATATGTCATTATTGATCAAGGTATTTGTATCCTCCCCTTCAAGCCGAAGGATTCCTATAGAGATGGTGATGATGTTAAGGAGTGTGACAACTACCTTATCGCGTACTGGCATGGAGAGAACCTCCTGAAAATGGAATACGACGCTTTTCTTGAGAAGGTGTCCACGGAGAAAAAGAAGCCCTTTGATGCTAGCCATTGGCAATTGCCAGCGATGAGTGAAGATGAACTGGTGGCTATTTTTAACTCCCGATGACTCATTAACACCCAAAGATAATCATAATAATAGGCACACAACTTTAGATAACCTTTTGGATATTCGTCAGGGCAAAATTGTCACATTATTTGTCACACCGCCTACGAAAAATCCCCCTCAGATTACCCTGAGAGGGATTTTTGTGGAGCATAGGAGAATCGAACTCCTGACCTTTTGAATGCCATTCAAACGCTCTACCAACTGAGCTAATACCCCGTTTCGGACTAAATATCGAAAAAAAATCCGGCGGACCCGCCTGCGGGCCGCCGGATCATCAGCACACCATCCTTGAAACTAGATGTTGTTGCGTTTGTCGCAATAAGGCAGCTTGTAAGGACGGCGGTACTCGTACCAGTAGAGACGGTGCGCAGCAGCCTCCTTGTCTCCCTCGAAGCTGAGCGTGGCCGGATTCCACTTGACGGGACGGCCGAGTTCGCGGGCGATGTTGAACAGGCAGCACAGCGTGTTGGTGCTGGCACCATACTCGACCGGAGCGTTCGGATCGTGGTGGCCGCGGATGGCGTCGAGGAAGTTCTGCATGTGCGGAGAACTGACCTCGTACTGGCCGGGCTTCACCTCTTCCTGGGTCTTCTTGAGCACCTTCGGATCGGAGCACTCGATGGAACCGCGGCAGACCTTCAGCCAGCCCTTGTCACCAATGAAGTTGATACCGCGCCAGTCGGCGTTGTGTCCTTCGATGGTCTGCTCGGTCATGATGATGCCGTTGGCATACTTCATCGTCGCCCACTTCAGGCCGTTGTAACCCTGCGGGATGAACTCCACGGGACCGGAGCCGTCCATGCCCAGGGCCGCCTGCGCGATGTCGTACATGTGCGCGCCCCAGTCGGCCGGATAGCCGTTTCCCGTCTCTTCGTACCAGCGCCAGGCACCCCAGAGTTTCTCGTCCTGACGGGGATCGAGCGAAACCACCGGGCAGATGTCGGGATGGTAGTGGATCTTCGGATCGTTGAGCGGGCCCAGCCAGAGGTTGAAGTTCAGGTTGGAAGGAACCGGCATCTCAGGAAGGTCGAACGGCTTGGGCGGATCACCCACGCGGACATGCACCTCATTGATGTGGCCGATTCCGCCGGCGCGGACCACCTGGATGGCCTGCTGGAACTCGGCGCTGGAACGCTGCTGGCTGCCCATCTGGAGGATGCGGCCGTTGTGGCGCACCGCCGTCTGGACGGCAAGACCCTCGGTAATCGTGTAGGCCAGAGGCTTCTGGACATAGACATCCTTACCGGAATCGAGCGCACCGATAGCGACCAGGGCGTGCCAATGGTCGGGCGTCGCGATCTCCACCGCGTCGATGTCCTTGCGGTCGAGCAGGTCCTCATAGAACTCGTACATGTCGCAGCGCTCGTTCATGCCATTGTCCTTCTGCCACTTCGTCACGTCGAGACGGAAACGCTCACGCTTGATGGAATCCACGTCGCAGCAGGCCGCGACCTGCACGCCCGGGCAAGAGGAGAAACTGCGGAAGTCGCTCCGGCCCTGCTGGCCGAGGCCGACGAAACCGAGGACGATGCGGTCGCTCGGGGCCACCTTCGTGCCGTCAGGAAGACGCCAGCTGGGAAGGATGGTCAGGCTGGCGAGCCCGAGGGCCGAATAGCTCATGAAATCTCTCCGGGACATTTCATGTCCGGTCTTGTTGTTTTCTTTTTTCATCGTTTCAGTGTTATTGGGATAAACATTCGTCTTGGTATTTGAGGATCGGACGGCGCGCGGCCGTCGTCTCGTCCGGACGGGAGATCGGCGCGGCATGCGGCGCTCCCTTCAGGATCGCGGGATCCTCGGCCGCCTCGGCGGCGATGGCGCGCATCGCTTCGATGAAGGCGTCCAGCGTTTCCTTCGACTCCGTCTCCGTCGGTTCGATCATGATCGCCTGGTGGAAGAGGAGCGGGAAGTAGATCGTCGGCGCATGGAAGCCGAAGTCCAGCAGACGCTTGGCCACGTCGAGGGTCGTCGCCCCTTCACGGACGACATGGCCGTCCGCATCCTTGCGCGACCCGTCGTCGACCAGGCCGTCGTACACGAATTCGTGCTTGCAGAGACCGGCGATCGGCAGCTTGTAGCAGTCTTTCAGGCTCTCCTTGATGTAGTTGGCCGCGAGCGTGGCATACTTTCCGGCGAAGCGGATGTGCTGCCGGCCGAGCATCAGGATATAGGCATAGGCGCGGAGCATCACACCGAAGTTGCCCATGAAACCGGACACCTGTCCGGCGCTGTCCGCGCAGCCGGAAGTACCGGGACGGCCGCAGACCTGCAGGAGACCGTCGCTGCCCCGCTCGACGCGGGGAACGGGCAGGCAGGACACCAGCCGCTCGCAGACACCGACGGGACCGGAACCCGGCCCGCCGCCGCCATGCGGCGTGGAGAATGTCTTGTGCAGGTTCAAGTGCAGGATGTCGAAGCCCATGTCCCCCGGACGGACCACGCCCAGGAGCGGATTCATGTTGGCCCCATCGTAGTACAGCAGGCCGCCGCACCCGTGGACCAGCTGCGCGATCTCGAGAATGTCCTTCTCGAAGAGGCCCAGCGTGTTGGGATTCGTCATCATGATGCCCGCGATGTCATCGCCGAGCAGCGGACGGAGGTCGTTCACGTCCACCAGCCCGTCGGCGTTGGACTTCACCACGACCACCTCCAGGCCGCAGACGGCGGCACTGGCGGGATTGGTGCCGTGGGCACTGTCAGGAACGATCACCTTCGTGCGCTTCACGTCGCCCCGGAGCTGGTGGTAACGGCGCATGATCATCAGGCCGGTAAGCTCACCATGCGCACCCGCGCAGGGGGCGAAGGTGAAGCGGGCCATGCCCGTGATGGCGGCCAGGGCCTTGTCCAGCCCCTCATAGACCGCGAGGGCACCTTGCACCGTGGCGGCGGGCTGCAGCGGATGCAGGCCCTGGAAACCGGGCATGGCGGCAATCTCCTCGTTGATCTTCGGGTTGTACTTCATCGTGCAGCTTCCCAGCGGATAGAATCCGGTATCGACACCGAAGTTCATCTGGGAAAGATTCGTATAATGCCGCACCACGTCGACTTCGGACACCTGCGGCAACGCCGGCGCTTCCTCCCGCAGCAAGGCGGCAGGCAGCGAAGCGGACGATTCCGTCCACTCATTGCGGCGGAGCGAATAACCGGTCCTCCCCTCCCGGGAGAGCTCGAATATCAGTTTGTCGTAATACCGCATGGCCTAATCCTCCTTCAACAGGGACACCAGCGCGTCTATCTCGGCGCGGGTCCTCCTTTCCGTTGCACAGAAACTCGCATACCCCTCCGGGGTCTCCAGACCGGCGAAAAAGCCGGCGGCACGCCACTTCTCCTGCAGCGGAGCAAGCGGCACCAGGGGCTGCAGCACGAACTCCTTGAGGAAAGGACGGCCGGGGAACACTTCCGCGAACTTGCCCGAGGCGAGCAGCGCGTCGTGCAGGCAGTGGGCGGCCGCATAGGAGCGGTCGTTGACCTCCTTCATGCCCTCAGGCCCCATCAGGGACAGATAGACCGTCACATACAAAGCCATCAGGCTCTCATTGGAGCAGATGTTCGAAGTGGCCTTCTCGCGGCGGATATGCTGTTCGCGCGCCTGAAGCGTCAGGCAGAAGCAGCGCCGGCCCTGCGCGTCGCGGGTCTCCCCGACGATGCGTCCGGGCAGCTTGCGGACGAAGTCCTTGCGGCAGGCCATGAAGCCCACGTACGGGCCGCCGAAACTGAGCGGAATGCCCAGCGGCTGACCGTCACCCACGGCGATGTCAGCCCCCCAGCCGGCAGGCGTACGGAGCACGGCCAGGGCGGACGGGTCGCAGTACTGCACCAGCACGGCGCCGGCCGCATGGACGGCATCGGCGAACCCGGTCAGGTCCTCCACGAGGCCGAAGCGGTTCAGGGACGGGACGATGACCCCGGCCACATCCCCCTTGGCAAGCTCGTCACGCAATGCGGAAAGGCTGGTCGTACCCGCCTCCAGCGGAAGCTGCGTCACGGGAATGCCTTCGTATCCGGTATAGGTGGACACGACGGAAAGCACCTGCGGAAGCAGGCCGGCCGAAAGCAGGACCCGGCTCTTCTTCTTCGTGCAGGCGACCGACATCCGCGCAGCCTCTGCAGCGGCCGTCGGGCCGTCGTACATCGAGGCGTTGCTGACATCGAGCCCCGTCAGCGCACACACCATGCTCTGGTACTCAAAGATATAACGGAGCGTTCCCTGCGAGATCTCCGCCTGGTAAGGCGTATAGGCCGTCAGGAACTCGGACCGTGAAGTAAGGTAAGGGACGACGGACGGCGTGTAATGGTCGTAGGCACCCTGGCCCACGAAAACCGTCATGCGCTCGTCCCGCTGATCCAGACCGGCGAAGAAAGCGCGTACCTCCTCCTCGGACATCGCGTCCGGCAGGTCGTACGCTCCCTTGTAGACGACTTCCGGAGGGACATCGGCGTACAACTCGTCCAGCGAGCCGACACCGGCCTTCTCCAGCATCGCCTTCACGTCTTCCCCGGTATGCGGGAAATAGGAAAACGTGCCCATGACTCCCCTACTCCTGGATGAATGCCTTGTAAGCCTCGGCGTCCATCAGCGCGTCCAGCTCGGCGGGATCGCTCATTTCCACCTTGATGATCCAGGTACCGTACGGGTCCTCGTTGATTTTCTCGGGGGCATCCTCCAGTTCCGCGTTGCAGGCGACGATCTTGCCGGACACCGGGCTGAGCAGCTCGCTGGAAGCCTTCACGCTCTCCAGGGCGCCGAATTCCTCACCGGCGACGGCCTCGTCTTCCTCTTCAGGAAGGTCGGCATACGTGATGTCGCCCAGCTCGTGCTGCGCATAATCGGAAATCCCGACGAGGGCGACGCCGTCCTCGACTTTGACCCATTCATGGTCCTCACTGTAACGGAGGCCCTCAAGTACATTGCTCATAATCAAATTGGTATATAAGTGTTATTTCTTGTAATTCGTCTGATAGAAACGCTTCTTCACCACCGTGCAGGGGAAGACCTTCTTGCGGATCCGGACCATCAGCTTCGACCCCAGGGCACCGCAGGCGCGGTCCACGAGGGCGAACGCAATGCTCTTGTCCAGGGAGATGGAATGATAGCCCGTCGTGACGACGCCCACCTGGGTACCGTCCTCCAGTTCCACGGGATAGCCGGCGCGGGGCACCGCCTTGTCTTCCAGCTCCAGGCCCACCAGCTTGCGCGGGGCGCCTTCCGCCTTCTGCGCCACCAGGGCGTCCTTGCCGATGAATTCGTCTTTGTCCAGCTTGCAAAACATGCCCAGGCCGGCCTCGACCGGGGAAATCTCCGCGCTGAGTTCGTCACCGTACAGGGGCAGGCCCGCCTCGAAACGCAGGGTGTCGCGGCAGCCCAGGCCGCAGGGAGCGACACCGGCGGCCAGCAGCGCCTCCCAGTACTTAACCGTCTGGGCAGGGGTGGCATAGATCTCGAAACCGTCCTCTCCGGTATAACCGGTGCGGCTCACGATGACACGCGCGCCGTCCACCTGGAAATCCCGGAACGTATAGAACGTCAGCGCAGCCGCTTCACCCAGTCCAAGAACCTCCACGACAGCCTTCTCAGCCTCCGGCCCCTGGACGGCGATCTGTCCCCAGGCCTCGGACGCGTTCTCGACCACGACGTCGAATCCCTCCATCTGCGAGAGGATCCACGCATGATCCTTGTCGATATTGGCCGCATTGACCACCAGCAGGTAGCTGTCGGGAGCGAACTCCTTGTAGACGAGCAGGTCGTCGACCGTTCCGCCGTTGGGATACAGCAGCATCCCGTAGAGGATCTGTCCGGGGACCATCGGACGGATATCATTGGTGAAGATATGGTTGACGAAACGCTCCGCATCCTTTCCACTGACGAAAATCTCGCCCATGTGGGAGACATCGAAGACGCCGACCTGATGGCGGACGGACTCGTGCTCCTGCACGATGGAGGAATACTGGATCGGCATATCGTAACCGGCGAAGGGACTCATCTTGGCGCCGAGCGCCAGATGGCAGGCATGCAGGCAGGTCCGTTTGAGTTGTTCTTCCATGATACGAATGAATTACATACAAAGACGGAAACCGAAGGAACCCTTGACGTTCTGGGCGGGAATCGCCTGGCGGTTGCTGATGCGGCAGGCGTCCCAGCGGCTCGCGCAGCTGCCGCCGCGCTGGACCCGGTTGTCACCCTCAGCGGCACCGACGGGATTGGTCTGCGCAGCCTCGGAATACTTCCCGTAACGGTCGAAGCACCACTCCCAGGCATTGCCGCACATGTCGTACAGACCCAGTTCGTTCGGCCGCTTGGTCGCCACATCCTTCAATTTCATGTTGGCATTGTCAAGGAAAACCAGGACGGAATACATGTCGTTCGAGCCGCTGAATCCGTAATGGCGGGACAGCAAGCCGCCGCGGGCGGCGAATTCCCACTCCGCCTCGGTCGGAAGACGGAACTTCCTGCCGGTAAGCGCATTGAGTTTCTCGATAAAGGTCTGGCACATGAACCAGGAGACGTTGCCGACCGGCTTCCGGCCCTCGGTAACCTCGTTCGGGTACGGGACGGAACCCATCACGGCGTTCCAGAGTTCCACGGTCACCTCCGTCTCACCGATCGCGAAGTCGTCCAGCGTCACGTCATGCACCGGCATCTCATCCTCGGGAACGGAGAACTTCGGGTAGGGTGCGTCGGAATCGGTGAATCCCATCTTGAAGGTACCGCCTTTCACGCGGACCATCTTGAAGGAGACATTGCCGACTTTGAACACCTCGGGGGTATAGCCTGCGGCCGGGTCGACCGTCTCGCGCTCGAAGGAAGCCCCGTCCAGCGCCGCCAGATAGGCCTCGGGAAGGACATCCTCGGTAGGCTGCACCAGGCGGAAGCCCAGGTTGCCCTTCTTCGTGCGGTAATCCAGCGGATCCCGAGAGCCCGGCGTGCGGATGACCCGCAGGTCCCCCTTGGCAGGGCCGGCAGGATTCACGGTGAGCCCGTTCGTTTCATCACCGAAATCGACGTACGGATCGAGGCACCACTCCTCCAGGGCGTTCTTCGCCGGCGTGCCCAGGACATTGTAGGCATACTCGAGCTGCGCTTCCGTAGGCAGGAGGAAAACCTTCCCCGTCAGCTTGTTCAGCTTGGTGACGAATTTCGCGACATCCTTCATGGTCACGCGGTCCACCGGAGCGGCAGGATTCTGCACCGAAGCGGGATTGCTGCCCATCACGGCCGTCCAGAGTTCCTGCGAGACCGGCTGCGTGCTGACCACGAAACCGTCCAGCGCCACCTCGTGCGCCAGGCCGCCGGTGACTTTCCGGCGCATATCCGGAGAGACCCCCATGGTATAATGCGTGTGCGGGAGCTGCGTCATCTCGAAGGAGACACCCGCCACTTCATATTTCAACTGATAGTCCGGCTTCTCGGGCCGGCGGAAAGGATCGGAGTTGCACGATGCCGCCAGGAGGACGGCCGCCAGTGCAAAGGTGGAAAAGACAGATTTGTTCATCGGTTTTTCATTCATTATCTATGGAAAACAAAGATACGATAAAATCGTCTGAATTCCGCAAGATTTCATCCAAGATTGCAAGAAGCTTTTCATTCGCCACAGCATTGCATTCCCAGGCCTGCGGAGAACCTCCCTTTCCCAGCGGAAGCTCTCCGCAGACATCGGCACCGATCACGGCACGGCCCTCCCCCACGCAGCGCAGGAAACCGCACAGGCCATCGAGGTCCATCTCCCCCTGCGACCAGTCGGTCGCGGCCCAGCGGGAAGAAAGCACATCCTTGTCGATGCTCAGATACAACGGAAGACCGTCCGAAAGGAAGGCCTCGGCTTCACGCCGCTGCACTCCGGCCGGAAGACGGCGGTCCAGAAGCAGGACGCGCCCGTCGGTCTCCCCCGCTTCGCCGGCCAGGGCGGGATCCGTCCCGACCACCAGCACCTTCCGGCAGAACGGATCGCCGGCGAGGATGTCGCGCACCCACCCCCCGCAGCTCATCACGCCCGGGAAGACGGGCGCCTGCATGTCCGGATGGTTGTCCAGCAGGACGAGGGCGTACGGGCGTCCGATCCGCGCCGTCCACAGGCGGGTGAGGTAGTGGTAGTCGCCGCTGTCCAGGAAATGCACGGCGTGCAGCGGCAGCGAAGCGATGCGGCGCGCGATCTCCTCCGCAGCCTCGGCGTCACAATAACAGGATGTCCCCTCGATGCCGCGACAGTCCACAAGCGTCCCCGGAGGCGTCCGCATCATGCGGTACACCCCGGAGAAATCGAGGAGGACGCAGCCGCCGGGCACTTCTTTCCTGCAACAAAAAAGGAGGTTGGCCGGCGAACCGGGAGCAACCTCCTTCAGATGGATATCCACAGACTAGTAAGTGACGACACCGGGCAGGTTCTTGGCCTGGTCGATCATGTCCTGCAGCATCTTCTCGGTGGGGACCACCTTGGTGAGATGCTTCTGCTCGTTGACTTCAAGCATCTTGGCGGCCAGGTTGTCAGCGCGGCGCGTGGCGAGTTCCTTCACGGTATCGACGCCGGCAGCCTCGAGCAGCTCGGAGAACTGCGGGCCGATGCCCTTGATGCGGAAGAGGTCCGCGTGGTTGACCCACGTAAGGATGAGCTTGCCGGAGATCTCCGTGGCAGCCTCGAGTTCCTTGCGGCCCTTGGCGGTCTTTCCCTTTTCAAGCAGGTCGTCCACCGTGTTGATGCCGGCGGCGATCAGTTTCTGAGCGTACACATCACCAACGCCCTGAATGTCGATAATTTTGTAAACCATATTCTTTGAAAATTAGAGTGTTATCTTGCAAATTGCAGTTCACCCCAAAATTACAAAAAAATTTGGAAATGCAAGTATTTGTCAGAAAGACTTTACGTAATCGATATCTTTTTTGAGCATCACCTTCGGTTCCATCAGCGACACTTTCTGGAAAAGACGGAAGCGATTGAGGTTGGAAAGGTACACCTTGTCTTCATGCTTTCCCTTCCGCCACCATTTGTAGAAAGCGACCGGTTCGTTCTCGAACGGGATTTTGGCGAGGATATCGGAGGAATAGCCCGGGAAGTCGATGGTGACGTTCAAGCCCATCACGCGCTTGTAATACGCCTGGTCCGCCCGGCGCAACTTGCTCATCAAGGGCCCCATGACCTCGAACTGGTCTACCTGGAGGACCTTTTCGCGGACAATCATGCGGTGGATCCGGACCGGGTCGGCATTGAGCCACGCGCCGACGCGCATGGTCGCCGGCCCGTTTTCGGTATCCAGCGTCAATGCGTCCATCGAAGTGTAGACTTTTTCAGGATCCAACGGGAAAATCTGATTGTCCTCGGTCATTCGAAATATCGGTAAATCAGGCAAAGATAAGAAAAAATCTCAAACGCAACAAGCTGCAACAGGCATTCGGGCCGGATTTTTTCAAAACCGTAAAGCTTTTCCAGTTTATCTGAAATATTGTTATCTTTGAAGCATAAAGCAATCTTAGACGCTATGGAAGAAATCATCGCACCGGTCGACAGGAACTTGATCGAACAGGAACTCACCCCGGAAAGGAAACTGGGTGACACCAACAAGGGCGGGAATGAACTCTATGTCATCGACGGACGCAACGCTCCGAACACATTGCGCGAAATCGGCCGTCTGCGTGAAATCGCCTTCCGCGAAGCGGGCGCCAGTTCCGGCCTCGCTGTCGACCTGGACGAATACGACATGCTGGAAACGCCTTACCAGCAATTGATTGTGTGGGACCCGGATGCCAAGGCAATCATCGGCGGCTACCGCTACATCCTCGGCAAGGACATCACGCTCAAGGCCGATGGCCAGCCCCGGATCACCTCCTCGCACCTATACCATTATTCCGACGCATTCATCAAGAACTACCTTCCCCACGTCATGGAACTGGGACGCTCGTTCGTCGCCCCCGAATACCAGAGTTCGAAAGCCGGCGCCAAGTCCCTCTTCACCATGGACAACCTGTGGGACGGGATCGTCAGCGTCACCATGGAACACCCGAGCACGCTGTATTTCATCGGGAAGATGACCATCTATCCCTTGTACAACCACGTCGCACGCGACCTCATCCTCCGCTTCCTGTCCAAGCATTTCCACGACCCGGACGAACTGGTGCGCCCCTACCACCCCATCGGCTTCGAGACCGACCCGATTCTGACGAACCTGATCCTGTGCGAAAGCGACCTCCACAAGGATTACCGCCGCCTGAAGGAAGCCGTCCGGAACCTCGGGACGAACATCCCGCCGCTCGTCAACTCCTACATCAACCTGTCCTCCACGATGAAGTGTTTCGGGTCCACGGTCAACGACGAACTCGGCAATGCCATCGAGACAGGTATCATGATCTGTTTCAACGAGATGTACGAAGACAAGCGCGAACGGCACATCGAGGCATTCATCCGGAAACGGCTCGAGGACATCCGCGAAAAACACCCGCGTTTCTACGCATCCGCAGCGGAAAAACTCCGCGAACACATGGAGAAACGCAGGTTGAAATTCTTCCAGAAATTCCAGCGGGAACTCCGCCCCCAGGAGCAGTCCCCGGAGGTGGAATTCCTTTAGCGGTTATTTGGCGCAGGCGGCCTTGATCACCTCCTGGCTGCGGGCGATGAAGTCGGCCAGCGCCTTCCCCTTCAACATCCCGTTCGAAAGGAGCGCCAGGTCCACAAGCTGGTGCAGTACATCGCTGCCCTTGGCGAAGGTCTCCACGGCCTCTTTCCGCTTGTCGGCGTCGGTCTCTTCACCGGCCGCCGTACGCTGTGCAGCCACGATGGAAGCGACGACCGGATGCTCCAGATTGACGGTCACCTCATAGGAAGCGGGCATCTCCCCGTAGAAATTCATCCCGCCGCCCAGCGCGCTCATCTCGCGGTAACGGCGCATGAACTCGTTCTGCGTGATCAGGATCGGAACGCCGGTCTCGCCCAAGTTGTCGCCCTGGACCATGTACTCGTTCCCCTCGGGCAGCACGGCTTTCAGCAGGTTGCCCAGGTCGGTCTTGTCCTGCTCGGAAAGCTCGGGCTTCACCCGCTCTTCCTTCACGATGAGGTTGTCGACCGTGTCGGAATCGACCCGGGCGAAGCGGCTGTCCGGAATCTTCTGCTCGAGCAAGTTGACGTAATGGGCGTCCAGTTCGCAGTCCATCAGCAGCACATCGTAGCCCTTGCCCTTGGCCGCCTCGATGAACGGATACTGGACTTCGGCGTCGGTTGCATAGAGATAGACCACCTTGCCGTCCTTGTCCTTCTGGGCAGGCTCGATCCCCTTCCGGTAATCGTCCAGGGTGAAGTACTTGCCGTCGGTATTCTTCAGCAGCGCGAACTTCAGGGCGCGCTCGCAGAACTTCTCGTCAGAGAGCATGCCGTACTCGATGAAGAGCTTGAGGTTGTCCCATTTCTCCTCCCAGACAGCCCGGTCCTGCGATGCGATCTCCGACAGGCGGTCCGCCACCTTCTTGGTGATGTACGTCGAGATCTTCTTGACGTTTTCATCGGACTGCAGGTAGCTGCGCGAGACATTCAGCGGGATGTCCGGCGAGTCGATCACGCCGTGCAGCAGCGTCAGGAAATCCGGCACGATGGCCTCCACATGGTCGGTCACGAACATCTGGTTGCAGTACAGCTGGATGTTGTTCTTGTCGACGGACATGCGGTCCTTGATCTTCGGGAAATAAAGGATACCGGTGAGGTTGAACGGATAGTCGACGTTCAAGTGGATGTAGAAGAGCGGCTCCTCCTTCATCGGATAGAGGTCGCGGTAGAACTTCCGGTAGTCCTCGTCCTTCAGCTCGGACGGCTTGCGGGTCCACAGGGGCTCGATGCCGTTGATAACGTGGTCCTTGTCGGTGTCGACGTACTTCCCGTCCTTCCATTCCTGCTCCTTGCCGAAGATGACCGGCACGGGCATGAACTTGCAGTACTTGCCCAGCAGCTGGGAAATCTTCCCCTTGGTGCCGTAGTCGCGCGCACCATCCTCATCCAGCCAGAGCGTGACGACCGTTCCGCGGTCCTCCTTCGCGCAAGGCGCCATCTCATACTCGGGATTGCCCTCGCAGCTCCACAGGACGCCTTCCGCACCTTCCTTCCAGGAGAGGGATTCGATGGTCACCTTCTTCGCGACCATGAACGCGGAATAGAAGCCCAGGCCGAAATGGCCGATGATGTTCTGGTCCTTGTATTTCTCCAGGAACTCGCCCGCAGAAGAGAAAGCGATCTGGTTGATGTACTTATCCACCTCCTCGGCCGTCATGCCGATACCGTGGTCGATGATTTTGAGGGTTTTCTCCGCCTCGTCCAGCACCACTTCCACGCGCAGGTCGGACGTATCGCCGGCATAGTCTCCCCCGGCGGCCACCGCCTTCATCTTCTGGGATGCGTCGACGGCATTCGCCACCAGCTCGCGCAGGAAAATCTCATGGTCGGAATACAAAAACTGCTTGATGACCGGGAAAATGTTCTCGGTAGTCACTCCTATCGTACCTTTCTGGTCCATATCTTGACGCTTTAAAATTAGCAAAAAAGGCGGCCGGCATTCTTGCCGACCGTCTTCCTTTTACTCAAAAGATGTTCCAGCGCAGGCGTCCCTGACAAATTGTCACGCCGCCACCCGCTCAGCGGGTAATCAGGTACCGGACGTCGCCGGAAGCATCGTAGACGGCCTCGCAGCGGTTCTTCAAGACCCCGTCGCGGCCGACGGAATGGACGAAAGTCCCTTCCAGGTGCAGGTAGGTCACCCCGTTTTTGGTGGTGACCGTCGCGTTCACGGGAGCCGGTGTCGAGAACGTGCAGTCATAGCCGTCCAGGGTCTTCCACGTACCCGAAACATCCACCGCGACCACGCCGTCTTCCGCGCGGCGAAGGTCCGCGGAGGAATGCCCCGGGAAATCCCCTTCGTAAAGGAAGGACCAGTGGTCGGGATCCAGGCAGGTGAAGTGGAAAGAAACAGGCGTAACGTCATTGAATTCAAGAAAATATCCAAGAATCTCCGACGTAGAAGCCAGGAGCCAGGAGGCACCGGCTTCGCGCAGCGACGTGCCTCCCGTGGACACGGTTCCCCACGGGCGAAGGGTGAACGAAGTGCCGTCGTCGCCCAGGGTGATCCGCGCAGCGATCGCGGCGAACGCATCGGAGGCGCGCTCCTCCTCGGAGGCGGACAGGTACGCGTCGCAGGAAAGGAGGTCGGTCAGGACGGCGGTGGGCATGGAGACATGACGGAGCACCAGCATGGAAGACTCCGAACGGAAATACCGGTCGCTGGTCATGTGGGAGTCGCCGTCGACGACCGTGCAGCCAGCCAATGCCAGCAGCGGAAGCAGAAATATCGAAAGGATTCGTTTCATACGCAAGGATCGGTTAGAAAGCCCAGGCGACCCCGGCCCGTCCGCCGAGGGACAGCGTACCGAATGTCATCTCGACAAAGCCGGAAACCGGACCGCGACCAAAGGAAAATCCGGTCGGAACCAACTGGAGAACAGGAATATATGACCATTCATCCACATCGTGGACACCATAGTAGGCACCGGCGCCGAGGGCCACGGAGGAATACAGCCGGACCGCCCGGTCCGGATTCCAGGTCATCCGCCACTGGGGCCAGAGCGACAGTCCGAAAGCAGGCTGGAAACGCTTCTCCCCGGTATAGCCGTCATAGAGGCTGCCGGCCAGGAAATCAAAACCGGCCCCCACGCCGACCGCATGGTGGCGGTTCAGGCGCCAGAGCGCATCCAGCGTCAGGGTGCCGAACGATTTCAGGGCGCCGTACCGGTCGGTGTACCGGTCGTGACGCCAATAATAATAAGGGTCGATGTCAGCGTCGGTTTTCACCCACGGCGAGCCGCTCGCCAGGAAGGCGCCGGACGGCAGGCCGGCGACGCCCAGACGCAGTTCGAAGCCTTTTCCTCCGGCAGCATCCTGCGCCCGCAACGGGACGGCCAGCAGGAGCAACGCTGCCAGCAGGAAGGGAAAGTGGTTTTTCATATCAGGAATAAAGGAATCGTTTGATACTCATTTTCGGGGTCTTCTCGAACGGGCTCGCGACGACTTCCACCTTGACGATCTGGCTGTACGAAGGCAGGGCCTTGTTGGCATTGCGCTTCACGCGTTCGGGAATGTCCGAGACGGTTTCGGCATCGAGGTTCGCCCTGCGGATGCCGTCCTGGTCGAGATAGACCAGTGCCACCAGCTTGCCGCCCCGGTCGACGACGACCGACTCGGCGACGAAAGGCTGGTTGTTGATGACGGCCTCCACCTCTTCCGGATAGATGTTCTGCCCGGAAGGGCCGAGGATCATCGCCTTGCTGCGGCCGCGGATGAAGATGTTCCCGTCGGCGTCCATGATACCCAGGTCGCCCGTGCGGAGGAATCCGTCCTCGGTGAAGGCGTTCTCGGAAGCCTCCTTGTTCTTGAAATAGCCGATGCAGATGTTCTCGCCCTTCGCCTGGATCTCGCCCACGATATGCTGCGGGTCATCCGAATCGATTCGGACCGTGGCGCAGTCGACCGCCTTGCCGCAGGAACCCGGGACATAGCGCGTATAGTGCTCATACGCCAGCAGCGGAGCCGCCTCCGTCATGCCGTAGCCCACCAGATAGGGGAACTTGATCTTGCGGAACCACTTCTCCACCTCGGGGTTGAGGGCGGCGCCGCCCATGATGAACTCCTGGACATTCCCGCCGAAGGCATCGATGAGACCCTGACGGATTTTCTTGAAAATCAACTGGTTCACCAGCGGGATTCGGGTCGCAACCTTCATCACGGGCTTGTCCAGGATGGGTTTCACCTTCGACTTGAAGATCTTCTCCATCACCAGGGGCACCGTCACGAGCAGGTACGGCTTCACCTCCTGGAAGGCCGCCAGCAGCGTCGAAGGCGTCGGCGCCTTGCCCAGCCAGTAGATGGCCGTTCCGTTGCAGAGCGGATAGATGAACTCGATCACCAGGCCATACATGTGGGCCATCGGCAGCATCGAGACCATCTTGAAGGCGTCGGAAGACGGAACGTGGCGCTGGCTGTAGTCGACCGTCGCACTGAAGTTGCGGTAGGTCAGCATCACGCCCTTCGGGCTGCCGGTCGAACCGGACGTATAGTTGATGGTACTCAGGTTGTCCCAGTTGTCGGTCGGGAACACGACGTTATCGGGGCCGAAGCCGTCGGGGTACTTCTGCGCGAACAGGGTGTCCAGCTGCGCGTAGGCCGCCTCGATCGCCGCGTCGGCACACCAGAGGATCTTCCAGGTGTCGATGTCGAGCACCACGCGGACGTTCGGCATCCGGGTAATGTCGAGTTTCTCCCACATGTCTCCGTTCGTGAACAGGGCCATGCTCTCGGAATGGTTCACCAGGAACATGACGTTCTCCGGCAGGAAGTCCGCCAGGATGGGCACGATGACGGCCTCATACGTGTTCACGGCCAGGTAAGCCGTGCCCCAACGGGCGCCGTTGCGGCCCCAGAGCGCGATCTTGTCGCCCTTGGCGATCCCCGCATGTTCGAAAACCAAGTGGAAGCGGGCGATGGACGTAGCCATCTGCCCATACGTAAAACTTTCCCCGTGGAAGGTATTCAGGGCCGGTTTGTCCCAGTACTTCCGCGTGGCGTTCTGCAACCTCGATAAATAGTGTTCCATAAGTCGCTATGAAGTGTTTATGTGATTTCCGTCTCAAATTTAATCATTTGCGGCGGACTGGCAATGCCGTAGAAATGCTATATTTGTAAAATCCGTATATTTGTGGCGAAAAACGAACACGTACCGAAATGAAAAGAAAACCCATCGTCGCCCTCATCTACGATTTCGACGGAACCCTCTCTCCGGGGAACATGCAGGAGTTCGGATTCATCCAGGCCGTCGGCAAGACACCCGCCGAGTTCTGGAAGATGAGCGACGGGCTGGCCGCCGGGCAGGATGCCAGCAACGTCCTTTCCTACATGAAAATGATGTTCGATGAAGCCCGCGCGCGCGGCATCCGCCTGCACCGCAGCGACTTCCGCCGCTTCGGCGCCGACATCGTCCTGTTCGAAGGCGTCCGGGAGTGGTTCTCCCTCGTAAAGGAATACGGCCGCAGCAGGGGCGTGCGTGTAGAGCACTACATCAACTCCTCCGGCCTGAAGGAAATCATCGAAGGCAGCCCCATCGCCCCCGAGTTCAAGCATGTCTTCGCCTCGTCCTTCATGTACGACGACACGGGCGAAGCCGTCTGGCCGGGCGTCGCCGTCGACTACACGGCGAAAACCCAGTTCATGTTCAAGATCAACAAGGGAATCCTGAGCGCACGCGACACCAAGAAAGTCAACGAAAGCATCGCCGACGAGAAGAAGCGCATCCCCTTCCAGCACATGATCTATTTCGGAGACGGCGAGACGGACATCCCCTGCATGAAGCTCGCCACGATGTTCGGCGGGCACGCCGTCGCGGTATACAACCCCGAGGTGCCGGCCAAGAAACGCTTCGCCGAGAAACTGCGCCGGCAGGGCCGCGTGAACTTCACCGCCCCCGCCGTCTACACGGCCGGCAGCCGCGCGTTCCAGATCGTCTGCAGGATTATCGACAAGGTCAAGGCAGACAGCGACCTTGCCGGAATCGACTGAACCTCAGCTATTTCCCGAACCGCTTGAGCAGATCGCCATAGGCATCGATACGGCGGTCCCGCAGGAAGGGCCAGCCGCGGCGCACGTATTCCGTACGGGCCAGGTCGATCTCGACGACCTTCTCCCCTTCCTCGTCGGTGCCGAACTGGGCGAGGATCTCGCCCTGCGGCCCGGTAGCGAAAGACGTTCCCCAGAAATCCAGGCCGACCGTCGTCCCGGACGGATCGTCCTCGTGCCCGGTGCGGTTGACCGTGATGACCGGCAGGCCGTTTGCGACGGAATGTCCCCGCTGGACCAGCTGCCAGGCGTTCCGCTGGGTCTCCTGCTCCTCCTTGGAGTCGGTGCCGACCCCGCCGATCGCCGTCGGATAGATGAGCATGTCCGCCCCGGCCAGGGCCATCAGCCGGGCGGCTTCGGGATACCACTGGTCCCAGCAGACCAGCACACCGAGGTTGCCGACGCTCGTCCGGACCGGACGGAAGCCCAGGTCGCCGGGAGTGAAGTAGAACTTCTCGTAGTAGCAGGGATCGTCCGGGATGTGCATCTTCCGGTAGGTGCCGGCCAGGCTGCCGTCCTTCTCGATCACCGCCGCCGTATTGTGGTACAGGCCGGGGGCGCGGCGCTCGAAGAGCGAGAGCACCAGCACCACGCCCAGTTCCTTCGCGAGGGCGCCGAAGCGTTCCGTCGAAGGGCCGGGCACCGGCTCGGCCAAGTCGCACAGGGAGGCGTCCTCCACCTGGCAGAAGTAGACCGAGTTGTGCAGTTCCTGGAGGACGACCAGCTGCGCGCCCTGCCGGGCGCAAGCGCGGATATGCCGCTCCAGCGAGGCGATGTTCGCTTCGATGTCCGTCGTGCAGCGCTGCTGCACCATTCCCACCTTGATCTTGTCCATATCGTTCATTGTCTTTTCATTGTCATGCCAGCCACCCTTCCGGGAACTGCATCGTCACACAGTGCAGGCCGCCGTGTCCGGAAAGCAGGGCCGAGCAGTTCACCGGCACGACCTCCCGGTCCGGGAACGCCTCGCGCAGGCGCGCAAGGGCCACGGCGTCGGCGGCGCATCCGGAGACCGGCACCAGCACGCCCCCGTTCACGATCAGGAAGTTGGCGTAGGAAGCCGGCAGCGGCCAGCCGTCCAGGTAACGCTGCTCCGGTTTCGGCAGGGGCACCAGCCGGTAAGGCTCCCCTTCCGGGGTCCGGAAAGAAGCCAGCTGCCCGTGCATGCGGCTGAGGGCCTCATAGTCCGGGTCCGCCGGGTCTTCCGCCTGCAAGTACGCGATCGTCCCGGGGCCGCAGAAGCGGGCCAGGATGTCCACGTGCGAATCGGTGTCATCCCCGTCGAGCGTCCCGTCGTCGAGCCAGAGGATCCGCCGGAGGCCGAACGCCTCCTTCAGTTCCGCCTCGATCTCCTCGCGGGTCAGGTATTCGTTCCGGTTCACGCTGCACAGGCAGCGGGTCGTCGTGAGGAGGGTTCCCCGGCCGTCGGTGTCGATGCTGCCGCCTTCGAGGACGAAGGGGCGCATGTCCACCCGCAGGACATCCGGGCAGAACGCGCCGTCCTCGCAGATGTGCGCGGTGATCTGGTTGTCGAGGTCGGCGGCGAACTTGAGCCCCCAGCCATTGAAGACAAAGTCGAGCAGGAGCTTCTCCCCCGCATCGCCATGGACGGAGATCCCGCCATGGTCGCGCGCCCAGGTGTCGTTCACCGGACAGGCGTGGAAGGAAACGGCGTCCAGGTCCAGGACGGCGGGGGCGCCGAGCAGCGCGTCCGCCTCGCCCGAAGCGAGGATCCCCTCCATGCGCGCACGGGCCGCCGCAGGATCGGGAGCCACGAGGAGCACGCGCTCGAACCGCTGGATCGCCGATGCGATGGCCACATAGCAGGCCTGCACCTTCTCCAATTCATACCAAGGAGTGCTTTCATCGGGCCAGGTGAGCATCACCCCGTCCTGTCTTTCCCATTCTGCCGGTAGTCTCATGGGTGCAAATGTAGCATATTTCTCACAAAATACGTACTTTTGCAACGATTATGAAATTCCATCTCGAATCACCCTACCAGCCCGCCGGCGACCAGCCGGAAGCGATCCGCCAGCTCTCCGAAGCACTGCGGAGCGGGATCCCCGACGTCACCCTGCTGGGTGTCACCGGGTCGGGCAAAACCTTCACGATGGCCGGCGTCATCCAGGAACTCCAGCGTCCCGCGCTGATCCTGAGCCACAACAAGACGCTGGCCGCCCAGCTGTACGGCGAATTCAAGTCGTTCTTCCCCGAAAACGCCGTCGAATACTTCGTCTCCTACTACGACTACTACCAGCCGGAGGCCTACCTGCCGACGACGGACACCTATATCGAGAAAGACCTGAGCATCAACGAGCAGATCGACAAGCTGCGCCTGAGTGCGGCTTCTGCCCTGATGTCGGGGCGCCGCGACGTCATCGTCGTTTCCAGCGTGTCGTGCCTCTACGGCATCGGCAACCCGGAGGACTTCCACGCCCAGTCGATTCTCCTGCGCAAGGGCGAACACCGGTCGCTCTCCCGCCTGCTCTACCACCTGGTGGATGCCAACTACAGCCGCACGGAGGTGGATTTCAAGCGCGGAACCTTCCGCGTGCGGGGCGACACGGTGGACATCTTCCTGGGCGGCAGCGACGAGGCCGTCCGGGTGGAATTCTTCGGCGACGAAGTGGACGCCCTGTCGATCATCGACCCGCTCACCGGCGCGCACCTGGAGGACGTGGCGGAAGTGCCGGTCTTCCCGGCCACGAACTTCGTCACCACACGCGAGCGGAGCATCCGGGCCGTCAGCCAGATCCAGGACGACCTCAAGAAGCAGATGGACTACTTCGAAGAGATCGGGAAAGGGCTGGAAGCCAAGCGGTTGAAGCAGCGGGTAGAGAACGACCTGGAGATGATCAAGGAAATGGGCTACTGCCCGGGCATCGAGAACTACTCGCGCTACCTGGACGGCCGGCAGCCGGGGCAGCGCCCCTTCTGCCTGATCGATTACTTCCCGAAAGACTTCATCACCTTCATCGACGAGAGCCACGTCACCATCCCGCAGATCCGGGCGATGTACGGCGGCGACCATTCCCGCAAGTCGGTGCTCGTCGAATACGGATTCCGGCTGCCCGCCGCCGCGGACAACCGCCCCCTCACCTTCGACGAGTTCAACGAAATCACCGGACAGACCGTCTTCGTGAGCGCCACGCCCGCCGACTACGAACTCGAACAGTCGCAGGGACTGGTGGTGGAGCAGGTCGTCCGGCCGACCGGCCTGCTGGACCCGCCCATCGAGGTGCGGCCCACCGAAGGGCAGATCGACGACCTGGTCGAGGAGATCCGCAAGCGGGCCGAGGTGGACGAGCGCGTGCTCGTGACGACCCTGACCAAGCGGATGGCGGAAGAGCTGAACGACTACCTCGACAAGATCGGGGTGCGCGTCCGTTACATCCACTCCGACATCGACACGTCGGAACGCGTGGAGATCATCGAGGACTTCAAGAACGGCCTGTTCGACGTGCTGGTGGGCGTCAACCTCCTGCGCGAAGGGCTCGACATCCCGACGGTGTCGCTGGTGGCCATCCTGGACGCCGACAAGGAGGGGTTCCTCCGCTCGGGGCGCGCCCTCACCCAGACGGCGGGCCGCGCCGCGCGCAACATCCACGGCCTCGTCATCATGTACGCCGACACCATCACGGACTCCATGCAGGAGACCATCCGCGAGACCGCCCGGCGCCGTGCCAAGCAGATGGAATACAACAAATTGCACGGGATCACCCCGAAGCAGGTCGAAGTAAAGCAGAACATCCTGGCCACCGAGCTGTACGGCGAAGGGGCCAAGCCGGTCAACCCGCGGATCCAAAACGGCCCGAGCGGCCGCGTGAGCGCCGCCGACTCCGTCTCCGACCCCACCTACATCCCCAACCCCAGCGAACTGGGACGCGGGACCATCTCCGTGGGCCTCGGCCACGATGCGAAACGCGAAAGCGCCTCCGCCTATGTCGACGGGTATGTCTCCGCCGACCTGGCCGCCGTCCTGCAGGACCCGGTCATCCGGTCCATGAGCCGCGAACAGGTGGGGAAAACCATCGAGGAGGACCGCCGCCGGATGCAGAAATCCGCCGCCGACCTGGACTTCACCGCCGCGGCCAAGTACCGCGACGAGATGTGGGCCCTGCAGCAATACCTGAAAGTATGGAAACAATGACCGCCATGAAAAGAACGATCCTCCTGATGGCCACGCTGCTGGCGGTGGCCCTCCCCGGACTGCGTGCCGCCGGTACGGACGACACCTGGCCCGACGGAACCCCCATCGACGCCTGGTTCTCCGACACGACCCGCATCGACGTCAAGACCCTGGGACGGCGCTATGTCGTCACGAAATACGGGGTGCGGAAAGATTCCACCCTGCTGCAGACGGAAGCGCTGCAGGCGGTCATCGACCGTGCGGCCGCGGAAGGCGGCGGCGTGGTCGTCATCCCGAAAGGGGTCTTCCTCTCCGGCTCCCTCTTCTTCCGGCCCGGCACGCACCTGCACCTGGAGAAAGGCGCCCGCCTGAAAGGCAGCGACGCCATCAAGCATTTCCCGCTCGTCGACACGCGCATCGAAGGCCGGACGATCAAGTATTTCGCCGCCCTGGTCAACGCCGACGGGATCGACGGGTTCACGATTACCGGCCCGGGCACGATCGACGGCAACGGACGCCGCTATTGGGAGGAGTTCTGGCTCCGCCGCGCGTTCAATCCGAACTGCACGAACCTGGACGCCATGCGGCCGCGGCTGGTCTACCTGTCGAACTGCCGGAACGTGCAGGTGCAGGATGTCCACATGGTCAACAGCCCCTTCTGGACCAACCACCTGTACCGCTGCGAACGCGTGAAATACATCGGATGCTACATCTACGCCCCGCATGAGCCGGCCGGCGCCTCGGCCCCGAGCAGCGACGCCATCGACCTGGACGTCTGCCGCGACATCCTCGTGCACGGCTGCCGGATCAGCGTGAACGACGACGCAGTAGTCGTCAAGGGCGGTAAGGGCACCTGGGCCGACAAGAACCCGGACAACGGACCGACATCGAACGTCCTCATCCAGCAGTGCATCTACGGCTTCGTCCACGCCTGCCTCACCTGCGGCAGCGAGAGCATCCACGACTGGAACATCGTCCTGCGCGACAGCCGGATCGACCAGGCGATGCGCGTCCTGTACCTGAAGATGCGTCCGGACACGCCCCAGCACTACGAGCACATCCGCGTCGAGCGGCTGACGGGGAACTGCGACGAATTCATGGGCATCTTCCCCTGGACCCAGTTCTACCAGATGGAGGACCGCCCCGACATGCCCCTTTCGCAGGCGCACGACATCACCGTCCGCGACATCCGGATGAAGTGCGGGCGCTTCTTCCATGTCGAACCCTCGGACAAGTACCACCTGCACCGCTTCCACTTCGAGAACATCGACGTGAAGAACGGCGGCGACTTCAACCCGTCCTGGATCGAAGGGACCACCTTGCGGAACGTCCGCGTGGGCGGAAAAGAATACTAAAGGGCTTGGTAGGCTTCGAGGGCCTTCTGGAGGACGACGAGCGCCTTGGCGAGATCGTCACGCTTGAGCACATAGGCCATGCGGACCTCGTTCCGGCCGTCCTCGGGATGGGAATAGAAGCCCGCGCCGGGCGCCATCATCACCGTCTGCCCCTCGTAGGAGAAATCGGTCAGGCACCACATGCAGAACTTCTCGGCATCGTCGACGGGCAGGCGCACCATCGTGTAGAAGGCGCCCATCGGCGTCGGTGAATAGACGCCCGGAATCTTGTTCAGCCCGTCGATCAGGAAGTTGCGCCGCTGGAGATACTCCTCGTACACGTCGTCCATGTAGGACTGCGGCGTGTCGAGCGAGGCCTCGGCGATGATCTGCCCGATCAGGGGCGGGCTCAGGCGCGCCTGGCAGAACTTCATCACGGCCTTGCGGACTTCCTTGTTGCGCGTGATCAGGGCGCCGATGCGGATGCCGCATTCGGAATAGCGCTTCGACACGGAGTCGATCAGGATCACGTTGTCGTCGATGCCCTCCAGGTGGAAGGCCGAGATGTACGGCTGCTTGGTGTAGATGAATTCGCGGTACACCTCGTCGGAAAAGAGATACAGGTTGTACTTCGCCACCAGGTCGCGGATCTGCCGCATCTCCTTGCGCGTGTACAGGTAGCCCGTCGGGTTGTTCGGGTTGCAGATCAGAATCGCCTTCGTGCGCGGGGTGATCTGTTCCTCGAATTTCTCGATCGGCGGCAGGCGGAACCCGTCCTCGATGGACGTCCGCACCGACTTCACCACCGCCCCGCAGCTGATCGCGAAGGCCATGTAGTTCGCATAGGAAGGGTCCGTCACGATGATCTCGTCACCGGGATTCAGGCACGCCATGTACGCGAACATCACCGCCTCCGAGCCGCCGGAAGTCACGATGATCTCGTCCGGCGACAGATCGATGCCATAATGGGCGTAATACGAAACCATCTTCGTCCGCAGGCTGATATGGCCCTGCGAGGGGCTGTACTCGAGGATGGTCCGGTCCATCGAACGCACCGCGTCGAGGGCGCACTGGGGCGTCTGGATGTCGGGCTGGCCGATATTGAGGTGATAGACATGGATGCCGTTGCGCTTGGCGGCGTCGGCATATCGGGCGAGCTTGCGGATCGGCGAGCTCGGCATGTTCATCGCGCGTTGGGAGATTTCCATGATCGTAATCGTTCGTTTTACGATGCCAAAGGTAACGATTTTTTACCGGAACTCGCACTTGAGGCCCAAAATCATCCCGGAAGTATCCGGAAGAACGGAGCCTTTGTCGGCATAGGCACCGAAAACCAGGCTCATCGGGCACCTCCGGAACACGTTGCCCAACGGGACCGACACGTCCAGGCCCATGCTCACCTGCCGGAGGGGCGTTTCCTTCACCGTGCCCGGGTCCTTCTCCCACTGTGACTCGCCCGCATACGGCACCCGATACAGGCCGTAATTGCAGCTGTAGGTCAGCATCAGCCGGTAGGGTGCCTTTTGGAAAAGATAGCCGGACAAGGCGAAATGATGCGCACGGATGCGGTTGTTCTCCACGCCCAGCGTCACCCCGGCAGGATCCCAGGTCCCCGCATGCGTCCCCTTGGGAAAGAAGAGCGGGTTCCCGATCGTCCGGCCATAGTTCGTCCAGGCCGTCCGGTACTCCCCGTTGTTGAAATAGTTGTCTCCCCCACCGATGATATGCCGCTCATAGTGGTATTCGTCGGAAGGGTCGAGATGCTGCTTCTCCTCGTCCGTCGTCGGCCGGTCATGCCGCGTGCCGGACTGCCACATCGTGTTGTGGTATTCGTAAAGGATGGCAGTCACCCACTCCCGCCGGTCAACGTTGCGGGACAGGAAAAGGGTGTTCACGCCGTCCGGGAAATTCTGGAAGCGCATGCCGGAACTGTCGTCGTAAGGGATATCGTGCTGCGCGGTCAGGGACCAGCCGGAAGAAAACGCCCACTTGATCCGGAGGAACTCCGCCCCGCGCTGGTCGCCGATCACGTTGAGCACATCGCTCTTCGAACCCGACGCTGCATGCATGCCCAGCGCCATCCGGAAATAATGATCGAGCGTGAGCGGCATCCGGCCGTTCTCCGGGTTCACGCCGCCCCACAGGGCATAGTGGTCGAGCCCGGCCCAGACGGTCCACCGGGGCGACACGCGCCATTCCAGTCCTGCCATCATGCGGTGCAGCAAGGGATCCACCGTATAGCGCCGGTCCGTCATGCGGAACTCGCCCCACGAACCGAAGATGCGCAGGCGCCCCTGCGTAAAGGGTATAGCCGCAGGGGACAAATGCAGGGACACGCCGGGGACGCCCCGCACATTCCCGCTCCAGAGGACACTGCCACCGGTCACGGAAAGCGATTCTCCGGAACCCAGGAAGGCAGAATTCCCCAACTGCTGGGCCCCGGCATAGAGCTTCAGATTCTTCCAACGCACGTCGACATACAGTTGGTCGACCAGCAGACGGGTCGCGGGCGCTCCGGAAACGCCGGCCGGATGATAGGAGTCGCGGGTCACGGCCGAACGCACGCCCCACCCCATCTGCCAGGCCTTCTCCGGATCCGTGATGGAGTACGCCTGCAGGAGGGCCGTCGCGCCCGACGCCTCAGGCATCAGGCCATAGCGGTTCGCCGTCGCCCAGAAGGGCATCGGACCACCGGAGGACAGGCTGCCGAGCAGCAGCAGTGAAAGGAAGAAATCATTCATCGCAATGCAAAGGTACGGAATAAAATCCAGAAAGACGTATGGAGCAAAAAGGCTGCTTTCCCTCCTGGATCGCAGCCTTTCAAAACCCGGGGACACCCCCTATTTCCAGCCACCGTCGGGATGACGCCGGAGGTTTTTCTGTAGTGACTAGAACCAAAACGCGCGAGATTAATGCAAAAACACATTAAATATACCAGTCATTTGCAGATTCCAACACTTTTTCTTGTAATGGTGGAGAAAAGTACCTATATTTGTCCTTGACAAAGACTCCTGCACCATGATTGTCAAATTCAGCATTACCAACTACGGACCCATCCGTGAAACTCAGACGCTCAGTTTCGAGGCAGAGAAGTCTGAGCACCTAGAAGACTACTATGTAGTGACCGTCGCCGGGCATCGCATTCTGAAGGCCGCTATCCTGTTCGGCCCCAACGCCTCCGGGAAGACATATATCTTGAACGCTTTGAACTTTCTCCGCAATTTGGCCACTGTTCCAACAGCATCAAAAACAGCGCTTCTTCCTTATGAGCCATTCTTGATGGATGAAGAGTCCAGAAGCGAACCGACAGAATTTGAGATTGACTTCGTTCAGAACGATGATTATTATCGTTACAACATTAAATTGAATCGTCAGTGCGTTCTTTATGAGAGGCTCCGCTCTCAGAGCCGAAGGCGAATCGTTTATACACGTACCACGGATATTGAGTCGCAACTCACCAAGATTGTCTTTGGTGAGGACTACCAGGTAAAGAACGACGTTGAGGCTGCGACGCTCTCCTCCAACACATTATGGAACGAGACCGTATTAGCTGGATTTACAAAGACAAATATGGCGCACAAGGCCCTTCAAGCCGTACATGTCTGGTTCCAAAGCTACTTGGCGCCAATGGTAAATCCACGAGCGGATCTTACTCGTTTTACGCTGGATTTGATAGATATGGGATATGTGGATAAGGACAAGATAATCCCCATCTTGAAGAAAGCCGATTTCAATATTGGAGGCGTTACTATTCGAAAATCAGAAGAATCTGACGAGCCTTTGCGATTGGTCCATATTGGACCTGACGGAAAGCCCACAGACGATATTCCGTATGCTTCTGAATCTTTAGGGACCCAACGCTATTTCGGTCTTTCCGGCATTCTGTATATGCTTATTGCCAGAAGCAGCGCCTTCCCTATCGATGAGATTGAGTCCTCTATACATCCGGAACTGGTCAAACACTTCCTGCTATCTTTTTGCACCAACTCAAAGTACTCCCAGCTGCTGGTCACCACGCACAACCGGGAGCTTTTGAATGATAAAGACATTTTCCGGAGTGACATCATCCAGTTCACCGAAAAAGATGAGAATTTCGCTACGCGTCTTTACCGTCTCTCCGACTTCGGGACGGATGTCGTTAGAAACACATCCAACGTTCTCAACGCATACAACGCCGGCAAACTGGGCGCATTCCCAAGGTTATCTGATTATTACATCGACATTGACGAATAGATAGCCATGGCAAAACAATCAACTAGAAAGACTTACGGATTTGTTGGAGACGGAGAAACCGAGCTCTGGTATTTGCAGATGCTCAAGAAGAATGAGACGACTCTAACTGTGACCATCAAGCCGGAACTCCCGCAAAAGAAGTCCGTCGATGAACAGTTTAATTATGTTGTCTCATTGGCAGAGGTGCACGAGAAAGTATTCTGGATTGTCGATATGGATGTCATCATCCGTGAAACACGAGAATTCAAAGGACCTAGGGACAAGTCGCCAGCAGCTATATTGAAACTACGGTATCAACAAATATCGAATGATCCGGTTCTTAGCAAAAAAGTCGTTTTCATTGGCAACACCCCATGCCTTGAATACTGGATACTGCTGCACGTTCTTCAGACTACTCGCTACTACGAAACCTGTGACCAGGTCTGTGACGAGATTGTCAAACACGAACCATTGACAGGTTACGAGAAGACCAAGAAGTATTACCTCCAGGCCAATGACATCTATAAACGCCTGAAGCCATTCCTTGCAATAGCAAAAACAAATGCCTTACGAACAGGCTCTTTTAATCCAGACAACCTGCAGAAGGGCTTATCAGAAATGCACAAATTGTTTTCTGAACTTGGTCTATAAAGTGCGACCTCGCAGCGTTATCAGTTTTTGTTGCCGTATTGTTGTAATTCAAGCGATGATAACGCCTCCTTCTCGTCAGGTTCTTTCCGATGCCAGCGATACACCGTCTCACCGATTTCCAGGCGCATTTGCTCGAGTGTCTTGGTCCGGGAGATGGGATTATCAAGCAATTATCACGGCAAAAAGGCACCAAAAACGATAAAAATAACGGCCTCCCGAAGGAGACCGTAAAAAACATCAGCAACAAGCCGTTAATCTACTTCCTCAGTAGGTCACATCAAAACTTCCGCCAGACCATCTTGTTGACGATTCCGGTATAGGATTGGATGATCTTCACCACCTTCGTAGAAACGTTCTCGTCTACGTAGTCGGGGACGGGAATCCCGGGGAGGCCGTCGCGGATGAGGGAGACGGCGACGTCAACGCTCTGCAGCAGGCCCTGGGTGTCGATGCCGCTGAGGACGAAGCAGCCTTTGTCGAGGGCTTCGGGGCGCTCGGTGCTGGTGCGGATGCAAACGGCCGGGAAAGGATGGCCGATGCTGGTGAAGAACGAGGACTCCTCCGGCAGCGTACCACTATCCGACACCACTGCGAAGGCATTCATCTGCAGGCAATTGTAGTCGTGGAAACCCAGTGGCTCGTGCTGGATGACGCGGCGGTCAAGCTGGAAGCCGCTGGCCTCCAGACGCTTACGGGAGCGCGGGTGGCAGGAGTACAAGATCGGCATATCGTACTTCTCCGCCATCTTGTTGATCGCATTGAAAAGGCTGAGGAAATTCTTCTCCGTGTCGATGTTCTCCTCGCGATGGGCGCTCAGCAGGATGTACTTTCCCTTCTCCAGCCCAAGCCGGGCGTGGATGTCGCTGGCCTCGATCTCAGCAAGATTGGTATGCAATACCTCCGCCATCGGGGAACCTGTGACATAAGTCCGTTCCTTGGGCAGGCCGCATTCGGCCAGGTAACGCCGGGCATGTTCCGAATAGGCCATATTCACATCGGAAATGATGTCCACAATGCGGCGGTTGGTCTCTTCCGGCAGGCATTCGTCCTTGCAGCGGTTGCCCGCCTCCATGTGGAAGATGGAGATGTGGAGGCGCTTGGCGCCGATGACGCTAAGGCAACTGTTGGTGTCGCCCAGCACCAGGACGGCATCCGGCTTCACCTCCACCATCAGCTGGTAGCTCTTGGCGATGATGTTGCCCATGGTTTCGCCGAGGTCATTGCCCACGGCCTCCATATACACGTCCGGGTCAGCGAGCTTCAAGTCCTTGAAGAACACCCCGTTAAGGTTATAATCATAGTTCTGCCCCGTGTGCGCCAGCAGGCAGTCGAAATACTTCCGGCATTTGTTGATGACGGCCGCCAGCCGGATGATTTCCGGACGCGTGCCGACGATGATGAGAAGCTTGAGCTTACCGTTATTTTTGAATTGTGCCCTATCTTTTGTCTTGCTTTATCTGCTTGTAACCATATCTCCGGACCATCCGTGGCCCAGATCCCAATGCTCGTCATAGACGAACTCGAAATAAGGAAGCGCGAATTCCTTCTCAACCAGCTCCGAGAGTTCGTCCAGGATGGGCTCGGCCCAATGACCGACCAGAACGATGAACTTGTCGATATTCCATGCCACGCATCCGCGAGGGACCTGGGTATAATCCCCCGTAAACTTTGTCTCGACGTGTTTGGCCTGGGCCTTGAAATACTCCTTCGCCCAGATCTGCCGATGCAGCCGAGGATAGTTGATGAAAGGAACGCCCTTCTCGGCAGCCTCCTCCACTTCACGTGGTGTGATTTCCTTCTTGTGGACCCCAAAGAGGCACTTCTCCCGAGGGTCATACCAGAAGATACCCACGGAGGGCATAGGCTCGTCAAATGACTTCATATCAGCCATCTGTCTCTGACGTTCTTGATCTGAAAGGCTTGTCATAACGTACAAATATCGTATCCGGCTTATCGGGGTTGAAGACCTCGTTGCAGTACATGACGGTAACGAGGTCCTCGGTGTCGGAGAGGTTGATGATATTGTGGGTGTAGCCGGGGAGCATGTGCACGGCCTGGATGTGGTCGCCGTCGACCTCCCACTCCAGCACCTTGCCGTCAGGGTCACCAAGGTTGCGCTGCTGGATCAGGCCGTGTCCCTTGACCACGATGAACTGCTCGAACTTGGTGTTGTGCCAATGCTGCCCCTGGGGGGGAGAAGCGCCTTGAAGCATTTCCAGGTTACGGTGAAATAATAATCCATCGTTTATTCTCCTCGCAGGGTCGATTGGAGACCATTGATTGTCATTTTCGGGAAGAAGCGAAGGGAGTCCAGCGGGAATATCAATGCGTGGCGGAGCAAGTCTCCCATCCTGCGGCCAAAAGAGATGCTCTTCCTTACAAGATACGGATACTTTTGGAAATCTGATTGATTCCTGTTATGACCGAAGTTGCCCGACATCAGAATGAACTTCTGGATTCTACGTGCCTTCCGGCTCCATCGAGAATCATTCGAATAAAAAGGGAAAACGGGGACAGGCATCCCAAGGTACTCCACAGCAAAGGCTCCGAAAGCCCTCCACTCCGTCATCAAGCCCGCCGAGCGAAGCCTCGACTCAAGCTTCTGGACATCTAGTGTTTCCCGATATGTCCATAACAGTCTGCACCAGTCGCAGATTTGACGCAGGCCAATGCCCCCCTTATAGAAATGCTGCAAGATATGAGTAAACACATAGAACGCATCATTCTCCACCGCCAGCAGCGGCACCTTCGTCTCGCCGTCCTTCCAGATACGGACATTCTTTCCCCTTCCATCAAACTCTTCGAGTCCAAACGTCTCCCGGTACACCTTATCCAGTTCCCGCTCAATCCTATTCGACAGTCCGCTATACAGCCTCCCGTGCAGCTCCACCACCCATGGAGCGATGGTCATTCCCAAGTGCTTCTCCCGCACATACTCATCTTCCACCGAAGCCGCCATAGGTGTCAGATAGGCCTTCGCTTTCTCATAATTCTCAGCATCCAGAAAGAAATCCACGTCCCCACAGCTTCGCCATTGCGGCCTATCGTAGCACTGTGCCACGCCCTGCCCCTTCACGAGCAAGGTGTATATCCCCTCCTTCCGCATCTTGTCAACCAGCGCACCAATGAAAGAGTTCATCGCCTGATTCTTCTGCTCAAGTTGGACTGTCCGACCGATGAATTGCAGAACATCCCTCTTCTGAGGCTTCGAGTCCGTCACATGCTCGATTCCTGCCGACACTAACCCTACGACCGACTGCTCCTCTGCAAGCTCGAGAAGCGCTTCATAGTTGATCTCACCATACGGGAAAAGCCGGACATCTTTTTCCCAGAGTCCAGCTCTCAGTAATTCAAAGAATGCCCACTCCTCCTTATATTTCTTCTCCTGCATACCTCATTTTCTTTCCGAACACAGTACAGAAGATCATCTGTATGTCCTTAAAAAAGGAATAATGCCGATAATAATAGCAGTTGAGACGGACCTTATCTGGATAGATGACTGTATCGTTGTACTCAACAGCAATCTCCTGCATCTCGCGCCTATCCCCAGTCGCCTGCCGCAATGCCACATACGAAGCAATCATTTCATCCTCCAACCGATACTTCAATGTCGCTGGTCCGGTAATCCCAGGCCGAAGTTTCAACACATCTCGATCTTCGCCGACGAGTTTATCTGCATAGCCCGGCACATCTGGCCGAGGGCCCACGAAACTCATTTTTCCCCGCAGCACATCCCACAGCCCTGGCAGTTCGTCAAGTTTCAAGTGGCGCAGTTTCGCTCCAAGCGGCGTTATACGGCTATCTCCGGCGACACTTACCGTCGAGCCATTGTGTTTTACCGTCATTGTCCGGAACTTATGACAGTCAAACACGTTGCCCCCAAGACCAACCCTCTTTTGGATAAAAAACACCGGCCCGCCAGGCATTTTTACCTTTACCAGTATTGCAACCACCAGCAGCACCGGCCAAAGAATCAGCAGTCCCAACAACGAGACTATCCTATCAAATATCCATTTCAGAATCATATCGAATCTACTTATACCATACGATTTTCTTTGACTTAGGTATCGTAACCTTTGCCTTGGAATTATTCACGACCGAAGCCGTAGCGTGTGGACTGATTATTTCATTTTCGTCAATCTGGCACGCTCCGCTAAATTGACGGTTCACAAACACAAAGATTTTTCCGTTGGTTTCCATCGTATTGTCCATCACCCTGACGTTACCCGACTTCACCTCGCCTATATCGCTTAATGTAATCGGGTAAAACGTACTGCCTGAACTGGACACCAAACGAAACTGATTGCCGGAGACCTCCACATCGCTCGCTCCTGTTATCGCCAAATAACGTGGGGATTGATTGTCCCGCGGATTTGACAAGACATTATCCTTAAACTCCACGCCCTTTATCACAAACAGAGCAATACCACCGACATTCTCACAAATATTCCTGCGGACCACCAGACCGGTTCCTTTCTCCACCTTCTTCCCGCCAGAAACCGAGCCGTCGAAATCGAAACAAACAGAATTGGGGCAATTCGTAATCTTATTATCCTCTACCACCGCATTCCTGAAGCCATGGAAATTGATTGCGCTATTCAGGGCTCCATCGGACTCTTCATCGAATTGTTTACCCAGACAGTGCGTGTTGCTGATATGGTTATTCCTGACAGTCGCATTCCACACTTCCCCGCCGGCAAACACAATCCCGCCATTGGAGACCATATCAATCCGGTTATTTTCAATCAGTACCCTACTGTCATCGTCTGCCGAGAATCCAATTCCATCAATCGCCACCCCGAAACAATGGTGTATGTAATTGTTCCTGATGGTAACCGACCCGTTGCACTCATAAATAATCACCTGCGCAGTACTTTTTTCAGTCCTGACACTGTTCTGGTTAAGACTGCCCTCAATCGTACAATCCTCTATGACGACATTCCCGTACTTACGTGCGCACACTGCATTCTTTTCCATCGTATTCCGAAACACACAATTCCTCAAAGCAAAGCTCTTGCTTTCATCCGCACCAATGGCATAGAGAATCCTTTCCGTCGCACCTTCGCAGTCGAACACCACGTTTTTGACTTCCACGTCCGTTTTCCTCAATAGTGGGAACACCCCCAACTTGACGGTATGCCCTTCCCCATCCAACCTAAAGGCCGGAATCTTCATATCCTTCGCCGGAGCGTCAGCAATCACTATATCGCCATCCAACACAATCTCTGCGTCAGGATAATCATTCAGGATTTTCCACACATTGACGTTTCTTTCCTTTGCCCGTGGCGCAACGCTGACACGCTTCCCATTATCCTGCACGCGAACCTTGGCATTGTATTCATTAGCGGCATAGCCTGAATAGAAAAAAGAAGCGCAACTGCCCAGCAGTGGCATGCACAGGGCAAAAAAGATGTGAAAGAGACGAGTATTCATAATTAGTGAAGATGCTTAACCAACTCATTGGCCTTCTGGTACTCTTGCGGATTGCCAATATCAATCCACGTACCATTCAGCGGGAAACGAATCACCTTCTTCTGCTCCGAAATCAGTTTTTCTATCAAGTCTGTGGCGTTGAAGATGGTATCGTCGGGAATCTCATCGAGTGCAAAGCGATTAATCAGATAGATTCCCGCATTTGCATAGTAGTTATAGGTGGGCTTTTCAATAAGCCCCTGAATATCACGCCCGTCCAGATCAAAGATTCCATACGGCACCGAAACAGTATAAGGCACCGCTGCCACGCTCATATCCGCATTATGTTCCTTGAAATGCAGATAGAAATCTTCATAGTTGATATTCGTGAAAAGATCGCTGTTCATCACCAGGATGGTGTCATTATAGAACTCCTTCACAAATCGGATGCTACCGATGGTTCCCAGATATTTCGGTTCACGCACCGTCTGTACCTGCACCTCGCCTCGCGGCTCGGCAAAATGTTCTTCAAGCTGTTCTCCCAAGTAGTTCACTGTCACGTTAATGTGCTTGACACCATAATCAATCAGCCGGTCAATATTATGGTCGATGATAGCCTTCTCCCCCACTTTCAACAGGGGTTTGGGAGTCTTCTCCGTAAGTGGGCGCAAACGCTCGCCCTTTCCGCCGGCCATCAATACGGCATCTATCGGGAGGCGCGTTATATACTTCTCCAGGTTGATGATGTCTATCACTCGCCGCCCTTCGTCAAGAATAGGCACGAGCTTCATCAACATCTCCTTTTGGCGGCGAATCTCTTTTACGTTGGCTGCATCTTTATAGCTGAGGTATCTGAATTCCTTCAGCATAATGTCTTTCACTTTGTCGTTCACCGATGCCCCCGCTATCAAAGCTCTTCGGGAATCACCATCCGTTAGCGTCCCTACCATTCGTTTGTCATCATCAAGGACAAACAACACCAGCGGCTCCGGGGCCAAGGTGTTAATCTTCGCCAATGCCTCGAGCAACGTAATATTCTGATTTACAAAATGGTCTTTCATCACCCTAACATTTTTTCATTGATTACCAGTTCCGCCACTTTCCAGTCAAACGGATTATCTATATCTACGGAATACAATTCCGACATAGCATATTTGCGTATCCTCGTAAAATGTGCCATCCCTTTCTCCATCAGGCTCTTGGGATTGATGACATATATCGAGCCGTTCTGCTGCCACACGCTCGGAGCATCCTGACGGCGTTCTATCGTTCCATCGCCCTTGCTTATCTTGAGAAGCCCTTCTGCGTCCTCTTCAAACCCGTCATAGTACGGGTTGCAGGAAGAGAGCTTGACGCTCGTCACCATATCGATGCCTTCATCATACAAAGCACAGGCCTCCTGCAGGAACTCCACCTTTCGGAACGGTGATGTAGGTTGCAACAATACGATGGCATCATAATGCCGCCCCTGCTTCTCATAAAACTGATAGGCATGCTGTATCACCTCATTGCTTCCGCAGGTGTCTGTCGCAAGATAGTCCGGACGCTTGAACGGCACCTTCAGACCGTAATCTTCCACCACCTTGATAATCTCGTCATCATCTGTCGTAACGCAGATATTCTCATCACTGGTAAACTGCCTTGCCACATCAATGCTATAGCAAATCAGCGGTTTCCCATTAAGCGGTTTTATATTCTTGTGCGGTATTCCTTTGCTTCCGCCACGGGCAGGGATAACAATCAGACTCTTCATCTTACCAAAGCACTATAGGTTCGTCAATCTCAAAATCCTTGATGGCGTAAGCACCAACCACCATATCCCAATACTTGGCACTGATGCCCTTACCGGCTCGCTTGGCCACCAGCATATCCTCTGTGAGCGTCTCGCCCTGCTTGATGGGTCGCTTGGCCAGAATAGATTTCTGCACCACCTTAGCATTCTCCGCCTCACTCTTATTCGGACGCTTGATACCGTCGCCCAAACCAGCCTCGATATGCCTTATCTCTTCCACCATCAGCTTCAGCTCTGCCGGCTCCAGCGATGCCTTATGGTCAGGGCCTTCCATCGTGCGGTCAAGGGTGAAATGCTTCTCAATGATTTCTGCTCCCATCGCCACGGCCGCAACGGGAATCTCTGTTCCCATCGTGTGGTCGCTATAACCCACCTGGCACTTGAATGCCTCTTTCAATGTCAGCATCGCCCGAAGGTTCACCTCGTCATACGGACAAGGGTAATTGGTCGTGCAATGCAGCAAGGACACCTTCGGAGCACCCGTCTCCAGCAAAGTATCGTATGCAGTCGCCACTTGAGCCAGCGTTGACATACCCGTTGACAGGATCACCGGTTTTCCGTATGAAGCAATCTTCCGCAGATACGGGATGTTGGTCACTTCTCCGGAGCCCACCTTGATGAAAGGCAAACCCAGGGACATAAGAAACGCCAGACTCTCTTCTTCGTCGGGGGTAGAGAGAAACTCTATTCCTATCTTTTTGCAATACCCCTGGATATAGCGGAAATGGTCATAACTCAGTTCCAGCTTTTTCAGCATATCAAACTGGCTTTCTTCCACTCCAGTGTTTTCGGTTTGGTAGGCAGCCTGGCGTGCCTGGGCAGTCACGATATTCTCCGTTTTCCACGTCTGGAACTTCACGGCATCCACGCCAGCCTCCTTGGCCGCATCGCAGAGTTTCAACGCCAAATCCAGCTTCCCGTTATGGTTCACGCCGGCCTCGGCAATAATATAGGTTCTCATTATCTCAGTATTTATATTTCAGCAGATGATGTTTATAGTGTTCTGCTTTGTCGGGATTCCTTCTTTCCCAGTCCTCACAGATGGCTGCATACACCGTCTCATTGAAGACCAGTTTCCCAATGTAGAACTGGCAGGTGTCTTTCGAAAAACGTCGCTTGAACAGGAACAGTGAGTTTTCCTCGTCGCTGTTCGTACCTCCTCCCAAATGAAACCGTTTCACGCCCCTTCGCTGCAATTCAGCAGCGGCATTCCACAGCATAAAGTTGTTGGGCGACAATGCCAGCTGACTCTTGTCGCTGCCCGACAGATGGTAATGTCCATAAGGACCGCTGTACATAAAGATAGCCGCAGAGACAATCCTTCCGTCGGCATCTTCCACGCATCCCAGGAAACTGTTGGGAATCCCCTTGACGAGTTTCTCATAGTAGGCATCGTCAAAGTAATAGAATCCGTCTGCCGAGAGCTTGTCCATCGTGGCATCATAGAGCCGAATGAAGTCATTAAGATGCTCATATTTGTCATCTACAATGAAACGGCATCCAGCCTTTTCCGCCTTGCGGATCACGTTCCGGTTCTTCGAGTGGATTTCATTTTTCCATACCTCATCCATCGTCTGAGCCAGATCAATGGCGACAGTCTTGCGCTCGGCAAGCAACCTACCGATGGCTTCAAAACCATTCTGATTCTGCAAGAGCGGATGGAATCGCACGAATCCGGCCACATAGCCATTTCCTGCGCAATACTCCTTGAATGTGCTCAAAGCCTGGGCCAGGAATGCCCCATCTTCACAATTGCACACCGGACCGCCATAGCCGTAGGCCGTCTCAAAGTCTTTATACTGTATCCCCTGGAATCCGAATGCCCGCGACAGGAACGGGAAAAGCATCACCCTTTCCCCCTCCCTGCACACAAAGCATTCAGCCTTTTCCGCCTCGGTCTCATACAGCTTTACGTATTCTTCCGCAAAGTATATGTCCTTCAGCACAGCTGGAAAGGCTTCCAGTAAATCATCCCAGTGGTTTCTGATTTCTACTTCCATAATGTATCTTTCAGCACCTGTACGATGCTATCCATATCTTCTTGATTATACCGCTGATCAATCACCAGCGACAATTCTTTTTCTGCCATCCTCCGTCCCATTGGCAATGCCTCCATATCCTTCCGCAACGGCCAGTGAACGGGACAAAATATCCCACTTCTGCGCAGTTCCCTGCGCACCTTATCCCTATTGTCTATCACGATCGGGACAAACAAGGGGACTTGATTATCCGTGCATTTCAACAAGGGTTCTACACCAAGTTCCTCCAATTTTGACGTCAGATAGCGGGCGTTCTCTCTCCGCTTCTTCGCAACTTCTTCAAAATTAGTCCCAGCGAGAATCGCCGAAGCCTCGCCACTCATTTTGCTCTCATAGTTATTCTCAATCAGGTCTTCGCCTTTTTCAAACAAGGCAAGATACTCACCGTCATCGGTCGTTTCATCTGCAGCACCTTTCACCAACGCCCCTTTCAACTTATAGGCTGCAAAGGTATTCTTGTTTTGCGCCAATAGCATCTGTCTCTTGGTGCATACCAGCCCACCGTCAGGTGCGGCAATCGTTTTTCGCAGACTTGTAAAGCGATAATCTGCTAAATGTGTCGCCTTATTATCCAGAAATGAAAACAACGCCTGAACATCATCTTCCACAATCACAGACCCCACCTTTAGTGAGTGCAATTCTGCAATTGTTTCCTCAATATCCACCATTCCAAAGTAGTTCACCAGCACGATGACATCATTCTCGCTGACTGGCCGGTTCTTTTCCACGAAACGCCCTACATCCATCCGAAGGTCTGCTCCCAGTTCGTAAAAGCCATAATCCAGTCCTGTCCGCTTCACGGCATCTATCATCGACTCGCACAACCAGCCGGGCAGCCAAACCTTGAAGGTGGTCAATTTGATGGACATCAAGATCTGATACAACGCAGCCCTACCAGATGCATAGCAGGAATAACCCGACGGTTTTAGTGCCGGCTCTGGTATGGCGCGAAGCTCGAACTCTCCGCCTATAACTCTACTTCTCATTCAGATACTTTTTGATGTGTTGGATAATCCTCGATGCAGTGTGTCCGTCGCCATAGTATGTATCCACAATCTTTGGCTGCCGGAGCATCTTTTCTATTGCGCTATGAACTCCGTTCTTGCTCCTGTCGCACTGGATGACATTTTTGCACAGATGCCGGCCTTTCTGCCTGTCGCCGATATTGACAACAGGTATTCCCAGGAACGGTGCCTCCACGATGCCGCTGGAGGAGTTCCCGATCACGCCTGCCGCCTGCTGCATAAAGCTCAGGTAACGTCTTTGTCCCAAAGAAATGAACAGATGATATTTTTCTTTATCCAGTTTCACCGCCTCATCCCAGAACTCATTGATTTGCGTACCGCCATAATCCGCGTTAGCCTTGCTAATGACATACTGCACATCTTGGGTCTCCTGCATCACCGAAAAGAGGCTCCTGGCCATATCCAGATTCTCTTCCAAACTTAATTTCGTCTCCGAGTGCAGCGTCACCAAGCACCAAGGCCTTGCTACGTCCAATCCAATGCTTTCTGCCAGTTCATCTCTCGACATCAAGTCAAACCGGAGGAAACTCTCCAGCCCAGGTTCGCCTGCCGTATAGATGCGAGCTTCTTTACCGAGCATTCGTCTGAGATTCTCCGCAGAACTCTCTACACCGGGGAAATGAAGGGTGGACATCATCGACACGGCGTTGCGCACTTCGTTGTCTATGGCTCCTTCAGTTATATCACCGCCAGAGATGTGAGCTACGGGGATTCCCAACACCAGCGCTGCACTGACTATTGGCAACAGCTCGTAGCGGTCACCTAAGACTACCACGATGTCTGGTTCCAAATCCGAAAGCACGTCAGCCATCCCGAGTGAGCAGTAGCCCATTGAGCGCACGATGTCTTTCCGGTTGTCTGAAGAAAGATGCATATCTACTCGGGCAGCGATGGGATAGCCGTCATCTTCTATGAAACGGACCGTTTTCCCGTGTTCTTCGCTGAGGTGTGCGCCCGTGGCGACAAGCTGAAGTTCCAAGTCCGGGTCTTTGTGTACACCATCTATGACCCATTTCAGCAGGCCGTATTCAGAACGTGCGGCGGTGATGATACAGATTTTATTCATTTAATCACTTTTGTCCAAAAATAAAAATCGTGGGTTTGATTACTACAGCTCATCGAGCGCTTTTGTTTAACAGGATGCTTTTCGAATCCATTCTTTTCAAAACAACGTTCAGATGCTCTGTTTATTTCTGACACCCAAGCGCAAAGAATTCTTGCTTCACATTTCTTGGTTGCGTAATGAACGATAATAGTTCCAATACCATTGCCCGAAAACTCTGTCAGAACGCCATAACCTATTTCTTCAGCGACAAGGTCCACTTGTGGAAGACTTTCATACCCCCCCCTATAAATACTCTATCATCCTGAACATCAGTCTTTTGAAATCCAAGTTTTTCAAATCGCTTCCAACTACGGGGATTATCATCAGCTACCCATGTGGATATAACTTTCGCACCAAGTTCATCGGCTAATTCTATTCTTTTTTTCACCAACCAAGTCCCGATGCCTCGACCGGTGTACTCCTTTAACACTCCAGAAGAAGCTGCTTCAAACTCGTCCTCCGTTAGTTTATCCAAATAGAAGAATCCGCAGGCCGCACCATTCCAGTAAGCAATATAGATAGTACGTTTCTTGCTGTCCAACTGCTTTAGGTACCACTCTTTCATCCCTTCATAGTCGGGGGCTGTAGCGAATCCGCTCCATTTCACATTCTCTGGATCACACTTGATTTTATAGAAATCATCGTAATCCGCCAATGTGGCCTGCTTATAGGTTAACTCTTCCATTATTCAAATGCTTATTTCTCTATCAAACTCTTGATAGCCTCACAAATAAACCGCACATCATCATCACTCACATACGGCCCAGCTGGCAGACACATACCGACCTTGAACAGTGCCTCGCTTATACCATTGACGTAGGCTGGAGCATCCTTATACACAGGCTGCTTGTGCATCGGTTTCCACAACGGACGGCTCTCGATGTTCAAGGCATCGAGGCCCATACGCATTGCCTCTACATTTTCGTTCGGCTGACAGTCGGTAGTGGCTGTCTTGGCAGCGTGTATGACACCGGCAGCACCACCTACGGCTCCCGTAACGACCTGTTTGTAGGCATTCTCCTGTCCTTTCACCTTGACGTTCTCGTCAATCGTCATTGTGCAGAGCCAGTAATTGCTGTCATATTCTCCCGTGGCAGGCTGACTGTGTACCTTGATACCAGGCACGTCCTTCAGTAGTTCTTCGTAAAGCGACTGCACGTGCTTGTGGTGAGCGATATGCTCGTCCACGATGGTCATCTGCCCTCTACCAATACCGGCACAGATATTACTCATACGATAGTTATAGCCAATCTTCTCGTGCTGGTAGTACGGATAGCTCTCGCGGTACTGAGTGGCATACATCATAATCTCGCGCCATTCGTCCTCGTTGGCGGTAATCAGTGCTCCACCGCCGGAGGTTGTAATCATCTTGTTTCCGTTGAAGCTCAGCACGCCATATTTTCCAAACGTGCCCAACACCTGACCGTTGAACTTGGAGCCAAAACCCTCAGCGGCATCTTCCACCACAGGTATTTCATAACGGTTGGCAATCTCCATTATCTTGTCAATCTGGTATGGCATTCCATACAGAGCCACCGGCACAATGGCCTTGGGCTTCTTGCCGGTTTTGGCAATGCGGTCTTTGATAGCCTCTTCCAGCAGCTCAGGATCCATATTCCAAGTGTCTTTCTCGGAATCGATAAACACAGGGGTGGCACCCAGGTATGTGATGGGATGGCTGGAAGCGCAGAACGTGAAGCTCTGCACCAGCACCTCATCGCACGGGCCTACGCCACAGGCAAGGAGTCCCAGATGTACCGCAGCCGTACCGGCAGAAAGTGCCACCACGCGCTTGTCCTGTCCCACGAACGCCTCCAGGTCTTTCTCAAATCCGTTCACATTCGGTCCCAGGGGCACTACCCAGTTGGTGTCAAATGCTTCCTGTACAAACTTCTGCTCATTGCCAGATAGGTGGCAGAGGCAGAGAAGTATTCTTTCTTTTCTTTTATCCATAATATATAAAACTAATAATTATTGTTCTTTTGAAGTTTTACTTACGTATTTCATTTTCTTGTAGAAGCCGCATACAAGGTTTACCCCGGTATGCCACAACGACCTCATTGCGCCCATTTTCTCAGCCTCGTGGAACAGCTTATAGTGCCACTTGACCATCGTACTGATGCCGTGGGAACTCACCGACCCACTGCGTCCCCGGCGATACTTTGCCAGGTTCTCCGACAGCAGGTAGCAGTCTGCCTTCTTGCATACCTTCAGCCACATTGCATAGTCGTTGTTCTTCTTGATGTCCTCAATCTGGATCAGCCCTACAGCCGTGGCATCATACATCACAGTCAGACACCCGGGCCAGCAGAAGGCAAACATACCGGCCTTCGTCACGTGCTTGGGCCCCGAAACTTCAACGCCTGTCAGTTTGCCATCTGCGTCCATCTCCTGATAGCAGGTGTAAGAGAACTTATAGTTGTTCTCCTCCATAAACCGCATCTGTTTTTCAAGCTTTGTCGGTTCCCAAAGGTCATCGCTGTCCAAGAAGGCGATCCAACGCCCCCTTGCCTCACGCAAGGCATTGTTACGCGATACAGCAGCTCCCAAATTACATTTGTTCTGGTAGAGGTGGATTCTGTGGTCTTTCTCTCTAATGTCCGACACTAGGCGGATAGTATCATCCGTCGAGCAGTCATCCATGAAGATGATCTCCCAGTTCTGATATGTCTGTGCCTGCACGCTGCGGATGGCCTCTTCCACGAACCGCCCGCAGTTGTACGAGGGCATTATGATGGATACTACGTCGTTGAGCATAGTCACAATCAATACTTTCCTTCTGCTTTTAATTTCTCAAAATGCTCAATATCGCGATATTTGATTACTTTAGCAGGGTTTCCACCTACAATTGCACATCTGGGTACATCCTTTACTACAACAGAACCTATAGCAACTATGGCCCCTTCTCCAATGTGTACATTCCCAGAAATAATGACATCCGAACCAAGCCAGACAAAATCATCTATTACAACTTGCTTCCGAGTATATGTTGCCCCGTATGGAATCTTATCTCCGTGGTCATAATCGTGACTACCAAGCATAACCTTCACATTAGTGCCAGAGTGAAAATAGTTGCCTATTTTTACCCACCCCCAGCCAGTTGCCGTAAATCCATTAAAACCAACGTGTTGCCCCACTTCCAACACTACTTCCGAGCCTATGCGTGGGATTCTAGCTGCGCTTACACAAGTGCCGTAACTCTTACATCTTTTGTGTAATACTAACGTAGCCACTCGTGACCTTAATCTTCTAAATTGCATCACGAAAAACATAATAATCTTCATCGTGCCTGTTGTTTTGATAAAGTCTTTAGATTATTATTTGCTAGGATATATTTCATCTTTTTCAAGGCGTCGTATTGTTGACGGTAGGTTACGTCATCCAATATCACCTTCTTCTCGGAGAAATAGGCCTGGCTTAAGACCGTGGTGTATGACCCCACAGCGTATTCCAAGTTAGAGATTGACTCCAAGATTCCCACTTTTGCGGGATACTCGATCTCGTCGTCAGTGACATACTTCCTCAACAACTCCAGGTCACTGTAGCGAGGGTGAGGACGATACTTCACGGTTTTTCCTCTCTGCTTGACAAACGACATCGAGCGGACGATGCCGGCAATCTGAGCCTCAGAATACAAAGCCAAATAATACTTATAGTCAGCATACGCATCAGCGTTGAGATACGCATTCGTGTCTATTTGCAAAGACGGCGGCAATGCAACGCGAAACTGCGTCGGTTCTGCCTTAAGGCTCCTGAACAGGTTGGCATAGTACTCGTCCCACACATAGCACTCGTCGTAGTGGAAGTACGCATCACGTATGAACCACAGCTTTTCACCGTGCATAATGTCAATGTGCTTGACGGCATACCGATGGCAATAGGCCGTGAGGATTGAACTGCTGAAAGAGAACTCACCAAACTCAATCATCACACTCGGCGAGTGACGCCTGATCATATCGCTGTAACGCACCACGTTCATCATCGCCTTCAAGACAAAATAAGGATGATGCGGGCTTCTTGCGACCAATCTCAGAAAGAAACCTATATCGCGTAATGACATAGAAGAAGATTCATTCCAATAACGGCCGTCGGGCTGGTAATTGTTCTTCACGACAAGCGGAATCACCTCTTCCATCCCCTTCTTCTCGATAATTGCTTTCACTGGCTCTCCCTGCCTTACGAACAGTCCCTTGAAAAGATTGAGCAACACCATCAAAGGCACCAACAAGGCAGCTGAGACATTGAACAGCACGACCTTCCACTTGGGCACAAAGAAATTCTGGCAGAGGTACTGTTTGAAGCCTCTGTCAATATCGTCTTTGGCTTCCCCCAAGGAATTCAGGAAGGACTCCTGCTCTCCCAAAGAAACCTGAAACTGGCTCTTGTCGCCCCGCTGTAGAAAACGAAGTATCTTAAAGTAATTCATCCTGCTGCAAATTGGTATAGACGGTCACATAGTTCCGGGCCATTGAATCATTGTTAAATTTCTGCGAGTAGCCCTCAATGGCCTTTTTCTCCCAGTTCGATTCTAAAAGTTTCTCTAGCGCAGAGGCAACTGACGTGTTGTCTCTGTTCTCAATGGGAACGACTGCACAAGCATCATATATGTCTTCAAAAGCGTCCATATCTTTGAACATTGCACACGGAACGCCAAAGTGCATTCCTTCTATGAGACTCAGTCCAAAGCCCTCGGCAACGCTCAGAAGGACTACGCCATCCGCCTCCCTATAGTAATCTGCTATAGTCTCCTTAGGCACATTCCCGCAGAGCACAAGATGGTCTGCAAACGGACTCTCTTTGACAGCCTTCTCAAAACTACCGTCCTGGGAGGGTCTGCCGCAGAACAGCACCCAAGTATTTCTACGAATACGCTCGGGCAGCAAGGCGTAAACCTTGACCATCTGTTGCTGGTTTTTGTTCACGCTGATGTTCCCCACATAAAGCAGGATTTTTCCGTCTTGGGGAATGTTATATATTTCTCTGATAGTTGCCCCATTCCTTTTGTTTTCGCTGCTCATGTATCTGCCGAAAAAGAATGAGTTGCAGACGACCGCTATATTCGGGCAGTCCTTCACCCCGTAGGTCTTCTCGATGATGCGCTTCATTCCCGTACTAATCACCGTGATGGGGATTTCTCCTTTCGCTACCCGTTGGAGGAAATTGCGTTCGTATTGTTTGCCGGCAAGTTCCAGTCGCACGGTGTCGGAGAAGGAATTCAGACCGTGAAGCGTGACCACGTATTTTTGTCCACAGCGCTCACACACTTGCATCCAGAGTTCTGTCGAGAAACCGCAGCCGTGAATATGTACGACATCGTATTTATTCTTTTTGATGAGTTTACGCAGGTATCCTGTCATCAGCCAATAATAGGCGACTCGGACAAAGACGCGAGCGGACATCTTGTATTGTTTTCGTAGTTGTATCAGGCAGCTCAGTGGTAAACACGAAAACAGATTCAGTAGATAACCGGACAGAGACCTTTTCAAGAACTTCACGCCGGCCATTTCAAACGCTGCTCCACGTGTATCGGTGGTCAGGACTTCCACGTCTTCCAGCTTCCCGACAGCCTTGGCGATGTCCATAACCATATATCCGAAGCCTGTCTTGTTGCGTTCAAACTTCGAGTTCCCGTCGATGGTTACGTAGGGGGTGAGCATTAATATTCTCATTGTCAGAAACGCATTACTTCAGGACATCGGACAACTTAGCAGGAACAGCTCCTTGTTCACGGGCAAACGCTACGAAACGAATCAGTTCCTGTAGCTCAGAAGGATGGTCGCGCAAATGCCAATAATGAACATTTACGGCCATTGGATAGCCATGCTTCTCACAATAGCAATACATCTTGACCAGATAGTCATAACCTTGTAGCGTGCATGCATTCATTTCACGGTGATCACCGTAATCCATCACCCCTGGATAAGGCAATCCAACAAACCAACGACTCCACCATCTGCGCACATAATTATAGACCGATCGAAAGGAGACATCGCGGTCAAAGGTTATAGGGATAATACCCGAATAATTCATTCCATTTGCTGCTATAGCACGAATACCATAACGTGATATTTTGTTGCTTGGAGCGACGAATACAGAGACTGGATAGGCAAAGAGTTGTGACATTCTGCTCCGATATTCGCAAATTTTGTCTTCCAGATCCGGTTCATCTCGCCACTGCATCTCGGCTAGTCGTTTACCGTCATCTACCTTGTAAGAATGTGTAATACCATGAAGCAGAATGTCTGCAAGTCCATGAGACGCCAAATTAGACAAATAATCCACCAACGGATTATTCTTACCGATCCATTGCGGCACAGTATTTCCCTTTGTCTCTGGGCAGGCCGCTTTTGTAGATATATCCATCACCATAGGTATTGCAGCAAACGAAATCGGAAAACCATTAAACTCTTCCGCAGCATATACCTCTCTCAAATCATTTGGACATGTGAAGTAAGATACATCATCGTCTCTAATTATCAGTTTTACCATGATTAAATAATATTCTGTTTAAATACCCTTTCGACTCATTCAACGCAAATGTTATGACAGGCCAGACTCTCTTGATATTTAGGAAAAATAAAACTGCGATACATACGGCAGCCCAATAATACATGGATATACAAACAAAGTATGATTCTACAATTAAAACTAAACCCTGCATTATTGAAATAATAGTACCTAATGATAAGCGCAAATATTTATTAACCGCCAATCTTCTTACCAACCAAATCATAAAATATCCCAACATAGTGGCTATGGCCACTATTATTACCCCATACTTTTTCAGGAACAAAACAGTAAATACTATTGAAACAACCGCTCCAAAGATAGTGGATACAAATTGCATAGTATTCTTTCTTTCTGCCGAAAATACTGAACCCAAAAAGCCGACCATTGCCCCCCAAAAAACAGAGATAAAAAGGAATGGCGTAACATACCAATAATCCGAGAACTCGCCCGATAGGAGAATGACAGCTATTGGCTTAGCGAGAATAATAAAGACCGACGTCATAATAATGACGACCGCAAAATAGCGTCCGTGCATTGCATTTATAAACGCTTTTGTCTCATCGCTTTCATAATTTTTAAGGGCAGATAAAAGCCATGCTTGTGCAAAAATATCACACAAGACGGTTAAAATGGAAGGAATTCTCAAAGTAGCAGAATAAATACCGACCGCTGAAACACCAATATAGGCAAGCATGATGTATCTGTTAACACTACTCAATGCCCACCAGCTCAAAGAATTCGGGACGAGCGGAATGGAATACTTAAGCATTTGTGATTGCAATCCTGGTATTCCTCTCTGCGTCTTACTTATGGCGGATTTACATGAAAGCGCCATATAGCCGGCAGTGACATACTCACAAAATGTGTACGAAAGAAGGTAACCCAAAATGCCCAGTTTAAATACCAACAAAAACAAGAGATTCAACGACACTACCAATCCGGTCCCCATTAGGCCTGCCGTGGCCGACACCTTAACTTTACCTATTCCTCGGGCGAACTTATGGAATAATTGTGACAAAGAATGCCCAATGAACATTACGGGGATAAACAACACATATGGGCCTAATGAAAAGAAAAACGGAACATATAGGAATGATACACCGAGTATAATGTTAATGACAGAGCCAATAATAGTAATCCGAATACCAACACTTAAGACCTGAGAAGGGTCTATGTCTTTTAAAAAGCAAAACCGCAGAACCGCCTCCGAAATCATGCATGTAAGGACTGGATACAACAGATGAGCAGTGGTTTGGACCATATCAGATACCCCATACTCTTCTGTCGTAAGAACAGCTGTGTACAACGGTACCATCAAGAACACGATGATTTTTGACCCCATGTTCGCGATAGTAAACAATACAGAATTCGATATAAGCTCTTTAACGCGTCCGTTCATAGTTTAACAGATATGCCAGAATGAATACCCATTCATATCCCCAGCTACTTCCCAAGACAACCGATTGTGAAAAAAGAGCGACTACCAGGACATATAGGTATGGTCGAAGTGGTTCACATCGTTTTATTACCCTAACATACATTAGCAGCACCAGAATTAGTCCAAGAACACCATATTTGACAAGGATTCTCCAAAAATCGGAAACAAACAGACTGCCACTCTTAAGGAAAATTAATTTCCCTGTATTAATTTCAGGATGCTTAAGCAAAAAGTCATTTATATTTGCTGCGTCAGCACCTAATATTAGATACTCTCCAGGTGTAGCAGCCACAAGGTTTGGGCCGTTCATAATACGCTGACTGCTCATAATCTCAGTATTCTCCATCTTATCAACACCTTGGGAGAAATACTCCATATTAAATAGCGAATAGCCCAAAGCCACCGCCAATATCAACAATAAGGCTTTATGATACCATTTCAAACTTCCTCGAATGAAAAAAACAGCCAGTAACACTACTACGAAGATGATACCATTGGTGGAGGAGGACAGAAAAAGCGACAAGGCATAAATAGAGCCCATAACGAAGTTTCTTTCCGACAAACATAAAAACAAAGGGATTACCATGAATGTTGCATAGCTCGAGGGCTCCCAGAAAAAAGATGTAGGACGGAATATATCCTCAAAGGCACGGCTCGACATATCTTGAGCAGGAAATAACGGAAGCGTGAGAGGATGAATGGAGCTGACATTACCGCTAATAATCAGCATATAGTGATAGAAAAGACCTCCAAGACATAATAATGCTACCCAATGAAACGAGCCAACAAGTTTTTGATAGTTAACTGCAGACACTACTATAGGTATGGATATGGCAATAATTAGACTAGACATTACATCACCTATCATATAAGTGGGCATCCCTGCAAAGAACACATAAACTATCAGTTCATGTAATGCGTAAAAAACCGTTAGTATTGTAAGTGGTTTAAACCAAATAGTCTTGGGGTTCTTCACGAAAGCTATCACGTCCAATAGTAAGAACATGACAAAGTTCATATGAACTATGCCCCATGCATACTGGGAAATGATAGGATATAGTGCAACTAACAACTCAAACACACCTACTTCGTTTAGGTGTAATGTTTGAAATAGTTTCTTCATTCCTACTTAATTTTCTTAATGATTCTTATTAGCTCACGACCGATAGCAGTGGACTTGATACTTTTGCTGGCATGTGAGATTTTAATACTTTTCTTCACTTTCTCTATCTCTGTGTCCACTAAAGAAGACGCCTTCGAGTTATACCCGCCATTTGAATAAGCTTTAGCAAAAGACTCTTTAGAGGCATTGGGCACCATTGGATGCGACAACTGCCCATTTCTTCGGACAAGATCCTCAGTATTAATCGAACGCGAAACAATCCTGTCAGCAATAGATGCAAAAGCAGCAGCACCTGCTTCAGTATTAACCATTACCATAGAAAATCCTTTAATCGCAATACCCACCATGGCCGCATAGCGACCATCACTATCCCAAAAATCTCCAAGCGTTATATCGCTTACACGTTCAGGGCGGGCATAATGACACTGGTAGCAGTTTTCGCGATAATAAATACCGCATAGAAAACCAGCGATGTAGCGGCTTGAAGGATAGTATTCTGAATATTTCTCTTTCCCGTCAGAATCAGATAAACGCACACCATAGCGGCTTTTTCCACTTACGTCTTTGATGCGGAACTGAACTGAAAGGTCTTCCTTTTTCAACATCGGGTACTCACTAGAAACAATATCGTTGAATATCTGTTGAGAAGGGACACCGTGGCAAACAAAATCGACGGTCAGAAGATTCTCATAACTGCGACCAAGATAAGTCTTTACCCCAGCAACCTGACAAGGAGTACCTACGAAAAGAACTTTAAGCCCATTCTTAAGGTCGGCTTTTATTTGAGGCATGATGCCTCGCATATCACTCAACACATATTTGCTTCCTTTTAAGCGTAAGACATCTATCTCCTTGTCAATACGAATGTGTCTAATATGGGTTGCCTGTTCAGATGTGCAGCCATACACAACCCCGCCCTGCGAAATAATTCGCTTTGAAAGAACTGATGCCAACCCGCCTGAAGTAGAAGATAAACACTCCGACTCTTGAATTGCAGTAGCAACATAAGAGTTCACTGGTTTTCGCAATTCTGGCTGGTAAATGTTGTGACAAACTTTTTCGCATAGGCCACAGTTAACACACTTTGTCAAATCCTTTTGAGGGTAACGGAAGCCCATCAGATCCGACCGTACCTGAATTGCATTGTGAGCACATATAGAAGAGCAGGCGGTACAATCAGTGCATTCGTTGGCCGGACAGATTCTCCTATCAATGAGTGCCTTCTGAAGAAATGCAATAGATTTATTTCTTAATTCTTCAAGTTTAATGCTTGCTGAAGAGTAATCTACATCAGAGAAATCGATATATCCAGGAGAATCGTAAAGCCTGTCTTCTAAGCCTATTTTCGATAAGATATCATACAAACGCGAGTTATCGGATGCCGTATTTCCCCCCTCAATCTTTGTAAATGAATAGAATGATTTACGATAATTGATAGCAAAAGCCGTACCGTGGAAAGAATCCGTAAGCACAAGACGCGCATCGCGTATCAAGCCGAGGAATTCGCGAGGTCCGGTTTTGGGCAGCAAATTATTACCTTCTCCTACATCACGCCAACTTACGGGGATAAAGTATAGAGGAAGTCCTAATGCAACCGACAACTGTTTGGCGATTACTCTGTAATATGGCCTATCGCCAATAAAATAGCAAAGGATATATGGGGTCTTTATCCCCGGCGTGGTAGCCAGTATATTCCAATCGTTGCCCGTAAGCAAAAAGGTGGGATCGAGCACATTGACTATTTCTTTGCCCTTTACACAGTCTGAAAGAACCTTCTGTCCTATTGACTCCCGGCAACTAATAGCATCATATTGCTGGAGATAGTAATTAATCTGGTCTGATTCGGTTTTCTGTAAACTGGCAACACCAATGCTTGGAGCGTATGCTATCTTACGGGCAGACACTGGAGCAAATCGCAAAAACATCGCTGGATGAAGCCCTATCTTTGGAGACCATGTCTGATCGGATCCCGTAACATAGATGTCGTAATCTAACTTTTCTCTTTTTAATTCAGGATAGGAGTTGAAAGTCTGGCTGCTGACCTTCAATGAACTGTCGAAGAATTCGTCAAAGAAGGGCCTCTTCTCCTTAAAAACTGAATCATATTTCTTCAAACGATATACACGCTCCCTCTCTCTGATATATACCCCCATCCTGCGAATACGAAGCATAACAAGTTGTACCCGAGATAACTTCTTTTCGTTGTGAGCACGGAAGTCAATTATTTCCGAATCATAATCGCCAAGGCTCTCTATGGCTTTCTGCAACGCATAAGCTTGCAGGACTGTGCCATAGTTATAGTAATGGTGATATGTTATTATACCAACTTTCTTCATTATACCATGTTTGGGTTGTAATATGTTTTAACAGCAGAAGACGCACCCGTTTTGATTGAACTTTTTATCATATGAGAGATCAGTGTTCTACCGCCTCAAATCCGGTTGCATGTAAAAAACGGATGATATATGTTTTTATGTTAACTAACGATTTATTATGCCCAAGCTAATGCCGAATCTATCAATTCAATGATACTCTTACCCGAGGGACGAACATAGCTAATCGATGTAATATCATCTTCGACTTGATTACATCCCTGGGCGAAAACGGCTTTCTCCAACAAAGCCGCAATGAGACTGCAAGTATAGGAAAGCGGTTCTGTATATGACCGACCAACTACGACAAGTTTCTGTGCCTTCTGCTGGATAGCGGTATCCATCACGACATTGACGGGCTTAAGCAAAGCCGTGCACGCTTCAGCAGGGTCTTCGTCGCACTCTCGCTCTGACTTTATCGTCGGAGCAGAGAGAACGAAGTCAACCCCATCCATTGCTTCCGCCATATAGGCAGGGTCATTGACATCGCCAATGTAGTACTTCACTCGGGCAGCAACTGCGGCATCATCTACTTGCAGCCGGTCACGCAACACAGTCAGCCCCTCTTCATCACCACTATAGGCACGCACCTGCACCACTCCCTGCTCCAGGAAGTGACCCACCACAGCCTCAGTTATCAAACGTCTGCCTCCAATTAGCAGGAGGACTTTGTTGTTGTATTGGGTCATATATTATTGTAAAGTATATCGTCTATAGTGTATAGTCAGCTGACTTGGTTTTAAGTTTCAGATTACAAGTCACCCGGATAGCCTATAGGCAACTAAATCTTCTCCTTTTTTTCTCTTGGTAACATCTCTCTTAATTCTCCTGCAATTTCTGCATATAGTTCTAAATCTACAATCTCTTTCACCAATGATGCTGCTATTGTTGTATCAAGGTACATAATAGCCAAATAGAAATCTTTATTGGAAAGGATGATTGCTGCACAATCTGAATCCTTGCAAATAGGTTTGATAAAATGCTGCATCAGACCTCTCGCTGTATTCGCATCCATATCGGAGCCGAGCATCGGCAACATTCGTCCAAAATATGAAAATTTAACTATGTTAATGTCCGTCTTTGCAAAATGGTCATTCAGCATCGTATGCAAATAGCTCTTGAGTGTAACCACGTCAGCATATCCAAGAATGGCATCAAGCAATGCTGATTCTTTCATCTCGTTGTGGTCGTATAGCCACTGCAGCATCGTCACGGCTTCATTAGTAAGCGATGCACTAGCTTGAGGCATATACTTCGTGCCTAGATAGGTCTGCACGAATGCCTTCCAGTAGTCATCCACCACAAGTGTTGTCACCATACGGTTGTACCCTTGCTGCACCTGCTGAGATTTTGCTAAAAAGCCCGTATTTTGCAAACCCATAGATTCTACCCCAAGCCTGATAATGCTATCACTAAAACTCCCTGAATAGTCCCGATATGCCTCGAAGAAATCCTGATGCACATAATTTTTTACCTCTTTTACATATTCATTCTGTGCACTTATCTCGCCCCAGTTAATATCAGGCCATTGATTGAACTGTTTCAATAATTTACCCCGCTCCAAACCCAATGCCTTCTGCAAGTCCACCAGATGCTGAGCCACGTACACCGTATCAAGTTCATCACCCTCAAGATGCTCAACACAGTAGACATTCAATTTCCTATATGCACTTCCTTCCTTGCCTGTATGCTTCAGTAACTCGGTATATTCAAAGTACCTATTCATACACATACATATCCTCGGGAGCATCTGGTCTTCTATCTCGTTCAAATCTTTTCCGTCAGCTAACGACATCGCCATTACATCCTCTAAACCCACAGGTAATTTCTCAGCCCACGGAGCCTTGTCGCCATTCAAAAAGGTAGCAACCGTTTCAGGTTTAAACCTCTCGCTCAATACTCCCCCGTCATCGGATAGCACACGATTCACGTATGCTGCCACACAAATATCCTGCTTAATATTGTCCTCAGATATAGCCTTCGACAATGCTTTCTTCAGTTCTGTAAGGTCATAGTATTCGTCATCCTTGATATAATCAACTACCGTAGCCACTATGCTATTTCCACTTATGGCACCTTTGTACAGGTAATCGTTCAACTCTCGTTGCCCCGTCCTCAGTCCATAATGTTTATACTCTTCCTTGGCATCGCAAACATATTTGGCAAACACATCTGCTTCAGAGGTTACAGGCTTATACCACCTTGAATCGTCAAACGCCAAATTCGCAGCCTTCAAGACCTCTTGCAACTGATGCTGCGCTTTGAAATAAGCTGCGCCATCGTTCACCGGCAACTTTTGCATCGCTTCCGCATATTTCTTCGCCATAGCCACAACGCGCTTTTGTGTTGCGTGCTGGATGAGTATTGTCAGCGTCTTGTCGTACTGATGGTTCTCATAACGACTATCTGCCTTCATATTAGCTAGGAAGTCCCACTTAATTTGTAACTCTTCTTTAATGTCAGTTATCTGCTTTGCACCATCAAGCGAAGCCATGCTCGTCACCACATTATTCAGTGATGCTTGGTCGATGTCATTTATCACATCATTTAATACCGTCAAGAAGTTGGGCTCATCCACGTAGTTGACAATCGACTGACCTGCCGTCACCATTCGTTTCAATTCATTACGCAACGGCAACTCTCCTGCCAGTTTTTCATCCTCAAGCCCATAGGCATACTGGCACAATTCTGTCCGCACCTTTTCTTTGTCGGGGTAGAAAGCGCCAATCTTATCAAAGAGGTGATCACTCAGCAGTTGAGCATCCAAATACTCTCGCGAATAGAAAAGGAAGTCCTTCTTTAGGATGTACAATGCCAAGTTCTGTAGCCTGTATTTCTCGTCTTTCCATTGCAGACGCATAGCAACCAACTCATTGACGAACCGAATGACAGTACGCGGATTGGGGTGTTCTTCCAAGTGGGTAAAAACTTGACAGATATGTTCCCTATCGTGCTCTTCTGGACCAAATGCCATATCGAAATAAGTATAGAAGAGTTTTCCATAGTCCGTAATAACAGGGCCTGGCACGTGATAAGTAATCGGGAATGTCTTGCTGATAAACTGCTTAATGCGCTCAGCATCTTCCTTTTTCCCATCGTTATTCTCATCGCTTCCATATATAGCCTGGCAAAGGTGCTTATAGTCGTAGGGAATGACTGTCCAAATGTTTTCAAACTCCCCTCCTGCAAAGAATGTATAGATACTCGACCACAACTGCATCACCTTTTCAGACGGCAAACGGTCCATATTGTCGAACACGATAATGAGTTTTCTACAGCGACCTTTGCAAGTACTCAGATGGTCTGATATGGCTTTCATCCAATTCTTGAATTCCGCCACCGAGGGCTCCTCGCTGCTTGTATATTCCTCATCGATAGTATCGTCCTCTCGCTGACTGATAAGTTTGAGCGTTCTATCCCAGTTCCCATCCCTGCGACGATAACAGGATGCCACACAAAGACCTAAAAGTATTGGCAACAAATCCATTATAATTGCGGCCCACACGGGAAAGCAACTAACATTGTCAAGTATTAATCCTGAGATCACAGTCAAGACGGCAAATGCCGCAACTAAACATATACCCCAGACAGCTGCGCCTGAAAGACGAGGCGTTGAATGCTTGATGGTTGTCGTCTTATTTGAAAGCAGCAGCGACAACTGGTTCTCCCACACATCCTTGTGAGGCTTCCCGTTGCGCATCTGTATCTCGACTTCACCCTGTAGGATTTTTTCACGAATAAGACTACTAGTCAATGTCTCCAAAATTGACCTGCGCTGTAAGTCTTCCTGATGTCCCCAAGCATCATAAATAAAGAAATGGTAACCCTCTGCTTCCAGTTCCTTGTTAATCATGCGTACTACATTAGACTTACCAGAGCCCCAACTGCCCTCAAGTCCAACAATACGAGACATAGTGTCCCCTCTTTTGCTTTTATCTTTTGGATTGGTATCCACCATCCTAATATAATCACACACACTATGAGCCAGCCGCTCCTGCGAGTGACCTTCAAAGCAGTCCACTCCAGCAGGCTTATCCGGAATGAAATGAGGAAATTTTGTCTCGTCTAACATAACACTGCCATTAATAAAATTATCGAATAGTATGCATCTCAGTTATTACTCTTTCCCTCGTTACCCCTCTTCTAACTCACTTCCTGCCCCGCGCTTGGTGAGTCTGTCGAACCATCCCCAGCAAAAAGGACACCCAAGGAGGACCCAAGGAACACCAAAGGAGGATCCAAGGAAGATCCCTACATCTTCTGGTCCAAGTTCTTCCCCTTCTCCTCGTGCTCGAAGTTCGGGATAAACTCTTTGATGGCATCTACGACCATTGCCTTAGTAAAGTCATCTTTATGGAAGATGACTTCGAGCTTATCAAAAAGGGCGTTAATCTCAGACATGGAGCGGCGGGTAGTTTCTTCCACTACGCCAAGAGCCTTGAAGCGTTCCATATTGATCTTCTCGCCGGGGACGTAGAACTCTTCGTAGGCTTTCTCGCCGGTGGTGTCGCTCTTGAAATAGACGACGGGATAGGTGTCGTTGTCGTAGTCCATCCGGGCTGCATACTGCTTGGCCTCGGCATCGTTGGCACATTCTTTCTTGGCAAAGCCTTCGGACCTGACGAACTCGTCGCAGATGCTGCTGAAGGTGAGCATCTGGTCTTCGCCCAGCTTGGGGAAGAACACTTCGCCACCCTTGCCGAGGATGCAGGCGAGCATACAGATTTGGCCGGACTCTTCGGGGCTGACGAAGTAACGCTTGACGTCGCTCGGGGCAGCCAGCGGCTGTTTTTTCTGCAGGCGGTGGATCCAGCCGTCGGGAAGCGACCCGTTGCTGAAGGCGACATTGGCAAAGCGGGCGGTGGTCACCTTGAACTTGTTATTGTAGGCCATCACCAGGTCTTCCATAATGCGTTTGCTTGCTCCCATGATGTTCACGGGGTTGGCGGCCTTGTCGGTGCTGACGCAGAAGAAGTGCCGGGGTGGATAGACGGTCAGCAGGTCCATCAGCCGCTTGGCCTTGATGTCGTTGTTTTCGATGAGCGCCTGCACGCTGTAGCGGTCCTTCTCGCTGCGCACGTGCTTATGGGCCGAGAAGTTGGCCACAATGTCGAAGCCCTTCTCCTCACGGAAGATGCGCTCGAAGATGGGGTCGGCAAAGTTGAGGGTGTAGCAGCGGAACTCATCGGGCACATACAGCCCTTCCGTACTACGCACGTCGCGCACCAGTTCTGCCAGCCCGTTCTCGTTAAGGTCCACGACCACCACGCTCCCGGGCTCGAACCGCAGCACCGCCTTGATGAAGCTGGACCCGATGGACCCGGCGCCACCAATCACGCATACTTTCTTTCCCTTAATCTCCCGCGTGAGCGTCTCCCTGTTCGCCTCAATATCGGCTGCGAACATGCTGACAGGGCGGAAGGTCACACTGTCAGCAATGAATTTATCTAAGTTGAACATATAATGTGTCGTTTTATTCTAAAGAAAGAGCGTTCCGCTATTGTTGTAATATAGTTGTTGCTTAGATCGTCTAAGGTGCTTTTGTCTTTCGACATCTTATGAGCCTTTTGATTAGAGCCCGCCCCTTATAATTGGGTAGCCAAGGTGTGCGTTTCCTTGGACTGCCACCCTTTCGCAGCTCCGCCTGCGCGTAAGAACGGTGGCTGCATTGATAATTAGTCTCTCTTAAAAATATCTCTGGTGTAAACTTTGTCCTTTACATCGTCTAGGGCAGCGTCGTACCGGTTGGCGATGATGGCATCGGAGCCGGCCTTGAAGGCCGCGAGGTCGTTTACGACGCGGCTGCCGAAGAACGTCGTGCCGTTGGGAAGCGTGGGCTCGTACACGATCACCGTGGCCCCCTTGGCCTTGATCCGCTTCATGATGCCCTGGATGGCGCTCTGGCGGAAGTTGTCGGAGCCGGTCTTCATCGTCAGGCGATAGACGCCCACCGTCACCTCGCGCTCCTTGGCCGTGTCGAACGCGCTGTTCGCGCTGTAATATCCGGCCTTTTCCAGCACGCGGTCGGCAATGTAGTCCTTGCGCGTACGGTTGGAGTCGACGATCGCCTTGATCAGGTTCTCGGGCACATCGCTGAAATTGGCCAGCAGCTGCTTGGTGTCTTTCGGAAGGCAGTAGCCGCCGTACCCGAAAGAGGGGTTGTTGTAATGCGAGCCGATCCGCGGATCCAGGCAGACGCCGTTGATGATGGCCTGCGTGTCGAGCCCCTTCATCTCGGCATAGGTGTCCAGTTCGTTGAAATAACTGACGCGCAGCGCCAGGTAGGTATTGGCGAAAAGCTTGACTGCCTCCGCCTCGGTACTCCCCATGAAAAGGATGGGGACGTCCTGCTTGACGGCACCGCCGGCGATGAGCGCAGCGAATGTGCGTGCGGCTTCCTCCAGCGCCGGCTCGTCATACCCGACGATGATGCGGCTCGGATAAAGGTTGTCGTAGAGAGCCTTGCTCTCCCGGAGGAATTCCGGGGCGAAGAGGATCTTCGGAACGACCACCCGCATCTTTCCGTCCGAAAGGCGCTCGCGGTAGCTGAATTTCTCACGGGCAGAAGCCGTATACCCCACCGGAACCGTGGATTTGATGACCATGACGGCGTCCGGGTTCACCTCCAGGACACATTCGATCACTTCTTCGACATGCGAGGTGTCGAAGAAGTTCTTCTTGGGGTCGTAGTTGGTCGGGGTGGCGATCACGACGAAATCGGCCCCGCGATATGCGCTGCGCGCGTCCAGGGTCGCCGTCAGGTTCAGTTCTTTTTCGGCAAGGTAGCGTTCGATCTCGGCATCCTGGATCGGACTCACACGCCGGTTGATTTTTTCCACTTTCTCCGGAACCACGTCGACGGCCACGACTTCATTGTGCTGCGAAAGCAGCGTCGCGATGCTCATGCCCACATATCCGGTTCCTGCAACAGCGATTCTCATATTCTTCAATGCAAATCAAAAGATTTCTTCACTTCCTCGTAACTCGCGAGGGTACCGATATCATAGCGGCGCCCAGGCATTTTCCAAGCATGGACAGGCACCTGGGTGGCAAGCCAGGCGATGAGACTGCCGGGGGCGTCGGTTCCGCAACCGGCGGCGATGCCCCGGGCGACAAGCGGCACATCCTCCCGCCGATAGACGTAGAACGGCGGGGTGCACCAGTGGCTTCGAGGCTCGGCCGGTTTTTCTTCCATGGCGACGATCCGCCCCTCGGCGTCAACCTCAGCGACGCCCGTCTTGCGGAGTTTGGCCAGATCGGGCTCGTAGTACCGCATGACGCAGCTGGTGCCTTTCGATCGGGCATAGCGCAGGAAGCCGCCCAGGCTGAAAGAGAGCAGGTTATCACCGGCGATGACGAGCATGTCCTCATCGATCCCGCAGCGGTCGATAGCCAGCTGGATGTCGCGAACGGCGCCAAGCCGCGTTTCATTCGTCGACGTACCGTCGTCCAGAACGATGACGGACGGCCGGTGGCCGTCCGCCCATGCCTCGAAAACGGAGGCAAACTTATGGTTCGACACAACGATATATCCGTCCACCATACCGGTACTGTTGATGTCATCGATCAGCCAGTCCAGGATGGGCTTGCCCCCGACATCCAACAGGGGCTTGGGAAAGTTTTCCGTCAAAGGATACAGCCGCGTCGCATAGCCCGCGGCCAAGATCACACATTTCATACGCTTCAATTCAAACCGACACCATCGGCGCTTTCGCACAGGAAGAAGGCATACTTCCCCGCCAGAGCCGGAAAATCGTGCAAGTAGGCACTGCCGACCTCGCGTTCGATCGATTCCACATAGGAAGGATCGACCAAGGCCATGCAGCAGCCTTTGAAACCGGCACCACTGAAACGGCCGCCGTAGATTCCATCCGTCCGGCGGATGATTTCGTAAAGGCGGATCTGTTCCGGCGCACCGGACTCCCAGTTATGGATGCTGCTCCAGCCGGATTCGAACGAGAGGCGCCCATAGGTTTCAATGTCTCCCCTCCTCCAAGCTTCAGCGCCCTGCTCGACGCGCTCGAATTCCGTATACCAGTGTTCGCACCGCTTGCGCCATGGCTCCGGCAGCCGGTCCTTGTACCGGTCGTACACGGCCCGCGGGACATGGCGTGCCATCGCCTCGTCGAACTTGCCGTAGTCCAAGCCTGCCAGCGCCTGCAACGCATACACACCGGCACGGAGTTCATCCACCCGCATGTTGAACTTGGATCCCAGCAAGTTGTGCTCCAGTCCGGAGAAGAAGATGGCGATGCGGTAGGGCTTCATCCGGGGATGCTCGGGGATCCGCTCGAACGAGCCATCTTCCGTATCCAGGTACAGCAGGTGGTTCCTGCGGCCCAGCACCTCGCAACTCTGGTCCAACTTTCCAACGGAGACGCCGACATAGTCTTTCTCAGCATGGTAGGCGATATCGATCAACTCCCGCGGGGAGAGAGAGATTCCGTTGACACGGCTAAGGGCGGAGAGGAATGCAATGGTGACGGCAGCGGATGAAGACAGGCCGCCGATCGGCAACGTTCCTTCGATGACCCCGCACAAACCGACATGAAGCGGATAGCGGAGGCCGAGCACACGGGTGGCTCCGCGCAGATAATCCGCCCAATCCCCCTGCTTGACCGCAGGCGTCGACGCAACATGCCACTGCGCCCGTTTGGGGAACTGGAGCGATACCATCTCAACGACCCCGTTCTGCTTGGAAGACCATGCGATATGGATTCCCTTGTCAATGGCAAGCCCGGTTATCTTTCCCAGGTTATGGTCGGAATGTGCCCCGATCGGACAGATGCGGTAAGGGCAGAAGGAAGTCCCTTCCGGGTCACGATTATAGATTTCGTGGAATTTTTCTTCACAACGCATCATCTCACTGTTTCAAAGGATTCTGCTCTGAACGGTACCACTGCACGAAGGCTTGGATGCCTTCATGCAGCCGGACATGGGGCTTGTAACCGACCTCGCGCTCCAGCAACGCCGTATCGGCATTGGTCTGGTACACGTCGCCGGGCTGCATGGGCAGGAATTCCTTCTTTGCCGCACGACCCATCGCCTGCTCGATCTCGGAAATGAAGTCCATCAACTTCACCGGATGGGAACACCCGATGTTGTACACCCGGTACGGCAGCCCGTTCTCATTGGGGGCGGGTTCCCGGTCGATACAGCCGATGGTCCCTTCCACGATGTCGTCGATGTAGGTGAAATCGCGGATCATGTCTCCATGGTTGAACACCCGGATGGGGTCGCCCTGGCAGATGGCGCGGGCGAAAAGCATCGGGCTCATGTCCGGACGTCCCCAAGGGCCGTATACCGTAAAGAACCGCAGGCCGGTACAGGCAAAACCGTAAAGCTTGCAGTACGCATGGGCCATCAGTTCGTTCGACTTCTTGGATGCCGCGTACAGGCTCACCGGGCGGTCCGCCTTGTCGGACTCGCGGTAAGGGACCTGCTCATTGAGGCCATACACGGAACTGGACGACGCATAGACCAGGTGCTTCACACCGTAGTTCCGGCATCCTTCAAGGATATTGAGGAAACCCACGAGGTTGCTCTGAAGGTAGGCGTACGGGTTGGTGATGCTGTATCGGACCCCCGCCTGGGCAGCCAGATTCACCACTTTGTCAAAACGCTCTGCCGCGAACAGGGCATCCAGCGCCTCTTTGTCAGCCAGGTCCATCTTCCGCACCCGCAGGCCGAAGGCCGCCACGCGGGCCTCTTTCAGGCGGACATCGTAATAGTCATTGAAATTGTCGATGCCCACGACATCGTCTCCCCGACGGACGAGGGCATGCATCAAGTGCGATCCGATGAATCCGGCCGCACCGGTAACCAGGATTTTCATAGTGTATTGGGGATTTGCAGGAGCGCCTGCACGGTTTTCTTTTTCAGCACGCGGGCCGCCAGGGCTTCCCGCACGGCGCCCAATCGATGCAGGTCGGAGCCGCAGAGGTCATACATCCCCGCTTCCAGCAGTATTTCCGCCCGGCGGGCAGCGCCGGGGCCGTACAATCCGGCCAAGGACAGCAGATTGAGCTGGAAGAGGACCCGCATTTCTTTCAGTCGCCGGTAGTCTTTCCCTTCCATGTATACGTACCGCTCGGGATGGGCCAGCACCGGCTGCAGTCCCCGGGCGCGGAGCCGCTCCAGGATGTCCCACAGGTCCATCGGCGGATTGAAATAGGAGGTTTCCACGAGCAGGTGCTTCCCTTCCGGGCCCAGCGGCAGCAGTTCACCCGCCTCGAAGCGTTCCAGGAAGAGGTTGTCCAGCATGTGCTCGGCGGCCAGGTGCAGCCGCACCGGACCTGCATAGGCGGACTTCAGCACGGAGAAACATTCCTTCAGGGCAGCAGGTGTGTTGGGGATATCCTCCATCACATGCGGGGTCAACCAGACATCCGTGACCCCGGCCTCCGCGTAGAAGGCCAGCACCTTGAGGGACTGTTCCTGGGTACGGATGCCGTCATCGACACCCGGAAGGATATGGCTGTGCCAGTCTGTCCAGCCGCGGAGGATGCCCGCCTCCTCCAGGCTGCGTTGGGTTGAAAAAGGCCACATGGACTATTCGTCCTCCTTTCCGTCCGACCCGTAAGCACCGTTGCTGCCATAGCGGTACCCGTACTTATAGCCGTACTTGTAGCCGTAACGGCCACTTCCGTCGGTACCATTGAGCAGCAGCGCCATATTCTTGTATTTCTGGGTCTTGTAGTAGCGGTCGATCTCCGGGAGCATGCTCCGTTCCAGCAGGCCGGCACGGACCACGAAGATGGTCATGTCCACGTTGGATCCGATGATATCGGCATCCGTGACAATCTCTACCGGCGGGCAGTCGAGGAAGATGTAGTCGTACTCCGGCCGCATCTCTTCCAGCATCTGCGCCAGGCGGGGCTCCGCCAGCAGTTCCGCCGGATTGGGCGGCATGGTGCCCACCGGCAGCATATCCAGGCCGTTTCCACCGATGCCGGAGACGACGGCATCTTTCCAGGCCGGAAGGGTTCCTGCCAGGTAATCGGCTACGCCACGTTTCGGCTGCCCGGCGAAGTGGCTCATGGAGCGTTTGCGCAGGTCAAGGTCGACCACGATGACCCGCCGTCCCTTGACGGCAAGGGCCGTCGCCAGGTTGATGGTGGAGAACGTCTTGCCGGAGCCTACGTTCATCGAAGTGACCATCAAGACTTTGGCACCTCCTTCCTTGCCCCGCATGAACTCCAGGTTAGTGCGGACGACACGGAATGCTTCGTTGATGACGTTGCGGCTGTGCGGCTTGACGACGATTTTGCGCTCTTCCGGATTCTCGGAAAGTTTCTCCAGCCCCCGGAGCGACTTGAAGTTCAGGAAATTCCTCTTCTTGCCTGTATTGGGCAGCTCACCCAGGAAGGGAACGGAAAGGTTCTCGAGGTCCTTGCGGCCGCGCAGGGTGGTGTTGAGCATCTCCTTGAGGTAGAGGATGGCGAACGGAATGGCCAGCCCCAGCAGCAAGGCGATCAGCAGGATCATCTTCTTGTTCGGGGCAAACGGAATATTGCTTCCGCTCGGAGAAGCCACGACCCGCGTGTTGTACGCCGTGAAGGCCTGCGAAAGTTCATTCTCCTCGCGTTTCTGGAGCAGGAAGAGATACAGGGCTTCCTTGACCTTCTGCTGACGCTCGTCAGAGAGCAGCTGGCCGGCCTGCAGCGGGTTGGAAGACACGCGGGCCTGTGCCTTGTTCTGGGCACCCTGGGTGGCGCGTATCTGGATATTCAGGCCCTTGATGTAGTTGTCCAATGCCGTGAGGATGGCGGAGCGCAAGGCGTCGAGCTGCTGGTCGTAGTCCTTGACGAGCAGGTTCTCCTCGGTGCTGTTCTCGGCCACACGGTTGCGCTGGAGCATGAGGGTGTTGAACTGGGTGATCTGGGCCGCCGTCGACGGGTCGTCCAGGCCTACGTTTCCAGGCAGGAGGGTGTTGGAATGGGCATTCCGCACATCCGACTGCAGGGCCCGGGCGATGGCCAGCTGGTTGTTCAGCGCCATCACCTGCTGCTCGGCCTCGGCGGAAAGCCGCATGTCCAGCGTCGCAGCTGCCCCGATGTCGGCGAGCTGGTGCTCGCTCATGTACGAGGTAATGGACTTGTCCACATGGCCCAACTCGCTCTCGATGACGTGCAGGCGCTCCGCGATGAACTCGTTGGTACTGGTGGTGATCTGGTTCTTGTCCTTGATCCAGATCTCATTGTAGACATTCACCACCATGTTCAGCAGGTCTTCCGCCCGCTGGGTGTTGACATCGGAAACGCTCAGGTCGATGACCGTGCTGTTCTTGCCATTGAGGGTGGCCGACAGTTTGCCGCGGAACCGGCGCGATGCCGCGAGGAAGCCGCTCCGCGTGACACGGATCGGGAAATTGAAGGCAGGCGTATCCGGATACGGCGAGTCCGTCACCACGACATTTCCCAAGGGAGTGGCGACGGTATCGCCCAACGCCGCTACCACAGGGCCGGCCTGGAGTTTTTCCTTCCCCTTCTTCCCCATGCGTACGAAATCGGAGAGACGCACACTTCCGGAATCGGCGGGAGAAACCGTCAGCCCGACGGCGTCGTTGGCACGCAAATCCTGGAACTGGACGGCCACCGGCAAGCTGGTGCCGTAGAGGGTCCAGTCGTGGAAAAGTCCTTTGCGGTGATAGTCGACATCCAGATGCAGGTTTTTCACCACCTCGAGCATGAGGTCCGGAGAAAGGAAGTTGATGATTTCATTGTTGACGTTCACCCGCGTCTGTCCGAACCCGAGGTCGGAGAAAGCGGCGGATATGTCACCGGACACGCTTCCGCCCTTCCGGTCCTCCTTGATGAGGACGGAGGCCGCCCGGGTATAGACCGGGGTGGTCTTGAGGATGTAGAAAGCGGCCACGAAAAGGCATACACCCAACGAGATGGCAAACCACTTCCAATGCGACAGGCAGAGGTTCCAGATGTCCTTGAATGTAAGGGTTTCCTGCTCCTGCACAGGAGCGTTTGGATTATTATAATTATCCATAAATCAATAATTTACTTAAATACAAGGACGGAGACGGAAGTCACCAGCGACGCCAGGGAGATCCAGAACGAACTGGACCGCACATTGTTGCCGTTGATGGTGGACTCGCGCTGCCGTTTCTCATTCGGCGTGACATAGATCATGTCGCCCTGCTGGATGAAGAAAGCGGGCGAGGCATAGAGCGACTGGCTGTCGAGGAGGTTGAGCTTGTACACCTCGTCGTCCTTTCCGTTGTGCCGCACCAGGGTCACGTTCTCGCGCTCCCCGTTGATGGTGAGGTCGCCCGCCAGGCCCAGCGCATCGAAGAGGGTGAACCGGTCACGGTCGATCTTGTAGCGCCCCGGCCGAGTCACCTCGCCCAGCACGGAGAAGCCCAGGTTCATGAATTCCACCGTCACGACAGCGTCCTTCACCTGCTTGCTCTCCTCGATCAGCAAGGTCTTGATCCGTTCGGCAGCCTGCTCCCGCGTCAAGCCCAGGAGGGAGATGCGCCCCAGGACCGGGAAGTCGATCTCTCCGTGGCTGTCAAGCGTGTACCCCGAAATGTTCGATGCCGAAAGGGTGAGATTCGACCCGGCATTGGAGGTCAGCGACTGCGTCTCGCCGATGCGGTTGGAATAATAGGGCATATTGAACATCGCCGTCACCTGCGGGTCGCGGGTATTGACGATGATGGACACCTGGTCCATCGGCTTGAGACGGATGGCGGACACACTCGGGACGGAGATGGTGGTGTCGCGCGTCAGGTCCTGGAAATAGACAATGTTGGCCGGCGTTCCACAGGCGGCAAGGAGGGTGATGGTGCAAGAAAGCAGCACCCCCTTCAGGAAGAAGTTCTTCTTATTCATTTTCAATCTGTTTGTTTTCATTTTCAAGTTCCCGGTCGATCGCCTCGAAGCGCGATTCCGCGCTCTTGAACTCCGGGACGGTCCGTTTCATCAGCCGGACCATGTCGGGGATTTCGACGTTCCGCGACAGCTCCTCCAGCCGGTCGATCACGGAACATGCCTCTTCGTAATCGTACTCCCGGACCTTCGCGATACGGATGCGGTCGTGGAAGGACGGCAGGGAATTCTCTTCGTCCGCGAGTACTTCTTCGTACAGTTTCTCACCCGGGCGAAGCCCCGTATATTCGATCTTGATATCCTCGTCCGGCTTGAATCCGGCCAGCGTGATCATGCGCCGCGCGAGCGTGTCGATCTTCACCGGACGGCCCATGTCGAAGACGAAGATCTGGTTGCCGGTGCTCATCGTGGCCGCTTCCATCACGAGGCGGCAGGCCTCCGGAATCGTCATGAAGAAACGGTTGATGTCGGGATGCGTCACCGTCACGGGGCCTCCGGCTGCGATCTGCTGCTGGAAACGCGGGATCACGCTCCCGTTACTGCCCAGGACGTTTCCGAAACGCGTCGTGACGAATTTCGTCGTGCTGGAGTGTTCGCCCGGCTTCAGGGACAGTCCCAGGCTCTGGACATAGATCTCGGCCAGGCGCTTGGTACATCCCATGATATTCGTGGGATTGACCGCCTTGTCGGTGGAGATCATCACCATCTTCTCCGCTCCGTATTCGACACATTTGTCCGCCAAGTGGCGCGTTCCGCAGACGTTGACGAGCACGGCCTCGCAGGGATTTTCCTCCATCAGCGGCACATGCTTGTACGCCGCCGCATGGAAAACGACCTGCGGATGATGGGTCCGGAACACGAAGTCCAGGCGGGGGAGCTGGCGTACGTCGCCGATTACCGGGACGAAACACAGCTCCGGGAAGCGGTCTTCCAATTCCAGGCGCAGGTTATGCATCGGGGTTTCCGCATTGTCGAACAACACCAGTTTCTTCACCCCGAACCCTGCCAGGAGCCGGCACAGTTCAGAACCGATCGATCCGGCGGCGCCGGTGACCAGGACGGTCTTTTCGTTGAAGTATGCCCGGATGGCCTCCATGGAAATCTTGATTTCCTCACGGCCCAGCAAGTCTTCCACTTTCACTTCGCGCAGGCCGGACAGGAGTTTCCCGTCCTCTACCTCACTCAAGGAAGGAGCAACCAAGCTCTTGATGTTGTGCAGGTTGCAGAAAAGGATGAGGCGATCTTCCTCGGACCGGACATCTTCCTCCTGCGCAAACAGGACCGCATCGATCCGGTTGTCCAGCAGGTGGTTCTGCATCTGCTCCTCCGTTTTGAAAGTAAAGACAGGGAAGCCGTCGATCATCCGCCCCGTGCCTTCTTCTGCCAAGAATCCGATAATACGGTAATGGGAGGAATGCTGCATGCGCAGGATCAACGAGACACTCTTCTCAGAGACGCCGTATACCAAGACGCGCCGGTACGCATATTTCTCAAGGACCCTGTGATTGAAATAATTCCAGACCAGGATCATCAGCATGCGGGTGAAAAGGAGCAGGAAGAGGGTCGCCAGGAAGTCGATGCCGAGCAGCATGACGAATTCCGGGACGAAATGGTGCGAAAGCACCACGCCCCCCAGGACCAATACCTCCTTCAGCAGGACCGCGAAGAAGAAGGGGATCAAGTCTCCGACCGAAAGATGCCGGATGATGATCCGATAGGTCCTTGTCAGGCAGAATGATACCAGTGACGCCAAAAGACAGCCGCCCAGGAAAGAAACCCAACCCACCGCGCTGTACCCTACGGGGGACGATACGTCGAAAAGCAGGTCCATCCCACCGAATACGGCCAGGGAAGCAGCCGTAGAAAGGCAGACATCCATCACCAGGATCAGAGCCCGGCTCAGGTAGCGCTTTTCGAGCATTCTTACAAGATTACCCATTTGAAAGACGATTAGTTTGATAGACGATCAGACAATTTTTTCCAAATACTGCTGCGGGATGTGCGAGACGGCCACGACGGCCACGCCTTCCACGCTGACAAGGAGCTTGCGGTCCTTTTTGATCCGTTTGATCACACCCTCCGCTCCCTTGTAGATACCGTCCGTCACCCGGACGCGTTCTCCCACCTTGAAGTCGAAATGCTCCCCGAGATACGACACGTTCCGGCCCCGGTCGGCCGAAGTGACGAAGATGAAAAGCTTCATCTCCTCGTCGCGGATCGGGGCGGGACCGCTGCCGGCAGCGTCGCGGTAGAGCATCAAGTCGCTGAAGTGCCGCTGCTTGAAGGCCATCAGGCAGGGCAGCGTCCAGCGGACGAACAGGAGCGACGGTGCCAACTGCACCTCCTCGTAGACGAGCTTGCCGTCCACGATCCGGTCGACGGTCCGGAGCGCCATGTAGGTCTGCGCCCCGAGCCCGTCCAACTCCTCTTTGATGCGGCCGATACGGTTGTTGAAGACCCGCATGGCATACCAATGTGCTTCGTCCATCTCGAATGACTGGTTGACGCCCGGATACTTCTCGGGTGACCCGGCCTTTCCGAAAAGACGGCAAGGCCGGGCAAGAAGGACTTGCCGGACTTTCCTACCCCGGTCCCGCGCGCACTCCTTACCAGGAGGCGACAACGTAAACCCTTGATTTTCAGACCCGTGCACAATAGTTCATATAGGCTACCGCACAGAAAGGGAAAATCATACAAAGATAACTATTTATTCGGAATAAAAAGCTACTGCCGGGTGACTTTTTGTACGTGCCGGAGGGCCTTGATCTGCGAAACCACCTTGTCCAGTTCCATGTTGGAAGGGACGGACAGGCGCATCGCGATCTCGTACACGCCCTGCCGGGCGTTTTCCGAAACGGACATCGACCGCAGGGAAGCTTTGAACCCGTTCACCGTCGCCGTGATCTGGCCGATGACGGAAGGCTCCAGGTCCGTGACGATCTTCAGGGGCGACTGGAAACTGCCGCCGGAAGGGGTGTCGGCCCACCGCACCCGCTGGATGCGGTACGGGTACATTTCGAGCAGCCGCGCGGCGTTGGGGCATGACATCCGGTGGATCTTGATGCCCTCGGTCCGTGTCACGAAGCCGAACACGTCGTCGCCGAAGACCGGATGGCAACAGGCGGCCATGCGGTAGTCCAGGCCCTTGAGGTCGCGGGCGTTCAGGACGAGGATGTCGTCGGAAGCGATGCCTCTCCCCCACTCCGCCTGGCGTGCCGCCTCGATGCGCTGGGCCTCGGCCTGGCGGGCCGCTTCGATGCCCTGGGCCACCAGGGCGTCGTGTCCCTGGATGTACGCCTTGATGTCGTTGATGTCGATCTCGCCGTCGTACAAGGCCGCATAGAACGGATTCTGCGCCGTATAGCGGTATTTCTTGAGCAGTTCCGCCAGCATGTCGTCCGGCAGCTCGAGCTTCCAGTTCTTGAGCCGGCGCGAAAGGAGTTCCTTCCCCTGGGCCGCCTTCTTGAACTCTTCTTCGTTGAGTTCCTGCTTGATGCGGCTCCGCGCCTTGGAGGTGACCACGTATCCGAGCCAGTCGGCCGACGGGCGCTGGTTCTTGCCCGACATGATCTCCACGATGTCACCGGTCTGGAGCTTCTCCTTGATGGACACGGCCTTGCCGCCGATCCGCGCGCCGGTGCACCGGACACCGAGTCCGGAGTGGATGTTGAAGGCGAAGTCGAGGACGGAGGCGCCGGCAGGCAGGATGCGCAGTTCGCCGCTGGGCGTAAATACGAAAATGTCCTTGGAAGGGGGCTGCGGCAGGTCTTCCGGCTTGATGTCCATCGGGTGCTCCAGGGTGTACCGGACGGACTTCAGCCACTTGTCGAGGTGCTCCTCGTGTTTGATGCCCTTGTACGCCCAGTGCGAAGCCTGGCCGTTCTCGGCTTCCTCGTCCATCCGGCGCGTACGGATCTGCACCTCGAGGTAGGCGCCGTCGCGGTTCTTGACTGTGATGTGCAGCGACTCGTAGCCGTTCGGCTTGGGGTTGGTGATCCAGTCGCGGAGCCGGTCGGTGTCGGGTTCGTATTCTTCCGTCACGTAGGAATACACCTTCCAGCAAAGGTCCTTCTCCACCTTGGCGTCCTGCGGGCAGTCGATGATGAAGCGGATGGCGAAGACGTCATACACCCCGTCGAACGACACTTTCTGCCGCTGCATCTTCTTCCAGATGGAGTAGGCCGACTTCGTGCGGATCTTCAGCTTGTAGTGGATGAGCGCGTCGGAGAGCTTCTTCTTCAGCGGCTCGATGAACTCCTCCGTCAGCCGTTCGCGGTCGCGCTGCGTCGCCTTCAGCTTGTTGGTGATGGCGCGGTACTGCTCCGGCTCGGCGTAGCGGAGGTAGATGTCCTCCATCTCGCTCTTGATGTTGTACAGGCCGAGCTGGTGCGCCAGGGGGATGTACAGCATCAGGGTTTCGAGGATCTTGTTGTCGCGGGCGCTCTTGGGGAAGATGTCCAGGTGGCGCATCACCTCCAGGCGGTCGGCGATCTTGAGCACGGTGACACGCGGGTCGGACGAGTACTGGACGATGAGTTTCTTGTACTGTTCGGCCTCCAGGCGCGTATCTTTCGGCTTGATGGTGGAAATCTTGTTCAGGCCCTCGACCATCGCCAGCACGTCGGCAGGGAATCCGTTCCCGCGCCGCCGGTCCCCGGGAGCGGCGGGATCGCCGGGCAGGTCCCCTTTCCGCAGGTCCAGCTCGGGATGGCAGCGCGTCGCCTCATGCAGGAAGACGGCTGCGGCGCACTCGGCCGGCAGGCCGATCTCGTCAGCGGCGATGAGAGCGACATTCAGCGGGTGTTCGATAAAGGGGTGTCCATTGCCGCGCAGTTCGTCCGAAAGGACGGTAGCGGCGATGGCGAAGCAGCGGGCGACGAGGCTCCGCCCTGCCTCGTCGAACCGGGAAAACCGGGCTTCGATCCGTTCATTGATTCCTTCCATGGCCGGGATCCAGTATCACTTGGCGTTGTTCTTCCGGGCGCGGGCATCCAGCGCCCGGCGGAATGCGTCCGCATTGCGCAGATGGTCGGCGTAACTCACGGCGAACCGGTGCGTTCCGTCCATCGCGTCGCTGGCGCAGAAGTAGAGATACCCGTGTGTATCGGGGTTCAGCACCGCCTCCAGGCACTCCTTCGGGGGCACGCAGATGGGCCCCGGAGGCAGGCCTTCGTACAGGTAGGTATTGTACGGGCTGTCGAACTGAAGGTGCTGCAGGAGGATGCGGTTGAGCGTATAGTCGTAGCAGAAGGCGACCGTCGGGTCTGCCTGCAGTTTCATGCCGATCCGGTAACGGTTGAGGTACACGCCGGCGATCTTCGGCAGCTCCGGCGTGTAATGCGACTCCCCGCTGACGATGGAAGCGACGATGGAGACCTGGCGCTGGGTCAGGCCCTGCAGTTTCGCCTTTTCTTTCCGTTCCGGGGTCCACCAGGCGTCATAGGCCTTTTTCAGACGGTCGAAGACGTCCTTCATCGAGGCCGTCCAGTACATCTCATACGTATCCGGCAGGATCATCGAGAAGACGTCGTCCGGCGTGAACCCGTACGTCGCCAGCAGGTCTTCGTCTTCCAGCGCGCGGTGGACCGTCGCGGAGTCGACCATCAGCTGCGCCGACACCTTCCGGGCGATGGGCCCCTTGAGGCGCATCGTGCCGGAGAGGACAAGATTCACCGGTGTCTGCCAGCCGCCCCGCAGCATCCGGGGCACGTAGACGCTCGGATTCCCGGGGCCGATGACATAGTGGCCCGGGCGGATGTCTTCGTCCTGGAGTTTCCGCAGCATGCGGCGCAGGCTCGCCGGACGGAGGACGATGCTGTCCGGGATCGCGGCGCGGACGTCCTGTACCGTGGCGCCGGGGCGGAGGTAGAGGTCGGCCCGGCCGGAGAAGTTGGAACGGCGGTTGTCGCTGAACCACAGCCAGGCAGCCCCGAGGACGCCCAGGGCGACGACGCCGACGACCGCCAGCAGGATATTGCGTATCTTCTTCTTGTTCATGGCATTGTTCATTTCTTCAGAAGCCTCCCCATCCGGGAAGAATCCTCACGGAGAAGCAGTTCATCGCCTTCACGGAGCGTCGTTCCGGACGGGAGGCGGTTCATCTTCTCGACCGCCTTCATCTTCACCGCGAAACGCTGGCAGATGTCGCGCAGCGACTCGCCGTCCCGCTCCACGATATACTTGTCCAGGCCCTTCCGGGTCCGGTTCTTCTTCGCCTGCAGGTACACGATGGTGCCCGGGAGGAGTTCTTCCGTCACCGTCAAATCATTGAAATGCAGCAGTTCCGTCAGGAAGAGTCCGTTGGAAGCGGCGATCGAGGCGTAGGTCTCCCCTTCGATGGCCTGCACGTACGGGACCCCGTTGCGCTCGAACATCGGCCGCGAAAGCGAGAAGCGGAATTCTTCGTACTGACTGCGGTCGACCGCCTTCGGTTCCTCCAGTTGGAGCGGTGATTCGGGGATCACGGAAAGGTCTTCGTCCTCTTCCGCGGGGGCCGGTGGCTCGGAGGTTTTGTGCTCGGACCGGGCCGCTTTGCGCGCTGCTTTTTCCGCCTTGCGCGCCGCTTTCCCGTGCCGGCGTTCCGCCTTCCGGTCGTTCTTCTTCCCTTCCTTCACCTCGACCCCGCCTTCGGGAACAGGTGCCGCATCGGATTCCGTAACAGACTGTCCATCAGATGTTTCCGCAGGACGTGCGAAGACCGGAGCGGTCCCGCCGGACTGTTCCCAGGCCGCCGCCACGGCGGCATCAGCCTCGGCGACAGACATCCGGTCATAGGCATCCAGCCGGTAGTCCTCGATATACTTGATCAGTTTCGACGGGTACGCGGGGTCGGTCGCGTAACCAGCTTTCTTCAAGCCGTTCGCCCACGCCTTGTAGTCCGTCGTCTCGAATTCGAAAAGGAACTTGTAACGGTCGCGGTAGCGGAGGAAGTCGGAATGGTCGCGGAACGATTCTTCCGCAGACTCGTACACCCGGAAGCACTCCCCCTTCGCGTCGTCGTCGTGATACTGTTTCTTGCCGGTCCACGTGTTGTGGCACTTGATTCCGAAGTGGTTGTTGCCGCCGGCCGCGAGGGGTGACAGGCCATACCGCGATTCCAGCAGCCCCTGGGCCAGGGTGATGCTGGCCGGCACCCCGCTCCGGTACATCTCGCGGACGGCCGTCGGCGCCCACCGGAGGATGTACTGCTGCTGCGGCGTCAACTTCACGGGCTCCGCCAGCAGACCGAGCGGCAGCAGGCAGAGCAACAGGACCCATTTTCGCATTTTCCTTTTCATACAAATGCGAATATAGTGATATTTTTGAAAAACTATTCCGCTTTGACGAGCGGCAGGTCGACCGTCATCAGGTCCTGCGCCGCGGTCGTCGCCGGAAAGAGGGTGCGGCACTCCGCCTCGTAGCGATCCGTTTCCTTCACCCGCGAAGAATAATGCCCGATCAACAGCTGCTTCACGCCGGCCTCCAGGGCGCAGCGGGCCGCCTGCAGCGTCGTGGAATGGTGCCGCAGGGCCGCCTGGTCGGCGAGTTCGTCCAGGTAGGTCGTCTCATGGTAGAGCAGGTCGACGCCCGCGACCCAGCGCGGCAGTGCGGCGAAAGGGGCCGTATCGCTGCAGTAGGCATAGGAACGGGGCTCGAAAGGCTTGTAACCCAGTTCGTTGAACGGGATCACCTGCCCGCCGCGGACCACGTCGTCACCGCGCTTGACGGCTGCGATTTCCGTGAGCGAGAGACCGTACTCGGCGATCTTTTCCTTACGGACGTTCATCTGCGGCTCCCGTTCACGGAAGAGGAAGCCGAACGTCTCGATCTTGTGGTTCAGCGGAAAGGCGAGCACCTCCACCGACTTTGTCTGCAGGATCACCTCCGGAGCCTTCATCGTGAGGGGCACGTGCCGGATCTCGAAAGCCAGGCCCTCGCCGTAGTACGAGAGGAAGAACTTCAGGAGCGGCGCGAAGGACGGCGGTGCGAAGACATTGAGCGGCTGCGTGCGTGCCTTCATACCCATCGTGGAGAGCAGGCCGGGAAGCCCGAACACGTGGTCGCCGTGGATGTGCGAAAGGAAGACGGAGTCGATCTTCATCATCGGAATCCGCGCGCGGAGCATCTGGCGCTGGATGCCCTCCCCGCAGTCAATCAAGAAAGAGCGCCCGTGTACGGAAAGTACCTGGGCGCTCTGGTATCTGCCGGTCATCGGCATAGCCGAAGCCGTGCCCAGGACCGTCAATGTGAAATTCATGCTTTACTCACCTTTCTCGAGTTTGTCCTTCAGGGCAGCGAGTTCGCTGATGTCACCGAGGGTCGTCCTCTCGATCGCGGAATTGATCTTCTTGACGGCACGCTTGGCGCTGTCGGCCTCGGCAGCCACGCGCTCCATCCGGGCCTCGGAATAGGTGCGCAGGTGCGACAGGAGGATGCGGCGGGTGCTGCGGCGCAGTTCGACCACCTTGAACGGAAGGGTCTCACCGACGACGGCGTTCTTGCCGTCTTCCTTCATGAGGTCGCGGTTGAAAGCGAAGCCTTCGTTCTCATCGTCGAGCTTGATGTTCGCGCCCTTGTCGGTGATGGAGGCAACGGTACCCTCGACGACGGAGCCAACAGGATACTTCTCCTCGATCGCATCCCAAGGATTCGGGGTCAGCTGCTTGTGGCCGAGGCTGAGCTTGTGGTTCGCCTCGTCGAAGTCGAGGATCTGGACGTCGATCACGTCACCGGGAGAGACGAGCTCGGACGGATGCTTGATCTTGTTCCAGGAAAGGTCGCTGATGTGGATGAGTCCTTCGACACCGTCCTCCGGCTCGGCGAAGACACCGAAGTTCGTGATATTGCGGACGATCGCCTTGTGGACGGAACCGATCGGATACTTGTCGCGGATGTTCTCCCAAGGGTTGGGGGTCAGCTGCTTCAGACCGAGGGACATCTTGCGGTTCTCACGGTCGATGGAAAGCACCTGGGCTTCCACTTCCTGGCCCACCTTGAGGAATTCCTGTGCGCTGTGCAGACGCGGCGACCAGGACATCTCGCTGACGTGGATCAGACCTTCGACACCCGGGGTGATCTCCACGAAGGCGCCGTAGTCGGCGATCAGCACGACCTTGCCCTTGACGACGTCGCCCACCTTGAGATCGGCGTCGAGGCTGTCCCAAGGATGCGGGGTGAGCTGCTTGTAACCCAGCGCGATGCGCTTCTGGGCGGGATCGAACTCCTTGACGACCACTTTGATCTTCTGGTCGAGGGAGACGACTTCCTCGGGGTTGTCGATGCGGCCCCAGGAGAGATCGGTGATGTGGATGAGACCGTCCACGCCGCCCAGGTCGACGAACACGCCGTAGTTGGTGATGTTCTTGACCGTGCCTTCGAGGATCTGGCCCTTCTCCAGCTTGCTGATGAGTTCGGCGCGGCGGGCTTCCTGCTCGGCCTCGAGGAGCGCCTTGTGGGAAACGACGACGTTGCGGAACTCCTGGTTGATCTTGACGATCTTGAAGTCCATGGTCTGGTTGACGTAGGCGTCGTAGTCACGGATGGGCTTGATGTCGATCTGAGCCTCGATACCGAAGACGTCGACGATCATGCCGCCCTTGGTGCGGGTCTTGACGAAACCCTTGACGACCTCGCCGTTGTTGCAGGCCTCGTTGACGCGGTCCCAGGACTTGAGGGCGCGGGCCTTCTTATGGGAAAGGATGAGCTGGCCCTTGCGGTCCTCGACGGACTCGACGAGCACCTCGACCTTGTCACCGACCTTCAGGTCGGGGTTGTAGCGGAATTCGGGGGCCTGGATGACGCCCTCGCTCTTCGCGCCTATGTTGACGACCACTTCACGCTTGGTGATGGAGGTGACGACACCTTCGACCACCTCGTTCTCCCCGATCTTGGAGAGGGTCTGGTCGTAAGCCTGTTCGATGGATTCACGGTCGGCGGAGCCGTAGACTTTGTCCTCGCTCTCGAAGGCGGCCCAGTCGAATTCCTCGGGCGCGACCGACGCGTTCAATGCTTTTTTGTTTTCTTCTGCCATAATTGTAAGTGAAAGAAACTTAGTTGTTTAACATTATTTTGTCGCCCTACCGGAGCACGCCCCGGTGAAAAGGCGTGCAAAAATAGGGAAATTATTCTGATTTACAAAGGGTAAGCCCCGAAAATCACAACATTTTCTTCCGCTTGAAGACGACGAAGATGGCCCCCACCAGGGCGAACATCATCAGCAGCAGCGCAGCCCAGGACCAGGGCTTGTCCATGAAGGGCAGCGGCACATTCATGCCGTAGAAACTCGCGACGAGGGTCGGCGGCATCAGCAGCACCGAAACCAGCGTGAAGATCTTCATGATGTTGTTCTGGTCGAGGTTGATCAGACCGACGACCGTCTCCTGGAGGTATTCCAGACGCTCGAAACTGAAATCCGTGTGGTTGATCAGGGAGGTGATATCCTGCAGGATGACGCCGAAACGCGACCGCAGTTCGGGCGGATACTTGTCGCTCTTCATCAGGTTGGACAGGAGGCGCTGCTTGTCGACGATGTTCTCGCGGACGATCATCGTGTTCTCCTGCAACTGGTTGATGTCCAACAGGAAATCTTCGTTGATGTCTTCCTGCTGGTTGACGCGCTTGCTGTACTGCGAGATCTCCTTGGTCATGAGCTCGATCATGTCCGCATCCAGGTCGACGCGCTGGTCCATGATGCTGGCGAACACGGAATAGCCCGAGGGATAGGACTGCGGCATGGCGACGATCCGGCGCTGCAGTTCGGTGAAGCTGCGGAGCGGGACATCGCGCAGGGAGGTCATGCAGTTCCCGACGAAGGTGAACGACACCGGCTCCATCGTATAGTCTTCGGGGCCCGGCATCAGGAAGTTGGTATTGGCGAAGAGGGCTTTCTCCGTTTCGGAGAAACGCGAGGAACTCTCGATCTCCTCGGCCTTCGCACGGCTCTGGATCTCGATCCCGAGGAAATCGTCCACGGAGTGTTTCTCCGCACCGTCCGGGGCAAGGAGATCGATCCAGAGGACATCAGACAGGATTGTCTTCGCGAGCATCGCCACTGACTGCGATACGACCAGCTCGCCGCCGCGTCTGTAGAAAATTGTCACCATCACTCTTCCTGTTTTACCGGCGCGTTCGTCGAAAGGGTTCTACCGCGCAAAAATAGGAATATTTTTTTACAATCCGCCAAAAAGGCGGCAAAACCGCTTATTTTCCGCCGGTCAGCGCTTCCTTGACGATATCGTAATAGATGGAAGGCTTGTCCACGGTCTTCGCATTCTTGTGGCAGGCCGTCTGCGACTTCGACACGTCGGCGACGCCCCAGAAGATGGCGTCGCAGGTGTCGTCGTACGAGCCCAGGACCACGTAGTCCTTGGCCTTGAGGCCCCACTCGACGCGCTGTTTCCAGCCGTCGGCGTCGACGCGGGCCCAGCTGGACGGGGCGACGCCGGAGTTCGGGCTGACGAAACGGACCTTGCCGTCGGAACTGCCGGACTGGTTGCGGTAGCCCCAGCCGTCGGTCGGCATCTCGCGGATCGGGTCGTTCACCTGGCAGGTGCCGATGTGGAACTTCTCGAGGTTTTTCTTGTCGGCGGGGTCGGCGTTCTTCCACAGGATGTCGAAGGTCTCGCCCGGCAGGAAGACAGGCAGGATGGGCCGGTCGTCGCCGTTGCCGTATTTCCGGTAGGTATTGTCCTTGGCGTACTTGTCGTAGATGAAACCGGCGACCTGGTTCCAGTAGGCCATGCCCCACGCGGCGGGGTTGCCGATGAAGATCATGAACTGCATGTTCTTCTCCTTGCAGACCTTGACGATGTTGTCGAGCATCTTGCCGTAGCCGGCCCAGTTCAGGCCGTCGGACTGGCCGTCGATGTGGATCTTCCCCCCGTCGGCGCCCTCCCATTCGGGCGGATTGGTGAAGTCGACGCTCACCACGTTGACACCGGCTTCCTTGATCTTCTGCATGATATCGCGCACCTGGCTGATGTCGCGGTAGTCGTGCGACGCGTTCCACTCCCCGTTCACCAGGAACTTGGTTCCCTTGTTATTGCTCCGGCAGCAGATCAGCAGATGGCAGACGGCCGTCGGTTTCGGCTTGCCCGTCGGGGTGACGGTGCTTCCGTCCGAAGTGATGACCTTGGTGGTCTTCTCATCATCGCCCTTGCCGCAACCGGATGCCGACAGCAGCAGGCAGGCGGCGGCCAATGCAGCCGTCAGAAGGATACTTTTCTTCATGATACATGCTATTTTTTCAATGCTTCCTTCAGAATATTATAATACAGGTACGGATCGTCCTTCGTCGTTTCGTTGACATGGTACGGCGACCTCGAAGCGCGCACGTCGCAGATGCCCCAGTGGATGCCGTCGCAGGTATCGTCGTACGAGCCGAAAACCGCATACTCCTTGGCGCCGAGGGCCCATTCCACGCGGCGCTGCCACTCGGCGGCGTCGATGCGGTACCAGTCCTTCTTGGGCACGCCGCCGTTCGGAGCGCAGAACCGGACGGCCCCGTCGGAGCTTTCCGAGAAGTTGCGGTAGCCCCAGCCGTCCGACGGCGTGGGTTCGATGGGATCGTTCACCTGGCAGGTACCCAGGCGGAACTTGGCGAGGTTGTCCTTCTCCTCGTCCGGAGTCGCCTCCCACAGCGGCCAGAAGCCGTCGCCGGGCACGAAGACGACCATCACCGGCCGGTCGTCGCCGAAGCCGTACCGGCGGTAGGCGGGATCCTGGGCGTAGGTGTCCCAGACGAAACCGGCCACCTCGTTCCAGTATTTCATCGTCCAGGCGGCCGGATTGCCGATGAAGATGAGGAACTGCATGTCTTTCTCATGGCAGACCTGTACGATGTTGTCGAGCATCTTGCCGTAGCCCTCCCAGTTGTATTTGTCGCCGCAGTTTTCAAGGTGGATCCGGCCGCCTTCGCCCATCTCCCATTCCGGAGGATTGGTGAAGTCGACGCTCACCACGTTGATGCCGGCGTCCTTGATTTTCTGCATGATGTCGCGCACCTGCTCGATGTCGAGGTAGTTGTGCGCAGGATTCCACTCGCCGTTCACCAGGAAGGTGGTACCGGCGTTGGCGCCGCGGCAGCAGATGAGCAGGTGGCAGACCGGCACGGGGCCTTCTTCCGCCGCTTTCCGGCTGCAGGAGGTGCTTGCGACGAGCAGCGCCGCCGCAAGGCAAAGGATCAGGAAGAGGTTCTTTTTCATATCACTGTAATTAAAAAATTGTCATGGCTTGAAGTCCTGGCGGCCGGCGATGGACCGCCCCAGGGTGAGTTCGTCGGCGTATTCGAGGTCGTCGCCGAAACCCAGGCCGCGCGCCAGGGCCGTGACACGGACCCCGAAACGCTCGATCTGCCGGTAGATGTAGAAGGCGGTCGTTTCCCCTTCCACGTCGCCGGACAAGGCGAGGATGACTTCCAGGTCGGCTCCTTCGCAGGCTCCCGACTCGATCTGCGTGCGGATCCGCTCGGAGAGCGCCGCGATGTTCAGGTCGGACGGGCCGACGCCCGCGATCGGGGAGATGATGCCTCCCAGGACATGATAAAGGCCGTGGTACTGGCCCGTATTCTCGATGCTCATCACGTCACGGACGTTCTCCACGACACAGATCTGCTGCCGGTTCCGCGAACGGTCGGAGCAGATGGAACAGCGTTCCTCGTCGGAGATCATCCGGCACTCGCGGCAGTACAGGCTCTCGTCGCGCAGGCGGACGATGGATTCGGCGAAATGATGGACGTTCTCCTTGGGCTGGCGGAGCAGGTGCAGGGCGAGGCGCAGGGCGCTCCGCTTGCCGACACCGGGCAGCGATCCGATCGCCTCGACGGCGTCGGACAACAGGCGGGAAGGATACTTTTCCTGAAAAGCCATCGTCTTATGCCTGAAGGGTTTGGCGACCCTGCCATGCCGTCACGGCGGCACGGACTTGCCCGTACTCGAGCAGGAGCTTGCGGGCCAGGTCGTAGTCTTCGATACCGGTCTCCTCCATGATCATCCGCGTGCCGCGGTCGACGAGTTTCCGGTTGGTCAGCTGCATGTCCACCATCTTGCTGCCCTTGACATGGCCGAGGCGGATCATCGTCGCTGTCGAAATCATGTTGAGCACCAGCTTCTGGGCCGTACCGGCCTTCATCCGGGTGCTGCCCGTCACGAATTCCGGTCCGACAACGACCTCCACGGGGATTTCCGCCTCCGCGGCCAGGGGCGACCCCTGGTTGCAGGTGACGCAGCCGGTCAGGAGGCCTTCGGCACGGGCCTTCCGGACACCGCCGATCACATAGGGTGTCGTACCCGAGGCAGCGATGCCGATCACGGTGTCGTCAGGACGCGGGGAAAAAGGCTGCATGTCGCGCCAGGCACCGTCCGGATCGTCTTCCGCCCCTTCGACAGCGTTCCGGATCGCCTGGTCGCCGCCGGCCATCAGGCCGATGAAGGCGTCGTGCACACCGTAGGTCGGCGGGATCTCGGAGGCGTCCACGATGCCGAGCCGGCCGCTCGTGCCGGCTCCCAGGTAGAAGACCCGGCCGCCCCGCCGCATCCGCTCCACGATGCCGTCCACCAGGCTTTCGATCCGGGGAACGGCCTGCGCGACGGCCACGGGGACGGTGCGGTCTTCGGCGTTGATCGCCTCGATGATCTCCGCCGTGCTCATCCTGTCCAGGTGATGGTAGTTCGAGGCTTGTTCCGTCGTTCTTTTCATGCGTTCTCTCCATGATAGGCGACCAGCCCGTCCATCGGCGTCGCCAGGATGGTCTGGAAGCGGATGCCGTAAGGCCGCGCCACCTCCTGGAGGACCTGCCGGTGGGCATAGCCGAAACCGCCGACCACCCCGACGGGCAAAGCCGCCAGGTCGTACTGCTTCAGTACCCGCTCGATGAAATCGCGGAAGTTCCCGTCCACCAGCTCCTTGACATACGGAGAGGCGTCGTAGCGTTCCATGATCCAGGGGGCGAACGCGCCCAGGTAACCGCTGGGCGAGGGACCGCGGTACACGTTCTGCACCACCGTCATGTAATCGACCGGGAAGGCCGCCGCGAACTGCGAGGCCACCGGCTCGGGGACGAGTCCTTTCAGGAAATCCGCCACGAAAAGGCGGCCCAGCCGGGCACCGCCGCCCTCGTCGCCGAGGATGAATCCGCCGGAACGGACGTTCCGCACGATCTGTTTCCCGTCGTAGAGGCAGCTGTTGGAGCCGGTTCCCAGGATGGCGGCGATGCCGGGTGCGTGGCCGCAGACCGCCCGCGCGGCGGCGAGCAGGTCGGAGGCGTATTCGATCTCGGCGAAGGGGAACGCCATCCGCAGCACGCGGTCGAGGGTCTCCGCCCCGTCCGGGACACGCTCGCCTTCACGGGTGAGCAAACCCGCCGCATAGAAATGGACCTGCGTCACCGGGGTGGCGCTCGCCACGGAGGAATCACCGCGCAAGGTCGTCAGCGCTTGCGTGAGGATCTTCTGCAGGGATTCCACCGTCATCGTGGCCAGGTTCATGCCGGCCGTCCGGACATCTTCCCGGGCTTTGCCGCCCGGCTGTACGGCGCACCAGTCCGCTTTGGTGGCACCGCTTTCGATGATCAATATCATATTGCAAAGATATCGCTTTTTTGAATTATTCCGTATCTTTGTAAGGATGTGAAAACAGAATCAACCACATAAATTCATTGTCATGGAAAAGAACGTCAAAAGACTTGCTTTCAAGATGAAGCTGAACCCCGGGTTCAAGGAAGAGTATCGGAAACGCCACGCCGGCCTCTGGCCCGAGATGCGCAAGATGCTCAAGGACAGCGGCGTAGGCAACTATTCCATCTTCCTCGACGAGGAGACGAACACCCTCTTCGCCTATCAGGAAGTGACCGGCGAAGGCGGTTCCCAGGACCTCGGAGGCGAGGAGATCGTGCAGAAGTGGTGGAAGTACATGCGGGACATCATGGAGGTGAATCCTGACGACTCCCCCATCTCCATCCCGCTCGAGCAGATGTTCTTCATGGAGTAGCGGAAGATCCGCCACGCCGTCACTCGACGGCGTGGAAGATCTCCGACCAGTCGGACAGACCCATCACGGACAGGTAGGGCGCGAACACCGCGTCCTCTTTTTCCGTACCCGCAGCCTGCCATACTTTCCATGCCGGCTTCACGCCGCCCGGCTCCGTTTCATCGTCCGGATAGCGGCGCAGGCCGATCTTGAGCCCGAATTCGCCCCGGTTGTCGAGCCAGGCGTGCCACTGCACGGCGTCGATGCCCTCCAGGGCTTCGATCTTCTTCCAGGCCCAGCAGGCGCCGGCCGCCTGGTCGCGCAGGTCCTCTTCGGAGTAGCTCGGTGAGTTCGTTCCGTTCTCGGACAGGAAGAGCAGGCGCTTGCCGCCCTTGTAGAAGTGCTCCGGATTGCGGATCCAGGCATCGATCACTTCCAGGTTCTTGAAAGTCAGGTATTTCGAATCCAGCGACCAGGTCGTCTTGGTGTCATCCTCCCAGAACCGCGGTGCCGCCAGGTTCTGCGGATACGGATGCTGTGCCACGCCCCACGGGAAGTCGCCCTCGGCGTTGGAGTAGCGGACATGGTCCTCGAGCATCGAACGGACCAGGAAGCCCTTCTCGTCCTCGGGCACCGTCCAGTTGTGCGTATACGAGCCCAGCACCCAGGCCTCGGGATCGTACTGGCGCGCGATGTTCCAGGTCAGCCGCATCGACTTCTCGTAGGCGTCCATATACAGTTCGTAGGGCTGCGCGCCCATGTTCGTCCAGCCGATGCCGTAATCGACCTCGTTGTGGATGATCCAGTGGTTGATCCGGCCATGCTCTCCGGTGGAATACCGGTCGGCCAGGAAGGTAAGCACCGCCGCATAGGCGTTGCACGCCTCGGCCGTCGTCATGTTCGGCATCGAGTAGAAGCCGCCGTCGCAGTCGGGATGGCGGAACAAGGGCGTCAGCGCACGGTCGGCGCTGTACAGGTCGATGAGCGTGATGGCCGAGGTGATGACGCCGCGCTCCGTGCAGAACCGGAGGGTCTTGTCCAGGCGTGCGATGCGGTCGGCGTCGAAGTGCCAGGTGACACCGCCGTATTCATACGGAATGTCGTTGGGACGTTCTTCCTTGAATATCAGACTGTTCAGATGGATGTTCACAGTAACGCTGCGGATCCCCATCGAGTCGATGTCGGCGGCGAAGCGGTTGGCGCTGAAGCCGCCGAGGCCCTTCTTGCCGGTCAATTCCATCTTTTCGGGCACACGCAAGGGCGCGACTTCGTCGGCGTAACGGGCGTGCGAGCAGAGTTCCGGGCCATCCGTTCCCTGGCGCACCACCGCCCAGCGCGAAAGGGCGCGGTCATAGGTAACGCCGTCGCGGACGACATAGCGGTCGAAACTCCGGCGGAAGTGCCGCAGGAAGAGCCGGACGGACGCGCCGTCGAGGTGCTGGGGATCGACATCTTCCCAGGGCGTCACCTCCACCAGGGAGCAGCGTCCGGCGGGCCGGCGGCCGCGGATCTTGACTTTGGTATCCGTGACGCGGACACGCTTCACCTCACCGGGATACGTCGTCGACAGGTAGGTGCTGAGCTGGTCGGCGCGGGCTTTCGCGGAGGCCATGCGGGCGGCCTTCGCCGTGGAATCCGAGCCCTCCGACATGGTCGGGAAGGCGATGTCCTGTGCCGGAAGGACAAAGGCGGTCAGCAGCAGGGCCGCCAGGGATGAAACAATTCTTTTCATGGGTATGCGGTTTTAATCAACGTCATGGAAGATTTCGTTCCAGTCTTTCAGGCCCATCACTTCCAGATACGGGGCGAAGACCTCGTCCTCCCGGTCCGTACCGGCCGCCTTCCAGACATACCAGACGGGCTTCTCGCCGCCGGGGAACGTCTCGTCGTTCGGGTAGCGGCGCATGCCGATCCGCAGACCGAATTCGCCGCGATCGTCGATCCAGGCGTGCCACTGGATGGCATCGATGCCCTCCAGCGCCTCCACCTTCTTCCAGGCCCAGCAGGCGCCGGCCGCCTGGTCGCGCAGGTCCTCCTCGGAATAGCTCGGGGAATTGGTGCCGTTCTCGGACAGGAAGAGCAGACGCTTGCCACGCTTGTAGAAATGTTCCGGATCGCGGATCCACCGGTCCACGACCTCCAGGTTGGAGAACGTCACGTACTTCGTGTCCATCGAGAAGGTGGATGCGTCGTCTTCCGCCCAGAAGCGCGGTGCGGTCAGGTCCTGCGGATACGGATGGCAGGCGACGCCCCACGGGAAGTCGCCTTCGGCTGCGCTGTAGCGCAGGTTGCGTTCGAGCATCTCCTTCGGTTTGAAGCCGTTCTCCCCCGCCGTCCAGTTGTGCGTGTAAGAGCCCAGCACCCAGGCATTCTGGTCGTACTGGCGGGCGATGTTCCATGTCATGCGCATCGACTTCATGTAGGCGTCCATATACACCTCGTAGGGCTGCACGCCCATGTTCGTCCAGTCGGCACCGTAGTCGACCTCGTTGTGGATGATCCAGTGGTTGATCCGGCCATGTTCCCCGCCGGAGTAGCGGGAAGCCAGGAAATCGAGCACCGCGGCGTAGGCATTGACCGCGGCCGGCTCCGTCATGTTCGGCATCGAATAGAAGCCGCCGTTACAGTCGGGATGGCGGAACAGCGGCGTCAGCGCAGGATCGGCGCTGCGCAGGTCGATGAGCGTGATGGCTGAAGTGATGATGCCCCGTTCGGTGCAGTACCGGAAGGTCTCGTCGAGCCCGGCGACGCGGTCGGCGTCGAAGTGCCAGGTGACACCGCCATATTCATACGGAATGTCGTGGGGACGTTCTTCCTTGAATACCAGGCTGTTCAGGTGGATGTTCACCGTGACGCTGCGGATGTCCAGCGAATCGAGGTCCGAAGAAAAGCGGTTGATCCGGAAGCCTCCCATGCCTTTCTTGCCGGTCAGCGCCATCTTTGGTGCGGAATGCACCGGAGCCGCCACATCGGCGTAACGGGCATGCGAGACCGGTACGAGGGTGCCGTCAGCGTCGCGGCGGACGATCATCCAACGCGACAGGATGCGGTCGTAGGTCGCGCCGTCGGGAAGGACGGCCTTGCGGGCGACCTTCTTCGCGAAGCACCAGGGGCGGTGCAGGGGGATCGTTTCCCCTTCGAAGGAACCGGGGACGACGTCCTGCCAGGGCGCGACTTCCACGAGGAAGAAGGGCCCCTTCCCGCGGAGCCGGCCACGGACGCGTACCGCATCGGCTCCGACCGAAACCTTCTTCATCCGGCAGGGGTAGGTTTCCTGCAGATAGGACTCGAGGCCCCCGGCAAGGACTTTCTTGCGGGCTTCCGCCGCCATGGCGGCCTCGTGGGCCGCCTTCTCCCCGGCGGTCATCGCACGGAGCCCCACCTTCTCCAGGACGAGCTTCGCGCCGCTCTGCATCCCGAAATCGATGCGGAGCACGTCACCGGCGGCACCCCAGCCGTAACGGCCGGCCACCTCCCGCAGGTTCACCGCATAGGTACGGGTTTTCCGGTCGACCGTCCCGTCCAGCGTGGGGATGTTCATCGAACGGTTACCGGAGATCGGGGAGAAATACAACTGCATGGCATTGACCATCTGGGAAGCCGTGTACTCGAAGGTGAGCACACAGGCATCGTCATCGACGGCCCGCGTCAGGGGCAGAAAGTGGACAAACGGGTCACCGCCGGTGGTGACGACCTCCCAGCGGCCACCGCCCAAGTCCTTCACGCGCAGGTCGTGTGCGGTCGCAGGATCGAACCGGAGGAGGGCCTGCGGCTCCTGGCCGGCAGCGGCGAAGACCGCCATGAGGACGGCTGCCACGGACGCAATCATTTTCTTCAACATATATCGGTTATCAGTTTATCTTGAGAGGATCAGTCCAGGAAGATTTCATCCCAGTCGGAAATGCCGATTACCTTTTTATACGGCTCGAACACTTCGTCTTCCCGGTCCGTGCCGGCCGCCTGCCAGACATACCAGGATTTCTTCTTGCCATACGGGTCCTGGGGGTCGGTGCCGTACTTGCGGAAGCCGATCCGCAGGCCGAATTCCTGCTCGTGGTCGAGCCAGCCGTGCCACTGGATGGCGTCGATGCCGTCCAGCGCCTGCACCTTCTTCCACACCCAGCAGGCGCCGGCGGCCTGGAGCGCCTGGTCTTCGTCGCTGTAGGTAGGGGTGTTGGTGCCGTTCTCGGACAGGATGACGAGGCGCTTTTCCTTGCCCTGGTAGAAGTGCTTGGGATCGCGCGCCCACTTGTCGTACACTTCCAGGTTGTAGAAGGTCACGTACGGGGTGTCCATCGACGTCGTGAGGCCTTTGTCATCGATCCAGAAGGCCGGACGGGTCAGGTCGCGCGGGTACGGATGGAAGGCCACGCCCCACTGGAAGTCGCCCTCGGCATCCGTATACGCCAGGAGGTCGTCCAGTTGCGAGACAACGGCGTAGTCCTCATCGATCTTCGTCCAGTTGTGGGTGAAGGAAACCAGCACCCAGGCGGCGGGGTCGTACTGCCGTACGATATTGTAAACCAGCCGCATCGACTTGATGTAGGTATCCATGAAATACAGTCGCGGCTGCTTTTCGCCCATGTTCGTCCAGGTGGTGCCGGCGTCGATCTCGTTGTGCATGATCCAGTGCCCGATCCGGCCCCGGTTGCCCTTGCCGTTGTACCGGCTGCACAGGAAGTCCATCACGGCGGCATAGTGGATCACGCCTTCGGGCGTCGTCATGTCAGGCATCGCATAGTAGCCGCCCGTGCATTCCGGATGGGTGAGCCGCTGCGTCATGGGATCGCTGTTGCGGCCGTCCTGGGGGATCAGCACGATGCCGATGGGTACGGCGCCCTCGCGCTCGTACTGGTACATGACATTGTCACGGTGGGACGCCTGCGCATCCACGATATTGTACCGTTCGTTCGCATAGATATACTCGGAAGTACCGTAAACGGGGGTCGGCGCCAGGTAGTCGTTCAGGCACATGTTCATGGTGGCGCTCTTGGCACCCAGGCCCTTGATGTCGTTCTCGCCGTTCAAGATGCCGACGCCGCCCACGCCCTTCTTGGTCGGGAAGGGGTTCGGACCCGGGTCGGAGACCTGGGCGACGATGTCGGCATAGCGGCCGCGGGAGACCAGTTCGGGAGTCTCACCGTCCTTCAGGATGGCCCATTTCGAAAGGAGCCGGTCGTACTTCACGCCGTCCACCTCCGCATAGCGCGGCAGTTCGACGCGGAAGGAAGCCTCTTTCAGGGCCGTCGTGTGCTTGTGGGTCGCCGGACGGGTCACATCCATCCAGGGCGTGACTTCGGAAAGGAGGAAGGAGCCCTCTCCGTCACAGGTCCCCTGGATGATGACTTTCGACGTCGTCACCTCCACCTGCGTCACCTTCGAGGTATAATTGGCGCTGAGATAGGCCTTCAGTTCATCGGCCAGGTGCCCGTGGTCGGCCATCCGCTCCTCCTTGGCTTTCTCCGCGGCAGCCTCTTCCTCGGTCAGTGCGCGGAAGCAGATCTTGCGGAGCTGGATGGTGATGCCCGGGTTGCCGCCGAAGTCCATCCGCAGCCAGTCGCCGGAGCCGCCCCAGGCATAGTCTTTCCGTTGGTCGACAAGATTGTATTCAATGGAATTCCAATTGGTTCCGTTGGAAGGCAGCGTTCCGGTGAAGCGGGAGCGTTCCTGCGCCTCAGGCGGGCCGAAGAAGAGCTGCAGATTGTCCAGAATGCCCTGCTTGGTGGAGTACTCGAACGAGAGCACGCAAACCTCGTCCGCCAGGGCCTTGGTGAAGGGGTGGAGACGGATATACGGGTCATTGCCGGTGGTCACGAGGGTGGTGACGCCGGACGTTGCATCATAGGTACAGGTGATGTCGTGGGCGCTGGACGGATTGAACTGCAGGTATTCGACGGTCGGCACAGATTCCTGTTCAGGCTTGGGCGTAGGCGTCGTTCCGCCACCCGGCGCAGGTGCCGGCGGGGTTTCCACATTCTTTCCGCAGGCGGCAAGCGCCAGCAGGACGACAATCAGGAGTCTCTCTATCTTCATGGTCCAATCAGTTATTTACCAAGCAAGATAGCGTTTTTTTTCTATCTTTGCAACTATGGAAAACACATTCGACCTGATCAAAGCCATCGAAATCTTCGCCCTGGTCACCGGCATTCCCTACATGGTGCTGGAGGTGATGCAGAAAAAGACGATGTGGTACTTCGGCCTGGCCACCGGGGCGGCCTGTGCCTATTCTTTCGGCGTCCAACACCTGTGGGCATCCATGGGGCTGAACATCTACTATGTTTTCATGTCCCTGTGGGGGCTCTACCGCTGGCACAAGGACGAACAGCGCCTCCGCGAGGAGCGTGACAAGGGCCTCACCGACGCCACGATCCACCTCGCGCGCCTGGACCGCCGGACGCTCCTGACGACCATCGCGGTCTTCGTGGCCGGCACCGCCCTGCTGATCGGGCTCCTGCACCTGCTGCACGACAGCGAGAGCAGCATGGATGCGACCGTCACCGTCATGAGTGCGCTGGCGATGTGGTGGCTCGGCAAGGCTCACCCGCAGCACTGGCTGATCTGGATCGTGGCAGACACCCTCCTTACCGTCCTGTGCCTGTCGCAGGGCATGTACTGGATGGCCGGCTTGTATCTGTTCTACACGGTCGCCGCCGTCTACGGATACTTCCACTGGCGCAGGAACGGCGCCTACATCGACTTGGCTGAACCCGAAAAAAACTGATCCGAATATGAAACGGCACTTGCTGCATCTGGTCGCCTGTGCGGCACTCCTCCTGGCCGGCGGCCTCCTTTCCGCCCAGGAAATCGTTTACACCGACGCCGCGGCTTTCCCGCTCTATGGGAAGGCGCTGGACGGCTCGGCACCGCACTACGGACGGCTTCCGGCCGCCCTGGAAAGCGAGTTGAAGGAGCTCGGACGCACGCCCGTCTGGGATCTCGGGCGTGATGCCGCGGGCCTGTTCCTCCGCTTCCGCTCCGACTCGCCCGTGATCAAGGCGCGCTGGACGAACCTCTACGGAGCGCGGATGAACCACATGACGCCGACGGGCAGCAGCGGTCTCGACCTCTACATCCTCGACGGGAAGGAGTGGCGCTTCGCCGGTTCCGGCCGGCCGACGGGAAAGATCTCTTCCGATGAGCTGATCCTGGACAACGCGGACGGGACGATGCACGAGTACATCCTCTACCTGCCGCTCTACGACGGACTGGAGAAACTGGAGATCGGCACGCGCGAGGGCGCTGTCATCGAGGGGCCGGCGGTGCCCTGGCCGGCCAAGGAAGGGAAGGTCGTCATGTACGGCACCAGCATCCTGCAGGGGGGCTGCGCCAACCGTCCGGGCATGGCGTTCACGTCCATCATCAGCCGGCGGCTGGGCTGCGAGGTCGTCAACCTGGGCTTCAGCGGCAACGGACAGCTGGACGCTCCCATCGCGCGGCTCATGGCGCAGGTGGAGCACCCCGCCGTTTTCGTGATGGACGAGGTGCCCAACTGCAACGCCGACCGGATCGATGAAAAAGGCGAGCAGTTCTTCCGGATCCTGCGCGACGCGCACCCCGACGTGCCCGTCGTCTTCGTAGAGAATCCGCTGTACACGCACATGGAATACAACCGCAAGATGCATGATGAGGTCATTTCCCGGAACGCGGCGCAGAAGCGTCTGTTCCAGAAGCTCAAGAAGGCTGGCGAGAAGCGCATCTACTATGTTCCCGCCGACAAACTCATCGGCACGGACGGAGAAGCCACCATTGACGGGGTCCATTTCACCGACCTGGGAATGATCCGGTACGCCGACGTTCTCACGCCCCTGCTCCGGAAACTGACCCGATAAGAGGATCTATCGGTTTGCTGAGCATCGCGGCAAGCGGCAGTCACCTGCCGGAAGGTTCCGTTCGCTTCCGCTCACTCCATCCCTCCCAACGTCTCCTGCGTCATCGCTTCGCGATAACTTGTATCCGTCGGGCCCCTCCCTCTAACGTGTCCGAGGGTGGACACGCCTTCCTTGAGGTTGACTGCCGCCTGCCGGCTTTGTAACTGTCCTGGATGGCCCGGATGTCCATATGGTCCACGAAGGCGTTCAGCCCGAGAATACGAAAAGAGCGGCCGGAAAACCAGCCGCTCTCATTCTTCGTATCGGAACCGGAGGCTTACTCAGCCTTGCCGTCGGAACCGAGGACGTCGACGATCTTGTGCTCGTAGAGCTTCTTCATCTCGTCGCGGGCAGGTCCGAGGTACTTGCGCGGATCGAACTCGCCGGGCTTCTCGGCCAGGACCTTGCGGACGGCCGCCGTCATCGCCAGACGGGAGTCGGAGTCGATGTTGATCTTGCAGACCGCGCTCTTGGCAGCCTCGCGGAGCTGCTCCTCGGGAATACCGACCGCGTCAGGAAGCTTGCCGCCGTACTTGTTGATGATGTCGACATACTCCTGGGGAACGGAAGAAGAGCCGTGGAGGACGATCGGGAAGCCGGGAAGCTTCTTCTCGACCTCGTGCAGGACGTTGAAGGCAAGCGGCGGAGGAACCAGGCGGCCCGTCTGCGGATCACGCTTGCACTGCTCGGGTTTGAACTTGTATGCACCGTGGGAGGTACCGATGGAGATGGCGAGGGAATCGCAACCGGAACGGGTGGCGAACTCGATCACTTCCTCGGGCTTGGTGTAGTGCGACTCCTCGGCGGAGACCTCGTCCTCGACACCGGCCAGGACACCCAGCTCAGCCTCGACCGTCACGTCATGGGCGTGGGCGTACTCGACGACCTTCTTGGTGAGGGCGATGTTCTCCTCGAACGGCAGGGAGCTGGCATCGATCATCACGGAAGAGAAACCGTAGTCGACGCAGCTCTTGCAGAGCTCGAAGGAATCACCGTGGTCGAGGTGCAGGCAGATCTGGGGATGCTCCCATCCCAGTTCCTTGGCATACTCGACAGCACCCTGGGCCATGTACTGGAGGAGGGTCTGGTTGGCGTAGTTGCGCGCGCCCTTGGAGACCTGCAGGATCACCGGGGATTTCTTCTCGGCGCAGGCCTGGATGATGGCCTGGAGCTGCTCCATGTTGTTGAAATTGAACGCAGGGATCGCATAGCCTCCCTTCACCGCCTTGGCAAACATCTCTCTGGTGTTGACAAGACCCAAATCTTTGAATGAAACCATAATTTGAGTATTAATAATTTGTTCTTATTTCAGCTCAATCCGGGTAAAACCCGCTGCAAAAGCCATGCAAATTTAGTCATTTTTTCCTATTAGCGAAACATATTTCCGCAGGACCTTTCCGCGCCGTCCGGTCTCGACGACAAAGGGCATCATGCTGAGGTCGAAAGTCTCGAAAAGACGGGAGGCCAGCTCCGGCGATCCGGCCAGCAGTTCGTCCATGTCCACGGCCATCACGCGCCTGCGCGGCCGGTGTGTCCGCGAGAGCGAATCCGCAGCAGCGAGGACGGCCGAACAGTCGCCGCAGCCCGGCGTATGGAAGATGAGCCACCCGCCCCGGCGGCGGAAGGCGTTCCAGCCCGGGAGGGGCAGACGCGGGATCCGCGTGCCGACCGGCGTCCGGGACAGCAGGTCGTCCAGCCAGCGGGCCATGCCGACGACCTTCAGCGAATCGTCGGCGGTACGCCAGACATCCCCGCGCGAGAGGATGTAGTCTGACAGAAAGGCAGGGGCGGCCTGCTTGAACCCCTCGTCGCGACGGGAGGCCAGGTAATAGAGCAAATCCCCTTCCAAGTGCTTGAAAGAGAGCGTGTCTCCCTTCGCCAAGGTGCGGTCTTCCAGCAGGGCGGCCACCGACAGGACCTCGCCGGCGAGCTTCTCCGCCCCGGCGGCGGAGACATCCTCGGAAGCGGCCGCGAACAGGCGGTCGAACAGGTCGGCGCTCTCCGCGCCGCCGTAGGTGTATTCCGGTTCGGAAAGATGCAGCTGAAGCAGTTGCAGGAGGGCGGGCGGGTCGAGGTTCCGGCCGACGATCGTCCCCCGGCCGTCGACCAGGAAGACTTTCGGCGTGGAAAGGACGCCGTATTTGCGCTGGTAGTCCGAGGCGACCTCCGGATCCCACAGGTGGAAGAAGCGGGTGGCAGGCGCGTCGATGTTCCATTTCTCGCGGCGCCAGGCCGCCCAGCTCGCCTCGTCGGCCCCCGTGTAGACGGCGTAGAAATCGACCGGATAATTCCCTTCCGACAGGATGCGGCGCAGCAGCACCGATTCCGCCCGGCACTTCACGCAGCCGGTATCATAGAAATAGAGGACGGAAAGCCGGCCATGCGGCGCCACGTTCACCACGGCGCCCAAGGTGTCCAGCAGGTCCATCGCAGGGGCGGGTGCGCCGAGCAGGGACTGCCGGTTGAATTCGGCGAAGACCTTCGCTTCCATCAGCTGCGCGTCGTCGCGCATGGCTGCCTTCCCGGGAGCGAACCACTTGTCTGTCAGATGGATGGCGACCGCCTCGTCGCCCATGAGGGGAGACTGGCGGTAGTGTTCGTAGATGCGCTGGGCGATCCGTGCCCGGAGCGACGGCTGGGAAGCCGCCTCCAGCAGCAGGTCGCATTCCTGTATCTTCACGGGGATGCTCTCCCCTTCCAAGGTCGCGAGATACAGGTCGAGACGGTCGTCCACTTCCTTCCAGCGCGTGGTGTCCACCTGTGCGGAAGGAGCGGCGGCCGCCGGAAGAAGGGTGGCCGCAAGCAGCGTCAGGACGGTCAGGAAGCGTCTCATTCCACGTCCGGCAGCACGACGCCGGCGGGGATGAACTGTGACAGGTCGCCATGGTGGCGGACCACGTCGCGGACGGCGGACGAGGAGATGTGCGAATACTCCTGCGATGTCGGGATGATGATCGTCTCGATCTCGGGTGCCAGGTGCCGGTTGGCATCGGCGATGGCCTGTTCGTTGTCGAAGTCGGTCATGTTCCGGACTCCGCGGACGATGTGCCGGATGCCCATCTCGCGGCAGATGTCCACCGTCAGGCCGTCGTACTGGATGACGGAAACCCCTTCCATCCCCCGGGTGGCCTGAGCGATGATGTCGAGCCGCTGGTCGACCCGGAAAAAGCCGCGCTTGTCCTGGTTGACGCCCACGGCGACGACGACCTCATCGAACATCGTGAGCGCGCGCGTCAGGATGTTCAGGTGGCCGGAAGTGAACGGATCGAATGACCCGGGAAACAGTGCTTTTCTCATTACAGTTGCCAGTCTATAGGTGTCTTGTGCTCCGCGAGGAGGATTTCATTCGTCTTGGAAAAATGGCGGCACCCGAAGAAGGCGCCCCGGGCCAGCGGCGACGGGTGGGCGGCCTCCAGGACATGGTGCCGGGTGGTGTCGATCAGTTCCCGCTTGCTGCGGGCGAAATTGCCCCAGAGCAGGAAGACGACGCCTTCCAGGTGGGTGGAGATGTAGCGGATCACGGCGTCGGTGAACGTCTGCCAGCCGATCGCTCCGTGCGAGGCGGGCGCGCCGGCGCGGACGGTCAGGATCGCGTTGAGCAGGAGCACCCCCTGGCGCGCCCACGGCTCCAGGTTGGGGCTGCCGCTCATGCGGACGCCGCAGTCGGTCTCGATCTCACGGAAGATGTTCTTCAGGGAGGGTGGCGCGGGAACCGAATCCGGGACGGAGAAGCACAGGCCCATCGCCTGGCCGGGACCGTGGTAGGGATCCTGTCCGAGGATCACCACTTTCACCTGGTCGACCGGGGTCAGTTCAAAGGCCTTGAAAATGTCGCGTCCAGGCGGATAGATCCGCTCCCCCGCCGCCTTTTCGGCATGCAGGGTGCGCACAAGCGCCGCAAAGTAGGGTTTCTCGAACTCACTTTGCAGCGCTTCCTTCCAGCTTTGTTCCATGCGTACGTCCATGAGAACAAAATTAAGAATAATTTCAGAATATCTGCGCGATCACGTCATCGATCGTTTTCACGTAGAGGAACGTCAGGCCTTCGACATAGATGGGCTTGATGTCTTCGATGTCCTTCCGGTTCTCCTCGGAGAGCAGGATCGTGTGGACGCCGGCCCGTTTCGCGGCGAGGATCTTCTCCTTGATGCCGCCCACCGGCAGCACACGGCCGCGCAGGGTCATCTCGCCCGTCATCGCGATGCCGGACTTCACCTTCTCGCCGCGCAGGGCGGACACCATCGAACTGACCATGGTGATGCCTGCGGAAGGGCCGTCCTTCGGCACGGCTCCTTCGGGCACGTGTACGTGCAGGTCCTTGGCGGCGAAAGTCTCCGCATCCATCTTCGCGAGCGCAGGGTGCGCCTTGATGTACTGGTATGCGATGGTGGCGGACTCTTTCATCACGTCGCCCAGGTTGCCGGTCATCGTCATCACGCCCTTGCCGGCGCTCACGGAACTCTCGACGAAGAGGATTTCCCCGCCCATCTGGGTCCAGGCCAGACCCGTCACCACGCCGGGGGCTTCGTTGCCCTTCTGCAGGTCGTGGAAGGCGGTCGGAAGGCCCAGGTACTCCTTCAGGTGCGCGGGCTTGATCACGGTCGGCCAGTCCTGCCCGAGGGCGATCTTCTTGGCCGTCACGCGGGCGATCTTGGCGATCTGCTTCTCCAGGCCGCGGACACCCGACTCGTGGGTGTATTCGTCGATGACCTTCTCCAGGGCCGCCTTGTCGATGCGCAGGTCCTTCTTGCCGATGCCGTGTTCCTCGAGCTGCTTGGGGACGAGGTAACGCCGGGCGATCTCCATCTTCTCTTCGGCCAGGTAGCCCGTCACGTTGATGAGCTCCATCCGGTCGAACAGGGCGGCCTGCACGGTGGACGTGGTGTTCGCCGTCGTGATGAAGAGCACGTCGGAGAGGTCGTAGTCGATATCGAGGTAGTTGTCGTGGAAGGCGACGTTCTGCTCGGGGTCGAGCACCTCCAGCAGCGCGGAGGACGGGTCGCCCTTGAAGTCGGCGCCCACCTTGTCGATCTCGTCCAGGACGATGACGGGGTTGGACGTGCCGGCCTTCGCGATGCCGTTCAGGATCCGGCCCGGCAATGCGCCGATGTATGTCTTGCGGTGGCCGCGGATCTCCGCCTCATCATGCAGGCCGCCCAGGGCGATCCGCACGTATTTCCGCCCGAGGGCACGGGCAATCGACTTGCCGAGGCTGGTCTTGCCCACGCCGGGAGGGCCGTACAGGCAGAGGATGGGCGACTTCATGTTGCCCTTGAGCTTGAGCACGGCCAGGTACTCGATGATGCGGTCCTTGACCGTCTCCAGGCCGTAGTGGTCCTCGTCCAGCACCTTCTGCGCATGGGCCAGGTCGAGGTTGTCCTCCGACTTCTCGCCCCACGGCAGGTCGAGCATGAACTCGATGTAGTTGTACTGGATGCTGTAGTCCGGCGAGGAGGGATTGTACTTCTCCAGCTTGGAGAGCTCCTTTTCGAACTGTTTCGCCACTTCCTCGGGCCACTTCTTGCCCTTCGCGCGGTTGCGCAGGCGGTTGAGGTCTTCGTCCTCATCCATGCCCAGCTCCTCCTGGATGGTCTTGAGCTGGTTGTTGAGGTAGTACTCGCGCTGCTGCTGGTCGATGTCGCTCTTCACCTTCTGGTTGATCTCCTGCTTGATCTTCAGGAGCTGGATCTGCGTGTCGAGCACGGTCAGCAGCTTCATCGCGCGGACCTTGATGTCCTCATAGCGGAGCAGGTCGGCCTTTTCGGAGAAGTTGTCGACCTCCACCGTCGTGGCGATGAAGTTCACCAGGAACGGCAGGTTGTCGATGGAACGCAGCGCGGTCACGGCCTCCTTCGGTGCGAAGGACGAGAACTTGAGGATGGTCGTCGCCTTTTCCTTCAGCGAGTCCATGATCACCTTGGTGCTGTTGTCCGGGTCGGGGATGACGTCCTCGAGGTACTGCACGCCCGCGGTGATGTACGGGTCGTAGGAATAGACCTGGGTCAGGGAGATCCGGCGGACGCCCTGGAGGATCGCCGTGATGGAGCCGTCGGGCATGTCAAGGGTCCGCACGAGGCGCGCGGCCGTACCGAAGGTGAAAAGGTCCTCCGCCTTCGGGTCTTCCACCGTCACGTCGTTCTGCGGGACGGCGCCGAGGAAGGAATCGCCCTTCTCGACGTCCTTCACCAGGCGGATGGACTTCTCGCGGCCGATCGTCACGGGGAAGATCATTCCCGGGAAGAGGACGGCGTTGCGCAGCGCCAGGATCGGCAGGTGGTCCGGCATCTCGGAGATGTCGAAGTGGATCTGCTCTTCTCCCTGCACGACGGGGATGATGCTGACCTCCGCTCCGTCCGGAAGGAAAAACTGCTGGTTTTCTTTTTTATTGTTCGTATTCATATCTGTTTTTTTATCCGGTTGCGGGGCCGTCGGAGTGCACTCCCCTGCCAAATTGTCAGAAGGGGACACCGGGGCGGCCGCCGGGTGGATATGGTCAATCTCCGTGCCAGAGAAATCCGGCGCTTTTTGCGAGAAGATTTTGCATTATGATTTTGATTATAAAAAAAATAAACCTATTTTTGCAGTCCCTAACTTGTTTGGAAAACTTTCATTAGCGTGATTTGACGTTTTAAACATAAAGAGTAATCAAATTATGACAAAGGCAGAAATCGTTAACGAGGTTGCAAAAGCGACCGGTATTGAGAAAATCGAAGTGCAGTCCGTCGTGGAAGCTTTCATGACGACCGTCAAAGATTCCATCATCCGCAAGGAGCCCGTTTATCTCCGCGGCTTCGGCAGCTTCATCATCAAGCACCGCGCCCAGAAAGCGGCCCGCAATATCACCCAGAAGACGACCATCTCCATTCCCGCGCATGACATCCCGGCTTTCAAGCCCGCCAAGGTGTTCGTCAACGCCGTCAAAGAGGAGAAATAATCCATAAATTATAATAACAATCTTATCCTTAAGCACTATGCCCAGCGGAAAAAAGAGAAAAAGACATAAGATGTCGACGCACAAGCGGAAAAAACGCTTGCGCAAGAATAGACACAAGAAGAAGTAAGCCCTCTTACGTGTCTGTCATTTTAGCAGGTTGCTAAAAGGAAAAGGCTGACCGGTGGTCCGGACAGCCTTTTTTGCATGAAACCATTGTAATTTCTATGGAGTCTGGACAAACAGAAAAAAACCTGATCGTCGATGTAACATCGACTGAAGTGAGGATCGCGCTGATGGAGAACCACCGGCTGATCGAGCTCAACAAGGAGTCCAGTAAAGGGCACAGCTTTTCCGTCGGAGATGTCTATCTCGGGAAAGTGAAGAAGATCCTTCCTGCGCTCAACGCTGCCTTCGTCGACATCGGTGACAAGAAAGAGGCATTTGTCCATTACCTCGACCTGGGGCTCTATTTCAACGCCTTCGACGAATTCGTCCGGAAGAGCAATCCGAACACCGACCTGGGCCGCCTGTACGGCGGGATCAAGATCGGTCCCATCCTCGAGAAGGAAGGGCGGATCGAAAATGTCCTCAAGACGGGGCAGATGGTCATTGTGCAGATCGTCAAGGAACCGATCTCCACGAAAGGGTCAAGACTGACTGCGGAAATTTCATTGGCAGGACGCAACATCGTACTGCTCCCCTTCGCCGAGAAGGTGAGCATCTCCCAGAAGATTTCTTCCAAGGAAGAGAAACGGCGGCTCGACACCCTCGTCAAGAGCATCCTCCCCAAGAACTACGGAGCCATCATCCGGACGGCGGCGGAGGGCAAGAATGCGGCGGTGCTCGTCGCCGAAGCCAAGTCCCTCATCGAGAAGTGGGAATCGTCCTGGAAGAAGATTGCGAAGTCCAAAGCGACCCAGCTGTTGTTCACGGAGTACAGCAAGACCACCACGATCCTCCGGGATCTCCTCAACGACACCTTCACGAACATCTACATCAACGATGAAGGCATCTTCGAGGAAACGAAGAAGTATATTTCCCTGATCTCGCCCGATCAGGAGAAGATTGTGAAGCTGTACGAAGGCAAGGAGCCGATCTTCGACCACTTCGAAGTCACGCGGCAGATCAAGAGCTCGTTCGGCAAGGTGGTGCCGATGAAGCAGGGCGCCTATCTGGTCATCGAATCGACCGAGGCGCTGAACGTGATCGATGTCAACAGCGGGATCCGCGCGAAGACGACCGACCAGGAGGAGAACACCTTCGAGGTCAACAAGATCGCGGCGGAAGAGATCGCCCGGCAGCTGCGGCTGCGCGATATGGGCGGTATCGTCATCGTCGACTTCATCGACATGGAGTCCGGCGAGCACAGGAACGAACTGCACAAGTACATGCAGGGGCTGATGGAGGATGACCGTGCCAAGCACAATGTCCTTCCCCTGACGAAGTTCGGCCTGATGCAGATCACGCGCCAGCGCATCCGCCCGGCCACGGAGATCAACACGACCGAGGTCTGTCCCGTCTGCCACGGCACGGGCAAGATCGCCTCGAGCCTGATCATCGACGAGGAGATCGAGCGGAAACTGACCTACTACGTCGAAAAGGGGCACAACGCCATCACGCTGAAGGTCAGCCCCATCCTGGGCGCCTACCTGACCCGGGGCGCATCGCTCCTCTCTGACAAGTCGTATCTGGGGAAATGGAAGAAGAAGTTCAAGTGCCGGCTCACACTGACCGAAGTCACGGACTTCTCCGTCCTGCAAAATGAATTGTATGACGAAAAAGGGGACAGGCTTGATGCCTGACCCTTTTTTTTATTGTGGGCTAAGCCGCCCCCAAACCCCTGGCGGCCTTTCCGGCTCCACGACTTTGCCGGATCGGCAAAGTCCCGCCCCGGCCGGTCCGCTGATGCGGACGTGGGCTAAGCCGCCCCCAAACCCCTGGCGGCCTTTCCGGCTCAACGACTTTGCCGGATCGGCAAAGTCCCGCCCCGGCCGGTCCGCTGATGCGGACGGGGCTAAGCCGCCCCCAAACCCCTGGCGGCCTTTCCGGCTCAACGACTTTGCCGGATCGGCAAAGTCCCGCCCCGGCCCGATGATCTCTCTGTTCAACATCGGTAAACCCAGATCAGGACGAGATTATCCTCCTGACCGGTAAGTGATTATTAATCAGCAACTTCATTGATTTCCCTGCCCGATTTTCGAGGAGGGAGTATAAGCAAAGTACTGGCTATCACATTGTTAGCGGTCAGCGGGCATTGCACCAAGGATCATCGGCTCGTGAGCGGGAGAGGCCCGCAAGCGCAGCACAGTGGGAGGGATAGCCCCGAAGGGGCGTACCGTCCGAAGCACTCCCGGACGGCACGTGACGCGCAGAGAACAAGGCCGCCGGGCAAGGCGGCCGGGCGGAGTTACTTCCGGGAGGGCTTGCGGTCGAGGATGGAGCGGACGAAGGTCGTCAGCAGAAGCAGGACAGCCATGAAGAGACAAATCCGGCCGATCCAGTCGCCGTGGCGCACGAAGAAGGTCTGCGTGTCGTTCAGGCCGACCTTCCCGCACAGGAACGTCGACTCCCACCAGGGCGTCTGCGAAACGATGCGGCCCGAAGGGTCGATGATGGCCGAGATGCCCGTGTTGGCGCACCGGGCGATCCAGCGGCGCGTCTCGATCGCACGCAGGGACGAATAAGACAGGTGCTGGCGATATCCCGGCGTATCCCCCCACCATGAATCGTTCGTGATGACCGTCAGGAACCGGGCGCCTTTGCGGATGTACTCCGCGCAGTACTCCCCGTAGACGGATTCGTAGCAGATGGCGCATCCGAAAGGAACCTCACGCGTAACGACTCCCGTGGAATCGAATTCCTGGTAATGCATCACCGACACCTCCTTCTGCCCCAGGCAGCGGCCCATCACGCCGCCGAGCAGGTCGTCGACCGGACGGAGGATCTTCGGATACGGCATGGACTCGACCCCCACGACGAGCTTGCTCTTGTGATAGACCTCCGTATTGCTGAACGCATTCCAGCGAAGCGCAGAATTGTAGGTGTCATACCAGCCGGTCTGCGGGATTTCGCGGGCCGTGACGGTGGGACGGCGTTTGGACTCGTAGAAACGATGGGTAGTGGCGCCGACCAGCAAGTTCGCCTGCGGACGGCGGTCGAGGAACATCGACATGGTGGAATAGAACGGATGCATGCCCAAGTCGTTCAGGTACATGCCGGACACGAATGTCTCAGGACCGATCAGAAGGTAAGCCGAGTCGGCAGGCACCTTGTTGAAGAGGGACATGAGTTCGACGACCTGCAAGTCCTGCGTCATGCCACCGAACTTGTCGTACGGATTGATGTTCGGCTGTGCGATCAGGACATTGACGCTGTCCGCGTCGGAAGCAGCGGTTTCCCCGGGGGCCGGCATCACGCAAAGCGAGACCACCGGCGGAACGAACAGCAGTACGAGCGCGAGGGCGGTGCAGGACCAGCGGATCCGTGCAGAGACCTTCTCACGACCTTCCTTTGTGAGCAGCGGAAGCAGGGCGAACAAGCTCAGGTTCACCGCCCAGGCCCAGAGCGATCCGCCCAGCGTGCCGGTGAATTCATACCACTGGATCCAGTCCGTCGTACGCGCAAAGGCATTGCCCAGCAGCAGCCAGGGCCAGCTGATCTTCGCCCACGTGAGGTCGAAACGCTCAAACGCCACCCAGAGAGCCGCCAGGAAGAGATAGGGCAGGATTCCACGCAGGTGCTTCCGGCTCCAGCGGAACAGGGCGAACACGGCCGTCATCCGCAGGGCGTTGGCGACGACGGCGAAGATACCGCCACCCACCGTCGCATTGCAGACCCAGAAGGTCGTCGCGACATTCCACACGGCGAAAGCCGCGAAATACCACAACCAGAACCGCTTCATGCCGGTGCGGAAAGCGATGTCTTCCGCCGCCAGCAACGGGATGAACGCAATCAGGATCAGGAAGCCCGTACCGGGCACAAGATAAGGAATGCTGGCCAACAGAGCGAAGAGGGCCAGCAAGAGAAGGATCTGTGTATTTCTGCTCATACTCAATCGGTGCGGTGTGTCAACGCACCATATCTATTTTCAGTTGTTGTATTCGATAGGTATCGCGGAAAAGCGTGACGAAAATGGTTACCTGGAAATGCTCGCCGCCCGCGACCAGGTCGCCCACCGCATACTTGGACTGCGCCTGCGAGGCACGGTGGCGGATGACGAAGGAACGCGGCGTATAACTCTCGAAGAAGGTTTTGAGGATCTGCCGCGCCTGAGCCCTGCTGGAATCGCTCGTCCGTGACATCACGGAAATCTCGAGGTTGTCCGCGAACCAGGCGGACAGTTTCTCCGCATCTCCGGCACCCAGGTAACGGCCGATCGGCACGAAGATTTCATAACCGTCCCCCTGTGCCCTTGCACCCAGCGAAGCGAGCATCAAGGCACATACGGCGATTATTTTCATTACACGGCTCATAGCAAGCACATTATTTGCAAATACCGAGCCACTTTCTTATTTTTGCAACAAGAGATGAAGATCACGTTGCTGACAGTCGGGAAGACCGACATCGGTTGGGTCAGGGAGGGGCTGGAGACCTATGTCGCCCGCCTCCGTCACTATGTCCCGGTCGAACTGCACGAGATTCCGGAGCTGAAAAACGTCTCCTCCCTCACGCAGGCGCAGATCAAGGAGAAGGAAGGAGAACGGATCCTCGCCGTCGTCAAGCCCGCCGACACCGTCCTGTTGCTGGACGAGGCCGGAAAGGAGTACCGCTCGGTGGAATTCGCCCGTGAAATCGAACGTCGGCTGTCGGCCGGCAAGAATCTTGTATTCGTAGTCGGCGGCGCCTACGGTTTTTCCGACGCAGTGTACCGGCGCGGCGACGGAAAGGTTTCCCTTTCGAAGATGACCTTCTCGCACCAGATGGTGCGGGCCGTCTTTGCCGAGCAGCTGTACCGTGCGTTCACGATCCTCCGCGGCGAACCCTATCACCACGAATGAACGGAAACAGGATGAAGAGATTCGGCATCATAGATTTCCTGATCCCCGGGCTGGTTGCCGCGGCGCTGGTCCTGCTGGGCCTGTCGCTGGCGGTAGACCGGCGGACCGGCGACCCCGAGAAAGCCGCCGAGAAGATGGGCCGCGCCCTCGAAAAGCGGATGGCCATCCTCGACGGATATGCCGCACAGGCCCTCGTTCCCGGCCAGGACGACTGGCTCGGCCACCTCGACCTGCCGGAGGACATGGTGCTTTACCGCTACATCGATGATACGCTGCAGTCCTGGAAAAACCAGTTCCCTGTGGCGAATGACGACATTGCCACACGGATGGTGTTCCAGACCATCGCCCGGCCGCGGAAGAGCCTCGTCTCCCCCCTCACCCGGATCGGCGAGATCCCGTCCTTCGAGAACTTTGGCGCGAAATGGTATGTTGTCAAGGCCTATGTGCAGGGCACCCGGAAGATCATCGCCGGCCTGGAGGTCCTGAACACCCTGGACGAACGTTCCGGCGGTGGGGCCAGTCCCCTCCTGCACCTGCGTCGCGGCCTCACGGTGATGCCGCTCTCGCAGAACGGAGGTGTCACCGTCTCCCTCCAGGGCGAACCGCTGTTCAAAGTCGTCGACAACGCCTCGTCCTACCAGCCGTCGAGCATCCACTCCGCCCTGCTGTGGTCCGCCCTGCTGTTCGTCATCCTGGCGGCCTTCCTGTTCCTGAGCAAGAAACGTACGCTGGGCCGGCTGCTGACCGTCCTGGGGGTCCTGACGGTGATCATGTCCATTGCCTACCTGCGCGGCCGTTTCCTCAAGGACAGTTCCGTCCTGTTCTCGCCGGCGATCTTCGCCGACGGGGCCTTCTTCAGTTCGCTGGGCACGGTGCTGCTGGTGTCCCTGTACATCTGCCTGGTCGTCTGCTGCATCTTCATCACGCGCAAGGACATCTTCCGGCGGATCCTCCGGAGCGCCCATCCCCGGGGCGGCATGTACCTGTTCGGGATCTGCGACCTGGCGCTGACCGCCGCCGTCGTCGTGTTCACGGGCATGATCTTCCGGAGCATCCTGAACAACTCGAACATCAACCTCGAACTCTACAAGCTGAACGAGCTCGACCTCTTCAGCCTGATTACCTATATTGACGTCATCGCCCTGCTGATGATGGTCCCGATCCTCATCCAGATGCTGCTGCCGATCCTGAAAGAGCTTTTCGGCATCCGGCATGACGCCTTCTCCATCCGGGGCCGCATCGTGCTCGCCGCCATCTTCGCCGGCTACCTCGTCATCACCGCCGGGGTGCTTGGATTCCGGAAGGAACAGAACCGGGTGCAGGTCTGGGCCAACCGGCTGGCGATGGACCGCGACATCAGCCTGGAACTGCAGCTGAGGATGGCGGAAGACAAGATCGCCTCCGACCAGGTGATCAAGAGCCTCTCCCGCATCCGGTCTTCGAACAACCTGGTGATGAACCGGATCCGGGAGAACTACCTGTTCCGGATCCTGCAGGACTACGACTTGACCGTCGAACTCTTCCGGGACAACGATCCGGACGAAAAGGGGATGAACTACTATTACAGCGTCATTTCCAGCGGCAAGCCGATCGAGGAAGGCTCCCATTTCCTCTATATGCGTGACGCGGGCGGGCACAACGTCTACGCCGGGAACTTCACCTTCTGGGACGAATGGAACGGCCTTGCGCGCATGCTGGTGACCATCTCGCCGAAGTCGAACCGCGAAGACCGCGGATTCGCCAGCCTGCTGGGCTTCTCCGCGCCGGGGCAGGTCCTCATTCCGGCCCGCTATTCCTACGCCAAGTACATCGACAGCAAGCTGACGACATACAAGGGCAGCTATGCATACCCGACGCTGATGGACAACGCGACCCACACCGTCCTCACCGGCGCGAACATCAGCGTCCTGCGCATCGGCGGCTACACGCACTTCGTCAACGTGGTGTCGGACGACGAGATCATCTTCATCTCGCGTCCCAAGAACGACGACTTCAACTACCTCGTCGCCATCCTCTTCCTCACCCTCGTGCTGTTCTTCTGCCTGTCCACCCTCACCCTCACCCGTGACCGCGTCCACAAGCAGGAACGCAACTATTTCAAGGGGCAGATCAGCACGGCGATGCTGCTCGGCCTGATCATGACCCTGATCGCCCTGGCCGCCTTCAGCGTGATTTTCGTATACAAGCGCAACAATGCCAACCTGCGCTACTCGATGGTAGACAAGGTGAACTCCCTCCAGACGATGCTGCAGTCACGCAGCCGATTCATGGTCGACTACCGGGAGTGGCAGCAGCAGGAGACGATGAACGTACTGGAAGACATCAGCAGCACGATGAGGTCCGACATCACCCTCTACACCGTCCGGGGCAAGGAGTTCATGTCCTCCACCCCGGAGGTCTTCGAGCGTATGTTGCTGGGGACCCGGCTCAACGAAGACGCCTACGAGAACATCGTCTACCTGAAGCGGCGCTATTTCATCAACCGCGAGAAGATCGGCGAGCGGAAAGTCTATTTCCTCTACGCTCCCCTCTTCAACGCGCAAGGGAAGATGATCGCCATCCTGAGCTCCCCGTATACGGACGAGAGTTTCGACTTCAAGTCGGAAGCCATCCTCCATTCGGCCACCATCGTCACCATCTTCCTGATCCTGCTGCTGATCGCCCGTTTTGTGATGGTCAGCGTCATCGACCGGATGTTCAAACCGATCTCCGAGGTCGGAAAGAAGATGAACGCCGTGGACATCGGCAACCTGGAATACATCGTCTACGAGCGTGACGACGAGGTATCCAGCCTCGTGCGGGCCTACAACCTGATGGTACACGACCTGTACGAGAGTACGCGGCAGTTGACCCAGGCGGAGCGTGACAAAGCCTGGGCGACGATGGCGCGGCAGGTCGCCCACGAGATCAAGAACCCGCTGACGCCCATCAAGTTACAGATCCAGCGCCTGATCCGGATGAAGAAGAGCGGCAACCCCGCCTGGACAGAGCGGTTCGATGAAGTGTCCGAGGAGGTGCTCCGGCAGATCGACTTGCTGGCCGACACGGCAAACGAATTCTCCACCTTCGCCAAGCTGTACACCGAAGAGTCGGTGGAGATGGACCTCGACCAGCTGCTGCAGGAGGAGATCCACCTGTTCGACAGCCGGGAGAACATCACGTTCTCCTACATGGGGCTCGCCGGCACGAAGGTCGTCGGGCCGAAACCGCAGCTGACCCGCGTGGCCGCCAACCTGATCAGCAATGCCGTGCAGGCCATCGAGAACGAGCAGGACGAACAGGCGGCCCGTGGAGAAACGCCTTTCCAGGGGCAGGTGCAGGTGTCACTGCGCCACTCGTCGAAAGACGGGTTCTACGATATCGTCTTCGAGGACAACGGCCCCGGCGTCAGCGACGAAAACCGGTCGAAGCTCTTCACACCGAACTTTACGACCAAGCAGAGCGGAACGGGACTCGGCCTGGCGATCTGCCGCAACATCCTCGAAAAAGTCGGCGGCGACATCCGCTATTCACGTTCCTTCTCCCTGGGCGGCGCCTGTTTTACCGTCCGGATTCCCAAGCCTGACAAGCTATGAAACGATCTCTCTGCAAGTTACGTGCGGGCCTCCTCGCCCTTTTGACTGCGTTCCTCCTCCCCTGCGGGCTCCGCGGGCAGGAAGTGCAAGTACAGGATCGTCCCGCCACCGCTCCCACCTTGTCGTGGCGGCCGCATTTCCTGTCGGACGACGCCTCCGGCTTCGTAGTCGTCACCGACGTCGCCCCGGACGTCCTGCAGGAGATCCGCTATTTTTCCACCTACAACTTCGTCGGAGCACGGATCGACGGCTACCTGGAGCCGGTCGCCCTGCTTACGCGGGAAGCGGCCGAGGCCCTGAAAAAAGCCAGCGACATCCTTTCCGCACAGGGATACCGCCTGAAGATCTTCGATGCCTACCGCCCGCAGAGCGGCGTGGACCATTTCAAACGCTGGGCGCGCGACCCCTCCGACACCCGCATGAAGCCCTATTTCTATCCCGATGTCGACAAGTCGCAGCTTTTCGTACGGGGATATGTCGCCTCACATTCGGGGCACAGCCGCGGCAGCACCGTCGACCTGACGATCCTGGAAATGGCGACCGGGAAAGAAGTGGACATGGGCGGACCTTTCGACTTTCTGGGGCCGCGCTCCCACGTGGACTGCCCGGACATCACTGCACAGCAGCAGGAAAACCGCATGATCCTGCGCCGTGCGATGATGCAGGCTGGATTCCGCCCGTACGAAAAGGAGTGGTGGCATTTCACCCTCCGCGGAGAACCTTACCCGGACACTTATTTCACTTTCCCCGTCCGGAAACTGCGCTAAAAACGTTATCTCCGCACTTTTTTCATTTTTTTTCTATATTTGCATTGAAAAAGGGGGTGGCCACCGATGGATAATAATAGAGAGCATTATTCCAGTTCCGCGCTGATTATCCTGCAAGACTGCGGGGTGTCGGTGCTGGCGTCCCTCCTGTCCATCCTGCTGGTGCGGTGGATGTCGGATCCGATTTCGGGGTTCTCCCTGCTTGTCGGCAAATGGCTGCTCTACGCCTTGGCGGCTTCGTTCATCGGCTTCTTCGTGACCCGGAGCTACAAGGCCGTCCGCCGGTATACCACCGTCCGTACGGTCAACACGAACCTGATAGCCATCCTCATCAAGGAGTTGATCCTGGCAGCGGTCCTGATCTTCCACTGGATCAAACTGCCCTCCACTTCCCTAGCCGTCGTCGCCCTGCTGGCAGACATCATCCTGTCAGCCGCCTTCCTGCTCTTCCTCCGGCTCTCCGCGCGTCTTTTCGCCCTGGAAAAGCCTGAAGAGGTCCGTGAGATGGTCGGCCGGAAGAACACGCTGATCGTCGGTACGGGTACGGCGTCCCTCCAACTGGCGGAGCAGGCTGACAAAGACGGGGCACATACCGTCATCGGCCTCCTTACAGACAACCCGAAGATGGCCGGTCGTGTCATCGGCAACTGGATAGTCTATGCTGTCGAAGACATCTCGTCCATCGACACCCTCCAATGGAAGGTGGGCGGCATCGACTGCATCCTCTTCCCGCGGGATTTCCATTCCTCGGATCCGGACCAGCCCGCCTCCGGGAAAGGAAACGGCGGAACGATGAAGGAAACGATCCCGCAGACGGACGGGATGACCCGCGTCGGGCATGCCGTCAAGCGGCTGATCGACCTGACGGGCTCCGGAATCCTGCTCCTGGTCTTCTCTCCCCTCTTCCTGCTCTGTGCCATCGCCGTGAAACTGGAAGACAAGGGCAAGGTAATCTATGCGCAGGAACGGATTGGAAAGAACGGCAAACCCTTCTATATCTATAAGTTGCGAACGATGCGGGAAGACGCCGAGACGGTGACCGGGCCCGCTCTTTTCGGTGGGGATGAGGATCCGCGCCTGACGCGGGTCGGGCGTTTTCTCCGCGCCCATCACCTGGACGAACTTCCCCAGTTGTACAACGTCTTCCGGGGCGATATGTCCTTCATCGGATACCGGCCGGAACGCCAGTTCTACATCGACCAGATTATCGACCGCGACCCGCGTTACAGGTACTTGTACCAAATCCGTCCCGGTGTTACCAGCTACGCCACCCTCTACAACGGGTACACCGACACGATGGACAAGATGCTGACGCGGCTCGACCTCGACCTTTTCTACCTTCGAAACCACAGCCTTCTCTTCGACGCAAAGGTGCTCGGTCTCACCTTCCTGAAGATCGTCGCCGGCAAGAAGTTCTGAGCCGCGGCGCTGCGCCACATCCCCCAATGGGCAAGCCGAGGTGCAAAACCCCGTTCCAGTGCACCGGGGAAGGGCAGTTTGATGAACCCGAAGTGCAAAACTCGGTTCCAGTTCACCACGGAGCCCACCGCAGCGCCCAGTCTGTAGCCGCCGGAGGTCGTTTATTCCGGCGGCGGTGCCATCCACTGTGACAGCTGATAGCCCGAGGGCTCCGTAGTATTCCACGGCATAACCCGAGCTCCGTCGTCCCCGAACGAAAAAGGATCCAAGCACTTCCCCGGTCCTTCCATGTCGTTCGTCCCGTCACCTCCGGATTGCTTCCTGCCCCGGAGCGGCTCCTGCGGCACGGGGAGGCTGTGTTTTTCTGTTTCTTTAAGCGGGATTTCTGTTTTTGTGCAGGATTGCTGTTTTTATGTGCCATCTTTGCCGAAACGGAAAACTTGTAACGAAATACATGCTAAACTATGGAAAACACAAACACAACACCCCAACCGCTCGGCCGCTATGCCGACATCCTCTATGACCGCTGGTTCAAGCGAACCTTTGGCGAGCCGCGCCACGAGCGGCTGATGCAGCTCTTCCTTCAGGCGCTCATCCCGGAGCGGAAGATCAAGAGCCTCTCCTTCGGCCCGCAGGAGCAGGTCAACCCGAACGAGGAGTACAAGGACGTCCGGCTTGACGTCGAATGCACCGACGAGGACGGGACGCGCTTCCTCGTCGAGATGCAGTTGAAGCGCCAGGCCGGTTTCTTCGACCGCG
>CADCHE010000013.1:0-53620 GCA_902801205.1 uncultured Bacteroidia bacterium
AGAAGTTAAGCCCGCCATCGCCGATGGTACTGCCCCACCAGGTGGGAGAGTAGGCAGCTGCCGTTCTTCGAGGTCCGGACCTTCACATCGAAGGCCCGGACCTTTTTTTGTCCCATCGTTGTTGCCGTCATCGCTATGTCAGCCCCGGGCGAGTTGTACAGGCGAACCCGTGGCCGCCCGCGGCCCCGTGAGCGGGAGGGACCCGCGCCGACAGGCGTGGGAGGGATGGAGCGAAGCGGAAGGTTTGCCGTGCAAACGCCCGGAGCAGGCCTTCCCGGGTGCAAAGTCGGTCCTCAATGCTCTCGAACCTCCTCTGCAGGCCCTTCTGGGCGGGTTGCACAGGCGAACCCGTGGCCGCCCGCGGCCTCGTGAGCGGGAGGGGCCCGCGCCGAATGGCGTGGGAGGGATGGAGCGAAACGGAAGGTTTGCCGTGCAAACGCCTGGGAGCAGGCCTTCCCGGGTGGCCTCCCAGCGCCCGGAAGTGTCGCACAGGAGCCGCATGCTCTTGCCTGTCCCCCTTTTGTTTTTCAAGGGAGTTTATTATCTTTGAAACGGATAATCCACCTGCTCATGAGAATTCGCACCATCCTCCTCGCGATCCTGCTGCTGCTGGCCGTTCCGGGCTTTTCCGGGGAACGCCGCGATCTGCTGGCCGGCCGGTACAATCGAGCCGATGTCGCACGGCACTGCAACAACGGCTTCGACTGGGTAAAGTACCCCGCATACGCAGACCGCGAGGCATGGAAGCAGGTCCCGGAAGCGACGCGCCGCGCCTGCATCGCAGAAGGCGAGAAGTACCTCGGGTATTCCTGGCCCGCCATGCTCCCGACGATGTATTTGGAATTCAGCCGCTCCGGGAATCGCCAAGTCATCGATGAGGCAATCGCGCGCCGGCTCACGGCCCTTCGTGCCCTATTCTATGCGGAGCTGATGGAAGGGGAAGGACGCTTCCTGGACGATATCATCAACGGCGTTTTCACGTACTGTGAGCAGACCTATTGGGGAATGTCCGCCACCTTCTACCTGTATGCGTACGGCGACTCCCAATCGCATCCGAAAACCAAACTTCCGGACGCCTCGAACCCCGTCATCGACCTGTACGTCGGCGATGTCGCCTCCACGCTTTCCTGGATCTGGTATTTCCTGCATGAGGAATTCGACAAGGTCAGCCCCATCATCAACAAGCGGCTGACCGCGGAACTGCGTGCGAAGGTCCTGCAGCCCTTCTACACGCGGAACGATCTCTGGTGGATCACCGGCTGGAACCGGGGGGATGTCAACAACTGGACCCCTTGGTGCAACTACAATGTCCTGACGACCATCCTCCTGATCGAAGACGATCCGGCCAAGCGGCTGGACGGCGTCTACAAGACCATGCAGTCCGTCGACCTCTTCATCAACGTGTATCCCGAGGACGGCGGCTGCAACGAAGGCCCCTCCTACTGGGGACATGCCGTCGGCTTCCTGTTCAACTACCTTTCCCTCCTGGAGGATTTCACACAGGGCGGAATCAGCATCTTCGACCAGCCGATCATCAGCGAGATGGGCCGGTACATCTTCAAACTCTATATCGGCGGGGGAGAGAACTACGTCAATTTCGCGGACGCCCCCGGGAAGATCGCCCATGACGGGCTCCGCATAGCGCGGTTCGGCCAGCGGGTCGGTGACGCGCAGCTGGCCGGTTTCGGCCGTTTCCTGCATGAAAGCCGTGAGGGGAACGTGCCCCTGTCCGGCGATATCGGACAGACCCTTTCGAATCTCTTCGATGATACGTCCGGAACAGCTCCGCACGAGGTGCTGGTACCGGAGGCCTATCTGCCCGACTTGGAAGTGGCCGTGGGACGCGACCGGGGCGATGCCACGGAAGGCTTTTTCTTCGCGGCGAAGGGCGGGAACAATGCCGAGCACCACAACCACAACGACGTAGGCTCCTTCGTCCTGTACTATGACGGACAGCCCGTCTTCATCGACCCGGGCGTGGGAACGTATACCCGGGAGACCTTCAGCGCCGACCGATACAAGATCTGGACCATGCAGTCCGGCTATCATAACCTTCCGATTATCAACGGGATGATGGAATATCCCGGTTCCGGCGCCCGGGCCGCGGGCTGCACTTTCCGGGCGACGCCCTCGCAGGTGGAATTCTCCGCCGACATCGCCCCTGCCTATCCCGCGGAGGCCGGCGTCTCCTCCTGGATCCGGAAATACGTCCTGCGGCGCCGGAAAGCTTTTACCATCACGGACACGTTTACACTGACCGGAAGCGGAGAATCGCAGATCGTCTTCATGACGCCCCTTCCCTGCGAGCAGCAAGGCGGCGCGCTGTCCTTCTCCCTCGGCCGGTCCGTGCTCCGGCTCGCCTATCCGGCTTCCCGCCTCGACTTCCGCGTCGAAGAAATCCCGCTGGACGACCCCCGCCTTTCCCGTGTCTGGGGCGAGCGGATCTTCCGGATCGTCTTCACACGCAAGGGAAACCGCGCGCACGACAGCCTTTCCTTCGAAGTGACGGCCGCGCCGGCACCGAAGTCGGCAACGGCTCCGGAACGGTCTTGCGAGGAAGTCCGGCGCATCGTCGACAAGGCCGTTTCCTGGCAGAAAGACCATATGCCTACCCGGGGACGTGCCATCTACAACCCCCGGTATACCGGCTGGGCGGACGGCGTCTTCCTGAGCGCCGTGGCGGAATGGACACAGGCCGTCGGCAACGAGGGACTGCGTGCCTGGGTGAAAGAAGTGGCGGAGCAGGTGAACTACGAACCGGCGGCGTGGACGCTGAATCCGGCGAACGACATCGCCGTCTGCATGCTGTACGCCAATCTCTACCGGGAAGACCCGAAACCCCGCTTCCTGATCGATACGATCGCGGATTACGGCCGGCAGCTCGAAGTGCTCCGGGGCGGCTGGAAGATGATCGGACCGACTGTCGAGCGGCTCGACTACATGATGAAAGACTATCCGCAGATGGACGACGACCTGGACTTCAACCTGTCCCGGAACCAGGTGCGCTGGTGCTGGTGCGACGCCCTGTACATGGCGGCGCCGACCTTCGCGGCCTTCGCCGATATCACCGGTGATGTCCGGTACCGCGATTTCATGAAGCAGGAGTTCTGGCGTACGGTGCGCGCCCTGTATGATACGGAAGAGCATCTTTTCTACCGGGACACGCGCTATAAGACGATCCGCAGCCGCAACGGCGCCAAGATGTTCTGGGGCCGCGGGAACGGCTGGTCCGTCGGCGCGATCGTGCGGGTGCTGGAAAACCTGCCCCCGGACGATCCCGACCGCGGAAAGTTCGAGCAGCTCCTGCGGGAAATGCTCTCCCGGCTGGTCACCCTGCAGGACGCGGAAGGGTACTGGAACACCTCCCTGCTCGACCGGGAGTTTTACCCGAATCCGGAAACCAGCGCGTCGGGGTTCATCGCCTACGGCCTGTGGTGGGGAATCAACCACGGCGTCCTGCCGGCAGGGGAGTATCTCCCGGCGGCGTGGAAGGCCTGGGACGCCCTGGTGCGCGCCGTCCATCCCGACGGGATGCTGGGCTCCGTACAGGCCATCGGAGACGCTCCAGAGAACATCACACCTGAAAAGAACGAAGTATATGGCACCGCCGCCTTCGCGCTGGCGGGCAAAGAAGTGTATCAATATCTGTCAACCACACAATCAACCACACAATCAACCACACAATCCTTATGATGAATCTCCGTCGTTTCTTCCGTGCCGCCCTTGTCGGCCTGCTCTGTCTCGCCCCGGCGGCCCTTTCCGCCCATTCGGACCTTTCCCTGGAGAAAGGAATGCCCTCCGCTGAGCGCTGGGCGGCCCAGCATTTCAAGAAAGGCGTCCTGCCGCCCTTCTCCTTCCGGCTGGACGGCGTCTCTTCCGACACCTTCCTCCGCAAGTGGAAATTCAGCGTTTCCACCGCACCGGAAGGCGGAAAGACCTATTGTTGGCAGGACCCTTCCACCGGCCTGCGCGTCTTCTGCAAGGTCGACCTCTTCCCGGATTTCAACGCGGTCGAGTGGGTCGTCTCCTTCCGGAACGACGGTACCGGCGACAGTCCGCAGATTTCCGACGTCCATGCGGCAGACCTGCAGATCCGCCGGGCGTCGTCATCCGAAACGTTCGTCCTCAACCACCTGAACGGCAGCCTGGGTGCGAACCACGATTTCGCTCCCTTCTATGACGAGCTGACTCCCGGCCCCGGCCTGACCTTCCAGCCCCTCGAAGGCCGTTCCACCTCCGGCGCGTTCCCGTATTACAACATCATCGTGACGGGGAAGGAGGATGTCGGCGTCGTCTTCTCCATCGGCTGGAGCGGCATCTGGAAGGCCTCTTTCGCCCTGGAGGAAGACCATGCGGACCGCCTCGGCGTCCAGTCCGGCCTGAGCGGCTTCGACGCCTTCCTGCATGCAGGCGAGGAAGTCCGGATGCCCCGTTATTCCCTGATGTTCTGGCAGGGCGGCCATGGTGCGTTGAACATGACGGGCAACAACAAGTTCCGTCGTTTCGTGCTGGCGCACCATTCGCGCATGATTGACGGCCGGGCGGCGATGTATCCCCTCTGCGGCGGATTCAACTGGGGGGAACCGGCCCCGCTCAACGAGTACACGGGCATGACGGCCGACTACGGGAAGTTCCTGATCGACCGCTATGCCGACTTCGACATCACCCCCGATGCCATGTGGCTGGACGCCGGCTGGTACAAACGCGCCGCGGACTGGCGCACCGGCAAGAACTGGTACAACACGGTCGGTTCCTGGATGGAAGATCCGGTCCGTTTCCCGAACACGTTGCGCGAAATCTCCGACCGGGCGCACGAGCGCGGCATGAAGATGATGGTCTGGTTCGAGCCGGAACGCGTCTTCAAGGACTCCGACATCTACCTGGCGCACCGGGACTGGCTGATCACCGTGCCCGGCGAGGAGAATAATTTCCTGCTCAACCTGGGCAATCCGGAGGCCTGCCGTTGGCTGACCCGCCATATCGGCGATTTCCTCGATTCGCGCGGCATCGACTACTACCGCCAGGACTTCAACATCGACCCGGCACCCATCTGGGCGGCGACGGACGAGCCTGGCCGGAAGGGCATCACGGAGATCAAGTACATCGAAGGGCTTTATGCCTACTGGGACGGCCTGCTGGCCCGTTTCCCGCAGATGCTGATCGACAACTGCGCCGGCGGCGGACGGCGGCTCGACCTCGAGCTGATCGGCCGTGGCGCCCCGCTCTGGCGGACCGACTATTCCTACGGCGAAGTGAACGGCTACCAGAACCAGACCTACGGCCTGGAATGGTTCCTTCCCCTGCACGGGACCGGTGTCTATGAGACCGACCGCTATGCCTCCCGCTCGGCCTATTCCAGCGCGATGGTGATGAACTTCAAGCTGACCGACGGCCGCTTCAATTTCTTCGAGATGAAGCGCGTCTATGACGAGTACCGTTCGCTGCAGCCTTATTACGTGGAAGACTATTATCCGCTCACCGGCGTGGACGACATCACTTCGCCCGGCCGCTGGATCGCCTATCAGCTGCACCGTCCTTCCGATGATACGGGCTGCGTGCTGGCGTTCCGCCGTCCGGAGAGCCGGGAGGATTCCTGCACGGTCTGCCTGCAGGGGCTCACTCCGGAGCGGACCTATGTGCTGACGGATGCGGACTCCGGCGCGCAGGTTTCCCTGACCGGCGCGCAGCTGGCCGAAGGGTATACGCTCCGGCTGCCGGACCCGCGTTCGAGCCTGCTGCTCCGCTTCGCCCCGGCGAAGTAGGGAACCGGCTGGCCGGTCAAACGAAAACACCCGCTCCGGATGCCCGGGGCGGGTGTTTTGTCTGGATGACTGGACTTGAACCAGCGACCTCCTGGTCCCTAACCAGGTGCGCTACCAACTGCGCTACATCCAGATTGCCGCTTTTGCGGCTGCAAATATAATTCCTTTTTCCGGAATTGCCAAATAATGCCGGAAAGAATTATTTTTTCGCGGTGCCCTGCTTGGCGACGGCTTCCTGCTTGCGCTTCAGCTCTTCGGGATCGGCGAGGTAGTAATCCTTGACGAGGTTCAGGTCGTCGTCGAACTCGAAGACGTACGGCGTCGCGGTCGGGATGTTCAGGCCGACGATGTCCTTGTCGGAGATGTTCAGCAGGTGCTTCACCACGCCGCGGAGGCTGTTGCCGTGGGCGACGACGACGATGTTGTCATGCTCCTTGAGGGCGGGGAAGATCTCGCACTCCCAGTAGGGCATCACACGCTCGATGCACTGCTTGAGGGCTTCCGTGCGCGGGACGTACTGGTCGGGGACGAGGGCGTAGCGCGGGTCGAGGGTGGCGCTGTTGGGGTCGTCTTCCGGGAGGGGAAGCGGCTCCACGTCGAAGCTGCGGCGCCAGATGAGCACCTGCTCGTCACCGTACTTGGCGGCGGTTTCGGCCTTGTTCAACCCCTGGAGCATGCCGTAATGCTTCTCGTTGAGGCGCCAGGTCTTCTTGACGGGGATCCAGTCCAGGTCCATCGCGTCCAGGACATTGTTGAGCGTCTTGATGGCGCGCTTGAGGTAGGACGTGTAGGCCACCTCGAAGGTGATGCCCGCTTCCTTGAGGGCCTTGCCGGCGTCCAGGGCTTCCTGGAGGCCTTTTTCGCTGAGGTCGACGTTCGTCCAGCCGGTAAAGCGGTTTTCTTTGTTCCACTGGCTTTCGCCGTGGCGGATAAGTACGATTCTCTTCATGATATTGCGTTTTTTATCGTTGTTTTCCGTTTCGGGACTGCAAATTTAGGGAATGTGCGTGAAAAAGTCAAGCGCGCTGTCGGGCGGCGTAGTCGCGGCAGTACCATTTCAGCGGGCATTCCCCGCATTTGGGGTTGCGGGCCGTGCAGGTGTATCTCCCATGCAGGATGAGCCAGTGGTGCGCCTTGGCGCGCTGGTGGAGGGGAATCCGGCGCTCCAGTTCGTCGCTGACGGCTTCGGGCGTCTTGCCGTCGGAAAGGCCCAGCCGGTGCGAGACGCGGAAGACATGGGTGTCCACGGCGATGACGGGCTTGTCATAGACGATGGAGGCGACGACGCTGGCGGTTTTCCTCCCCACACCCGGGAGGCTCATCAGTTCGTCCAGGCCGGAAGGGACTTCGCCGCCGAATTCATCCTGCAGCTTGCGGGCTGTCGCGATGAGGTGCTCCGTCTTGCTGTTCGGGTAGGAAATGCTTTTTACATAGGGATATACGTCGTCGAACGAGGCGGCGGCCAGCGTGGCGGCGTCGGGGAAGCGGCGGAAGAGCTCCGGCGTGACCATGTTCACCCGGCGGTCCGTGCACTGCGCCGACAGGATGACGGCGACGAGCAGCTGGAACGGCGAGACGTAGTGCAGTTCCGACTGCAGCTCCCCGCGGTTCTCTTCGAACCAGCCCAGGATGGCGTCGTATCTCTCTTTCTTGGTCATCCGGCTCAGATCGTGAGGGCGAGGTCGATCACCTCGTTGTCGATGTTCTCCTCGCAGGTTTCGTCCTTGCAGACGAAGACCCGGCCGTGGTATTTCTCGAAGATGGCGCGGTTGTGGGTGACCATCACGATCGCCGTCCCTTCCTCACGGTTGATCTTCGTGAGCAGGCGCATGATGCCGTCGGCCGTCTCGCCGTCCAGGTTGCCGGTGGGCTCGTCCGCGACGATCAGCTTCGGGCGGTTCAGGAGCGACCGCGCGATGGCGATGCGCTGCTGCTCGCCGCCGGAGAGCTGGTGCGGCATCTTGTGGGCCTTGTGCGTCATCCCGACGTCATCCAGCACCTCGCGGATCCGGCGGTCGGCCTCGCCACGGTCTTTCCAGCCCGTCGCGCGGAGGACAAAGTCGAGGTTCTCCTCGACCGTCCGGTCCATCAGCAGCTGGAAGTCCTGGAAGACGACGCCGATGCTGCGGCGCAGGAAGGGGATGTCGCGCTCGCGCAGGGTGTCGAGGCGGAAGCCGCAGACGGTCCCGGTACCTTTCTTCAGGGGCGTCTCCCCGATCATCGCGCGGATGATGGAGGTCTTGCCCGTGCCGACCTTCCCGACGATGTAGACGAAGTCACCTTCGCGGACCTCCATGTTCAGCCCATAGATGACGACATTGTCGCCGCCGGCGATGTCCGCATCGCGGAACTGGACCAGCGGAACGCTTTTTGCTGTTTTGTTGACGTTCTCTTCCATAATTATCACAAATATACTTCAAATTTCGGGTTTATTTGAGTAAATTTGTAGATTATTGAAAAAGACGATAAAATTGGTTCCATATGAAAGTCAAACGCATCGTGACCCTGCTCGCCGCCGTCCTCCTGCTCGGGGGAGGCGCCTTCGCGGCTCCGCGGGCGGAGCGGGATGATTTCCGCCGTGCCCGCGTTTTGTACGAGAACGGCATGTTCGAACGGGCAGCGGCCCTTTTCAACGACATCCATGACCGGAGCGGCGACGTGCTCGCCCGGGGCTGGAGCGTCCTCTGTTCGGTCCGGCTGCAGGAAGACGGCTCCGCCAAGGCGGCCCAGACCTTCCTCTCCGAGCATCCTTACACCGGCCTTGACGCCCAGCTGCGCTTTTATACAGGGCTCAACTATTTCGATGCGGAAGACTATCCTGCGGCCAACGAGGCTTTCGCACAGGTGACGCCCGAGGGGCTGCTCTCCGACCAAGTGTCCGAATTCACGTTCAAGAAGGGCTACTCGCTCTTCGAGACCGGTGACCTGGATGCTGCCGCGGAGGTTTTCGCCGACGCGGAGAAGATGCCATATTCCGATTACACCGCCCCTTCGCGCTACTCCCTGGGCTACATCGCCTATACGCAGGAGCGCTTCGAGGATGCGTTCGGCTGGTTCGGGAAAGCCGCCAAGGACCCGCGCTTCAAGGACCTGTCGGAGTATTACATGGTCGAGTGCCGCTACATGCTGAAGGACTACGCCTATGCGGTGGAGCATGGGGTGCCGATGTATGAGAACACGCCCAAGGAACGCGCCCCGCACCTGGCCCGGATCATCTCCGAGTCTTACCTGGCGGAAGGGGAGAGCGCGAAGGCCCGTGACTATTACAAGAAGGCCCTGGGCGACCGGCGCGACATGGGCCGTGAGGACTATTTCTTCGCCGGTTCCGTGCTGTATGCCGCCCGCGACTTCGAAGGCGCCGTCGAGAACTTCTCGATGATGACCGACCGCACCGACTCGATCGGCCAGGTCGCCAACTACCAGCTGGGCTACAGTTACATCCAGACGGGCGACAAAGTCTCCGCCCTGGACGCCTTCAAGGCCGCTTCGGAGTCACCGATCGACCCGGCGATCCAGGAAGACGCCCATTTCAACTACGCGAAACTTTCGTTCGACCTGAACCACAATCCGAAGGTCTTCGACGCATACATCGCCAAATACCCCGACAAGAAGCAGGGGGACCGCATCTACAGCTACGTCGCCTTGGCTTCGCTGTACAACCGCGATTATGCCGGTGCGGTGGAGGCGTATGCGAACATCGATGAACTCGACTCCGACCAGAAAGCCAACTACATGCGGGCGAACTATCTCCGCGCACAGCAGCTCATCGAGGGCGGTTCGTGGCGCGACGCCGTCCCGCTCCTGAAGGCGGCTTCCTACTATTCCGACAAGCGCGAGTCCTTCCACCAGCTGTCGCGTTACTGGCTGGCGGAGTCTTATTACCGCAGCGACCAGTATACCGAGGCCGTGGATGCGTTCAAGGAACTCTACAACCTCTCCGCCCTGGAAGGGAAGAAGGAAGGGAACCGGATCCCTTACGACCTGGCTTACTGCTATTTCCGTAACGGAGAGTATGCCGAGGCGGCCAAATGGTTCGATATGTACCTCGAGGCGAGCGATCCGGCGGACGGACCGGATGCCGCCCTGCGCCGCGCCGACTGCGACTTCATCGGCAAGGACTACGCGGCGGCCATCGACCGGTACGAGCAGGCGGTGAAGCGTTTCGGCTATGCGGACAATCTCTATCCTTGGCTGCGCGCCGGCACTGCCTACGGTCTGATGGGGAAGCGGGACAAGAAGGTCCAGACCCTTGCGCATGCCTTCGATGCGGATCCCTCGGCGCTATACTATTCCGAGGCCCTGTTCGAACTGGGCCGGGCCTATGTGGCAACGGAACAGACCGACGAGGCGGTGCGCTGCTTCGAGCGGCTCCGTGCGAACACGAAGGACAAGACCATCGCCGCCCGCTCGCTGATCGAGATGGGCATGATCGCCCGCAACCAGTCGGAATATGACCGCGCCCTCTCCTGCTACAAGCAGGTGGTCGGCGAGATGCCGGGCACGGAATACGCCGAAGAGGCGCTGCTTGCGATCGAATCCATCTACCAGTCCGACGGCCGGGCTGACGAATACCTTGACTATGCCGAGTCGGTCGGCCTGAATGCTGGGAAGTCCGACAGTGAGAAGGAGGACCTCTACTTCAATGCCGCCGAGCAGATCTTCCAGACGGAAGACTACGGCAAGGCCCTCGCCTCCCTGCAGAACTACCTGCAGCGGTATCCGGAAGGCCGGAAGGTGGCCCTGGCCGATTTCTATGTCGCCGAATGCTACCGTGGCCTGGGCAAGAAGGAACTGGCCTGCGACTGGTACCGGAAGGCCCTGCAGAAGGACGACGAAGGCTCCTTCTCCGAGACGGCGGTCCTGAACTATGCGACGCTCTCCTACGAGATGGAGCACTTCCAGGATGCCTACGGGAGCTATTCTTCCCTGCTCGGCCGGGCGAAGGCCGAACCGGCGCGCCATACGGCCCGCCTGGGGATGATGCGTTCCGCGTTCCGCGGGCAGGACTACGAGACCGCCCTCACCTGCGCCGGCCGGGTGGCTTCCGACGCCGCCAGCACGGAGGCGCAGAAGCGTGAGGCCGACTATGTGAGTGCCAAGTCCAACCTGTCCCTGAACAACCGCGCCGAGGCGATGGAGATCTTTACCCGCCTGAGCGCTTCTCCGTCTACGGCGGAAGGGGCGGAAGCAACCTATATGCTGATCCAGGACGCCCTCGACCGGGGCAAGTACGAAGAGGTGGAGAAGAAGGTGTATGCCTTCGCTCCTGAATCGGGCGCCCAGTCCTACTGGCTGGCGAAGGCCTATGTCGCCCTGGGCGACTCTTTCGCCGAGCGCGGGAACATGAAACAGGCCAAGGCAACCTTCGAAAGCATCCTGGACGGCTATACGCCGACGGGCAGGAACGACGATATCGAGGACCTCGTCCGGATGCGGCTGAACCGGCTGGAATCCATGATGAACGCCGAATAAAATCCGATGATTATGAAGACACTCAACAGAATATACATTCTTGCGGCGGCTTTGCTGTCGGCCGCTCCCGGGCTTCTGGGACAGAATTTCAACCCGACGGTGGAGGTGACCAACGTCTACCAGGGGGATGCTTCCGATATCCACAAGCCCCAGTTGGAGATGGCCGTTCCCGACTCCCTGCTGCGTTTCGACCTGGACTTCGATTACGAGGTTTTCGACAAGGCGTACCGGGGCGCCTACAACTTCTCTCCCTACATGCTCGACATGCGGCCCGAGAAGGACGCCTGGCGCGGCCGGACACTCTTCCTGCGGGCGGGAGCGGGTTATTCGCTGCATCCTGATGCCGCCTTTGTGTTCAGCCCTTCGTTGCCGGGCCGTTTCCAGATGAGCGTCTACGGCGACCACAGGTCCTATTTCGGGAACTTCGCCGACATCGGCGTCCACCCTGCGGATGCGGCCGGCGCCGCCATCCTGGACGAATGGGGCGTCGCTCCCTGGAAGGGCCGTGACATGACGAACCGCTTCGGTCTGGAAGGACGCGTCAAGTGGAACCGCATGCTGCTGACCACGGCGGTGGAATACGACGGTCTTTCGACGAAGGACAACCTGTGGAACCGCAACCGGCATGACGGCGAGGTCCGCCTGCGCGTGACTTCCACCGATCCCGCCGCGACATTCTACTATGACGCCGGTTTCCGCGGCCGCGTCTCCCAGGACCACCTGGCGGATGTCGATCCGTCCTTGTCCGAACGCAGTTTCATCGTGGACGGAACGGTCGGTCCCGTCCTGGATGAATCCAGCAAGGTGCTGGTCGGCTTCCAGCTGGAGACCCGCTCCTGGCACCGCCTGTTCGATGACAATGCGGGCCGGATCGTCCTGAATCCGCGCTATGAGCTCGAACGGGGCCGCTGGCAGTTCCGCCTCGGCGCCCGGATGGACGTGGTGCTGCCCGGCAAAACGGTGGCGCTCTTCCGCCCCCGGCTCTTCTCGCCCGACCTGCACGTATCGTTCAATGCCATCGAACGCCACCTGAACCTCTACGCCTACCTGACCGGCGGCAGTGCCGCACACTCCTGGAGCGGCCTGACGGACACGTACCATTTCATCCACCCGCTCCTGTTGACGGGTGCGGACCCGCTGGTTGACAACAGTTTTGACAAGATCGATGTCGGCCTCGGCCTGCGCGGGAATATCACGCCGCTGCTGACCTTCTCCGTGAAGGGCGGTTTCGCCGCGTCGCAGAACCGGCCGTTCGACGCCGTGCTCTTCGCGACCTCCCGCCTGCATCCGGTGGTCTCTTTCGCCGATTGCAACCGGCTTTACGCCGACCTGCAGGCCGCCTGGCGGTCCGACCGCGTCAGTATCGAGGGCGCCGTGCAGCTGAACCGGACGGTGTTCACCGGTCTCGACGGTGACCGTTCGGCTTCCCTGACGCCCGCCATCGAGTTCGCGCCGGCCGCTGTCCGCGGCGACCTGCGTTTCCAGTATTGGTTCAATCCGCGTGTCTATGCCGGCGCACGTGTCGCAGCGTCGACTGCGCGTACCGGCCTGTATGCCGAGAAGGTGACGGACGGCACGGAACTGCGGATCCCCGGCTGGGTCGATCCGGGCCTGGTGGCAGGGTACCGGCTGAGCCGTGTCCTGGGCTTCTGGCTCGAGAGCGGAAACCTGCTCGGACAGGCCATCCAGCGCGTCCCGCTCTATGCGGAAAAAGGCCCTTGGTTTACGGCCGGAATAACGCTGGATTTCTAAGAAAAATTGCGTATATTTGTATGTTTATACAAATCCTGCTTTTATGATCGAAAACGAAGCGACGAAAAAGGCGGAAGAACAGTATTCCGCCAGTAGCATCCAGGTGCTGGAAGGCCTTGAGGCCGTGAGGAAGAGACCTTCGATGTACATCGGAGACGTAGGGGAGAGGGGGTTGCACCACCTGGTATACGAGGTGGTCGACAACGGCATCGACGAAGCCATGGCCGGCTACTGCACCGATATCACCGTCACCATCCTGGAAGATAATTCGATCCGCGTGTCCGACAACGGCCGCGGCATCCCGACGGGCATGCACCCGAAGGAGCACCGTTCCGCCCTCGAAGTGGTCATGACGGTCCTCCATGCCGGTGGCAAGTTCAACAAGGACAGCTACAAGGTGTCCGGCGGTCTGCACGGCGTGGGCGTCTCCTGCGTCAACGCGCTTTCCGACCTGCTGGTCGCCGAGGTGCACCGTGAGGGGCATATCTTCGTCCAGAAGTATTCCAAGGGCAAGCCGCTCGGCCCGGTCGAGATCACCGGCGACTGCTCCGACACCGGAACGACCATCACCTTCCATCCCGACGCCGAGATCTTCGTCCAGTCGATCGTCTACAAGTACGACACCCTGGCCGCCCGCATGCGCGAGCTGGCCTACCTGAACAAGGGCATCCGGATCACGCTGACGGACCTGCGTCCCGACCAGCAGGTCGAGGAGTACATCCTCGATGCGAACGGCGACAAGAAGGCGACCGGCAAGATGATTACCCGCAGCGACGTCTTCTACTCCAAGGAGGGTCTGCCTGAATTCATCGAATACCTCGACGCCGGCGCCACCCAGCTCATCCCCGAGCCGGTCAGCGTCCAGAACGACAAGATCATCCCGATCGACATCGCCCTTTCGTACAACAACGGCTTCTCGGAGAAGATCTATTCGTACGTCAACAACATCCATACGATCGAAGGCGGCACGCACCTGCAGGGCTTCAAGATGGGCCTTTCCCGTTCCCTGAAGAACTATGCCGAGAAGAACAACCTGTTCGCCAAGTTCAAGGGCGAGCTCTCGCAGGAGGACTATCGTGAAGGCCTGACCGCCGTCGTGTCCGTGAAGGTGGCCGAGCCGCAGTTCGAAGGACAGACGAAGACCAAGCTGGGCAACCCCGAGGTGACCTCGGCCGTGTCGCAGGCGACTGCCGCAGCGATGGACCAGTACCTCGAGGAACACCCCAAGCAGGGCAAGCTGATCGTTGAGAAGATCATCCTGGCTGCGACCGCACGCAACGCGGCCCGCAAGGCGCGCGAGATGGTGCAGCGCAAGAGCGCGATGTCCGGCGCCGGCATGCCCGGCAAGCTGGCCGACTGCTCCGAGCGCGATCCGGAGAAATGCGAGCTCTTCCTCGTGGAGGGTGACTCCGCAGGCGGAACGGCCAAGCAGGGCCGCGACCGCCGCATCCAGGCGATCCTGCCGCTCCGCGGAAAGATCCTCAACGTGGAGAAGGCGGCCACCGACCGCGCGTTCGACAGCGAGGAAATCCGCAACATCTACACGGCCCTGGGCGTTTCCGTGGCCAAGGAAGATGAAAACGGCGAGAAGCGGATGGACCTCAGCCGCCTGCGCTACCACAAGGTCATCATCATGACCGATGCCGACGTGGACGGCAGCCACATCGCCTGCCTGATCCTGACGTTCTTCTTCCGCTATATGTTCGACCTTATCAAGAACGGCTACGTCTACCTGGCCACCCCTCCGCTCTATCTGGTGAAGAAGGGAAAGGAGGAGGTCTACTGCTGGACGGACGAGCAGCGTTCCGAGGCCACCGCCCGCCTGGGCAAGGGCTCCGAAAAGGGCGTGACCGTGCAGCGCTACAAAGGTCTGGGTGAGATGAGCGACGAGCAGCTCTGGGACACCACCATGGATCCGTCCCGCCGCCGTCTCCGCAAGATTACCATCGAGAACGCGGCCGCGGCCGAGCGTACGTTCTCGATGCTCATGGGCGACGATGTCCCGCCGCGCAGGCAGTTCATCGAGGAGAACGCCCACTATGCCAATATCGACGCTTAATACCATTGCGACATGCTTGATATCTTTGACAGAATTTCCCGCGATGCCGGCGGTCCGATCGGGCAGTATTTCCAGCAGGGTTTCGGTTACTACATGTATCCCCGCCTGGAAGGGGAACTGGGCCCCCACATGACGTTCAACGGCATTCCCGTGCTCAACTGGTCCCTCAACAACTACCTGGGCCTGGCGAACCATCCGGAGGTCCGGAAGGCGGACGCGCAGGCCGCGGCCGACTGGGGCCTCGCCTATCCGATGGGCGCGCGGATGATGTCCGGGCACACCCGTTACCATGAGAAACTCGAGCGGATCTTCGCCGACTTCGAGAAGAAGGAGGACGCCTTCCTGTACAACTTCGGCTACCAGGGAATCGTCTCGACGATCGATGCGCTGACCGCCCGTCACGACGTGATCGTCTACGACGCCGAGTGCCACGCCTGCCTGCTGGACGGTATCCGTCTCCATGTCGGCAGCAAGTACAAATACCGCCACAACAACATGGCCGACTGCGAGAAGGTCCTTGCGCGCGCCTGCGCCGAGGCCGATGCGAACGGCGGCGGTGTGCTCCTGATCACCGAGGGCGTCTACGGCATGACCGGTGCACTGGGCAAACTGGACGAGATCGTCGCCCTCAAGCAGAAGTATCCTTTCCGCATCCTGATCGATGACGCCCATGGCTTCGGCCTCCTGGGCGAGCACGGCCGCGGCACGTCCGAGCATTTCGGCGTGATGGACGGCATCGACCTCTACATCGGCGCCTTCGCGAAAAGCATGGCCTCCATCGGCGGCTTTGTGGCCGGCCCGCACGCCATCATCGACTACCTGCGCGCCAACATGCGTTCGCAGATGTATGCGAAGTCCCTGCCGATGGCCCTCGTGATCGGCAATATCAAGCGCATGGAGATCATCGATTCTCCGGAAGGCGACGAGCTGCGCCGCAAGTGCTGGCAGATCACCCACGCCATCCAGGACGGCTTCAAGGCCGAAGGGTTCGACATCGGGGAGGCGGAAGCCTGCGTGACGCCGGTCCACATCAAGGGCGGCATCGCCCAGGCCACCAAGATGGCCAAGGACCTGCGCGAGAACTACCGCATCTTCTGCTCGATGGTCATCTATCCGGTGATCCCGAAGGGAATGATCATCTTCCGGATCGTCTGCACGGCCGCCCATACGATGGAGGACGTGGCGTATACGCTCAATGCTTTCAAGGAAATCAAAGCCAAACTCGATGCCGGCGCCTACGACGGCGACGACATCGCGGCGATGACGGTGATGCAGTGATCTGAAACGACGGAAAATATGCGCCCTGATTATTTCAAGGACAAAGTCGTGATCGTGACGGGAGCCAGCTCGGGTATCGGGTTGGCTTCCGCCCGGTTACTGGGCCGTCGCGGCGCCCGCGTGGTGATGGCCGCGCGTTCCTACGAGAAATTGCTGGAACTGGCGCCCTCCGTGAGCGCGGATCCGGAGCGGGTGCTCTGCGTGAAGACCGATGTCACCCGCGAGGAAGACTGCCGTGCGCTCGTGGAGGCGGCGGTGGCCCGCTTCGGCGGCATCAACATTCTGGTGAACAATGCGGGCATTTCCATGCGGGCGATGTTCAAGGACCTGGACCTCAAGGTGATCCATTCCCTGATGGACGTGAACTTCTGGGGAACGGTCCAGTGCACGAAGTACGCCCTTCCGTACCTGCTCGCCGCCAAGGGACAGGTCGTCGGCGTGATCTCGATCGCCGGCTACAGCGCCCTCCCCGCCCGGACGGGCTACTCCTCTTCGAAATATGCTGTTCGCGGCTTCCTGGACACCCTCCGGATCGAGCACTTGAAGGACGGACTCGGCGTGCTGGTCTTCGCACCGGGCTACACCGACTCGAATGTCCGCCGGGCCGCCCTGACGGCGGACGGTTCCGCCCAGGGAGAGACGCCGCTGAACGAAGAGAAACTGATGAGCGCGGAAGACTGTGCCGCCCGCCTGGCAAAGGCCCTGGAACGCCGCCGCTCGCAGATGATCCTGACGCCGCTCGGCAAGGCGACGGTTATCGCCCACCGCCTTTTTCCGCGTCTGACCGACCGGCTGACCTACAGCTTCGTCGCCAAGGAGGCGGGAAGCCCGTTCAAGTAACTTGTCCGTAAGATGAAACTCAAACGCCCCAGTCCGGCCGACATGCGGATCCTGCTGCCGTTCCTGGCCCTGTTCGTGGTCCTGACGGTGATTTTCCCGCGCAACGCCAAGTTCGATGCCGACTACCGGAAGGGGTCTCCCTGGAAACACGAGACCCTGAACGCACAGTTCGACTTCCCGATCCTCAAGACCGGGGAGCAGCTGCGTGCAGAGCGGTCTGACCGGAAGAACATCGTGGTTCCCTATTACCGGGTCCGGGAAGAGGCCCTGGCCGGCGCCGTGAAAAAACTGGGGCAGATGGACCTCGGCCGGCAGCCCGCTTCCTTCCGGACGGCCCTGCTGCCCGTGCTGGAGCGCATCTATGCGGCCGGTATCGTCACGGAAGACGGCTTGAAGCTGGACAGCCGCGTGGAGGATGTCACGGATGCCGTCGTCTACATCCAGAAGGGCAAGCGGGTTTCCAAGCATCCGGCGTCCGAGGTGCTCCGCGAGTCCGGTGCGCGCGCCCGGCTGCTCTCCGAACTTTCCGGCCGTGTGGCGGAGGAGAATGTCGACTCCGTCCTGCGTGCCTGCGGGGTGTACGACTTGATCGAGCCCAACCTGGAATACGATGCGAAGACGACGGAGCTTGTCAATGCGGAGAATGCGGCGGAGGTGTCACCGACCATCGGGTTCGTGAGCGCCGGTGAACTCATCGTGGAAGAGGGCGAGATCGTGACTGCCGAGATCGCGCAGATCATCGATTCCTACAAGGCGGAGTACGAGAAGAACCTGGGATACGGCGGTCCTGCGATCCGTTTCTGGCTGGGCAACGCCCTGCTCGCGCTCGCGTTGACGGTCATGCTCTTCCTGGTCATCTACTATTCGAACCGGAAAATATTCCTCGACCGCCGGCGGCTCCTGTACCTGCTGGTGGTCTACCTGCTGATGACGATCGCGGCGCTGGTGTTGAGCAAGCACGCGCCGAAGTATCTCTATATGATGCCCTTCACCTTGGGAGCCCTCTATCTGGAGGCCTTCTTCAAGAACAAGGTCATCCTGCCGGTCTGCCTGCTGGCGCTGTTCCCGCTGCTGATCTTTGCACCCGGCGGCACCGTCCTCTTCGTAATGTTCTCTGCGGCGAGCCTCGTCGCGATCTTCACGTTCCGCTATTTCAACCAGGGCTGGATGCAGTTCCTGACGGCGGCGATCGTGTTCGTGACCCTGATGCTGGTCTTCCTGGCCTTCCGCATGGTGGACATGACCTCCGACGACCCCTATCAGGCGGTACTCTTCCTCTTCCTGGGTTCGATGCTCTCGGTGGCGGGCTACCCGCTCATCTACCTTTTCGAGAAAGTCTTCAACCTGGTGTCGAACTCCCGCCTGCGCGAACTGTGCGATACCAACACCCCGCTGCTCCGTGAATTGGAAAGCGTCGCTCCCGGTACCTTCCAGCATTCCCTCCAGGTGATGAACATGGCGGATGCGGCGGCCCGCTCGATTGACGCCAACCGCCTCCTGGTCCGTGCCGGTGCCCTTTACCACGACATCGGCAAGATGCGCAATCCGCTGTGCTTCATCGAGAACGAGAGCATGGCGCCGGGCGGTTCGCACTATCATGACGGCCTTTCTCCCGAGCAGAGTGCCCGGGATATCATCGCGCATGTTTCCGACGGCCTCGCGCTGGCGGCACAGTACAAACTGCCGGAAGTGATCCAGGATTTCATCCGGACCCATCACGGTACGTCCAATACGAATTATTTCTACAACAAATACTTGATGGGCGGCGGCGATCCGACCCAGGCCGACGCCTTCTTCTACAATGGCGTGAAGCCGCGGACGCCGGAACAGGTGATCCTCATGGTCTGCGATACCCTTGAGGCTGCATCCCGTACCCTCAAGGACAACTCGCAGCAGGCGTTCTCCGAGTTCGTGGAGCGGATGTTCGCGTTGAAGCGCGATGCGGGGCAGTTCGACGAGGCGGAGATCACCCTCCACGACATGGAGGTCCTCAAGCGGGAGCTCAAGTCCTATCTGGTCCAGATGTACCACGAGCGCGTCGTGTATCCGAATAAGTTGCCCGTTTGAGGATTTATGCTTATTTTTGCGCGCTTTTTTCGAGAATAGAAAACAAAACAATTAATAGCATGGAAATTAGCAAGAAACAAATCGATGACTTGAATGTCGAGATGACACTCACCCTGAAGGCGGAAGATTATGCCGACCTTGAGAAGAAGCGCCTCTCCGCTTATCGTAAGAACGCGGATATCAAGGGATTCCGCAAGGGAATGGTTCCGATGCAGCTCGTGCAGCGGTTATATGGCGACCAGGCGCTTTACGAGGCCGTCAACCGCATCGTCTCCGAGCAGCTGGACAAATTCATCAAGGACAACGAACTGCATATCCTCGGCGAACCGCTGGCCAGCGAGTCGCAGAAGGAGAACAGCTGGAAGAGCGGTGACGATTTCGAGTTCAAGTTCGATATGGGCCTTTCCCCGAAGCTGGATTTCGAGATCGGCAAGGAGGACAAGGTGCCGGCCTACTGGATCGAGGTGACGGACGAGGCCAAGCAGCAGATGAAGGAGAACCTTCTCAAGCAGTATGGTGGCTTCGAGGAAGGGGAGTCCGCCGGTGAGGAGGACTATGTGATCGCCGACCTGACCCAGGGTGACCGCAAGGTCGAGGGCGCTTACATCACCCTGCGCAATGTCGCTGAGGACGCGCGCAGCCTGTTCCTGGGCACCAAGCCCGGCGACAGCTTCGATGTGGACGTGACGCTGGCTTTCGAGAACGAGACCGACCGCGCTGCCCTGCTGAAGGTGAAGAAGGAAGAGCTTTCTGGGCTTGAACCGCTCTGGAACGTGAAGATCGTGAATGTGAAGACGTTCGTCCCGGCCGTCGAGAGCCAGGAGACGTACGACAAGATTTTCGGCGAAGGGGTTGTCAAGACGGCCGAGGAGTTCGATGCGAAGGCTGCCGAGCGTGTGGCTGCGAACTACAAGCAGGAGACGGACTGGCGCCTCTCCCGTGACATCCGCGCCTATGTCGTGGAGAAGGCCGCCGTGCAGGTGCCTGAGGAATTCCTCAAGCGCTGGCTCTATGAGAACAACAAGGAGAAATTCTCCCGCGAGCAGGTCGACAGCGAGTTCGCCGCTTTCCTGGAGGACTTCCGCTGGCAGCTGGTCCGCGGTTACCTGATGGACAAGTACGGCCTGAAGATCGAAGAGGCTGACATGCACGAGGCCGCGAAGGCTTATGCTGCCTATCAGTATGCGATGTACGGAATGGGCAATGTGCCGGAGCAGCTTCTCGAGAGTGCCGCGCAGCAGATCCTCTCCGACGAGCGCCAGATGCGCAATATCGAGGAGAATGTCGAGAACGAGAAGGTCCTCGCTGCCTTGAAGGAGAAGATGACGCTCTCCAAGAAGAAAATCACCGAGGAGAAGTTCCGCAAGTTGAAATAATCGCAGCTTTCTCCGATATTTGTATCCGGGCCGCCTAATCGGTCCGGATATTTTTTCTTTTAGGTGGTAAATGGGGCCGTTCATTTCTCTGCCTTGAAAGCGGGGAGGGAGAGTTATTTCAACGAAACAATTGTCCGCTCAGCCCAATAGGATTTGAATCTTTTTGTTTTATATTTGCAAAAACGATAAAGGATTCTTTCCCATGCGCCACAGACTTGCCATCGCCTTCCTGCTGCTGTTCGTCCAACTCTTTCCGTGGGCGGCGCCCGCCAGGGCTGCGTCCTCGACGCTGGCCTCCTACACCTGGATGGCGGACGAGGCCAAGTACGCTTCCGCCCTGCCGCTCATCGACTACGGCTCCCGCATGTACGACCCTGCCGTTGCCCGGTGGATGTCCGTGGATCCCCTGGCGGAGAAGGATTATCCGATGGGTGGGTATGGGGATTGTGCGGGGAGTCCGATTTGCTTAGTGGATTTGGATGGGAGAATGGCTATTTATTCTGATGATGTCGAATTAAGTGGTCCAGAAAGAAATGAGGCTTTTATTCAACTGCAATCTTCTGTACAAGGAGAGCTCTTGTTATCTATGGACTCGGATGGGAAAGTTTCTTATACTCAAGTTAAAGAAGGTAAACTCTCCCGAAATGCTCGGCAACTTATTAATGCAATAGACGACAATGCTATTACAGTACACATAAATGCGGCAAATACGACTCAAACTCCATCTGGCAATTTGTTTATAGGAGGAGCGTTTCTAGGTAATACTGTTACTGAGAATACTATTGTTGCAGAGCAATCCGTTAATCCAAATGTATTAGGAAAAATCAGCGAAGCTCACGATAAACCGGGAGCAGATATGTTACATGAAGTTACAGAGGCATACCAAGGGGCCTTGATATCGCAAAAGAAAGGGGTCTCATCTCCGGCATCAAATCAAAGGGCTCGGTATATCGCCGTGCTCACAAAGCGACAAAACAATCCGGAATTGTATTTGAGAAGATTTATGACGCTTCCGGGAAAGAAATGCAAATGCTCCCAGGAGGAGGATATCCGGCAGGAGCCGCTAGTGCGGAATGGTTCGTCAAAGATAAGAAGGGCAAAAAAAACAGTAATTCAAAATTATTAAAAAGATGAAGTCTCATTTTTTCATTTTATCAATACTATTAATAATGTTTTTGGATGTATCTTGCTCACTCTCAAAAAACAACATTAGACAAGACGAAGAAGGCACATCGAATTATCTCATAAAAAAAAATCAAGAAGGAAAACTCTTGGTATATTATTTATGCGCAAAGACAGGATCAATTGTACAAAATAGTAGTTAGAGAAGCGGCGAGACCTTCTCCTGAGTGTAAAAAAATTGTTATCGGAAAATGCTACAATCTCAGGCTTAAATCACGACAGGAGAATGCACCTGTAGTCAATGGCGTTAAACTCTACCCTATGAATTATTTGGATGTCCAGTGTTATTGTTACGATGAAGAAACTGTGATTTGCATCGAGCCTAAAAAAGGCATTTATGACTTATATTATACCGACGACTTACGAGGTTTATTTTATATAAGACAATCATATTCGTCGTCATTATCAAAATGAACGTGGGTGTTTGCAATAAATACTCACTCATAAGTCACTTGTAATTGGATGTTTAAAAGAATACAAAAACTTTATCTGATAATACATCGCCCGTGCAAGAAGCGTTACGCCTTCACCGAGCAGGGCATCGCCTACGACCGCAACGGGAACATCACGGCGCTCAGGCGCTACGGGGCGTCGGCTTCCGCGGCGGAGGACGACTTCGCCTTCCACGTGACAGGCAACCGGATCTCCTCCCTCACCAACACCGGCACCAGCGGCAGCGGGGTGACGTACACCTCCTACACCTACGATGCGAACGGCAACACCACCCATGACGGGCGGACGGGGCAGGACCTTGCGTGGAACGAGCTGAACCTCATCGCTGGCGTGTCGCAGGGCAGCGGCGCGGCGTCCTCGACGCTGGCCTCCTACACCTGGATGGCGGACGGGGCCAAGTACGCCTCCGCCCGGGCCGACGGGACGGGCTACGTGTACAAGGGCGCCCTCGTCTTCGAGATATTAAAAGAAATTCAAGGAAAACGGATTATGGGTGTCTCATCAAATTGATGATAAATGTTTTGTTATACGACGCAAAACTCTCTCGCAATCCAAATATGAAGCCGCTCTAAAAGTCATCGGTAATAAAGGAGAAAACGGACTTAATATTAAGTAACCATGAGGCTTACGACTTTTTTCTTTATTCTTGTATTTACAAGTATTTTCTCTTCTTGTGACTACATAATAACAGATCTATTCAGAGATCGAACGACTAGAAAGATAGTTCATTATATGGAAACAAAACTACCTTTGGATAGTGATACTTGCATAATAGACCTGAGAAAGGTTCTCAAGGTAGATTATGATAGTCTATTGATTGTATGTGAATTTACGCAGGATGAAGAAATCTCTATGCTATTAGGTTTTCCTTATAAAAGCCCCTTCTTCAGTAGCATTCCTGATAGCCATTCTCGTATTTTTCTATTAAAAAACAGTAGAATAGTGTATCAGAATACTTTTTATTGTCAGGATTTTTGTTTTAATGGGATAACTCAAAGGATTGTTGATGATTTCGGGGAATCGGATTTTTATATGATTCATTATAGCCCATATTATTCCGTAAAAAGACTACAACAGAATGATGTTCATCATCCGTTTTATTATGTTTTGACTCTTTTAGGCGAAAGAGAAACTATATTCATTAGCAGATGGGATGATGATGCAAAGGCTAATCAATATCGGAGAATTAATGATTATGATAACTATCCGTAATCTAAAGACAAGACTGAAGTAGGAGATTATAATAATAACAATCTTCGATGACAAATGATTATATCACAGTTATGTCACACACCTACGATGCGAACGGCAACACCACCCATGGCGGGCGGACGGGGCAGGACCTCTCGTGGAACGAGCTGAACCTGATCAGCGGCGTAAGCACGACCAGCGGCGGGAACACTTCGCAATTGGCCTCCTACACCTGGATGGCGGACGTGTAGCTAAAGCTCTTGGGAAAGGATTGGATGAATATTTCGGGAATGAAAATAAAGAACTAGAGACCACCGCTGATTTGATTGATTCTACTATTGGATTATATACTGTCTCTGAGCCCACAAGTGTTACTGAGGCTGCACTAAACGTGATTTCATTGTATCAATTCGGAAAAGCAGCAAATAATTTCAAGAACATACCGAACAACAAATCCAAAACGAAAGAGGAAGATGCCATTGAATCTTCCAGTAATAAGACACAAGAATCTAATTCTGATTTAATATGGAAACCTATTCTATATCAACCATGAAGTATATCCGCTTTGTTCTTCGTGTCATTGTTTTGTATATGCTCGCTATATTATTAGCAGTATATTATAAGACAGGACCAGAAGAAAAAGCCCCATCGCTGTTTATATTGCTTGTGATAGGAGTTGTCATCAGTGTAATCCAATTAGTGTTTTTACGAGTAGCTGAAGTCCCTCAATGTGTCTCTTTTAGCGATAATGAAATCACAATAGTTTCACGTTTTTTCTTAAAAAAAATATGCACCATATCCCATATAGTTGTATTATAGTTTATTATAATCAAAAGGGACGGCTTAGTAGTTTCAGGGTCGGAAAAGAATCATTTAATTTCGATCCCCTCCTGTGGAATAAAATACAACGGTTACAATTAATGCAGTCTGCAAATAAACACGCAATCCCCCGAAAACAAATAAAGGCAAAGTTCCCATAATCATGGAATACACCGTCCATCACCACATCACGGACCATTTGGGCAGCATACGGGCGGTCGTGGACTTTGCTGGGAACGTCCTCGAGACCAGCGACTTCCTGCCTTATGGAACGCGGTGGAGCCAGACGGGCGGCTCGGCCGCCGGGACCCTCACCGACGCCGCCAACCGCTGGCGCTACTCCGGGAAGGAGGAGCAGAAAGCCCTCAACTCAGCCATTGACGAGTATAAACTTTTCTCGCGCAACTGTACAACCACTGTCTCGGATGTTTTGAATTCAGCAGGGTCGAGTGTGTTAAAAGGAAGCACCATTTGAAACACAACCGTAATATTCCTGTTTCCTATGTCAAAAAATAGAATTCAACGAATCATTTTGATGGTTTGTATCACCTTATCATCTATTCTTTTTCTCGTGAATATCTATGCGATTATGAATACGATGGTCAGTCTCAAATACACTCCGTCACAAGATTTAGAAATCGTTATGAACACCTCAATATGGTTTAATACTTACGTATTTATTAATATAGTCGTTATGATTATTTTGAATAGATTAATTGGAAAAGAATAGAATAGAATGATCTGTCGTTCATGCAGAATAGCGATTTGTTTGATTGTGGCTACTACTTTGAGTATTTTAGCTACTTTACCAATAGTCTATGCCCAGTCCAATGATCCGGGGAACATCAATAAGTATTATTCTGACGACGTTCTCGCTGACAGCGTCGTGTTTACTTGTACCATTCATTTACCGGAGGACGGTTGCCCGCCCAAAGGCATATCGAATTACTACATGACGGTTTTCTCTGGTAAAGAGCAAACACACATACATGATCTGGAATCTCTTGGAAGATTTAGCCGGCGTCTACGGGAAGACCTTTGCATGAGGTACATCCCTGAATCCTACTCCTGCTTCATAAGTCATGCGGATTTCAATAACCTCAAGAAGGGGGAATCGCATGTAATGACCATTCAAATGTACCCGAAGCTCCCTCTCAATGATTTGTCTTCACCGGTAGTGCAGGACATTCTCTCCGTCTGCGATCGGCTAAGCAGCAAACGCTGGGTCCATCAATGGCATTTGTCAAGTATCCCGCCGAAGGAACTGTCCGCACTGAGAACGTTTGCTTTCCGTCGTATCCCGACAGACCTCTTCTTAGAAAACGAGTCTGTTTATGTCGTGGAATTACAACCCAATCCAAGCTCATACTTTCGCAGTCAGCTTCTGTTTGTATCCTTTCCATCAAGCGGGAAGATTTTCGAGTTCCGAGAATATGACCAGGAAACCAGATGCTCGGAGATCCCGGCCGCGCCGGAACAATCCGTTTTGGAGTTGATCGAACGTGTCCATTGTGGTCAGCCCGTTCCCGCCCCGCCCGACGCGAAGCAAGTAACCGGCCGAAGGTACTATAATGTTCTTGTCTTAAAGAGGATGGGAGAGCATTTTATCCCTCTGGCCTACGAACAATCCGGCGTAGTCTTTGACCCTCTGTCGCCGGACCTTCGGAAACAACTGGAAGAATTGGTTGATCGGGGTGAATAAGCAACATGGGGGAGAAAACCAGAAACGTCTCCGCCCGGGCCGCCGAGTCGGGCTATGTGTACAAAGGCGCCCCCGTCATCGCCCGGTGGATGTCCGTGGATCCGTTGGCGGAGAAGTATGATCCGATTCAAGGATCTCTACAACGAGTTGAAATAATCGCAGCTTTTTCCGATATTTGTATCCGGGCCGCCTAATCGGTCCGGATATTTTTTATGGATAAGGAATTCAAGAAATTCGCGACCCGCGGACGGGGGATCAGCTCCCTGACGCTGGAAGGATACGCGGGCGCCACGGACGCCTATATCAACCCGACGATCATCGAAGAGCGGAAGTTCAACGTTGCTTCGATGGATGTATTCAGCCGCCTGATGATGGACCGGATCATTTTCCTGGGCGTGCCGATCGACGACGATGTGGCGAACATCATCCAGGCCCAGCTCCTGTTCCTGGCTTCGACTGATCCGTCGGCGGATATCTCGCTGTATATCAATACGCCCGGTGGCCAGGTGACCTCCGGCCTCGCCATCTATGACACGATGCAGCTGATCGAGCCCGACGTGGCGACGATCTGCACCGGCATGGCCGCTTCGATGGGTTCGGTGCTCTTGTGCGCCGGCCAGAAGGGCAAGCGCTCCTGCCTGCCGCATTCCCGCGTGCTGATCCACCAGCCGCTCGGCGGCGCCCAGGGCCAGGCTTCCGACATCATGATTGCGGCGAAGGAGATCGAGAAGACCCGCACGGAGCTGTACAACATCATCTCCGAGCACAGCGGGCAGCCGTTCAAGAAAGTCTTCGCCGATGCCGACCGCGACTACTGGATGACGGCGCAGGAAGCGCTGGACTACGGCATGGTCGACGAGATTCTCGTCAAAAAGTCCCGCTGATGGCCTCCAAGAAGCAAACCGGATCGCACTGCATGTTCTGCGGAAGGGCGGAGCATGACGTTCCCTTCCTCCTGCGCGGTCTCGACGCCTGCATCTGCAGCGACTGCGTGGAACTGGCTTACGACTACCTCAAGGACGCGGCGGCCGAGGACCGCAAGACGGAAGCCGCTGCGCTGGACATCAAATACAAGCCCAAGGACATCAAGGCCTTCCTCGACGACTATGTGATCGGGCAGGACCGGGCCAAGAAGATGCTCTCCGTGGCGGTGTACAACCACTACAAGCGGATCAACCACAACCTGGCCGGGAAGGCCGCCGACGGGGTCGAACTCGAGAAGTCCAACATCCTGCTGGTGGGTCCCACCGGTACGGGCAAGACGCTGCTCGCCCGGACGATCGCCCGCCTGCTGGACGTGCCGTTCACCATCGTGGACGCCACCGTCCTCACCGAGGCCGGCTACGTGGGCGAGGATGTCGAGAGCATCCTGACGCGCCTGCTGCAGGAGGCGGACTACGACGTCGCCAAGGCCGAGCGCGGCATCGTCTTCATCGACGAAATCGACAAGATCGCCCGCAAGAGCGACAATCCTTCCATCACGCGCGACGTGTCCGGCGAAGGCGTCCAGCAAGCGATGCTGAAGCTCCTCGAGGGCAATGTGATCAACGTGCCGCCGAAGGGGGGACGCAAGCATCCCGAACAGGAGTTCATCCATGTGAACACCCAGAACATCCTCTTCATCTGCGGCGGCGCCTTCGAGGGCATCGAGCGCCGGATCGCCCAGCGGCTCAACACCCAGGTGATCGGCTTCGGCGCATCCCGCAAGCAGCGGATCGACAAGGACAACCTCCTGCAGTACGTGGATCCGCAGGACCTGCGCGCCTACGGCCTCATTCCTGAGATCATCGGCCGTCTGCCGGTGATCACCTACCTGGATGCCCTGGACCGCGACGCCCTGCTGCGTATCCTCTCCGAACCCAAGAACGCCATCCTCCGCCAGTACGAGAAACTGTTCGAGATGGACGGCATCACGCTGAAGATCGAAGACGACGTGAAGGACCTCATCGTCGACACGGCCATCAAGGGCCGGCTCGGTGCACGCGGCCTGCGCGGCATCTGCGAGAAGATCTTCGACGACGCCATGTTCGAAGCACCTTCTTCCCGCAAGAAGACCTTTACGGTGACCTCCGCCTATGCGAAAGAGAAACTTGCCAACGCCATCTGACCGATGAAACAGTACATTCAGGAAAACCGGGAGCGCTTTCTGGACGAATTGTTCTCCCTGCTGCGGATCCCCTCCGTCAGCGCCCAGGCCGCCCATCGCGGCGACATGCAGCGCTGCGCCGAGCGGCTGGCGGCCCTGCTGCTCGAAGCGGGTGCCGATGAAGCCCGCGTCTTCCCCGCGCGCCGGGGAAGCGGTGCGGACGCCCCGGAGGGCCACCCGGTCGTGTTCGGGAGCAAAGTCGTCGACCCGTCCCTGAAGACGGTGCTCGTCTACGGCCATTACGATGTACAGCCGCCCGAGCCGCTGGAGAAGTGGCTGACCGACCCTTTCGAGCCGGTGCTGAAAGACGACCCGAGCGGGCGTCCAGCCATTTACGGACGCGGGGCCAACGACGACAAGGGGCAGCTGTTCATGCACATCAAGGCCTTCGAGTTCCTGCTCCGGAGCGGGCAACTGCGCCATAACGTCAAGTTCATCTTCGAGGGCGAGGAAGAGATCGGGAGCCCTTCGCTCCCGTTCTGGGCCGAAGCGCACAAGGACCTGCTCGCCGCTGACGTGATCCTGGTTTCCGACACGACGATGATCTCCGAGCAGGTGCCTTCCATCAACTGCGGCATGCGCGGCCTGGCCTACCTGGAGGTGACGGTGACCGGACCGGACAAGGACCTTCATTCCGGTCATTACGGCGGCGCCGTGGCGAACCCCATCCAGACCCTCTGCGATCTCGTCTCCGGCCTGATCGACGCCGACGGCCGCGTGACGGTGCCCGGCTTCTACGACGACGTGGTGGAACTGTCCGCCGCCGACCGTGCCCAGCTTTCCCGCGCGCCCTTCGATCAGGATTCCTTCAATGCCTCCGTCGGGATCCGGGCCGTTCGCGGCGAGAAGGGTTATTCGACCCTTGAGCGGATCGGCATCCGCCCCTGCCTGGATGTCTGTGGCATCTGGGGCGGCTATACCGGCGAAGGCGCGAAGACGGTCCTTCCTTCCCAGGCGCACGCGAAGATCTCGATGCGCCTCGTCCCGAACCAGCGCAGCGCCACCATCACCCGCCTCTTCCGTGAGCACCTGGAGCGCATCGCTCCGCCGTACTGCCGGATCGACGTGAAGGAATGCGAAGGGGGAGAGGGCTTCCTCATCCCCATTTCCTCCGAGGCGTTCCAGGCGGCCTCCCTTGCGATGGAGAAGGTCTATGGCGTCAAGCCGGTGCCGAGTCGGGGCGGCGGAAGCATCGCCGTGCTGGCCGACCTGCAGCACATCCTCGGCATCGATCCGCTGCTGATGGGCTTCGGCCTGGAAAGGGACACCATCCATTCGCCGAACGAAAGTTACCTGATCAGCCAGTGGGAGGCCGGCATGGAATCCATTGCCTGGTTCTATCGTCTTTATTGAAAGGAACATGACAACGCAAGAATTATACGGCCAGATCCGCCGGAAACACTCGATGCTCTGCGTCGGGCTCGATACAGATTATGTCAAACTGCCGCCGCACCTGCGGACCGGACACCCGGCGGAGGATGTGCTGGCCTTCAACAAGGCCATCGTCGACGCCACGGCGCCGTACTGTGTGGCTTTCAAGCCCAACCTCGCGTTCTATGAATGCCTCGGTCCCGAAGGATTGCGCGTGCTGGGTGAGACGGTGGAATACATCCGTCTGCACTATCCGGAGCAGTTCCTGATCGCCGACGCCAAGCGCGGCGACATCGGCAATACGGCCCGGATGTACGCGAAGTCCCTGTTCGAGACCTTCGATTTCGACGCGGTGACCCTGTCGCCCTACATGGGTTCCGAGACGGTCGCTCCGTTCCTGGACTATCCCGGGCGCTTCGCCATCGTCGTCGCCCTGTCCTCCAATCCTTCCGCGGCGGATTTCCAGTTTGCCGGCCAGGACGGAAAACCCCTTTACCAAGTGGTGATGGAGAAGATGATGGCGATTTCCACGCCGGAGAACATGATGTTCGTCGTGGGCGCCACGAAGGCGGATAAACTGAAGGAAATCAGGGGCTTCTGCCCGGATAACTTCTTCCTCGTGCCCGGCGTCGGCGCGCAGGGCGGCAGTGCCCGGGAAGTGATGGCCGCCGGCGCCAACGACCGGGGCGGACTCCTGATCAACTCCTCCCGCGGCGTACTGTATGCTTCTTCCGGCGAAGACTTCGCCGACGCTGCCGCCGGCGCGGCACGCTCCCTTGCTTTCTTGCTTTCCTGAAACGATACCGAACGATGTTGTGGATTTTACTTCTTTTTGTCATCGGTGCGCTGATCGGCCTTGCGCTCCCGTATCTGGTTGGAGTGAAGCGTCTGGATGCCTTCGGCGCAGGACGTATCATCCTGTTCATGCTCGGGGTGGAAGCCGTGGTCGTCCTGGCCGTCTTCGCTTTGGCCTACTGGGACAGTCAGGATAAAGCCGTCCCATTCGGGGGAATATGGCTCTTTCTGTTTGCCGGCTTGGCCGTCGGACTGGAGCTTTCCCTCTTTTTCTATCTCTGCAGAAGGCTCGCCACCTTCCCGAAGGTGCTCGGTCTCGGTGCGCTCGGCTTGGCCAGCATCGTTGCCTGTGCCATTGGCGGATACTTTGGCTGTTTATCCATATACACACAGAAAACCCCTTCCGAGCCCGTCTATTCCGCCTTTTACGATGCTTTTTCTTCGACGGACGGCGTTCATCTCGATCGTTTCAGTCAGTCGGAACTGCTTGACCAATCGTCCGAAGCGGATTACAGCGCCTTCGACGAAGCGTTCCTGGAAGAGCTGGCCGCCGAAGCGAAATACGCCGCGCGGCTCCATTTCGACAAGAACCTTTCCGCCGACGAGAAGGACCAGGTGGTCTACGCGCTTAAATCAGAACTGGCGGAGGAAGGATTCAAGCGCATCGGCTGGCGGGAAGGGACGGAAATCTATGCGAAATCCAAGGGAAAGAAGCATTTCCAGTCGATCGTCCAGTTCGTGGATTTCGATACGAAAGACCCTTCGATCCGTTATGCGGAGGGCCTTTTCCCGACCGATGCGGACTGCTTGATTCCGACAGGGAAGCGGGAAGCGCCGCCCAAGCCCGCTCCTGCTCCCTCGCGCCGGAAGCAGTCGGCCCCTTCTTCCTCCGGAACGTCATCGCGCGCTTCCACGGCTTCGGCGGCTTCCTCCGCTTCCGCCGGAAGCAGTTCCGCTCCGGCGGCGCCCCGGCGGACCGCTTCGAAAGAACCGACGGTGACGGTGACGCAGAACGGGGACTGGACCTATACGACCAAGCTGTACGAAGACGGCCACAAGGAAGTGACGGGATCTTTCTTCTGCTCCAAGTGCAACGGTTCGGGGCTTTGTAACATCTGCCATGGGACCGGTGTCTTTACGATTTCGATGGGCTTCACGATGATCTGCCCGCATTGCTCCGGATTGAAGAAATGCATCGACTGTGGTGGAGTCGGGCAAACGACGAGCACGACCCGCTACGAAAAGCCCAGCTCGTCTTCCGCGTCCTATTCGGGTGCGGTGCCTTACACTGGATCATATGGCGGTGGTGGTTCTACCGGTTCATCCTCGTCTTCTTACTCGTCTTCGTCCTCCACCCGGAGAACGTGCCCGAGTTGCAATGGTACGGGGAAGGGAACATCGACGATCATCTGGGAAACCAACTACACCGGGGAAGACAACAGCGTATGGTGCAGCGAATGCGGGAGGTCGGCTCCGGCGCACAGGCATAACCACCCGTCGTGCCCCGTCTGCCATGGGAGCGGAACGGTCGGTGGATGACGCAGGGCGTCCTCCCCAACGGTCTATAAGGCAGCCAGAAGCCCCCGGCACCCCCGGAGAATGTCGTCGTATGTCGCGTTGAAGTCGCCCGTGTACCACGGGTCGGCGACGTCGCGCGAAGAACCTGCGTATTCCAGCAGTTTGTGCACTTTCCCCTCCGTGTCGGGTCCGACGATGCGCGAGAGCAGCCGCAGGTTCGACTGGTCCATCACGATGACCAGGTCCGCCTGCGCATATTCCGACGGGGTGATCCGGTGCGCCCGGTGTGTCCCGAAGGGGATGCCCTCTTCGCGCAGTTTCCGCTGGGCCGGCGGGTAGATGCCGTTCCCCTCTTCTTCATAGGAAACCGCGGCGGACGTAATCCGGAATTCCTCCGACCGGTGCGCCTGCGCGGCCAGGAATTTCATTACATATTCGGCCATGGGCGACCTGCAGATGTTGCCGTGGCACAGGAAGACGATCTTTTTCATCGGCGCATGCATTGGGTCAGGTCGATGTCGACGGGCCCCAGGACGGGGTCGGCGGCCATCCGCTGCGGGTTGGTCCCGGGTTCATCCTGGGGGATGTCGCGTCCGAGCCGGGCGAAGAGCCATTCCCAGTAGGGGGGCATCGTTCCGTCCGGCCCCTTGAAATTCATCGGCTCGCTCTTGAAGATCTGCTTCCCGTCGGGGGCCAGATAGGCCGTCTGGACGAGTTCCGTGCAGTAGAGGGCGTCGTTGTCCGGCAGGAAGTACAGGTCGTAGGGCCTGCCGAGGTACTGTTTCGCGTTCTCCACCCATTTTCCGGCGTCCGTGTTGTCGGCCAGCCGCATGACCTGGAAGGTGGGGAGCGACCCGTCTTTCAGCGTGAAGTCGCGGAGCATCGTGTCCAGCGGATGTCGGTCGACGCCGTGCTTGATCGTGGCATCGATCACCCAGACCGTACTGTCTTCCACTTCCAGGATGGCGGTGTGGATGAAGTTGATGCCGTCATCCGTCCCGGTCGCCGCCGTGATGCCGGAGGCGATGGACGTGGTGTCGGCCTTGTAATCCATCGGGAGGCCGACGAAGACCAGGTCGCCGGTCTGCAAAGCCGTTTTTTCGCTTTGGGTGCAGGCGCTGCACAGCGTGGCGAGCAGCGCCAGGGAAATCAGGAAGTGTCGCATCGAAACCGTGTTTATCTTCGCAAAGTTACGGAAAAATGCCTATTTTTGGAAAAACAAGAACGAGATGAAACGCAATCGTCTGATCACCGGCCTGTTGCTGGTCCTGCTGCTGCTCCTGCCTTCCATCCGGCTTTGCGCCGACGACCTGTCCGCGCGGATCCCTTCCACCTATGCGCCGCATCCCCGGCTGCTGCTCCGTGCGGGCGAAGAGGAGGCGGTCCGCCGCTCGGTGGCGCGGGATTCCGTGCTGTCCTGTTATGACCGGCTGGTCATGGACGGCTGCGAACGCTACCTGGAGGCGCCTCCGGTTGAACGGACCATGGCGGGGAAGCGCCTGCTCCACGTTTCGAGGGAGGCCCTGCAGCGGATCTTCTTCCTGTCCTATGCCTGGCGGATGACCGGCGAGAACCGCTATTCCGACCGCGCCGTGAAAGAAATGCTGGCGGTCTGCGACTTTACCGATTGGAACCCTTCGCATTACCTGGACGTGGGGGAGATGACGATGGCCCTGGCGATCGGCTACGACTGGCTGTATCCCCGGATGACGGAGGCGCAGCGCGCGCGGATCCGCGAGGCGATTGTCGAGAAAGGCCTGAAAACGGCGGAGAACCCCGTCTGGGCGCATTTCTACCGCGGGTCCAACAACTGGAACCAGGTCTGCAACGCCGGACTGGTCTACGGTGCCCTGGCCATCCGGGAAGACGTTCCGGCGCTTTCCGATACGGTGATCGTCCGCTGCCTGCGGACCATCACCCGGCCGCTCCGCCAGTACAGCCCGGAAGGCTGCTATCCGGAGGGCTATTCCTATTGGAAATACGGGTCTTCTTTCCAGGTCATGCTGATGGCCGCCCTCGAAAGTGCCTTCGGGAGCGATTTGGGCATCTCCGACGACTGCGGGGGTTTTTTCCGTTCCGCCCGTTTCATGCAGTTCATGAGCACGCCCCTGGGCGGCAGCTATAATTATTCCGACAGCGGTTCCCGCGCGCAGTTCACGTACGTGCAACCCTGGATGGCGCAGCGGATCGGAGACGCCTCCGTCTTGTATCCGGAGATGTACTTGTACAGCCGTTTCGGGTACCGACCCAGCGACGAGGACCGCCTGATGCCCGTCGTCCCCATCTTCGGCGCGAAGCTCGGGATGGCGGAGGACGCTTTCTCGATTCCCGAGCCGGAGGGACATGTATACACCTGCGGCGGCGCCACCCCGCTCTTCATCTATCGGAGCGGCTGGAACAGCCCGCTCGATACATACCTGGCCGTCAAGGGCGGCCGTGCGGCGGACTCGCACGGACATCTGGACGCCGGCTCTTTCCTCTTCGAGTCCGAGGGATTCCGCTGGGCCGTCGACTTGGGGTCGCAGGACTATCTTTCCCTGGAATCACGCGGCGTCGACCTGTGGAACAACCGCCAGGACAGCCAGCGGTGGGACGTGTTCCGGGTCGGTCCCTGGAGCCATAACATCCTGACCGTGAACGGGCACCGTCCTTCCGTCACCGCCCGCGCCCTCATCCCGCAGACCTGGGACGGTGAGGACGGCCGCTACGGCGCCGTCGTGGATGTGACGCCGGTCCTGAAGGCGGACCTGGATACGGCCGTCCGACGGATCTGGCTCGACCGGGAGATGACGCTTCATGTCGACGATGCCGTGCAGGCCGGCAGGGAGGACGCCACGGTCCGTTGGGCGATGTGCACGAGGGCATCCGTCGAGCAGACGGGCCGCCGGACGTTCAAGCTGACGGCTCCGGACGGGCAGGTGCGCTGGCTGCGCGTGAAGGGGAAGCACATCGTGCTCAGGACCTGGACGACCGAGCACATGCACGATTATGACGTCCTGAACCCCGGCATCACGATGGTCGGTTTCGAACAGCAGGTGCCGGCCGGAAAGAAAGCCGGTTCGCGTGTGACGCTTTCGCTCCGCTAGTCGAAGACCGTCAGCGGCAGCGTGGCCAGGAAGATGGCCGTCTTCGCGCTGGCGCCCTCCGCAGAGTAATAGCTGACCCACAGCCGGTCGCCTTCGATGAGCAGGCCGGGATAACTTGTGTCGCCGCCGGAGGGCAGCAGGATGTACCGTTCGTCCAGCCCGCCGTCCACGGTCCCCTTGTACAGCACGGTCCTGATGTGTCCGGGATGGAGGAAGGATCGTCCGCCGATGATCAGGCTGCCGTCTTCCCGTACAAGGAAATCCGGTCCGCCGATGTGCAGCGGCAGTTCGCGCCACGTCCACTCCTGGAACGGCGCCGGCGCGACGGCCAGCAGCGCGGTCCCCGGGTCGCGGCGGATGAGCACAGCCATCCTTCCGTCGGGCAGGAAGCGGACCGTCGATTCGTTCAGCGGCTGTTCGTCTCCGATCTCCGCGGGCGGATCCAGCGGACAGACCAGACCGTACCGGATGCCGTCCGTCGTCGAGAGAAGCATCACCTTGCCGTTGCGGTAATTCACTCCGTAGCCTGTGCCCTCATGCCAGGTCACCCGCCAGAGCCAGTCGTCCTTGCTGCGCACGGCCGGGTCGATCTCGATGGGCTGCAAATCGCTGAAATGCTCCCCGTCCTGGCTGAAACAGACCTGCGGAGTGGCTCCGATGAGCGCGCCGTCGCGGTAGATGGAGCCTCCGATGGTCACCATCAACCGTCCGTCCGGCGTCACTGAAAGCTTCGGGTCGCGCAGGTCGACGCCTTCCAGTCCGATATGGACGACGGAAGTCCAGGAGGCTCCGTCTTTCGAGCAGAGGATCCGGATTTTCCCTTCCGCTTTCCCGGAATCGTCGAAGACATGGCCCCAGCCTTCCCGGAATGAGCAGTAGTACTTGCCGTTGAACTTGATAAGCGAGGTGAACGCGGCGTGCGTTCCTTCGTCCCAGATCTTCTGGACGGTGACGGTGGTGACGGCGGCGTCACCGGCGGGACGGCTGCATCCTGCGGCCATCAGGCACAGGCATGCGAAAAGCAGGGGGATTCGTTTCATATCTGATCGGATTGTTCAGCAAAGATGCTAAAAAAAAGCTAATTTTGTGAACATGAACAGCGAAGGAACGGTTTTCGACATCCAACATTTCTGCACGGGGGACGGTCCGGGCATCCGCACGACGGTCTTCCTGAAGGGATGCCCGCTGCGCTGTGCCTGGTGCCACAATCCGGAATCCTGGTCCCCGGAGCCGCAAGTGCTCCTGAACCTGTCGCGCTGCATCCGCTGCTCGTCCTGCGAGGCGGTCTGCCCCGCCGGAGATCCCAAGGCCATCCTCGCTTCCGCTCCTTCCCGCAAAGCGTCCTGCTCGTCCGGATGCCGGCTATGTGCCGACGCCTGCCCGACCGGAAGCCTGGAGGTGGCTGGGCGGACAACGACCGTTGCATCCGTCCTCGAAGAGGTGCTGCAGGACGAGGCGTATTACCGGCATTCCGGCGGAGGATTGACCCTGTCCGGCGGCGAGCCGTTTGCCCAGCCTGCGTTCTCACGCGCCTTGCTGGAAGCCGCCGTGGGAGCCGGCCTGCATACAGCCGTGGAAACATCCGGGCACGGTGCCCGGGAGTCTTTCCTGGCCGCCGCCCCTTTCGTGCGTCTTTGGCTCTGGGACATCAAGCTGATGGATGCGGACCTGTACAGGGAATACGTCGGCGGCCGGCTGGAGACGATGCTGGGAAACCTGGAGGCCGTGGCGGCTTCCGGAGCCGGGATCCGCTTCCGTGTGCTGTTCATTCCGCAGTTGCATGGCCGCACGGGGGTCGCCGAAGCCACGGCCGACCTGCTGCACCGTTACCCGGGCAGCACGGCGGAAGTCATTCCCTATCATCTGCTTGGCAATGCCAAGCGCGGAAAACTGGGACTTCCGGAAGTCCGTTTCCGGGAACCTTCCGCGACCGAGACGCATGCGTTCGCCGTCTCGCTCGGGCTCAGCCGATGATGTATTTCCCGATTTTCGGAATCTTGCGGATCAGCACGGCGCAGACCGCCGTACAGACGTAGGAGCAGACCGCCGTCAGCAGGATCTCCGCCGGCGCGGTCCAGACGCCGAGGCGCCCGTCCGTCCCCGTTCCCAGCCAGCCCAGGAAAAGGGCGGAAAAAGCGGCCAGGAAGACCATGTGGCCCAGGTACATGCCGTAACTGGCCTGCGAGACGGGCAGCACGATGTGTTTGTAGAATCTTCCGTCCGCGCCGATCTTCCGGATCAGCAGCAGGCAGCCGATGGTGACAAGCACCGTCCCGAGCGCGTCGTTGCACAGGGTGGTCTCCCACCAGACCCCCGTCGCCAGGTCGCCGCAGAACGGAAACACGCCGCCCGAAGAGGCGTAGATCCGGCGCAGGAACCCGCCTCCGGTGACGGCGAAGCCCGCGAGCAGCGTCGGCAAGGCCACGGCAAGCGTCTTCTTCCACGACAGTTCCCCCACGAATTTGCGGAAATACAGGCCCAGCAGGAGATAGCCGACGAATCCGCTGAAATAGTAGAAGACGCCGTAGTTGTTCCAGCTGGCCTCTCCCCAGAGCGGATACTTCGCCGTCTGGGGGATGCCGCCCGGTCCGTAGGTCATTGCAAGCTGTCCGCCCGAGGCCCAGTCGCGCACGAGGGGGACCAGGGTGGTCAGCAGCCAGAGAACCAGGAAGAAAGCCAGTTCCTTCCGCCCCACTTTCTCTGCCCAGGGAGAGAGCAGCGGCATCAGCAGGTACAGCCCGGCGATCATGTATACGAACCAGAGATGTCCGGCCGCGTAGTTGAAGTTCAGGAGCAGGTCCTTGAAGTTCTGCACCGGTTCCCCCCAGTACAGGGCGTAGAAGACGGTCCAGACGGCGAAGGGGACCAGGATGCGGACGGCACGCCGTTTCAGGAATGTGCCGGTGTCGTAGTGCAGCGGGAACTGCAGGTAGGCGGAGGCGACGACGAACAGGGCGACGCAGGCCCTCGACAGCGCCAGGAAAACGGCCGCCCAGACGGCTTCCGTCCCCGACTGCATCTGCGACCCTTCACCGCCGAGGTAGAAGGGTTCGACGCTGTGGACCACCAGGACGAGGAAACAGGCAATCACGCGCATCCAGTCAATCCAGACTTCGCGCTTCTTCTCCAGGGGTGTAATATTCATTGAGCCGGTTGTTTAGCAGATTTGTTGCGTACGCTGGATGATCATGTCCTGCCACTCCTTGCAAAGGGTGGTGAAGCGGGCGGACCATCCGGATACGCGGACGGGCAGGTTCGGGTACTTCTCGGGGTGGCGCTGCGCGTCGACAAGGGTGGCCGTGTCCACGACGTCTACATGCATGTAGAAGCCGCCTTTTTCGCGGAACGTCTTCAGCAGGCCGACCAGCGCCTTGATGCCGTTCTCTCCCCGGACGGAGGAAGGCAGGACTTTCAGCTCGAGGGTGGCGCCGCTGGGTGCGCGCGTGAAATCCATCTTGCAGTAGGAATTGAGCGCGGACGTCGGGCCTTTCCGGTCGCTGCCCGGGGTCGGCGAGCAGTTGGTGGCGAGGATGTCGCCGATCCGGCTGCCTTCGGGCGTCGCGCAGCGCTTCATCCGCCAGTCGATCTCGCGTCCGAATGTTGAAATGCCGCAGGGACGCTTCACGCCGGCCCGCTCCTTGACTTCGGCGACCATTGCCGTGTAGTCCTCGAACACCCGGTTCATCATGTCGTCGGCCTCGCGGTCGTCATTCCCGTAGAATGCGAAGCGCTGCTGGATGAGCCGGCGCAGGCCTTCCGATCCCTCCCAGTTTTTCCGGAGGATGTCCAGGAATTCGGGCAGGGTCATGTAGCGGTCTTCGTAGACCAGTTTCTTGAGGACGAGCAGGCTGTTGGCCGTGTCGGAAACGCCGCCGTAGTGGATGCCCATCATGTTGTAGACCGGGCCGCCGCCGTTGTAGCAGCGCCCTTTCTCGAGGCAGCCCTGTACGAAGATGGATGCGAGGGTACAAGGGGAGTCCTCCGCTTTCCAGCAACCGTCCAGCATGGTCTGGACCGCGTCCACGTCCTCGTGGAGGTCGCGCCGGAAAGCAGCGTAGAGCGATTCGAAATCGGGATAGTCGACGCTCCCGCCGTCCGGCAGGCGGAGGGTCTTGCCGAGCACCTGCACCATGTCGCACGGGCAGTAGGTGAAGGCGGTCTTGCCGGGGATGATAGCCTCCCAGCAGCCGTCGTTCGTGAATTCCCGCGCCTCTTCAAGGGGATATCCGAACTTGACCAGGCCTTCGATGACCGTATTCTCGCTGTAGACCGAAACGATGCCGCCACCGAAACGCTGTACCTCCGCCACCCGGCGCAGGAGTTTTTCGGGAGTCTTGTCGCCCAGGCGGACGCCGACGGGGTAGTCGCTGATGTGCAGTTCCTCGACGATGTCGAGGACGAGATAGGTCACTTCGTTGGTGACTTCCCGGCCGTCCTTGTCGATGCCGCCCAGGATGACGTTCTGGTAGAACTGGGCATCGCCGGTGGCGTTGTGGTGCCCGATCCATTCGGTTCCCTTGATCCAGAAGTGGGCGAGGATCTCACGCGCTTCGTCCAGGGTGAGGACGCCCTTGCGGAGGTCTTCCTTGAGGTAGGGACCGAGCATCCGGTCGATCCTGCCGATGCCGGCCCAGTTGCCCATCAGCCGGTTGAAGGCGTACATCGACCAGAGTGACTGCACCGCTTCGCGGAAGGAGCGCGGCGGCTCGTCGGGCACCCGTTCCAGGGTGTCGATGATCGTCTGGTAGAAGGGCTTTTCCGAGGCTTCGGCGCCGTCGCGCATCTGCGCGAGCAGATCGATGTTCCGCTGCTGCCAGCGGTCGGCGGCGTCCAGGGTCAGCAGGGCGGCCTCGTTGAGTTCACGGCCGCGCGCATCGAGGGTGTCACCCGCCAGACGGCGGCGGATCTGCGCACGCAGGCCATTGTAACCCAGGTTCAGGATCCGTTCGAAGTCGAAGGTGGTATGGTTGATGCCGCCTGCGCCGAGCACCGGCACGATGGCCGCGGTAGCCTCGGTCAGGGTGGCGGAACCGACGATCAGTTCGCCCGGCAGGATGCGCAGCGGGGCGTGTTCCGCGACGCTCATGGCTGCGGCCGCGTACTGGAACTGCGGGGGCAGGGAAGGGTCGATGTCCGCTGCCCAGTCGACGGCTTTCATCGTCCGTCCGACTTCGCCGGAAAGCCCTTTCCAGGCCAGGTCATGGGTGATTCCGCTCAGCCGTCTGGGAATTTCGGGCTGCCAGGGCGAGCGCCAGCTTTCGTAGAGGTTCTTTCCGTCAGGGCGGGGAGCGGCGGCGTTTCCGGCGGCTTCCGCTCCCTGGGCTTTCAACCCGAGGAACAGGCCGCCCAGCCCGAGGGAGGAGACTTTCAGGAAGTCCGCCCGCGACATGGTCGTGTTCTTTCTGTTCTTGCTCATGGTGAAATGTCGTTTCAGTTTTCTTCGGAGAGGATCTGCGTGCCGGCGTTCTTGGTGTCCACTTTTTCGATGATCCGTTCCAGGGTGCCGTCTTCGCTGAAGATGAAGGTGCGGCGGAGCGTGCCGTAGACGGTCTTTCCGTACATTTTCTTTTCGCCCCAGGCGCCGAAGTCCTGCAGCATCTGCGTGGTGGTGTCGGCGAGCAGGGTGAAGGGAAGGGCGTGCTTGGCGCGGAACCCGGCGTGCGACTTGGCGCTGTCCTTGCTGACGCCCACGACGTTGTATCCGGCCGCGGTAAGTGCGGCGTAGTTGTCGCGCAGGCTGCAGGCTTCCGCCGTACAGCCGGAGGTGTTGTCCTTCGGGTAGAAATAGATGATGGTCTTCCGGCCCTTTCCGATGAAGTCTTCGGAACGGACGGCGTTCCCGTCCTGGTCCAGGACTTCGAACGCGGGCATTTTGTCTCCGATTTTCAGCATGATGCAGAAAGATAGCAATTATCTTCCTGTTCTCCAAATCTATCGTCGGACAAGGTTCTCCGACGGTCCCGCCCGGCAGTCCCTCGCTGCAGACATGCCCCGGCCGGGTGGACTTCGGACGGTACGCCCCTCCGGGGCTATCCCTCCCACTGCGCTGCGCTTGCGGGCCCCTCCCGCTCACGAGCCGCGGGCGGCTACGCCGTCCGAAGCCCATCCCGGCGGGGCCGCCCGGCGTGTCTTTATGATTCGACATGATTCGATGACGATGATCGTTGGTGTAATCCCCGCTGACCGCTAACGATTTGACAGTCAGCACTTAGCTTATACTCCCTCCTCGATAATCGGACAGAGAAATCAACGAAGTCGCTGATTTACAGCTATTTGCTGGTCAGGCAAAATTGTGGGGGACGGAAAGGCCGCGAGGGGTCTGGGGGCGGCTTAGCCCCCGTCCGCATCAGCGGACCGGCCGGGGCGGGACTTTGCCGAACGGCAAAGTCGTGGAGCCGGAAAGGCCGCGAGGGGTCTGGGGGCGGCTTAGCCCCCCGTCCGCATCAGCGGACCGGCCGGGGCGGGACTTTGCCGAATGGCAAAGTCGTGGAGCCGGAAAGGCCGCGAGGGGTCTGGGGGCGGCATAGCCCCCGGTAAAGAAGAAGTGGAGATGGGCGGAGTCGAACCGCCGTCCAAACAACGTACCCAGCAGCTTTCTACACGCTTATCCGTCCTTTGGTTGTCGACCGCGGCCTGCCGGAAGGCGGGCCAGCCGCGGCTTATCCTTTAAATCTTGGCCGGCTTGAAAGGAGTCCACCGGTGCATCCTTCTTGAATGATACCCCGAACTCGGAACAGAGAAGGCGTAAAGTCCGCGGGATACTCGTCCGGGCCGCAGCCTTGGCGGCCGGGATTAAGCCAAGCGACTTGGTCGATTAGGCAGCGAGTGCGTAGTTGTTGTTGGCAACTGAATTTTTGCAGACCAGGATTTACGGGCCGGCCCACGGGAGCCCGACGTGCTTACCGCCCGGAATCATTGCTGTCAAAACCAGTACATCCCCGGACTGGCGGCAAAGATACGAAAATAATTTCAAAGATGATCAGATCCGCGTTTCCCGTCCTTCCGGCACGACGACGCGCAGGCGGCCCGTTTCGATGCCGAATGCGATTTCCTCCCCGAGCAGGCAGGGGTCGCCGTCGTAGTGGGCGGGCCCGGGTCCGGCCCGGCGGATGCGGACCTCCTTGCCACGCAGGCACTTCACACGGCGGCTCCGGGCGGCTTGCCCCGTCATCAGGAGCGTGGCGAGCAGGGGGATCTCCACGGTCCGGAACGGCAGGACGACGGTCACGTCCAACGCTCCGTCCTTTACGGATGCAGCCGGTGCGATGCGCGCCTGGTTACCCCACTGGCCGGCATTGGCCACCGTCACGATGACGGCGCGGGTGTGCAGCACTTCGCCGTCCACTTCGATCTCCATTTCTTCCCCGCGGTAGGTTTTCCAGGTTTCCCACGCCTTGGTGATGTAGGTGCCCAGGCCCCGCTTGGGTGCGTGGGCGAATTTGTGCGCGACGATGGCGTCAAGCCCCACGCCGGCGGTGCAGAAAAAAGGTTTCCCGTCTACCGTCCCGTAATCCATCGGGACGCTCTGCGCGCGGGCGAGGACTTCGAGCGCCTTCCGCGGGCGCCGGCTCAGTCCCAGGTGGAGGGCCAGTCCGTCTCCGCTGCCGCAGGGCAGGATGCCCAGGGCCTTCCCGCTCCCGACCAGGCCTTGCGCCACTTCACTGACGGTCCCGTCGCCGCCCACGGCTACGACGATGTCGCTTTCGCTGCTTCGGGCAAGCTCCGTGGCATGTCCGGGCCCTGTGGTCCGGAGGACTTCAAAGGGCGTCCCGTGAGGAAGTACCTGGGGAATCAGGTCCAGGAGGGCCTGCTTGCTTTTCCCGCCGGAAATCGGATTGACGATGAATGTATAGGAGAGGGTCTTCGAATGCATGGGGACAAAGGTAATCAGAATTGCGAAATATTTCGTAATATTGCGACAATGAAACAAGATGCCGCCAAGCCCCGGGTCTGGGACCCGCTCCGGAAGAAATATGTGGCCCTGACGCCCGAAGAAAGGGTGCGCCAGTGGTTTATCACCGTCCTGCGTGACAGGATGGGGGTTCCCGTGCACCAGATGAACAGCGAGGTGGCGATGACCCTCGGTGTGGTGCCTTTCCGGGCGGATATCCTTGTTTTCGCCCGCGGCGGCGCCCCCTGGATGGTCGTGGAGTGCAAGCGCGAGGACCTTCCGCTCAGCCCGGAAGTGCTGGAGCAGGCACTCCGCTACAACCTGGCGCTGGATGTGCCCTATATCGCGATTACCAACGGCCGGCAATCGCTGTTCTTCCGCCGGAGCGGCGCGTTGTTCGACCGTATCGACACCCCGCCCTGCTGGTCGGACGGCATCCCCCCGATACAACCTGTGCAAGCATGACCCAGACCATTACCCAAGGATACCTGGACCGTCCCATCTTTTCGATCATCTCGCAGGCCGCCCGCCAGATGGGCGTGCGCGCATTCGTGATCGGCGGCTATGTCCGTGATTGCTTCCTGGGTACGCCCAATGACGATATCGATATCGTGGTGGAAGGCAGCGGCATCGCCCTCGCCGAGGCCGTGGCGGCGCTGGTCGCCCGGACGGAAGGGCGCCATCCGCACGTATCCTTCTTCAAGAATTTCGGAACGGCGATGCTGAAATACCACGGCGCGGAGATCGAGTTCGTCGGAGCGCGCCGCGAATCCTACCGGCATGATTCCCGCAAGCCCCTGGTGGAGGACGGTACGCTGGAGGAAGACCAGCTGCGCCGCGATTTCACCATCAATGCCATGGCCTTCAGCCTCCAGGAAGAGGACTTCGGCGCCCTGGTAGATCCTTTCGGCGGCATCCGGGACCTGGCGGAGGGCATCATCCGTACACCGCTGGAGCCGGAACAGACCTACAGCGACGATCCGCTCCGCATGCTGAGGGCCATCCGCTTCGCCACGCGCCTGAGCACACCCGAGCACCCCTTCCGGATCGTCCCTGAATCGCTGGCCGCCATGCGCAAGATGCGCGACCGGCTGGAGATCCTCTCCAAGGAACGCATCGTCGAAGAACTGAACAAGATCCTGCTGACGGCGGCTCCGTCGGGGGGCTTCCGCCTGATGGATGAAACCGGCCTGCTGGAGTACATCCTTCCCGACCTGCTCCGCCTGAAGGGCGTCGAGACCGTGGACGGGAAGGGGCACAAGGAGATCTTCTCCCACACGCTGCAGGTCGTCGACAACCTGGTGGCGGAGGAGAACGCCTGCATCGCCGCCGGCACCCTGAACGACTATCTTCCCGAGGAGGACGGAGACGGGGTCCGCACCGTCGTCCGCACCGCCCCGAACCTCTGGCTGCGGTGGGCGGCCCTGCTGCACGACGTCGGGAAACCGGCTTCCAAACGCTTCGACCCGCAGGTCGGCTGGACCTTCCACGGCCATGAGGTCATCGGCGCGAAGATGGTCCCGAAAATCTTCGATTCGCTGCGGATGCCGCGGAACGAGAAGATGAAGTTCGTGCAGAAGCTGGTCTCCCTGCACCATCGGCCGATCGCGCTGGTGGACAGCGAAGTGACCGATTCCGCGGTGCGCCGCCTGCTCTTCGACGCAGGCAACGACATCGACGACCTGATGCTGCTTTGCAACGCCGACATCACTTCGAAGAACCCGGCGAAGGTGAGCCGCGTCAAAGCCAACTTCGAGCTGGTCCGTCGCAAGCTGACCGAAGTGGAGGCGAAGGACGAGATCCGCAACTTCAAGAATCCCATTACCGGCGAATACATCATGGCGCTGTTCGGTATCCCGCCTTGCCGGACGATCGGCGTCCTGAAGGACTACATCAAGGAAGCCATCCTGGACGGCCGCATCGGGAACGACTTCGCCGAGGCCGACCGGCTCCTGAAGGAAAAGGCCGCCGAACTGGGCCTGGAGCAGCATGTCCTGGATCGATAAATACCTGGTTTACCTGACGACGGTCCGGCGCTATTCCCCCCGGACCCAGGCCTTGTACCGCGAGGCCTTGGCCTCCTTCCGTGACTTCGCGGGTGGGGAGGAAGACCTGCTCGAGTCCCTCACCGCGCCGCTGTTGCGCGCTTACGAGGTATACCTGCTGGACAAACGGAAGATGGATGCGCGGACGGTGAATCAGCAGCTCTCCGTCCTGTCCGGCTTCTGCCGTTTCCTGACGAAGGAGGGCGCCCTCGCCTCGAATCCCGTGCGGACGGTCAAGCGGCCGAAAATGGAGAAAAGGCTCCCGGATTTCTACCGGAACGATGCCCTGTCGGGCTATTTCGCGCGGACGGAAGCCGATGCCTCCGAAGAGACCCTGCCGCTGGTGATGGGCCGCGACAAGGTGTCGCAGGCTGCCTATTCCCGCCGGCTTTCCCGGCTCATCATCTCCCTGTTGTACGGGACGGGCATCCGCCGGGCGGAGCTGTGCTCGCTCACGGTCGGAAGCGTCGATTGGGGACGCCGCGTCCTGCGGGTCCGCGGAAAGGGAGACAAAATGCGAGAAATTCCGCTGCTCCCTTCGTTATGTAAAGAAATTTCGTTATATTTACAATCGGTTGAATCGATGGACGGGAGCGAACGTGCAGCGCAGGACCCGTTGCTCGTGACACCGGGCGGGACACCTGTCTACCCGGTTTTCGTGGACCGGACGGTCAAGCGGGAGCTTGGCGGCGTCGAAGGCATCTCGGGGAAGAAATCCCCGCATGTCCTGCGCCACTCCCTGGCCACGGAGCTGCTCAACAGGGGCGCGGATCTCAACGCCATCAAGGAATTGTTGGGGCATGCTTCGCTGGCAGCGACCCAGGTCTACACGCACAACTCCATCGAGAAACTGAAAAGTGTTTATGTTAACGCCCATCCCCGGGCAAAAAGCGGAGGTAAAAATGGAGATCAGAGTTAAGTCCCTGAAGTTCGATGCGGATCAGAAACTGCTCGACTATGTAGAGAAGAAAGTCTCGAAGCTTTCCAGATTCAGCGATCATCTTGAAGACGTTGAAGTTACTTTATCTTTGCTCGCGGAGCCTGACAACAAGAATGTCCGGATCCAGACCAGAGTGTATGGACACGATCTGATGATCGAGCGCAACGCTGCCACCTTCGAGGACGCGGTGACCGTCGCGGCCGACCTGATGAAGGAAAAGATCGTGCGTACGAAAGAGAAGATCATCGACGCATAGCGGAGCATGGCGGGATTCGCCGACATAGAAAGACAGTACGCGCAGCTGTTGGACCAGATCCGCAGCCGCGCGTTCGTTCCTGTATACCTGTTGATGGGCGACGAGCCCTTCTATACCGACCGCCTCTGCGACGCGATCGTCGAAAACGCGCTGGACGAGGAGGAACGGGATTTCAATGAGACCATCTGCTACGGCTCGGACGTGGATGCGGATACGGTGATCACCGCCGCCCGCCGCTTCCCGATGATGGCCGAGCGGCAGTTGGTGGTGGTGAAGGAGGCGCAGGCGATGCGCGACCTGGAGAAGGTGGCGGTCTATCTGGAGCAGCCCCTCGATTCCACCATCCTTGTGCTGCTCCTGCGCGGTGCGTCCGCGGACAAGCGGAAGTCGCTGTACAAACTCGCCTCCAAGACGGGCGTCGTCTTCGAGTCCAAGGCGCTGCGCGACTATGAGATGCCGGCATGGATCTCGGCCTATTTCTCCGGCCGGGGCATGCGCATCGCTCCGGACGCTGCCGCCCTGCTGGCGGAATACGCCGGCACGGACATGAGCAAGATTGTGCTCGAAGCCGACAAGCTGGCGCGGAACCTGCCCGAAGGGGGTGGGGAGGTGCGGTCGGCCGACATCGAGGCCCAGGTGGGCATCAGCCGCACGGTCAGCATCTTCGAACTGACCCGCGAACTGTCGCTGAAGAACGGCCCGAAGGCGCTGAACCTGGCCGCCCGCATCGGTGCGGCCCCGCGGTTTGCGATGCCGATGGCCGTCAGTGCCCTGTACACGCATTTCAACCGGATCCTGCGCTATGCCGCCCTGAAGGAGCGGAACCGCTATCCGGACAAAAGCGCCGTGGCCGCCGTCCTGCAGGGCGTCAATCCCTATTTTTGGAAAGAATACGATGCTGCGGCGGCGAATTATCCGATCCGCCGGTTGATCGGCATCATCTCCCTCCTGTGCGAGTATGACTACAAGGGCAAGGGCGGCGATGCCGGCGAGACGCTTCCCGGGGATTTGCTTGTGGAATTGGTTGCAAAAATATTGAGTTAATTAATTTTATTGTTGTAATACAATAAATTTTATTACCTTTGCAGAAAATAATAGAATTATGGGACTGATCGAGTGCAGGGAAATCTGCAAAAGTTTCGGAGAGAAAGTCGCTCTCGACCATGTCAGCATCGACGTGCCGCAGGGCAGCATCTTCGGCCTGCTCGGCCCGAACGGGGCGGGGAAGACGACGTTGATCCGTATCATCAACCGGATCACCATCCCCGGCGGCGGGGAAGTGCTGTTCGACGGCCGCCCGATCACGCAGCGCGACGTGGAACGCATCGGCTACCTGCCGGAGGAACGCGGCCTGTACCGCAAGATGGAGGTGGGAGACCAGGCGATGTACCTGGCCCAGCTCAAGGGCATGCGCGCAGCGGATGCGCGGGCTGCCCTGAAAGAGTGGTTCGTGCGCTTCGGTATCCAGGACTGGTGGAAGAAGAAGGTGGAGGAACTGTCGAAGGGCATGGCCCAGAAGGTGCAGTTCATCACGACGGTCGTACACCGCCCGTCCCTGATGATCCTCGACGAACCGTTCTCGGGATTCGACCCAGTCAACGCCGAGCTGATCCGCACCGAGATCCTGCGCCTGAAGGATGAAGGGGCGACCATCATCCTTTCTACGCACAACATGGAGTCGGTGGAGGAACTCTGCGACGGTATCGCGCTGATCAACAAGGCCCGCCTGGTCATCACCGGCGGCGTCGACGAGATCCGTCACCGCTACGGCAACAACAATATCGAACTGGTGTACACCGGCGATGCGGCGGTTTCTTCGGTGGAGGGCTGCTTCGACGTGATTTCCGACGAGAACAACGCCGGGCGGCACACGGCGGTGCTGAGCCTTGCTCCCGGCGTCGGCAACAACGACGTCCTGCGGGAGCTGCTGGGGCGGGAAGTCCCTGTCAACTCGTTCAAGGAATTGATTCCCAGGATGAACGATATTTTCATCAAACTGGTAACGGAGGGCTAGGCTATGAATTTCAGAACGATCAATACCGTCATCGCACGGGAATACCTGACCAAGGTCAAGAAGAAGTCTTTCCTGCTCACTACCTTCCTCGTCCCGGTCATCATGGCGGCGGCCATCGTCGTGATGGTGCTCGTGATGACGAAAGTGGGTGACCGCGCGCAGAGCGTGGCCGTCATCGACCAGTCCGGCATCGCCATGCCCTACCTGGTCTCCGACGGTGCTAATACCTATGTGGATTTCTCCGGAGAGGATCCCGAATCGTTCAAGAACCGGCTGGAGGAATTCGACATGGACGTGCTCGTCGTCGTCTCTCCGATGGACACCGCCTCGAAGTCCGTTTCCGTGCAGGCTTATTCCAGAAAGCCGCTGGGCGTCGATTTCGCGTCCTCCGTGGGCTCCAAGGTGGACGACGCCGTCGAGGCCTACCGCATCAGTTCGTACGGCATCGACAACCTCGGCCAGATCATGAAGGATGTCCGTTCGGATGTCAAGGTGACGGAATACACCCTGGACGATTCCGGCAAGGAGACGGTTTCCGAGTCCGGCATCTACATGGCCGTCTCGATGATCCTCGGCATCTTCATCTTCATGTTCATCACGCTTTTCGGCGGCATGGTGATGTCCAGCGTCATCGAAGAGAAGGCCAGCCGCGTGGTGGAGGTCCTCATCTCTTCCGCCAAGTCGACCGAACTGATGTTCGGGAAGATCATCGGTGTCGCCCTGGTGGCCCTGACGCAGTTCCTGCTCTGGATCATCCTCACGCTCGTCATCGTGACGGCGGTCAGCGGCTTTTTCGGCGACCGCCTGAAGACCCTCTCCGACCCGCAGCAGATCTCGCAGATGACGCAGATGACGCAGGGAATGCGGGTGGATGCCGGTGCGCTGGAGAACCTGGGAGTGGCTGCCGCGGATACCGCGTCCGTCGCCGCGCCTGCCGGCGGGGAGATGGGCGTCGTCGTGACAACGCTGGCGAACATCCCCTGGGGTACGCTGATCGTCTCGTTCTTCCTCTTCTTCATCTTCGGCTACCTGCTCTATGCGTCGCTCTTCGCCGCCATCGGGTCCGCCGTGGAGAACGAGGCGGACACGCAGCAGCTGCAGATCCCGCTGACCATCCCGCTGATGGTGGCTTATATGATCGTCTTCGTCGCCTTCCGCAACCCGGACGGTCCGGTGGCTTTCTGGGGATCGATGATTCCCTTCACCTCCCCGATCGTGATGCTGGCGCGCATCCCTTATGGCGTTCCTTTCTGGCAGCTGGCGCTTTCGATCGTGCTGCTCATCCTGACGTTCGTGGCCTGTGCCTGGCTGTCCGCCAAGATCTATAAGGTGGGAATATTGATGTACGGCAAGAAGTCTACTTTCAAGGACCTCTGGAAATGGTTGAAACAGAATTAGAAAGGGATAAATGAAAAAGTTTGTTCTTTGTTGTCTGGCCCTGCTGCCGTTCCTGTCGCCCCTGGGGGCGCAGGTGCGCCTGGAGTCGTGGCAGACCGATCCGGTCACCGGGTCGAAAACCGGCGTCAAGGCGACTTCGGCCGGCGACGTGGACGAGACGATGGGCGTCATGCGCGGCCGGACTTACATCGCGCCGAACGGGAAGAAGTTCCGTCGCGGGACGACCCGGAAAGCGGCTCGCCTGATGCTGTCCGTCCAGCCGCAGATGGCCCAGGTGAAGGAGGTGATCGCCTACTCCACCCGGCCGATGCTCCGGACGTATCCCGAAAGCGAACTGGGCAACTGGACAGCCGACCTGCTCCGGCGTATCGTCGCCGACAGTGTCGGCCGGAAGGTGGACATCGCCATTACGAACAAGGGTTCGCTTCGGATCGACATGCCGGCGGGCCCCGTCCTGTATGACGACATCATGTCGATGTTCCCCTTCAAGAACAACCTGGTTTACCTGAGCCTCCGCGGCCGCGACGTGCGCGCGATCCTCGAGCAGATGGCCGCGACGCGCTGGCAGGTGGTCGGCGGATGCCGCGCCGTCGTTGCAAACGGAAAACTGGTTTCCGTGACGGTGGACGGGAAGCCGCTGGACGACAATGCCTTGTACGGCGTGGCGACCAATAGTTTCCTGCTGGACGGCGGAGACGGCTTCTTCCTGGAAAAGAATGCCGAAGAAAAGATCGTCTGCACCGGATATGTCTATGACGGCGTCCTGCAGTACGTGCGCAAACTGACGGCAGCCGGCCGTCCCATCGAATACCATCTCGACGAGCGGATCGTCATCCTTCAGGAGGGGGACAACGAATGAGAAAGTTTTTGTTCCGGGTGCTTGCCGCCCTGCTTGTCCTGTCTGCAGCGACGCCTGCAACGGCGCAGAAAAGACTGACGATCATCCATCTGAACGATACGCACAGCCATCTCGAGCCGGAACGTACCGGTGACGAAGCGGGGCGGGGCGGTGTCATCGAGCGGGCGGCGTACCGCGACAGCGTCATCCGCGCCGAAGGCCGCCGCAACGTGCTGATGCTCCATGCCGGCGACTTCAACCAGGGGACGTCCTACTTCTCCGTCCTGGGCGGCGACCTGGAGGTCGAGCTCATCAATGCGCTGCGCTACGACTGCATCACCTTGGGCAACCATGAGTTCGACAATGGCATCGAGGACCTGACGCGCCGCGTGAAGCGGATCAAGTGCCCGGTGGTCGTGGCGAACTACGATTTCAGCCCGTTCGAGTTGGGCAGATACGTGAAGCCCTATGCCATCGTCCGCAAGGCCGGCCTGAAGATCGGTATCATCGGCTTGCTGCCGGACATCTCTTCCCTGGTGGCTGGGGAAACCGCCCGGAAACTGCAGGCCTATGACCGCACCGAGGTGGTGAACAAGTGGGCGGCCTACCTGAAGGAAAAGAAGCATTGCGATATCGTGATTGCGCTGACGCACATCGGTTACGGTGACGACAAGCACCTGGCCCGGGAGACGCGGAACGTCGACCTCATCGTGGGCGGACACTCCCATACCTTCCTCAAGAAGCCGTACCTGGGCACGAACCTGGACGGCTGGACGGTCCCGGTCGTCCAGAACGGCTGCTGGGGCCTCAACGTGGGGAATCTCAAGATTTCCGTTGACCGATAGCCGGCATCCGGCTGTGGCCTTGCCGCCCCGGCTTCTCCGGCCGTTGCATCTCGGATGGACTTCGGACGTCGAATGTCACGGGGTGGCGCACCCCCAATGTCCGGATGATACCGAAACGGGTTACCTCCTTCTCTTCCGAAACACCATCCCTTTCTATGTGATGGTGTTTCCTGAGACCTTTGCGTACTCACCTTCAACGAAGTATCTTTCAAAAAATGAATCGTCGAGTGCCGGGATTTCCTTCTCCTTGCAAGGCTTTTTTCTTTTATTCCTTGTTCCAATCATTATTACACTCCACCATATCGGACCTCTGTTCGTTCCCATATCTCTTTTTCACAGGAGTATTCAAAATAATAGTGTCCGGTCGTGACAGCTGAAATGCCCTGTGTGGCTGAAAACCTGTCGCGACCAGACTGAAACAGCCCTATTTCGTCCATTTCCAAGAGGTCGCGACAGTTGAAGCCTCCTCCAGGGCCGATTTCATGGAGCGACCTTCCCTCCCGGCAATATGGCGCTTCCGGCAGCGTGGTGATTCCGGCGACATGGCGGACGGTGCTCCGATCCATTGATGCCGTGCTGCACCATCGCGGGACAATCACGCTGTCGGCATACAAAACAGAGTTCACCTCATATTTGTTATGAAAAGCCATCTAATTCAATTTTGATTTTTGATAAACTTACCAGATAATTTATAACGTCCTTTATTTCATTGGGTGGTAGTTCAAATGAAAAGTCATTCGTTTCATAAACAACTTGGTCGTTAATAATAAGAGTAACTCCCCAAGTATCGACAATTACATCCGTATTATGATATTTGGTTTTGATATCGGAAACCAGCCTCTCAAGTCTTTTCGTTTGATTATAAGATAACTGCGCAATGTATTCACTTGTGCCATTATTGTCTCTTGAAAAAAACTTTTTCACATTTAAGCTGTCATTAACAACAGAAATGGAATACCTCACATCTTCTTCAACTCCTGTAGGATAGAACACCAACAGAATTGAATAATAATGATTATTTGATTTCGATAGTTCTTTTTTCCCTTGTAAATGACAAGAAGGCAAAGATATACAATAAAAGAAAAGTAGAATAACGAGTGTTTTTTTCATGATTAGTATGCACCTCTTTGGGCTTGTTTCTGTTCTTTTCTAAGCTGATTCTCAGTTATATCACCTTGTTTCGTTCCAGCAAGTCCAACGGTTCTAACAGAGTTCACCGTTTATTATTTGCAAGACGTTTTGTCTGCATAAATAACGGAACTATTTTTGTCTGTTTTGATTATTACCTTTCCGTGTGGACGATCACCATTAGAATGATTTATTATTTCGTATTCCATTTCGGGACGTAATTTAAATTTTTGTAAATCTATTAACGCATTTATTACGTTAACAGAATAATCCCTATCTAATTCTTTGATACTAAACGATGATTTCCCTTTTTTCCCTGGTAAAATCAAAAAATGCAAATAATCTTTTTTGTCTTTGCTTATTATGTAGAGTTTTGATATTGTACCTTTACATCTAATTATTGATTGGTTTTCTATATCAAAACATATCGAATTGGAATGTCCAGCAGAAAGGATAAAATATAGTATCCCCAAAAACAAACAAATTGTTAAGGCTATTACTAATATCCCATTTGTTATTCTTGTTTTCATAATCATTGTGTAAGCATCCCCTTTTTCGGACAGTTTATTAGTTTACACCAAATATAGTGATTCTTCTCTGTTTTCAAACCATGAAAAACTTCTCAAGGGTTAGCCTCCGCGGCCGGGACAGAATGTCCCGATGAGCGGATCTCTCCTTTCAGGAGTTTTTCCTTGTATTCGAGCGGCGTCATATTCCCGAGAGCCTCGTGAGGCCTTTTCGCGTTGTAGTCAAGCCGCCATTTTTCTGTCAGTTCGCGTACCTCTTCGATGTTCCTGAAGATGTACGCATCCAGTATCGCCCTGCGATAGCTGCTATTGAAGCGTTCCACATAACTGTTCTGCGTAGGCTTGCCGGGCTGGATGAACTTGTGCTTGATCCCGTTGGCTTCACACCATATCCTCATTTTCAAAGAAAACCCCGCAAGTGCGGGGCTTTAACTGATTAAAATATTATCGGAAAAACATAACTTACAAAAGCAAGTATCCATATCAATACTATCAAAATCAGAAATAATCTAAATCTAATTTTCTCTTTGTATATAAAAAGGAACAATATACTTGTAAAATTATAGCAATAAAGCAAATAGAAAGACTTGAACAATAATAATGCACTTATACATATTGCTACAATTCCAAAGACTTTATTTATTTTACGATTATCCATAACCTACCTACCAATTAGAAGTTGCTTTTTTATATGCCTCTTCATTGTTAAACGTTTGAAAAGATACGTTTTTGTTTTTATCTCTGGAGACTGTCATGTAGTAAGTTGCTGTTTCTGTTCTTGTTTTGTCGGGCGTTTTTATACCTAAGAAAGTCTTATAACTTTCAACTATTGTTGTAGTTTTTGTATAACTGAACCCATAGCTTGTTTT
>CADCHE010000013.1:53725-170393 GCA_902801205.1 uncultured Bacteroidia bacterium
TTCGTGTCCCATTGCAACCATAGAGTTTAAAGCCCCACCGTCAAAAGGAATTTCTTTATACCAAGGATTTCCAACATAGTTAATATCCCGACTTTTAGGATTATAAGAACTACTTGCAGTCCAAAAAGTTGAATTTAAAGCATAAAACGTCTTTTTGCCTTATCAAATGGCTCATAACTCGACTACCTAAACTTGTAGCAGCTATTTTCGCTATATTTTCAATTCCACCTGCATAGTTATTGGCTAAACGAACAATTCTGCCGTCTGGGTCAATCAAGTTCACCGGACTCCCCGCACAATACCCATACCCTCCCATCGGATAATACTTCTCCGCCAGGGGATCCACGGACATCCACCGGGAGCCATAGAGCAGGAAGTCATTGTCTTCTATTTGCGGCATTTAGAAATAGAACGGGATATTCTCTTACGCTTCAAAACGGTGCTATCCATTTGTAATTTGTTTTTACTCAAGACTTTAATTGTAATAGTTCCTTCAATATAGCTTCCCCCCTGCAATGCTTTTTCAAGATCACTCATAACAGGATTATTATTACACGTTATCTCTATTACCTTATTATTAAACATATGCCATTCGCCTCGACATTTACTTATTGACAAATCAAAGTATTTTGTCAGCGTACATGACTTATTCGGATTCAATTCCAAAGACACGTAAGTTGATAGAGGACACTCCTCACCCTCTACTCCATCAAATGTCCCACATAAAGACGCAATGTATTCTTGCTGGCTCTTACAAGATAGAGAAAGTAAGATAATGGTTGAATATGCTATTATTTTTCTCATCGTCTATAATAAATTTCTTGAAGTGTTCTTATTCTGAAACTTGCAGGTTGTTCTCTAAATATAGCAGCATTCCATGGATATGCTTGAATTAGATCATCTCTCGTTGAATTGATATTTACCGGTATCAAACCTGTGTTTGCTGGACCCTCTGCAGCATAAGGCATGAGTATCAGCATTTTCTGCAAATAAAACGAGTATTGTTTCAACTTATTCGATTGGCTATCAATTAGTTTTGACTAAAGTAGGAACGACTACTTACATGCTTTTAGGTGTGGGGACAAGATTATCTAAAAAAGTATAAAACTCCTCAAACTTGGGGTTATACTCAATATCATATCCTTCCTCGCCATATTGAATGCTTTGTTCATGAACAAGTTCATTTTCAAAGAAGAGTTTAAATGTTATTTCAGGATACTCAGTTACGATGGGGTCCCCTCTTTTTCTGGAAATCTCTATAGTCTCCGATTTGGTAATAAAAAAGAGGTCAATATAGTCTAAGAATTCATCAATAATCTGATTGTCAGAAATACATTTTTCAAAGGGAGGGCTCTTAATGTAAGTAGTCCTATGTATTTGCAATTTACTCTGTGAATAACTATATATGTATTTGCAATTTACTCTGTGAATAACTATAGATGTAATAATATGCATCAATTGCCCAGTAAATAACCGCAACACTATCTACACCCACCAAAGACTTGTGTATTCTTAAAGAATCGCCGCTACCATAGTTGCGACAATCTGAAATTGTGTTCTTATTTGTTTTCTTATAAAAACACTGATTACAAATAAAAAGCATGAGTGATAATAGTAGAGTGATAATAGGTTTCATGTTATTGTGTCGAAGTAATTATTTGTTGTACTTTTTATACAGATTACTATATGGCGGATCAACTTGATTACGCGGGCGAGCGGGATGCGGATGTCCCCGTCGACGATCTCGTAGAAGGGGATTGATATCTGTACGAGTCCGTTGGAGAGGTTCACCGGATAGGCGGTGTATTTGGCTAGTTCCATGGCCGCAGGGGAAGGCGGTATGACCTGCGGCATCGTCAACTCGGGCAAGGACGAAGAAGACGTCCGTGCCGGAGCCCGGCGACGGGCGGCGTCGCGTGCGGCAGCGGTGGTGTCCTGCGGCAGGAAAGAGCCCAGGCCGGCTCCCTCCGCCTCCGGGCGGGCATTCGCCCGGACAGGGATGCGCGAAGCGCAGGTTGACCGCCCGGAGGAGGAGGGAGCGGCTGACCGTCTGCCATGTTTGGGCAGCATCGGGAAGAGCAGGCCGATGAGCAGGAAAAGCGCGATGATCAGTCTGGATCTCATAACCAAAGGAGATCTTTATCGTTTTTGCAAATATAAAACAAAAAGAGTCAAGTCCTATATGGCTGAGATGACAATCGTTTCGCTGCAATGACTTTTTGCTGGGTCGGATGAAATAAGGATGAATCTCATCTGCCACGCAGGGTGGCCCTTCAGCAACGCCCGGGGGGATCAGTATTTCAGATTGACGCTTTGGTAGAATACCTGCGCCTCGTGGCGCTGGGCAGGGGCGGGCGTCTCCCGGAGCGTCTCCGTATGCACCCAGGGCGCCGTCTCCGACACGTCGAACTGCAGCACCCGGCCCACCGGCGAAAGCACCGTCAGGATATCGTCCTGCAGGAAGCCCAGGTCCTGGTACGTCGCCATGAACGCCCGCTCGTGGAAGTCCGGTGCAAGGACATCCTGACCGTAGAACGCCGAATCATAGGAGAAGTGCAGCAGGGAGAAGAGCGTCGGCATCAGGTCGATCTGCGAGCAGAGCTTCTCCACGCGGCCCGGGGCGATGAATCCCGGCGCATAGATCAGCGCAGGAATGTGGTACTTGTCCACGGGAATGCTCGTCTTGCCCGCGCTGGAAGCGCAGTGGTCGGCCACCACCACGAAGACCGTCTCTTTGAACCAGGGACGTGACGAAGCCTCGTGAAGGAACTGCCCGATCGCATAGTCCGTGTACTTGACGGCCGCCTGGCGGGACATCTTCTCGCCATCGTAGGTGATGCGTCCGTCCGGATAGGTGTACGGACGGTGGTTGCTGATCGTGAAGACCTGCGCGTGGAAAGGCGTCCCCTCCGCGGCGCGCGCGTCGCACCAGCCCAGGGCCTCGCGGAAGGAATCCTCGTCGCAGGTGCCCCAGATATTGGCGAAAGTGATCTTCTCCTTGTCGAAGCCGCCCTTGTCGAGGATCTCATAGCCGTTGCCCTCGAAGTAGGTCCGCATGTTGTCGAAGTAGCTGTCGCCGCCGTAGATGAACGCCGTGCGGTAGCCCGCCTGGCGGAGGACTTTCCCGGTCGAGAAGAGGTCCGCATTGTCGGGCCGCTTGATGAGGCTTTCTCCGGCACTCGGCGGGATACAGAGCGTGAGGGCTTCCAGCCCGCGGACGGACCGGTTCCCCGTGGCGTAGAGCCGGTCGAAGACCAGGCTCCGCTCCATCAGCGTGTCGAGGTTGGGCGTAATGCCCTCCGTATTCCCGTAGGCGGTCAGGAAGTCCGCGCTGAGGCTTTCCACCGTGATGAGCACGATGTTTTTTCGGATGGGGGCGAGAGAGTCGCGCACGGCTTGCGTGCCGTCGGGCCTCTGCGCGCACAGGGCCAGCTTTTGGGCGCGTACTTCCTCCTCGGGCAGCATCTCGTAGAAACGGTCGTATTCGAGCGTGCTGCTGCTGTACGCCTCCAGGAAGTTCCAGCAGCCGTTGCACTGCAGCTCGGTCGCGAAGGTGTTCCGGCTCTGCAGGTTGCGGTATGAGAAATGCAGCCAGCCGACGCTCGCGGCAAAGAGGAACGCGTACACGATGAGGCGCACGCCCGCATTCAGGGCGCCGCCGTTCCCGGCCTCGGACAGGTCGTGCCTGCCGAACAGCGGCCGCCAGACCAGGAGGGTGGCGACGAGGATCCCCAGGAACATCGGGAGGATCGGATAGGACTCGAAGATATTGCCGATGACCTCGTTGGTGTAGACCAGGTAGTCGACGGCGATGAAGTTGTAGCGGACGCCGAATTCGTACCAGAACGTGCATTCCGACAGGATGTTCAGCAGGAACAGGAAGGTGTAGATGCCGGTCAGCGCGATGAGCCCGGCCTTGCACCAGCCCTTCCGGATGCCGGGCAGGAAGAAGCGGAGGGCGAATCCGGCCAGCAGCAGCAAGGAGACGATCCGTGCGATCAGCGGGACGACGGAGCCGTATTCCACGAAGATGTTCTTCGGAAGGAAGGCGTAGACCGTCAGTGCGGCCAGGAGACCGAGGAGGATCCATCCCGGAACCTTCCGGTATTTCGCATCATTGAGCAGCAGGTAGATCAATGCGGCCGGTGCGAGGGACAGGATGGCGAAGGCGAGGTCGTTCAGCGGCCCGATCGTGAAGATCTTGACCCATTGCAGGAAGGAGAACCCGATGACGGTGGGCGGGATGAACAGCAGCAGGATGCGTGTGAGCAGCCCGGCGGCCAGGACCAGCAGGATCAGCCGGGGAGCGAACCACGTCAGGAAATCATAGACCTTTTTCTTCTTTTTCGTATCACGAAGGGAGTACTTGCTCATTTCATTGTGCTTTAGTGGCACAAATGTACGGATTTTCCCACGATAATTCCTATTTTTGCATCTTGTTGAACAATCCTTGAAGATGAAAAGAACCTTCTCCTTCCTGCTTTGCCTCGCCCTTCTGGCGGGCGTCCTTCCGTTGCGTGCGCAGATTCGCGGATTCCGCCAGACGGAACTCCGGCAGTGGGAATTCTCCCAGACCGGAGCCTCCTGGGACTCCGTCGCCGTCCCGCATACGATGCCCGCGCAGACCGGCACCTACCGCTGCACCTTCACCGTGCGCAACCCGAAAGCGCCGGCCTATCTCTTTTTCGAGCGGGCGGCCCAGACCGTGACGGTCAAGGTCAACGGTGACCAGGTGGCCTATCATCAAGGCGGATACACGGGCTTCCCGGTGCGGATCACCGATGCCATCAAGGACGGGGAGAACCTGATTGAGGTGGAATGCGACGCCAGCCCGGACGAGGAGATGGCGCCGGTGGCGGCCCCGTTCCCGCTGCATGGCGGCCTGACGGGGGCCATCTGGCTCGCCCAGATGGAAGATGTCTATTTCGCCCCGGAGGTCTTCGGAATGTACCGTGTCCGCTGTGAGACTCCGGAAGTGACGGACAAGAAGGTCGTTACGAATATCAAGGCGCGCATCGTCAACGACAGCGGCCGCGACGTCACGGTGAAGATCCGCATGCAGATGCTCGACGAAGAGGGCCGGCTGGCCTACCAGGCGGACCGCAAGGTGGATATGGTGTCCTATGGAGAATACGATTTCGAGCATGACTTCGTGCTGGCCGGCATCCACCGCTGGGACGGCCTCCGTGACCCGTTCCTCTATACGATCCGGATGGAACTCTTCCAGGACCGCCGGATCCTTGACATCGCCGAAACCAAGATCGGCTACCGCTCGCTCGAACTGGACCGCGAGCGCGGCCTGCTGCTCAACGGACGCCCCTGCCCGCTGCATGGCAGCATCCTGGAAGGAGGTGAGGAGAATGGCTCCGAGGCTTCCGTCCGCGCGGCGCTCGCCGCTGCGGTGGCCCGGGGAGACAATTTCGTGATGATGCCTTATTTCCCGCACGGGGACTTCGTCTTCCGCCAGGCCGATTCGCTGGGCCTGGCCGTCCTGCCGCAGACGCCCTGGCTGAATGCCTGCGGTTCCCGCGCGCGCCAGACCTATTTCAACAACATCCACACCCAGCTGGAGGAGATGGTGAACAACCTGTACAACCATCCTTCCGTCCTTCTCTGGGGCATGTGGAACGGGGTCGACGGCCGGACGGACACCGCCGACCTGCAGGGAGCCTTCGACGCGGAGAAGGCGGTCGAACAGACCCGCCGCCTCTACGAACTGGGCAAGGAACTCGATCCGGACCGCTTCTTCGGTGTCGTGGATCGCTCCGCGCTGCGCCCGGAAGGCTATGCCGCCCTGAAGACCGACTTTGTCGTGGAGGCGTATGACGCCCTTCCGCAGGGGGGTCTTTCGAAGGCGACCGCAGCCCTGCGTGCCACGGCGCATGTCCCGGTCGGCGCCTGGATCACACGCGCTGTGGAAGCGGACCGCCTGACGTCGGACGCGCGCGGCCTGCTCCTGCTTGCCGCAGGGGCGGAATAGTCTTTATTTCTGTTCTTCCCGCAGATTGTGCCGTACGGGCGCGCGGGCGATGAGATAACCGATCGTCGCCACGCCCGCGACGGTGAGCAGCAGGTCCGTCAGTTGCAGGCGGACCGGGTAGGCGTTGACGACGAAGTTGACACCCGGCATCCGGATGAAACCGAACCGCTGCTGCAGCAGGACGAAGAGGACCCCGATGACGAGCCCGACGCCCAGTCCCAGCAGGGAGATCAGCCATCCTTCCAGCGTGAAGATCCGTTTGATGAGCCGGTCGGTCGCACCCAGGCTCCGGAACGTGCCGATGTCGTCTTTCTTTTCAATGATGAGCATCGTCAGGCTGCCGAAGATGTTGAGGGCGATGATGATGATGACGAAGAGCAGGATCAGGAAGATGGCGGCTTTCTCGTAGCGCATCATCTTGTACAGCGCGGTGTTCTGGCGGAAGCGGTCGAGCACCCGGAACGACGGACCGAGTTCCCGCTGCAGGGAGCGGATGAGGCGGCGGGTCGCTTTTTTCCCCGTGCCCGGGGCGAGCCGTACTTCCAGCGCGCTCACTTCCTCCTCGTACCCGAGCAGTTCGCGCATGGAAGCGATCGGCAGGATGACCAGGCTTTCGTCGATCTGCTGGTTGATGGAGAAGATGCCGGACGGACGCATCCGTACGCTGTGCAGGGAAGCCGTCGGGTTGGCCAGGGAAATGTTCTTTTCGCGGTCCGGGAAGTAGAGTTTTGCAAAGGTCAGGAAGGCGGGATTCACGCCCAGCTTGTAGGCCAGGGCCGCGCCGACGGCCATCTGCGGCAGTTCGCCCTTGTGGAGGGAGAATGTCCCTTCGCGCATGAATTCCTGCAGGGGCGCCTCGCGTTCGTACAGCGAATCCACGCCCTTGGCGAGGGCGACGCCCTGGTTGCCGTCGTAGTCGATGAAGAGGTTGTCCTGGAGGACGCTGAAGACGGCGGCGACGTGCGCCCGCTGCCGCAGGGAATCGGTCCAGGAGGCGCGCGGAATGAACACCTTGCCCTTCGCCGGCGTGACCAGGATGTCGGGTTCGATGCCGCTGACGGAGGTCCGGATCAGGTCGTCGAAGCCGTTGTAGACCGACAGGATGATAATCAGGGCGGCCGTGCCGATGGCCATGCCGGCCGCGCTGATCGCCGATATGATGTTGATCACATTGTGCGACTTGCGGGCGAACAGGTATCTGCGGGCTATGAAAAACGGCAAGTTCATCTGCTGCTTCGGCAAAGGTTGTCTTTGCCTGCAAAGATAGCGGAAATTCCATGAACAATGGTTAAATTTGTAGAAAGATGACATACGAAAATGGGAACCGTTTTTTTCTTGTTCGTGGCAGCAGCGGCCCTCGCCGTGATTTCCTGGGTCGCACTGGCCGTCGTCGCGCTGCGGGGGGCGTCGGTCCGCCGGAAACTGGTCCGCGACCATGAGGCGGCGCAAGAGGACCTGCGGGCACGCCTGCTGACCCTTTCGACGGAGAAGGCCGCCCTGGAAAGCGCCCTGTCCGCCCGCGACGCCTACGAACAGCGGCTCCGCGAGGAGCAGGAGCGCCTGACGGAGGCGGAGCGCGTCCGCCACGAGAAGGACCTGGAGGGAATGAAGGATGCATTCAAGGCCCTGTCTGCCGAGAACAGCCGCGCCTTCAAGGAGCAGAGCGCCGCGTCGATCGCCGAGATGCTGCGCCCGGTGCGGGAGAAGTTCGAAGCCTTCGACCGGAGTGTCAGCGAGTCGCGCCGCGAGTCCGCGGCCCAGAGCGCCGCGCTCAAGGAGAACATCGAGAACGTGCTGCGCCATTCCCGCTCGGTGGGCGACGAAGCACGCAACCTCGCCAACGCCCTGACGGGCTATTCCAAGGTGCAGGGCGACTTCGGCGAGATGCTGCTGACGGACGTGCTCCGCAACGCGGGTCTCGTGGAAGGTGTCCATTTCGTCACCCAGGGTGCGATCCGTGATGATGCGGGCGTGGAGGTGCGCAGCGAGGAAGGCCGCCGGATGATTCCCGACGTACTGGTCTTCTATCCCGACGACACGATGGTGGTCGTCGACGCCAAGGTCAGTCTCAAGGCATACCGGGAGTATGTCCTGTGCGAAAACGTGGAGGACCGCCGCCGCTGGGCGAAGGCGCACGTCGAAAGCGTCCGCGCGCACGTGGACGAACTGAAGGCGAAGGACTATGCGTCCTATGTGCCCGAGGGGCGCCGGAAGGTCGCCTACAACCTGATGTTCGTCCCGATGGAGGGTGCTTTCCGCCTGATGCTGGAGACGGATCCGCTGCTATGGCAGGTGGCGAAGGATAACAACGTGTTGATCGTCAGCCAGATGACGCTGGTCATCGTGCTCAATATGATCCAGATGGCCTGGAAACAGGCCGACCAGGAGAAGAACATTGCGCAGGTGTACCGCACGGCGGAAGAACTGATGGGGCAGCTCAGCGGCTGGCTGTCGAGCCATGCCGCCCTCGGAGACGCCCTGAAAAAGGCGGTGGAGGCGTACGGGGAGTCGACCCGGAAACTGAAGGATTCCAACCAGAGCGTGATCCGGAAGATCGAGAAACTCGAACGCCTGGGCCTTTCGCCCAAGCGGTCACGCGGCAAGGTCAGGACCTCGTCCCGCGGGGATGCCTCCTCGGCTTCCGTCATCCCGCCGCCGCTCCGCCCGGAAGACGGCGCACCGGAACCGGAAGGGGAGGATGCCTAGAGAATGTTCATGCACTGCTCCCGGACCTTCTCCAGCTCGTCCTTCATGCGGACGACGGTCTTCTGGATCTGGGCGTGATTGGCCTTCGAACCCGTCGTGTTGATCTCGCGGCCCATTTCCTGGAGGATGAAGCCCAGTTTCCGTCCCGGGCAGGGATCGGTGTCGATGGTGTCGAGGAAATACCGGCAGTGCTGGCGCAGGCGGACTTTCTCTTCGTTGATGTCCAGTTTCTCCAGGTAGAAGATCATCTCCTGCTCGAACCGGGACGGGTCGACCTTCTGCTGCAGTTCTTCCAGGTTCCGGGTCAGCCGTTCGCGGATGGCGTCGATGCGTTCCTGCTCCAGGGCTTCCACCTCGTCTTCGAGGGCGAGGATCGTGCGGATGCGGCCGGTCACGTCGCGGTAGAGCGCTTCGCCTTCCTTCCTGCGGTATTCGGTGACGGCGGCGAGGGCTTCGTCGAAGGCACGGTCGACGAGCGGCCAGTTCTCTTCCGTGATGATGTCCGGCTTCCGGCTGTCCACCACGTCGGGCAGGCGCAGGATGGCGGTCAGGAGCTCGTTGTTCATCCGGTCGCCGTCCCGGAGGGAAAAGCCGGTGAAACCGGGCAGTTCATTGCGGATCTCGGTGAGCTGCCGGTAATAGGACTTGACCAGTCCGGCATCGATGGTCTTGCCTTCCGTGTTTTCGGCGGATTCCCAGGAAACGAAGACATCGATGGTCCCGCGGACCAGGGCCGCGGCGATCTTGGCGCGCACCGCCAGTTCCTTGTCCTTTGGGAGCAGCGGTGTCTTGATGGAAGCGTCGGATCCTTTTCCGTTCAAGGTCTTGATTTCTATGGTGATTTTCCCGGTTTCCAGGAGGGCTTCGGCCTTGCCGTAGCCGGTCATCGATTGGATCATTTCGTATTCGTCGTTATGCCCGAAGGCGGTTCTCTTGCAAAGTTAGGCGTTTTTCACTGATTTTTTATATTTTTGTAGATTGTTTCGAATTATTGAACGGAAAATGGAAGAAGCGAAGACACCAGCGGCCTCCGAGCCCAGGAAACTGAATTTTTTGGAAGAAATCATAGAGAATGACCTCCGGACGGGAAAGGTCGACCATGTCCTGACCCGCTTTCCTCCGGAGCCCAACGGATATCTGCATCTCGGCCACGCCAAGAGCATCTGCCTGAATTTCGGGCTGGCACAGAAGTACGGCGGGAAGACCAACCTGCGATTCGACGACACCAACCCGACGAAGGAGGACGTCGAATACGTCGACTCCATCAAGGAGGATATCCACTGGCTGGGGTTCGAATGGGTCAGCGAGCGCTATGCTTCCGACTATTTCGACCAGCTGTACGAATGGGCGGAGGACCTGATCCGGATGGGCAAGGCCTATGTGGACGACCAGACCCAGGAAGAGATCAGCCGCGGCCGCGGCACCGTGGACAAGCCCGGCACGGAAAGCCCGTACCGGAACCGTTCCGTTGAGGAGAACCTCGCCCTCTTCCGCGAGATGAAGGCCGGCAAGTACGGCGACGGCGAGAAGGTGCTCCGCGCCAAGATCGACATGGCCTCGCCGAACATGATGTTCCGCGACCCGATCCTCTACCGGATCAAGCATGCCTCCCACCACCGCACCGGTGACAAGTGGTGCATCTACCCGATGTATGACTTCACCCATGGGCAGAGCGACTCCATCGAGCACATCACCCATTCCGTCTGCACCCTGGAGTTCGACGTCCACCGTCCGCTCTACGACTGGTTCATCGAGACGCTGGGCATCTATCCCAGCCACCAGTACGAGTTCGCCCGCCTGAACCTCACCTATACCCTGATGAGCAAGCGCAAGCTGCTCGAACTGGTCCAGAAGGGCTATGTGTCCGGCTGGGACGACCCGCGCATGCCCACCCTCTGCGGGGTGCGCCGCCGCGGCTATACGCCTGACGCCCTGAAACTCTTCTGCGAGAAGATCGGCGTGTCGAAGCGCGACCAGATGATGGACATCCAGCTGCTGGAATGGTGCGTGCGGCAGGACCTGAACGCCCGCTCCAACCGGTACATGGTCGTGCAGGACCCGGTCCGCCTGACCCTGACGAACTGGGAAGAAGGCAAGGTGGAGTGGTTCGACTGTCCGCTGAATCCCGCCGATCCGGAAGGCCCTTCCCGTAAGGTGCCTTTCACCGGCAGCCTGCTGATCGAGCGCGACGACTTCATGGAGGACGCACCGAAGAAGTTCTTCCGTCTCAAGCCGGGCGGAGAAGTGCGCCTGAAGTACACCTACATCATCCGTTGCGACGAGGTCGTCAAGGATGCGGACGGAAAAGTCGTTGAACTGCGCTGCACCTACGATCCGTCTACCCGTCCCGGCGCCGGAGAGTGGCGTTCCGTGAAGGGAACCATCCATTGGGTGAGCGCCGCCCACGCGCGCACCGTGGAAATCCGCAATTACGACCGTCTTTTCCTCAAGGAGGACATGAATACCATCCCGGAGGACAAGGACTACAAGGACTATCTCAACCCCACGTCCCTCACCGTGTCGCAGGCATACGCCGAGCCGGCCCTCCTGGAGGACGCCTCCGGCATCGCCGTGCAGTTCGAGCGGACGGGGTATTATTTCAAGGATCCCGACAGCACCGAAGCCGTGACCGCGTTCAACAAGACGGTCGCGCTCAAGGATTCGTACCGTCCCGAATAGGGAAAACGCAACCCCAAAGACAGTTCCGGCCATGTTCAGGAAGTTGGCGGACCAGGTCCGCAATCGGAAACCCTCGATGCGCATGAAGCTCACGCTGAGCCTCTCGGCCATCGCCGTCGCCCTGCTCACCTCGAGCGTGATCTCCATCGTGGAGTACAAGCGGATGAGCCACTACGTGTCCGACCTGATTGCGGAAAACATCCGGAACATCAACGTGGCCCGTCAGCTGGAGGAAGTGGTCAATACCTACAACCTCGGTATCCTGACGGTGATCGGCGATTCGTCTGTAACGAAACTGCCGGAGTTCGACCAGCGGGCCTTCGTGTCGCGCTGCGATTCCCTCAGCCGGACGATCCGTTCGGAGAAGATGGTTCCGCTGACCGATTCGGTCGTGTATGCCTATTCGGCCTACATGCTGACCTCCATGGAGTTGAACGAGGTGCTCCTGTCGGATTTCATCGATTCCCGTACGTGGTTCTTCGAGCGGCTCCAGCCCCGGTACCAGCGTTTGACGGCGTATATCGGGAAGCTCTCCGATACGATGTACGGGGAGTTGAAACGCAATTCCGAGACCTTCCAGCGCGGTTTTTACCGGAGCATCATCCCGGGTGCCGTGGCGGTGGGCGTCGGACTGCTGCTCATCCTCATGCTGCTGTTCTTCCTGCTGGTCTATTATGTGAACCCGATCTACCGGATGCTGGCCGGACTGAAGGACTACCGTGCCTTCAGCAAGCCGTATTCGTACGATTTCGACGGAGACGACCAGTTGAGCGAACTCAACGCGGGCATCCGGGAACTGGCCGGTGAAAACCGCCAGCTCCGCCAGCGGGTGTCCGACCTGCGCACGAAGTATCTCTCTGGCGAGAAATGAACGTGAAGGTCATATCGCGGACGGTGGGCTACGCACTGCTGGTCAGTGCGCTGTTCATGTTCCTGTCCATCCTCGTCTCCGTATCGCGGGGGAACGACAGCGCCCTGACGGCGCTGCTGATCAGTTTCACCATTACCTTCGCGGTCGGCCTCTTCCCGTTCATCTTCGTCCGGGGCGGCCAGCCGATCTCCCTGCGCGACGGCTACCTGATCATCGTCCTCTCGTGGCTGCTCTCCTTCGTGTTCGGCATGCTGCCCTACGCCCTGTGGGGCGGTCCGTTCACCCTGGCCAACGCCTGGTTCGAGAGCGTCTCCGGTTTCACGACCACCGGGTCCACCATCCTGGCCGACGTGGAGGTGCTGCCTGACAGCCTGCTGTTCTGGCGGTCTTCCACACACTTCATCGGCGGCTTGGGGGTCGTTGTGTTCCTCCTGCTGGTCATCCCGAACTCTTCGCAGATGCGCTTGCGGATGACGCACCTGGAGGTGTCCTCCCTTTCCAAATCGGGGTACAAGACGCGGTTGAACCGCACCGCACTGGTGTTTACGTATGTCTATTTCGGCATTTTCGTCGCTTCCTTCCTGTGTTACATCCTCGCCGGGATGCGACCGTTCGATGCGCTCAACCATGCGATGAGCGTGACGGCGACGGGCGGGTTCAGCACCCGGAACGCGTCGATCGGCGCCTTCGGGTCGCCGGTCATCTCCATCCTCACGATGGTGTTCATGTTCCTGTCCTCCATCCACTTCGGCATGACGTACATGGCTTTCGCCACCCGGTCGCTCAAGCCCTTCAAGAACGAAGTGCTCCGGTTCTATCTTGCCATCCTGCTGCTCGGGACCACGGTCGTGACCCTTTCCCTGAAATTCTCCGACATCGAGCCGGCCTGGGGCGGCGCCCTGCTGTCCGGCTCCTTCCATGTGTTGAGCTACGTTTCCACGACGGGCTTCGGCATCGCGGACAACAGCGCCTGGCCGGCCCTTCCTTCGATGATCCTGTTGATCGGCGGCATCTTCTGCGGCATGGCCGGATCGACGACCGGCGGCATCAAGTCCGACCGCGCCCTGCTCTTCTTCAAGCAGATCGGCTACAACATCAAGAAGGCGCTGCATCCCGCGTCCATCCATGAAATCCGTGTCAACGGCCGCGTCGTCCGCCAGGAGGACGTGACCGCCCATATCCTGTATATCGCCTTGTATTTCATGGCGATCGTCATCTCCCTGGCTCTCTGCCTCATCATGAGCGGAGACAACGGCCACGCGTTCATGGCGACCCTTTCCTCCCTGAGCAACGTCGGTCCGGCGGTCGGCGACCTGGGAACGTTCGGGAACTTCTCCGCGGAACCGGTCGGCGCGAAGATCATCTACACGCTGGACATGTTCCTGGGGCGTGTCGAAATCTATCCGGTCCTCGCTGTGCTGATGATGCTCTCCGGCCGGACCTCCAAATAGGGAAGCCATGGCCAGCAGCGATTTTTTCTACGGACTTTTCACCCAAGCATTCGGCTACGATGCCACCGACGACCAGGATGCGCTGTTCCGGGCCGTCGCCTCGTTCGTCACATCCGACGAGGGGGACATCCTGGTCGTGAACGGGTACGCCGGCACGGGCAAGACCAGCGCCCTGGCCGCCATCGTGGCTGCCTTCGACCCGCTCCGGCCGGCGCCGGACCCCGAACATCCCGACGAGAAAGAGGAAATCTGCTTCCTGATGGCCCCGACCGGACGGGCGGCGAAAGTCCTTTCGTCCTATGCCGGAAAGCCTGCCAGGACCATCCACAAGACCATCTACCGCCAGCGCTCCGTGGGCGAGGACGGTTTCGGACAGTTTTCCCTGGCACCCAACCGGATGTCGCACAAGCTGTTCATTGTCGATGAAGTGTCGCTGATCGGCGTAGATACCGGAGAGGGGACGTCCGCCGCGCATTTCGGCACCGGCGACCTTCTGCGCGACCTTGTCACCTTCGTCCGCAACGGGCACGACTGCCGGCTGATCCTGGTCGGCGACGCCGCCCAGCTGCCGCCCATCGGCCTGGAAGCTTCCCCGGCCCTCTCGCCGGAGTACATGGAATCTTTCGGGGGCGTCTCCTGGTGTGAATTGCGCGAGGTCGTCCGCCAGCAGCAGGACTCCGGCATCCTGTACAACGCCACGCGCCTGCGGGAACGGATCACCTCGGCCGCCGGACCGGACGAAGTCTTCGCACCCGAAGACCTCGGCCTGCGGACGAACGGATTCGACGACATCGTCCGCATTACGGGCGGGGAACTGCTGGATTCGCTCAATACGGCCTATTTCTCGACGTATTCCAAGGACGACGCCGTGGTGCTCTGCCGGTCGAACAAGCGCGCCAACCGCTACAACGCCGGCATCCGGGCCCAGGTCTTTTTCGACGAGGACCGGATCGTCCGCGGAGAGAAACTGATGATTGTCAAGAACTGCTACCAGTTCCTGGAAGGCGTCCCGGAAATGGACTACATCGCCAATGGGGACATCGCCAAGCTCCAGTCCATCAGGCACTTCGAGGAACGCTACGGTCTGCATTTCGCCGACGCGCGCCTTTCCTTCCCCGATTACGGCGACGCCGAGGTGACGGCCAAGGTCTGCCTGGACACCCTGGAGTCGGAGTCCGCCTCGCTCTCCTACGAGCAGCAGAACCGCCTCTATGCCGGGGTGTCGGCCGACTATGCGGACAGGAAGACCAAGAAGAAAATCTATGAGGCGGTCCGCGAGGACAAGTACTTCAACGCCCTGCAGCTCAAGTATGCGAATGCCATCACCGGGCACAAGAGCCAGGGCGGCCAGTGGGACTGCGTCTTCATCGACCATCCCTTCTGGCAGGATTTCCTGACGCTCGATGACCTCAAATGGCTCTACACGGCCCTCACGCGGGCCGTCGAGAAAGTGTACCTGGTGAATTTCAAAGACGAATATTTCGAAGACTGAAACACGATATGACTGTCAGAAATCTTTTCTGCGCCCTCCTGTGCGCCCTCTCCGCTCCTGCGCTCCTTCCCGCGCAGGTGCTTCCTTCCCTCCCGCTTACATGGCGGTGGACGTCCGACCACGAAGTCGCCCTGAGCCTCGACGGCACGTTCGCCCACGAAGACGACCGTCTGGTGGATGCCCGCACCGGCAAGGTGACGCCGCTCGCCCCGGGGATGGTGGCAGCATCTGCCGCGGCGGACGGTTCCGCCTTCCCGGCCGACATGGTGAACGCGACCTGGTCGCCCGATTCCGCCCATGTCGCTTTCACAAAGGGGAACGATTTATGGGTCAAGGATATGCAGAGTGGGGAAACGCGCCGCTTGACGCACGACGGAAGCGATACGATCCTCAATGGCTACGCATCGTGGGTCTATTATGAGGAGATCTTCGGCCGTCCGAGCCGTTACCGCGCCTTCTGGTGGTCGCCGGATTCGCGGAAGGTCGCGTTCTACCGGTTCGACAACGCCGATGTGCCCGTCTTCCCGATCTATTCACCCTATGCCGAGGACTATGACCGTTCCTGGTTGGGCGTCTACTCGTCGCAGGCGGCCGGGGCCGCCGTTCCGCTGGACGGTGTCTCGCCGACAGGAGGCTCCGTGCGGATGACCCGCTATCCCAAGTGCGGCGACCCGAATCCGAAGGTGCGGATCGGTATCGCCGACCTGGACCGGGGCGGGGAAGTGGTCTGGGCCGATTTCAACGAGGAGGAAGACCAGTATTTCGGTACGCCTTTCTGGGGCGCCGACAGCCGCCGTTTCTTCGTCCAGCGCGAACCGCGGACGCAGAATACCCTCGACCTGTACGCCGTGTCGCCGGAAGACGGCTCCAAGCAGTGCATCTATCATGAGACGTATCCGACCTGGCTCGACTGGATCGACGGCATGCTCTTCGGCCGCGACGGCCTGTACATGGTGCGCTCCTTCGAGACCGGCTGGCAGCAGATCTACTATCTCTCCTATGACGGAACTGTCTGCAAACGGCTGACCGACGGGCAGAACTGGCGTGTCCGCCTGCTGACGGTCAAAGAGGGGAAGAAGACGGCCTCCTATGACGGCACCGCCTCGGAAGTCGTCTTCACGGCGGAGCGCGATTCCCGCATCCGCTCGTGCCTGTACATGGCCCGCAAGGGAGCGGTGAAGGTCCTGAGCGACCCTGACTGCATGGTTGCCATGGTGAGCGTCTCGCCGGGCAAGGATTATGCGGTGGGCATGGAGAGCAGCCTTTCGACTCCCTACCGGTTCCGCCTGTTCGATTTCGCCAAGCCTGCGCGCAGCCGCCTGCTGGCCGACTCGGCCGATCCGGACGATCCGTCCCTGGGCATGTTCCCGGCGCCGCGGGTGGAAACGATCCGTACGGATGACGGGCTGGAACTGCCTGCCATCGTCCTCCTGCCGAAGGATTTCGATCCTTCGCGGAAATACCCCGTTCACATGGACATCTACGGCGGTCCGGACACCCCGATGGTCTACGACCGCTGGATCCGCCCCGGTTACGAGGAATTCTCCATGAACGGCATCATCGAAGTGATCGCCGACTGCCGGGCGGCCGGACACAACGGCCGGACGGGCCTGGACGCGATCTATGGACGGCTCGGCGAGAAGGAAGTGCAGGATTTCGTCGCCTGGGCGGAGCATTTCAAGTCGCTGCCTTACGTGGACGGGGAGAAGATCGGTGTCGAAGGGTTCTCCTTCGGCGGAACGATGACAGCCCTGCTCGTGCTGGAACATTCCGACGCCTTCCATTACGGGATCGCCGGCGGCGGGGTCTACGACTGGGCCCTGTACGACACGCATTACACGGAGCGCTTCATGGATACGCCGCAGAACAACCCCGAGGGGTATGCCGCTACGCGCGTGACGGCCCATGTGGCGGCCTATCCGGTGACGTACGATGCCGACCCGAAGGAGGTTGCCCCTGTGATGCTCAAGCTGACCCATGGCACCGGCGACGACAATGTCCATTACCAGAACACCCTGCTCCTGGTGAACGAACTCGTCCGGGCCGGGAAGAAGTTCGAACTGATGGTCTATCCCGACGGCCTGCACGGCTACCGGGGCTACCAGGCGGGTCATTTCGACGCCGCCAACATGGATTTCTGGCTCAAGTACCTCAAGCGCTGACCGGATGGACGCCTTCACCTCGTTCGTGCTGGAGAATGCGCATGCCGATGCCGCGGACCTGTTGCTCCGCGTGAAAGCGTGGCCTGCGCCGGAGGATCCGCTGCTGTCGGACCTGGATCCGAAATCGCTGGCGGTCCATACGGTGACGGCGCGCCGGAAACTGGAGCGTAAGCTGCCCGGGTGGCATGCCTGTCCCGGGCTCGTGTACCCCACGTCGCTCTGTGCGGAACAGTGCAGTTCGGCGCCGACCGCCGCCCGCAAGGCGGCCCTGGTCCGGCGCATCCTCGCGGACCGCTCCGGCGGACGGGTGGCCGACCTGACGGGCGGCCTGGGGGTGGATGCCGTGGCTTTTTCTTCGGTCTGCGAGGCGGTACTCTACAATGAAAGGGATGCTTCCCTGGCCGCTGCCGCCCGCCACAATTTCCCGTTGCTCGGTGCGCGGAACATCACCGTCCGGAACCTTTCCCTGCAGCCGGGCGGTCTGGCGGAGGTGCTGGATGGCTTCACTCCCGACCTGATTTACCTCGACCCGGCCCGGCGCGACGACGGCGGGAAGAAGGTCTTCCTCCTGGAGGACTGTTCCCCGGATGTGCTGCCCCTGTTGCCGGAGCTGCTTGCGGCGGCCCCCCACGTGCTGCTGAAACTCTCTCCGATGGCCGATCTGACGATGGTCGCCGAACGGCTTTCCCGGGCGATGGAACCCTATTATGAAGCAGCGGGCGCCTGGCGCACGGGATCGCCGCGCGAGATCCATGCCGTCTCGCGGGAAGGGGAGTGCCGGGAACTGCTCGTCTGGCTGGACCGTGGCTATGCCGGTCCGACGACGGTCGTCTGCGCAGAAGACGATACCGAGGTTTCTTTCTCGTCGGACGAACTGTCGTCCGCCCGGGCGCGGCTGCCGGAGGCCCCCTACGGTACGCTGCTGTTCGAACCCGGGAAGTCGTTGCTGAAAGCCGGCGCCGCCAATGCCCTCTGTACGCGGTATCCGTTGGTCAAGCTGGCGCGTTTCACGCACCTGTTCTTTGCCGACGGCCTCGACACGGCGGGCCTGACTGCCCTGGCACCGATGGGGAAGTTCTTCACCGTCAAGGCGATCCTTCCGTTCTCGAAGGCTTCGATGCGCGAGGTGCGGGACCGGTTCCCGCGGGCGGACGTCTCCGCGCGGAACCTGCCGCTTTCCAGCGACGAACTCCGCGCGCGCCTCGGCCTCGTTTCCGGAGGCGGGCTGCATGTCTTCGGGGTGCGCATCGACATGCCCCACGCTTCGGAGAAGTACCTTGTCGTCGGGGAGCGGAAAAACCTGTCCGCCCTTTTGGCGGATTCGTGATTTTTCAATAACTTGCAAGGAATAAAAGCAAACAGGATATGGCTGATTACAACGAGAACGCCAGGAAATGGCTGGAAGGTGATTTCGATCCGGAAACCAAGTGCAAGGTCATCGACCTGCGGAACAGTGATCCCGCGGCCTTCGAGGACGCATTCTACAAGAACCTGGAATTCGGGACCGGCGGGCTCCGGGGCATCATGGGCGTCGGGACGAACCGGATGAACAAATATACGGTGGGAATGGCCACGCAGGGCCTTGCCAACTACATCCTCGCCCACGTTTCGGGCGATGACCTGCGCGTGTGCATCTCCTACGACAGCCGGAACAATTCGAAGCTCTTCGCTCGGATCGCTGCGGATGTCCTGAGTGCCAACGGTTTGCACGTCTTTATCTTTGACAACATCCGCCCCACCCCGGAACTCAGCTACGCCATCCGCTGCAAGGGCGCGGTCGCCGGCATCATGATCACGGCTTCGCACAATCCGAAGGAGTACAACGGATACAAGGTCTTCTGGTCGGACGGCGCCCAGATCACGGCGCCGGTCGACGCGGAGATCGTCCGGGAAGTGGCGAAGATCACGGACCCTTCCGAGGTCCGTTTCGAGAAGGGGGTGCGCTGCGGCGAAGTGGAACTGATGGGGAAGGATGTCGACGAGGCCTACCTGCGTGACATTCTGTCCCTGACGCTCAGCCCGGACTCCTGTGCGCGCCACCGCGATTTGAAGTTCGTCTATACGCCCCTGCACGGCTGCGGGGTCCGGCTCGTCCCGGAATGCCTGCGCCGCCTGGGCTTCGAAAAGGTGTATCATGTTCCCGCCCAGGACATCAGTGACGGGAATTTCCCGACGGTCGTCTCTCCGAATCCGGAAGAGCCCGCGGCGATGAAAATGGCCCTGGAAGTCGCTGAGCGCGAGGGTGCTGACATCGTGATGGCGACAGATCCGGACGCGGACCGGATGGGCATCGCCGTGCGCGACGAGGCCGGGAAGATGGTGCAGTTCAACGGCAACCAGACGGCTTCGCTCCTGACCTATTACATCCTGACCCGCTGGCGCGAACAGGGCCGCCTGGACGGGAAGCAGTTCGTCGTCAAGACCATCGTCACCACGCAGCTGATCGCCGACATCGCCGCGCGTTTCGGCGTGAAGTGCTACGATGTGCTGACCGGCTTCAAGTACATCGGCGAGAAAGTCCGGGAATGGGAAGGCAAGGCGGAATTCGTCTGCGGCGGCGAGGAAAGCTACGGGTTCAACGTGGGCTCCTTCGTCCGTGACAAGGATGCGCAGGTCTGCGCTGCGATGGTGGCCGAATGTGCTGCCTGGGCCGCGGACCAGGGCCTGACGCTCTATCAGTTGATGCAGCGGATCTACGCCGAGTTCGGCTACCGCAGGGAATCGATGGTCTATCTGGTCCGTACCGGCAAGAGCGGTGCGGAAGAGATCCGTTCCATCATGGCCGGGATGCGTTCGACGCCGCCTGCCGCGCTGGCCGGTTCTCCGGTGGTGAAGGTGATCGACTACACCGACGCTGCGGCGACAGGACTGCCTGCTTCGAATGTCCTGCAGTTCTTCAGTGAGGAGGGGGACATCGTCACGGTGCGGCCTTCCGGCACGGAACCGAAGATCAAGTTCTATTTCGGTGCGGCCGGGTCCGGCGCCGACGCCAAGATCGAGGCCCTGAAGGCCCAGTTCATCGGCTAGGCGTCAGCGCTGGGTGCCCCTGTTGAGCAGGCTGATCATCAAGGAAGAAAGAGGAAACCCCATCCAGCGCGGCTGGGTGGGGTTTTCGAGAGCCACTTAACAGACTTGAACTGTTGACCTGCGCGTTACGAATGCGCTGCTCTACCGACTGAGCTAAAGTGGCTTTATGACATTTCCCTCAGAAATGATGTGCAAAGATAAGCAAAAAATCCGAATGATGTGCTATTTTTGCAAAATATGAATTCAGAAATCATCATTATCGGTGGCGGAGCGTCCGGTCTGATGGCCGCGTACGGTGCTGCAAGGGCGTTGAAGGGGATCTCTCCCGCGCGGGTGACCATCCTGGAAAAAATGCCCCGTCCCGGCCGCAAGATCCTCTTCACGGGGAAGGGACGCTGCAATTTCACCAACCTGAAAGACTGGAACGACTTTTCCACCCATATCCGTACATCCTCCCATTTCGTCAAGCCGGCGTTCTTCAACTGGACGCCCGAGCAGATGATCGCCTTCTTGGAACAGAACGGCCTCGAGACCGTCGTCGAACGGGGCGACCGGGCGTTTCCGTATTCGCACCGGGCTGCCGACGTGCTCGACACCCTGGTCGAAGCCTGTCTGCGTGAAGGGGTCACCCTGCTGACGGAGAAGGAAGTCGTTTCCGTCAGCCCGGGCTTCACTCTGCGCTGCGCGGACGGGGATACCTACACTTGCAGCCGCCTCATCATCGCGACGGGCGGCCTTTCCTATCCCTCGACGGGCTCGACGGGCGACGGTTACCGTTGGGCGCAGGAAAACGGCCACACGGTGACGAGCCTGTCGCCGTCACTGACGGCCCTGGTCCCGCGGGGGTACAAGGTGGCCGCACCGGTGGACGAAGCCGACCCGCTGCGGGGCCACATTTCCCGCGAGACGGCCATGACGGCAGCCGGCGAGGCCCTCAAGGGCGCCAAACTCAAGAACGTGAACCTTTCCGTCTTCGTGGACGGGCACCGCGATGCGACGGAATTCGGTGACGTGGACTTCACGGACGGCGGCATCGAAGGCCCGCTGGGCTTCAAGGTCAGCCGCAAGTGTGTGAAAATGATCCGGAACGGCAGCCGGATCAGCCTTTCGCTCGACCTCAAGCCGGGCGTCCCGCTCGAGGAACTCTCCGCACGGATCCGCTCGCTGTGGAAGTCGATCCAGGAGGATCCGCGCTCCCGCCAGTGGAAAGACGGACGCGGCCTGAACGGCAAGGAAATGTACCGGATCCTGCTGGGCAAGCTGATGCCCTGGGACCTGATTCCAGGCTTCCAGGCATGGAATCCGGACCTGCTCACCGTCTCTGTCCCCAAGCCCGGGGCGGGCCGTCATTTCCACAAGCCGGTCTCCCGCCGTTTTTACGACGTCGACCTCGACGCCCTGGCGGAGTCGCTGAAGGACTGGCGCTTCGATATCGCCGGCTATGTCGGCTTCGAACGTTGCGTGGTGACGGCCGGCGGCGTCTCTTCGGAGGAAATCCTTTCCAAGACGATGGAGTCGCGGCTGGTCAAGGGACTCTATTTCTGCGGGGAAGTGATGGATATGGACTGCGACACGGGAGGCTACAACCTCCAATGCGCGTTTTCCACCGGAATCCTGGCCGGCATGTCCGCCGCGAGGGCGGTCCTGGAGGACGCTACTTCTTCTCGGTGAAACTGTCGAAGATGAACGGCAGGATGTCGTCTACACGGTTGAATTTCAGGATTTTGTTCGCGCCTACCATGATGACGTTCATCGGCTTCCCGCCCGCCATCTGATATTCGGCCATCACCTGCCGGCAGGCGCCGCAGGGGGTGCAGGGCGTACCGTCCAGGCCGAAGTCGAATCCGCCGGCGATCGCGATGGCGGTCATCGCCTTGCCCGGATGGGCGGCGCCGGCCGCGAACATCGCCGTCCGCTCGGCGCACAGGCCGGAGGGATAGGCGGAATTCTCCTGGTTGGAACCTTTCACGATGATGCCGTCTTCCAGGCGTACGGCCGCTCCGACGTTGAATTTGGAGTACGGAGCATAGGAGGATTTCTGGGCTTCCATGGCTGCGGCCACCAGCGCCTGGTCCTGCGGGTCCATCTCCGCAGCGGCGGCATATTCCTGATAGACGATGTTCAGAGTTACCGTGTTCATTGTCTGTGGTCTTTGTCGTTTCGTGGCTAAAGATAGTAAAAATTGCGGAAATCCCTGCAAATGCCTATTTTTGCATCGCCATGAAAATTTGCGTAGGACTTTCCGGAGGCGTCGATTCCAGCGTCGCGGCCCTGTTGCTCAAGCAGCAGGGGTACGACGTGTTCGCCATGTTCATGCAGAACTGGCATGACGCCGACGCGACCCTGCACGGCGACTGCGAGTGGGAAGAAGACCGTTTCGTGGCGGAACTGGTTGCGCGCAAGATCGGCATTCCCTTCTATTTCGTGGACCTTTCCGAAACCTACCGCCAGCGCGTCGTGGACGAGATGTTCGCCGAATATGCCGCCGGGCGGACCCCCAATCCCGACATCCTCTGCAACCGTGAGATCAAGTTCGACGCCTTCCTGCAGGCCGCGCAGCGCCTCGGGGCCGACTATGTGGCCACCGGGCATTACTGCCGCCGGGCGGAATGCACCGGACCGGACGGGGAACGGCTCTACCGCATCCTGGCGGGTACCGACCCGAACAAGGACCAGAGCTATTTCCTCTGCCAGCTGACGCAGGAACAACTTTCCCGCGCCCTGTTCCCGATCGGCCACCTGACCAAACCGGAGGTCCGCCAGATCGCCCGCCTGGCCGAACTCCCGTCCGCCGAAAAGAAAGATTCGCAGGGCATCTGCTTCGTCGGCAAGGTCGACCTGCCGACCTTCCTCAAGCAGAAACTCCTGCCCGCACCCGGACCGGTCGTCGAGGTCTACGATGCGTTTTACGACGCAGACCCCGCCTATGCATTCGTCCGGGAAACCCTCGGGAGCCTGCTCCGCACGGAGGGCGAGCCGCTGATGACGGCCCGTTTCCGCTCCGAGGACACCGGCGGCCAGGCATACAACAACCGCCCGCTCCCGGCCGGCGGCGATCGGACACGGAACGACTTCGACCCGCAGAAAGTGGCGGCGCTTCCGGACGACATCCTGCTCCGCCTCTCCGCTCCGCTCCGTTATGACACCCTTCATTTCGAGACGGAAACGTACCGCAGCGGGAAACACCATGTCAAGAAGACCCGCTACAAGGCGAATCCCTGGGGAAAGGTGGTGGGAACCCACGACGGCGCCCAGTTCTATACCGTCGGACAGCGGAAGGGCCTCGGCGTGGGCGGCCATGCGGATTCCCTTTTCGTCCTGACGACGGACATGGCATCGAATACGGTCTATGTCGGGGAAGGGCACGCGCACAAGGGCCTGTCGCGCAGCTGCCTGCGGATCGCTCCCGAGGAGATCCACTGGATCCGGCCGGATCGGGCGATGCTCCCTGGGGAGGCGCGCCGGTTCCGGGTGCGGATCCGCTACCGCCAGCCCCTGCAGGACGCGACGCTGCTCATGCGGGAGAGCGGCCTCTACCTCTTGTTCGATACGCCCCAGCGCGCCGCCGCGCCCGGCCAGTTCGCCGCGTGGTACGACGACGCCGACGAGATGCTTGGCTCGGGCCGGTTCTGAGACCGGGAAGATTATTTTGCGGGTTTCGGAAAAATCACTATTTTTGCACAGGGAAAGTCGTACACGACCAGCTCCCTCTGAATCCCCCCAGGGCCGGAAGGCAGCAAGGGTAGGAGGTTGTAGCGGTGCGATGTGCCAAGCTTTCCCTTTTTTTATTTCCCTTGCCGGACGGCGTCCTTCAGACGGGCGACCGTCCGTTCCGCTTTCCGGGAGGGGCTCAGCAGTGCATACAGGCAGGCTGCGGCGAGTGCCAGGCCGGCGGGAACGGTCAGGATCCGGGGCAGCGAAGCGGCTGCGGGCGGAAGCCCGGCGGCGATGCAGAGGGCGGCGGCCAGGGCAGGGAGGGTCCGCAGCAGCGGATTGCGGTTCCCTTCCTTGAATGTGACGGCGTACCAGCGGACGGGCTCGCCGTCCGGGGTCTCTCCGGCGGGGCCGGCGTCTTCGACCGTGGCGGCGATGTAGCGGATCCGGAACGGGGTGGAGGCGTCGAGGAACAAGTCGCACGGGCCGCAGGTCGGCGGCAGCCGGTCCGGGTCGGCTTCGTCGGCGCGCAGTACGGTGCCGTAACGCTGCATTTCCGTTTTCAACCCGCCCAGGACGGTTCCGAAGGGCTTTTCCGTGCGGAACCGGACGGTCCCGGCATCGAGCATGTTCGTTCTCTTTTCGATCATGTTGCTTCGCTAATAGTACTTCACGTTGTAACGCGTGAGGATGTCCATGTGCATGAAATTGTCTTTCCGGGCCGGCTCCCTGTCCAGCATAGCGCGGTCTGACAGGGCCTGGACGGCCAGGGCGACCTGCTCGTCGGGATGCTGGGCGATCAGGATGTCGACGGTTCCCCGCGTGAGCGCCTCGACGTTGGCCTCGAGGTTGTCGAAACCGACGACGCGCCGTTCGGTTCCCGCGTTGCTTTCGAGCCAGGGCACAATCAGGTAGATGCGCGAATTGAACATCACGATGTGCCGGACTTCGGGATTCTCCTTGAAGAAGTCGTCCAGTACCTGCCGTGTCTGCGCCGGGTCGTCGGGATCGATGAAGACCTGGCTGACCCGGCATCCGGGACTGTGTTCGGCCAGGTAATCCATGAATCCTTCGCGCCGGCTGGCCGTCGGGTCGGACTGCCCGTGCCGGTCGGAGAGGATGCGGACGATGAGCAGGTGGCCGACCGCGTGCCCGGCCGTCAGCAGGTCGCCGCACAGGTAGCCGCTCTCGTACATCGGCATCCCGAAATACGCCAGGTAGCTGTCGTTCTCCACTTTGGAGTCGATGAAGACGAACGGAATCTCCCGCCGGTGCAGTTCTTCCACCAGGCCGAGCGTCTCGTGCCGGAACATCGGGGCGACGACGACGCCGCTCGGCGCCATGTCCAGCACCTGGCGGGCAGCCCTGCGGAAGTCGTCGAGGTCCGTCTGGTCGTAGTCGACTTTCCGGATGGTGACGCCGAGCGGGGCGGTTGCCTGGGCGGCGCGCCCGATCCCTTCTTCGGAAAGACTCCAGAACGGGCCGGAGGCAGGGGAGGGGATGAGGACGGCAATCAGGGCTTGCCGGCCGGAGGAGAGAAGAGAAGCATGCATGTTGGGCTCGTAGCCGAGGTCGCGGATGGCCTGCATCACCTTCTCCTGGCTCTTGCGCGACACTTCGCCCCGGTTATGAAGCACGCGGTCCACCGTCCCGATTGACAGGCCGGCGCGCCGGGCGATATCCATGAGGGTCGTTTTCTCCGTTTTCATCGTGCGCTTGTAATCCGGTGTAAAGATACGCTTTTTTTTTGTTTCCGTGAAAAGCACGGAATAAAAAAATTGATGTTTGATAAATTGTTGAAAACTAATTAGAAATTTTTCCGTTATCGTTAACGGAATTTTGAAAATAATTGTATATTTGCAACATTGACGAAAGACCACTGAAATGACACTGAAGAAACTGCTTCCGCTATGTGCCGTCCTTGTCCTTTCTGCGTGCGGCGCGGGAAAGGAAGAAGCCTGTGACCTGCCGTTCGACATGCCGGAAATCCGCCTGCCCTCCATCCCGGAGCGCAGCGTCCTCCTGACGGATTTCGGTGCCGTCGGTGACGGCGTCACCCCGGCCACGGAGGCATTCGCCGCGGCCATCCGTTCCCTGTCCGAACGGGGCGGCGGCCGGCTTGTCGTGCCTGCGGGCATCTGGCTGACCGGCCCGATCGGCCTGGAAAGCCACATCGACCTGCACCTGGAAAGCGAAGCGGTCATCGTCTTCTCTTCCGACCGGTCGCTCTATCCCGTCATCGAGACGAATTTCGAGGGACTGGACGTCCGCCGCTGCCTGTCGCCGATCCATGCGCTCGGCGCGACGGACATTGCCATCACCGGCGCCGGCGTGATCGATGGGAACGGCGATGCGTGGCGGGAAGTCAAGAAGCGCAAGGTCTCGCCCGACCTGTGGAAGGCCGTCCTGCGGCGCGGCGGCGTCCTCAGCGAGGACGGAAGCGTCTGGTATCCGGATGAAGGCTACCGGAAAGCGCGCCTGACGGCCGGTTCGCTCAACCGCCAGGATCCCTCGCTCGACGAACAGGAGATCCTGACGTTCCTGCGTCCCGTGATGGTCTCCCTGCGGGAGTGCGAACGGGTGCTCATCGAAGGCTGCACCTTCCAGAATTCCCCGTGCTGGAACTTGCATCCGCTCTATTGCAAAGATTTGACGGTCAGGAATATCCAGGTTCGGAACCCGCATTATTCCACGAACGGCGACGGCATCGACATCGACGCCTGCGAAAATGTCCGCCTCACCGGCTCGACGTTTGACGTTGGCGATGATGCGATCTGCCTGAAGTCGGGGAAGGACGAAGACGGCCGCCGTCACGGCCGGAAATGCCGGAACGTGGTCATTGAAGACTGCACCGTCTACCATGGCCATGGCGGGTTCGTGGTCGGGAGCGAGATGTCGGGCGGCGTGGAGAATGTGCTCGTGCGGCGTTGCCGCTTCCTGGGGACCGACGTCGGGCTCCGTTTCAAGAGTACGCGGGGCCGCGGCGGGCTGGTCAAGGACATCTGGTGTGACCATATATATATGAAGGATATCGTTGCGGACGCCGTCATCTTCAATCTCTACTATGCCGGCGTGGCCGCGACCGACCGTACCGGTGCGGCGACGGAAGACCTTGTGCCCGTTGATGAGACGACGCCGCGGATGGAGGACATCCACTTCAGCGACATCGTCTGCAGCGGTGCGGCCCGGGCGGTCAGCATCACCGGCCTGCCGGAGCTGCCGCTCCGCCGCCTCGGTTTCCGCGACTGCACCTTCCAGGCGGAAGAAGGCGTGAGCGTCGTGAACGCCGAGGAGGTCTCCTTCGACAATGTCACCGTCAACGGAGAGAAGTTATGAGAAGACTGTTGTTGATCGCGGCGGCCTGGTGGCTCGCCAGCTCCTTTACCATCCACCTGATGGGGGACAGCACCATGGCCGACAAGGATTTGTCCGGCGGCAACCCGGAACGGGGGTGGGGCATGATGTTCCCCAATTTCCTCGACGGCGGGGTGCAGGTCGTCAATTACGCCCAGAACGGGCGCAGCACGAAGAGTTTCATCGACCGCGGCCTGTGGGACCGCGTCCGTCAGGCTGTCCGGCCCGGCGACTACGTGGTCATCCAGTTCGGACACAACGATTCGAAGGCGTCCGATCCCGCGCGTTACGCCGCTCCTTGGGGGGCGTATCAGGAGAACCTGCGGACCTTCATCGAAGGCGTCCGGCAGGCGGGCGGTACGCCGGTGCTCATGACCCCGGTGTCGCGCCGCTGGTTCAAGGACGGGAAACTGGACCGTACCTGCCACGGTGACTATCCGGCTGCGATGAAGCAGGTCGCTGCCCGGGAGGGGGTGCTGCTCATCGACATGGAAGCGGCGACGATGGATTGGCTCGAATCGCTCGGCGACGAGGCGTCCCGGCCCTATTACATGCATCTTCCGGCGGGGAAATACGCCTGCTGCCCGGAGGGAAAGACGGACAATACGCACACCGTGGCCGCCGGCGCCCGCAAGATCGCGCAGCTGGCCTCCGACTCGCTGGCGGCGCGCATCCCGGAGATCGCCGCCCACCGCGCGTACTATGACATCGTCGTGGACCAGCACGGCCACGGCGACTTCATGACCGTGCAGGAAGCGATCGACGCCGCCCCTGACTATGAGCACGCCCGGATTACGACCATCCTCATCCGGGAGGGTGTCTACCGGGAGATGGTCACGATCCCGCACAACAAGTTCCGGCTGAAGATCACCGGCGCCGGCGCGGACAAGACCGTCCTTTCGTGGGGCAAGTTCGCCGAGCAGCGCTGGCCCGCCAGCGGTGAGCGCGTGGGTACGTCCGGCAGCGCGGGCGTCTACATCCACAGCAGTTACGTCACCTTCGAGGACATCACCTTCGAGAACACGGCGGGCGAGGGCAAGGAGATCGGACAGGCCGTGGCGGTCTTCACCGACGGAGATTTCCTCTTCTTCCACCGCTGCCGCTTCCTCGGCAACCAGGATACGCTCTACACCTACGGCCGGTTCGGCAAGGAAGGCGGCGTGAAGCGGAACTATTTCCTGGAGTGTTACATCGAAGGCACGACGGACTTCATCTTCGGTCCGTCCATCGCCTATTTCGAACGCTGCACCCTCCATTCCAAGAAGAACAGCTATGTGACGGCCGCGTCCACCCTCCCGGGGCAGACGTACGGCTATGTGTTCAAGGACTGCCGCCTGACGGCCGATCCGGGCATCGACAGATGCTACCTGGGGCGGCCCTGGGGCGCCTATGCGAAGACGGTCTTCATCGGCTGCGAAATGGGGGCGCACATCCTTCCGGAGGGGTGGCATGACTGGGAGAAGCCCGGCAAGCCGGATACCCGGAAGAATTCCTATTATGCGGAGTATGGCAGCACCGGCCCGGGTGCGCGCGGTCCGCGTGCCAAGTGGGCGCATACGCTGACCCGTCGCCAGGCGGAACGCTATTCCTTTGAAAAAGTAATGTATCAGCAACAAGACGGTATCGTATGGGATCCTTTCGACAACCGATGAGACACTGGCTCCTTCTTGTGGCAGGATGCCTGGCCCTGGCGGGCTGCGCGCGGCGGGAACCCCTCTCGCTGCGCATGGTGCGTTCCGAGATGCAGCGCTGCCCTGACGCCGCCTTCCTCGACGGACAGGAGGGCAATTTGAAGTGGAATTATACGACCGGCCTGGAGCTGGATGCCTTCCTGGAGGTATACGGTGTCTACGGCGGGGCGGACATCCTGGACTACGTGTCGTCGTGGTACGAGAGGATCATCGCTCCGGACGGGACCATCGGAGGGAAATACAGCCTGGAGAAATACAACCTCGACCATATCTGCCCGGGGCGTACGATGCTCCATCTTTCGGCTATCGCCCCGCAGCCGAAATACGAGGCGGCGGCGGACACCCTGCTGCGCCAGCTCCGCGGGCAGCCGCGGACCGGGGCCGGTGCTTTCTGGCACAAGGCGGTCTACCCGGGCCAGGTCTGGCTTGACGGCCTTTTCATGGCGGAGCCTTTCTATGCGGAAGTGGCGCTGGCCCGCGGTGCGGACAGCCTGTGGAACGACATCGCGCTCCAGTTCCGCGTGGCCGCTGAGAAAACGTTCGACCCGGCCACGGACCTGTACCGGCACGCCTGGGACGAGTCCCGGGCGATGTTCTGGGCGGATCCTGCCACCGGACAGTCCGCGCACAGCTGGGGCCGGGCGGTCGGCTGGTATGCGATGGCGCTCGTCGACGTCCTCGGCGTCTTCCCGGCGGAGCATCCGGAGCGTGCGGCCCTGGAGGACATCCTCCGCCGCCTGCTGGAGACCCTGCCGCGCTACGCCGACCCGGCGACCGGCATGTGGTACCAGGTCCTGGACTGCCCGGGCCGGGAAGGGAACTATGTCGAGGCCACCTGCTCGGCGATGTTCACCTATGTTTACCTGAAGGCGGACCGGCTGGGCCTGTACCGGTCGGACGCCCGCAAACTGTACCGGAAACTGGTCCGTACCTTCCTGCGGGAAGAGGCGGACGGGTCCGTGACGCTGGAACGCTGCTGCGCCGTCGCCGGACTCGGAGGAAAGCAGATGCGCAGCGGCACCTTTGAATACTACATTGGCGAGGCGGTGACGGAGAACGATCCCAAGGGGGTCGGCCCCTTTATCCGCGCCTCCCTGGAATATGAGAAATGATATGAAAATCAAACGGTTGCATTTGCTGGCACCCCTGCTGGCCCTGACCCTCTGCATGACCGTGTGCTCCAGCGACCACGGCGAGGAAACGCCCTCGCAGGCCGTTGCGCCCGCGGCCCCTTCGGGACTCGTTCTTTTTGAATCGGCCGAAACGTCCCTGACCCTCCAGTGGGACCGGGTCGACGGAGCGGATACCTATGCCTGGACGCTTCTGGAAGGGGGAACCCAGGTGCGCGGCGGTGAAACCGCGGCGCGCAACGTGAAGATTTCCGACCTCAATCCCGGAACGGCGTATGTCTTCGGCCTCCGGGCTGTCGGCGCAGGCGGCACCTCGGCAGAAAGCCGTCTGGAGGTATCCACAAAGGGGAATGCAGGCCCTGCTCCGGCGGACGATTCCGTCTATGCGCTCTTCAAGATTCCCGCGAGTGAGGAAGACGGTGTAGCCCGGGCATTCCCGGGGGCTGAGGGCGCCGGCATGTACACCACCGGTGGCCGCGGCGGTGCGGTCTACCATGTGACGAAACTGGACGATTCCGGAGAAGGGACGCTCCGCTGGGCCCTCGGCAAGACGGGTGCGCGGACGATCGTCTTCGACGTGGCCGGAATCATCGCCCTGGAAAGTCCGCTCGACATCAAGAATGGTGACGTGACCATCGCGGGCCAGACGGCTCCGGGCGACGGCATTTGCATCAAGAATTTCACGGTGCGGGTCAACACCGGTGGCGACAAGGCGGCGAGCGGGAAGGACGGCAACGTCATCCTCCGCTTCCTCCGCTTCCGGATGGGCGACGAGAAGAAGACGGAAGACGATGCCTTCTGGGGCCGCCGCAACCGGAACGTGATCATCGATCACTGCTCCGTCAGCTGGTCGACGGATGAATGCTCCTCGTGGTATGGAAACGAGTGCTTCACGATGCAGTGGTGCATCCTCTCCGAGAGCCTTACCCATTCGGTGCACGGCAAGGGAAGCCACGGCTACGGTGGCATCTGGGGCGGGAAGGACGCTTCCTTCCACCACAACCTGCTGGCGCACCACGACAACCGGACGCCCCGGTTCGACCATCCCGGCGTGTATGAAAACCCGTCCGACCCCGCGATGCGCGGCAACGTCGACCACCGTAACAATGTGGTCTACAACTGGGGAAGCGGCAGCGGCTGCTACGGCGGCAACGCCGGTGCCTTCAACCTGGTCGGCAACTACTACAAGCCCGGACCCGCCTCCCGCGACCGCGCATTCTTCATCGAGGCGGACGCGGTCTACAAGTCATCGAATACCTATACCCGCTACGAATATCCTTCCCTGTATCTCTCCGGGAACAAGCACACGCTTCACGACGACATCACCCGCGACAACGCGAAGGGCGTCTATTGGAAGGAGGAGAGCGGTTATACCGGTGAGCCCGTCTCGCAGGAAGGACGGATCCTCTCGGCACCGCTTCCGCTGAAGGGCCGCGACGGGAAGACGGTCTACGTGACGACGACCAGTGCGGACGACGCTTTCGGCCAGGTACTCTCCTGGGCCGGCGCCTCGCTGCGCCGCGACGCTGTGGACGAGCGCGCCGTCGCCGACGCCCGCAGCGGGAAGGCGACCTTCGAAAAGGGGTCGAACGGCAGCAGCGGCGGCATCATCGATACGCAGTCCGATGTGGGCGGATGGCCCTCCTACGAAGCGACGGACGCCGAGCGGGCGGCTGTGAAAGATACCGACGGAGACGGCATGCCGGACGCTTTCGAAGACCGGTTCGGCCTTGACAAAGCCGATGCCTCGGACGGCAAGGCGAAGCGCCTCGACAAGTTCGGGCGCTACACCAACCTGGAAATGTATCTCCACTACCTGGTGCGCGACATCGTCGCCGGACAGGTGGGGAAAGGCGAATATAAACAGTTGTAATCTATTCAATCACTTAATGATCAACACATGAAACCAGTAAAGAAGCTCATCCTTGCGTTGCTGATCCTGGCGTTCCCGCTGGTCCTTTCCGCCCAGACCGTGGTCAAGGGCGTGGTGACCGACGAGAACGGTGAACCGTTGATCGGCGTCGGCGTGCTCGTGGAGGGTACGACGACCGGTACCGAGACGGACCTGGACGGCAATTACGAGATCAAAGTTCCTTCTACGGCGTCGAACCTGGTGTTCTCCTGCATCGGCATGGCCACGCAGACCATCCCCGTGGGAGACCGGACGAAGATCGACGTTGTCATGAAAGCGGACAACACTTTCCTTGACGAAGTCGTGGTGGTCGGCTATGCCACCGTCAAGCGCCGCGACCTCCTCGGTTCGGTCTCCTCCGTCGGCAGCGACAAATTGACCGCGCAACCCGTCACCACGGTCAGCCAGGCGCTGGCCGGAAAGATGGCAGGCGTTTCCGTCGTCACCACCGAAGGCGACCCGGACGCCGACATCAAGATCCGCGTCCGCGGCGGCGGCTCCATCACGCAGGACAGTTCTCCGCTCTATATCGTGGACGGCTTCCCGGTGGAGTCCATCAATGATATCTCCTCCTCCGAAATCGCCAGCATCGACGTGCTGAAAGACGCTTTCTCGACGGCCATTTACGGCAGCCGGGGCGCCAACGGCGTCGTGATCGTGACGACGAAGAGCGCCGAGAAAGGCCAGAAGGTCTCCGTGACCTTCAATACCTATTACGGGCAGAAACAGATGGCCAACAAGAACGCCATCCGTCCGATGGGTGTCAGCGACTTCGTCAAGACGCAGTATGAACTGGCCGCCATCCGGGGCAGCCTCGAAAACGACTATTATCCGTATTACGGTCTCTTCGAGGACATCGACCAGTATGCCCGCATGAAGGGGAACGACTGGGTGAACGCCGTGTTCGGCCGGACCGGATCGACGTTCAGCACCGACTTCTCCATCGCCGGCAGCGGAGACAACTACAACTGGAAACTCGGCTATGCCCATCTGGATGACCAGGCCATCATGGTCGGTTCGAACTACAGCCGTGACAACCTGAATTTCAAGGGTAATTTCAAGACTTCCAAACGGACGAGTGTCGACGCGTCCATCCGTTATTCCCGGGTGAACGTCCGCGGTGCGGGCGCCAACTCGATGGCGGACATGAGTTCGACCTCCGGCAACGGCCGTCTCAAGCACGCCGTCCAGTACATGCCCGTCCCGGTCGCCCGTCAGGGCGTGACCGAGGATGACGAGGCCCTGTATGGCGACAATGTGCAGCCGCTGCGCGCCGTCGCCGACAATGACAGCAAGCGTCTCCGTACCACCTGGAACGCCAACGCTGCGTTCAACTGGGACATCGTAGAGAACCTCCGCTTGAAAATCGAGGGAGGCCTGGAAGACTACCTGCAGACGGACGACCGTTTCTACGGCATCTCCACCTTCTATTCCAACCAGCGCTCCACGGTCCTCAACACCCCCTCCAATGACCACAAGGACCTGTTCCGGACCAAATACCGCAACACCAACACGCTGAACTACGACTTCGCGAACCTGATCGGCAATGAGGACCACGTGCTTACCGCACTTATCGGCGAGGAACTTACCATCACCCACCGCAACCGGGTCCACATGCTCCTGGACGGTTTCCCGACCTATTTCGAGGCGCAGGACGCCTGGAACCATGCGGCTTCTGCGACCAGCAGGGCCGAAGCCGACAATTTCTTCTATGCGGACGAGAACCTGCTCTCGTTCTTCGGTCGCGTGAACTACGACTTCAAGCACCGCTATTCGCTCGGCGCCACGCTCCGCGCGGACGGATCCTCGAAGTTCGCCAAGGGCAAGCGCTGGGGCTTTTTCCCTTCTGCAGCCGTGTCCTGGACGGTCTCCAACGAACCGTTCATGCAGGGTGCGGGCTGGGTGGACCAGCTGAAACTGCGCTACAGCTTCGGATCTGCGGGCAACAACCTCCTTCCTCCCGAGGTCATCGGCCTCATCAACCGGGAGTATGCATTGACCTCGACGACGATCATCAGCCAGGGCAACTCGTATGCATCGCCCAATTCCGTGATGCCCAATCCCGACCTGACCTGGGAGACGACGTACACCCATAACATCGGTCTCGACTTCGGGTTCTGGAACGGGAGACTCAGCGGTAGCATCGAAGCCTACCAGAACGATACCAAGAACCTCCTCGTGGAGTTCCCGATTTCGGGTTCCGGCTACAGTACGCAGTACCGCAACCTGGGCTCGACCCGCAACCGCGGTTTCGAACTGAGCCTGAACGCGCCGATCGTGATGCAGAAGGATTTCTCCCTGCAGATCAGCGGCAACATCGCCTTCAACCGCAACGTGGTCACGTCGCTCGGCGGCAATGCCGCCTTCGAACGGAACGGCATCGCGGCGGAGACCGGCTGGGCCTCCAGCGAAGTCGGTATCGACTACCGCGTGCAGACGAATCAGCCGATGGGCAACATGTACGGTTATGTCTGCGACGGACGTTACGAGGTCGATGACTTCGACTACATCAACGGCAAGTGGGTCCTGAAAGAGGGGGTCGTGGACGACTCCGACATCATCGGTACCACCTACCTCCGCCCGGGCGCCCTGAAGCTCAAGGATATCTCCGGCAACGACAAGCGCGTCACGAGCGAGGACCGCACCGTCATCGGCAACGCCCTCCCGGACTTTACCGGCGGTTTCTCCATCAGCGGTGATTTCAAGGGCTTCGACTTCAGCGCCAACTTCAACTTCATGCTGGGGCAGGACATCTACAATGCCAACAAGATCGAGTTCACCTCCACCCGCAAGTATACCGACCGCAACCTGCTCGAGATGATGTCCGTCTCCGAACGCTGGACCAACATCGACTGGGCCACCGGCGAGCTGATCACCGATCCCGCTGCCCTGAAGGCGGCCAATGCCGGTACGACGATGTGGTCTCCGGCGGTCGGCAACGCCATCTTCACGGACTGGGCCGTCGAGGACGGCTCCTTCCTCCGCATGCAGAGCGCGACCCTCGGTTACACCCTGCCCGGCAAGCTGACCGAAAAGGTGCACCTGCGCAAGGTCCGCTTCTATGTGACGGGGACCAACCTCTTCTGCCTGACGAACTATTCGGGCTACGACCCGGAAGTCGATACCCGCCGCAAGACCCCGCTCACGCCGGGTGTCGATTACTCCGCCTATCCCAAGAGCATCGGCTTTGTCACCGGTCTCAACCTAACTTTCTAATCCGCCGACGCATATGAAAAAGTCAACGATTATACTGAGCGTGGCGCTCCTTTTCGGAACGGTTTCCTGCAATGTCCTGGACACGCCTGCCGCCTCCTCCTTCGAAGAAGAGAGCATCTATTCCAGCTATGCCCTGGCGGAACGGGCCGTGTGGGGCATCAGCGAGGTGTTCGCGGAGAACAACTCCTATGTCAACCGGTTCCTGTGCTGGTACGGTTTCAACACTGACATCGAGTGGTACACCGATTACAAGCCCACCAACAACAAGGACAGGATCGCCCTGTACGACCTGCTCCCGACGAATACGGAACTGAACACGTCGCCCGAGAACATGTACTCCCTGCTGTACCGGGGCATCGAACGGGCCAACCTGGTCATCTACGGCCTGCATCAGCACGCAGACCTCGAAGGGAATGCGGACATGCGCTATCTTCTGGGCCAGGCCCTGACGCTCCGTTCCTTCATCTACTATGAACTCACGAAGGCCTGGGGGGACGTTCCGGCACGGTTCGAGCCCATCGCCCCGAACACCATCTACATCCCCAAGTCCAGCCGGAACGTAATCTACAAGCGCATCCTGGCCGACTTGGAAGAGGCGATCCCGTATCTTCCGTATCCCGGCTCCTCCAGCCGTACCGACGCGGTCAACAAGGTTTTCGCCGAGGGCCTGTACGCCCGGATCGCCCTGGCGGCCTCCGGTTATGCGCTGCGCCCCGGAACGGGCGGCGGCGACGACGCGAAGGATGTGAATACCGGCGCCCTGGGCACCGTGCGCCTCTCCTCCGATCCGGACCTGGCGGCAAGCGTGCTCTATCCCAAGGCCCTGTCCTACCTGGAGGATGCCATCCGCAGCGGCTCCTGCAAGCTGGATCCTTCCCTGGAAGCGTACTGGAAGCGCCAGAATGCGAAGGATAACCTCGTCTTCGACGGAGAGACGCTCTATGTCATTCCGTTCGGCGACCAGCGCGGCCGCTGGAACTACACGTACGCCATCCGCTCCGACGGTTCGTCCTATACCAAGGGCGAGAGCCGCGGAGGACAGGTGGGACCGCTTCCGAACTTCTACTTCAAGTTCGATGCGAACGATGTCCGCCGTGACCTGACCTGTGTCAACTGGAAATACAATTCCAGTGACACGCCCGTCAGCGCCGGCATCGCGAAGTGGTATTTCGGAAAATACCGTTTCGACTGGATGGGCGGCGGCCAAGGCTATGACGGCACCATCAACGACGGTGTGAAGCCGGTGGTGATGCGCTACGCCGACATCCTGCTGATGGCGGCCGAAATCGCCAACGAACTCGGCAGCCTGTCCGATGCCAAGACCTACCTGCTGGCGGTCCGCAAACGCGCTTTCACCGGCCATGAGGACGAGGCGCAGGCCTATGTGGACGCCATCTCCGACAAGGAAGCCATGTTCAAGGCGATCGTCGACGAGCGCGCCTTCGAATTCTGCGGCGAGTTCCTCCGCAAGGGCGACCTGATCCGCTGGAACCTCCTGAAGACGAAGATGGATGAAGCGAAGGAAGACCTGCGGAAGCTGCGTGACCTCGAAGGTCCCTACGCCTACCTGAGCGGCGGCGTCTACACGCGTGTCGCCCCGGACCGGAAGTCCCTGCTGTTCTACGGCTTCAATCCCGGCGAGGACCAGGACATGGGGCCGCTCGGCTGGAAGCACGATAAGACCTACATCACCAAAGTCGTCGACGGCGAGGGGAAGGAGACCGGTCTGTACGACGCCCGCATCGAGGGCCTTTACACGAACAACCCGGAGGAATACATGTTCTGGCCGATCCTGGACCAGACCCTTTCCAACAGCCAGGGCTATGTGAAGAATGACTATGCCTACGCATCCAAATAAAGTAGAAAGAATATGAGACACAATATCCTCAAATATGCGTTCCTCGCAGTCTTGGGCGCCTTCTCGCTGACAGGATGTTTCAAGGAAGAAACCTTCGACGAGATCACCGAACTGGACCTGTCGCGCTGCATGATGCCGCGGGAACTCGGCGCAGAGGTGGAGAATGGAGACGAGGTCACTTTCACCTGGACGGTGACCAAGGAAGCCGCCACCTATACGCTCTCGCTCAGCGAGGACGAGGGGTTCGCCAGCACCGCCGGCGAATATGACGTGGCAGCGGGCGACGTACCCTTCAAGGTCCGCCTCTCGGCCGACAAGACGTACTACTGGCGGGTGCAGGCGCACAGCCCGCGCCTGGCCGATTCCAAGTGGGCGGCCGCATACGGACCGGTCAGCACCTCCGCCGTCCGCAGCAGCCTGAACCCCACGGTGGCGGACCGGACGTCCAGCAGCGTTTCGCTGGCATGGGACGATGCCGCCGACAAGGCGGACCTGACGTCTGTCTGGGCGGAACCGCTCGTGATGGGCGCGGGTGACGAGCGGATCGTCATCCCCGTCACCTCTGATGAAATCGCCGCCTGCGCGAAGACCGTCAGCGGTCTGTCCGCCGGCAAGGAATACAAGTTCACCCTGGTGTTCGGAAAGGCTGGTGCGCGCGGCGCCGTCGTCGCCTGCACGCGGCCCGACATGGGGGATGGGGTGATTACCGTCAGCACCGCTGCCGGGCTGATCAGTGCCATCGACAAGGCCGGCGCTCCCGTCCGCGTGGAGATCGCCTACAGCGAGGACCCGATCGACCTGAAGGGTGCGTATCCCGATCCGAAGGCCGAATCCATCTCCGTCACCGGAGACCTGTACCTCTATGGCCATTCCACGGCCGACGGCAAGAAGCCGGTCGTCAATTATGCCAACTTCAAGCTCGCCTCCGGTGCGAAGACCATCCATTTCGAGGACATCGCTTTCGAAGGGGACGGCGCCGGCTGCCTGTTCGACAATGAATCGGCCGGCCTGACCGCCTTCGAACTCGTGAACTGCGAGCTCTCCGGCTATGGCAAGGGCTTCTATTCCGTGGCGGATGGCGCGGCGGATACCGGTGCGGCTTCCTTCCTGGTGGAAGGATGCTACATGCATGACATCAACGCCGACGGCAAGACGGGCGGCGACTTCCTGGACATCCGTGACGGCCTGACCGGCGACATTGTGATCCGCCGTTCGACTTTCTACGCCTGTGCACGCAGCTTTATCCGCCTGACGAACAAGGCGCATGTGGGAACGGTGCTCCTGGAGAACTGTACCTTCAACTATGTGACGGCGACGCCCTCCTCCAGCAACAACCGGGGGATTTTCAGCGTGAGCGTCTCGACGGGCGCGACCAGCGTCAAGGCCGTCAAGAATGTCTTCCTCAACGAGGTCAATGACGCGGAGAAGTCCAAGACGGCCGCCAAGGATTGCTGGATCCGCCTGTGCCGCAGCTCGAACGACTCCTTCCGGCCGGATTGCTCCGGCAACGTCTACTACAACGTGGGCCTGGGCTTCATGTACTCCACAGCGCTCGACCCGGCGAATCCGGCGGAAATCGTCTCCAACGGCGATGCGTTCGAACCCGTGGCGATGAAGGATGCGGAAGTGCTGAAGGAAGACCCGTGTGTGAATTCCGCCGCCGGGAAACTGTATCTCTCTTCTGCCGGCGGGCGGATCGTGGCCCTCAAGGCCGGTGACCCGCGCTGGTGGAACGCCGTACAGCCGGAAGTCATCCGCGAGAAGGAACTGACGGTCCAGGAAGAGGATTATACCTGGGACTTCACCCAGAAGACCATCTATGACACCGAAGACCTCGAGCTGACGACGATCATCGGCAATGCCCGGATCTTCGCGACGGAAGAGGATCCTGCACATGTGCTGATGTCGAGAGGAATCGGATTCGATTCCGCCGCGGCCCTCGGTACCGACGGCGTGCCCACATCTTCCGCCGTCGAGATCCTGACGAAGGGGTACGGCGCCGTCAAGGTAACGGCCGTGAGTTCCGACGGCCTGGGCACCGTGCAGGTGCTCGCCGGCGGTGACCGTTATGCCGTCCTCGCCGACGGGGAGGAGCACACGGTCCTGCTGGGCGACCTCACGGGCGAGAACAGCATCTATGTGGTCGCTGGATCCGCCGTGCTGCTCCAGAAGGTCACTTGGACCAAGGACCTGACGCCCGATGCGGCCCTCGAGGCGCTCGCCGCCCCCAAGGTGACCGTGACGCCGTCCAAGCTCGATGAAGGCACCGCGGAAGACGTGACCGTCAGCTGGGCGGCCGTCGCGAACGCCGCCGACTACGTGTTTACGTTCGACGGCAAGGAGCAGGTGCTCACCGAAACGTCCTTCACGCTGGCAGCCGCCGACGTCGCGGCGCTTCCGGTCGGCGAGCATGCGATTACCGTAACCGCCCGTCCGGTGCCCACATCCAGCAAATACGCGGCCTCTGCGGCCGCCGAGGCCACGCTGCAGATCAACAAGGTGGTTTCCGGCGGGGAAGTGATCCTTGCCTGGGACTTCTCGTCCGCAGCCTGGCAGTCGGCCCTCGAGGCGGACGCCGCTTCCGCGAAGGGAACCAACCAGGCGAACTGGACGGTCTCCGTCGATGGCCTGACCTACACCAGCGGCAGCAAGAACGGCAAGTGGGACGCCAGCGGCTACATCCAGCCGAACGGCAGCGGCAGCACCACCGAGCGCGTCTTCACGGTTCACGGCGCCGGAAGACGGCGTGCTGATCGTGACGGCGTCTTCCGCCAAGAGCGGTGAAGCCCGCAATGTCGCGGTCGTGGATGCCGGTGGCGCGGAGAGGACCTTGAGCGTCGATGAAAGGGCCGACCTCGAATTCGAGGTGAAGGCCGGCGAAGTCGCCATCTACCCGAAGGCGGGTGTCCGCTTCTATGTCATCCAGTTCAAGTATACGAAACCCGCCGCGACCCCGCAGGAGTGGGACTTCTCGTCCGCCGCCTGGCAGTCGGCCCTCGAGGCGGGTGCCGCTTCCGCGAAGGGCAGCAACCAGGCGAACTGGACGGTCTCCGTCGACGGCCTGACCTACACCAGCGGCAGCAAGAACGGCAAGTGGGACGCCAGCGGCTACATCCAGCCGAACGGCAGCGGCAGCACCACCGAGCGCGTCTTCACGCTTCACGTTCACGGCGCCTGCCGACGGAAAGCTGATTGTGACGGCGTCTTCCGCCAAGAGCGGTGAAGCCCGCAATGTCGCGGTCGTGGATGCCGGCGGGGAAGAAAGGACCCAGAGCGTCGATGCCCAAGCCGAGTTGACCTTCGAGATCCAGGCGGGCGACGTGGCCATCTATCCGAAGGCGGGCATCCGTTTCTACAAAATCGCTTTTGAACCGTAAATATTCCGACGGAGCCGGGGGCATCGCCCCTGGCTCCCAACATCATTGATACTGAAACCATGACATTCATTGACAAGGACTTCCTGCTCCGGAGCGAGACCGCCCGGATGCTGTACCACGAACATGCGGCGAAGATGCCGATCATCGACTACCACTGCCATCTGGTGCCGCAGCAGATCGCCGAGAACATCCAGTTCCGCGACATCACGCAGCTCTGGCTGGTGGACGGCCATTATGGCGACCACTACAAATGGCGCGCGATGCGGGCCAATGGCGTTCCGGAAGAACACATTACCGGCGGCGTCAGAACGCCCTGGGAGACCTTCGAAAAGTGGGCGGAGACGGTTCCGTATACCATGCGTAACCCGCTCTACCACTGGACGCACCTGGAGCTGAGCCGCGTCTTCGGGATCGACAAGCTGCTTTCGCCTGCTACCGCACGGGAAATTTTCGACGCCTGCAACGCCATGCTGGCCACGGACGCGTTCCGCGGGCAGGCCCTGATCCGGAAATTCAACGTGGAGACCGTCTGCACCACGGACGATCCGGCGGATGACCTCCGCTGGCACAAGATGATCGCAGAACATCCTTTCGGGACGAAGGTGATTCCGGCGTGGCGGCCCGACAAGGCGATGGCGATCGAAGACCCCGTCGCGTACAAGGCTTATTTGAAGCAGCTCGGCGAGGCGGCCGGCAAGGAGATCGACTCCTACACCGACCTTGTGGAGGCCCTGCAGGTCCGGCACGATTTCTTCGCCTTGATGGGCTGCAAACTCTCGGACCATGGCCTGGAGACGTTCTACGCCGCCGACTACACCCGCCTGGAGATCGAACTGATCTTCAAGAAGGTGCTGCTCGGAAAGGCGCCGTCCCCGAAGGAGCTGGAGAAGTTCCGCAGCGCCTTCCTGTTCGACATGGCGGTGATGGATGCCGAGGCCGGCTGGGCGCAGCAGTTCCACGTGGGCGCCATTCGGAACAACAATTCGAAGATGTTCTCGCTGGTCGGCCCCGACACCGGGTACGATGCCATCCACGACCTGCCCACGGCGGCGGCCGGACACCGTTTCCTGGACCGCCTCGATGCGGCCGGGAAACTGACGAAGACCATCCTTTACTGCTTGAACCCCAAGGACTTCGAGGTGATGACCACGATGGCGTACACCTTCAACGACGGTACCTTCCCCGGGAAGATGCAGCTGGGTTCGGGCTGGTGGTTCCTCGACCAGGAATCCGGCATGCGGCGCCAGATGGACGCCCTGTCCGTCCTGGGCCTGCTGAGCCGCTTCGTCGGCATGCTGACGGATTCGCGCAGCTTCATCAGCTACCCGCGTCATGAGTACTTCCGCCGCATCCTGTGCGACGTGATCGGCGCGGATGTGGAGAGCGGCCGCTTGCCGGCGTCCGAGCTGGACACCATCGGCAAGATGGTGGAAGACATCTGCTACAACAACGCCAAGCGTTATTTCGACTTCTGATGAGATACATCCGGATACATCCTGACGACAATGTCGCCGTCGCCCTCGCCGACCTTCGGGCTGGCGAGGAGGCGGGCGGCGTCGTCCTGCAGAACGATGTGCCACGCGGACACAAGTTCGCGCTCCGGGCGCTTCCGGCGGGGGAGAACGTAGTCAAGTACGGATTTCCCATCGGCCACGTGACCCGCGACGCCGGCGCCGGATCGCTGCTGGACCATACCTGCATCAAGACCAACCTGGAGGGGAAGCTCGACTATCGGTACGAGCCCGCCCTGACGGAAATCGCTCCGACGGCGAAGCGCACGTTCCGCGGCTTCGTCCGCGCCGACGGGCAGGTCGGCATCCGCAACCAGATCTGGATCATCCCCACCGTGGGTTGCGTGAACGGCATCGCCGAGACGCTCGCCGCGCGCTTCCGCGAGGAAGTGAAGGGGCGTGAGGGATCGGTGGACGCCATCGTGGCCTTCCCGCACAACTACGGCTGCTCGCAGCTCGGGGACGACCACGAGAACACGCGCAAGATCCTCGCCGACATGGTCCGCCATCCCAATGCGGGCGGCGTCCTGGTCGTCAGCCTCGGCTGCGAGAACAACCAGCTCGACGCCTTCCGTGACCTGGTCGGCCCGGTCGACGGCGACCGGGTGCGGATGTTCGTCTGCCAGCAGGTCGAAGACGAGGTGGAGTACGGTCTGGAGCAGCTCCGTGCGATCTTTGCGGCCGCATCCCGGGACGTGCGGACCGAGGTCCCCGTCTCGGAGCTCCGGGTGGGCCTGAAATGCGGCGGGTCCGACGGCCTGTCCGGTATCACGGCCAATCCGTTGCTCGGTTCCTTCTCCGACTGGATCGTCTCCCAGGGAGGGACGACGGTGCTGACGGAGGTGCCGGAGATGTTCGGCGCGGAGACCCTGCTGATGAACCGCTGCCAGGACCGCGCGACCTTTGACGAGACGGTCTCGCTGATCAACGGCTTCAAGGAGTATTTCCTCCGCAGCGGCCAGCCGGTCTACGAGAATCCTTCGCCCGGCAACAAGGCGGGCGGCATCTCCACCCTCGAGGAAAAATCCCTGGGCTGTACCCAGAAGAGCGGACGCAGCATCGTCCGCGGCGTGCTCCCGTACGGGGCGCGTCTCTCCCGGCGCGGGTTGAACCTGCTCAGCGCTCCGGGAAACGACCTGGTCGCCTCGACGGCCCTGGCGGCCGCCGGCTGCCAGATCGTGCTGTTCACGACCGGCCGCGGAACCCCGTTCGGCACCTTCGTACCCACGCTGAAGGTGTCCACCAACACGCCGCTTTCGGTTCGGAAAACGGGCTGGATCGACTTCAACGCCGGCGTCCTCGTCGAGGATGCGACGATGGAGGAAGTCTCCCGGGCCTTCATCGAGAAGGTGCTTTCCGTCGCCGGCGGTGCACCCGTGAAAAGCGAGGAGAGCGGTTTCCGGGAAATCGCTATTTTCAAGACAGGAGTCACATTGTAATTTTTTAATGCTATCTTTACGATATGGAAAGATTGAACCGCAGCACTGCACCGCAGGCTAAGAAATATACAGAGCGGGTGATCCAGTTCGGGGAAGGGAACTTCCTCCGCGCTTTCATTGACTGGATCATCTGGAAGACCAACCAGAAGACCGGCTTCGACGGCGGTGTCGTCGTCGTGCAGCCGATCGACCGGGGGCTGGTGTCCGTCCTGAACGAGCAGGACGGCCTCTACCACCTCAATCTGCAGGGCCTCCTGAACGGACAGCCCGTCGACAGCGTCGACATGATCGATGTCATCACCCGCGGCGTCGACCCGTATGCCGATTTCGCATCCTACATGGCCCTCGCCGAGCAGCCTGAGATCCGCTTCGTCATCTCCAACACGACGGAGGCCGGCATCGCCTTCGATCCCGCCTGCCGCCTGGAAGACGCTCCTGCGTCGTCCTATCCCGGCAAGCTCACCCAGCTGCTCTACCACCGCTTCGAGACCTTCTCCGGCGACCCTTCCAAGGGGCTCATCATCTTCCCGTGCGAACTGATCTTCGAGAACGGCCGGCATCTGAAGGAATGCATCCGGCAGTATATCAGCCTGTGGCAGCTCCCCGCCGCCTTCTCGGACTGGTTCGAGAACGCCTGCGCCGTCTACAGTACCCTGGTGGATCGGATCGTTCCGGGCTACCCGCGCGATACCGTGGCGCAGCTCACGGAGCGGATCGGCATCGAAGACCGCCTGCTTGACAAGGCCGAGATCTTCCACCTCTGGGTCATCGAGGCGCCCGCGTCCGTCGCGGAAGAGTTCCCGGCCGACAAGGCGGGCTTGAATGTCCTCTTCGTCCCTTCCGAGGCCCCGTATCACGAGCGCAAGGTGACCTTGCTCAACGGCCCGCATACCGTCCTTTCGCCCGTCGGCTACCTGAGTGGCCTGGATACGGTCAAACAGTGCTGTGAGGATCCGGTTGTCGGCGCTTTCGTCCGCAAAGTGATGCATGAGGAACTGCTTCCGACGCTGAATCTTCCGCGCGAGGAGCTGGAGCAGTTCGCCGCCGACGTGATGGACCGCTTCCGGAATCCCTTCGTCAAGCATTTCGTCACCAGCATCATGCTGAATTCCTTCCCGAAGTTCCGTACACGCGACCTCCCCGGCCTGAAGACCTATCTGGAACGCAAGGGCAGCCTGCCGCAGGGGATCGTCCTCGGCCTGGCCGCCATCTGCACCTTTTACAAGGGCGGGAAGCGCGGAGAGGACGAGATCGTTCCGAACGACGACGCGAAGATCGTCTCGCTCCTGCAGGAACTCTGGGCGACCGGTGATGTGCGTCGCGTGGCGGAAGGCGTCCTGGGTGCTTCCTTCATCTGGGAAGAGGACCTTAATGCCATCCCCGGCCTGACCGACCTGCTGGAGAAGGATCTTGCGCTGATCCGCGACAAAGGAATGCGCGCGGCTGTCGAATCCATAATCTGACTGTATAAGAAATGAGTACGCAACAGAAACTGATGTCCTCCTGGCGCTGGTGGATCTGCTCGCTGCTTTTCGTGGCGACGACCGTGAACTACCTCGACCGTCAGGTCCTCTCGCTGACTTACAAAGAGTTCATCGCTCCGGAGTTCCATTGGACCGATGCCGACTACGGCACCGTTACGTCCATGTTCTCCATCTTTTATGCGATCGCCTGCCTCTTTGCGGGCAAGTTCGTGGACTGGATGGGGACGAAGAAGGGTTACCTGATCGCCATTGCCGTCTGGTCGACAGGCGCCGTCATGCATGCCGCCTGCGGGTGGGCGACGGCGCACCTGGTTGACGGGCTGGATTCCGTTGCCGCGCTCCGTGCCGTGGAGGCCGGCTCCAACATCGCCCTGGCCATATCGACCACGTCGGTCTACCTCTTCCTGCTGTGCCGGGGCATCCTGGCACTGGGCGAGGCGGGCAACTTCCCGGCCGCCATCAAGACGACTGCGGAGTACTTCCCGAAGAAGGACCGCGCTTTCGCGACTTCGATCTTCAATGCGGGCGCATCGGTCGGTGCACTGGCCGCTCCGCTCTGCATCCCGCCGCTGGCCAAGTCGCTCGGCTGGGAATGGGCGTTCATCATCATCGGCGGCCTGGGTTTCCTCTGGATGTTCTTCTGGCAGTTCATGTATGACAAGCCTGAGAACAGCTCGCATGTCAATGCGGAGGAACTCGCCTACATCCATCAGGACGACGCCGACGAAGCGGCGGCCGCCGTGCCCGAAGCGAAGGAGGAGCAGTCGATCCCGTTCCTGCAGTGCTTCAAGTTCCGGCAGACCTGGTCGTTCATTTTCGGCAAGTTCTTCACCGACGGCGTCTGGTGGTTCTTCCTGTTCTGGGCGCCCGCCTATTTCCAGGACCAGTTCAACGCCCCGGCCTCTTCGCCGCTGGGACAGGGCCTGATCTTCACGCTCTATGCCATCGTCACCGTCCTGTCCATTTTCGGCGGCTATCTGCCGAAGATCTTTGTGGACAAGAAGGGCATGGATCCCTACGGCGGCCGGATGCTGGCGATGCTCATCTTCGCCTTCTTCCCGCTGGTAGCCCTGCTGGCGCAGCCCCTGGGCGTCCGTTCGCCCTGGTGGCCGGCCATCCTGATCGGCATCGCCGCGGCGGGGCACCAGGCCTGGTCTGCGAACATCTTCTCGACGGTCGGCGACATGTTCCCCAAGAGCACGGTCGCCTCGATCACCGGCATCGGTACGATGGCCGGCGGTATCGGCTCGATGATCATCCAGAAGGTGGCGGGCAACCTCTTCGACTATGCCGAGGAGATGGGGTCTTCCTTCCATTTCTTCGGTTTCGAAGGAAAACCGGCCGGATATTTCATCATCTTCTGCTTCTGCGGCCTGGCCTACCTGATCGCCTGGACGATCATGAAGAGCCTTGTCCCGAAGTACAAACCTGTAACGCTCTGACATGAAAATCCATTGCCAGGTCCGCCAGGCTTCCGGCAACCGGGACGCAAAACAGTACGACACCGCCCGCCTCCGCGAGGAATACCTCGTGGAGAACCTGATGGTCGCGGATGAGATCAACATGGTCTATTCGATGTTCGACCGCATCATCGCCGGCGGGGCCGTTCCCGTACACGAGGAACTGCTTCTTTCTCCGCCTCCGATCCTGCGGGCGGAATACTTTACCTCGCGGCGCGAGGTAGGCATCATCAATGTCGGCGGCCCCGGGACGGTCGTTGTCGGGGGAACCGGCTACCCGCTCGCCTTCAAGGAGGCCCTGTACGTGGGCCGGGGAGACCGCCCCGTCTCCTTCTGCAGCGACGATCCGGCCTGTCCGGCGCATTTCTATTTCTGCAGTGCGACGGCCCATCGGGAGACGGCTGTCAAGAAGGTGACGCGCCAGGATGCCGTGGTGATGCACCTGGGCTCTCTCGAGGAGTCCAATGAGCGGACGATCAACCGGTTGCTCGTCAAGGAGGTGGTTCCGTGCTGCCAGTTGCAGATGGGCATGACGGAGCTGGCGCCCGGCAGCACCTGGAACACGATGCCTGCGCACACGCACGACCGGCGCATGGAGGTGTATTTCTATTTTGAACTGCCTTCCGATGCGGCGGTCTGCCATTTCATGGGGGAGCCGCAGGAAACCCGGCATATCTGGATGCATGACGAACAGGCCGTCATCTCTCCCCAGTGGAGCATCCATGCGGCCTGTGCGACGCACAACTACACCTTTATCTGGGCGATGTGCGGCGAGAATGACGATTACAATGACATGGACGGCTGCGCCGCCACCGATTTGCGGTAGCGCTCCGTCTGCACCGATGGAAAAGGAATCTTTGAATATGGCAAAAGTAGTGACTTTCGGCGAGGTGATGCTTCGCCTCGCGACGCCCGGCTACGAACGGTTTAGCCAGGCGCACCGTTTTGACGCGACTTTCGGCGGGGGAGAGGCCAATGTGGCCGTCTCGCTGGCACAATACGGAATCGATGCCCGTTTCGTGACGCGGCTTCCGGACAACGACATCGCCCGGATGTGCGTCAGTGAACTGCGCGGGCTCGGTGTCGGAGTCGATGACATCCTCTATGGCGGGGAACGGATCGGCATCTATTACCTGGAGACCGGCGCTGTCGCGCGCGGCAGCAAGGTCATCTATGACCGTGCGCATTCTTCCATCTCCGAGATCGGACCCGGAATGGTCGACTGGGACAAGGTGCTCGCGGGAGCGGACTGGTTCCATTGGACCGGCATCACGCCTGCCCTGAGCCAGGGCGCCGCGGACGCCTGCCTGGAAGCGATCCGGGCGGCGAACCGCCTGGGTGTGAAGGTGTCCTGCGACCTGAACTACCGCAAGAAACTGTGGCAGTACGGAAAGAAGGCCTCGGAGGTCATGCCCGCCCTGGTGGAGGGCTGCGACCTGATCCTGGGCAACGAAGAGGATGCCGAGAAGGAATTCGGCATCAAGCCGGAAGGCTTTGACGCCGAAAAGACGGGCGGAGAAATCGACCAGACCCGCTTTGAAAGCGTCTGCCGCCAGTTGATGGCGCGTTTCCCCCGTTGCCGGAAAGTCGCCATTACGCTGCGTGGCTCCATCAATGCCAACCACAACACCTGGGGCGGCGTCCTGTTCGACGGAACGACGCTCTGGCAGTCGCGCCGGTACGATATCACGCACATCGTCGACCGGGTCGGCGGCGGTGACTCCTTCATGGGAGGGCTCCTGTACGGGCTGCTGACGTATCCTACCGACCAGGAGGCCATCGAGTTCGCGGCGGCTGCGTCTGCGCTCAAGCACACGATCCCCGGCGACTACAACCGCGTGACCGTCGCCGAAGTGGAAGGACTGGTGGCCGGCGGCGGATCCGGTCGCGTATCACGTTAAAAAGATGCATCCATGGCGAAATTCAAGAAAATAGATACCCTGGGTATCATCCGGTCCACCGGCATTGTCCCGGTCTTCTACAACAAGGATGTCGAGGTCGCGAAGCAGGTCGTCAAGGCCTGCTACGACGGCGGCATCCGCGCGTTCGAATTCACCAACCGCGGTGATGGCGCACACAAGGTCTTCGAGGCCCTGATCGCCTTCGTACGGGCCGAATGCCCGCGGATGGCCTTGGGCGCGGGTACGGTGCTGGACGCCCCTACGGCTGCCCTTTACATCCAGATGGGAGCCGATTTCATCGTTTCCCCCTGCATGGCGGAAGACGTCGTCGCCTTGTGCAACCGCCGTGGCGTGCCCTATTCGCCCGGCTGCGGCACGGTTTCCGAGATCGTCCGTGCCCAGGAGCTCGGCTGTGACCTGGTGAAGGTCTTCCCGGCGGGGACCGTCGGCGGGCCCGCCTTCGTGAAGAACATCCTCGCCCCGCTGCCCTGGTCGATGATCATGTGCACCGGTGCCGTGGAGCCGACACAGGAGAATCTTTCCGCATGGGCGAAATCCGGTGTCACGGCTGTCGGAATGGGCTCCAAGCTCTTCCCGAAGGACGTCGTCGCCCAGGGGAACTGGGCCGCCGTCTCGCAGCTTTGCCGCGATTCGCTCGCCTGGTTCGCCGCCGCCCGGTAGCCTGCCGCCGTCAGATCAGGGAGAGCGCCACGTCCATCATGTGCGTGAACGTGTTCTGCCGCTGTTCCGACGAGGTCGCCTCGCCGGTTACGATGTGGTCGGATATGGTGAACAGGGCGAGGGCCTTGTTCCCTGACCGGGCGGCATTCATGTACAGGGCTGACGCCTCCATTTCGACGGCCAGCACCCCCATCTGCGCCCATTTGTCCGCCTGGGCGTTTTCGTGGTAGAAAATGTCCGAGGACAGTACGTTCCCGACTTTGTAAGGGTATCCCAGCGTCTTGCAGGTTTCGACGGCCTTGACCAGCAGGTCATAGTCGGCGATCGGGCAGAACGTGCCAGGGAGACCGTATTGCGAGCCGTAGTTGGAATCCGTGCAGGCGCCCATGGCGATCACCAAGTCGCCGATGTGCAGGTCTTTCTGGTATGCACCGGCCGATCCGATCCGGATAATCGTCTTCACGCCGTAGAAATTGTACAGCTCGTAGGTGTAGATGGCGATGGAAGGGATGCCCATTCCATGGCCCATGACGCTGACGGGCCGTCCTTTGTAGGTGCCGGTGAATCCCAGCATGCTCCGGACGTTGTTGAACTGGACGGGGTTCTCGAGGTAATGCTCGGCCATGAATTTCACGCGCAGCGGATCTCCTGCCATGATGACGGTTTCGGCGATTTCGCCTTTATGGGCCCCGATGTGGGGGGTGGGTGTATTGCTCATCTTGATTCAGATTTGTTCAAATACCAAAATTAATAAATTATCGGCACGATTCCAACGGCGCCGTCCTGTCGCCCGTCCCTCCCTCCCGGATGCACCAATGCCCTTGTAATGCTCCCGGGTGGGCAACCGGAATCCGGAAATGAGTCCCCCGTTGGGGTATTCGGCAATGATCCCCGAATCCCGATAAAAAAAGAAGATGACTAAAAAGTCAAAATGACTTAGAGGTCATCCTCTTTCTTTATGTTGTTTCAAGTTCGCGGGCGGGTTGTCCTGCAAACCTTCCGCTTCGCTCCATCCCTCCCACCGCTTCGCCGGCTCACTTTTTAATAAAAAAAGAAGACGACCAATAATCACTTATTAGTCGTCTTCCTTTCTGTTCCAGCGACGCTCCTCCTAGGAGAAGTTGTCGTACAGGATGCTTTCCGGAGCTACGCCCAGGCTGTCGAGCAGGGCGTTCACGGAGGCCACCATCATGGGCGGACCGCACATGAAGTACTTGATATCCTCGGGCGCCTCGTGGTCTTTCAGGTAGGTCTCGTTCATCACGTTGTGGACGAAGCCCGCCGTGTACTTCACGCCCGCAGCGTCGGCCGCCGGATCGGGACGGTCGAGGGCCAGGTGGAAGTGGAAGTTCGGGAAGTCGCGCTCGATCTCCGCGAAGTCCTCCAGGTAGAAGGCCTCGACCAGGCTGCGCGCACCGTAGAAGAAGTGCACTTCGCGCTTGGTCTTCAGCGTCTTGAACAGGTGCATGATGTGGCTGCGGAGCGGAGCCATACCGGCGCCGCCGCCGACGAAGATGTACTCCTGGCTGTCCGGATCGTCCTTCGGAAGGAGGAACTCACCGTAAGGACCGGAAATCCACACCTTGTCACCCGGCTTGCGGCTGAACACGTACGAGGAGGCCACGCCCGGAGGCACCGGCAGCATCTTGAACACGCCCTTCGGCTGGTTGCGGTCGAACGGAGGCGTCGCGATACGGACGTTCAGCTTGATGACGTCCTTCTCGGCCGGGTAGGAAGCCATGGAATAGGCGCGGATCGTCGGCACGGTGTTCTTCGCCTTGATGCCGAAGAAGCCGTACTTCTCCCAATCGCTCCGGTAGATATCGTCCACGTCGATGTCGGCGAAGTCGATGTCGTATGCGGGGATGTCGATCTGGATGTATTCACCGGACTTGAAGTCGATGTGCTCGCCTTCGGGCAGCCGGACCGTGAACTCCTTGATGAAGGTCGCCACGTTCTTGTTGGAGATGACCTCGCACTCGAGTTTCTTGACGCTCAGGGCCGAATCCGGCACCTGGATCTTGATGTTGTCCTTGATCTTGACCTGGCAGCCGAGACGGTAGCCTTCCTTGATCTGCTTGCGGGAGAAGAAGCCTTCCTCGGTGGGGAGGATGGTTCCGCCGCCCTCTACGACCTGCACCTTGCACTGGCCGCAGTTGGCCTTGCCGCCGCAGGCGGAGGGAAGGAAGATCTTCTCGTCCGCCAGGGTGTGCAGCAGATCGCCGCCCTGCGGAACATCGAGGGTCTTCTTGCCGTTGTTGATGTCGATGGTCACCGTCCCTTCCGGGGTCAGTTTCGCTTTGATGACCAGAAGCAGCGCTACGAGGATCAGCGTGACGATGACGATCGTTGCGATGGCTGAAAGAATGGTTGAAAACATAGCAGTGCCTCCTTTTTTAAAGTGTGATACCCATGAAGGTCATGAAAGCCATGGCCATCAGACCGACGGTGATGAACGTGATACCGATGCCTTTCAGTGCCGGGGGCACGTTGTTGTAGGCCATCTTCTCGCGGATCGCGGCCAGGGTCACGATGGCGAGGAACCAGCCGATACCGCTGCCGAGGGCATAGACCGCAGATTCGCCGAAGGACGTGAAGTCCTTGTTCTGCATGAAGAGGGAACCGCCCAGGATGGCGCAGTTCACGGCGATCAGCGGCAGGAAGATACCCAGGGAGGCGTAGAGCGACGGGGCGAACTTCTCCACGACCATCTCGACGATCTGCACGATTGCGGCGATGACGGCGATGAAGATGATGAAGCTCAGGAAGCTGAGGTCCACGTTCGCGAAGCTTTCGCCCATCCAGGAGAGGGCGCCGGGCTGCAGCACGTATTTGTTCAGGAGATAGTTGATCGGCAGGGTCACGAGGAGCACGAAGATAACCGCGAGACCGAGTCCTGAAGCAGTCTTCACATTTTTCGATACCGCCAGGAACGAGCACATTCCCAGGAAGTATGCGAAAATCATATTGTCAACGAAGATTGACTTGACGAATAAACTCAAATATTCCATTTTCGGTTCAGTCTAAGGGTTATTTCTCCTGCAGGTCTTTCTGGATGCCGCGCTGGATCCAGATGATGACACCGATCAGGATCAGCGCCATGGGCGGCAGGATCACGAGACCGTTGTTGACATAGCCCGCTTCATACAGGGCGTTCGGGATGACCTGGACGCCGAAGAGCGTACCGGAGCCGAAGAGCTCGCGGAAGAAGGCGACGACGATCAGGATGAGACCGTAGCCCACACCGTTGGCCAGACCGTCGAGGAGCGACGGGATCGGCTTGTTGCCGAGCGCGAAGGCCTCGATGCGGCCCATCACGATACAGTTCGTGATGATGAGGCCGATGTAGACCGACAGCTGCTTGTCAATGCTGTAGGCGAAGGCCTTGAGGACCTGGTCCACCAGGATCACCATCATGGCCACCACGACCAGCTGGACGATGATACGCACCCGGTTCGGGATGGTATTCCGCAGCAGGGAGAGGATCAGGCTGGAGACGCCGGTCACGATGATGACGGACAGCGCCATGACCAGCGCGCCTTTCATCTCGACGGTGACGGCGAGGGAGGAGCAGATACCCAGCACCAGGACGGTGATCGGGTTCCCCTTGAAAATCGGGTTCAGAATCGTTTCTTTCAGATTTGCGTTCATATTCCTGTCCTCCTGTTATTTTTTCTGGAAATAAGGTTTGTACGCTTCGAGCCAGGTGTTCACCGCGGTACCGAGGCCCTTGGAGGTCATCGTGGCACCGGTGATGGCGTCGATCTCGCTGGCCTTCGCGGCTCCGCCCTTGACGATGGCGAAAACCGGGCTGGAGGCCCAGTCGGCCTGCTTGCCGACGAACTGCGCGCGGAAGTCGGGATCGTCCTTGATCTTGGCGCCCAGGCCGGGCGTCTCGGACTCATGGTCGAAATAGGCGCCGACGAAGGTCTTCGCGTCGTCCGCGAAAGCGAGGTATCCCCAGACGGGGCCCCAGAGGCCTGCGCCGTAGCAGGGGATGACGGTGATCTCGCGGCCGTCCTTTCCGAAGATGTACACGGGCAGCTGCGCGCTTTTCCCTTTGCGGATCGCGGCGTTCTGCGCCTTCAGGCCGTCCTGGAGTTCGATGTTCTTCACATCGGTGTTCAGGGCGCGGAGCGAATCGCCCTTCTCGTCGATCAGGAAGGCCCGCCGGATGTTGGATGCGTAAGCCTCCAGCACTTTGTCATTGCCCATCGCACTGCATTCGTCCTTGGTGTAGAACTGGGCGGCGCAGAGCATCTGGCTGATGGTCTCGGCCTTGATGTTCGCGTCCTGCCGGGGCTTGAGCGTCATCGCCACGAAGGCGAGGAGCGCGGCGACCAGCACGACGATGAGGGTCGAGTAGATGACCGTATATACGTTGCTGTTTGTATTCATAGTCATTGTAAATTAAGCGATTGAACCTTTCTTGGCCCTTCTGTTGACCGCCGTGGTGGTCACGCAGTGGTCGATCAGCGGGGCGAAGGTGTTGCACAGCAGGATCGCGAGCATCATGCCTTCCGCATAGCCCGGGTTGAAGAGGCGCACCATCACGCAGAGGGCGCCGACCAGGAAGCCGTAGATCCACTTGCCGGTCTCCGTCTGGGCGGAGGTCACCGGGTCGGTGGCCATGAACACGGTACCGAAGGCGAAGCCGCCCATCACCAGCTGCATCCAGGCGGGAACGTCCGTGATGCCGGCCGCGGTGCCGATCCAGCCGACCAGCAGGGCACCGATGACGGAGGAGCACATGACCTTCCAGGAGGCGATGCCCGTCCAGAGCAGGATGACCGCACCGATCAGGATGGCGATGACCGAAGTCTCACCGACCGAGCCGGGGATGGTTCCGGCGAACATGTTCCAGAAGTTGTAGCCGGCTCCGTCGAGGGCGCTCATCGCGCCCTGGCCGTCCGCCAGGTAGGAGAGCGGCGTGGCGCCGGAGAAGCCGTCGACGAGGGTCTCGCCCTTCTTCAGGGCGACCCAGGCCTCGGAACCGGACATCGCGCTCGGATAGGCGAAGAACAGGAAGGCGCGGGCGACCAGCGCCGGGTTGAGGAAGTTCATGCCGGTGCCGCCGAAAACCTCCTTCGCGAAGACGACGGAGAACGCGACGGCGAGGGCGAGCATCCACAGGGGAAGGTCGGCGGGAACGATGAGCGGAATGATCATGCCGGTCACCAGGTAACCCTCGTTGACTTCCTCGCCGCGGATCTGTGCGAACGCGAATTCGATGCCGAGTCCGACGAGATAGGAGACGATGTACAGGGGCAGGACTTTGAAAAAGCCGAAGAAGAAGGTTCCCCAGAAGCCCGTGTCGGCTCCGGTGGCGAGGTTGTGCTGGTAGCCGACGTTCCACATGCCGAAGAGGGCGGCCGGAACGAGGGCCAGCACGACGATGATCATGATGCGTTTGAGGTCGACCGCGTCACGGACATGGGCTCCCTTCGCGGTCACCGTGGCGGGTACGCGCAGGAAAGTGTCGAAAGCGTCCCACGTCGAATGCAGCCATCCCAGTTTTCCGCCTTTCTCGAAAAGGCCCGGCTGCGTGTTGGGGGTATTTTGTTCCATAGTGCGTTTCAATTAAGCCATTTCCTTGATCATCAGGTCGATACCAGCCTGGATGATGGCCTGGATGTCATTCTTGGACGGATCTACGAATTCGCAGAGCGCGAAATCCTCGGGAAGGACTTCGTAGATGCCGAACTTCTCCATCTTCTCGATGTCGCCGACGAGGCAGGCCTTGATCAGGTACACCGGGAAGAGGTCCATCGGGAGCACCTTCCCGTACATGTCGGAGACGACGAAGGCGCGCGGTCCGCCGTGCGTGTTCGTGTCCATCTTGTACCGCTTCCCGGGCAGCAGCCAGGAGAAGTACGATTTCGTGGCGCTGAACTGGTTGAAGCGGAAGGGTTTCGCCCAGCCGAGCACCTCGCGTTCGCGGCCTTCGCGGATCAGGGTCACCTGGTTGTCGAAGAAGCCGAGAAAGCCGTCCGCGCCGGCGTTTGTGCCGGTGAGGAGGTCACCGCTGATCCAGCGGATCTCGTCTTCCGGGTTCTCGACGTAGGCGGCGAAGCTGCGCATCGGCGCACCGCAGAGGGTGTCGACATAGGCCGGATCCTTGGCGGCGGGGCCGGTGACGGCCACCTTGCGGCTCAGGTCCACCTTGCCCGTCGTGAAGAGCTTGCCGATGGCGGCCAGCAGGAGCGGGGACACCGTCCAGACGGTCTCGCCCTTGTGGATGGGGGAGATATGGCTGATCTGCACACCGACGTTGCCCGCGGGATGCTTCTTCCCGTTGACCGTGTGCAGCGTGGCGTCCTTCAGGGCGCAGAAGAGGGAATCGGCCCGGTTCACGCAGATGTGGACGGGGGCCAGTTTCGCGAGGGCGGTCACGCCGGCCTGCAGGGCGCCGGTTTCGCCCTGGAGGACGAATTCCGTATCAGCGGCGAGCGGGGCGGTGTTGAAGCCGGAAACAAAAATGGCCTTCGGTTTCAGCGCCGGATCGGCGACAATTCCGTAAGGCCGCTGGATGAGCGCGGGCCACAGGCCGCTGGCGAGGATCCGTTCCTTGACGGCATCCGCTTCCATGCGGGCGGGGTCTTCCTTGCCGAAGTCGATGGCTTCCCCGGCGCCGTCCGCATTGATGACGACGGCCAGCAGTTTCCGCTTGTCACCGCGGACAACCTGCCCGACGGTGCCGCTGACCGGCGAGGACAGCAGGATCTCGGGATGTTGTTTGTCGGCGAGCACCGGAGATCCGGCCAGGACCTTGTCGCCTTCCTTTACCAGCAACCGAGGGGAAAATCCCTTGAAATCACCGGGTTTCAGCGCGACAACGTCGGGAACGATCTGCTTGTCCGTCCGGGGAGCGGCCTTTCCGGCGACCGGAATGTCGAGCCCCTTTTTCAAATCGATGTTGTTTGACATTGTTATGTAATGATTAAATGAATTTCAAAATTCGGACGCAAAGTTACTTATTTTTTACTAAATTCGTGTCTATTATGGACAACAAAGCGAGTGCTATTTTCGAGGGACTCAACGCCGAGCAGCAATCGGCGGTGGGATGTGTGGAAGGACCGGTGCTGATCGTGGCCGGAGCGGGGTCGGGAAAGACCCGCGTTCTGACGTCCAGGATCGCCCTGCTGCTGGAAAGAGGGGAGGAACCGTCCAGAATCATGGCGTTGACTTTCACCAAGAAAGCCGCCGGAGAAATGAAGGAACGTATCGCCCGGATGGTGGGCGGGCGCCAGGCGTGGAAGCTGTGCATGGGCACCTTCCATTCCGTATTCATCCGCTTCCTGCGGGAGTATGCCCCCTCCCTGGGGTATCCGTCTTCCTTTACCATTTATGATACGTCGGATTCGGTGAGTGCGATGAAGGCTTGCATCAAGGAACTCGGGCTGGACGACAAGGTCTACAAGCCCAAGGAGGTGCTGTCGCGGATCTCGCTCGCGAAGAACAATCTGGTGACGCCGTCCGCGTACCGCAACAACCCGCAGGCCGTGCAGAGCGACATCCGGGCCCGGAAACCGCGGATATGCGACCTGTATACCCTGTACCAGGCCCGTTGCAAGGGGGCCGGCGTGATGGATTTCGACGACATCCTGCTGAACATGAACATCCTGCTGCGGGACGATCCCGCGGCGGCGCATGCGATTTCGTCGCGGTTCGACCATGTCCTTGTGGACGAGTACCAGGACACGAATTTCGCACAGTACCTGATCCTGAAAAAACTGTGCGCCGTGCACCGCAACATCTGCGTGGTGGGTGACGATTCGCAGTCGATCTACGCGTTCCGCGGGGCCAAGATCGAAAACATCCTCAATTTCCGGAAGGACTATCCGGAGTGCCATGTTTTCCGGCTGGAGCAGAACTACCGCTCGACCGCGAACATCGTCGGCGCGGCCAACTCGCTGATTGCGATGAACACCAACCGCATTCCGAAGACCTGCGTGGCCGTGGCCGGTGCGGGGGAGAAGATCCGCCTGCTGAAGAATTATTCCGAGCAGGAAGAGGCGCTGCGGGTGGCTTCCGAGATCGTCGACCGGATGCAGTCGGACCGGGCCGCCTACCAGGATTTCGCCGTCCTCTACCGGACGAACGCCCAGTCACGTGCCCTGGAGGAGGCTCTGCGGCGCCGCAACCTGCCTTACCGGATCTATTCCGGCAACTCCTTCTTCGACCGGGCGGAAGTGAAGGACATGCTGTCCTACTTCAAGCTGGTGGTCAACGTCAACGACGACGAGGCCTTCAAACGCGCCGTCAAGACGGCTCGCGGCATCGGCGACACGTCCATGCGGGCACTGGAGGCGATGGCGCGCGAGCTGCACCTGTCCCTGTTCCGCGCCGCCGCCTCGGAGCGCTTCGCCGAGTTCGGGCTCAAGCCGGCGGCCATCGAGAAGATCCGTCTTTTCTGCAAGATGATCGACACGTTCGCCGCCAAGGTCGAGACGACGGACGCCCGGGAACTGACCGTCGCCCTGTCGGACGCCTGCGGCCTGCTCGCCTCGCTGAAGGCGGATACATCCATCGAAGGGCAGGCTCGTGCGGCCAACGTGGAGGAACTCCTCAACAGCGTGGCCCTCTTCGTGGAGGAGCGCCAGGAAGAATACCTGGAGGAACTGCAGGCGGACAATCCCGATGTCGAAGAGGAGGACATCCGTTTCCCGGTCGTCACCCTCGGCGAATTCCTGGAGAACATCTCCCTGCTGAGCAATGTCGACTATGAACAGGGCGAGGATGCGGAGAACCGCATCGTGCTGATGACGGTCCATTCCGCCAAGGGCCTGGAATTTCCATACGTCTTCGTGGCGGGCATGGAAGAAAACCTGTTCCCTTCGGGCGGCATGCTCGCTTCCGCGCAGGATATCGAGGAGGAACGCCGCCTCTTCTACGTGGCGATGACGCGGGCGGAGAAGGCCCTGTACCTGTCGTTCGCCTCCTCGCGCATGCGGAACGGCCGGCATGAGTCCAATGCGCCGAGTCGTTTCGTGCGGGAGATCGATCCGCAGTTCCTGGCGAATCCGCTCCGCAGTTCGGATTTCGGGGGCCTCGATGCCGGCGGGGACGCTTTCCCGGGATTCGGCAGCCGTGCCTACCGTCCGGAAGGAGGATATTCGCGTCCTTCCCGTCCGGGTTTCGGCGGGAGGCCGGCAGCAAGCGTCCGTCCGGTTGCTGCCGCCCGCCCTTCCGCGCCAGTCCGCCCGGTTGCGCCTTCCGGGCCGGTGACGGCCGAAATGCTGAAGAACCGCCCGTTGCCGCCGAAGATCCCGGATGCCGATTTCGTCCCCGTTCCCATCGATACACTGGCCGTGGGCGACCGGATCGAGCACAACCGGTTCGGGTTCGGGACCATCCTGGAGATGACCGGCAGTGGTCTGGACAAGAAGGCGAAAATTTCGTTCGACAAGTACGGAGAAAAGCTTCTTTTGCTGAAATATGCGAAAATCCGCAAATAATTTTGCATATATAAAAAAACTTTATATCTTTATACCGAAGTTTTTCATAGTTTAAGTTTAGGTTAAGTAGCGGGGCGAACGCAGTGATTGCGATTGCCCCGCGAATTTTTTTGTTTCTTTAAGTTGGATTTCTGTTTTTGAAAACGGGATGCCGCATCATTCCCTAGCTTTGTCGTCCGGTTCGCAACGGTGCGGGCCGTAAACGATCAAAACTATGGAAAAAACCTCGAAGACCCTGTCGCGGGTCTTGCTGGCGACCATCGGCGCCTTGTTCGCAGCCGGGTCGTTCTACTGCAACAAATTTCCGGTCGATTCACCACCGGGTACTTTGAGCTGGCGCATCGACGCGCCGGTGTCCACGCGTGCGCTGCACGAAATACCGGATACGGACGCCTTCATCCTGAAGGTCAGCGACGCTTCCGGGAAAACGCTTTATGAAGGCGCGTATGGAGCCTCGCCCGAGGCCTTGCTGGTGGATCCGGGCACCTATACCGTCCGGGCGGTGTCCGCAGAATTCCAGGCGCCTGCCTTTGACGCGCCCCAGTTCGGTGACGAGCAGGCAGTCCTCGTCTCTTCCGGCGCCCGCACGGTCGTCCGGCTCAACTGCACGCAGCGCAATGCCGGGTTGCGCCTGCTCCCGGACGCATCCTTCCGTACCGCCTATCCCGACGGGCGGTTCCAACTCTCTTCCTTCTCCAGGAAACTCGACTACGACTTCACGGAGCGTCGTATCGCCTATTTCATTCCTGGAAACGTCTCTGTATCCGTCGTTTCCGGTGGCGCTTCTACCCCGCTCCTGACTCGTTTCCTGAGTCCGTGCGAGATTCTCTCGCTGGGGTTGTCCTGTCCGGCCGGCGGTACGGCGCCATCGCATCAGATGACGATTGCGGTCGACACTTCGCGCGTGTGGAACGCCGACCGGTTTACCGTGGGGGAGGAAGGCGGAACCGCTTCCGGTGCAAGCCCTTCCTGTGCCTATGGCATCTCTCAGGCGCGGGAACATGCCGGTGAAAAGGCGGTTTGGGTCTGTGGCTTCATCGTCGGCGGCGATTTGTCGTCGTCCAAGAACGGCATCTCTTTCGAGGCGCCTTTCCAGTCGGCTACGAACCTGGCCCTGGCGGCGCGTTCTTCCGTGACGGACAAGGCATCCTGCCTGTCGGTCAAATTGGTCAAGGGCGAGATCCGCGACCGGATCAACTTGGCGGACCATCCCGAGATGCTGGGCCGCAAAGTCTTCCTGAAGGGCGACTTGATCGAGGCGTATTATGGGATTCCCGGGCTGCAGAACATCACGGAATGCATTATCAATGAATGACCGACAGAAACAACCTCTTATGATGAACAGATCCTTTTTATTCCTGCTGCTGGCCGCATCGCTTCTCGGGCTGCCGGCAGTCCTTTCAGCGCAATCCGCCGATGACAGCCGGGTCTACGAACTCGGCCTGGGCGGCATGATGTTGAACCTGTCCCGGATGACGGTCACCGATTTCCGCCAGACCGCCGGGGGCGACTACGTCTTCCGTGTGGAAGACAAACACCTGTACGGCGGATTCGAACTGTATGCCGCGACCCCGCTCAAACCGTGGCTATATGTCGACGTACAAGGCTCCCTGGGCATGGCCCGCTATATGGAAGGCGGTCGTTACGAGTCCGGCTGTTCCCTGCTGCTCGGCCCGGGACTCCAGTGGCGCCCGTGGGGGAACCGCTCCTGGGTACAACCTTACCTTCGCCTGGGCATCGACTATTTCACCAAGGACTTTCCGCTGCGCTATTTCGGCGTCTTCGAAGGCGATGTGACCGGCGAGGGCGTCTGGCGGGCGGAAGATGCTTGGAACAAGGGTTATACCTTCGATGCGAAACGGCTCATCCCCGTCTCCGCAGGCATCGGTCTCGTCGGCTGGGTTACGGACCGGCTGGGGGTGCGTCTCCAAGGCCGCTACCTGCGCGCGCTCGGCAATTCCGGAGCGAATTTCGCCCAGTTCTCCGCCGGGGTCGTCGCCTGTCTCGGGAAAAGCGGCCGCACCAAGGCGGTCGCAGACCGCTACGTGGCTGCACATCCGGAAATATATGACGCGTTCTATGCCGCCCGGCTGCCTGAGCGGGTCGTTGAGAAGGAGGTCGTCCGCGAAGTCCCGGTAGAACGGGTGGTGGAGCGAATCGTTGAAAAGGAGTCGGGCGAAAAATCGGAGCGTATCCTCGCCGAAATGATGGAAAACGTCAATTTCGACTTCGATACGGCCGTCCTGTCGCCCTCCAGCGGCCGGATCCTCGACGCAGTGGCTCAGATGCTGCTCCAGTATCCCGACACGCGTTTCCTGGTCTGCGGATACACGGATTCGGTGGGCTCGGACGAATACAACGCAGCCCTTTCCCGCGACCGTGCGAAAGCGGTCTGGCAGGCGCTGGTCAACCGGGGCGTTCCGGCCGGCCGCCTGGCTTGGCGCGGCTTCGGAAACCGGGTCGCCCTCATGCCTCCCTCCGCTTCGGAGGAGCAGCGCCGGGTCGACCGGAAGGTCGTTCTCGAACGCATCCAGGACGAAGCGACATGGGATTATCTTACCAAGTAACCAACTAAACCAATGCGATATGAAAAGAAATACATATAGATTGATGATCGGGGCAGCGGTCGTATGCGCCCTGTTTTCCTGTACGAATCTCGAGGTAACGATGCCGCATGGCCCCCGCGGGGAGCAAGGCATCCAGGGCTTGCCCGGAAAGGACGGTGCCGACGGGCTCTCTTCCTATGCGGAGTGGAAAGCGTACATCGCTTCCGGCACCGTGGAGGATCCCCAGCGGCCGGGAACGAAGTGGGACCCTTCCCGCAACAGTCTGCAGGACTATTTCCTTTTCCTGACCGGTCCGCAGGGCGACGATGGCAGTACCCCCTATATCGGGGAGAACGGCAACTGGTGGGTCGTCTCCGCCGGCGCCCCGACGGACCTGGGAGTTCCCGCCCGTGGAGAAAGCGGGCGCGACGGTGCTTCTGCGTATGAAATCTGGCTCCACCAGATTGCGTCCGGCGCGATTTCCTATTCCGGGGGAACGGATGTCGTGGCATTCTTAAAGTACCTGGAAGGTCGTGACGGCAAGGACGGACGCGATGGAACTGACGGACTGACGCCCCGCATCGGCGACAACGGCAACTGGTGGATCGGTGACCAGGATACGGGCGTCGCCGCCAAAGGCCGTGACGGCGTGGACGGGCGCGACGGCAAGGATGGTGTCGACGGGAAAGATGGCGAGAGTATCTCGGTAACGGGGCGTTCTGCCTACGAACTCTGGGTGGAGGCCGTGCTTTCGGACGAGGGCCTGCCGAATCCCGGGAACGGTGCTTTTGACCCGGAAACGTATCCCAAATGGCCTGAAGATGCGGTTTCGCTGGACGATTTCTGGCGTTACCTCCAGGGCGCAGAGGGCAAAACGGGCCGTACCGGCGCCGATGGAAAGGACGGCCGTGACGGGAAAGATGGAAAGAATGGTTTGTCCGCCTATGAGGTGTGGGTTGAGTTGATCCATGGCGGTCAAGTCGACCATCCACAGGAGCCGGGAGAGAAATGGCCGGCCACCGAAGATGGTTACCAGGATTATTTCCGCTTCCTGACGGGAGCGAAAGGCGATGATGGGAATACGCCCTATGTCGGTGCGAACGGCAACTGGTGGATCGGCGATGAGGATTCGGGGGTGCCTGCCCGCGGCCGTGACGGCCGTGACGGAGCGGACGGCCAGCCTGGTGCAGACGGCCAGGACGGTGCGGACGGCCAGCCTGGTGCTGATGGCCAGACGCCCCATATCGGAGACAACGGCAATTGGTGGATCGGGAGTACGGATACGGGCATTCCGGCGCGAGGCCGTGACGGAGCGGACGGCCAGGACGGCCAGGATGGTCAGGACGGCGTGGCGGGCTCCTCTGCTTATGACATCTGGAAAGCGGCGGTGTTGTCTGCCGAAGGGTTGCCTAACCCCGGAAATGGCGTGTATGATCCCGACCTGTGGCCGAACTGGCCGGCGGACGCCGTGTCTCTTTCCGATTTCTGGGACTATCTCAGGGGCGCGGATGGCGCGGATGGAAAAGACGGCGCGGACGGTCAGGATATCCAGCAGGTGCATGTCTACAACGAGGAAGTCGATCCTGGCAAATACAACCTCGCCCCTGTCCGCGCACTGAAACGCGTCACCCTCGATGCGTCCGGAACCGGCACGGAAACGACCTACGAATATGTCAATCCGTACTCCGGTGGCGCCGCTTTCATCGTGACGGGCCCTGGACCGGTCCTCTTGCCGAACTGTGCGGTGACCTTCTCCAGCGTGACGGGAAAGACCTATTCGAAGACGTCCGATGACGAAGCATATATCTACCTGACCCGGGAGGAACTTGAGGATTACCACGACGGCGATCCTTCTGCAGAGACGCCGCTCAAGCCTGCTTCCTTCACGTTCGGCGGCAGGACCGTGAGCGACCCTTCGAAAATCGCGGCCACTTGCCGGGTCCCTTACCGGGTGCGCTTCTCGATCGATATCTCGTCCGTGACATTGCTAAGTGACCGGGTTGTCGCCCACCTGACCCTGCACCGCTTCGTGGAGGGAAAAGAAGTCATCCTGAAGGCCAAGACCTCCGGTGGGTCGACCAGCCTGTCATGGCCGGGGAAAGCGGTTTACGATGGTACGAAATACGGGTTCTCCTATTACCGTGGAGCTGGCGACGTCGACTATTTGAAGACATTGGACAAGTCGGCGGATCCTGAAGTGATCTCGGTGTCAGCATCCGATGCGCGTTACCGGCCGATCGTGACGGATGGGGAGGAGAGTACGACGTTCTTCCATCCGTCCTTCGGGAACGGCATCTCTCCGGTTACGGTGCGGGTACATGAAACGTTCGTCAACGGCGCCGGCACCTATACGCCACCGTTGGCCGACTACGGGCTGCTGAAGTCGGCGTCCGAGCAAGTCCATCTTCCGGAACTGCGGCGGATGGAAGGTTTTGACTTCCAATCCTCCACCGGTTCGTCCTCCCTCGTCGTGGATGGCAAACCTTATGAGATCCTGGATCCCACGGGTACGCCCGTGGAGGTCAACACGGCGAACCTCCATGTCATCCTGGGTGAGACGACACTCAGCATCCGTCCGCGTTACGAGGACTTCGGCCAGTGCTACAGGCAGGGCGACGGGATCCTGCAAGAGGGTGTATACCGCTTTGTCCGCTATGCTTCCCTGCAGGAGGCGAAAGCGGATGGCGCGTTGTCTTCCGGATCGAAGGTCGGGCTTGTGTATGCCCGGGGAAAGAAAGACGGCAACATGCTTTACAGCACGGCTTCACTGCCTTTTGATGCGACCAAGGAACTGGATGATCCGACGAATGGGCTGACAACGATCAAGAACGTCTACAATGGATTCCGTGTCGGCTTTTCGAGGACTTTCACCCGCAACAGCAGCGCTGCCTATTATGACTATTCCGTGTCAGACGTAGGGGTCACCATCGGCTCCGTTTCGTATGCACACCAGTGGGGAGAACTCCAGTATGATGCACAGGCGGATCCGTACAGGGCTTCTCTCTCGCTGGGCGGGGGCGATTATCCCGTACAGGTGATCTTGGAAACGGTCAGCCGTCCATTGGCAGAAGAGTAAAAAATCTACGGCGGTGAATCCCAGTGCTTCGGGTTCACCGCCGTAGTTTCTTCGTTCCTGATGCCTGCGGATTATCTCTTCTTGAACAGTCCGCCGAGCACGCTGGTCACGATGCCCGCGCCGATGGCTTTGCCGACACCGGACTTGGTGAGCGAGAGCAGGATGTCGTTCAGGTCGACGTCACCGTCGCCGTCCTGGTCCTTGATGAAAGAGGACGTCTTCCCGAGGATCGTAGGGATCAGGCCGGACAGGCTGCTGGACAGGCCCTGGCCGAGGTTCAGCTTGCTGAGGATGTTGTTCGTGAACAGCTTGCCGGCCAGTGCGGTGACCGGGCTGGCCGCCGCCTGCGTCTTGCCCGTAAAGAGGTCTTTGATCGCGTCGATGCCGCCGGCTTTCGATGCGGTCTGCGTGAGGCTGCCGAGGATCGAGTCTCCCAAGCCGCCCAATACCTGGCTCTTGACCTGGGACGGGATCTCCAGGTGGCCGGCAGCGGCCTGGACCTGCTGCATGATGATGTCTGAAATATTAGCCATATTCTTTTGTGTATTAAAATGTTGCTTTGATACAAAAATAATAAAAAAAGCGAAAGATGATACAGCTTCCTAAAGATACTCATCGAAATAGGCCGTGACCTTGTCCATCAGGTGGATCCGCCAGCGGCCGAACACGTTGTGCTCGGAACGGGGGTAGGGGAAGTAGTCGAGCTGGACGCCTTCTTCGATACATTGCTGGACGAAACTCAGGCTGTGTTCCCAGACGACGGTGTTGTCGATGGCGCCCTGGCAGATCAGCAGCTTGCCCTTGAGGTCCTTCGCCCGGCGGATCAGGCTCGTCTGCGCGAATCCTTCGGGATTGGTCTTTTCCGTTTCCATGTACCGCTCCCCGTACATCACTTCGTACCATTTCCAGTCGATGACCGGTCCGCCGGCCACGCCGACCTTGAAGGTCTCGGGGTAGTGGGTCATCAGGGAGATGGTCATGAAGCCGCCGTAGCTCCAGCCGTGCACGCCGATCCGGTCTGCATCCACGAAGGGGAGCGCGCGCAGCATGTCGATGCCGACCATCTGGTCTTCCATCTCGCACTGGCCGCAGCGGCCGTGGATTTCCTTTTCATAGGCGGCGCCCCGGTTGGACGTGCCCCGGTTGTCCTGGACATAGACGATGTAGCCTTTCTGGGCCATCAGCATCTCCCACATGCGGACCTGCCCCATCCAGCTGTCGCGGACCATCTGTGAATGGGGACCGCCGTACACGTAGAGGACGACGGGGTATTTCTTTGCCGGATCGAAGCCGGGCGGCAGGAAGAGGCGGTACCAGTTGTCGTATTCCCCATCCGCGCTTTTCACCGTACCGAGCATCGCCTCGCCGGTCCGGTAACCGGCCAGCGGGTCTTCGGCGCGGCTGAGCGTGCGGATTTCCTTCCCGTCCGCCTGGCAGAGTTTCGTCACCGTCGGAACGGAGAAACTGCTGTACGTGTCGATGTAACGGGTGCAGTCTTCGTTGAGGGTGACATCGTGCCAGCCTTCTTCCCGGGTGAGCCGGACCGGCTTCCCGATGATGGCCTTCCGGAGCGGGTCGCCGGCATTCCTGCCGGCTTTGCCCGGTTTCACGGTGATGCGGAACAGGTGGTTCTCGACGGGGGAGACGACGGCGGAAGTGTACCAGACGTGCGTCCCGTCGTTGCCGGCATATTCGGCATCTGCATCTTCGGGTGTCAACCGCCGGATCCCTCCGAGGGTGTCGCACAGGTAGAGGTTCCGGTAGCCGTCCCGGTTGTCCGTCCGGTAGAGGAACAGGCTGCCGCTCCCTTTCAGGAAGCGGACCGGGTCCAGCGGCTCCACGTAGCGGTCGTTCGCCTCCGTGAGCAGCGTGCGGACGAAGGAGCCGTCAGCGGAACGGTACATGTTCAGGTTCACGTGCTTCTGCGCGCGGTCAAGCACCTGGATGAAGACATATTTCCCGTCCGGCGACCAGCTGACGCCGGGCAGGTAGCGCTCGTCGTCAAAATCCCGGACATCGGCGTAGACGGTGTGGCGCGTGGTACGGTCATAGATGCCCAGGCGGACGATCTCCGAGGCCATTCCGTTCATCGGGTACTTGATGTTGCGCAGGGTCCCGGTGCGCGTGGAGATGTCCAGCAGCGGGAACTCCGTCACGCGGCTTTCATCCTTGCGGTAGAAAGCCAGTTTCTGCCCGTCCGGCGACCAGAAAATGCCGCCGTTGATGCCGAATTCGTTCCGGCTGACCGTCTGCCCGAAGGTGATCTGCGGGTCATCGTCCTGGGCGATGCACGCGGGGGAGTCTCCGTGGATGAACAGGCTTCTCCCGACCGTATAGGCCAGGCTGCCGTCCGGGCCTTCCGTAATGTTCTCCGCCTCTTGCGGGAATCCTTCCGGGAGCGGGACGGGCGTATAGGGACGGACCGTTCCGTCCGCCGCCTGCAGCATCCATTTCCCGTCCTGGTAGAAGCGGACCGTTTCCGCATCGAACCAGGCGGCGTAGATGTTCGCCGGCAGCACGCTGCGGCCGAGCACCGCCTCTTCCATGGTCAGGTCTTTCCCGGACGTATGGGCCGGATAGCGTTTCACGACGCCGGCCTGTGCGCCGAGAAGCTGCGGCAGGATGACCGCCGTCAGCAGCAGGAGTCTTTTCCCCATGGCGTCAGAAGGAACTGAACTGCGGTTCGGAGACCGAAATGATCTTGTCTACGATGTGTTTCTGTTTGCCACGCCAGGGCAAGGCGCCCAGATACTCCTTGTAGTGCAGTTCGACGCTTTTTCCGCTGCATTTCATCAGGTCGTTGGCCACCTCCTCGTCTTCGACGGAGAAGTCGAAGATAAAGGATTCGATACCGGCGCCGACGCCGGTCTTGGAACCGCGGAAACCGGCCTGGATGAGCCGTCCCTCGTAGGTCTTCCAAACGTATCCCTTGTAGGTAATCTGGTTGAGGTCGCCTGCTTTCACACCGTCTCCGAAGACGAAGTAGAAGCGGAAATAGACGAATGCCGCTGCTGCCAGCAGCAGGACAAAGGTCGTGAAGAGGATGATCTTTTTCTTCATGTCGTGTCTTTATTTGACAGGATGTTTCTCCGATATCAGTTGCCGTCCTTCTCCTTCGGCGCCAGGTCGTAGTGGCAGTAGCCCAGGTAGTCGAGCACCTTGTTCCACGTCATGGCGCGGGTGCGGAAAGCGTCGTAGTCCTTCTTCTCCGGCTGGCTCCATCCGGTCTCGGCGATCGCGAAGAGGCGCGGGTAGAGCATGGTCTCGGCATGCCACTGTTCGTTGACGAACTCGGTCCAGAGGTTGCCCTGGACGCCCAGGACGTGATGCACGTTCTCAGGGGCGATGTTCTCGTCGATGGGTTCGAACGAATAGGTCTGCTTCAGGGGCTGGTAGGCGCCCACGGCCCGGTACTGGTCGCGCGCCTGCATGTAGTCGAGGTAGTAGCACTGCGTCGGGCTGAAGATGACGTCGTGCCCGTCGGCGATCGCCTTGTGGCCGCCTTCCGTCCCTCTCCAGGACATGACGGTGGCGTTCGGTGCAAGACCGCCTTCCAGGATCTCGTCCCAGCCGATGATGGTCTTCCCGTTGTCGTTCGCGAATTTTTCCATCCGCTTGATCAGGTAGCTCTGCAGTTCCTCCACGCTCTTGAGGCCTTCGGCTTTCATCTTTGCCTGGCAGACGGGGCACTTGGCCCAGTTGCCCTTGCCGGCCTCGTCACCGCCGATGTGGATGTACTTCGAGGGGAACATCGCGAAGACTTCCTTCAGCACGTTCTGGAGGAATTCATAGACCTGCTCGTTCCCGGGGCAGAGTTCCTGCACGCGTTTGAGGTGTTCCTTCCCTTCGGCGTCCATGCAGGACAGGTAAGGGTAGGCGGCGATGCACTCGTAATTGTGGCCGGGCATTTCGATTTCCGGAATGACTTCGATGTGCCGTGCCGCCGCGTAGGCGAGGATGTCGGCAATGTCCTTCTTCGTGTAGAAACCGCCCTCGGCGGCCGGATCCTTCCGGTCGAGGAAGCGCTGTCCGTCCGCGATCCAGTCCTGCCAGTCGTTCTTTGTACGCCAGGCGGAGAAGGAGGTCAGCAGCGGGTACTTGTCGATCTGGATGCGCCAGCCGGGATGGTCCACCAGGTGGAAGTGGAAGCGGTTCATCTTCAGCAAAGCCATCATGTCCAGCTGCTTCATCACGAACTCCTTGGGCTGGAAGTTGCGGCTGACGTCCAGCATCATTCCGCGGTGGCGGAAGCGCGGCCAGTCGAGGATCTTGCAGCACTGGATGTCCGGCGAGACGAAGTTCATCATGTAGGCCGACTGGATGGCGTAGAAGAATCCTTCCTGGTCCGCCGCTTCGATGTGCAGTCCCTTCGGGGTCAGTTCGAGGTAATAGGCCGACTTGACCTGCCAATCCTCCAGCCCGAATCCCTTGATCCGCGAGAAGAACTTCTTCTCCCCGATGCGGATGTCCATGTCCTTGGCCTGGGGCAGGCGGGTAGTACCTTGGGTGATCTCATACTGCACGGGTGCCGGGATGATGTCCTTCGGACCGCTCTGTGCGAAAAGGCTGTTGGCTGCCAGAAGCGCCGCAGCCAGGGCGATTAAACGGATTTTCATTTGCTATGTGTTTAAGTATTATTCTTTTACTAGATATAGGTTGCGGAATTCCATGGCGCCGCCTTCGCTCTGGAAGCCGATGAACCCCCGGTCGGCGGCGCAATCCGCCTCGTTGACCACGGCGCCGTTGAGCGTCACTTCCAGATGCCCGCCGGTGCAGCGGAACGTCATCTCGTTCCATTCGCCCACGGGCCGTTCCGGACTGGAATCCGCCAGCCGGGGCTTTACGAAGAAGCCACGCTCTCCGCCGTCGACGCCTTCCATCGGAATCCCACCCATCAGGACGCCCATCCCTTCCGGCGTCATCTGGCATTGGACACCCGTAGGCCAGACCTTATCCCCTTCCTGAAGGTAGTTGAAGATGCCTCCGTCGACCGCTTCACCGCCTGCCCAGCGCCATTCCAGATGCAGGGTATAATCGGAGTATGACGCTTCCGTGCGCAAGTAGCCGAATGGCTGCCCGGTCACGTGGATGACCCCGTCGCGGACGCTGAACGTCGCTTCTTGCGCCGTCGCAGCCGCCGTATCCAGCACGGCGATCCATCCGTCCAGGGTTTTCCCGTCGAAAAGGCGTACTTTTTCCTGGCCGCAGGACGCGGTCAGGACGGCGGCCGCCAGGACCACTCCCAGGAAATGCTTTTTCATTGTCATCCTTTGTTTATCCATCAGGGCGCATCCAGCATGGATGCCATCTGCAAATGTAACCAAAACGCCCTTGAATCGCAAGAGGATACGAAAAAAGAAAGGCACCGCTTCGAAGCGATGCCTTCCTGGCTGGTAGTGGGTAGGAGAATCGAACTCCTATTGCGAGATTGAGAATCTCGAGTACTAACCGTTATACGAACCCACCGGTTTGGACTGCAAAGATAGGAAAAAAACCATTGGCTGCAAATTTTTTTGCAAAAAAAAGGCCGCGACCTTGTCGTGACCTCCTTTTTCCTGTCCGGCCTGAAATTATTTCTGGCGGTTCTTGTATCTCTGGTAGAATTTATCAACACGACCGGCCGTGTCGACGAGCTTGACCTTACCCGTGTAGAAAGGATGGGAAGTGTTCGAAATTTCGACCTTCACCAGCGGGTACTCGACACCGTCGACAACAAGCGTCTCCTTCGTCTCCGCGCAGCTGCGGGTGATGAAGACGGTTTCGTTTGACATATCCTTGAAAGCTACAAGGCGGTAGGTTTCGGGATGAAGTCCTTTTTTCATTTCTTGTTATCTTTTGAGTTAACGGCCGCAAAGATACGGATTTTTTTTGTTTCACCAAACATTTCGCGCCCTTATTTGATCCGGTACGGCTGGTCTTCGTACAGCGTGAACCGCTTGGCCTTCCGGATCCATTTCTGCTCTTCCGCCTTGACATGTTCCTGCAGGTCCTGGTAGGTGATCTCCCCGTCGAGGTACGCCTCCATCCGCGCGTCCGCGATCTTGGCGCTGAACCCTTCCGTCCGCTCGAAGGCAGGATACCGGTCGCCCAGGTACCGCATCAGCTGCAGGGTATGCAGGAGGGAGTGGTATTGCGCGCCGGGTTGGAGCATGATCTGCCAGCCGTTGCAGGCCTGCCCCTCGTAGCGGCCGGCGGCCGGCGTGAAGGAGCAGGGGCGCATGAGTACGCCCTGCGGGGCCGGGAGGATGTCCAGGCGCGAGTGCCGGATGAAAGGGGCGCCGAAATACTCGTAAGGCCGCGCCGTGCCGATGGCGGGCGTGACGGTGGTGTTGTTCCACAGGCCGCCGCCGCTGTACATCGGGCACGTGAACATGCCCGGGATGTCGGACGCCGGGGCGATCGTCCAGGGCAGCAGCTGCCGCGTGGCGTCGCTGGCCAGGGCGGAGATGATGTGCAGCGGGAAACGGGCCCCGATTTCCGCCGAATAGAGGACGCAGAGTTCCCCGAGCGTCAGTCCGTGCCGGTGCGCCACTTTCGGGGTGTGCGGCTCCGGTTTTCCGGCGGGGACCGATCCCTCCACGATGCGGCCGGCCGGGTTGATGTGGTCCACCACATAGAGGGCCGGTGCCGTCTCCATGGCGGCGAGCGCCTCCATCAGCATGAAGACATCCTTCGTGTAGTTGAAATAGCGCGCCCCGGCGTCCTGGATCTCGACGACGACCGCATCCAGGCCCTGCAGGCCCTCTGCCGTGAAGGCGATGTGGTTGGTGCCGGGCGTGAGCTCGGTCTCGCGCGGCGAAAAGACGACGGCCAGATTGCCCCGCTCCCGGAACAGGTCGTACATATAGCGCCCCCGGGCGGTGTCCCAGCAGTTCTGCGTGCAGAAGCAGCCGACTTTCCCTTCGCGCAGCGCCTTGTCCAACTGGTCTTCCAGCGGTGTGGTCCGGAATGAGAACATGACGGAAGGATTTTAGGGCAGGAGGGTCCGGGCCATCGAAACGACTTCCCCGGCGAGCGCTTCCGCTGCCGCGGCGTCCGGCGCCTCGGCATAGATGCGGACGATGGGCTCCGTATTGGACGGGCGCAGGTGCACCCACTTGCGCGCGGCTTCAAAGGTGATCTTCACGCCGTCGGTTTCATCCACGGTCCCGTCCGGGAAATACGTCTTCAGCCGGTCGAAGACGACGCCGACCAGCGAGCGGTCCGGCAGTTCGATCTTTTTCTTGGCGATGGCGTACTGCGGGTATGTATTCTTCAACTCGCTGACTGTTATCTTCTTGTGTGCCAGGTTGGAAAGGAAGAGTGCTACGCCGACCATGGCGTCACGGCCATAGTGGAGGGCCGGATAGATGACGCCTCCGTTCCCTTCACCGCCGATCAGCGCCTTTTCGCGGTGCATCAGCGCCGTTACGTTGACTTCTCCGACCGCCGACGCCTTGTACGTGCCGCCGAACTGTTCGGTGACGTCGCGCAGGGCGCGCGAAGAGGACAGGTTCGAGCAGGAGACCAGGCGGTACGGGGCGGCGGCTTCTTCACGGGAGATGCCCAGCGCGTCGGCTTTCCGGCAGACTTCCTCGAAGAGGTAGGCGGCCACGGAGACAAGGGTATTCTCCTCGACGAAGGGCTCCCCGTTCTCGCAGATGAATGCGAGCCGGTCTACGTCCGGGTCGACGCTGATGCCCAGGTCGGCCTTCTCGCGGACCACGCGGTCGCTGAGCGCCGTCAGATGGGCGGGCAGGGGCTCCGGATTGTGCGCGAAATCGCCGGTCGCCTCTCCGTTCAGCACGATGCAGCGTACGCCGAGGCGCTCCAGCAGGCGCGGCATGATGATCCCGCCGACGGAGTTGATAGCGTCCAGCACCACGGTGAAGCCGGCCTTGCGTACGGCCTCGGTGTCAACGGCTTCCAGGGCGAGGACCGCGTCGATGTGTGCGTCTGTATAGTCATGCTCCGTCAGCGTGCCCAGGGCGTCCACGGGCGCGAAGGAGAAGCCGCCGCGGGCGGCAACCTCCAGCAGGGCGGCGCCTTCCTGCGCGTCGAGGAATTCCCCCCGTTCGTCCAGGAGTTTGAGCGCGTTCCATTCCCGCGGATTGTGTGAGGCGGTGAGGATGATGCCGCCGTCGGCCCCCTCGAAGGTGACGGCCATTTCCGTGGTCGGCGTGGAGGCCAGCCCGATGTCCACGACATCGACTCCGCAGGCCATCAGCGTGCCGCAGACCAGCTGCCGCACCATTTCGCCGGAGATCCGTGCATCGCGCCCGACGACGACTTTGTGACGCGTCTTGGGGCGGCGGATCCGCATCCGCTCGACATAGGCGCAGGTGAAAGAGACGATGTCCACCGGCGTGAGCGCCTCTCCCGGCGCCCCGCCGATCGTTCCCCGAATCCCGGAGATGGATTTGATCAGAGCCATAAGTGCATTTGTTTTCTGCAAAGATAGCAATTCTGTGGAGACGATCGAAAGATCGATGCCCTCGATTTCCATGACCGTCGGGTTTGAATAGAATCGCTCTTTGATTCTAAACCCCACAGAAGCGGGGTTTATGAAAATTATCAATCAAATAATTTTGATAATGCAAGCGATTGGCTTTTTGATAATTGAAAACTATTTCCCTCTATTTGAAAATATTGGTTTGTTTCTGAGAAATACAGTTTATACAATTTGCCATCGCTATCGTATAAAATAACTACTTTATGCGGTATGAATTTAGCGGCAACCTGCTCGGAATGACTGACTATTCCTAAAAAGACTTCGCAATTGATTTGTTTATAATTATTTACATTGAAATCAGACACTTCCGCTTTGTCAATATCTGAAAAGTTATATTGATTGATAAGCAGTTTTGAATGACAAGCCGACGGCCCGAATAAAACTCCTGAAAAGATAAAAAACAGCAAAGTATGTGTGATTGCTTTCATCCTGATTTCCTCCTTTTCATTGTGGTTCAAAACTTATTATCTACTTCGGCCCCCCGGGTCTTTCAAAAACGAATATGGAATATAGTTCTTTTGTGAAATCGCAACATCATACTTTGCAGTCCAATCTGTCCAGTAATGATCATGAGTCAATAGATGCACTTTAAATGAAAACGGACCGCTCTAACTCGATGGGACATAACGGAGGTATCGTTTTTTGCAAATATAAAAAAAAGAATGACTTCCCCGGGCCCATAAAAAGGCGAACCCCGAAGCGGAGAACAACCGCCCGGGGTCCGTTTGTCCGTAGTCGATTCCGGATTACACCGCGAGGGTGAGCATCAGAGCGCCGACGAGGCCGAGGATCGCGTAGAACTCCGGCAGAGCGGCGTAGATGAGGGTGTTCGTCTGGACATCGTGTCCCTGCGAAATGCCGACGATACCGTTGGCGCAGACCTGGCCCTGACGGATGGCCGAGATCATGCAGACGATGCCCACGCCGATTCCCACGCCGAAGAGCAGCGGGCCGTTGGCGGCGAAATCGAACTTGTACACGAGCAGCCACATGAAGAATCCCACGAAGCCGTAGATACCCTGCGTAGCGGGGAGGGCGGAGAGGATAAGGTAGCTGCTGGATTTTTCGGGAGCGGCCTTGAGGGCACCCTCCGCGGCGTTTCCGGCGATGGTGGTTCCGATCGCACTGCCGACACCGGCGAGACTGAGCATCAGCCCGAGTCCGAGATAACCGAGAATTTCGTTCATAACGTCTTTATTGATTTTGTTTGTTTGTTATTGGTCTGTACATTCTGCCCTTTCCTTCATAGCCGCTGTTCTTGAAGAACTCCAGGAAGTTCAGACGGAGCGGGTGGACGAAGGCGCCCAGGCAGCACATGGCGAGGTTGAGGGTGTGTCCGATCACGAAGATGAGGGCGAAGGCGATCCAGCCGAAACCGAAGCCTCCGTCGCCCAGGGTCATGGCGGCGATATCGTTGAACGCCTTGCCGAGCATGCCGCCGGCGAGGCCGAGCGCATACAGGCGCAGGTAGCTCAGGACGTCGCCCAGCAGGCCCGTAGCCGTGTTGTACGTCTCCCAGAGCCCCGGCCCGATGTTCTTGAACGGGTTGCGGTGGATGTCGCTCAGCAGGAAGATGCCCGCCGCGGAGACGACGCCCAGCGCGATGATGATCCATTTGGTGACCGTCGAATCCAGCACGCCGGTCAGCGAGACGGCCCCGACGATGACGCCGCCGACGATCAGCAGCGTCCAGCCCCAGGTCCCGAGGGAGTTCATGAAGCCGTTCTTCTTCGTCGCATAGATCCCCTTCAGCAGGAAGGCCAGGCAGAGGTGGATCACGCCGATCACGATCGACAGCACCATGTTGGCGTCGAACCCGGCGATGTTGCCCGTCACCATGCATTTCTTCAGCCAGTCCGGCACCCAGGAGGCCCCGGAGATGTCATACCCGAAGAAGGTGTGCATGACGGTACCGATCACGAACGTGCCGGCGCCGAGCGTCATCACCAGCGGCGCGAGGTCCTTCATCCCCTCGGATTTCCGCAGGAAAAGACCGATGAGGATCAGGGCGAGGCCGTATCCGGCGTCTCCCATGCACATCGCGAAGAAGAGCAGGAAGAACACCGACAGGTAGGGCGTGGGATCGAATTCGTCATAGTCCGGCCGGCCGTACATGTCGGTCAGCACGGTGAACATCCGGGTGAAACGGTTCCCCTTGAGGGCGATCGGCGGGTTGTCCTGCTTCGTCGCTTTCTCCCGCAGGTAGACGATGCCGTCCATGGCATCGAACGCCTCCTGCAGCCGGGCGTCTTCCGTCTCGGGGGCGAAACCCTCGAACGTGGTGATGAGGTCTTCCGCCGCCTTTCCGGATCCGGCGTCAGCCAGGTAGCGCTGGAGCTCGCGGCCGGTCGTCTCGCTCTCCGACAGGAGGGCGGGTGCGTCCGCCTTCAGGGCCAGCAGTGCCCCTTTGGCGTCGGTCAACTGCCGGTGCAGTTCCTCCGTCCGCGCTTCCAACTGGCGGAAGTCGCCGTCCGGGGCGGGCAGCTCGTCGACGGGGAACCGGTAGTCCGGGTCGTCGGAAACGGTCACGAACCAGGTGTGCTTTCCGTCGGAGGCGATCTCCTGCAGTGGATACTGCGCCGCCCAGCCCGGGTCGAACGACTTGGTCGCCACCCGGTAGAAACGGACTTTCAGGCCGCGGTCTTCCAGTGCACGGAGCGTGTCCGCGTCGAAGGAACCCCAGACCTTCCGGTCTTCCGCTTCCTTCTTCGCTTCCTCCCATCCGGCCTTCAGCGTCGTCAGCTGCGACTCCCGTTCCTGGAAGGCGGCGAGCCGGTCTCCGGCCGCCGGAGTGGCGGCGCAGGCGGCCTGGATGGCCTCCAGGTCGGGATCGGACGCATAATCGATGCCCGAAAGCACCGTGGCGGCATGGCGGAGCGCCTCGCTGCGGCCCAGCAGCTGAGCGGACCGTTCGTCCACCGGCTTGACCGACCGCGTGATATCGACGACGCCGAGGTCTTCCAGCCTTTTCAGGAAATCTTCCGCCTTCCCGCTGAGCAGGACGAAGGAGTATTTGGTCATCGGTTCGATCATAGGCCTTGTCCCTCCATGGCTTCTTCAGCGGCGTGACGTTCCTTGACGATCTTCGACGACGCCTTGCTGAGGTTTTCCTCGTCTTCCATATAGCGTTTGATCTTGCGGATCGCTTCCTGGTAGCCCGGAATCTGCACTTTCTCGTACAGGTTCACTTTCTGGGTGGTTTTCTTCCGCTGCCAGTCCAGGATGCGCCGCTTCTCCTTGAAGACTTCCGACTCGATGCCCAGGCGCGAGATCTCCTTGAGGATCGCTACACCGTCCGGGTACCAGGCCGGTTTCACGAATGCGTTGAACGGACGCAGCTCATAGTGCACCTCGTCGAGGCGCGGACATTTGACGCCCGCCACCTTCACGGTGGAGAGGTCTACGCCGGTGATGGCGATGAGCCCCGGATCGAATTCGTTCCACAGGGCGGCCAGGTAGTCGTAGCGGTCGAGGGCTGATTGCAGTTCATCGATCAGCCGTTCGCTCTCGTCCTTTGCCTTGCGGACCTCGAGCCGGAGGGCGCTCTCCTTGTTCTGCAGGGTCGGAAGCGCATTCTTGCGCATCTTGAGCTGCTTGTTCAGGTTGTTCAGCGCAGTCTTGTTGTATTGAAACTTGATTGCCATTATCTGCCTTTCCAGTACTTGTCGATCAGCGACTGCTTGATGCCGGTCTCCGCCTTGGAGAAGTATTTCCCGAAGAGCTCCCAGGCCTTGTCGAGCATTTCCGTGATGGTGATGTTGACGTCGATCGAGAGCAGGTCGGTCGCGTAGTCCTTGGCATAGGCCAGGGCGCGGTGGTCGTAGTCGGACAGGTCGAAACCGTTCTCCAGTTTCGTCTTGGCGTTCTGTGCGTCGGCATACAGGCGCACACCGGCGTTCATCACCTGGCTGTGGTCCTCACGCGTCTTGATGTTCTGGACGCGCTGCTTCAGGCGCGACAGGCTGCGGAACGGGTCGATGATGACCTTCCCGGAGTCGGAGTCGGCGCGCAGGAAGAGCTGGCCTTCGGTGATGTATCCCGTGTTGTCCGGAATCGCGTGGGTGATGTCGCCGTCGTTCAGCGTGGTGACGGCGATGATCGTGATCGAACCGCCCGTCGGCAGCTGCACTGCCTTCTCGTAAATCTTCGCCAGGTCGGAGTAGAGCGAACCGGGCATCGAGTCCTTGGAAGGGATCTGGTCCATACGGTTGGAGACGATCGAAAGGGCGTCGGCGTAGAGCGTCATGTCGGTCAGCAGCACCAGCACCTTCTCGTTCTTGTCCACGGCGAAGTACTCGGCGGCCGTCAGGGCCATGTCCGGCACCAGCAGGCGCTCCACCGGCGGGTTTTCCGTCGTGTTGACGAAGCTGATGATCTTGTCCAGCGCCCCGGCGCTTTCAAACGCGTGGCGGAAGAAGAGATAGTCGTCGTTGGAAAGACCCATGCCGCCGAGGATGATCTTGTCCACGTCGGCGCGCAGGGCCACGTCGGCCATCACCTGGTTGTACGGCTGGTCCGGATCAGCGAAGAACGGGATCTTCTGGCCGGACACGATGGTGTTGTTCAGGTCGATGCCCGCGATGCCGGTCGGGATGAGCTCGGACGGCTGGCGGCGCTTGTACGGGTTGACGGAAGGACCGCCGATCTGCCGCTCCTCGCCTTCGACCTCGGGACCGCCGTCGATCGGGTGGCCGTATGCGTCGAAGAAACGACCGGACAGCTGGTCGCTCACCTTCAGGGTCGGCGGTTCGCCGAGGAACGTGACGGCCGCATCGGTCGGAATGCCTTCCGTACCGGAGAAAATCTGCAGGGTGACCAGGTCCCCCTTGGTCTTCACGACCTGTCCCAGCCGGCCGTCCACGAGCGCCAGCTCGTCGTTCGAAACGCCCGTCGCCTTGAGGGAAACCGTTGCCTTGGTGATGGCTTCCAGACGGGTGTAGATGCGCTGATATGCCTTATTTGCCATATTCTTCCAGTAGTTTGGTGATGGTCTGGTTGTACTGCTCGAATTCCTCGCTGTGGAACTTGGTGTAGTTCATCTGGCGCAGGTCGTTGATGAGCTCCTTGAAGAAGCTGCGGCACTGTTCGAAGTCCTCGAACTCGAACTCCCGGTCGCAGATTTCCAGAAGGAGGTCCAGCATGAATTTCTGGCGCTCCATCGGGGTGAGGGCGTCGATGTCATCGAAGGCATCCTGCTGCAGGAAGGCGAAGTCGATCAACTCTGACTTCCAGAAGCTGATGTGGTAGCTCACGGGCACGCCGTCGTCGCCGAGGATGTTGATCTGGTCGGCGGCCTCGCGGCCGCGGCGCACCAGGTTCTTGGCCTTGTTCACCTTGTCCACCCAGCCGTGCTCCACGTGCTCGTCCAGGAAAGTGATGATCTCGGGATACTCCAGGTATTTCGAGTACGACTCGATCGGGTTGACGGCCGGATAGCGCTTCTGGTCCGCCCGGCTCTGCTCGAGCCCGTAGAAGCAGCGTGCGCTCTTCTTGGTCGATTCGGTGACCGGTTCCTTCAGGTTGCCGCCGGCGGGGGAGACCGTTCCGATGAAGGTGACGGCACCGGTCTGTCCGTTGTTCAGGACGACCATGCCCGCGCGGGCGTAGAAGTTGGAGATGATGGCACTCAGGTCCACCGGGAAGGCGTCCGCTCCCGGAAGTTCTTCCATACGGTTGGACATCTCGCGCAGGGCCTGTGCCCAGCGGGAGGTGGAATCGGCGAGCAGCAGGCACTTCAGGCCCATCGCCCGGTAGTATTCGCAGATGGTCATCGCCGTGTAGACCGAAGCCTCACGGGCGGCCACCGGCATGTTCGACGTGTTGCAGATGATGGTGGTACGCTCCATCAGGTGGCGTCCGGTGTGCGGATCGATCAGTTCAGGGAACTCCGTGAAGATCTCCACGACCTCGTTGGCGCGTTCGCCGCAGGCCGCCATGACGATCACGTCGGCATCGCCCTGCTTGGCGATGGCGTGCTGGAGCACCGTCTTCCCGCAGCCGAACGGGCCGGGGATGAAGCCGGTACCGCCCTCGGCGATCGGGCCGAAGGTGTCGATGCAGCGGACGCCGGTCTCCATGATGCGCTGCGGCCGGGGTTTCTCGCGGTACGCCTTGACGGCGACCTTGACGGGCCACTTCTGCGTCATCGTCACAGGGGTCTCCTCACCGTTCTCACCGACGAGCACGGCGATCTGCGTGTCGACGGTGTAGTCGCCCGCAGGGACGATCGATTTCACCGTCCAGGTGCCCTTGAAGGCGAACGGGACCATGATCTTGTGGGGCAGCCAGCCTTCCTTGACCTCACCCAGCCAGTCCGCCGCGGCGACGCGGTCGCCCGGCTTGGCGAACGGCGTGAAAGCCCATTTCTTCTCGCGGTCCAGCGGGTCCGTATATTCCCCGCGCTTGAGGAAGACGGTCTCCATCGTCGTCAGGTTGTTCTGCAGGCCGTCGTAGACGCTGGAGAGCAGGCCCGGCCCCAAGGTGACCTCGAGCATCCTGCCCAGGAATTCCACCTCGTCTCCGTTCTTCAGTCCGCGGGTGCTTTCGAACACCTGCACGGAGGCTTTGTTTCCGTTGACTTTGATGACTTCGGATAGCAGCGGCGTGCCGTCCAGGGTGATGTGGCAGAGTTCGTTCTCCGCTACCGGTCCGTCGACTTCGACAGTGACCAGGTTGGAGACGATACCGATTACCTTACCTTTTGTACTCATATTGCATGTTGTTGTTATTCGGTTTTTTCCGGGTGATAGTCGACCCCCTTGAACGTGCTCTGCACCTCTTTGACGAGGGCGGCGAAACGCGCCCGCCCGGCCTGCTCGTCCAACTCTGCCCAGCGGGCGATGATGTGCAGCTTGGCCAGGAAACCGAGCACGGCGTCGATGTCGAAGTAGTGGAACGATGTCAGCTGTGAGATCTTGTCCCACATCAGGTCGTCCAGCGCACGTTCACGCGAGAGCAGGTCCTTTTCCTGCAGCACGGCCTCCAGCCGCTCCGCTTCTTCGAAAGGTGTGTCTCCGAGGTGGATGACATCCTGCTCTGCGGGCCTGCCGAGGGCCTTGTTCAGGTAGCGGGTCTTCGCATTCCGCACATTCAGGTCGAACGCGAAGTAGTTCCGCAGGAACGCGTTTTTCTCCTCGGCCATTCCCCGGTAGAAAGCTTCGTCGAGGTTTTCGTCCTCGAAGCCGGCGAGCAGCTTGTCGACGAGCGCTCCGTCGGCCTTGTCACCCAGCCGCTTGATCTCTTCTGCGTAGGTGTGGAAAGAGGTCCCCTCGCCGAACTTCCAGAACGTGGAGATGGCGGGCAGGCTGGCGACGATGTATTCGTAGTTCTTCATCCGGCGCCGTCTTTATTCGCCGAACAGGATTTTCTTGGCCGCGGGACGGAGGTAGGCGCCGATCAGTTCCTTGAACGTCTCGTCCGTCAGGCTGATGAAGTAGGAACCGTCCTTCGGACCGATGTTGAACCCGCCGCTGACCTGCTTGGAGAATTTCGCTTCGATGCCGCTGCCGACGGCCTTGGCCAGTTCTTCTTTGACGAAGGGCTCCAGCTTGTCCTGAAGCGCTGCAGGCAGGATGACGGAAAGGTCCTGGGGTTTCTCGGCATTGAATCCGGCGGCCACGCTGCGGAGGATCTCCTTGATGAAATCCGCGTCCGCCAGCGAGGCGGCGACCGGCGCGTCCACCATCTTGTGGAGCATCAGGTCTTCGATGTCTTTCTTGGTGGCCTGCAGGCTCTGCGCGGCAGCCATCTTCACATCGCCCTCCACTTTGGTCTTGAAATCTTTCGCTTCCTTCTGTGCCGCGTCCAGGATGGACTGCGCTTCTTTGCGGGCGGCGGAAAGGATTTCTTCCGCCTTTTCATTCGCCTTGGCGAGGATGGCTTCTCCTTCTTCCTTTCCCTTGGACAGCCCTTCCTTATAGAGCCGGTCCGTCAATTCCTGAAGTTTATTTTCCATTATGAGATGTGGTTGTTTTCTTAATCTTACAAAGATACATAAAAGAATGAAGTCTCCCAAACTTTTTGCTATCTCGCTGAAAAACCGTATCTTTCAGGTCGGAGAAGATTATTTTTATGAGAAAAAACGGAAGATTGTCCCGTCCGGCCATCCTCCTGGCCGGATTCCTGCTTTTCACAGGATGCGCCTGCCTGAACCGCGTTCCCTCCGCGGGGCTGACGCCGGAGGAAATCCTGGAGGATCTGCGTGCCCCCCGCGTGAAGGATGTCGTCATCGACAGCGACACGTTCAACGAGATGGATGACCAGTATGCCATCGCCTATGCCCTGGCCTCGGAAAAGATGCGTGTCCTGGCGCTGCACGCCGCACCGTTCTATGACGAATACAACGATCGCAGCCACAGTGTCGCCGAAGGTATGGAGCTGAGTTACAAGGAGATCGGGCGGGTGCTGGAAATCACCGGAAATGCGGGGAAGTATCCGGTCTTCAAGGGGGCGACCCGCAGCGTCACCGAAGATCCGGACGGCTTCGATCCGGAGAACCCCGCAGCCCGCAATCTCGTCCGCATCGCCCGCAAGGCGAAGCAGCCCGTGTATGTCCTCTGCCTGGGCATGATCACGAACGTGGCGGCGGCCCTGATGCTGGACCCGTCGATCAAGGAGAAGATCGTGGTCGTTTGGCTGGGAACCAATTGCTTCAGCAACGGCAGCCTGAGCGAATTCAACCTCCGCGGCGACTATCGGGCGGGCCAGCTGGTCATGAATTCCGGTGTGCCGCTGGTCGTCCTGCCCGCCAGCGGGAAAACGGGTGAAGGCACCCAGATGCTGTCCGTCGACCAGGAAGACGTGAAGGCCATCCGGGGGAACGGGCGTTCCGCCGTCTTCTTCCGCTCTGAACTGCCGCACGATTATCACCGCACCCAGGGCAACTGGTGGCATATCCTGTGGGACATCGCGGCGCCGGGCCTCATTGCCCATCCCGAGTTTTTCAACCTGCGGGTGATTCCCGCTCCCGTTCTGACGGACGACTGGCAGTTCGCCTTCGACAGTTCCCGCCACCGGATCGTCTGGATGGATTCCCTCGATCCCGACGGCGTCCGTGCCGACCTCTTCCGATGCATCTCGCTGCTGCCCTGACGCGCCTTTCAGCCCCCTAGGTACCCCAGGCCCCTTTGAAAACCCATTCGCCCGGATAGGGATGCGCGGAGCGCAAGTTGGGTTTTCAAAGGGGCCTGGGGGACTGCCGGATAGGGATGCGCGGAGCGCAAGTTGGGTTTTCAAAGGAGCCTGGGGGACTGCCGGACAGGGATGCGCGGAGCGCAAGTTGGGTTTTCAAAGGGGCCTGGGGGACTGCCGGACAGGGATGCGCGACGCGCAAGCTGGGTTTTCAAAGGGGCCTGGGGGACTGCCGGACAGGGATGCGCGGAGCGCAAGCTGGGTTTCCAAAGGGGCCGGGGGGCCGGAAAGAAGGCTGCTAATCCAGCTTCCAGGGTTTCCGGTAAGCCGGGGTAAGGAGCCGGTCCGCCTCCTTGCAGCCGGTCCGCTTCCGTACGTCGTCGTACGTGATGGCCTTGCCCGTGCGGGCGGAAATGTTCCCCAGGTGTGCATAGGTGGCGCAGAGCGCTCCGTTCTCGATGGGACACGCCGTCTGTCCGCGGTCCCTCATCCGCAGGAAGAAGTCCGCCAGATGGTCACGGTGGTCCATGTAGTCCGGCAGGCATTGGACCGGCTCGACGCGGTCCTTGTACGGAATGACCTCCCAGTTTTCCCGGTTGGCCACCAGGCTGCCGTTCGCCCCGACGAATTCCACGCCGTAGTTGCGTCCGTAAGGGCCCGATTCGACGGTGACATTGTCCCAGTTGATGATGAAGTCGTCGAACGTGTAAACGACCGACATCGTGTCGAACGTCTCGGCGATGTCCTCCGGATTCTGGTGGTTGCCGCCCGAGCCCATCACCTGGTTCGGCATGCCCTTGACATCCATGCCCCAGAGCGCCATGTCGAGCAGGTGCACGCCCCAGTCCGTGATCAGGCCGCCGCCGTAGTCCCAGAACATCCGCCAGCTTCCGTGGAGCCGCTTGGGGTTGTACGGCCGCATCGCCGCGGGACCGAGCCACATGTCGTAGTCCAGCCACTCCGGTGCGGGCTGGTCGGGGACCGCGCCGAGGATGCATGCGTACGAGAAGTTCGCCCAGATGTTGACCTTCGCGATCCGGCCCAGTTTCCCGCTGTCCAGATAGCGTTTCATCTCATGCCAGTGGTTGCCGCTCCGCTGCTGCTGCCCGACTTGGACGACCCGGCCGTATTTGCGGGCCGCGGCCACCATCCGTTCGCATTCCGCGATCGAGTTCGCGACGGGTTTCTCGACATAGACATCCTTCCCCGCTGCGCAGGCATCCACCATCTGCCGGCAGTGCCAATGGTCCGGCGTGGCGATGATGACGGCATCCAAGTCGTTGCGTTCCAGGAGTTTCCGGTAATCGCTGTACAGGTCGGCACGTTTCCCCGTGCGTTTTTCCAGGTCGGCGGCCCGGCTTTCCAGTACATGGGCATCCACGTCACAGAGGGCGACGCATTCCACCTCCGGCACGAGCAGGGCGTCGCTCAGGTCCACCCAGCCCATGCTGCGGCAGCCGATGAGCCCGATCCGGATGCGGTCGTTCGCTCCGGTCCTGCGTGCGTGAAGGGATGATACAAGAAGCGGTGAAACCGCTCCGGCGGCGGCCAGTGCGCCGGCCTTTCTGAGAAATTCCAGTCGGTTCATTTTTAGGGGGTTTTGTGGCTTCGGCCTGCAAGATAGCAAACTCCGGCCACAAAAGCAACCCCTAGCCCAGGAACCCGAGGAGGATGCCGGCCGCGACGGCCGAGCCGATGACGCCGGCTACGTTCGGACCCATCGCATGCATGAGCAGGTGGTTGGAAGGGTCGAATTCCCGGCCGACCACTTCACTGACCCGTGCGCTGTCCGGAACGGCGGATACGCCGGCATTGCCGATCAGCGGGTTGATCTTCCGGTTCCCCTTCAGGAAGAGGTTCCAGAATTTCACGAAGAGCACGCCGCTGGTCGTCGCGATGACGAAGGACAGCAGGCCCAGTCCGAAGATCTTGATCGAAGTCGCGCTGAGGAACTTGTCCGCCTGCGTGGAGGCGCCCACCGTCAGGCCGATCAGCGTCGTGACCACGTCGATCAGCGGTCCTCTCGCCGTTTCTGCAAGACGGCGCGTCACGCCGCTCTCTTTCAGCAGGTTGCCGAAGAAGAGCATGCCCAGCAGCGGCAGGCCGGAAGGGACGATGAATGCGGTGAGGAGGAATCCCACGACCGGGAAGATGATCTTTTCCTTCTGGCTGACGGCGCGCGGGGCAGGCATCCGGATCAGCCGCTCCTTCTTGGTGGTGAGGGCGAGCATGATCGGGCGCTGGATGACCGGCACCAGGGCCATGTAGGAGTAGGCACTCACTGCGATGGCACCCATCAGGTCCGGTGCCAGCTGGGAAGAGAGGAAGATGGCCGTCGGGCCGTCTGCTCCGCCGATGATGCCGATGGCACCTGCCTGGTTCGGATCGAAGCCCAGCAGCAATGCCAGCAGGTAGGCGCCGAAGATGCCCACCTGCGCGGCCGCGCCGATCAGCAGCAGGCGCGGCTGGGAGATCAAGGCGGAGAAGTCCGTCATCGCGCCGATGCCCAGGAAGATCAGCGGGGGATACCACCCCTGCTTGACACCCTGGTACAGCGTGTTGAGGACGGAGCCGTCTTCGTAGATTCCGATGTTGAGCCCCGGGAACATCGGGATGTTGCCGATGATCATGCCGAAGCCGATGGGGACCAGCAGCAGCGGCTCCCATTCCTTCCAGATGGCGATCGTGATGAAGATGATGCCGATCAGGATCATCACCAGGTTCTGCCAGGAGGCGTTCGCGAACCCCGTGAAGTTCCAGAATTGCACCAAGCTGTCGATAATCGTCTCCATGCCGCCTTCCTTATGCGATCTTCATGATTTCGTCGCCCTCCTGCAGGGAATCGCCTTTGGCGACGCGGATGGACGTTACGACACCGTCTGCGGGGGCCGCAATCTCGTTCTCCATCTTCATCGCCTCGAGCACGGCGACCTTCTGGCCGGCTTTCACCGCCTGGCCTTCCTTGACGGAAATCTCGATGATGACGCCCGGAAGGGGGGAAGTGACGCTCTTGCCTTCACCGGCAGGCTTTGCGGCCGGGGCGGGTGCAGCAGCCTGTGCGGCAGGCGTCGCGGCTGCGACGGGGGCGGCTGCGACGGGGGCGGCTGCGACGGGGGCGGCAGGGGCCGCGGGCGCATTCTCCATTTCTACCTGGTATGATACGCCGTTGACCGTCACGTCGGCCGTCTTGCCTTCGATCTTTCCGATTTCGACTTCGTAGTCGTTTCCACCGATCTTGAATTTGTACGTTTTCATATCTTGTATTCTTTTATTTCTTTGGCAATTGTCTGAAATTCAATACTTTGTTATTCCATCCCGAAGCGGCGTGGCGGATCGTCAGCCGGTAGGTCTCCGTGTCGTGACAGGCAGAGGCCAGATACTGGTGCAGGGCCAGCGCGATGGCGGCGTAGGTCTCTCCGCCCAGTTCCTGGTCCAGCGCCATGGCAATGGCCGTGGCCACTTCGGGGCTCGGTGCACCGGCGGCCTTGCGACGTTTCTTCTTTCCGCCGCCGTCGAGCATCCGCTGGCTCGTTTTGCCGATCCAGCCGAACACGAAGGCGAGGATGGTGAGGGAGAGGAAGACGGTCGACACCGAGATCAGTACCAGGACGAGGCCGGTCGGGTCTTTCTCCTTCATGATCTGGCTCTTGGTCTTCGCGTCTACGTCACCGTTGTAGGCCCCCGGCGTGGGAACGGCGTTCTCCTTGACCTGGAAGTCCATCGCCTTGATGCCGACAGGAACCTTCATGACGGATTTGTCGGCCTCCAGGTTCGCGGGGATCTCCAGGCAGTCGATGACCGTCCGGCCGTCGTTGCTGACCAGGTAGACCGTCGTGCCCCGGCGGAGCTTGAAATTGGTGTAGTACGTCCCCTTCGATGCGTCGCCGCCAGCGTAGAAGACCACGCTCTGGCGCGGCCCCACCGCCGTGGAACGGTCCGTGGAGGGGATATGGTATTTCTTCAGGTCCGCAGGATCGTCGGACAGGTAGCAGCCGGCGAAGCGGACCGTTCCGTTCGAGTTGTTGAACACCTCGATCCAGCCGTTCCGCTCCCCGTAGTCGTCCGTGAGTCCCTTCGTGTTCTCGACCAGGATCTCGCTGATCCGCAGGTCGGTCGGGTTCTGGGCCCGGAGCGGGAGTGCGGCCGTCGCGGCGAGCAGGAGGGCGGCGAGTATAAGTCGGTTCCTCTTCATACTACAGCGGCAGGTTGTCGTGTTTCTTGGCGGGGACCGTCTGCCGTTTTCCGGCGAGGAACTCCAGGGCGCGGATGATGCGCCAGCGGGTGTTGCGCGGTTCGATCACATCGTCCACATAGCCCTTCTGCGCGGCCTGGTAGGGGTTGTTGAACAGTTCCTCGTATTCGGCCTTCTTCTGCGCGCGGATCCCTTCCTGGGCGGCAGGGTCTTCCACGGCCTTGATGTCCTTGGCGTAGAGCACGTTGACGGCGCCGTCGGCACCCATCACGGCAATCTGGGCGGACGGCCAGGCGTAGACGAGGTCGGCGCGCAGGTGCTTGCTGCTCATGACGATGTACGATCCGCCGTAGCTCTTGCGGAGTTCCACCGTCACCTTCGGCACCGTGGCTTCTCCGTAGGCGTACAGGAGCTTCGCGCCGTTGGTGATCACGGCGCCGTATTCCTGCTGTGTGCCCGGCAGGAAGCCCGGCACGTCCACCAGCGAGACCAGCGGGATGTTGAAGGCGTCGCAGAACCGGACGAAACGGGCGGCCTTGCGGGATGAGTTGATGTCCAGCACGCCCGCCAGCACCTTCGGCTGGTTGGCGACGATGCCGACGCTGCGTCCGCCCATGTGGGCGAATCCGATGATGATGTTCTTCGCGAATTCCTTGTGGATCTCGAGGAAGTCGCCGTCATCCACGATGCTGCGGATGACCTGGTACATGTCGTATGCCTGGTTCGGGTTGTCGGGGATGATCTCGTTCAGTGCGTCGTCCACCCGTGCCGCCGGATCGGCGGTTTCGCGGCGGGGAGCCTCCTCCAGGTTGTTCTGGGGCAGGAACCCGAGCAGCCGGCGGATGGTCCGGATGCCTTCTTCTTCATTTTCGGCAGCGAAATGCGTCACGCCGCTCTTGCTGGCATGCACGCTCGCACCGCCCAGTTCCTCCTGCGTCACGTTCTCGCCCAGCACGCTCTTGACCACGGCGGGGCCCGTCAGGAACATGTAGGAGGTGTTCTTGACCATGACGGTGAAGTCCGTCAGGGCGGGGGAGTAGACCGCGCCGCCGGCGCAGGGACCGAAGATGCCGGAGATCTGCGGAACCACGCCCGAAGCGAGGATGTTCCGTTCGAAGATCTCTCCGTAGCCGGCGAGGGCGTCCACCCCTTCCTGGATGCGTGCGCCGCCCGAATCGTTCAGGCAGATGAACGGGGCGCCGGTGCGGACGGCCAGGTCCATCACCTTGCAGATCTTCTCGGCCATCGTCTTGGACAGCGATCCGCCGGAGACGGTGAAGTCCTGCGCAGCCACATAGACCGGACGGCCGTCGATCGTGCCGGAACCCGTCACGACGCCGTCGCCGTCGAAATGCTGCTTCTCCATTCCGAAGTTCGTGCAGCGGTGCTGGACGAACATGTCATATTCTTCGAAACTGCCTTCGTCAAGGAGCAGGGCGAGCCGCTCGCGGGCAGTCATCTTTCCTTTCTGATGCTGGGCATCGATCCGTTTCTGGCCTCCGCCCAGGCGGGCGGCTTCACGTCGGGCGACCAGTTTTTCGATGTTTTCCTGTTGGATGCTCATATTGTTTCTTAATCAATTTCCGTTATACGGGGAGGGCAAAGATACGCAGATTCCGCGGGATTGCAAACTTTGCCGGACCGCTTTCCGCAAGACGCGCTCCGGTGGGACGAAAACCCTGCCGGTGGGGTGAATCCCCGTTTCCGGCAAGAGCCCGGTGGAAACGGTGGAGAAAACGGACGACCCCCTTGAAGAAGGGGGTCGTCAACCGTAAACTACATGTTTTCAGGTTTTTGCATTACTCTTCGGCGGGCTTCATCGTAGTGTAGACGTTCGTAACGTCGTCGTCATCTTCCAGCAGGCCGGTGAGTTTCTCCAGCGTCTCGCGCTGCTCTGGCGTCACCTCTTTCAGCTCGACGTTCGGGATCCGTTCGAAACCACCGGAGATCAGTTCGAAACCGTTGTCTTCGATGTATTTCTGGATCTGCCCGTAGGATTCGTAGGCGCCATAGACGACAATCTCCTTGGTGATGTTTTCGTCGGCGTCCTCGACTTCCTCCTCGAACACCTCGTCGACACCATAGTCGATCAGTTCGAGCTCCAGTTCTTCCAGGTCGACCGGCTTGGCAGGATCCTCCTTCAGGCGGAACTTGCACTTGTGGTCGAACATGAAACTGACGCTGCCGCTGGTGCCGAGGCTGCCGCCGCACTTGGTGAAATAGCTGCGGACATTCGCCACCGTACGGGTGTTGTTGTCCGTGGCGGCTTCCACGAGGAAGGCGATGCCGTGCGGGCCGTAACCTTCGTAAACCAGTTCCTTGAAGTCTCCCTGGTCCTTGTCGAAGGCGCGCTTGATGGCACGTTCGACATTCTCCTTCGGCATGTTCTCGCTCCGGGCCTCGGCCACAAGGGCGCGCAGGCGGGGGTTGCCGACCACGTCGGGACCGCCCTGCTTGACGGCGACGGTGATTTCCTTGCCGATGCGGGTGAACGTCTTGGCCATGTGGCCCCAACGCTTGAATTTCCTTTCCTTACGGAATTCGAACGCTCTTCCCATACTACTCGGCCTCCTGCTTGCTTTCGATCCGCATGATGTACTTGTCGATCTCGTAGGCTTCCATCGAGCGCGGATACTGGTCCTTGATCTTCTTGTAGATGGCGAGCGCCTTGTCCTCGTCGCCCATTTCCTCGTAGGCGACGGCCGCCTTCATCAGGTAGTTGGGCGTGAAGTCGTTGTCAATGACCGCGGCGGCTTTCTCCAGTGTCGCAGCGCCTTCGGCGAATTTCTCCAGATTGATGAGGGCGTCCCCGATGCAGGACAGCGCGCGGGCGTTGAGGATCGGATCCTTTCCCTTGTATTTTTTCAGGTAGGCGATGGCGTCTTCGTAGTTGCCAAGATTCAGCGCGCACTCGCCGGCGTACAGGTAGATGACCTTTCCGCCCTTCGTCCCGTAGTCGTCGATGATCTGGGCGAATCCGAGCGTGTTGCCGTCGCCGTTCAGGGCGAGGTCGAACTCGCCGTCGCGGAAGGAAGCCTCGGCGGGGTACATCTGACGGGCCGCCTCTTCGCTCTTCGGCTGGTAATACAGTTTGTAATAAGCCATGATGGCGAGGCCGATCACCAGCAGGGCGATCAGGCAGCCGTAGATGGCCTTCTTGTTCTCACGGAAGAACCGGTCGGTCTTGGAGACGGTCTCGGCGACTTTCTCCTGACGTTCGAGTTCTTTCTCATTCGCGTTCTCTTTTGCCATAATATTTTTGCTTTGTTATTTGTCTTCGGCTTACTGCGGTTTGCAGTCCGCAAAAGTAATAAAAAAAATTGGTTATCTTTGCAATCGCTTCATAAAAGTGTTGAAAATGCCTTCACTGAAGAGAATCGTCATCCAGGATTTCCGGAACATCCGCCTGCAGGAAATCGCTTTCTCGCCGAATGTCAACTGCATTTCCGGCGGGAACGGCGAAGGAAAGACCAACCTGATGGATGCGATCTGGTACCTCTCCATGGCCAAGAGCGCTTTCGCAGCCGGCGACCGGTTCAACTTCCGCCACGGGACGGACGCGTTCTCCCTGGCCGGGGTGTATGCGATGCCCTCCGGGCCCGACGCCCGTTTCTCCATCAGCGTGGATGCGGCGGGAGAGAAGAAGATCCGCCGGGACGACAAGCCGTATCCGAAGGTGTCCGCCCACATCGGGGAGCTTCCGGTCGTGATGGTTTCGCCCTCGGATATCTCCCTGGTCAGCGAGTCGGGGGAGGACCGCCGGCGGTTCGCCAACGCCGTCCTGTCCCAGCTCGACCGGGAGTATCTCGCCGCGGTGCAGCAGTACAACCGCCTCCTGGCGCAGCGCAACCGCCTGCTCAAAGAGGATGGCGCCGACCTCTCGCTGCTGGATGTCTTCGACCTCCGGATGGAGGCCTGCGCCGACGTGATCCATGCAGCGCGCAAGCGTTTCACCGAGCAGCTGCAGCCCTTGGTCGCACAGAGCTACGATGCGCTTTCGGGCGGCGGCGAGCAGGTTTCCGTGGAGTACCGCTCGGACGGGGAGAAAGGCCCGCTTTCGGCCGTCCTGGCCGCCTGCCGCGACCGCGACCGTGCCCTGCGCCACACGACCGCAGGCGTCCACCGGGACGATTTCCTCTTCCGGATGGACGGCTATCCCATCCGCCACTGCGGCTCGCAGGGACAGCAGAAGTCTTTCCTGGTGGCCCTGAAGTTCGCCCAGTACGAGATCATGAAGAAAGAGTACGGCTATCCGCCGATGCTCCTTCTGGACGATGTCTTCGACAAACTGGACATGGACCGCATCTCCAACCTCCTGGGCCTGGTTGCCGGCAGCGACTATGGCCAGATCTTCATCACGGACAGCAATAAGGTGCGCATGGCCGGCATCGTCGACCGCATCACCCCGGAACGGGCCTACTTCGTCGCCTCCGGTGGCGAGTTCAAACCGCTTTGAAGGCGTCATGGAACAGCAGCACCGCAAAATCAAGGGCGTGCCCCGCAAGGAGGCCCTGTCGCTGGAGGAAGTGATCCCCCAGTTCCTGCGCCGGATGAAACTTGCCTCGGGGGTCAACACGCAGCGGGTTTTCGCCGCCTGGGACGCCGTGTCCGGCGCCTCCGCCTACACCCTGGGCCGCTTCTACCGCGGCGGTCGCCTCTATGTCACGCTGTCCTCCTCGATGGTGCGCGGACAGTTGGACCTGCGGAAGGCCGACCTGGTCGCTGCAATCAACGATTATCTTTCGAAAGACACGCTCTTCGTGAAGGATGACTCCCGTACGGGATTTGTCAAAGAATTAATACTGAAATGATTATGGATAAGCGAATCAAGATCGTCGCGGATGATGCCATCCCGTTTCTGCGGGGCGTGCTGGAGCCGTATGCAGAGGTTGTCTACCTGCCCGGCGCCCTGATTTCCTCGACGGACGTGATGGATGCGGACGCACTGATCATCCGCACGCGAACCGTCTGCGGCGCCTCCCTTCTGGATGGCTCCTCTGTCCGGATGATCGCGACGGCGACCATCGGGACCGACCATATCGACTTCCCGTACTGCGACGCGCGGGGCATCGTCGTGAAGAACGCCGCGGGCTGCAACGCCGGCGGCGTGATGAACTACGTCTTCTCCGCCCTGTACGGCGCCGCATCCCGCAAGGCCATCCGCCTGGACGGCTACACGATGGGTGTCATCGGTGTAGGGAATGTCGGATCGCGCGTTTCCAGAATGGCGAAATACCTGGGCTTCAATGTGTTGCAGAACGACCCGCCCCGGATGGAAGCGGAAGGGCCGGATGAGTTCTGTTCCCTGGAAGAGCTGCTGGAACAGTCGCGCATCGTGACGCTGCACGTTCCGCTCCTGCCGACGACGCGGGGCATGGCCGACGACGCTTTCTTCGCGCGGATGCAGCCCGGTACGATCTTCATCAACGCCTCCCGGGGCGAGGTGGTGGACGACGATGCCCTGAAGCGGGCCATTCCCCGGCTCGGTCCGGTCATCATCGACACGTGGAACAACGAGCCTGCCGTCGACCTCGACCTGCTCGGCATGGTGGACATCGCCACCCCGCACATCGCCGGCTACTCCTACCAGGGCAAGCAGAACGGCACCGCTGCTGCCGTCCGGGCCGTCGCCCGGTTCTTCGGCATCGACCCGCTGTTCGAGTTCTTCCCGAAGACGGAACAACTCAACCTGGAGTCCATCAAGCTGGACCTGAAAGGAAAACCGCAGGGCGAAGTGACCTCCGTCCTGCAGTACAATTATCCGATATTCACCGACGATTTCATGTTCCGGATGGCGCCCGAACGCTTCGAGCAGATCCGCAGCAACTATCAGTACCGCCGGGAATTCTATACCGACTAGCGCTTGACCTTTCCGATGCCCGACCGGGAAACGTCGTAGTTGTCCGCCTTCAACGCGCGGATGTCGATGCTTCCGGCACCGAGCAGTTTGAGCACCGCCGATCCGGCCTTGCCGGAGAGGACGATGCCGCCCGCCCCTTTGATGACGGCGGACACGTCGGTGGCGTCGATCCCGGACAGGGTGATGCCGCCGGCGCCCTGCACTTCGGCGCCCAGGGTTTCCGCTTCGACCGCTTCGGCGCGGATGTCGCCCGCTCCCTGGATCAGGAAGGAGACTTTCCCGTCGACGTCCATTTCACCGACCGACAGGTTTCCTGCCCCTTTGACAACCGCCTCGAAGGCATCTGTGGCAAGGCCGTCGGGAATCAGGAGGTCCCCGGCGCCTTGCACGACTGCCCCACGCAGGACGGGCGCCCAGACCGTTACCTGGATCTTCTTGACGAAATAGCGGTGCTTTTCGGACATGCCGAGCGTCAGCACACCGTCCTTGGTCTCGGCTGTGACGAAGGGAACGATGTTGGAAGAGGTCGTCACTTCGGCGCGGGCTTTCTCGCCGGGGCCGCTCTGGACGAAGGTCACGTTGAACATCCCGCGCGTGTGCAACTCCGTGAAATCGCCCACGGAAAGGGTTTCCGTCACGATCTCGTCGTTGCCGCGGAGCGTCGTCTTGCGCTCCTCCTGTGCGGATACGCGCAGGGGAATGGCCAGCAGGGCGGTACAGAGGGCCGCCGCTGCCGCCATGTGTATCTTACCAGCCCAGCACATAGGCGAAGATCAGTGGAGCGACGATGGTGGCGTCGGACTCCACGATGAAGCGCGGTGTGTCGGGAGAGAGCTTGCCCCAGGTAATCTTCTCGTTCGGGACAGCGCCGGAGTAGGATCCGTACGACGTCGTGCTGTCGGAGATCTGGCAGAAATACGCCCACAGCGGGGTTCCCTTCCAGCCCAGGTCCTGCTCCATCATCGGGACGCAGCAGATCGGGAAATCGCCGGCGGTGCCGCCGCCGATCTGGAAGAAGCCGACACCGGCGCCTTCGGAGTTCTTCTTGTACCAGTCCACGAGGAACATCATCACTTCCACGCCCTGGATCACGAGGCTGGGCTCGTATTCACCGCGGATGACGTGTGCCGTGAAGATGTTGCCGGTGGTGCAGTCTTCCCATGCGGGGCAGATGATCGGGATGTCCTTCTCGCAGGCGGCGACGACCCAGCTGTCCTTCGGGTCGATCTCGTAGTACTGCTCCAGGACGCCGCTGCGGATCATCTGGTAGATGTATTGGTAGGGCAGATAGCGCTTGCCTTCGGCCTTGGCCTTGTCCCACACCTCCACCAGGTGCCCTTCCAGGCGGCGGAACGCCTCCTCTTCAGGGATGCAGGTGTCCGTGACGCGGTTGTAGTGGTTGTCGAGGAGTTCCTGTTCCTGCTGCGGAGTGAGGTCCCGGTAACCCGGTACACGGTAATAGTGCGTGTGGGCGACGAGGTTCATGATGTCCTCTTCGAGGTTGTTGGCAGAGCAGCAGACGAAGGAGATCTTGTCCTGGCGGATCATTTCCGCGAGGGAGAGTCCGAGTTCGGCGGTCGACATGGCGCCGGCCATCGCGAGGAACATCTTCCCGCCCTTGTTCAGCAGGTCTTCATACGCTTTGGCGGCGTCGACGAGCGATGCCGAGTTGAAGTGGCGGTAGTGGTGGGTGATGAATTGTGAAATAGGTCCTTTTTCCATTTCAATGCATTTTTTTCGGGTGAATCCGGATATCTCGGAAAGAAATCCGTTCTCTCCGTACAATATCGGTGCGAATTTAGATATTTTCGGTTATTTTTGCAATCGTGTATAACAAACGAACGAGACAAACATGCTGCAAATCGAAGATTTCGGGGCGCTGAGCAAGATCGAGACCCCATTCTACTACTATGACATCGACCTGTTCCGCCGCACGGCGGACCTCGCCGCCTCCCTCTCGCGGGAGACGGGGATCGAAATCCATTATTCCGTCAAGGCCAACTCCGACCGGCGCCTGATCGAGATGCTTTCCTCCCGCGGCTTCGGCGCGGACTGCGTCAGCGGCGACGAGATCGTCTTCGCCGTCGACTGCGGTTTCCGCCCCGAGAGCATCATGTTCGCCGGGGTGGGGAAGACCGACAAGGAAATCTTCCAGGCCCTCCAGATGGGGATCGGCTCCTTCAATGTCGAGTCGCTTGAGGAGATCGCCATCATCGGCGACCTGGCCGGCCGCCTGGGCCGCCGGGTCAGCATCACCCTGCGCATCAACCCCAATATCGACCCGCATACCCACCACTATATCACCACCGGTCTGTACGAGGACAAGTTCGGCATTTCGGACGTCGGATTCGACGGTGCGGTGACCCTGCTCCGGCAGTTCCCGAACATCGATTTCTACGGCCTGCAGTTCCATATCGGCTCGCAGATCATGGACGTGGAGGAGGTCTTCCGGCTGGAATGCGAACGGGTGAACGAGATTGTCCGCATCTTCGAGGCCAACGGTCTGACCGTCAGGAATATCGACCTTGGCGGCGGACTCGGTGTCGACTACGATGAACCCGACCTGCATCCCATCCCCGAACTGGAGAAGTGGCTGCGGACGATCGACCGTCACCTGGTGCGCCGTCCCGACCAGAAACTCCATGTCGAACCCGGCCGCGCGATGGTGGCCCAGTGCGGGACGCTGATGACGCGCGTGCTGTACGTGAAGAAGGGAGAGAACCGGCGTTTCCTGATCGTCGACGCGGGCATGAACGACCTCATCCGCCCCGCCCTGTACGGCGCGTACCACAAAATCGAGAACCTCTCCGCCCATTACGGGGGCGGTCCCGCGCGCGAAAGCCGTGTCTACGACGTCGTCGGTCCGGTCTGCGAGTCTGCCGACACCTTCGGCACGCAGCGGCTGATGGAGAAGAGCGTCCGCGGCGACCTCATCGCCATCCGCAGCACCGGCGCGTACGGGCAGGTAATGGCCTCCCATTACAACATGCGCCCGCTGGCCCCCGCCGTCTATTCCGACCGCCTGTCCGAAGGGCCCCGCCGGAAGGATTACTATTCCCAGCAGTAATTTGTATTTTTTCCCTATATTTGCAGTCGCCTAAGAAACGACAGCAAGTATGTTTGAGAATTTGCAGGAGCGCCTCGAGCGGTCGTTCAAGATCCTCAGGGGCGAGGGAAAGATAACGGAAATCAATGTTTCGGAGACCTTGAAGGATATCCGCCGGGCCCTGCTCGACGCCGATGTCAGCTACAAGGTCGCCAAGGAGTTCTGCGACCGGGTCAAGCAGCAGGCGCTCGGCCAGAACGTCCTCACGGCCGTCAAGCCCCAGCAGATGATGGTCAAGATCGTCCACGACGAGCTGGCCGCCTTCATGGGGGGCACTTCTACGGACATCAACGTGAAAGGGACCCCGGGCATCGTCCTCATGGCGGGCCTGAACGGTTCCGGTAAGACGACCTTCTCCGCGAAACTGGCGAACTACCTCGCCCACAAGCGCGGCATGCGCGTCCTCCTGGCCGCTTGCGACACTTTCCGTCCCGCGGCGGTGGAGCAGTTGAAAGTGCTGGGCGAAGGCATCGGCGTGCCCGTCTACAGCGAGGACGGCGTGCAGGATCCGATCGGTATCGCACAGCGGGCTGTCGCAAAGGCGAAAGCCGAGGGCTTCGGCGTCGTCATCGTCGATACCGCCGGCCGTCTGGCCGTGGACCAGGAGCTGATGGACGAGATCTCCGCCCTGCACCAGGCCCTGCGCCCGACCGAGTCCCTCTTCGTGGTGGATGCCATGACCGGACAGGATGCCGTCGAGACGGCGAAAGTCTTCAACGAACGGCTCGATTTCGACGGTGTCGTCCTCACCAAGATGGACGGCGACACCCGCGGCGGTGCTGCCCTTTCCATCAAGTACGTGACGGGCAAGCCCCTGAAATTCATCTCTTCCGGCGAGAAGATGGAGACGATGGACATCTTCCATCCGGACCGTATCGCAGACCGCATCCTCGGCATGGGCGACGTCGTTTCCCTGGTCGAGCGCGCCCAGGAACAGTTCGACGAAAAGCAGGCCCGCGAGACCCGTAAGAAACTGGCCCGCGACAAGTTCGGCCTCATGGATTTCTACAACCAGATCCAGCAGGTCAAGAAGATGGGCAACATCAAGGACCTGGCATCGATGATTCCCGGCGTCGGCAAGGCGCTGAAGGACGTCGATATCGACAACGACAAGGCCTTCAAGGGGATCGAGGCGATCATCCTTTCCATGACACCCGCGGAACGCGACAATCCCGATATCATCAACGGCAGCCGCCGCAAGCGGATCGCCGACGGCAGCGGCACCTCCGTGGCGGAGGTCAACAAGCTGCTCAAGCAGTTCGAGGGAACGCGGAAGATGATGAAGAGCGCCGTCACCGGAAACATGATGCAGCGGTTGCGCGGAATGCGCCGCTAATGCATAGGTATATGCTTCTCCCTCAATAGTTTCCTTTCTGTTTCAAGGACCCTTTCGCGGTCGGCTTCTCCCATGGCGAAATCCATGAAACGCCGCCAGATGTACGCAGCCGTCTGGGCGGAAGGATGCACCATGTCCTCCGCATAGAACCGGTAGTCGCGCAGTTCGTCGAGCACGATCTCGTAAGCCGGGAAATAGGCGCATCGCTCCGGATACTCCGTGCAGACCTGCTCGGCGGCCAGCAGCAGGACGCTCTTGCTCAGCTGGTTCCCGTGCGCCCCGTCGCCGGGATGCCGCACGGGCGACACCGTGAAGATGAACTGCTTTTCCGGGTGGCGCCGCACCATGCTGGAGAGCATGGCGGCCGCCTCGCCGTGCGTCAGCCGGCGCCGGTCGAAGGTCCGCGCGTCGATTTTCAGACAGTTGGAGACGGTTTCGCCGTTGTCTTTCCGCGTGAAATACCAGGCCGTGCCGAGGGTTACCAGCACCTTCCCGCTCTCCTTCCAGAAGGCGGACGCTTCCTCAAGGCACCGGTTCGCGTTTTCCAGGAAAGCCTCCGGCGTCTCCCGCGCGAAGGATGTATGATGGCAGAAGGAGCACCACAGGTCGGAACCTGCTCCCATCCGGACACAGTCTTCGTGCGTAAAAGGAACGCCGGCGGCGAGCCGTGCGGCCGCGTTGCAGAGGGAAACCGGGTTGTAGAGCGCCCCGAACGGGTTGACGCAGGCGTCGAAACCGGCTTCGACGAGCCGCCGGCCGACGTGGTCGGCAAAACAGCTGCCGAGGACGGTGATCCGGTCCGCGTACGAGACGGTGACGGCACTCGTGCCGGCGTCAACCGGTGTCTGTAGTTTCAAATATCCCATAACCGGGTTCAAATGTAAGAAAAAAACCGTATTTTTGAAAGTTCAGAATGATGCGTATGACTTTCAAGAAATGCTTGTGTATGGCCGTCCTGCTGGGGGGAGGCCTGCTCGCGTCGGCGCAGACGTTCACGTACGACGTCCGCTTCGACTACGGATTCGACAACCGCGAGTTCGATGTCCGCAACAACCGGTACGCCTCTTCGCGTACCCTGCATGCGGCGCGGCTGACCCCGTCGGTCGGACTCCTTTTCCCGCAGGACCGCTCCATAACGCATTCCGTCCACCTGGGGGTCGACCTGCTCAAGAACATGGGAGAGAGCCGGACACCCTATACCTCCGACGGCATCGAGAACATCGGGCTGCTGCGGGAGATGACCCTCTGGTACGGCTTGGATGCCCGCCTGCGGCAGACCCGCTGGACCGGTCTCGCCGGTATCTTCCCGGCCCGCCATTCGGTCTTCGGCGACCTCAGTGACGGGAGCGACCCGCTCTCGGGCCGGAATCTCTCCACGGCCTTCCTCTCCGATGCCAACCGCTTCTTTGACAACAATATGGAGGGCCTGCTCGTCAAGGCCGTCCGTGCGCACGCCCGCTATGAAGTCGGCCTCGACTGGATGGGCATGCCCGGCATCGGCCGCCGCGAACAGTTCCGCATCCTCTCCTTCGGCAAGGGGCTCGTGACGGAGCGATTCTATGCCGGCTGGGCGCTGCAGGTGCACCACTATGCCGGGTCGGAGAACGTCCGGGGTGTGGTCGATGACATCCTCCTGAGCCCGTTCCTGGAACTGGACCTGACGCCCCGCCGCAGCGAAATCCGCCTCTTCACGCTCTCCGTGGCCTGGCTGGAGTCCTTCCAGCGTGACCGCCAGCAGGACGCTGCCATGCGCCGCAGCGGCGGCGTGCAGGGGACGGCCGATTTCCGCTGGCGGGCGCTTGGCCTGCGGAACGAAGCCTTCTTCGGCGGCGACCTCCTGCCGCTGTACGGCCTTCTTTCGCCCGAAGGCACGCCGTACGGCACCGACCTGTACCGGGGGAATCCCTTCTTCCGGGCCGGCGGCCCCTATGACCGCGCGGAACTCTACTGGCAGCCCGTCGTGTCCTCCTTCCTGGACCTGCGCCTGGGTGCCGTCCTTCATTTCGCAGACGGCGGATTCCAAGGTTGGCAGCAGCGGTTCACCGTCCGGTTCGACCTGGAGAAAGCCCGTGCCTCACGCCGGTCCACCCGGTCTCCGCAGTCGCGGATGCGCACCCCCTCTCTCTTTGATTTAATTTTGTAACTTCATGAATATCAGTAAGTTTTTTCTAGCCGCTTCTGCCGTCCTCCTGGCTGTGGGGTGTGCCCGGCCGAAGGACGGGGAGTACACCCTCGAGGTGCTTTCGACCAACGATGTCCACGGCTGTTTCTTCGATTCGTCTTATGTCGACGATACCGTCAAGCGTTCGCTCTATGCCGTGAAGTGGACAGTGGACAGTGTCCGTGCCGCCGCCGGACCTGAAAACGTGCTGCTGATCGATGCCGGTGACATCCTGCAGGGCGACAACGCCGCGTACTACTTCGATTACGTCGATACCCTCACGCCCCACGTCTACCCGCGCCTGGCCGCCTACATGGGCTACGATGCCGTGACGATGGGCAACCACGACGTAGAGACGGGGCATCGGGTCTACGACCGCGTGACGCGGGACCTGGCGGCCGCCGGCATCCCGATGCTGGGCGGGAACGCCATCCGCACCGACAACGCGAAGCCTTATTTCCCGGTGTACCGGATCTTCCGGCGCGGCGGCCTGAAGGTCGCCGTCCTGGGCTACACCAACGCCAATATCAAGAACTGGCTGGCAGAGAGTCTCTGGAGCGGCATGACGTTCGAGAGCCTGCTGCCGCTCGTGCAGCAGGACGTGGATGCGGTGCGGGCGAAGGAGAAGCCGCACGTTGTCATCGTCTCCGTGCATTCTGCGACGGGTGAGGGCGACGGAACCGTCCTCGAAGCCCAGGGACTGGACCTGCTGCAGTCGCTGCAGGGCGTGGACTTGCTGCTCTGTTCGCATGACCACCGGCCGTTCGTCAAGGAAACGGAGGGCTGCAGCCTTGTCAATTCCGGCAGCCACTGCCGCTATGTCGGGCACGGGACCCTGCACCTGACCGTGCGGAAAGGGAAGGTGACGGCGCGGTCCTCCTCGGCGGCGCTGATTCCCGTGGACGCCGCCCGCGTGGACACGGCGATGCGCGAGCGCTTCCATGACGATTACCTGGCCGTCAAGCGGTTCACCAACACCGAGGTGGGCACTCTCGACACCGACCTCCGCACGCGCGATGCCTATGCCGGCATGAGCGATTACATCAACCTCGTGCATACGCTGTGCATCTCCTGTGCGCCCGCCCAGGTGTCCATCGCCGCTCCGCTGACATTCAACGGGACCGTGCACGCCGGCACCCTGGTGTACAACGATCTGTTTACCATCTATCCTTTTGAAAACCAACTGTATGTGCTGGATATGACGGGGGACGAGATCGTCCGTTACCTGGAGGCTTCCTACGACCGCTGGATCCGTACGGCCGCCGGCCCGTCCGACCGGGTGCTGAATATCGTGCCCTCCGCCGACGCCAGGACGGGTGCCACCCGCTGGTCGTTCGCCGAACGGTCCTACAATTTCGACTCCGCCGCCGGCCTGGTCTACACCGTCGACGTGACGAAGCCGCGCGGGGAGCGCGTCAGCGTCTCTTCCATGGCATCCGGCGCCCCCTTCGAACCGGACCGCACCTACAAGGTGGCGATGACGTCCTACCGTGCCAACGGGGGCGGGGGACTCCTCGCTGAAATCGGCATCGACACGGACCGGATTTCAGACCGCGTCGCCGAGTACTATCCGGAAATCCGCAACATCCTCTATAACTACTTGAAAGACAATGGTTCCATCCAGTCGTCCGTGACGGGCGACCCGGCTCGCATCGGGCATTGGGAGTTCGTTCCCGCCGCGTGGGCTCCGGCGGCCATCCGCCGCGACTTGGAACTCGTCTTCGGAAATTGAGCGGGAACTGCCCCGATCCGTTCCACCGCCGTCCGGCCCGGGACCATGCGCCCGAGTGCCGGGCGGTTGTGTTTGCAACAGGCCCTGCAACGCCCTGATTCGAAAAAAATAAATCGTTTATGACCCCAATTTTTTTATGAAAAGATTACGTTTTTTCAATTTTTTTGACGATATTTGTACGTTAACTATAACGTCACGTAATTATGTCACTGAACAATACACCCTCGCAAGGTCGTAACTATCTGGCATTTGATGTCGGAGCCACCAGTGGAAGAGCTATCATCGGTACCATCGCTGACGGCCGTATTTCCACGGAGGAAGTCTATCGTTTCCCCAACGGAATCAAAGAAGTCGACGGAAAGTTCTACTGGGACGTCATGTCGATCTTCGCCCATTTCAAGGCTGCCCTGAAGAAGGTCGCCGGCATGGGTGTCAAGATCGATTCCATCGGCATCGATACCTGGGGCGTGGACTTCGGCTGCATCGGCGAAGACGGTCAGTTGCTTTCCATGCCGAGGGCCTATCGTGATCCCTATACCGAAGGCGTTCCCGAGAAGGTGTTCCGTGTGATCCCCAAGGAGGAGCTCTATCATGTGACCGGCATGCAGATCATGAACTTCAACACGATTTTCCAGATCTACGCCCAGAACCAGGAGCCCGACGCTCCCATCAAGAAAGCCAAGGCCATCCTCTTCATGCCTGACCTCCTTTCCTACCTGCTTACCGGCAAGATGGTGTGCGAATATACGGACGCTTCCACTTCGGGCATGATCGATCCGCGCATCCGCCGTTTCGACAAGAGCCTGCTCGAACGTCTCGGCTGCGATTCCTCGATCCTGCTCGACCTGGTCCAGCCCGGTACCGTCGTCGGCCCGCTGAAGGCCGAAGTGATGGAAGAGACCGGCATGGGTCCCGTCCCCGTCGTCGCCGTCGCCGGACACGACACGGCCTCCGCGATCGCCGCGGTTCCCGCCGCTGATGAGAAGTTCGCCTATGTCAGCTCCGGTACCTGGAGCCTTATCGGTATCGAGTCACCTACGCCGATCATCAACGAAAAGTCGCTGGAGTACAACATCACCAACGAAGGCGGTATCGAAGGTACGGCCCGCTTCCTGAAGAATGTCACGGGCATGTGGCTCCTCGAACAGAGCCGCAAGACCTGGGAGAAGGAAGGCCGCACGTACAACTACGCGCAGATTGAGGCGATGGGCAAGTCCGCCATCGACTTCCCGTCCACCATCAACCCCGACGATCCTCGTTTCGCCGCTCCCCGCGACATGGATGCCGAGATCAAGAAGGCGTGCGCCGAATCCGGCCAGCAGGTCCCTGCCAATGACGCCGAGATGATCAGCTGCATCTATCACAGCCTCGCCAAGCGTTACAAGGAAGTCATCGACATGCTCCGGCATTTCGCTTCCTTCCCGATCGAGAAGCTCCACGTCATCGGCGGTACCGCTGCCAACAAGGTGGTCAGCCAGCTGACGGCCGACACGCTGGGCATCCCGGTCATCGCCGGCCCGGTCGAAGGAACCGCCATCGGCAACATCATGATCCAGGCGAAAGCCACCGGTCTGGTCAAGGACCGCTGGGAAATGCGCAAGATCATCGCTGACTCTGTCGATATCCACACGTACATTCCGAACAAATAGGACAAATTCTATACTTTTTATTATTATTTAAGTTTATGAACGAAAAACAGATTCTTCAGGCTTACGAGGTTGCGAAGGAACGCTACGCGGCCATCGGAGTCGATGTTGACAAGGCGATCGAGACTCTCGAGAAGACTCCGATCTCCCTGCACTGCTGGCAGACTGACGACGTGATCGGTTTCGAGAGCGCCGCCGGCCTTTCCGGCGGTATCCAGACGACCGGCAACTATCCCGGCCGCGCCCGCAACATCGACGAGGTCCGCAAGGATGTTCTTTTTGCCAAGAGCCTGATTGCCGGTAACCACCGCCTGAACCTCCATGAAATCTATGGAGACTTCGGTGGTAAGTTCGTCGACCGCGACCAGGTGGAGGTCTCCCATTTCCAGAGCTGGATCGAGTGGGCGAAGGAGAACAACATGAAGCTCGACTTCAACTCCACGTCCTTCGGCCATCCCAAGAGTGGTGATCTTTCGCTCGCCAACCCGGATCCCGCGATCCGCGAGTTCTGGATCGAGCACACCAAGCGCTGCCGCCGCATCGCCGATGCGATGGGTAAAGCCCAGAACGATCCTTGTATCATGAACATCTGGGTCCATGACGGATCCAAGGACCAGACGGTCGAGCGCAAGCGCTACCGTGAGATCTTCGCCGAATCCCTCGACGAAATCCTCAAGGAAGACCTGCCCGGCATGAAGACCTGCCTCGAAGCCAAGCTCTTCGGCATCGGCCTTGAAAGCTACACCGTCGGTTCGCACGATTTCGTCGCCGGCTACTGCGCGACCCGCAAGCTGATGTACACCCTCGACACCGGTCACTATGAGATGACGGAGAATGTTTCCGATATGATTCCTTCCCTGCTTCTCTTCGTTCCTGAACTGATGCTCCACGTGAGCCGCCCGATCCGTTGGGACTCCGACCACGTCACCATCATGAACGACCAGACCCTCGACCTCTTCAAGGAAATCGTCCGTGCGGACGCCCTGAACCGCGCTCACATCGGTCTTGACTACTTCGACGCCGCCATCAACCGCATCGGCGCCTACGTCATCGGAACCCGCGCCACCCAGAAGTGCCTGCTTTCCGCCCTCCTCGAACCCCTCGCCAAACTGCGTGAGTATGAGGATGCGGGCAAGGGCTTCCAGCGTCTCGCCCTCCTCGAAGAGGCCAAGACGATGCCTTTCGGCGCGATCTTCGATTATTTCAACCTCAAGAACGGCGTGCCTGTGGGTGAGGAATTCATCCCTTGCATCGAGAAGTACGAGGCTGAAGTCACCTCCAAGAGGTAATTGTTAAAAGAGTAAGGTAATTATTATATAATATGGTATTCCTCGGATTATTGATTATCGCCATCGGCGCCTTCTGCCAGTCCAGCAGCTATGTCCCGATCAACAAGATCAAGGACTGGAGCTGGGAATCCTATTGGATCGTGCAGGGTGTCTTCGCCTGGCTGATCTTCCCGTTGCTCGGCGCGCTCCTCGCCGTTCCCCAGGGTGAATCTCTCTTAGCGCTCTATACCGCCAACTCCGCGGCGACGCTCAAGACCATCTTCTTCGGAATTCTCTGGGGGATCGGCGGCCTGACGTTCGGCCTTTCCATGCGTTACCTCGGTGTGGCGCTCGGTCAGTCCATCGCGTTGGGTACCTGTGCCGGTCTCGGTGCCATCCTCGGCCCGGTGTTCACCGGCCATGCCGGTGACCTCACCAGCGCCGTCATCATCGGCGTCGTCGTAACCCTGATCGGAATCGCCATTATCGGAATCGCCGGAGCGATGAAGTCGGCTGCTCTCCCCGAAGAGGAGAAGAAGAAGGCCGTCAAGGACTTCAATTTCGGCAAGGGCATTTTCGTGGCCCTGCTTGCCGGATTCATGAGCGCCTGCTTCAACATCGGTCTTAGCTTCGGTGAGCCCCTCTCCTGGTCTTCCACGCCCGACATTTTCAAGGGCCTCCCCGCCACCTTCATGGTGACGCTCGGCGGTTTCCTGACGAATGCCGTCTATTGCTTCTTCCAGAATGCGAAGAATCAGACGTGGGGTGACTACAAGAAGGGGAGTGTATGGGGTAACAACTTGATCTTCTGTGCTTTGGCTGGAATCCTCTGGTATTCTCAGTTCTTCGGCCTCAGCCTGGGCAAGGGTTTCCTCACCGATTACAAGACCCTCATTACCTTCAGTTGGTGTATCCTCATGGCCCTCAATGTGGTCTTCTCCAATGTATGGGGAATCATTCTCAAAGAATGGAAGGGATGCTCCAGCAAGACCATCACGGTCCTGGTCATCGGCCTGATCGTCCTGGTGGTCTCTACTTTCCTCCCGCAACTTCTGGCGTGAGCGTAGCGCTATTGGAAGAATACTTTTTGTTATCTATTTTTATTAGATGGGTAAAAAACTACTAATTGGTCTGTTTGCTTTGGCTGTCGGTTTTGCCGGTGGCCTGGGACAGACGGCTTTTGCCCAAGGACAGTGGATCGGCTGTTCGAGCGAATATGACGTACTGGAGGGATATACTGTCGCTCCGGCACGTTATGTCCGCAAGACGGTCAAACTCGATGGACGGATCAAGGAAGCCACGATGCGGATCTGCGGACTGGGACTTTACGAGGCTTGGATCAACGGTAAGTTCATTACCGCCGACCAGGTCTTGTCCCCGACCGTATCCGATTACAACAAAAGGTGTTACTACAACACCTTCGATGTGACTTCCGCCCTTCGCAAGGGCAGGAACGCCATCGCCGTCGTCCTGGGTAACGGCCGGTTCTTCTCGATGCGGCGACCGGCACCCGGTATCGACATCCCGCCCGTGACGCACTACGGGTCTCCCATGCTTTGGCTGGAGATCGACGTCGTGTATGCGGACGGAAGGACGGAGCAGATCGTCTCCGATACCAGCTGGAAGATCACCGATGAAGGACCTGTCCGGGCAAACAATGAATTCGACGGGGAAACCTATGACGCGCGCAAGGCTTTCGCCTGGACGAAACGTTGCTTCAACGATAAGAAGTGGCGCTTCGCCGAACGGGTGACGGCTCCTGCCGGCGGTCTGCAGCCCCAGCCGAATCCGAACATCGCCATTCAGGACCGCCTCGTTCCCGTTTCCATCACCAAGGTCGATGACTATTACGTCCTTGACATGGGGCAGAACATGGTGGGCTGGCTGCAAGTCACGGCCAAGGGGATCGCCAAGGGTGATTCTCTCGTGATGCGTTTTGCCGAGACCTTGAACGACGACGGTTCGCTGTACATGGCCAACCTGCGCGGTGCGAAGGTGACGGACGTCTATGTCTCCAAGAGCAAGAGGCGTTTCACCTGGCATCCGCAGTTTGTCTATCACGGCTTCCGTTACGTCGAGATCAAGGGCCTGAAGAAGGCGCCCAAGGTATCCGATTTCGAAGGTCAGGTCTTCTACGACAAGATGGCGGTGACGGGCTCTTTCGAGACGTCCGACGCTGTCATCAACCAGGTCTACAAGAACGCCTTCTGGGGCATCCGCGGCAACTACCGCGGTATGCCTACGGACTGCCCGCAGCGTGATGAACGGATGGGTTGGTTCGGCGACCGTGCCACGGGTTGCTTCGGCGAATCCTACATCTTCGACAACCGCGCCCTTTACACGAAGTGGCTCACGGACATCGAAGATTCTCAGCTCGAGAATGGTCATCTTCCGGATGTGGCCCCCCGTTTCTGGAATATGGACAGTGACAACATGACCTGGCCCGCCGTCTACCTGATGGTCGCGGACATGCTCCGTGAGCGTTTCGGCGACGTGCAGCCGATCATCGACCACTACGACTCCATGAAGAAGTGGATGGAGTACATGCGGAAGAATTACCTCGTGAACGGAATCATGACGAAGGACACCTATGGTGACTGGTGCATGCCTCCGGAGTCTTTGGAACTCATTCATTCACAGGATCCCACCCGGCGCACTGCCGGTCCGGTCCTCTCCACTGCCTTCTATTACGACCTGCTTCGCAGGATGGCGCGCTTCGCGCCCCTGGCCGGACATCCGGAAGATGCAGCCGTATTCGAAGCGCAGGCCGCAGAATCCCTCAAGGCCTTCAACAAGGCGTACTTCAAGGCGGACGCTGGTTGCTATGACAACAACACGGTCACGGCCAACCTCCTTGCGCTCCATTTCGGGATGGTTCCCCAGGGGCGCGAGCAGGACGTCTTCAAGCACGTCGTCGAGAAGACCGAGGTGGATTGCAACGGTCATGTCAGCACGGGCGTCATCGGAATCATGTTCCTGATGCGCACGCTGACGGAGTACGGCCGGCCGGACCTGGCCCTCAAGATCGCATCGAACGATACGTACCCGAGTTGGGGCTACATGGCCCGCAACGGCGCGACGACGATCTGGGAGCTTTGGAACGGCAATACGGCGGATCCTGCGATGAACTCGGGCAATCACGTGATGCTCCTTGGAGACTTGATCATCTGGGAATACGAGTACTTGGGCGGTATCCGTCCGCTCGAGCCCGGATACAAGGCAGTCGCGCTCAAGCCCTATCCCATCAAGGGTCTGGACTGGGTGAACTGCTCCTATGATTCGGTCAGCGGCAAGATTGTCAGCAACTGGAAAGTGGACGGCGGAAAGTTCGAGTGGGATGTCGAAATCCCCGAGGGCGTGAAAGCCAATGTCTACATTCCCGCAGCGGACGGCAGCCGCCAGATGAAGGAAGTCGGTCCCGGAAGCCATCATTTCTCTGCTGATTATAACTTATGACACTATTTTTTAATTACTTCCTGTATGAAAATACACGATAATTTTCAATCTGTATCCTGCTTCTCAAAATTGAGGGCAGCGATTGCGGTTGTTCTCCTGCTTTTCGTCGCAGGAGTCGGGAACTTCGCCCAGGCTCAGCGTGGAAGGCAGATTACCGGTACGGTAGTTGACGAGAACAACATTCCTCAGCCCGGCGTGTTTGTCTTAGTTGAAGGCACCACGAATGGAACGGAAACGACCGACAAGGGTACTTTCGTCCTGGGCAATGTTCCTGAAAACGCGGTGCTCGTCGTCTCCTGCGTCGGTTTCACGACTCAGCGCATCGAGACGGGCACGCGTACGAACTTCTCCATCAAGCTGACCGGAGACAATGAGCTCCTCGAAGACGCCGTCGTGGTGGCCTTCGGTTCCCAGAAGAAGGCGTCGGTTACCGCCGCTATCTCCTCTGTGGCTCCGCAGGAACTCCGCAAGACGACGGCTACTCGTCTGGACAACGCTCTCGCCGGTCGTGTCACGGGTCTTACCTCCATGCAGAGCGCTGGTGGTCAGCCGGGACGTGATGGCGCTACCATGTATCTGCGTGGTGCCGCCACCACCAACGGCCAGAGCCCGCTGATCGTCGTGGATGGTGTGGAGCGTGGTTCCGACGCCGTGCGTACGATGGACATGAACGAGGTCGAGAGCCTCTCCGTCCTGAAGGACGCCTCCGCGACCGCCCTCTACGGTGTCCGCGGTGCGAACGGTGTCATCCTGATCCAGACCCGCCGCGGCCAGAAAGGCAAACCGAACCTCTCCCTGACGTACGACCAGTCCTTCACCCGCTTTACGACGCAGCACCAGCATGTCCACTCCTGGGAGTACATGCAGATGCGTAACCAGGCCTTCATCAACGACGGTTCCGATGCTCCCTACAGCGACGAGCTGATCGAGAAGTTCAAGAACCCGCTGTTCGGCCTGACGGGCAACGAGGAGAACTACGAGCAGATCAAGAAGATGCGCGAGTATCTCTACTGCGACAACGACTATTATAAGATGAGCTTGAAGAAATTCACGAAGCAGTCCCGTTTCAACGCGAACATCAGCGGCGGTACCGACCTTGTGAACTACTTCCTGAACATCGGTTACATCCACCAGGACGGTAACCTGAAGACGCTCGACCCGAAAGACCTGGGTTACAACCCGCAGGCTTTCATGAACCGCTTCAGCCTCCGCTCCAACCTGGACTTCCACCTCACGAAGGCCCTGACGATCTCCCTGAACCTCGCTTCCTACTCCGAAGACATCAACATGCCTTGTGTCGGCGGTATGTACGGCGGTGATGAGAACTGGATGATGCGTGACCTTATCTACCAGGCCACCTGTATCACTCCTATCTCCCCCGGTCCTGTGACCATCAGCGAATTCGGTGTCGAAGACGGTGCGACCGTCAAGTACAACTGGATCGACCGTACGGCCCACGAGTGTATCAACTACCGTGGTTTCCGTACCGATACGAAGAAGAACCTGAACTCGACGCTGTCGATCCACTACGATCTGAGCAGCCTCGTGACGAAGGGTCTCTCCGTCAACGGTCAGGTCTCCTACGATACCTACAACATGGGTATCCTCGAAGGTGCCCGCAGCGTGGAACTCTACCTGCCGATCGTTGACTATGCGAACGACACGATGAGCTACTCCCTGCGTGACCAGAAGCCTTCCCCGCTGAGCCTCGCCCATAGCCGCAGCTCCAACTACGTGATCTACGGCCAAGCCTCGATCAACTACGCCCGCCGTTTCGGCAAGCATGACGTCGGCGCGATGGTGAACGCCTACCGCCGCTACTGGGAAGGGACGGGTGCCGGTATTCCTTACAACGTTATCGGTACCGCGGCCCGTTTCACCTATGCCTTTGACGACCGCTATCTCGCGGAAGTGAACATGGGTTACAACGGCTCCGAGCAGTTCGCTCCCGCCAACCGCTTCGGTTTCTTCCCGTCCGCATCCATCGGCTGGATCGCTTCCAACGAAGCCTTCCTGAAGGACAATCCTGTCCTCACCTGGTTGAAGTTCCGCGCTTCCTATGGTCTCGTCGGTAACGACTCCATCGGCGGCAGCCGCTTCCTCTACCAGGACAACATCCAGGTCGGCGGCGGCACGAACGCCGGCGGTCTGGGCGGCCGTACGATCTCCGAAGGCCTCCTCGGTAACAAGGCGCTGAAATGGGAGCTCGCGAAGAAGATGAACCTGGGCGTCGAGGTCGGCCTCTTCACCGACCTGCGCGTCAACTTCGACTACTTCACCGAGAACCGCGACCAGATCCTCATCTCCCGTAAGACCATCCCTACGTTCCAGGGCCTGCCGCTGGGCAATGTCCCGAGAGTGAACATGGGTGTCGTCGAGAACCACGGTTTCGAGGTCGAACTCAAGTACACGCACGACTTCAAGAACGGTTATGCGTTCAACCTGAACAGCAACTTCGGCTTCAATGACAACAAGGTCATCGAATACGACGAGGTCCAGAAGGACGAGTCCTATGCTTACCGCTATACAACGGAAGGCCATCGTCTCGGCCAGCAGTGGGGTTACCTCATCGACTGGGACAGCCCGGGCAAGGGTTACTTCACCTCTCAGGAGGAGATCGACGAGTTCCTTTCCCATACTTCCTACTCCGGTACGCAGCCGCGCGTGGGTGACTTCGTGTACAAGGATGTCACCGGTGACGGCGTCATCGACGAGAAGGACCGTTCCCCGATCGGCTGGTCCGGTTCCATCCCTGGCATCACCTATGGTATCACCATCGGAGGCCAGCTGAAGAACTTCGACGTCAACATCCTGTTCCAGGGTCTCGGCCGTTACTCCAAGCACTATTCCGGCCAGAACATCCAGGAATTCACCTACCAGGGTACCTTCTATTCGTTCCACAAGAACGCCTGGACGAAGGAGCGCTGGGAGAATGGCGAGGACATCAGCTATCCTGCCCTTGGTACCAAGGCTTCCTCCAGCTTCCGTGCGAACGACTTCTTCATCCAGAACCGCAGTTTCCTGCGTCTGAAGAACGTCGAGGTCGGTTACACCCTTCCTCGGAAGATGCTCCAGGGCGCCGGTGTGAAGACGCTCCGCGTCTACCTGGCCGGTCAGAACCTCTTCTACTGGACCAAGTGCCACTTCGGTCAGCACATGGATCCGGAAATGAACGACCCGATCGGCTACCCGATCACGAAGAACTACATGATCGGTGTCAACGTCAACTTCTAAAATGGAGATCGATATGAAAAAATTGATATACTTTGCAGTCGCCCTTACCCTCCTGAGCTTCGGCGTCGCGTCCTGTAACAAGTACCTTGACCAGGCGCCCGACGGCAAGATCTCCCTGGAGGATGTCTGGTCCGACTACGACAAGACGATGTACTATCTGAATAACTGCTACGCATCCCTCCCTCAGAAGGGCGTACGTTATTTCTTCTGGGAGCGCGGCCCCGTCGTGTGGTGCGACGACGCCTATGACGGTGACGACCTGGACGTGAACTGGGCTCCTTCTGCACGCCTCTACAACGGCGATGCTTCTGCGAACAGCCATCCGATCATTGACGCGGCCGGCCTGATGGACCATCCGGAAGGCAACTACTGGAGCAAGTATTTCGCCCGCATCCGTAACTGCGCGATGTTCATCAAGTACGCTGATCCCGAGATCGTCGGAAGCACCTCCGAGTACAACCGGTGGATCGCCGAGGCGAAGCTCCTGCGTGCGTACTACTATGCGGAGCTCCTCTCCTGGTTCGGCTGCGGTCTCCCGCTGATCGACGAGCCTTACAGCTACACGGACGACTTCTCGCAGGTCAAGCGTTCGAGCTACTACGAAGTGGTCCAGTTCATCATCAAGGACTGCGACGCGGCCCTTGCCTGCGCTGAACTGCCCTGGCGTATCACCTCCGGTTCCGAGGCATTCCGCGTCACGAAGGCCCTTGCCTGCGCGATCAAATCCCGCATGAGCGTCTTCGCCGCGAGCCCGCTGTACAACGAGGGCCAGAACCACTGGGCCGAGGCCGCCAGCATCAACAAGCAGGCGCTCGCCGACCTGGAAGCCCACGGCTATGAGCTCTACAACAAGGTGAACATCCCTGCGACGTGGGGCCATGCCAACGCGCACCTGCCCAACACCTACGCACAGCTGTACAACGAGTACTTCTGCAACTCGATGGCCTGGAGCGATGCTCCCGCTGACAAGGAGACGATCTACCAGCTCCCCGGCGGCGGTAATGTCGCGCACATCGACTGTATGGGTGCGATGATGGGTTACAAGACGGGTACCTGCCCGACGCAGGAACTGGTCGACGCCTATGAGACGGACAACGGTGAAACCGTCCTCGACCTCTCCAAGCCTTACCTTGACGAGGAAACGCACCTGAAGCCGAACTACAATACGGCGAACAAGGTCTACAATCCGCAGGATCCGTACGCCCACCGCGACCCTCGCTTCTATGCGACGATCTACTACAACGGTTCGAAGCGTTACTGCTCCTGGGGCAGCGCGGCCGGCAACATCTCCTTCGAGAACAAGGGTCAGCAGTCCGGTTACTACGGCACCCGCACCATCGCGACCTGGGCCCGTTGGGAGAAGAACGGCGAAATCCACGAGCAGCCCGAGCCCAACACCGGCTGGAAGCTCACCGACCGTACTCCTACCCGTTCCGGTTACTTCGAGCGCAAGTTCGCGCACCCGAACTCCGGTAACAACCTGCAGCCCGGTGCCGCCTACCACAAGGATTACCGCCTCGCGGAGGTTATCCTGAACTACGCCGAAGCTGCTTTCGAGAGCGGTGACGAGAATACGGCCCGCCAGATGATGAACCGTGTGCGCGCCCGCGTCGGCATGCCTGCCATTCCTGCAAGCGTGACGGGTGAGGCCCTGCGTCAGCGTATCCACAACGAGCGCCGCGTCGAGTTCGCCCTCGAGGGACAGCGCTACTTTGATGTCCGCCGCTGGCACAAGCCCGGTGAAGACCTCAGGACGACGGACCACTACAAGACGGCCGCCTACATCACCTGCCACGTTGACGCCAACAACAACGTCACCGGTTACACGTACGACCGTACCACCATCCACGAACTCCAGTGCTACACGAGCAAGTACCTGACGGTTGCCATCCCGCTTACCGAGGTGAACAACATGAAGGCCGTTACCGGTGAGAACTGGCAGAACCCCGGCTGGGAGTAGTTCCTTCTAACCTTATATAATTGTATCGAATATGATGAACAAGCATATAATCACAGCAGCTGCGCTCCTTCTCCTGGGCGGATCGTTCCTGGCGAATGCGCAGACTGACATCGCTGTAACGGGTACCGTGAAGGACGTTTACGGGAACCCTCTGCCTGGCGTGATCGTGTCCGCGAACGGGAAAGACCTGTACATGACGGACAAGAACGGCCAGTACACGGCTACCGCCGACAAGTCGGACGTGCTGTTGTTCAGCCTCGTGGGCTACAAGCCCCTTGAACTGAATGCTTCGTCCAACATGGACGTGGTCCTGGAGGACGACGCGCACGCGCTGGCCGAGCGGATCAACCTCGGTTATTCCAAGGTGTACCGCGAGGACCTGTCCGACGCCGTCTCGACGGTCTCCGGCGACCTGCTCGGCAAGTCGCTCCACACGCGTCTCCAGCAGACGCTCTCCGGCCGCCTCTCCGGCCTGACGACGATCGAGAACACCTTCGAGCCTACGTATGAGGAGCTCAGCATGTACGTCCGCGGCCTTTCGACCGTGCACGGCGGCTCCGCCGGCGTGGTGATCGACGGTGTCCTCTACGACAGCTACTCCCACGATATCCTCTACCGCATCTCCCCCGAGGAGGTCGAGTCCATCACCCTGCTGAAGGACGGCGCCTCCCAGGCGATTTTCGGTGTACGTGGTGCGAACGGTTTGGTCGTGATCAACACCAAGCGCGGTACGCCCGGTAAGATGAAGCTGAACGTGAACATCTCCAACACGGTCGAGCAGCCGGTGGACGTGATGCACCAGTTCGGTTCCTACGACTATGCGGTGCTGCGCAACCAGGCTGCGTTCAACGACGGCCGCGGCGAGTACGTGTACTTCTCGCAGCAGACGCTTGACAACCTCAAGAGCGGCGAGGACCGCGAGCACTATCCGGACACGGACTGGGCGGGCATGATGCTTCGCAAGGCCACGAACCTGCAGCGCATCGCACTCGACGCCTCCGGCGGATCGGAGCGCGTGCAGTACTTCACCACGATGAACGTGATCCACCAGGGTTCCTTCTGGAACACGGACACCGACCGTTACAAGACGGACAACGAAAAGGTGCGCCTGAACTTCCGTTCCAACATCGACGTGATGGTGAACAACTGGATCGGTCTGTTCATGAACCTGGCCGGTTCCGTGGTCAAGGCTCATACCCCCAACGGCAGCACGGCCTACAATGCCGCGATCTACGAGCGGATGGCCTTCATGCCTCCGACGGTCTACGGTCCGGTGACCCCCACCGTGCTTGACGCCGACGGCGAGACCGTCCTGAGCGAGGGCGGCGAGGTCATCTCCACCGTGAACATGGGCGACAGCCCTTACGGAATGCTGAACCGCAGCGGTTACTGCAACACGACGAACACCAACATCTACGGCCAGGGCGGTCTGCAGTTCGACCTGAGCTTCCTGACCCCGGGCCTGTGGGCGAAGGCGAGCGTCGGCTACCTCTCCTACATCACGGCGAACATGACGACGACGCAGTCCTACAAGCGCGTCTACCGCGACGACGACTGGACCAAGCTGAACTTTACGCAGCTGGGCACCACCATCGACGGGACGCTGGGTTATGGCAAGGGAACGGCCCTCTACGGCTACATGTCCTACAAGGGCGAGGCGGGCTACACCCGCGACTTCGGCAAGCACCACCTCAATGCCAGCGCCTACGGCCTGTACCAGTCCTTCATCGACCAGACGGGCAACTATGCGGCCACGTATGACTACCGCCGTATGTACACGGGCATCGAAGCCCTATACAACTACGACCACCGCTACGCCCTTCACCTGACGACCGGCTACTCCGCTTCGGATTACTTCCCGACGAAGACCCGCTGGATCTGGACCCCGGGCGTGAGCGCCGCGTGGATCGCCTCGAACGAGTCCTTCATCAAGGAGAACGCTCCCTGGCTGTCCCTCTTCAAGGTGCGCGCCTCCTATGCGGTCACCGGTAACGATGCCACCGGCTACGGCCGTTACATCTACAAGGACCAGGTGACCTCCACCCCGGGCGGAAACGTCGGCTGGCTGGAGTACTACACCAATGAGTCCGCCTATGGCAACGACGCCCTCACTCCTGAGAAGATCAAGAAGATGAACGTCGGTATCGACCTCGGCCTGGGCAACCAGTTCTCGGTGAGCTTCGACGCCTTCAAGGAGAGCATGGACAACGGTCTGGCGCGTTCCACCGCGCTGGTCCCTTCCTACCAGGGTATCTCCCTGGGCTCCTTCCCGGTGCTGAACATGGGTCAGTATGAGAACAAGGGCTGGGAGCTGTCCGTGGGCTACAACAAGCGCTTCAACGCCGACTGGGCGGTCCACTTCAACGGCCACCTCGCCTACAACCGCAACAAGGTCATCTATGTGGGTGAATCCCAGCGTGCCGAGGACTACGCCTACCGGATCCGGACCGAGGGATATCCCTACGGCCAGGGCTGGGGCTACCTCGTGGACTACAGCAACGGCAACGGCCTGTTCAACTTCCAGGACGAGATCGACGCACACGCCAAGTACTCCTTCGGTACGCCGCGCCTGGGCGACATCAAGTTCCAGGACCTGAACGGCGACGGTACGATCGACGACAAGGACCAGGCTCCGATCGGCAAGGGCAGCCTGCCGCGGTACACCTACGGCTTCGACCTCGGCTTCTCCTGGAAGAACTTCGAGGTGAGCGCCCTCTTCCAGGGCGTGGGTGACTACTACCGGAACTTCTCCTACCTGTACGGCTACAACTACACGCGCGACGGCTTCTTCACGGAGAGCATGCTGAACGCCTGGACGGCGGACCGCTGGCTCGCGGGCGAGACGATCGACTGGCCGGCCCTCTCCACGGCCGCCACGACGAACACGCAGGGCAGCGACTACTTCTTCCGGAACGCCTCGTTCCTGCGCCTGAAGACCGCCGAGATCGCCTACCGTCTTCCGAAGCGCTTCTCCGATTCCATCGGTGCCGCGTCGACGAAGATCTACCTGGGCGGACAGAACCTGCTGTGCTTCGACAAGCTTCCGGCCGACATGCCGGTCGAGGGCGACAACGTCACTGCACTTCCGGTTTTCCGTATGTACCGCATCGGTGTCAACCTGTCCTTCTAGTCTGATTCAATCATAAAAATGATGAAGAATATGAAAAAATATATCGCATTCCTGCTGTTTGGCGCTTTGGCCCTTACCGCCTGCAACGACGCTCTCGAGCTTCGTGACAACGGTACCACGGACATGAGCCAGGTATTCAGCGACGCGAACAAGACCCGCGGGTACCTCAATTCCTGCTACAATTACATCACCGGAACCCAGGTCCGCGCCGGTTCCTTCACGGATGACGCCTACGATGCGCAGACGATCTCCCCGGGAACGAAGTTCGACTACTGGAACAACCAGACGCTGAACGCCAGCAACTTCGGGTCGTACAACTATGACGGTGACCCTTGGGGCCATTACTTCCAGGGCATCCGCAAGTGCAACGTGTTCCTCGACAACATCGAAGGAGCGACGGCCAACATCTCCGATGCACGCCGCGCCGCATTCTCCGCCCAGGCGAAGGTGCTCCGTGCGTACTACTATCTCCAGCTCGTGAAGCGTTTCGGCGCTGTTCCGCTCATCACTTCCGATCTGGGAGCTTCGCATGATTATTCCACCGACACCCGCGCTTCCGTGAAGGATGTCATCGAGCAGATCCTGAAGGACTGTGACGAGGCCATCGCCACGCCGGACAGCGACGATTTCGCGTTCGTCCCCGCGAATACCGCACAGACGAACATGATGAACAAGGCGATTGCGCATGCGATTCGCGCCGAAGCTGCCGTGTACGCCGTGAGCCCGCTCTTCGCGGACTGCGGTTTCGACAAGCAGCAGGCTCTCACCGTAGCGGCCGACGCCCTTGCCCAGCTGCTCTCGCATGACTTCTCGCTCTTCACCCAGACGAGCGAAAAGTATCCGAATGCCTATCAGGCGTACTTCATGTACAATGGTAACGACCAGCGTTCGGTCGACAAGGAGACAATCTACTCCTGCAGCCAGGTGGCTGTCTGGTCCAGCTGCGGCGTTCCGATCGTCGCGGGTACCTCCACGGCGGGCTCCTGCCCGACCCAGGAACTGGTGGACGCCTACGAAATGGCGAACGGCCAGCCCGTGCTGAACCTCACCAAGCCGTACAACGACGAGAGCCATCTGCAGCCGAACTACAACGCCGGTTCCGGTTACAACGAGGCCAAGCCGTACGAGGGCCGCGACCCGCGGTTCTATTCGACGGTCTTCTACAACATGTCCAAGCGCGGCAACGCGTATGTCAACACGTATGTGGGCGGTACGTCCGGTCTTGACCGGACCAACATCCGCTACACCTGCACGGGTTACTACATGCGCAAATACGCGTCCGACGCCTCCAACCGCAACACGAACCAGGACGGCTACCAGCGCCTGATGCGTCTTGCCGACGTGTACATGAACTTCGCCGAGGTCGCCTACCAGGTGCAGGGTGATGCGTACAAGTCCGTCGCCGGCGTGAATATGTCCGCCGCTGACGCCGTGAACGCCATTCGCAACCGCGCCGGCATGCCCGACCTGCCCGCGAACCTGAGTCTTGCCGACTTCGAGGCCCGCTACCGCAACGAGCGCCGCATCGAGTTCGCCCTCGAGCAGGACCGCTTCTTCAGCCTCCGCCGCTGGAAGGCCGTCGAGACAGCCAAGCAGCTTACCGGTATGCGCATCACCCAGAGCGGTGGCAACTACACCTACGAGCGCTTCGCTTTCGAGCCGCGCCAGACCGCTGATGCGAAGTACTGCCTGTATCCGATCAACACGGGCGAGGCCAACAAGATGACCGCGATCCTGGGTGAAGGCAATGGTTGGCAGAACCCGGGTTGGTAGTAGTAATCATAACCCTTAAATGATCACGAATATGAAAAAATACATTCTGATACTTTTCGCGGCGGCTTCGCTTCTGTG
>CADCHE010000014.1 GCA_902801205.1 uncultured Bacteroidia bacterium
ACGTATTCGATGCCGATGACTTTCGCCGCCTTCTTGGAAACGAACTGCGCGATGGTGCCCGTTCCGGTGTACAGGTCGTAGACCGTCTCCGTCCCTGTCAGCGCGGCGAATTCGCGGGCGACACTGTAGAGGCGGTAGGCCTGCGGGCTGTTGGTCTGGTAGAACGACTTGGGACCGATGTGGAACGTCAGGTCCTCCATCGTCTCGTGGATGGTCGGATCCCCTTTGAACAGGTAGCATTCCAGATCGGTTATCGTGTCATTTAACTTGTTGTTAATGACATAGTAGAATGATGTGATTTGCGGAAAAGCTTCAAGTACTGCGCGCATCAGTTTCTCGCGGGTGGCCCGGTCTTCATAGTAGAAGACGAGGATGACCATCAGGTCGCCGGTCTCCGTTGTCCGGACGAACATGTTACGCATGTAGCCCATGTTTGCGCGGATGTCGAAGAACTCCAGCCCGTTTTCGATGCAGTAGTTCTTGATGAAGAGACGGATTTCATTGGAAGGGGACTTCTGCAGGTAGCATTTCCGGATGTCCAGGACTTTGTCGAAGAATTTGCTCACGTGGAATCCGACGCCCATCCGTTCCTGCGGCGTCATCTGCTCCGGATCCTCGTCCTGCAGGAACCAGCGGCGCGTGGAGAAGGAAAACTCCAGCTTGTTGCGGTAGAACTGCGTTTTTTCTGAGGGAATCGTCGGCCGGATCTCCGGCACGTCCAGGTGACCGAGGCGGACCAGCTGGTCTTCGACCTGCCGGCGTTTCGCCTCCAGCTGCATCTCGTAGGGAATCGGCTGCCAGCGGCATCCGCCGCAGACACCGAAGTGCTCGCAGAAGGGCTCCAGCCGCCGGGGAGACGGCTCGATCATTTCTTCGATGAAACCTTCCATGTAGTTGCGCTTCTTGCGCTGGACACGGATGTTCACGTGGTCGCCGGGCACAGCGAACGGCACGAACACGACCATCCCGTCGTAATGCGCGATGGCTTTGCCTTCGGCAGCACAGTCTTCAATGACCACGTTCTCGAGGAGCAGGTCGACTTTCTTTCTGGACATTTCTCGGAGCTTATATTTGGATGGGGAAGCGGCTTTTTACAGATTACTTAACATAATATAAATTGTGTAACAAGTCACCGAAGTCGCACTTGTCGGGCGAATACGCATGCTGGAACGAAATTCCATCGCCGATCAGTTCCATTCCCGCGGATTTCGCCATCTCGTTGAGCAGCCGGACGCTGGCGCCTGCCCATGTGAACGATCCGAATGCGAAAAACCTGCGGTTCTTGACCAGGCGGTCGCATACGGCTTCCATCAGCTGGCGTACGGGCGGGAAAATGCCGTTGTTGTACGTCGGTGCGCCCAGTACGAGCGTTTCATAGCGGAAAACGTCGCGCAGCGCATAGGAAACGTTCTCGCTGCACAGGTCATGGAGGGCATAAGGGATCTTTGCGGATTCCAGCGCATCGGCCAACGCCCGGGCGGCTTTCGCCGTATTTCCGTACATCGATCCGTACGCGATGACCACGCCCGGATCCGCATCATAGCGGCTCAGGCGGTCGTACAGGGCGACAACTTGCGGGATATCGCGCTCCCAGACCGGTCCGTGCGTGCTGCAGATCCGCTTGATGGGCAGCCCGGACAGCTTTTTCAGCGCGTTCTGGACGGTGGCGCCATATTTGCCGACAATGCTGGCGTAATACCGCGTCATCTCCTCTTTATATGATTCATAATCGTTTGATTCTGAGTCAATTACGTTATTATTGACGGCTTTGAACGTCCCGAAGGCGTCGCCGGAGAACAGGGTCTGTTCTTCCGCGCACCAGGTGACCATCGTTTCCGGCCAGTGGACCATCGGAGCCATGAAAAACTGCAGCGAAGTCTCCCCCAGCGGCAAGTTCTCCCCTTCCTTGATCACGCGGATGTTTTCCGTGATCCCCTGGAATCCGGCGATCATCGGCACCGCCTTGGCGTTCGTGACGATCGTGACATCCGGATACTGCGCCCGGATCCGGGCCTGCAGCGCGGAGTGATCGGGTTCCATGTGGTTGACAATCAGGTAGTCGACGGGCCGGTCGCCGATTTCGCGGCGGATGTTCTCCAGGTACGCGTCCCCGAAGGCCGCGGCGGCGGTGTCGATCAGGGCCACCTTTTCGTCCACGACCAGGTATGAATTGTAGCTGACTCCTTCCGGAATCGGCCACTGGTTTTCAAACAGTACCGTCTGCCTGTCGTTCAAGCCGACATAACGGATTCTTTCGGTCAATTTCATTCGCTAGTAATTTTTGTGCGAATGTACGATTTTCCCCCGACATTGGCAAGTGCGTCCGGGCCGAGGGATTTCGTCTTCTTTTTCTTACATTTGTATCCGGAGGCCCTTAAATGTGCGAAAAAACAGGCATAACAATATTGTTACCTATTGTAATATTTTTGTTACTCAATTTGATTATTAGATAGTTATAGATAAAATGGGAGATTCTCTTCAAAATGGGAGCCCTTCCGCCCTCCCTCCCCTTCCGGAGCGGATGCGGCCTGAAACACTGGACGATTATGTCGGTCAGAAGCACCTTGTCGGGCCCGGCTGTATCCTCCGGAAAATGATCGAGAGCGGCAATCTCACCTCCTTTATCCTCTGGGGACCGCCCGGTGTCGGAAAGACGACGCTGGCCCACATCATCGCCCGCTCCCTTTCGCGGGATTTCTTCACCCTTTCCGCCGTCAGTGCGGGTGTGAAGGATGTCCGTGACGTCATCGAAAAAGCCCGCAGCCGTTCCGTCTTCTCCCGCGGGCTCGCCCCCGTGCTCTTCATCGATGAAATCCACCGTTTCAATAAGGCCCAGCAGGATGCCCTTCTGGGGGCCGTCGAGAACGGAACGGTCGTATTGATCGGTGCGACAACGGAGAACCCTTCCTTCGAAGTGATCACTCCCCTCCTGTCCCGTTGCCAGGTCTTCGTCCTGAAGTCGCTCGGCGTGGACGACCTGCGTACCCTCATGCAGCGTGCCCTGGACACGGACGTCGTCCTGAAGAAGAAGGACATTACGGTGAAAGAGTATGAGGCGCTCTTCAAATACAGCGGCGGCGATGGCCGTAAGTTGTTGAATATCCTCGAGATCGTCGTCGATTCCTTCGCCGGAGACGACTCCCCTGCCATCATCGACAACGAGCGGGTGAAAGCCTGCTGCATCCAGGAGAACATGGCGATCTACGACAAAGACGGAGAGATGCACTACGACATCATCTCCGCATTCATCAAGAGCATCCGCGGCTCGGATCCCAATGCGGCTGTCTATTACCTCGAGCGGATGCTGGCGGGGGGCGAAGACCCGCTGTTCATCGCGCGGCGTCTCTGCCTTTCCGCCTCCGAAGACGTGGGGCTTGCCAACCCGAACGCCCTGCTGCTGGCCAATGCCTGCTTCCAGGTCGTCCACCAGATCGGCATGCCGGAAGCGCGCATTCCGCTGGCTGAAACGACGATCTACCTCGCTTCCTCCCCCAAGAGCAACGCCGCGTACATGGCCGGCGAGAAGGCGATGGCCGCGGCCAAGGAAGACCTCACGAAGCAGGTCCCGCTCTATCTGAGGAACGCCCCGACGAAACTGATGGAGGATCTGGGCTATTCCGACGGGTACAAGTACGCGCATGATTTCCCCGGGCACTTCGTGGACTTGGAATTCATGCCCGCCGGCATGGAAGGAACCGTCTTCTACGAGCCTGCGCCCAATGCGCACGAGGACCGGCTCAAGGCTTATCTCGAGCAGTGCTGGCCGAAGTATTATCCGAAGGCTAAATAAGCGGCGCCCCCGCGTCAGAAGGCATGGCCGACACCGAAGTGCAGGGCGAAGGGACGCTCCGCATCGCCATAGTCACCGGGCAGGATCCAGCGGTTGCCGGCCGGACGGGACGGGTCGTGGAGCTTGACACCCAAGTCGATGCGCAGGATGAGGAAATTCAGGTCGAACCGGAGTCCCAGGCCCCAGTTGGCAGCCAGGCTTTCCGGCAGTGAATCCAGGCTGAAATCCGCCGGCGGATCCTCTTCCCCTTCGTCGTATTGCAGCGCCCAGATGTTGCCCACGTCCGTGAACAGCACACCCTTGAGTTTCCCGGTCAGGGGGAAGCGGTATTCAACGTTCGCTTCCAGCTTCAGGTCACCTGTCTGGCTGGGGATGACGAAGGAAGGATCCGGTCGGGCAAGTCCGGGACCGAGGGCACGCGCCTGCCAGCCGCGCATGCTGTTTGCACCGCCGCTGTAGAACTGCTTTTCGAACGGCATGACGGTGGAGTTCCCGTAGGCGTATCCCAGGCCGCCGAGGAGCCGCGTGGCCAGGGCCTGGTTCCCTTCCGGACCGAATACGAACGTCTTCCCCAGGGTCAGTTCCACCCGGGCGTACTGGGAAAACGGCGTTCCCCACAGCAGGTGGGCTCCGTAGGCGTCCTGCCGCATGTTTTCCCTGAAGACGCTGAGCAGGTTGCCCGAGAGGTCGGCCTGCAGGCGCACGTACTGGTACGAGACGCGGGGATTGAGGTCCGCGCAGGTGGTGTAGTAGCCATTGAAGCCGGCACCCATGTCGAAGTGGTTCTGGTAGGCGTCGCGCAGGAAGGGATTTCCCGCCAGGGTATTGTAGAAGTTTTGGTCCAGGTTAGATAGCCTGACCACCTTCAGCTGAAGTGGATAGAACTGATAGAAGAACTTCCGCTCGTGGTTTCCGCTGTATCCGAAGGAGGTCGAGATGATGTTGCGGGTGTACTCCGGACGGTTCTGGTAATTGTACGAGACGGCGACCTCGGTCCGCGGGACGGAAGGTCCGCGGAACAGGGAGTTGGGCAGTCCGAGGAATTCCGGGAAGCTGACGGAAGCCGTCACGCCGAATTCATTGGAATGGATGTTGCGGTTGGACGCCATGAACTGGAAATTGCCCAGGAAGCCCAGGTTCAGCCACTGTCCGCCGTGGAAGATGTTCTTGTGGAAGTAGTTCAGCTGCGGCGAGATACCGATCAGGCCGCTCGAATTGGTGGATCCTTCCAGATTGACTTTGAATCCCTGCAGCTGCGATTTCGTCAGCCGGATGTCACAGTCGACGAGGGCGGAGTCCCGCGGTGTCAGCTCGACCGAAACCCCGCTGAAGAGCTTCAGGGCCGTCATCCGGGAATAGGTGTTGTTGACTTCCTGTTCGTCGTAGAGCATTCCGCTGCGCAGCGTGTTCATTTCCAGCAGCAGGCGGTCGTTGAAACGGAGGCTGCGGTCATAGGAGATCAGCACGTCCCCGATCCGGAATTTCTCCAGGCGACGCGCATCTTCCGGAGTCTCGTTGCGCGTGTAGGTACGGACGGTCATGCACAGGTCGGCCGTGTCGCGTCCCGACAGGGTGTCGGCTTCGAAGGTATAGAAGTTCTTGTTGAAGCCGTAATAGCCCAGCCGGCGGAAATACGCAGCGGAGCGTTCGGACTCCTTTTCGAGCGCATCTTCCGACAGGAAGTCGCCGGACTTGATGCTGATGTTGGATGTATCTGCCTGGAAATCAGCCGTAAATGGACCTTCCGGGACGGAATAGGTCACCCGACCGATGCGGAAACGCTTGCCTGGGATGACATCGTAGCGCACGGTTGCCTTCTTGCCCCGGACGGTCACCTCCCCTTTCACTTCCGATCCGTAGTAGCCGAGGTATTCCAGGTGCCTGCGGATATTATCCTCGGAAGAAGTCACGAGCGTGGGCGAGAAGATCACGGGGGCGGTGCCCAGTGAACGGAGCAGCCGGTTGATCCCCTTTTGCGGGTCCTTTCCGGAGAGGTTGTACAGGAGCAGGCCGGGGCGGAAGCCGAACAGGCCGGAGCCATTGGGCTTCTGGCTGATATAGGATTCCATCTCCTTGGCGGACAGGTCTTTGTCCTTCCCGTGCAGGACGATTTCGTTCTTGTCGAGACGCTGCTCCCCTTCTCCGAGCAGCCGCGTGGTACTGCATCCGGCGCCCAGGACCAGTACGGCACCGAGCAGGGAGGAAACAATATGCAGTCGGAACGACATCATCTTCCTGCAAAAATAGCAAGGCTTTCTGAATTTTCCGTATATTTGCGTGTTAGTTTAAATAATATTTTATGTTTTAACTGGGTTTTCAACTGATGAAGAACAAGTACATTGATCTTGTCGGGCAGACTTTCGACTTCCCGCAGGATGAATTCAGGGTGGACGACGGCCGTCTTTTCGTCAATGACATCGACATGATGAAAATCATTAAAGAATACGGCACTCCGTTAAAAATCACCTATTTACCTAAAATTACCTCACAAATCCAAAGAGCTAAGCGGATGTTCCGCAACGCCATGTCCAAGGCCGGGTACGAGGGTGAATATCACTACTGTTACTGTACGAAAAGTTCCCAGTTCGAGTTCGTTATCCAGCAGGCGCTCAAGAGCGACGTGCATATCGAGACTTCCTCCGCTTACGACCTCGACCTCATCAAGAAGCTCAAGGAGAAAGGGATGATCGACAAGAACCTGATCATCATCTGCAATGGCTTCAAGCGTCCCCAGTATATTTACAACATCGCCGAGATGATCAACGCCGGCTGGGAGAATATCTTCCCCATCCTGGACAACAAGAACGAGCTGGAAGACCTGGACGACCAGATCGACGACTCGCGTACGGCGCGCCTCGGCATCCGGATCGCCTCCGAGGAGGAGCCGTCCTTCGACTTCTACACCTCCCGGCTCGGCATCCGTTACAGCGACATCATCCCCTTTTACCGCAACGGAATCAGCAAGAATCCCAAGTTCAAGCTGAAGATGCTGCATTTCTTCATCAACACCGGTATCCGCGATACCTCCTATTATTGGAACGAACTGCTCCGGTGCCTGAACCTGTATTGCGACCTCAAGCAGATCTGCCCCGACCTGGATTCCCTGAACATCGGCGGCGGCCTGCCCGTGAAGACATCCCTCGCGATGGAGTACGACTACAAGTACATGATCGAGGAAATCGTCTACCAGGTGAAGTCGGTCTGCGATGCCCACGGCGTGCCTGTTCCGGACCTGTATACGGAATTCGGCAACTTCACCGTCGGCGAATCCGGTGCCACCATCTTCAAGGTGCTGGATGTCAAGCAGCAGAACGACCGCGAGTGCTGGTACATGATCGACAACTCCTTCATGACCTGCCTGCCGGACACCTGGGGCCTGCATCAGCGCTTCATCCTGCTGCCGGTCAACAAATGGAACGAGGAATACCACCGCGTCTTCCTGGGCGGCCTGACGTGCGATAGCAAGGACTTCTATAATTCGGAGGCACATGCGAATGCCATCTTCCTGCCCGTGGTCAAGAACCGCCGGGATCCGCTTTACATCGGGTTCTTCCATACCGGAGCCTACCAGGAGGCGATTTCCGGGTACGGCGGTGTCAAGCACTGCCTGCAGCCGTCTCCGCGCCACATCCTGATCGACAAGGACCGCGAAGGCAACATCACCACGCAGGTCTTCGCCGAGGAGCAGAGTTCCGAATCGATGCTCAAGATCCTGGGATACTGATTCTTGCACGATGGAAACCGCTCCCCTCTCCGCCGCACGGGTCAAGCTGATCCGCTCCCTGGACCTCAAGAAGTTCCGGGATGCGACCGGCTTGTTCGTCGTCGAAGGGGAGAAGATGGTTCAGGAAGCGGAAGCTTCTTCCTTCCGGGTCGCGGACATCTACCGGACCGCGCAGATCGGCGAAGCGGCGATGCGCCGGATCAGCCATCTGTCTTCGCCCTCCCCCGCCCTCGCCCTCGTCCATAAACCGGATACCGTGGCGCTCGACGGGGATCGTCTCGCCGGGGCACTTGGCGCGGCCGGATTGTATCTGGCGCTGGACGGCATCAAGGACCCCGGCAACCTCGGGACGATGCTCCGGATTGCCGACTGGTTCGGCCTGGACGGCGTTTTCGCCTCCCCGGACACCGTCGACTTCTTCAATCCGAAGGTCGTCCAGGCCACGATGGGCGCCATTTTCCGCGTCCGATTCCATACCTGTGACATTCCCGCCCTCTGCCGTGCGGCACGGTGCGCCGGCGGACACGCATACGGAACCTTCCTCGACGGCGAAGATCTCTACCGGCTGCCTGCGCTTTCCACCGGGGATGCTGCGCCCGTCGTGCTGGTGGTCGGCAACGAGTCCCGCGGCATCGGCGAGGCCGTATCCGCCCAGGTCGACGCACGGCTCTTTATCCCGCCCTTCCCTGCCGGCAGGTCCGGCTCAGAATCATTGAACGCTGCCGTGGCCGCTTCGCTGGCCATCGCAGAATTCCGGCGCAGAAGCCGCTAAAAGACATATGTATATGAACGAAGAATCATTGATGCGGTCCAGGATCCGGAAGATCCTGATGATCTGCAGCAACTACGACGCATTCTCCCTCGAGGAGGACGGCCGGGTCGAGTCGCAGATCGTGAGCGAATACCGCGAGCTGAACCTCAGCAATCCGCCCCGTTTCATCTGGGCCACTTCCTCCGACCAGGCGCGCCGGATCATCGCCGCCGACGACGAGATCGACACGGTGATGTGCCTGTACAATGACCAGGACCGCGGCATCTTCGCCTTCGCCGACGAGCTGAAGGATACCGGCCGGGAGATTCCGTTCATCATGCTCATCCACTACTCCAAGGCTGTCCGCCAGAAGATCTTCGAGGAGGAACGGCGCGGGGTGGACTATGTCTTCAGCTGGCACGGAAATGCCGACTTGATCCTGGCCATCGTCAAACTGCTGGAGGACCAGGCGAATGCGGAGAACGACGTCTTCGGGGTCGGTGTGCAAGCCATCCTCCTGGTGGAAGACTCCGTGCGTTACTATTCCACCTATCTGCCTGAGCTGTACAAGCTTGTACTCACGCAGAGCCGCGAATTCCTGAAGGAACTGGTCAACGACGACCAGAAGAAATACCGCAAGCGTTCCCGTCCGAAGATCTTCCTGGCCACCTGCTATGAGGAGGCGATGGCCTATTTCGAAAAATACAAGGAGAACCTGCTCGGCGTCATCTCCGATGTCGGCATGGTCATCCACCAGGGCGACAAGCCCAAATCGGAAAAACTCGATGCAGGCATCGACCTCGTGCGGCACATCCGTGCCTACGATCCCCGGATGCCCGTCCTGCTCCAGTCCTCGCAAGCCAGCATGTCGGAGCTGGCGGCCCAGCTCGGTGTCGGTTTCCTCCGGAAGTTTTCGCGCACCCTTTTCCTTCAGTTGGGTGATTACATGAAAGAGGAGTTCGGCTTCGGCGATTTCGTCTTCCGCGACCCTTCGGGACAGGAATGCGGCCGGGCCTCCGACCTGGCGCAGCTGGAGGAGATCATCGATGACATTCCCGACGATATCCTCCTCAGCAACGCTTCCCGGAACATGTTTTCCAAGTGGCTTTTCGCCCGCGGCCTGTTCAACATGGCGCGGACGTTCCGGGCCGAGCACCATACCGACCCGCAGGTCTTCCGGACGTTCCTGATGGAGCAGATCGGCAAGTACCACGACGAGGTCGGACGGGGCATCATCGCCGAGTTCCATGCCGATTCCTACAAAGACTATTTCCGCTTTGCGCGACTGGGCGCCGGCTCGCTCGGCGGCAAGGCCCGCGGCCTGGCTTTTTTGAACCACCTCGTCCACAAGCACGCACTGGCCGACCGCTATGAGGACATGCCCGTCTCGATCCCGCGTACCATCGTCCTGACGACGGAGTGGTTCGACCGCTTCATTCTGGACAACGGTCTGCAGTATGTGATCGATTCCGAGATGTCCGACGACGAGATCCTCTCCGAATTCGTCGCCTCGCGGCTTCCGGACGACCTGCTGGAACTGCTCCGTACCTATGTGGAGACGGTCTCCCACCCGCTGGCGGTCCGTTCCAGTTCCAAACTGGAAGACAGCAACTTCCAGCCGTTTGCCGGCGTCTATTCCACCTACATGTGTCCGCTGGTGGAGAACAAGGACCGGATGCTCCGCGAGCTGGGCAAGGCCGTCAAGAGCGTCTATGCATCCACCTACTTCTCCGGCAGCCGGAATTACATCCAGGCCAGCGGGAACCTCCTGAGCGAGGAGAAGATGGGCGTGATCATCCAGGACATCTGCGGGACGATGCACGGTGGGTATTACTATCCGATGCTCTCCGGCGTCGCCCGTTCGCTGAACGTGTATCCGATCGGGGCCGAGAAGGCGGAGGACGGTGTCCTGAGCGTGGCCTTCGGACTGGGAAAGACAGTCGTGGACGGCGGCAGGACCCTTCGCGTCGATCCGAAACTTCCCCGCAAGATCCTGCAGCTGACGGACACACGGCTGGCCCTGCGCGAGACCCAGAGCGAACTCTTCGTGCTGGACAGCAATGCTTCCGCATTCAAGATTTCGCGTGACGACGGTATCAACCTGCGCCGGATCCGGACGACGGACGCCCTGCAGACCTTTGCCTATCCGGAACTGGTGGCGTCGACGTATGTCGCCCAGGACGACCGGATCCTTCCCGGGGTCTTCGCGGAAGGGGCGCGGATCATCTCGTTCGACGCCATTTTCCAATATGGACGGTATCCGCTGGCCAAGGCTCTCTACGAGATCATGCAGATCTGCAAGGAGGAGCTGATGGCGGAGGTGGAGATCGAATTCGCCCTCGACCCCGTGCCCGGAACCGACGGGCAACAGGCTGAACTGAGCCTGCTGCAAGTCCGTCCTGTCGCCTCCAATGACGACACGCAGACGAGCAGCATCGAAGAGGTGACGGAAAAACTCCAGCGGCAGATCGTCACTTCCGACAATGCCCTGGGAAACGGTTTCTTCACCGATTCCTCCTATATCGTCGTCGTTCCGCCGGAGACCTTCGACAAGATGAAGACGCAGCAGATGGCCGAGGAAGTCTCCGCCATCAACGCGGCGATGACGGCGCGGGGCGAGTCGTATTTCCTCATCGGACCCGGCCGCTGGGGCTCTTCGATTCCCTCTCTCGGCATTCCCGTGCTCTGGACAGACATCTCTGCCGCCCGCATGGTCGTGGAATACGGCATCGACGGCTTCCGGATCGACCCGAGCCAGGGAACGCACTTTTTCCAGAACATCACCTCCCTGGGCGTCGGGTACCTTTCGGTGGATGAGTACGCGGGTTCCGGTCTCGTCGATTTCAAGGCGCTTTCCGAGATGGAATGCATCCAGTCCGGCACCTACACACGGGTCTACCGGATTCCCGGCCTGACCGGTTTCATCGACCGGAACAAGGGCTTCGCCGTCATCGGCTGCTAAGCACATGGGAAAGACGGTCATCTATCAGATGCTGCTCCGCCTTTGGGGCGGCCGCGGGCAGGGCCGGTTCTCCACGGTGGATGCCGCCTCGCTCCGTTACCTGAAAGAACTGGGTGTTACCCACGTGTGGTATACCGGGCTGCTGCGCCATGCGGTGCCCGAGGGGCCGGCAGGTGACTTCGTCAAAGGGGATATCGGTTCACCGTATGCGGTCTGCGACTATTATGATACAAATCCTTATCTTGCTGATTCGGAAAGCGAAAGAATGAGTGAGCTGGAGGATTTGATCAATCGGACCCATGCGGCCGGGCTGAAAGTGGTCATGGATTTCGTCCCGAACCATGTCGCCCGGAATTATCGCAGCGACCGTCCCTTCGACCTGGGTGTCGGCGACGACCCTTCGGTGCATTGGAAACCGGAAAACGACTTTTATTACTATCCCGGCGAAACGCTTTGCCTGCCCGGAGGCAGCGGGCGCTGGCGAGAGCTTCCCGCCCGTGCGAGCGGCAATGCTTTCACGTCCTCCCCTTCCCGGAATGACTGGTTCGACACCGTCCGGCTCAATTACTGCCCTTTCCATACCCCTACCTGGGACAAGATGTACGACATTGTCCACTTCTGGGCCTCGAAAGGCGTGGACGGCTTCCGCTGCGACATGGTGGAGATGGTACCGAAGGAGTTCTTCCAGTGGCTGATCGCGAAAGTGAAACGGACCTTTCCGGACCTCCGTTTCATCGCCGAGGCCTACGACCGGAACAATTACAGGACCTTGGTCCGGGAAACCGGCTTCGACTGGCTGTACGACAAATCCGGCCTGTACGACCGCCTGCGGGCGGTGACGACGGGATCGGCCGGCACCGGCGAACTGACCCGGAACTGGCAGGAACTGGGGCCGTTGCAGCCTGCGATGCTGCATTTCCTGGAGAATCACGACGAGCAGCGGGTCGCCTCGCGGTTCTTCGCCGGCGCACCGGAAAAGGCCTACCCTGCCCTGACGGTCTCCGCACTCTTTACCGACGCGCCTTTCATGCTGTATTTCGGGCAGGAAATCGGGGAGCCCGGCGGTGCGGAAGATGGGCGGACGAGCATCTTCGATCGGATCGCCGTCCCTTCCCTGGCCCGCCTGTACGATGAAATCCACGGTGTGCAGGATGCACTTCTGCTTGCCGAGCGATGCGTGCTGGCACATTACCGCGATGTCCTGCAGGAAGCGCACGCCGTTTTCGGCCTGCCGAACTACGACCTCTGCTGGTGCAACAAGGAACGGCCCGGATTCGATCCGGACCGTCACTTTGCCTTCCTGCGCGGGAAGCGTGTCTATTTCTGTGCGTTCGACGGCGCACCGGCAGGAATGCCGGACCTTTACATCCCTTAGAACAGTACCTGCCTGGCATATCCGGGCCGGAGGACCTCCGGCGACATCGGATGGCAGACCGGCCGCAGCGCCTCCGTGTCGACCGCGGAGGCATCCACGGCTTCTTCGGTATCCAGTCCTAGCATCAGCGGGCCGTTGAAAAAGCGCGTTTTGTCCTTCCAGCGGTCTGTCCTGAGACCGGTGCGGAACAGGACTTCCACCTTGTCGCCGGGCTTGAACCTGCGGTTGACCGCGAGGAACCCGTCCTCCGTGCCGGTCTCGACGCTTTCTCCGTTCACTTCGACATGCCATCCGTCCGCCCAGGGCAGGTCGGGCAACAGCAGTTTGTCGATTCCGGCGCGGTTGGACGTGAAGGTGAAGGTCGCGGAAGGCTGCACGGGATAGCCGGTCACCTCCTCGACGGTGAGGTCCGGGGTGGACAGGGTCGAGGCGCAGAAGAAGGGAACGTAGAGTTTCCGGCCGTCGCGGGCCCAGGCGGACGCTGCGACACGGGGCAGCCCCTCTCCCCCGCGCATCGTGCAGCACCAGGTCGCTTCGGGAATGACCACTTTCAGGAAGGGGGAATCCGGCAGCGGCGTGCTGTCGCAGCCGAAGCCGCCGTTTTCACGCTGACCGTGGCAGATGGCGTTATAGTAGATCAGCTCGGCCATGTCGCGGTAATGCGCATCGCGCGTTTCCAGCCACAGGTTGAAGGCGACGATGTAGGAGTCGACGACAGCACAGGGCTCCGTCCAGGCGTCGAAGCGGCCGAACCAGTTGTAGTTCGCATAGTTGCATGTCATTCCGTCCTTCTCGTACGTCGCCCAGCGTTCCTTGGCGGCTTCCAGCCATTTGTCCTCTCCCGTCAAGGCGTGGTATTTCAGCATGCCACGCAAGGCGGAGAGGGTCGCATGCGTCTGCATCTGGATGCCGGTCAGGTCGACTTCCAGGAAGCGTCCGAGCATCTCTTCGATGGTGGGGACGATCCGCTCGTCGCCGAGCACTTCATAGGCGTCGATCAGGCCGGCCATACCGATGAACAGGCAGCCGACGTCCGTGGAGAGCATCCAGTCCGGGGTGGCGGCGCCGATGGATCCGCTGGCGGCCCCTCCTGTCGTGGAGCGCTGCTCCGGTGCGATCGGGTACGCTGCGTAGCGGCCCGTACCGGGCAGGAAGAGGCTGTCGACGATGGTGCGGATGACGGGCAGGACGCTTTCGTCCCCTTTCCATTTGTAGTATTCGCACAGGCCGCGCAAGAGCCATCCGTGTCCGGAAAGCTGTTGTTCGTTGATGACCTTTCCGAAATCGCCGCCCAGGTAACCTTTCGCGTTCCGGCTGCCCGGAAGCCGGCGGAGGATTTCACCCAGATAGCGCGGTTCGGCATGCAGGGCACGGGCATCCATCGTCACCCCCAGGATCGTGCGGCCGACATAGTCGCCGGGCCAGTTCACGTCATCGGCGATGGCCCGGTCAGGCTGGTAGAGCTCACTCTCGAGACGCGACTGGTTCCGCAGGATGCGCTCCTGCAGGGGGCTCCCGGACGCCAGCGTCACCGATTCCAAGGGAAACACATGGAGTCCTTCCTCCGTTTTTTCCGTACAGGCGACCGGCATCAGGGCCGCCAGGACGGTCAGGACAAGGGTTCTGGTCTTCATTTCTTTTTGATGTAAGGTTCGATCAGTGATCCCCAGAGCTGGTATCCGGCCGCCATCAGGTGGAGTCCGTCATTGGTGTACGCCGGGTTCATCTTTTCGTCTCCCGCATTCTTGAAGTGGCTGTACAGGTCGATGTAGGTCACGCCTTCGCGCGCGCAGAGGTCCCGGTAACGTTCGTTCAGCGCGATGATCTTCGGCCCCTTGTCCATGTGGGCGACAAAGATGTGCCAAGCGTCGTTGACCGGCAGGAGGCTCTGTACGTAGAGCTTCGTGCGTGGTGACAGTTCCTTCGTGCGTGCGATGATGCGTTCCATCATCCGGGCGACCGAGTCGACGGGTGCGCCGTTCGCCAGGTCGTTGGTGCCGATCATGAGGAAGACCTTGGCCGGCTGTCCGGCCAGGGTGGAAGGCAGCCGGTCATAGACGCCGACGGAGGTGTCGCCATTGATGCCGCGGTTCTTGACACGGCGGTTACCGAACAGCTCGAACCACTCGCAGCCGTTCGTGATGCTGTCGCCCAGCAGGACGACATCCTTGTGCTGGTTCCCGGTAAACGTATCGAAGAGGGCGACCCGCTGGTGCCAGTACGGAAAATGGTTCTGTGCACCCGCCGTAGGGAGGATGCACAGAATACTAAGCAGGAAAAGGCAGAATTTCCTTATCATAGGCATACCTTATTTCGTCGCAGCCTTCTTGTCGAGCCAGGCCCCGCAGAGGTAGCAGACGGTGGCGACAGCCATGCCGTTGATGGAAGGAATACCCCACTTCACCAGGTTGGCGACCACCGCGCCGGCAACGACGCCGATCACGGCCGCCCAGTTCACGTTCCGCTTGGGAAGGGTATCGTCCAGATACGCTTTCCGGTTCATGAAGTAGCTGAGCGTAAGGATGATGCCGATCGGAGGAAGGGTGCAGTTCAGGACATTGAGCCAGCCGCAGAAATTCCAGTAGAGCCAGACCGCCGTGACCGTTCCGATGAGACCGGCGATCAGGACCATCGTCTTTTTCGACAAGCCGAAGATGTTCGATAGGCCGAGACCGGAGGTGTAGAGTGCGTTGTCGTTGGTGGTCCAGATGTTCAGGCCGAGGACCAGGATGGCGAGGTAGAACAGGTTCAGGTTGAGCATCACCTCGAAGATGTCGTTGCCGCCTACGTAGATGCTGGAGACAGCGCCGAAGAGGAACATCAGGCTGTTGCCGATGAAGAACGCCACGACCGTGACGATCAGGCCCACCTTCGGAGTCTTGGCGAACCGGGAGAAGTTCGGGGTGGCCGTACCGCCGGATACGAAACTGCCGATCACGAGGCCGGCGCCGGCGATGACGCCCAGGTCCTTCGTGCCCTTGGCGAACTGCTCGACGAGGCCCGTGTCACCGCTCTTGACGGCCATGATCATGGCGACGGTACCCAGTATGGCGACGGCCGGGACGGCGATGTAGCTGATGATCGTGAGGCTCTTGATGCCGAAATAGGCGCTGCCCGTCATCAGGATACCGGCGATCAGCACCAGCAGGTAGCCCTGCCAGGGCATGTAGTCCGGGGTGACTTCCAAGCCCATGATCTCCTTGGCCACGGGGATGGCGAACATCGCCAGGCCCACGCCGAACCAGCCGATCTGGGTGAACGAGATCATCGCACTGGGCAGGTAACTGCCTTTCTCGCCGAAACTGCGGCGGGCGAGCATGTCCAGTGTCATGCCGCTTTCCGCACCGATCCATCCGAGGGCGCCGGTATAAGCGGCCAGGATGAGGCCACCGAGCAGGAGCGCCCAGATGAAGCCATTGAAATCCAGACCGTTCGCAAGGTTTTGACCGACCCACATGGAGGCGGAGAAGAAGGTGAAGCCAAGCATCACCATGAACATGCTGAGGTTGCTCTTGCGCCCCGCGGCGTCGACGGGCTTGTTCGTGAAGTCCACGTCGAAGTGTTGATTCTGTTTACTCATATCCTTTAAGGGTTTGTTTTATTTGTTCGATCCGTTTCTGTGCGATGTCTTTCAAGGACAGGCGCCGCGCCTTGTCCAGGAAGAACATTTCGTCGCCATACAGCACCCGCAGGTCGCCCAACTCCCGGAAATGCGTCACCTCCAGCCACTCCTCGTACGAGATGGGTTCCCGGTACCCGAGCCGTTCCATGGTCAGTTCCATCAGGTCGATGCGGGCGGACGCCTCAAGCACCTCCTCCCAATAGGCGATCACCTCCTTGTAATGGTCCGGAATCTCGTACCGGCGCGCTCCCCCGTCGTAGATGATGCATTTCTCGTAAAGGGCGAAGCCGTGCGAGACGACATGTTCGCGGAACTCCGGCGAGACGATGCCGTCGCCCCAGTAGAAATCGATATCCGGTACCTGGAATCCGAGCAGGCCCTTGTCCTGGTAGACATTGAAGATCCCTTCGTAGAAAAAGCATGTAAATCCCTGGAAACCGGGGCTGAACGCGCGGATCTTTTCCGTCAGGTCCTCCATCAGGTCGATGGCGTTGGAGCCGCCGATCGTGAAGAAGATGATCCGCTTGAAGGAACCGCCGTGGGAGCGGAACCAGCCGATCACGTGGTCCATGCACATTTTCAGGGTCGCGCCGGAGGCGATGATGTCACCGATCATCAGGACACAGTCGCGGCAGGTGCGGACCTTCTGGTAGCGGACGTCCAGCCCTTTGATGACGTTGTCCTCGATGATGCGCTCGCAGGAGAGGAAGTCGATGTTCGTCACGCGCAGTCCGGCACGGAATGCACATTCTTCGATGGGATAGTTGAGCCCCCCGCGGAGGATGGTCAGGATGTTGACGTCGTCGTCGAGACCGCCGTCCACCAGGTATTGCATCGCTGACATCGTGGCCGGGACCATGCTCTGGTACGATCCGAAACCGACCACTTCCGGTGACGCCATCAGGTGGCGCGTTCCCTCGCCGCTGACGATCAGGAAGTCGTTCACAAGTCCCTCTGTACGAAGCTTGTACACGCTGCGATGGCCGGTCCTTATCAGGGCCGCGCCGTCCAGATTATGTTTTGTTGGCATATTTCCCGATATGATTCATCGGGATATAAAGGTACACACTTTTCCGGGATGCACTCCATCCCCCCGGGAAAAGTTATCAAACGAGTTATCAACTTTTTTTTGTATATTCGCGAATCAATCATGTAATCTGATAGTGTGATGGACATTACGGTCAAGGAAGTCAGGACGCGGAAGGAACTGCGGCAGTTCGCCGCTTTCCCGAACCGGCTCTACAAGGATAATCCCTACTATGTGCCGCAGATCGTGTCGATGGACATGGATACGTTCGATCCGAAAAAGAACCGCGCTTTCGAGGTCTGTGAAGGGACCTACTGGCTGGCTGTCGATGGAGAAGGCGATATCGTCGGGCGCATCGCCGGCATCATCAACCACCAGTACAACCGGAAGGTCGGCCGGAAGATCTGCCGTTTCGGCTGGGTGGATTTCATCGAATCCCAGGAAGTGGCCGACGCCCTCCTGGAGCAGGTCGCCCGGTATGCCCGCGAGAAGGGGATGGACGAGATCGAAGGTCCGGTCGGTTTCCTGGAGTTCGACATCGCCGGCGTGCTCGTCGAAGGATTCGACCAGCTGCCGACCGCATACGGGAAGTACAATGCCCCCTATTACGAGCCGATGATCCTGAAGAACGGCTTCGTCAAGTCGACGGATTTCGTGGAATTCCTGATCAAGGTCCCGGAGGACCTTTCCCGCTATGAACGCTTTGCGAAGCTGATCGCCGAGAAATACGGACTCCGCGAAGCCCCGATCCGCAACAAGCGGCAGCTGGGACCGTATCTCGACGGTGTCTTCCGTGTCATGAACGAGTGCTATTCGCACCTGCACGGCTTCTCGGAACTGTCCCCTGCCCAGTGCGACGACCTGAAGAAGCAGTTTCTCGGCAACATCCGGCTCGACTATGTCTCCATCATCCTCGATGCCTCCGACCGGGTCGTGGCCTTCGGCGTCTGCCTGCCTTCCCTCTCCAAGGCGATGCAGAAAGCGAAGGGAAGCCTCTTCCCGTTCGGGTTCATCCACCTGCTCCGGGCCCTTCGCAAGAACGACACCGTCGATGCGCTGCTGATCGCGATTTCGGACGAGTACCGGCACAAGGGAGTGAACGCGCTGATCGCCTCCAAACTGGGGCACGGCTTCCATGCCAACGGCATCCACTACATTGAAAGTACGCGCGAACTGGAGGACAACAACAACGTCCAGAACATCTGGGGAAGGCAGGAATACCGTCTCCACAAACGCGCACGGGTATATATCAAGCACATCTAACGAAACGTATATGACAGACAAGAAAGCGGAAAGGATCCAGACATCCTTCCTGAACGGGATTGAAAAGAAGGCGCTGGTCTGGCTGGCCGCACGGCAGCCCAAGTGGATGGTTTCCGACATGCTTACGTTCATCGGTACCCTGGGTGCGATCGTGATTGCGGCGGGATACATCCTCTCTTCACAGTCCATCCATTTCCTCTGGCTCAGTTCGCTCGGCTTCATCATCAACTGGTACGGCGATTCCCTTGACGGAACGCTCGCCCGTGTACGTGACATGCAGCGTCCCATTTACGGTTATTATCTTGACCATACGGTCGACTGCATCAACGAAGCGTTCATGTTCCTCGGCGTAGGACTCTCTCCCCTGATGAACCTGCCCCTGGCCCTGATGATCCTGGTCGTCTACCTGTTCCTGACGATCAACGTGAGCGTCAATGCCCACCTCAAGGGTGAATTCAAGTTGACGTACCTCAAGCTGGGCCCTACCGAATTCCGGGTATTCGCCATCCTCGTCAACACTCTCTTCATCCTGGTGCGCCCCCTGCGTGATTTCTCGCAGCAGGTGAACATCCTGGGCCATCCGGCCGAACTTCGCGCCCTCGACGTCGCCGGAATCATCATCCTGGTGCTCCTGGTGGCCATTTATCTGATTACCATCATCTCCGATGCGCGGGCCTATGCGAAGGCCGATCCGATGCCGGAGAAGAAAAAAGACTGACACGTCATGCCGCTCCTGCCCGTCAGCGACCTGGAGAAATGGATTCCGGCTTTCCGCGGGAAAGCCGGCCGCGCCCTGGCGGAAAGTCTCCGCGGACTGCTGGGCATCCGGACGCTCTCTGGCTTGTATGACGAGATCTGCGGAAGCGAAGGGGCGGATTTTGCCCGCACCCTGCTCCAGCGCCTGAACGTGCGGTATCGCATCGGACATCCCGATCGTCTCGCGCAACTTCCGGAAGGGCCTTTCGTGACGGTCAGCAACCATCCGTACGGCGGCTTGGACGGCGTCATGCTGATCGATCTGATGGGCCACCTGCGCGACGATTTCAAGGTGATGGCCAACGAATTCCTGACTGTGGTGAAGGCGTTGACGCCCAGCCTGATCGTCGTCAACCCGAGCAACAAAGCGAGCACCGGTGTAACGGAGCGGAACATCCGCGGTACGCATGAGGTGTTCCGGCAGCTTTCCAGCGGCCATCCGGTCGGCTTTTTCCCTTCCGGTGCGGTGTCGGACCTGCATCTGCGGGGGCAGTGTGCCATCCGCGACCGCGACTGGCAGATGTCCACGGTCCGTCTCATCAAGAAGGCGCGCGTTCCCGTCGTCCCGGTCCGGTTCTTCGACCGGAATTCCCTTTTCTTCTATCTTCTGGGTTTGGTAGACTGGCGCGTACGGGTGACCCGCTTGCCGCGTGAACTGCTCAACAAACGGGATGCAACGCCGCGGATCGGGATCGGTGAGGTCCTCTCCGTCGAGGCGCAGGACCGCGTGACGGACCTGCAGGCGTACCGTTCCCTGCTGCGTGGCAGCGTCTACGACATGCCGCTCCCGGATTCCTTCACGGAACTGTAAACCGTCCTTCCCGGCAGCAAAAAATATGTTGTTTCAAGTTCGCGGGCGGGTTGTCCTGCAAACCTTCCGCTTCGCGGCGGGCCCCTTCCGTTCACGAGGCCACGGGCGGCCACGGGTTTGCCAGGACAACCCGCCCGGCTCACTTTCTTAATAAAAAAGAAGACGACCAATAATCACTTATTAGTCGCCTTCTTTTATCTCCATGGAAGTACCTGATTACCAGTTCAGGATCTTCTTGAAGTCATAGACGGAAGGATCCGGCACATACGCCTTCGCAGCCTCGTAGTCGGCGGGTGTGATGTAGTGGCAGATGTGCTCGTAGTAGTTGCGGGCGATGCCGCCGTTGATGTCGACCCGGCGCGGAGGGATCTTCCCTTCCTCGTTCTGGAGGTCTTTCAGGTAGAGCGGATGGGCGTCGCCGTTCACGTCGACATACACCATGCAGCCGGTCTCTCCCTTCTTGAAGAGCTCGTAGACGCCGATGGCCAGTTCCGTGCAGTAGGACAGGTCATAAGCGACCGGGTCCTGGCAGCGGACGTCGTAGCCGATCTCGACCGGACGGGTCTTCACCTTCAGGCCGGTCTTCTTGAATTCCTTCTCCAGGATGTCGTTGAAGAGGACCGCCTTGGAGATTTTGCCAAGCTCCGGATGTCCGTGCTCGTCGAAGGTCATGTGCACGCCCGTGGCCTTGATGTCTTCCGGATCGAGGTCATGGAAGACGCCTTCCGCCACGACAACGGTTCCGTAACGCAGGCCGAGGAGCTTGCGCTTCAGGATCGCCGAGTAGGTCAGCTTGATGATCTTGTCCACGGAGATGGCCGTTTTGTTGAACATCTCGGGGATGATCGTCATCGGGCAGTGGGTCGCTTCACCGATACCGAGGGCGAGGTGGCCGGCGCTGCGTCCCATCGCGGAGATCAGCAGCCAGTTGCCGGAGGTGCGGGCATCTTCATAGACGGTGCGGGCCAGGTGGGCGCCTTCGTCCTTGGCGGAGTTGAAGCCGAAGGTCGGGGCGTTCGCCGGCAGCGGCAGATCGTCGTCGATGGTCTTGGGAACGTGGATGTTGCGGATCGGATAATTCTTGGCTTCCAGGAACTTGGCGATGCGGTTGGCCGTCGAAGCGGTGTCGTCGCCTCCCACGGTGACCAGGAGCTTGACGTTGTTGTCCTGGAACAGCGCGAGGTTGAAGTTCTTTTCAAAATCCTCGTCCGTCGGCTTGAACCGGCTCATCTGCAGGTAGGAGCCGCCACGGTTGAAATAGGCGTCCGCCTTGAAGAAATCGATGTCTTCCGTACGGGGGGTCTTGCTGAACAGGCCGGTATAGCCTTCGTGCAGGCCGATGACGCGGAAACCGTTGTTAAGGAATGTCTTGGCCACGGAACAAACGACGGTGTTCATGCCCGGAGCCGGGCCACCGCCGCAGAGGATGATGATAGAATCTTTCATAATAAAAAAGCAATATAAAAAAGCAATTAATTTTTCTGGATACAAATTTAATCCATTTCACAAAAATATCCCCATTTTTTTGGCTAAATTTGTAAGTTGTATCATTGGGATGCCTTTTATGGAATTCAAAGACGCGCAGAAAAGGGTTCTCGAACTCAAGGACATACTGTGGGAAAACAGCCGGCGCTACTATGTGCTGAACGCTCCGACCATGAGCGACACGGAGTACGACCGGCTGATGCACGAGCTGGAAGACCTCGAGCGGGCATATCCCGCCCTGCTGACGCCGGACTCCCCCACCCAGCGGGTCGGCAGCGACCTGGAGACCGGTTCGGAACGCGGCGCGTTCGTCCAGTATCCGCACCGGTATCCGATGCTTTCCCTGGCGAACACATACAATATCGACGAGGTCGCAGACTTCGTCCGCCGGGCGGAGAAGGACCTCGACGGCGTCCCCTTTACCTATTCCTGCGAACTGAAGTTCGACGGGACGGCGATCTGCCTGACCTACCGGAACGGGCGGCTGGTGCGTGCCCTGACGCGCGGCGACGGAGTCGTCGGCGACGATGTCACCCGGAACGCCCTGCGCATCGAGAACATTCCGCATAAGCTCTCCGGAAGCGGCTGGCCGGAGGAATTCGAGATTCGCGGCGAGGTGCTGATGCCCTATGCGTCCTTCGACCGGTTGAACGCTGAGCGGGAGGCCAACGACGACCCGCCTTTCGCCAATCCGCGCAATGCCGCCTCCGGTTCGCTGAAGCTGCTGGATCCCGAGGAAGTCGGCCGGCGCGGACTGCGCTGTACCCTGTACCATATTCCCGGCCAGACCGGCCTCTTCTCTACGCACGCGCAGGCCTTGGACGCCGCTGCCTCCTGGGGACTGCCCGTCTCGGCCGAGCGCCGCACGGTCGGCAGCATCGAAGAGATTGAACAGTTCGTCGCGCACTGGGACGTCCAACGGAAGTTCCTGCCGTATGCGACGGACGGTATCGTCATAAAAATCAATGAGTTCTCCTGCCAGAACACCCTCGGCTATACGGCCAAGTCGCCGCGCTGGGCCGTTGCGTTCAAGTTCCAGGCAGAAGAGGCACATACGCGCTTGCTCTCCATCGACTACCAGGTAGGCCGGACCGGCGCCGTCACGCCCGTGGCGAACCTTGCGCCCGTCCAGCTGGCCGGCACCGTCGTCAAGCGGGCGACCTTGAACAATGCTGACCAGATGGCCCTGCTGGACATCCGGGTCGGAGACACGGTCCGTGTCATCAAAGGCGGCGAGATCATTCCGAAGATCATCGGCGTCGACCTCGACCAGCGTCCGCCGCATACGCCCGTCCCCGTCTTTCCCACGGTTTGTCCGGATTGTGGCACCCCGCTGGTCCGCGAAGCGGATGAGGCGAAGTGGTTCTGCCCGAATGGTGACGGTTGCCCGACGCAGGTGAAGGCGCGGCTGCTCCATTTCCTCGCCCGGAAGGCGATGAATATCCTGGCCGGTGAAGCGACGGTCGAGCAGATGTATTCCCTTTCGCTCGTCCGGACGCCGGCTGACTTCTATTCCCTGACCGAGTCGCAGCTGTTGCTGCTGGACGGCTGGAAAGAGCGTTCCGCCCGCCGCTTCCTCGAAAGCCTGGAGGCTTCACGGAACGTCCCCTTCCCCCGGGTGCTCTTTGCCTTGGGCATCCGTTTCGTCGGTGAGACGACGGCGCGGGAGCTGGCGGTGCATTTCCGGACGGTGGACGCCCTCGCCGAAGCCACCGTCGAGCAGCTGCTGGAAGTTCCCGACATCGGGGATGTCATTGCCGAGAGCGTTTTCGCCTTCTTCCGCAATCCCCGTCACCTGGAAGAGATCGGGCGCCTTCGTGCGGCCGGCCTGCAGTTCTCCATGGAAGCGGAGGCGCGTTCCTCTGAGCTGCTCGAGGGCATGACGGTGGTGATTTCCGGGACCTTCTCGGTCTCGCGTGATGAGATGAAGCGCCTCGTGGAAAGCAACGGCGGGAAGAACAGCTCGTCCGTCAGTGCGAAGACTTCCTTCCTGCTCGCAGGGACGAAGCCCGGTCCCGAGAAGGTCCGGAAAGCGGAGGAACTCGGCATCCGCATTGTCGGAGAGGAAGCGTTCCGCGCGATGGTCGCCGCTCCGGGAGAACCGGACGGCGGTGCACACCAGGAACCGGAGCAGTTGACTTTGTTTGGATAAAGGGTATGAGTTTTTCGAAGTTTACAGAAGAAGACAACGCGTTGATCCGCAACTGTTTCCACGAACTCATGGAAGTGGCGGAAAAGCGTTGCGCGAACCCCTCTGAGATCGAAGTCGTCCAGAAGGCCTTCGATTTCGCCAATGAAGCGCACAAGGACATCCGCCGCCGTTCGGGCGGCCCCTATATCATCCACCCGATCGAGGTGGCGAAAATCGTGGTCTCGTCCATCGGGCTCGGCTACAAGTCCATTGCCGCCGCCCTCCTGCACGACGTGGTGGAAGACACCGATTATACCGTCGAGGACATCCGCAACCTCTTCGGCGACAAGATCGCTTCGCTGGTGGACGGCTTGACCAAGATCAAGACCGTGCTCGACAACGAAGACCGCAGTAAATCGCTGGGTGAGGCGCCTGCAGAACAGAGCCTCCAGGCGGAGAATTTCAAGCGCATCCTCCTCACGCTCAACGACGACGTGCGCGTGGTCCTCATCAAACTGGCGGACCGGCTGCACAACTGCCGTACGATCGAGTTCATGCCCGAATACAAGCGCGACAAGATCCTCAGCGAGACGATGTTCATCTTCATCCCCCTCGCCCACCGGCTCGGCCTTTACGAGATCAAGTCCGAGATGGAGAACATCTGGCTGAAATACAAGGAGCCGGATGCCTTCCGGGACATCACGGCACAGATCGCTTCGACGATCTCCGGAAAGGAGAAGGACATCGATGCGTTCGTGGTCCCGATCGAGAGCGCCCTGCGCCGCGCCGGGTTCGACTTCGAGATTCGCAAGCGCATCAAGACGCCGTACTCGATCTGGCACAAGATGCAGACGAAACAGGTCACGTTCGACGAGGTGTACGACCTGTTCGCCCTCCGCATCGTCTTCTCCCCGCCCTCGGACGCGAAGGAGACGGAACGGGACCAGTGCTACCACATCTTCTCGATCATCACCGGCATGTACCGCTACAAGCCGGACCGGGTGCGCGACTGGGTGCGCCATCCGAAGAGCAATGGTTACGAGGCCCTGCACTGCACCCTGCTGAGCGAAAAGGGCATCTGGGTGGAAGTCCAGATCCGCTCCAAGCGGATGGACGACATCGCCGAGAAAGGTATCGCGGCCCACTGGTCGTACAAGAAGGAAGGCTACATCAGTGAGAACGACAGCGAGATGGACAAATGGCTGGCGAAGGTCAAGGAGATCCTGGTCAGTCCGGACGTCAACGCCCTGGAATTGCTCGACATCATCCACAACGACCTGACAGGCAGCGAAATCGTCGTCTTCACGCCGAAGGGGGAACAACGCTCGGTGGCCAAGGGCAGCACCGCCCTGGACTTCGGTTACCAGATCCACACGGAGATCGGGAACCGGGCCATCGCCGCGAAGGTGAACATGAAGCTGGTTCCGCTCTCGTACGTGCTGCACAGCGGCGACCAGGTGGAGATCATCACGGCCGGCAACGGGCACCCGAAGCGCGAATGGCTCCAGTTCCTGCAGACGCGCCATGCCCGCAACCTTGTCCTGGACTATTTCAAGGGTGACAAGAAGGAGACGGTCCGCCAGGGGCAGGCGTTGCTTGCGCAATACCTGGAAAAGGCCGGGTACAAGATGAACCAGGACTCCCTTACGCTGATCTGTGACCATTTCAACGTTCCGGGCAGGAATTTTGAAGAACTGTATTTCCGCATCGGGCTGGGGATGCTCAACCTGGGCGAACTGCCGGAAGTGCTTTCCGCCAGCGGTGTCGGCCGCGGCCACTCCTGGACGTTCCCGTGGTTCCGCCGGGGCAAGGGCGGGAAGGATCCGGAGAAGAATGGTTCCGCACCGGTGATCGCCTCCTGCTGCAAGCCGATTCCGGGCGATCCGGTGATCGGCATCCGTACGCCCGACGGGGTGGTGACCGTGCATAAGAAAACGTGTCCCGTCGCCGAAAACATTGCCTCCAAGCATGGCGACTGGGTCGTCGTCCCCAAGTGGGAGGGAACGGCGGATAACCAGGTGTTCACGGTCCGGCTCTCCGTCACGGGCATCGACCGGATGGGCCTGCTCAACGAGATCTCGCGTTTCATCTCGCTGGTGATGGGGGTGAACATGCGGAAAGTTTACCTCAGTTCGGAGAACGGTGTCTTTGAAGGCTACTTCGACCTGAGCGTGCAGAACAAGTCCGTGCTGGAGCGGATGATCAAGCGGTTGAGCGCGATCGACGGCATCCAGAATGTGGCACGGACCGATATATGAGACAAATATGAAGCGATTGATAAAGAGATATTTCCCGTTGATTCCCGTCTTCGTCGCCCTCGGCGTGTCGCTCTTCTCGCCCTCCTGCGCGAACACGACCCAGGCTCCGACCGGCGGAAAGAAGGATACGATTCCTCCGGTGGTGACGGCGGTCTCCCCCGCCCTGGGTGCCCTGAACGTGCCCGTGCACGACACCAAGGTGGTCTTCACCTTCAACGAGTACGTGACCGTCAAGGAGCCGAAGGCGCTCTACCTCTCCCCGCCCCTGCAGAAACAGCCCCGTTTCAAACTCAAGGGCAAGAGCGTCGTCGTCTACTTCGAAGAGGATCTCCAGCCGAATACGACGTACACGCTCGATGTGACGGGCGCCATTGCGGACAACAACGAGGGAAATAAGTTCCCGGGATACACGGCCGTCTTTTCGACCGGTTCCGCCATCGACACCATGCTCCTGACGGGAACGGTCGTCGACTGCAACACACTCAAGCCCATCAAGGGGGCGACGGTGATGCTGTACAAGGACCAGGCGGATTCCGCCGTCTTCCTGCGGCGCCCCTTCGCGTCCGTCCGCACGGACGACTGGGGCTACTTCACCCTGCGGAACATCCAGGACACCCTATACCGGATCTATGCCGTGGTCGACGGGAACGGAAACAACCTCTATGATCCCGACGAGGACCGGATCGCCTTCTCGGATACGCTCGTACGTCCACACCGCTTCGTGGTCGATTCCCTGCCGGAACTCACGAAATATGACATGAAGGACACCGTCCACTGTCTCGCGCGCGGCTCCGACATGACGCTGAACGTTTTCCGCGAACGCCCTTCCAAGCAGATGCTGATGAACAAGGTGCGGATTTCCGACCGTTCCGCTTATGTGACTTTCAACGCGCCGGACACCCGGATCGACTCGCTCTGGTTCAAGGGCATTGCCCCGAACCGCGTCATCGCCCAGTTCAATCCGCGTCGCGACAGCCTCGAACTCTGGGTCAATGACCGGCGCCGGATTCCGGACACGCTCCATTTGAACCTGGTTTTCTGGAAGACCGATTCCACCGGCACGCTGAAACCCGTGACGGAAACCGTCCGGCTCTTCGACGAGAACAAGCCCAAGGGAAAGCCCACGCGCAAGAAACTCGAGCATAAGGACACGGTCTGCCAGATGACGCTTACCGGCAAGCCGGAGACCGTGGAACAGGCCGGTTTCGAGATCGAGTTCGCCTTCCCGCCGGTCTACGGCCACTTCGATTCGCTGGTCCTGAAGTCGGTCAACCCGAAACAGCAGGAGACCATCGAAGCGTTCACATGGGAGCGGGATTCCCTGAACCTGCGCAAATACACCTTCCGGCCTACCGGAACCCTGCAGACGGGGTTTGACTATATCTTCAAGGTCCCTTCGCGGACGTTCCAGGACATCAACGGTTTCTGGAACGACAGTACGCAGGTGAAGGTCACCCTGCCCACGGATGAATCGCTCAGCAGCCTCACGCTGCGGATGACGGGCGTGGGCGGACGGCGGTACATCGTCGACCTGCTGAACGAGAAGCGGAGCCAGGTCCTCCGTACGTATCAGATCGAGGCGGACGCCGACCTTCTCTTCCCTTACCTGAAGAAGGGCAAGTATTCCGTCCGGATCACGGAAGACGTGAACCGGAATGGCATCGTCGACACCGGCCTGCTCCTCGCCCGCCGGCAGCCGGAGAAGGTGAAGTTCCTCCAATTCAACCGGGAGGACATGGTCGACATCCCGGAAAAAACGGAGTTGTCGCAAGATGTTGATCTTGTTGAAGTGTTTAAAGACTAGGAGTATATGCGGCGTTATATAAAGTATTTCCCCATCCTTTTCCTGCTGCTATGCCTGCAGATGACCCTGTCTGCTGCGCCGCGCATGCCGCGGGATACGTCGGTCCGGACCGAGTATCCAGACGAGTACCTGGATACAGTGCAGGTGTCGAAACGCTTCATCATCAACGACTATACGCTCTTCGGCGTCGAATATGGCGCCTCTCTCTCCCGGATGGAGTTCAATCCTTCCCAGGTGCAGGAAATGCTGTTTGCACCGATGACAGCCGGGGTCTTTATCACGCGTTACGGAAAGATGTTCGGCTACCTCCCCTATTTCGGGTTCAAGGCCGGCGTGCGGTACAGCCACGAAGGCTACAAATTCAAGGAAAACAAGGAAACGGGGCGCATTGCCGTGATCGAGGGGGCGACGCAGGCGCTCATGGATGTCGTGGAAGTTCCTTTCATGGCACATTTCCATATCGACATGCTGCATTTCAAGATGATGGCCGATGCGGGCATCTACGGTGGATGGCGCATGAACATCGAGCGGACCGGGCCGATCGTCTCCGAATCCGCCGCCCATTCTTTCCTTGAAACGGACCACCGCTTCGATTACGGCCTGACCGGCGGCGTGGGTTTTGCCGTGGTCTTCGACCCTTTTGAATTCCACGTGAACGGTTCGGTGCGCTACGGATGGTCGACCCTGTATGACCCCGACTACGCAAGCCAGTACTACTATCGCTTTGCCTATCCTTTTGACATCATGCTGACGGCCGGCATCTACATCCAGCTGGGCCGCAGGACGGGCAACAACAAGGCGGCGCTCCGCCGTGAAGCTTACAGACAAGTCTATGAAAGTGAATGAGTGGGTCGCCCGGGTCGGCGACATCCGGATCGGCGGTGGCAATCCCATCGTCGTCCAGACAATGTGCAATACGCATACGGCGGATGTGGACGCTTCCTTTGCGCAATGTGTGCGGCTGTATGAGGCCGGTGCGCAGCTGATCCGCCTGACGGTCCCCGGACCGGCGGAAGTGGAATCCATGCGGATGCTCCGCGCGCGCCTCGACGACGCCGGCATACCCGTTCCGTTGGTGGCCGACATCCATTTTTCCGCCGCCACGGCCCTGGCCGTCGCTCCTGTCGTGGAGAAGGTCCGGATCAATCCGGGTAACTTCCACCGTGACCATGAAACCGCCCGCAGTCTCTTCGGGCAACTGCTCGGGGTCTGTGCGGAATCCGGGACGGCCATCCGGATCGGCGTGAATCACGGCTCGCTCGGCGAATACATCACGGGACTGTACGGCAACACTCCGGAGGCCATGGCCCATGCGGCCATGGAGTGGATCCGGATGTGCATCGAGGCGCGTTTTTTCAATGTTGTCGTATCGCTCAAATCCAGCAATACCGTGGTGCTCGTCGAGGCCTACCGCCATCTGGAACGCATGATGCGCGAGGCGGGACACCGTTTCCCGCTCCATGTCGGACTGACCGAATCCGGAAACGGCGACAGTGGCCGGATCAAGTCCTGCGTCGGCATTTCCACCCTCCTCTCGGAGGGCCTCGGCGACACCCTGCGCGTTTCCCTGACGGAAGATCCGGAAGCCGAACTGCCGGTCGCGCGGTATCTGGCCGACCGGTATGAAGGTCGGACCGCTTCCTCCCTCGTCTCCCTGAAAGTTGAAGGGAAGCAGGTCTGCGCCCGGTACGAGGCGCCTTCCCGGGAGCGGCTCCTGCTCGACGCCTCCTGTGATTTCGGAAAGCGGCTGCTGGAAGGTTCCGTCGATGCGCTGACGCTGGAAGGAACCTACCTGGACACGGACGGGACCCCTGTTTCCCTGACCGATTCCGGCTTCGGCGCCTACCTCGAAGATGAACTGATGCAGGCTGCCCGGCGGCGTTTCTACAAGCCGGAATACATCGCTTGCCCGGGCTGCGGGCGGACGATGTACGACCTCCAGGGCGCCCTGGAAGAGGTAAAAGCGCGCACGGCTCATTTGAAGAATGTCGTCATTGCCGTGATGGGCTGCATCGTCAACGGCCCCGGTGAGATGGCGGACGCGGACTGGGGCTATGTCGGCGAGGGAGGCGGCAAGGTATCGATCTACCGTGGCAAGACACCCGTCCTGCGCCACGTCCCCCAGGAGGAAGCGGCCGACAGGCTGCTGGAACTGATTGAATCAGAAGGGAGTCAGGGGCGGGCTCTGCTTTAAGGAGCGGAGCGGCCGAAGGCGGCATCAGGCCGCAACGGAAGTCTAGTGTTGTTTATTTCAGCTGGGCGATCACGGTCTCGCAGGCCCGTGTCAGGTCTCCCACTTTCACTTTGATCTCGGCGTCGAGCGGCAGGTACATGTCGATGCGCGAGCCGAACTTGATGATGCCGCATTGGGCTCCCCTGCGGACCGGCTCCCCTTTCTTCGAATAGATGACGATCCGGCGAGCGAAGGTGCCCGCGATCTGCTTGAAAAGGAGTTCTCCCTTTTCGCTGCGGATGACGGTGGAAGAATGTTCGTTCTTCTCCGATGCCTTGGGGTGGAACGCCAGGAGGTATTTCCCGGGATGGTATTTATAATAGGAAACCGTCCCGTCCATCGGCCAGAAATTCGCGTGGACGTCGAAGAAATTCATGTAGATGGAGACGAGCATGCAGTCCCGCTTGAGGTATTCGCCTTCGTAGGCGGGCAGGATCTGGAGGATCTTCCCATCGGCGACGGCTGTCACCGTGCCGGCATCCCCCGCCGGTGTCTCACGCTCGGGTACGCGGTGGAACCAGGTGACGAAGCAACCGAACACGCCCAGCAGGACGAGCAACGGAATCCGGACCGCCGCGACGGAGGTGAAACGGATGACCACGAAGCCCAGCAGCAGGACGATCGCCCAGACCAGCAGGATGGTGCCGTAACAGTCGGAATCGATCTTGATCATAGCGAAAGGGTTAAAGCAAGTCAAACATAGCCAGATATATCGCACCGATCGGCATCGCCATCAGCGTGCTGTCGAACCGGTCGAGCATGCCGCCGTGACCGGGAATGATGTTGCCGGAGTCCTTGACCCCGTAGACACGCTTCCATTGCGACTCATACAGGTCGCCGTAAACGCCCGCAATGCACATGATCAGCGAAAGGATGATGCAGTGCATGAGGGGGAAACGAAGCATGCCGCAGTAGTAGAGGATGATGGCGGAACCGACGGAGGTCGTCAATCCGCCGAAGAAGCCGACCCAGGTCTTTTTCGGAGAAACGGACTCGAAAAGCTTTTTCGGGAACTTCTTGCCCAGCAGGATGCCGAACGTGAATGCGCCGACGTCGGAGCACCAGATGATGACGAAGAAGCAGATCAGCAGCAGGCCGCTGAAGTTGCCGGCCTTGTCGAAGGCGATCAGGTTGGAGAGCGCCGTGGGCAAGGCGATGTAAAGCAGCCCCGTGTAGATGTTCGAAAACTTGCCGTATTCTTCCTTGTCCTTGACGTACAGCGAGTTGATCATGATGATGAAGATCGGAACCATGACCAGGACCACCATCCGCATCGGCGTGTGGTAACAACAGGTTGCGAACATGACTCCGAAAATGAAGATCGCGGCCAGCACGGCCAGGAACTTGGAGAAGCCGTAGCTTTTCCCCATCGTGATGTGATAGAATTCCAGCAGCATGACGGAGGTGATGAAGACCACCATGCCCGCGAAAAGGAACTTGTTGAACATCAGGCAGGCGAGCATCACCAGCACGAATCCGATGCCGGAGATGGTGCGTACAGTTACGTTATTCATCACCCTGCGCTTTTTCCGGTTCTTCCGCCGGGGCCTCCGGCGCCGCCGTAGCGGGGCGTACTTTCGGACCAAGGATCCGCTCCAGGTCATCCGCCATGATGACTTCCTTATCAAGGAGCAGTTCCGCCACCTGGCGGAATGCCGCTTCGTGCTCCCGGAGGATGTTTTCCGTTCGGACACGGACGGTTTCGACGATGTCCCGGACTTCCTGGTCCATCAGTTCCGCCGTCTTTTCGCTGTAGGGCTTCACGAGTTCGAATCCGCGCGACCCGGTGGAATCGTAGAAGGACAAAGGCCCGATCTTGTCGCTCATGCCATAGTACTGGACCATGGCGTAGGCCATGTTGGTGAGCCGTTCGAAGTCGCTCAGCGCCCCGGTGGAAGGCTCTCCGTTGATGATCCACTCGGCCGCGCGTCCGCCCATCAGCGTACACATCTCGTCCATCATGTAGGAACGCGACCAGTTCTTCCGTTCGGCAGGCAGGTTCCAGGTCAAGCCCAGCGCCTTTCCGCGCGGGATGATGCTGACTTTCAACACCGGATCGGCTTCCGGCAGCAGCCAGCCGACGACGGCATGGCCGGCCTCGTGGTAAGCGGTCGTCCGCTTCTCGGCCGGCGTCATGATGGTGTTGTCCTTCCGCTCCAGACCGCCGATGATGCGGTCGACGGCGTCCATGAAGTCCTGCATTTCGATCACTTTCTTGTTCTTGCGGGCGGCCGTGAGGGCGGCTTCGTTGCAGACATTCGCGATGTCGGCGCCGGAGAAACCGGGCGTATGCTTGGCCATCAGTTTGACGTCGAAGTCGTCCGCGACCTTGAGACCGCGCAGGTGCACCTGGAAGATTTCTTCGCGCTCGTTCACTTCCGGCAGTTCCACATGGATCTGGCGGTCGAACCGGCCGGCACGCATCAGTGCCTTGTCGAGGATGTCGGCCCGGTTGGTGGCTGCGAGGATGATGACGCCGCTGTTCGTTCCGAAACCGTCCATCTCGGTCAGGAGCTGGTTCAAGGTGTTTTCACGCTCGTCGTTGCTCGAGAAACCGGCGTTCTTGCCACGGGCGCGTCCGACGGCGTCAATCTCGTCGATGAAGACGATGCAGGGGGCTTTCTCCTTTGCCTGCCGGAACAGGTCACGCACACGTGACGCACCTACGCCGACGAACATCTCCACGAAGTCGGAACCGGAAATCGAGAAGAACGGAACGTTCGCCTCCCCCGCCACGGCCTTCGCCAGCAGGGTCTTGCCCGTTCCGGGAGGACCGACCAGGAGGGCTCCCTTGGGAATTTTTCCGCCCAGTGCGGTGTATTTCTGGGGATTCTTCAGGAAGTCGACGATCTCCATCACCTCGTCCTTGGCGCCGTACAGTCCGGCGACATCCTTGAAGGTGACGTTGACTTTGTCCTTGTCGGCGAGCTTCCCGGTCGCGCGGCCTACGTTGAAGATGCCGCCGCCCGGTCCGCCGGGGCCTGCGCCGTTCGCGCGGTTCATGCCGCGGAACATCCAGACCCACATCAGCACCAGCAGGAGGAGCGGAAGGATCATCTCGAGCGCACTAGACCAGAAATGGCTCTCGCTCTTGACGACCACCTTCACCTGCGCGTCGGCGGGCAGTCCTTCGTTCAGGGCACCGAACTCATTCTCGGCGTCGAACTTGTCGGATACCAGGAAGATGAAGTGCGGCGAACGGGCCGGCACCTTGCCGCCGAACTTGTCGGCGTACTTGGCCAGCCGGTCCGGACGGACCGTCACTTCGCCCCTGTAGTCGTTGCGGATATAATCGATCTGCTTGATGTCCCCTTCCCGGAACATTTCCTTAACCTCCGCCCACTCGGCTTTCTGTGGATTGGCGGCACCCTGATTGTTCATGAGCATCCAGCCGATGCCCAGGACGAGAAGCAGGTAGAACCAGGAGAAATTGAAGCGGAAGGTGAACTGCTTCTGGGGTTTGTTCTCGTCAGGCATCTTCTTCCGTTTTTTTCGTTTTGGAAGCGGGTTTGCGCCGTTCCTTGTATTCCTTGCGCGGCGCATCGGCCCAAAGTTCCTCCAGCCGGTAGAAAGCCCGGTATTCGGTCAGGAAAATATGGGCGATGATATCGCCGTAATCGAGGATGATCCAGAATCCGTTCTCGAAGCCTTGGGTGCGAAGCGGCTTACGGCCCAGTTCGGTGCGCATCTTTTCGATCACGCTGTCCGCGATGGCGTTCACATTGGTCGTGGAATCGCCGTTGCAGATCATGAAATGGTCCGTAATGGCCGTTCCGATCTGCCGGAGGTCGATATCGACGACGTTCTGTGCTTTCTTGTCGAGCATGGCGTCCGCCATCACCCTGAGGTCGTGTGTAATCATATGAAAAAACCGTTAAATTTGCATTATTATTACAATCTACAAATATAAAAACAAATTCTGAACCAATGAAAGAATCTGTCCGGATACTGTGGTTCGAAACGCTGGATTCCACGAACAACGAGGCCCTGAGGCGTTTGGATGACCTTGACAATTTGTCAGTTCTGGCTGCCCGGGAACAGACGGCCGGACGCGGACAGCGGGGCAACCGCTGGCATGCGGCTCCCGGTGAGAACCTGACGTTCTCGCTCGTCTTCAAGCCGGGATTTCCCCTCCCCGCCGCCGAAGCCTTCGGCATCTCCCGCGCTGCCGCGCTCGCTGTGCGGGAATATCTGCAGAGCCGCGGCATCAGTGCCTTCGTCAAGTGGCCGAACGACATCTATGTCCGCAACCGGAAGATTTGCGGCATGCTTGTCGAGAACGCCCTGCAGGACGGTTTCGTCCGGGCCAGCGTCATCGGTATCGGACTGAATGTCAACCAGCGGACGTTCCGCCCCGATCTCGTCAATCCGGTTTCCATGGCGCTTGTTTCCGGAGAGAACTACACGCCCGAGACGGAACTTGAAGCTTTGTGCGGTTTCCTGGCTGCGGCATTGGGTGCGCTGGCGGTCCCCGACGAAACGGCTGCGCAGGCCCGGCGGTACCGGGTTGCCCTCTACCGTCTCGGCGAACGGCACGAATACGTCCGCTGCGCCGACGGAACCTCTTTCCATGCCCGGATCTGGGACGTGGACAATACGGGAAGGCTGCTTCTGGAAAATGAAAAAGGCGAACGGGAGTCGTTCGCCTTCAAAGAGATCAGCTTCGTTATCTGACGCGCATCTGCTTGATCGCTTCCGCGGGATCTGCCGCTTTGAACACCGAACTACCCGCAACCAGGATCTCCGCGCCGGCATCGGCCAGTTGCGCCGCGTTCGCCGCAGATACACCGCCGTCGACCTCGATGGGCCGCAGGAGGCCCCTGCGCTCCATCTCCTCATGCAGCTGACGGATGCGTCCGATGGAATCTTCGATGAACTTCTGCCCGCCGAATCCGGCGAACACCGACATGATCAGGAAGAAATCCACCTTTTCGATGTAGGGGTACAGCCGGTCGACCGGAACGTCGGGGTCGATGGCGAGGCCGGCCTTCGCGCCGCAGCGGTGTACCAGGTCGAGGATCTCTCCGGCATCGATGCCAGCTTCGTCAGCGGCTTCCAGGTGGAAGCTGATCATCTGCGCGCCGGCTTTCGCGAAGCGTTCGATGTATTTCTCGGGATGGACGATCATCAGGTGGACATCCATCGGCACTTCGATGACCTTGGCGATGGCCTCCATGACCGGGAAACCGAAGGAGATGTTGGGGACCAGGCTCCCGTCCATTACGTCGATGTGGATGAGGTCCGCGTGTTCGTTGATCATTTTCAGGTCGGGCTCCAGGTGCAGGAAATTGCCCGACAGGATGGAAGGTGCGATTTGTATCATAGTATAGTCTTTTTTACTGTTGGAAACGGATGACGACGTCGGCGAGATGGCGCGTGAATTTCTCCAGGGAAGCCAGGTCGAGCCGTTCGCCCGGCGTATGCACGCCGCGGAGGGTGGGGCCGAAGGAAATCATGTCCAGATCGCCGAACTTTTCTCCGAAGAGGCCACATTCCAGGCCGGCATGGATCGCCTTGACCTCGGGCTCGGTCCGGAAGAGCGCGCGGTAGGAGGCCACGCTGACTTCCAGGATCCTGGAGTGCAGGTTGGGCTTCCAGCCGGGGTACTCCGAAGCGTGCTCGACCTCGGCGCCGGCCAGCAGGAAGTGGGCGGCCACCTTGGCTCCCATCATTCTGCGGGCGGATGCCGTGGCGCTCCGCTGGCTGGTGACGATGTGCGCCACGCCTTCCTCCATGCGGATGGAGGCCAGGTTGGTCGACGTTTCTACGAGGCCGGGGATGTCCTGGCTCATCGCTTCGACACCATGCGGGCAGGCGAAGAGTGCACGGATCAGGCGCAAGGCATCCGCGTCCGCCATCGGGGGCATTTCCGCCGGGGCCGTTTCGCAGGTGAACCGGGCGTCCGGATCGGACTGGAAATGCTCGGCGCGTACTTCCTCCCCGAAAGCGGCGAAGCGGCGGGCGGTCGCTGCCGGGTCGGGGACGGCGACCACGGCTTCGCACTCGCGGGCGATCGCGTTCGGTTTGCCGCCGCCTTCCAGGTGGATCAGCTGCAGGCCATGGGGATAATCCCCATCGAGGAAGCGGGCCATCGTCTGCACGGCGTTGATCCGTTCCTTGTCGATGTCGTCACCGCTGTGCCCGCCGAGGGCACCGGCGATGCGCAGCACGGCCGTCTTGTATCCCGGCCGGAGCGTTCCGGTCGTATATCGGAAAGTGGCGAAGGTGTCGAGGCCGCCGGCGCAGCCGATGAACAGCTGGCCTTCGTCTTCGGAATCGAGGTTGATGAGGGTACGGCCCGTGAAGAAACCGGGTTCCATGCCGAAGGCACCATCCATGCCCGTCTCCTCGGAGACCGTGAAGACGCACTCGAGGCGGCCGGTGGGCAGGTCGCTCTCCAGCAGGGCGAGCATGGCTGCTACGCCGATGCCGTCGTCGGCCCCCAGGGTCGTTTCCTTGGCGATCATCCATCCATTTTCGATCACATATTCGATCGGATCCTTGCCGAAGTCGTGCGCGGAGCCTTTCAGTTTCTCGCAGACCATGTCCTGGTGGCCCTGGAGCACCAGCGTCGGCGTCTGCTCCTTCCCGGGAGCCGGCTCCTTGGTGATGCAGACGTTGCCGACGGCGTCGGTGCGGCATGCGAGCGCATGGGCGCGGGCGAAGTCCTGCAGGTAGGCCTGCATCTGCTCTTCATGCCCGGATTCCCTGGGGATCCGGGTGATTTCCTTGAATATTTCCAGGATTCTTTCCGAATTCATCATTTTTTTCCTGTTTCATTTGGTATGTGGATGCCCGAAAATGGAAAAGCCGGCTTCACCGGCCGGCGGGGACGAGCATCTTCTCGATATCAGTGACGTACTGCCGGAATGTCTTGTCCGTGGACATCAGGTCGGAAACCGTCGTACAGGCATGCAGGACGGTCGCGTGGTCCTTTCCGCCGAGTTCCATGCCGATGGTGGACAGGGAGCATCCGGAGATGAGGTTGCGGCTCATGTACATGGCGATTTGACGAGCCTGGACGATCTGGCGCTTGCGGGATTTGGACAGCAGGGTGTCGCGCGTGATGTTGAAATAGTCGCAGACAACTTCCTGGACCTTCCCGATGGTCACTTCCGTCTGGTCTTCCCCGACAATGGACTCGGTGATCTTTTCGGCCAGTTCCAGCGTCACTTCCTTCTGGCAGAGCGTGGCATTGGCGATGAGCGAGATCAGTGCCCCTTCCAGTTCACGGAAGTTGGTGCGGATCCGTTCGGCGAGGAAGGTGAGCACGTCGTCACTGATGGCGATACCCTCCCGGAAACAACGGGACCGGAGCATCGCCAGGCGCGTCTCCTGGTCGGGCCGTGTGAGCTCGACGGAAAGCCCCCACTTGAAGCGGGACAGCAGTCGTTCCTCGAAATTGACCAGGTCGGCCGGGGCGCGGTCGGAGGTGAAGACGAGCTGCTTGCCGGATTGGTGCAGGTAATTGAAGATATTGAAGAAAGCGTTCTGCGAGGCGGGGCCGATCAGTTCCTGGATGTCGTCCACGATCAGCACGTCGATCCGCATGTAGAAGGCCATGAAGTCGGAAAGCTTGTTGTTGACCTTGATGGCGTTCACATACTGGGTCTTGAACTCATTGCCGGTGACGTACAGGACGACGAGGTCCGGATACCGGTCGTGGATGGCGATGCCGATCGCCTGGGCGATGTGCGTCTTGCCGAGGCCCGAACCGCCGAAGATGAACAGCGGGTTGAAGGGCGTCTTGCCCGGCTTCTCGGAGATGTTCTGCCCGGCGGTCACGCCGATCCGGTTGCACTCCCCTTTCACCAGGTTGTCGAAACAGTAGGTGGGGTTGAGCCGCGGCTGGATCTGTACTTTCTGGATGCCCGGAAAGACAAAGGGCCCCGGATTGCTGGCCGGCTGGAACGTGTTGATCATGACGGGCTTGTTCACGGGGACCTCCTCGGTCGCGGCCGGATAGACCATCGGCGCCTCCCGGCGGACGGGATGCACCTTATATACCAGGCGGGCTTCGGGGCCGATGACGCGGCGCAGCGTTGCCTTGATGATCTGGAGGTAGGCGCTTTCGAGGTATTCACGGAAGAAATCGGTCGGGACTTCCACCGTCAGCGTGGTGCCTTCGAACGAAACCGGAACGATGGCTTTGAACCAGACGTTGAACTGCTTCTTGTCCACGTTCTCCTCGAAGATACGCAGACAAGCGTTCCATATGGAAATATGTCTTTCCAGTTCAGCCATTCCGGTAAAATTTAAGCCATTGTTTCGGCAAGAAATCAGCCTTGCTTTAGGTATTGCAAAATTGGAGGAAAATTAATTGATAAAAAATCTTTTTTTCTATTGCTTATATTTTTTTTTATCGCTATAATTATACGAGAGCCGCCCCTGAAATCCGGATTATAAAGTGCTGATTTCCAAGCAACGTAATTGGTTTTTCATCGCTAATCCCCATGAATTTTAGCTATTTACCAATTTAGAATTATTCTAAATTAACGAAAAATGGATTTTTCTTTGCTGCATGTTTCTGCAGGGTGGAAAAAACCGGTTTTACTGTGTGCGCGCGGGGATACCGTTCTCGATCTTGACGAGGAATGATCCGGGGAATTTGTCCTTGATCCGGGCAAAGGTTTTTTTCGCTTCGGCGGGGTCATCCGTCAGGCCGACGACATACTTGTACAGTTTTCCGGAAGGAAAGGCTTCAAAGGCTTCGCCGTGGAAGAAGGGGTCGTTCCTGGGCATCTTGCGCGACGATGCGCTGACCTGGATGCCATAGCGGACATTCCCTTCGGGTTCCGCCTGCGGCGCATCTTCCTTTTCTTCAGCGGCCTCTTCGGGAGCGGGCTTTGCCTGGGGCTCTGCCTTCGATCCGCCGTCGTACTTCTTCTTATAACGCACGAAGGCATCGTACAGGTCCGAAGCGATCTTCTCCCTCCCCTCCTCCTTGATCAGGGCGGCCCGGTCGTCCGGGTTGGACATGAAGCCGCATTCGACAAGGACGGCAGGCATGGCCGTCCGCCAGAGGACGTAGAACGGATCCTGCGAGATGCCGCGGCTGGCGTGGATCGTGCCGCCCCGCATCTCCTCTTCAACCATCTGCGCAAAGAGCAGGCTCTGCTCCAGGTTGGCATTCTGCATCAGGTTCATGAAGATATAGGACTCCGGGTCGGACGGATCGAATCCCTCATAGCGTGTGGAGTAGTCGTCCTCCAGGAGGATAACGGAGTTCTCGCGTTTCACGACTTCCATGTTTCCGGCATACAGGTCCCTGTTTTTGGATGTATACTGGCCCAGGATGTGGACCGAATAGCCGTTCGGCCCGGTCCGTTTCTTCTCGACGGAATTGACGTGGACGGAGATGAAAAGATCCGCTCCATTGCGATTGGCGATGTCGGCGCGTCCTTGCAGGGTGACGAAGACATCTTCGGAGCGGGTCATCACGACTTTGACGTCCGGGTATCCGGCCCGGATCATCCTGGCAAAGCGTTTGCCGATGTCCAGCACGATGGTTTTCTCCATGGTTTTCCCGCTCGGGCTGATGCAGCCGGCGTCTTTCCCGCCGTGCCCCGGGTCGATGACAACCGTCTTCAGCCGAATATCTTGGCCGGCGGCCGGAAATGCGGCCCAAAGGAGGGCGAATGCCGAAAGAACGGCAAGAAAATTGCGATGGGTAACCAAAATAGTCGTATATTTGTCTTTTGCAAATTTAGAAAAAAATTGCGTTTCGGAAAACATACATATCTCTTTCTGCTTGTGTTCGTGCTGGCCACGGCCTTGACGTTCTCCGTCACGGGCCGTCCCCGCGGCCCCCGGAGTTTCTCCGGGCGCGGTTCCGATACGCTTCCCAAACCCTTGCTTTCCGCTGACTCCCTCCGGTTCCGGCAGGGGGATTCCCTCCTGCGTCCGGCCGCGGATTCCCTGTCCGGTCCCGTGGATTCCCTGCTCAGCCGCTCGGATTCGTTATCCAACGCCGCGGCGGATTCCCTCGAGCTGCTGGAAAAAAGTTCCCTGGACCGTCCTGCCTTTTCCGGCGCGAAGGACTCCATCCGTCAGGATTTTGCGGAAGGCCGCCGGAAAATGTACTATTACGGCGACGTTTCCGTCACCTACGGCAACATGAAGCTGACGGCCGACTACATGGAATACGACATGTCGACCGGGACGGTCTTTGCGCGCGGAACCTATGACTCCCTGGAAGGCGAATGGGTCGGGCGCCCGAAGATGGAACAGGATGGCAACACCTTCGAAATGGAGGAGGTCCGCTATAACTTCAACTCCCGGAAGTCCTTCATCACCAACATGGTGACCCAGGAGGACGATGGCATCCTCCATGGGAAGAACATCAAAATGATGGCGGACCGCTCGATCAACATCACGCAGGGCAAGTACACGGTCTGCGACCTCGAGCATCCGCATTATTACCTGAAACTCTCCGCCGCGAAAGTCGTGACGAAACCCTCGCAGAAGACGGTTTTCGGCCCTGCGCACCTGGTCGTCGAGGACGTCGACCTTCCGGTCGCCATCCCCTTCGGCTTCATTCCCAAGCGGCCGGAGCGCGCGACGGGATTCCTGATGCCGACCTTCGGCGAGGAGAACGCACGCGGTTTCTACCTGCGCGACGCCGGTATGTACTTCGTCATGGGCGATTTCTTCGACCTGTCGCTGACCGGCGACATCTACACCCTCGGCTCCTGGGCCGCGGACGTCAACTCTCGCTACATGGTCAAGTACAAGTTCTCCGGCAACTTCGCGTTCAACTATTCCGTCGACCAGACGGGTGAACGCGGGAGTTCGGATTTCTTCCAGAGCAAGAACTTCGGCGTCCGTTGGTCGCATTCGCAGGACGCGAAGGCGCATCCGGGGACATCCTTCTCCGCGTCGGTCAACTTCTCCAGCCCTTCGAACAGCCGTTACAACTCGCGGTCGGTCTCCGAAGCGCTCCAGAACCAGATCTCGTCCTCGATCTCCTATTCGAAAAACTGGAACGGCAAATACAACCTGTCGCTCAACGGCCTGCACAGCCAGAACTCCCGGGACAGTTCCTATTCCTTCACGCTGCCGAACCTGACGTTCAGCGTCTCGCGCTTCTATCCTTTCAAGATCAAGAACCGTGTCGGCAAGGAGCGTTTCTATGAGAAGTTCTCGCTGGCCTATTCGACCTCGCTGCAGAACAAGATCAACTTCAAGGCGTCCGAGTTCGGCCAGCCCGGCTTTACCGACAAGTTCAGCAACGGCATGTCGCACACGTTCACGATCGGCCTGCCGAACTTCACCCTGCTCAAATACCTGAACTTCACGCCGAGCGTCAATTACGGCATGAACTGGTTCTTCCGGAAGAGCGAGGCCTATTTCGATCCGGAAACCAACTCCGTCAAGACCGAAATGGGCCGGCAGTTCGGCACCTTCGGCACGACGCACAACTATTCCGGTTCGATGCAGATGAGTACGCGCCTCTACGGCATGTTCAACTTCGGGCGAGGCAGCAAGGTCCAGGCGATCCGCCACGTGATGTCGCCGAACATCGGTATCAGCATCAGCCCGGAGAAGGGCAAGGCGTTCAATGGATGGCGTACGCTCAATTACGTCGACACCCTGGGCGTGGCAAAGACCTATGACTACAACATCTACGCAGGGCAGGTGAACAGCGCGCCCGGGAAGGGCCGTTCCGCCACCATGACCTTCTCCCTGTCGAACAATCTGGAAGCCAAGGTGCGTAGCGCGAGCGACACGACCGGAAACGGCTCGAAGAAGGTGAAGATCCTCGACCAGCTGAACCTGAGCACCGGATACAATTTCCTGGCCGACTCCCTGAAGATGAATCCGGTCGGCGTGACGATGTCCACCTCCGTCTTCGGCAAGGTCGGCATCAACGGCAACCTGAACTTCGACCCGTATGCCATCGATGGACAGGGGCGGCGGATCAACAAGTACAACATCATGCAGAACGGCGTTCCGCTCCGGCTGACCAACGCCAGCGCCTCCCTCTCCTACTCCTTGTCCGGACAGGGCCAGGTGAAGGGGAACGACGGATCATCGACCGTCGCGGGTGGAGAGACCGGCGGCAATCCGGCGGACTATTACCGGCGGATCTATTACCACCCGGTCACCGGGCAGTACATCCCGGGCGGATGGCTGTACTATACGAACCCGAATGTACCCTGGTCGGTCAACTTCAACTATTCCTTCCAGTTCAACCGGTCGTACAACTATACGAACAACCAGCTGGTCCGCAATGACCGGTTCACCCAGACGCTGGGCGTGTCCGGCAATGTCCAGCTGACGCCGAAAATGTCGATCCAGGCGCAGTCCGGATGGGATTTCATGATGATGAAGATGACGACGACGCAGCTCTCCGCGAAGTACGACCTGCATTGCTTCAACATCCAGGTTTCGTGGATTCCGACGGGGATGTACCAGTCGTATTCGTTCCTGATCTGCGCGAATGCGTCGGCCCTCGCCGACCTGCTCCGTTTCAAGAAGAGTTCGAGCTACTGGGACAATTGACCCTTTTTTAACCGGAGTTCTTTCCTTATTAAATTTTTTTACTATATTTGCATTCGTGTGCGTGAATTCTTTACTGCACACGCTCATGTTTCTTTCCGGATCAATCCCGGATCAATGTTGTTTTTATGCCTTATTCTTTATTCGATCTAAACAAGATGAGCGCCGAGCAGCTTGAAGACATCGCTCGGGGATACGATATCAAGAACACGAAAAAAATGGACGCCGAGAACCTGGCGTACGCGATATTGGATGCACAGGCGAAAGCCGAGTCGCTCAAGCCCGAAGAGGACGGCAAGTCCCGCAAGCGCGGGCGGCCCCGCAAATCGGAAAAACCGGCGGCCAAGGCGGATGCTCCTGCGGAGAAGAAGCCTGTGAAGCCTGCAGCAAAGGCCGCTCCCAAAGAGGATGCGCCCCAACTTGAAAAGAAGGAGGATGCGCCTGCGGCCGAAACCGCCGCGCAACCCGCTGGCGAAAAGAAACGCCGCGGACGTCCTGCCAAGAAGCAGGCCGCAACTCCGGCGGAGACGCCTGCCGCCCCTGAAGCTGCAGAAAAGAAGGAGGAAGCTCCTGCCGCCGCACAGCCTGCACCGGCTGCCGCTGACGAGGCCCGCAAGGGAAACCGCCGCGGACGCAAGGCCAAAGCGCCCCAGGCGGCCGCTCCGCAGCCCGCTGCGGAAGAGAAAGCGGACGCTCCCGCAGAAAAGACGGCGGAAGCCACCGCAGAAACACCTGCGGCCAAGCCCGTCGATTCCAAGGAATTCATCCACCAGCTGTTCGACGACCTGAAAGGCGATCCCTCCGAGCACCCGGATCCTTCCGGTGAGGCGTCCCGCCAGGGCGGCAAACCGTTCCGTCAGAACAACCGCCAGCAGCAGAACAACGGTGGCAAGCAGCGTCCCCAGGAGCCCGAATTCGAAGGGACGGTCGAGGCGACCGGCGTGCTGGAGATCATGCCCGACGGCTATGGATTCCTCCGTTCTTCCGACTACAACTACCTCAACTCCCCGGACGACATCTATGTCTCGCAGGGACAGATCAAGAACAACGCCCTGAAGTCCGGCGACACGGTGACCGGAGAGATCCGCCCGCCGAAGGAAGGGGACAAATACTTCCCGCTGGTCAAGATCAAGTACATCAACGGGCGTACGCCTGAATTCATCCGCGACCGGGTGCCGTTCGATTTCCTCACTCCCCTCTTCCCGGACGAGAAATTCAACCTGCTCGGCCATGGCCACCACAAGGACATATCCTGCCGCATCGTGGACATGTTCACCCCGATCGGCAAGGGCCAGCGCGGCCTGATCGTCTCGCAGCCGAAGACCGGTAAGACGATGCTCTTGAAGTCGATTGCGAATGCCATCGCGGACAACCACCCCGAGGTGTACGAAATCGTCCTCCTCATCGACGAGCGTCCCGAGGAAGTGACCGACATGAGCCGCAGCGTCAAGGCCGAAGTGGTCGCGTCCACCTTCGACGAACCGGCGGAGCGCCATGTCAAGGTGGCGAACATGGTCCTTGAGAAGGCCCGCCGCCTGGTGGAATGCGGCCATGACGTGGTGATCCTCCTGGATTCCATCACGCGTCTGGCGCGCGCCTACAATACCGTCCAGCCTGCTTCCGGCAAGGTGCTGACCGGCGGTGTGGACGCCAATGCGCTGCAGAAACCGAAGCGTTTCTTCGGCGCCGCGCGCAACATCGAGGGGGGCGGTTCCCTCACGATCCTGGCGACGGCCCTCACGGAGACCGGATCCAAGATGGACGACGTGATCTTCGAGGAATTCAAGGGGACCGGCAACATGGAACTCCAGCTCGACCGTACGCTGGCCAACCGCCGGATCTTCCCCGCTGTCAATGTCGTGCTGTCCAGCACCCGGCGGGACGACCTCCTCTACAGCCGTGATGTGGCGAACCGGATCTGGATCCTCCGCAAGCTCCTCGCCGACATGAACCCGACCGAGGCCATGAACTTCATGCTCCAGCTGATGGACGAGTACAAGACGAACGAGGACCTGCTCGACAACATGAATAAAGTGACGCCGCGCGAGGCCAAGTACTACGATTCATTCTGACGGGAATGGGAACGCGGGAAGCGAAGAATGGAAGACGCATGCGCGAATGGCTGGCCGGCGGGCTCGTCGGCGTGGCCGTAGGCGCGTGCATCCTTCTTGCGCTGGTGACGGCGGCGGAAAAGACGTCCACCAACGAGTACTGCATGAAGTGCCATTATCATGAGCAGGCGGACGCCGACTGGAAGAAATCCATGCATTACGCCGGAAAGACCGGTACGGTGACCGACTGCGCCGCCTGTCATCTTCCGCCGAAGGAAGACGGCATGCTGAAATACTATGCCGTGAAGGCGGGCATCGGCGTGAAGGACCTCTGGACCAAGGCGACCAAGGACAAGGACGAGATCGACTGGGATTCCAAGCGCCAGCTCGAGCATGCCCAGCGCATCGTCTTCAACCGTTCCTGCGAGAAATGCCATACGAACCTCTTCCCGGAAGGCATTTCGGACGACGGGGTCACGGCGCATCTCTATTATGAGGAGAATGCGAAGAAGCTCGACCTGCAGTGCATCAGCTGCCACTTGAACGTCGGCCACTTCATGCCCGGCTACGAGCACAAGAAGCTCAAGGGGAAGGTCGAGACGGGCTCTTCGGTGATTTACGACGCGCCTGCGGCCGTCGAGCGTTTCGCCGACTTCACAGAGACGGTACCCGGCACGGGCGCGGCCATCCGGATGATCGCCGTCCCCGGCGGGGAGTTCCTGATGGGCAGCCCGGAGAAGGAAGCTTTCCGCGAGGCGGACGAAGGTCCGCAGAAGCGGGTCAAAGTCTCCTCGTTCTTCATGGCTGAGACGGAAGTGACCTGGCAGCAGTACTGGTCTTTCTACAACGAAACGATGTCGGAAGGTCGTACGCCGCCTGAAAAGATCTACGCGAACAATTCCCGTCCCGACGTGGACGCCGTCAGCGGTCCGACGCCGCCGTTCGGCTTCCCCGACCAGGGCTGGGGCATGGGAGAGCGGCCGGCCATTACGATGACGCATTACGCTGCGGAGACTTTCTGCCAGTGGCTTTCCCTGAAGACCGGCCGGCACTACCGCCTCCCTACCGAGGCGGAATGGGAGTATGCTGCCCGGGGCGGCACGTCGACACCTTATTTCTTCGAAGGGGATCCCAAGAAGATGTCTGAAAAATCCTTCATGAGCCGCTTCCGCAAAGCCGATACGACGAACATCGCCCACTACGCCATTTACGCCGTGAACGGCCGCGGCCGGACCCAGGAGCCTTCGGCGGTGGATGCCAATCCGTTCGGCTTGAAGAATATGCTCGGCAACGTGATGGAGCACTGCGCCGACTGGTATGCGGCGGATGCCTATGCTTCCCTGCAGGACGGTGCCGTCGATCCGAAGGGACCCGCTTCCGGGACGGAGCATGTCGTCCGCGGCGGTTCCTATGCAGACGATGCGGCCGACATCCGGTGTGCGCGGCGCGGATATACGCGGACGGAAGACTGGCTGCGGACCGATCCGCAGAATCCGAAGAGCATCTGGTGGTTCTCCGACATCAAGGGCATCGGCTTCCGCGTCGTGTGCGAAGTGCCGGAGAATATAAACATGGACAATTGATACACTAAATACTACAAAAAATGAGCGACAACAAAATGAACAGAAGATCCTTTATCGGGGTATCTTCGATGATCGGGGCGGCCGGCTTGCTCGGCGGCACGGTTCTCACTTCCTGCGCGGGCGGAAAGAAACTCGTTCCGCTGAAGCAGCCCGGTGAGTACTACATTCCGGAACTTCCTGACAAGGCCATCGATGGCCGCGAACTGAAGGCCGGTCTCATCGGTTGCGGCGGCCGTGGCAACGGTGCGATCCACAACCTCCTTGCTGCTGCGAACGGCATCAAGGTGACGGCCCTCGGTGATGTTTTCCAGGACAGGATCGACACCGTCCGTGAGAACCTCAAGAAGGCTGGACAGGAAGTCCCTGTCGAGAATTGCTTCACCGGTTTTGATGCTTACAAGAAAGTGATCGACTCGGGTGTCGACATGGTCGTGGTCGCTACGCCTCCGGTCTTCCGCCCGGTCCATTTCCAGTATGCGACGGAGAAGGGAGTGCATTCCTTCCTCGAGAAGCCGATTTCGGTGGACGCGAAGGGATACCGCACCATCATGGCAACTGCCAAGCAGGCCGAGGCCAAGGGCTTGAGCGTCGTCACCGGTACGCAGCGCCATCACCAGCGCCCGTACGTCGAGTCCTTCAAGAAGATCCAGGAAGGTTACATCGGTGAAATCACCGGCGGTAACGTGTACTGGAACCAGCCGATGCTCTGGTACCGTGAGCGCCAGGCCGGTTGGAGCGACATGGAATGGATGATCCGCGACTGGGTCAACTGGAAGTGGCTCTCCGGCGACCACATCGTCGAGCAGCATGTCCACAACATCGACGTCTTCACCTGGATGATCGGCAAGCATCCGCTGCGCGCCACTGGCTTCGGCAGCCGTCAGCGCCGTGTCACCGGCGACCAGTACGACTTCTTCAGCGTCGACTTCGAGTTCGAGAACAACGTCCATCTGCACAGCATGTGCCGTCAGATCGACGGTTGCTCCAACAACGTCAGCGAGTTCGTGCAGGGTACGAAGGGCTCCTGGAGCTCGACGGATTTCGCGATCCGCGACCTGCAGGGCAATATCATCTGGCAGTTCGACGATGCCGCTGCGAAGGCGGAGTTCCAGCAGCATGATCCCTATGTGCTCGAGCACGTTGACTGGGTCAACCACATCCGCAAGGGAACGACCCATGTGGAAGCGGGCGAAACCGGTATGTCTTCCCTCGCCGGCACGATGGGCCGCGAGTCCGCCTACACCGGCCAGACCGTCAACTGGGACGACATCAGCGCCTCCGATCTCGACTACATGCCCGAGACGCTCGAGCTGGGTCCGATGGATATGTCCAAGTACGTCGTCCGCGTTCCCGGAAGTGGTAAATAATCGTCGGCCATGAATCGGAAAGAATTCTTCCAGACTTCCCTGCTGGGTGCCGCTTCAATCGCTGCGGCATCCACGGGTTTGACGGCTTGCTGCTCCGACAAGAAGAAAGGGGCGGATGTCAAGCTGAACCTTTCCTTCCAGGAAGGAATCGCTCCCGGCGAAAGCCTCTCCGAGAAGCTTGACTTCATGGAGAATCTCGGCATCGTCGGTTTCGAGCCCGGCGGACGTGGACTCGCCGGACGGGTGAACGAGATCCAGCAGGCCCTCAATGGCCGCAATATCAAGGTTTCGGCCATCTGCGCAGGCTTCGACGGGTTCATCCTCTCGGAGGATCCCGCCATCAAGGCCGCGTTTGATGCTTCCATGCGCGAGATCGTTGCCGCGGCCGGAGAGCTCGGTTCCGTCGGTGTGATCATGGTCCCTGCTTTCAATGGCCAGCAGCCTTGCATGCCGCATACGCAGGCGACGCGTGACTACCTGTGCGAGCAACTGCACGAACTCGGCGAGTATGCCGTCAAGTGCGGTACGACCGTCATCCTGGAGCCCCTGAATCGTCGTGAGTGCTTCTACCTGCGCCTCGTTGCGGACGCTGCAGCGATCTGCCGCGATGCCCAGAGCGCCGGTGTGAAGTGCATGGGTGACTTCTGGCACATGCAGGAGGAGACTTCCGACTACGCTGCCTTCATGGCGGCCGGTGCGGAGTACCTCCAGCACGTTCACATGGCCAGCCGCGGCCAGCGGATCATGCCGGGCGAGGATGGAGACAAGGATGTCTATGTGGACGGATTCCGCGCCCTCAAGGAAATCGGCTACGACAAGTATGTCAGTTTCGAGTGCGGAACCAAAGGCGACCGTGCGACCACCGTCACGGCTGCCGTGAATCTGCTGCGCGAACAATGGGAAAACGCCTGACGGGTTTCCCCGCAGGCGCTTCCGCAATAGAACCTTTTTTCAAGGCCTGGGTCAATATTCGTCCCAGGCCTTGATTTGTATGTCGTCCTGTGACATCGACGTGAAGGCTCGGATGAACGCTGTCGCGAGCCGGGCGTTCGTGAAGAGCGGAACGTTGAAGTCGATGGCGGCGCGCCGGAGCTTGTATCCGTTGGAAAGTTCCAGCTCGGAGAAGTCTTTCGGGATATTGATGACCATGTCAACCTCTTTTCCCTGAATCATTTCCAAGGCCGGTTTGAAGCGTCCCTTGAAGTTCGGATTGTCACATTCGCTAGGCCAGAGCACCTTGGTGGCGGGGATGCTGTTCTCGACAAGGTACTTGTACGTACCGCCGGTAGCGAACAGTTCGTAGCCGTGTTCGTTCAGCAGTTTGCAAGCCAGGAGCATATCCGCCTTGGTGAGCGCATCGCCGGTGGAAAGGAGGATGCGGCCGCGCGGAATCTCGTATCCGACCGAGATGACGGACTTGAGCAGCGCCTCGTTCAGGTCGTCACCCAGACAGCCCACTTCCCCGGTCGAGGACATGTCCACGCCGAGCATCGGGTCCGCTTCTTCCAGACGGGCGAAACTGAACTGCGAGGACTTGACGCCGACATAGTCGAGGTCGAAGGCGCTCTTCCCCGGTGCGGCGGGATGCAGGCCGAGCATCACCTTCGTCGCGAGTTCGATGAAATCGATCTTCAGCACCTTGGAGACGAACGGGAAGCTGCGGGACGCCCGCAGGTTGCACTCGATGACCTTGATCTTGTTCTCCTTGGCGAGGAACTGGATGTTGAAGGGACCGGAGATGTTCAGCGTGCCGGCGATCGCCCGGGCGATCTTCTTGATCCGGCGGACCGTCTCTACATACAGTTTCTGCGGCGGGAATTGGATCGTTGCGTCGCCGGAGTGTACGCCGGCGTATTCGATGTGCTCGGAAATGGCATACGCCAGCACCTCTCCCTTGTCGGCCACCGCATCGAACTCGATCTCCTTCGCCCGGGTCATGAATTTGCTGATGACGACCGGATGCTCCTGGGAGACTTCGACGGCGAGGGACAGGAAATGACGCAATTTCTCTTCATCGTAGCAGACGTTCATGGCTGCACCTGAAAGCACGTAGGAGGGCCGTACGAGCACGGGGAAACCGACTTTCTCGATGAAGCGGTCGACATCTTCCATCGTCGTCAGCTCACTCCACTGCGGCTGGTCGACGCCGAGGGCATCCACGATGGTCGAGAACTTGTGCCGGTCTTCCGCCTTGTCGATGTCTTCCGCACTCGTTCCCAGGATCGGAACGCCGTGTCGGTGCAGGCGGAGGGCCAGGTTGTTCGGAATCTGTCCTCCGACAGAGACCACCACGCCGTGCGGCGTCTCCAGCTCAATGATGTCCATCACCCGTTCGAACGTGAGTTCGTCGAAATACAGGCGGTCGCACATGTCGTAGTCCGTAGAGACCGTCTCGGGGTTGTAGTTGATCATGACGCCGCGGTACCCCTGCTTCTGGATTGTTTTCAGGCAAGTGACCGAGCACCAGTCGAATTCGACGGAACTGCCGATGCGGTAGGCGCCCGAGCCGAGCACGACCACGCTGCGCCGGTCGTTCTCGTACACGATGTCGTTCTTCGTGCCGTTGTAGGTCAGGTACAGGTAGTTCGTCTGCGCGGGGAATTCGGCGGCCAGGGTGTCGATCTGCTTGACGACCGGCACGATGCCGAGTTTCTTGCGGTAGGCGCGGACCTGGTCCATGCGTTCGGCGGAATTGCCTTCGGTATCCTTGAAGACGGCCCGCTGGACCTGGAAGTCGGAGAATCCTTCCTGCTTGGCCAGCAGGAGGAGCTCGGCCGGCAGGTCTTCCAGCCGGTCGTACCCGCTCATTTCCTCATAGGTACGGACGATACCGGCGAGTTTCTCCAGGAACCACTTGTCGATCTTCGTGAGCGCGTGGATGCGGTCGACGGTGTAACCTGCGCGCATCGCCTTCGAAATCACAAAGATGCGGTTGTCTGTCGGTTCCTTGAGCGCCGTCTCGATGTCAGCCACCTGCAGCTCCTTGTTGCCGACGAAGCCGTGGGCGCCCTGCCCGATCATCCGGAGTCCTTTCTGGATCGATTCTTCGAAGGTCCGGCCCACGCTCATCACCTCGCCGACCGACTTCATCGAAGAGCCGATCTTGCGGGAAACGCCGTGGAACTTGCTCAGGTCCCAGCGCGGGATCTTGCAGACGATGTAGTCGAGCGCCGGTTCGAAGAAGGCGGGTGTCGTCTTCGTGACGGAGTTCTTCAGGTCGAATAACCCGTAGCCCAGGCCCAGTTTCGCAGCCACGAAGGCCAACGGGTAACCGGTCGCCTTGGAGGCCAGGGCGGAAGACCGGCTGAGGCGGGCGTTTACTTCGATCACGCGGTAGTCCATCGCGTTGGGATCGTAGGCAAACTGCACGTTACACTCCCCTACGATGCCGATGTGCCGCACGATGCGGATCGACAGTTCGCGCAGGAAATAATAGTCCTTGTTGGAAAGCGTCTGGGAAGGAGCCACGACGATGCTCTCGCCCGTATGGATGCCAAGCGGGTCGAAGTTCTCCATGTTGCAGACGGTGATGCAGTTGTCGTATTTGTCACGCACCACTTCATATTCGATCTCCTTCCATCCCTTGAGGGACTTTTCAACGAGCACCTGGGGGGAGAAGGAAAAGGCTTTCTCGCAGGTCTCTTCGAGCTCGGCGTCGTTGTCGCAGAAACCGGATCCGAGACCGCCGAGGGCATAGGCGGCGCGGACGATCAGCGGATAGCCCAATTCCGCGGCGGCCTTGCGCGCCTGCGCGATATCGCCGGCCGGGTGCGACTTGATCGTCTTCACGCCGATCTCGTCGAGGCGCTTGATGAAGAGGTCACGGTCCTCCGTGTCCATGATCGCCTGCACGGGGGTGCCAAGCACGTGGACGTTGTACTTGTCCAGGACGCCGTTTTCATACAGCGCGACGCCGCAATTCAGGGCTGTCTGGCCGCCGAACGAAAGCAGGATGCCCTGCGGCCGCTCGCGGGCGATGACCTTCTCGACGAAGAAGGGCGTCACCGGAAGGAAGTAGATCCGGTCGGCCACGCCTTCGGACGTCTGCACCGTCGCGATGTTCGGGTTGATCAGCACCGTCTCGATCCCCTCTTCCCGAAGCGCCTTGAGCGCCTGCGAGCCGGAGTAGTCGAATTCTCCCGCCTGCCCGATTTTCAGGGCGCCGGAACCCAGGAGAAGCACTTTCTTTATGCTGGTATCTTTCATGTCGTCAGAGTTTGCTGATGAATTCGTCGAAGAGGAATTTGGTGTCGGTCGGGCCGCTGGAAGCTTCCGGATGGAACTGTACGGAGCAGAACGGCTTGAACTTGTGCCGGATGCCTTCGTTGGTCCCGTCGTTCATGTTGACGAACCAGGGCTCCCAGTCCTTGCCGAGGGTTTTGTCGTCCACGGCGAAACCGTGGTTCTGCGAGGTGACGAAGCAGCGGTTCGTGCCCACCTGGCGGACGGGCTGGTTGTGGCTGCGGTGGCCGTATTTCAGTTTGAAGGTATTGGCGCCACCCGCACGGGCCAGCAGCTGGTTGCCCATACAGATGCCGAAGATCGGTTTGTCGCGTTCCATCGCCTTGCGCAGGTTCGCGACGGTGATGTTGCAGAACTGCGGGTTGCCGGGGCCGTTGGAGATGAAGAGGCCGTCGTATTCCAGCTGGTTGAAATCGTAGTTCCAGGGCACGCGCACCAGGTGCACGCCGCGCTCGGCGAAGCACCGAAGGATGTTGTGCTTCACACCGCAGTCAACGAGCACGACCGTCTTCTCCCCTTCTCCGTACGTGAGCACTTCCTTCGTGCTGACGAGCGCGATCTGGTTGGCCAGGTTCGGGTCGTCCACAGGGAAATCCTTCGTTTCCCCTTCGGGAACGATCATGCCGAGCATGGACCCCTTCTCGCGGAGCAGCTGCGTCAGGGCGCGGGTATCGATGCCGTAGATGCCCGGAATCCGCTGTTCCTTCAGCCAGGCATCGAGGCTCTTGACGGCGTCCCAGTGACTGTATTCGAATGAATAGTCACTGATGACCAGGCCGCGCACCCAGATCTGTTCCGATTCGAAGTTCCGGGAGATTCCAAGTTCATCGAATCCTTCATTTGGAACCCCATAATTACCTATCAAAGGGTAGGTTACACAAAGGATTTGTCCGGAATACGAAGGGTCTGTCAGGCTTTCCGGGTAGCCGACCATCGCCGTGGAAAAGACCACTTCCCCGTCGACCGGTCCGCCATATCCGAAGGAATAGCCGCGGAACAGGGTTCCGTCTTCCAGTTTCAGGACCGCGCTGATTCTTTCTTTCATGCTCGCATATAAAAAAGGGACCACCTCAAACGAGAATGAGATGGCCGCCGGTTTCACATAAAAAGAAACATACTCCCTGAGCGTCTACGGGCGCCGGCATTGTCACGGTTATTTTGACAAAGTGAACCATTGGGGCATGTTCGTTTTGGCAAATGTACAAAATAAATAGTAATTTCGCATCATCAAAACACGAAATATGGATTTTTCCAGCTATGAAGATACCATCGCCGCTCCAGCGACGACACCGGGGACGAGCGCCATCACCGTATTGCGCCTCAGCGGCCCGGAAACCTTCCCGATCCTTGACCAGACGGTTTCTTTCCGGCACGGCGACGCCTCCGGGGCTGGAGGCTATACGCTGAAAAGCGGCATCGTCCGCACGGAGGACGGTGAAGTTCTGGACGAGGTGCTGGTCAGTTTCTTCCGCGCTCCCCATTCCTATACCGGGGAGGATGCCGCGGAAATCTCCTGCCACGCTTCCCCGTATATCGCCGGCGAGCTGCTCCGGCTGCTTTGCGCGGCGGGCGCACGTATGGCGCGTCCCGGTGAATTCACGCAGCGCGCTTTCTTGAACGGAAAGATGGATTTAGCACAGGCTGAGGTTGTTGCAGATATCATCTCATCTTCTGATGCAGCTTCCTTGAAAGTTGCCATGCATCAGTTGCGCGGTGGTTATTCGCAGCGGTTGAAGGAGGTCCGTGCGCAGCTGCTGCGACTCACGTCGCTGGTCGAACTCGAATTGGATTTCTCCGAGGAAGAAGTAACGTTCGCGGATCGGGAAGAGTTGCGGACCCTCCTCGAGGCGACGCGGTCCGATGTTGTCAGGCTCCGGGATTCTTTCCGGCTCGGCAACGCGATCAAGAATGGTGTCCCCGTTGCGATCGTCGGTCCGGTCAACGCCGGAAAGAGCACCCTGCTCAACGCCCTGCTCGAAGAAGACCGGGCGATCGTTTCGGATGTTCCGGGGACAACGCGCGACAGCATCGAAGAATCCGTCGTCCTGGGCGGAGTCCGTTTCCGCTTCATGGACACGGCCGGCCTCCGAAGCACCGATGACCATGTCGAGCGGATCGGGATCGAGCGCTCCCTCCGGCGCCTGTCCGAGGCGGATGTCGTGCTCATGATCCTGGATGTCACTGCTCCCGTAGAAGAGAATACCGTCGTGCTTTCTTCGCTCCTGGAGCGAGTCAATTGGGATGCACAGAAAGTCCTTATCTTGCTCAATAAGGCTGACAAATTGGGCGATAACAATATTGTTAGTATTTGTAACCGATATGTTTCTCTTGTTGATAATAAATGCGAAATATTATCTATGGCCGCAAAGTCAGGGGTAGGGATCCCGGACTTGATCAAGTGGCTTGAAAAGTCACAAAATGGGCTATTCAAAACATCGGACGAAACGCTGGTGACCAATCTTCGTCACTACGAAAAACTAAAGGAAGCGGCCGATTCGCTTGCCGCGGCCGGTGCCGCTTTGGACGCCGAACTCCCTGGCGACCTGCTGGCGGAGGACCTCCGTTCCGCCGCGTCCAGCCTGGGCGCCATTACCGGCGAAATCACCTCCGACGAAGTCCTCGGCGAGATCTTCGCGAAGTTTTGCATCGGAAAGTAAATAGAAAGTAACAACTTCCACCAAATCTGTTCTAAAAAGTACGAATTGTCTAATAATCAACTAAATACATAGACAAATATTTCCGGATATTCCTTTTTGATATCCGGATTTTTTCATTATATTTGAACCA
>CADCHE010000015.1 GCA_902801205.1 uncultured Bacteroidia bacterium
TTGTGACCAGGCAACCATGATGCACTCTCTGACCGCCTTGCCGTTGTTTGTGTTTGCGGGACAGCAGTGCACTCTGCCCGCGGGTTCTGGGGCAAAGATATCTTCGATTTCTGCGATACCATGTTAGGCTCGATGTTATGACCGTGATAGAGTCTGACTATAACATGTTATATAATCCGGTATAATACCCTGATACCTTAGGCAAACGACAAAAAAATCAAGCCCTAACGGCTTGATTCACAATAATGTATTTATATAAGATGGGGGCCTACTCGAAGAATCTGTCAATTATGTCAAAGTCATTCGGAAGAGGGCAGAATTTCCTATTGTTTCTTGATTGTCCGATATCTTTTGTTTGGAAAAGAGCATTCAAGTCAAAATCAGGGAAAGAGGAGTCGTCCCCTGGATTCCATATGAACTTACCTTCTTTTCCACGATCCGGCACCGGACAGTCATTACAGTAAATTCGGCCACACATATAAGCCAACAGAATCTTTGACCGCTTCCATTTATAATGAGATCCATTTACTTCCATCAGGCCTTCATTTATAGCCTTTGCAAAAACCTCTTTTGCGAGAGGGGTGTCCAGCTTTCTTGTCAAGACGACACTTTCTTGTTCTTGGGGAGCATCAGAAGAAGAGTTCTTGGATATAGCTTTTCTTCTTTTCCTAATAAACGACTCTGGTTCCTGAGTGGCAATTACAAGGACTCCAGCTGTGATAAGGCACATGAAAGCTACAAATAAAGCACCTGAATTGGCATGACCATCTTTGATAATTTTCAGGACTCCAGTACCCAATAATACTAGAACACCGATGAACAAAAACAACGCGACACTCCAGAAAATGGCGCGTTCATACCTGTGAAATATATGAGCGGCAATAAGGACTAATACAATGAATACAAGAAACAGAACTGTGAATTGGAAGATTGTCATACTGCTCAAGTTTTTATTCACTCAGACATAAGGACAAGAGAGCCGGTATCCGCACTCAGTTTTGATACTTCTGAGGCCAACGTTTCTGGAAGGAATTTCGCATATACTCTTTCTGTGATATCAGTGCTTCCATGCCCCAACAGACGGCTGACAACGGACATGGAAAGGCCCTTGTTCAGCGCGAAGACTGCAAAGGTATGCCGAGCAACATGCATGGACAGACTAACGGAGAATTTCAAATCATCGCCGACGACCGCCAGAGACTGGTTGATGTTCTTGGTAGCTGTATTCCTCGCCTTGTATAGGGCCTCAGAATCATCAAGGTCCAGATCTTCCTTGATCAGATCAAACACGAATCTGCTGTCAGGCCGTTTGGCCTGCCATTGACGAAGAATACGGATTGCCTGGTCCGTGAGTGGAATAACGTGGCGCTTGTTCGTCTTGATCATTATCTTCCGAAGTTCCTTCTTCTCGAAATTGATATTGCTCCACTGAAGCGTCATCACGTCAATAACACGAAGACCGCAGGCATGGAAAGCAAAGAAGAACATCTCAAGGTATTCTTTACGGCGAGGTTCCGGACAGGTTTTGTAATACTCCACAAGTGCTTTCATTTCATCTTTGGAAAGGCTCTTCCCGTCAAAAGTACCTTCAAAACCCTCCTCCGTCAACGAAAGCTTTGTGATCACCCGCATATCCTGGATCCTCAGATTGATGGCAGGGTCGATAAGATCCAGGTCACTTGCATAAGAACAAGCCTTGAGAATAGGAGTCAGGGCATGGTTGATGGTGGCGTCGCTGTTCTTTTTGACATCTCTTCTCCATTCAATGTATGCATCAACCAACTCAGGGGTAATATCCCCGACATAGATGGAATCCGGTCGATAGGTCCCTAGTTTCTTCGCACGTAGAAAAGTCTGGAAGATATTCATTCCGCTTTTCCCGTTCTCAAGACGGCTCCGCCCAATCCGATTCCTCGCATAGTCTGAATTCAGACGCTCGATAGCGAATTCAACGAAATCCTTCCCTTGGTCTTTTCTCAGAAGAGGCTTGTCGGCAAGGATGTCGGTTATGACTGCCACCGTAATCTGGTGCGGATGTTTTTCATTATACTCTGCGAGCAGGGAATCGACTCGCTCGACACGGGAGAGAAGCATCCTGTTGAGTCGCTTGTATTCTTCGCCATAGCTGGCGCGGATCTCTCCACGACCTTGATTCCCTTTCTGATTCCAGTCGCACTCCTTGACAAAGACATTCGTCGATTTCCGGACAATCTGTCGATTCCAGGTATACTCCAGTTCAATCGGATATGCCTTCTCCTTTTCCGGATTCTTCGGTGTCCGGAGCCTGAATTTACCAAGGGGATATATTCGTTTCGGTCTGCCCATTGTTTGTCCTTTCCCCGATACTCACGAGGATGTACAAACATAATGATTTTTAGACAAACAAACTACTATTTTTAGCGATTTTTAGCTATTTAGACAAACAAATTCGGCAAACAAACGCCCTAAAATGACAGCGAGACAAACAAATTAATATTGCTTATCTCGCTGTAAATCAGTATGTTAAGAGTAGAACTTTCTCTTAATACTCTTCCTCGTTAAAAAAGAAGTCTTCCTTGGTGGGGTAGTCAGGCCAGATGTCCTCGATGGACTCGTAGATTTCTCCGTCCTCCTCCAGTTCCTGCAGGTTCTCGATCACCTCTTCCGGGGCTCCGGAGCGGTTGGCGTAGTCGATCAATTCTTCTTTGGTGGCCGGCCACGGAGCATCGTCCAGGCTGCCGGCAAGTTCTAGTGTCCAATACATAGCAATATCGGTTTTAAACAACTGTTAACAAATCATTTAATTGAAAATCCGGGCCAAGGCCCCCCATTTCGCCGCAAAGATATACAAAAAAACATCACGACAAGGGATTTTTTTGTCTATTTTTGCATACGCAGAAAAATTGTTTTCAACAACTATACCAGAACAGAGATGGCATACACGAAAGAGGAACAATTTGATGTCGAAGCGACACGGCAGATTTCCGTTCACGTCCGCGAGATCCTGCGCCTGCTGGGCGAAGATCCCGACAGGGAAGGGCTCCTGAAGACACCGGAGCGCGTGGCCAAGTCGCTCCAGTTCCTGACGCAGGGGTACGCGCAGAACGGCACGGAAATCATCCAGTCGGCGATGTTCGATGAAAAATACCGGCAGATGGTCCTGGTCAAGGACATCGAGCTTTATTCGATGTGCGAGCACCACATGCTCCCGTTCATCGGAAAGTGCCACGTCGCCTACATCCCGGACGGGAAAATCACCGGGCTGAGCAAGATCGCGCGCGTCGTCGAAACCTTTGCCCGCCGGCTGCAGGTGCAGGAGCGCCTGACCGTCCAGATCCGTGACTGCATCCAGGAGGCGCTGCATCCCCTGGGCGTGGCCGTCGTCGTGGAGGCGATGCACACGTGCATGTCCATCCGCGGTGTGCAGAAGTCGAACGCGCTGACGACGACGTCGGCGTTTTCGGGGCTTTTCCTCAGTTCCGCACGCACGCGCAACGAATTCCTCAACCTCATCCATTGACTATGGCAGAAAAAAGAATCATACTGACTGGAGACCGTCCGACAGGGCGGCTCCATATCGGCCACTATGTTGGCTCGCTCAGGAACCGTGTCGCGATCCAGAATGCGGGCGGTTTCGAGAGAATGTTCGTATTCATCGCCGATGCGCAGGCATTGACGGACAACTTCGACAACCCGGAGAAAGTCCGCCAGAACATCATCGAAGTCGCCCTCGACTACCTTTCCGTCGGGCTCGACCCGTCGAAAGTGACCCTGTTCATCCAGAGTCAGATCCCCGAACTGACGGAACTCGCCTTCTATTATATGAACCTGGTCACTGTCGCGCGCCTGCAGCGCAATCCTACCGTCAAGACCGAGATCGCGATGCGCGGTTTCGGGGCGGACGGCGAGGAGGCGGCCTTCGGCAGCGGACTGCCGGTCGGGTTCTTCACGTATCCCATCTCCCAGGCGGCGGACATTACGGCCTTCAAGGCTACGGAAGTGCCGGTGGGTGAGGATCAGAAGCCGATGATCGAGCAGACGGTCGAGATCGTCCGCGCCTTCAACCGCATTTACGGCGAGACCCTCGTCGAGCCGAAGGTGGTGCTTCCTTCCAACGCGGCCTGTCTCCGGCTGCCCGGAACCGACGGCAAAGCGAAGATGAGCAAGTCGCTGGGCAATTGCATCTATCTCTCCGACACGGCCGAGCAGATGCACAAGAGCGTGATGTCGATGTACACCGACCCGCTCCACATCAACGTGAGCGATCCCGGACACGTGGAAGGCAACACGGTGTTCACCTATCTGGACGCATTCTGCCGTCCGGAGCACTTCGGCCGCTACTGGCCCGATTACGCCGACCTCGACGAACTCAAGGCGCATTACACGCGCGGCGGCCTGGGCGATGTGAAGGTGAAGAAGTTCCTGGAGAAGATCCTGAATGAGGAACTCGACCCGATCCGCGCACGCCGCAAGGAGTTCGAGAAGGATATCCCCGCCGTCTACGAGATGCTCAAAAAGGGGAGCGAGGCGGCCCGCGAGGCGGCGGCCGCGACCCTGGACGACGTCAAACGTTCGATGAAGATCAACTACTTCGAGGACAAGGCCCTGATGGAAGAGCAGGCCCGCCGTTTCTCGGAATGACCCTTCCCCGGCCATGGAAACAGTCATCAGCTGCGAGCACCTGACGCATTATTATGGTGCCAGAAAGATCTACGAAGACCTGAACTTTGAAGTGAAGGAAGGGTCCATCGTCGGCCTGCTCGGCAAGAACGGGACCGGCAAGACCACGACCATCAACATCCTGATGGGATACCTCAAGCCGCAGTCGGGCACCTGCCGGATCTTCGGCGAGGAGGTGCAGCGCATCTCCCCGGTGACGCGTCGCCGCATCGCCCTGCTGCTGGAAGGACACGTGCAGTATGCCTACATGTCGATCGAGCAGATCGAACGTTTCTATGCTCCCTTCTACCCGAAGTGGAATCGCGATGCCTATTACGCCCTGATGGAGAAGCTCAAGGTCGCGCCCGGGCAGAAGATTTCCCGGATGTCGAACGGGCAGCGCTCCCAGGTGGCCCTGGGCCTCATCCTCGCCCAGAATGCCGACCTGCTGGTGCTGGACGATTTCTCCCTCGGCCTCGATCCGGGCTACCGCCGGCTTTTCTGCGAGTACCTGCGCGACTATGCCAAGGCGGAAGGGAAGACCGTCTTCCTGACGTCGCACATCATCCAGGACCTGGAGAAGATCATCGACGACTGCATCATCATGGATTACGGAAACATCCTGCTCCACCAGCGCACGGCCGACCTGATGGCCGCCCATCCCGGCGAGAGCCTGGAGGACATCTTCATCGACCTGACGGGTAAGTATTGATTTCGACGCGTTGCTTATGAACAGAATGATTATATACAAGGAGTGGATCAAGACGCGCTGGGCCTTGCTGGCGATCGTCGTCGTCCTCCTGGGCGCGACGGCGTTCACGCTCCTGTCGTTGGGAAAGAATGTCGAATTCCGTGGCGCCGGGCTGCTCTGGTCGGTGCTTTCGCTCAAAGATACCGTGCTCATCGAGTCGCTGCGCTACCTGCCCGTCTTCGCGGGCGCGCTGCTCGCCGCTGCGCAGTTCCTTCCGGAAACGACCCGGAAACGCCTGAAACTCACACTGCACCTGCCTTATCCGCAAGGGAAGATGATTGCGATGATGTACGGGTTCGGATGCTGCATCCTGCTCGTCCTCTTCCTGCTGCAGGCCTGCGTGCTGGGCGCCGTGCTGAACCGCTGGGTGGTGTCGGAACTGACGGTCCGCATCCTGAAAACGGCCGCCGTCTGGTATCTGGCGGGCATCGGCACCTATTTCTGGGTGTCCGCCGTCTGCCTCGAACCGGCTTGGAAGATGCGTTCCGTCCTCATCCTCCTGCTGGCCGGATTGCTCTATCTGCTTTATCTTTCCTCCGTCCCGGAGAGTTACAACGGGTTCTTCCCCTGGCTGGCGCTGTACGTGCTGGGGGGACAGACATTGATTTTCCACAGCATCGCCCGGTTCAAGGAGGGCCGTCAAGACTGATATGAAAACCGCCGGAAAAATCTTCATCTGGGTGAGCGCGGCGCTGCTGGCCGTCTGGCTCATCCCCTGGCTGTGCGGCATCATCGTCGCCAAGCCGGTGTCCTCTCCGTTCACCTTGTACAGTTTCATTGCGAAAGACTTCCTGACCATGGATCGGGAGGAAGGCAACGACCTGCTGTTTACCGACCGGAAGGGGAACGTCTACGGCGACGAAGCCTTGCCGCTGTTCTACCATTCGGTGCTGCATTCGCGCGGCGCGTTCCCGGACAGCATCGGCGGCCGGGCGGTCACGCGCGACGAAGTGAAACTGCACAACTACAACCTGTCGGAGAAACCTGCCAACGTCGACCGCATTGCGGCGAAGGCGTATCTCCTGATGGAATCGGTGCCGCTCCGGCTCGAACTGCAGGATCCGGCCTACGGGATGGTATTCCGTAAGGATGGCCTTCATGTCTATGTCCTGGAGGACAACAGCCCGGATCCGGAAAAGTCTGCTGCGTTTACCCGTGCGCTGACGGAAGCGGGGTTCGTCTTCCCGGCTTCGCTGACTTCGGGCAACCCGACGCACCGGAAAGAGTTCGACGAAGGATATCTCCTGACGGATGCTGCCGGCCGTCTCTTCCAGTTGAAGATGGTGGACGGTCAGCCGGAGGTCCGGCATTTCCCGGCCGCCGACGCCCTCACGCTCACGTACATCTCGATCGTGGAGGTCTCCGACCACAGCGTGCTGGGGTATCTGTCCGATCGTGACGGGCACCTGGCCATCCTGCGCCCCGACGGGACGGTGCTTCCGACGGAGGTGGTCTGGAATCCGTGCAAGGAACAGCTCTTCGTTGTCGGCGACATGTTCAACCATACGGTGAAAGTCTCCGATCGCAGCGTCGACCGCTTCTATGCGCTCCGCTCCGACGACTTCTCGCTCATCGACACGATGGAGCGGGCTTATCCCGATCCTCCGGTCAACTTCAGCCGCTGGTTCCTTCCGTGCCGGCTGAGTTTCGTGTCCGGCACCGACGGATATGTCCGTCCGCGCGTCCGCGATTTCTCCTGGGTCGGCCTGGCCGTCGACCTGGTGCTCCTGGCGGGCCTGTGGGCGCTGCGCCGCCGGCGGAATCCCCACAAATAGTTATCTGCATACCCGAAAATCCGCACAAGTTGGCATTGCCCGGGTAGGGGATTCCGCATAACTTTGCAACTTGTAAACGTGAAAAGCGGAAATTGAAACGAACGAGCCTCATACTTCTCTTCCTCCTTGTCGTGCTGTCCGCACGGGCGCAACGGCAGGTGGAAGGGGTTGTGCTCGATGCTTCTTCCCGGATTCCCGTCGTCGGCGCCGCCGTCACCAGCGGCAAGGCCTGGGCGATCAGCGATTCGCTCGGCCGCTTCTCGATCCGCGCCGACGGTGCGCTCACCATTACCTGCCTGGGGTACAAGACCCTGAAGACCCTTCCCCGCACGGACCGGACCTACCTTCTGCCCGTTGACCTGATGTCCCTGCGTGAAACGGTCATCACCGCGCGGGAGGACCACGGCCTGACGGCCACCTCGAAAATCGGGGAGGATGCCATTGCGCACATCCAGCCTTCTTCCATCGCGGACGTCCTGGAACTTTTGCCGGGCGGCCGTGCGGTGGATCCCGCCTTCGGCGCTCCGCAGATCGTCAACCTGCGCGCGGCCGGCTCGCTGAGTTCCGACTATGCGACTTCCGCCCTCGGAACGCGCTTCCTCGTGGATGGACGCCCGATCGGCGGCAATGCGAACCTGCAGTATTCTCCCGGCGCCAGCATGCTGGGCAGCAATTATGTGAACCTCGGAACGGATATGCGCACCCTGTCCACGGAAGACATCGAATCCGTGGAGGTGGTCCGCGGCATCGCCTCGGTCGAATACGGCGACCTGACGAGCGGCCTGTTCAAGATCAACCGCAAGCACGGCGGCAGGGACCTTCGCATGCGTTTCAAGTCCGACATGAAGTCGAAGCTCGTCTATGCCGGCAAAGGCTGGGAGTGGGGGAGCAAGGATCTGCTGACGATGAACGTGAGCGCCAACTTCCTCGATTCCCGTGCGGATCCGCGCAACCCCCGCCAGAACTACAAGCGTCTGACCGGCAGTTGGCGGGTGGGCAAAACCTGGAGTGAAGGCCGCGCCTTCACGCAGGTCCTGCATGCCAGTTTCGACTATACCGGGTCGTTCGACGACCAGAAATCCGACACCGACCTTGACAACGTGGACGGCAAGCCCATCGAGACCTATCGCTCCACGTACAACAAATTCGCCCTCGCTGCCGACTACGCGCTCATGAACAAGTCCGCCGATGTGTTCTTCCGCTCCTTCAAGGTCAATGCTTCCTTCTCCCTGGAACGCGACCTGATCGACCGCTGGAAGCATGTCGCGCTCGGTTCCGAACAGCCGCTTTTCACATCGCTGGACGAAGGCGTGCACGATGCGGTCGTCCTGCCCGCGACGTACGACGCCACCTTGCAGGTCGACGGACGGCCTTTCTACGCGTACCTGCATGCGGTGGCCCATTTCCGGAAGGGGGGGCATTCCCTCATGGCCGGCGCCGACTGGAACATGGACAAGAATTTCGGCCAGGGTTCCATCTACGATACGTCCCGTCCGCTTTCTCCATCGATGAGTACGCGCCCGCGCGCGTTCAGCGCCATCCCGGCCAGCCATCAGTTCGCCCTGTTCGCGGAGGAGAATTCTTCCGTCAGCCTGGGAGCCTGGCGCCTGGAATGGCTGCTGGGCCTTCGCGTCAGTGCCCTGGCAGGGGCGGGAAGCGCCTATGACATCAATGGACGCCCCTGCTTCGATCCGCGCGCGAACCTGCGCGTCAACCTGCCTGAGCAGGTGGTCGGCGGATACCGGCTCCAGGCGGGCGTCTTCGGCGGTGTGGGCTGGCACTCGAAGTTCCCGACGATGGAGATGCTCCATCCGGAACCTATCTACCTGGATTACATTCAGTTGAGCTATTGGCCGACGAACAAGGAGCTCCGCCGGATGAATGTCCTGATGGTCAAGACCGATCCGACGAACTACGCACTCGGTCCGGCCCGCAACGTCAAGTACGAACTCGGTGCCGACCTTTCCTGGAACGGGTTCTCCTTCAGTGTGGACGTGTTCCGGGAAGACATGACTTCCGGCTTCCGCGGTGGCAGCGCCCTCCGCGCCGTCCCGTACACCCGTTACGACGCTTCCGGCGTTCCCTCGTCTTCGCTGACGGCACCGCCGGCCCTGGAATCCCTGCCTTCGCAGCGGGATACCTCGCTCAGTGTATACGGCATGTCGACGAACGGCAGCCGTACCCTCAAGCAGGGTGTGGAGTTCACGTTCGCGTCCAAGCGGATCCCCGGCATCAACACCCGGATCACGGCGAACGGCGCCTGGTTCGTCACCACGTACCGGAACAGCACGCCGGAACTCTATCGTCCTTCCATGGTGATCGACGGCCGCGTCTTTCCCTTCGTCGGGCTGTATGACATTACAGACGGATCCTCCCACGAGTCGCTCACGACCAACGTGATGCTGGACTCCCAGGTGCCCGACCTCGGACTGATCGTCTCCCTTTCGTTCCAGACGGTCTGGTACACCGATTATGAAACCCTGCTCAAGGACCCGCTGCCGGTCGGTTATTACGACAAGCAGCTGAACTACCACGTCTATACGACGGCGATGCAGGAAGACCCCCTGCTGAAGAATTTCCACCGCGACTTCGCCTCGGTGGAATACGACTACCGCGTTCCTTTCGCGATGAACGTAAACCTTAAATTGACGAAGAAACTGCTGCAGGACCGCATGTCCTGCTCGCTCTTCGTGAACCGGATCCTGGATGTCACACCCGACTATTACCAGAACGGTTTCCTGACACGGCGGAACGTCGTGCCTTATTTCGGAATGGAATTGGATTTCAGGCTATGATGAGAAGCGTGTTTTCCTATGTTGCCGCCGTGGTCCTGTTCCTGACGCTCTCGGGCTGTTCGAAGGAACGGCAGGTGTTCTGCGACCTCACGCTGCGCCTCGTGCAGCCGGACGGCCTGCAGGCCGTGACGGTGCGTATCGACAACACGCTGCCCGGCAATGTCCTGCGTAACTACAATACCGGGCAGAACTATGATTTCCCGCTCTTTGTCAACGGAGCGGCCAATCTCCGCGTCCTGAAAGGCGTCTACCTGATCGCTTTCGACGGCGTGGCCACGCTTTCGGACGGTTCGGTGCGGACCTTCCGGTTCTCCGGATACAATGCGCCCGACAAGGCCGTTTCCATCCTGGATGATGTGCAGACCGTAGAATTGGAGGTGCGTGCCCTATGATACGGAGGAAGTTCATATCGACGCTCGTGCTGTCTGTCCTGATGTGCTTTGCGGCGGCTGCGCAGGATTTCTCCGCAGGCGCGCTGCTGTATCCCGGCCAGGCCGACAGTTCGGACGTCGCCGCCGGCTGGCGCTTCCGTTCGGAAGACCGCGCTCGCGTGGTACAGGAAGGCCGCGGCTTGAGCGAAGGCTTCTTCGACGCGCATACGCTTCTCCATCTGTCCGGGCATTCCGCACTTCGGGGTTCCGCCACGTACCGCCGCGGTGTGAAACGGGGCGTCCGGTGGAACTCCACCTCTGATTTCGATTTGCTCTTCCCCTACGTGCTGGCCGATTCGGTCGGCGGAGACCTGCAGACGGAAACCTATGCCTTCGGCGGCGCCTATGCCCGTCGGCTCGGTGACTGGACGGCCGGTCTCTCCGGAAATTACCGAGCCTTGCACGAATACCGGCAGGTCGATCCGCGCCCCCGGAACATCACTTCCGATTTCGAGGTCGATGCCTCCGGCGGCAGGGTCCTGGGTGCTTATGCATTGGATCTCACCCTGGGCTACCGGCGTTATTTCCAGTCGCAGACGGTCTCCTTCATCAACCAGCGCGGCGCGAATACCACCGAGTTCCACATGACCGGCCTCGGCAGCCATTTCGGCCGCTTCATGGGCACCAGCGCCTATACGTCGACCTATTATCGCGGTCAGGGATTCCGCGCCGGCGCCTCTTTCTCCGCCCTTTCCGACGACGGATGGCGGGGGAGCGTGTTCTTCAGTCATACCGCCTTCGTGCGCCATCTGGTGAACCAGAACCAGGCGCCCATCACCCGGCTCGGCGTCAGCCGCCTGACGGCCAGCCTGTATTGGCTTTCGCACCGGGGGAACAACCTCCTGCAGGCCGGGGGTGACGTCGCCTGTTCGCTTCGCAGCGGCTCGGAGAACGTCATCTCCAATATGTCTACCGGCAGTTTCGGTACGCTGATGTCGCTGCCGATGTATGAACGGAAATCATTGGATGCCAGGATATTCGGTGATTATCACCACCCTGTTGACACCCGCAGCGGATTCGCGCTCCGTCCGACGCTGTACGTGCGGGCCTCCCGGGCGGAACATGTCTATCCGGCCCGCATGGCCGAGATGCTGGTGCTTGCCGCTACGGTCCGTGCAGGATATGACCGGACCTTCCCTTCTTCCTGGCGCCTGGACGCCGGACTGACCGCGGGTGTCTCTGCCTCTCCTGCGCACGACTTGTCCCTGCCGGAGGCGCACACGATGCCCCGGCTGCTGGAAGACATGCGTCTTCAGTACGGGGTGCTGACGGACACGCGCGCGGACGCCGGCGCCGATGTCCGGATCTCCCGTTCCGCGGGCGGTAAGATGCGGGTGTATCTCCGAGGGATTTATCTCCGGTCCTTCTATGCCGGCGGATATGCCGCACGCCATGCGGCCTGTGCCGTCGGATTGTGCTTTTAATGAAATGATTAACAATAAACCATACAGGTAATGAAAAAGATTTTGACGTTATTCGCGACGGCCGCGCTCCTGGTTACCGGGTGCGGCCATGACATGGACTCCTATGTGGAGATTTCGCCCAATGCGCTGGAAGCGCTGAAAGAGGGCGGTGAACTGACGATCCAGGTCCATTCCAATACGCAGTGGTCCTTTGTCGGTGACAACCAGGCTTGGTACACTGCATCTCCCGTTTCCGGTGAAGGCGACGGCACCGTCGTCCTGACCCTGGAACCCAATACGACGGCCGCGCCCCGCGCCGCTGCCTTCCGGGTTGCTGCTTTCGGCATTTCCGCCGAAGGAACGCTGGTCCAGGCTGCCCCCGCCCCTCCGGCATCCGTGACCGAGAATACCCTCAATGTGATCCGCGCAGGCGGTCCGTATGACGTACAACTTCCTGCAGGATATACTTTTACCGCGGAAAGTGCGGAGGATTGGGTGAGGGTGACCGGTACGGATGCCGAAGGGCACCTTGCGCTCGAATTCGCGGCCAATCCCACTGCTGAGAACCGTACCGCGACGGTGACGGCCAAACTGACCGACGGATCTGTCCTGGCGAACATCGATGTCGTCCAGAGCTGGCGGAACATCGAACCCGGCGAAATGCTGATCGAGGAAATCTTCTTCGCCAGCACGCTGATCCCCGAGTCCACTGGCACCTATGGTGACCAGTATGTCAAGCTGACCAACAATTCGGACCATACGCTCTACGCCGACGGCCTGTCCCTGGTCATCAGCTCCTACGACTCGCAGACTTCGAGCGCCGGCGCCTACTGGGCTCCGCCGGAACTGCCCGGAGCGATCGGTGTCAAGACGATCTACCGGATCCCCGGTGCCGGCCGTGATGTCCCTGTCGAACCCGGCGCTTCGCTGGTCATCGCCGTCGATGCGCAGAACTATTCCGCGGAAGGCGGTGTCGGCATCGACCTTTCCAAGGCGGACTTCGAGTTCAACGATGTCAATGAAATCCATCCGGACATCGACAACCCTGACGTTCCCGACATGGACTGCTGGGTCCGTTCTTCCGTAACCATCACGTCCCTGCACAACCGTGGTTACGGCAGCTTCGCCATCGTTACCTTCCCGACGACGCTGAGCAGCGAGTCCTTCTTCGCGGACTATGCCTGGAAGGACAATGAGGACTTCTGGTTCCGTGGAACCATCTTCCGCACCCGCCAGATCCTCGACGGCAACTATACCATTCCCAACGCCTGGGTCGTTGACGGCGTGAACTGTGGTGTCGAAGAATACTTCCGTACGCCTTCGTTCAACGAGACCGTCGATGCCGGCTACACGGGTTGCGGAAAGGTTGACGGCGATCCCGACCGCTTCGGCAAGTGCCCGCGCCGCAAGGTGCAGAACGGCAAGCTCGTGGATACGAACAACTCGACCAACGATTTCGACCGCGACGCAAAACCTTCCCTCGCGAAGTAATCCGTCGGTTTGAAGAAAGACCGGCCTGCAGATGCAGGCCGGTCTTTTTTCTTTCAGGAACATTTTTTATTTTTGTGAAAACTATTTCTGCGATGAGTCAAGTTCACGTAATCAATCATCCGATGATCCAGCACAAGCTGACGATCATGCGCGACAAGCAGACCGGGTCCAAGGACTTCCGGGAACTGTTGAAAGAGATCTCCCTGCTGATGGGGTACGAAATCACCCGTGACATTCCGCTCGAAGACGTCGAGATAGAGACGCCGATCTGCAAGATGACTGCGAAGGAAGTTTCCGGCCGCAAGCTGGCCATCGTCCCCATCCTCCGTGCCGGCATGGGAATGGTGGAAGGCCTCCTGTCGCTCGTCCCTGTCGCAAAGGTCGGCCATATCGGCCTGTATCGCAACGAGGAGACGCACAAGCCTGTCGTGTATTACTGCAAACTGCCCGAAGACATCCAGGATCGCCTTGTCATTGTCACCGACCCGATGCTTGCCACCGGCGGAAGCGCCTGCGATGCGGTTTCGATGCTGAAGGAACGTGGCTGCACGAACATCCGGCTGATGTGCCTGGTGGCCGTCCCCGAGGGCCTTTCGAAAGTACAGACGGAGCATCCCGACGTGGACATCTACGTGGCGGCCGTAGACGACCATCTGAACGAGAACGCCTACATCGTTCCCGGCCTCGGTGATGCCGGAGACCGCATTTTCGGAACGAAGTAACCGTTACCGGCAGTCCGGGCACACGCCCTTGACGAGGTAGGTCGCCGATTCCGCCGCGAACCCTTCCGGCAGTTCGACTTTCGGAAGGGGGATGCGTTCCATGCAGAAGGTCCGTCCGCATTTCAGGCAGTGGAAATGGAGGTGGGCGTCATCGTCTTCCTCGTGGTCGTGGCTGTGGCACAGTTCGTACCGCACGCCGTCTTCCTCTTCGATCGTGTGAACGAGTTTTTTCTCCCGGAAGAGGACCAGGGTGCGGAAAATACCGGATTTGTCGATGGTTTCCAGCCGGTCTTCCAGATCGGCCATGGTCAGGGGGAAGCCCGCTTCCGCGAGAGTGGAAGCGATGCGCTGGCGGTTGGCTGTCGGTTTGATGCCGTGTTCCTCCAGCAAGCGGGTGATGTCCTTTGCGCTCATGATACAAAGATAACGATTTTACTTTTTGGTTGAGACATGAAGAATACGGAGAAAGGACACGTCGTCCTTGTCACAGGCGGGAGCAGCGGCATCGGCGCTGCTACTGTCAAGCTCCTGTCGGAAGCGGGGTTCACCGTCTATGCGGCTTCCCGGAGCGGCCGCCTGCCGGAAGGATGCCAGGCCGGTCCCACGCTGCTTCCGCTGGTCATGGATGTCAATGACGAGGCCGCCGTACGGTCCGGTGTTGAACGGATCGTCTCGGAACAGGGGAGGATCGACGCCGTCGTCTGCAATGCGGGCAACGGCATCGCCGGACCGGTTGAAGAAACCTCCGTCGCGGAAATGCACGCGCAGTTCGAGACGACGTTTTTCGGCGTCGCACGTACCATCCGCGCCTGCGCTCCGTTTTTCCGCGCGCAGGGGAGCGGCCGGGTCATCACGGTCTCTTCCGTCGCCGCCGTCGCGCCGCTGCCTTTCCAGGCTTTTTATTCCGCGGCCAAAGCGGGCATCCTCCAACTGACCAAGGCCCTTTCGATTGAAATGCGTACATTCGGCGTCCAGTGTTGCTGCATCCTGCCCGGAGACGTCAAGACCGGTTTCACCGCTGCGCGTCGTATCGCCGCGGCCGCGCAGGATCCCGCTTCTCCGTACCGGGAGATGACGGTCCGCTCGCTTGCGCAAATGGAAAAGGACGAACAGCGCGAAGGCATGGCCCCTCCCGTCATCGCCTCCGCCGTCCTGCGACAGCTCCGGCGGAAAAAAATGCGTCCGGAATGTGTTCCGGGCGCATTGTATGCCTTCCTTGTGCCGGTGATCCGGCTGCTGCCGGAGCGGTTGGTCCTCCGGGTTATCGGGAAGATGTACCTCTAGGCCGTTCTATTTCGGCTGGAGCGTCAGCTGTGCGATGTTCTTCTTGTTGACGGTGTTCGAGGCATTGCTCATTGCCTCGATGTCGATGGTCAGCGGCGCGGCGCCTTCGTCAGCCTGCACGTAAAGGTCGATGTTGAGCGGATTCGTGTTCAGGATCCGCAGTCCGCCCTTGCAGTTGAGTCCGCCGCGGAAGACGAAGTCATCCGTCACGTCGTTGTTCTTGCGGACGAATTTATAGTGCCACCCTTTTGCGCGGGTGTCGAAGACCGCGCGCAGCACGGGGGCCAGCTCCACGCTCGGGCAGTTCCGGTTGGAGAACGCAAGGGAGAGTTTCACGACTTCGCCCTTCGGCACATCGGCTTTCACGGATTCCGTCGCTTCGCCGCCGTAGTTGAGCACGGGGAACTCGTTCAGGTGCTTGAGCAGCCACCACGCGACGCCGGTTCCGGAGCAGGCCGCCTCTTCGATGCCGCCCGTCGACGTGCATTCCGGGAACAGGTCCATTCCGCCGGCACCATACATCCAGAGCGTCCAGATCTGCGGCATCGCTCCGGCATCCTCATGCCCGAGCACGCAGTCTTTCGAGACCCGCAGGAAGTCCTTGCGTGGGTCGTAGGCGTCGATTCCCGCATAATAGGGGGCCAGCATGATGGCGGTTTCCTTGCCCATCTGGTCCATCTGCTTGACGATCGAGTAGCTGGTCTCCTTCATCTTGTTCTGATTGGAATACCAGAAGCCCAGCGGGCCGTCCGTCTGCGTGCCGTCTCCCCAGGTACACATCTGCATGGCATCCTTGTCGTTCTTGATGCTGCCTCCGAAGCACCAGGGACCGCAGAGGTAGAGGCATTTCCGGTTGCCGCGGTACGTGGCGACGAGTTTCATCCGCTCCTTGCAGTAGTCGGCCTCACTGACGCTCATGTAGTTGACCGAGGTGTAGTCCACGCTGAAGCCGGCGTCGGAAAGCTGGTCGATGGTGCGTCGGTCGGTCTCTTCATTGTTGTAGCCGGTCGGCGAGTCGTTGACCCGTGTCTCCATCGTGGCTTCGAAAAAGGCGCTTTTCCCTTCGAAGGTGTCGTACAGGTTCTTGAGGGTCTGCTGCGGGGAGAGTTTGTTCTGGAAGTTGATCTTCCACATGTCGATGAAGTTTGTATAGAAGCCCGTCACATGCGTCCGCACATAGTCCCATTTCGAACGGTTCTTCGGGTCCGTAATCTCATGCCAGCGCGTGTCCCAGCCCCAGTAGACGAGTGCCTGGCGCTCGTCCAGGGTCTTCACGGTCTTGCCGCTGTGGTCGTCGAAAGAAAAGCCGTCCTTTTCCTCTTCGGGTTGCCCGGTCGCCTTTTCCCCGCAGGCGGAGAAGGTCAGGCAGGCCGCCAGGGTGGCGGCGAGAATTCCTATCCTATGGTTCATCATCTCGTGGTTTGATACACAAAAATACAAATAATTCTTATCTTTATCCAGCATTGAAATGAGACCCATGAAGAAGTTCCGTCTTGGCCTGCTGCCTTCCATCCTGATCGCGATTGTGCTCGGCATCGCGCTGGGCAGGATGCTGCCTCTGGGCGCCGTCCGGTTTTTCGCTACCTTCAACGCCCTGTTCAGCAGCTTCCTGCAGTTCCTGATCCCGCTGATCATCATCGGCCTGGTCACCCCAGCCATTTCGGACATCGGCCGCGGTGCCGGCCGCCTTTTGCTCGTGACGGCCCTGCTGGCCTATGCTGACACGGTGTTTGCCGGTCTGCTGTCGTACGGGACCAGCGTCACCTTCTTCCCGCGCCTTATCGGGGCCGGCGGGGGAGCGGAAGCCCTTTCCGAAGCGGCGTCCATTGAGCCTTTCTTCACGCTGCAGATCCCGCCCATGGTCGACGTCATGTCCGCCCTGGTCTTCTCCTTTACCCTGGGGCTCGGCATGGCTTTCTTCGGATCCGCTTCCCTGAAGACCCTTTTCAGCGAGTTCAAGGAGATTGTCGTCAAGACGATCGAAGTGGTCATCCTGCCGTTGCTGCCGGTCTACATCTTCGGCATCTTCCTGGGAATGACACATACCGGACAGGTCTTCCAAGTCGTTAAAGTATTCCTGTCGATCATTATTGTCATCTTCTTGATGCATATATTTTTGCTGCTTCTCCAGTATTGTATCGCGGGGGTGGTGACCCGACGCAATCCGCTGCGTTTGCTGGGCCGGATGATGCCAGCGTATTTCACCGCCCTGGGTACATCCTCTTCGGCCGCGACGATCCCCGTGACCCTGGAGCAGACGAAGAAGAACGGCGTCAGTGACGAGGTGGCCGGATTCACGGTCCCGCTCTGCGCCACGATCCACCTTTCCGGCAGTACGCTCAAGATCGTGGCCTGTGCCGTCGCCCTGATGCTGATGAACGGCATGCCATTCGATTTCGGCATGTTCCTCGGTTTCATCCTGATGCTTGGCATCATGATGGTCGCCGCGCCGGGTGTTCCGGGCGGGGCGATCATGGCCGCCCTCGGCGTCTTGTCTTCCATGCTCGGTTTCGGCGAGCAGGAGCAGGCCCTGATGATCGCGCTCTACATCGCGATGGACAATTTCGGAACGGCGTGCAACGTGACCGGCGACGGGGCCATCGCCCTCATCGTCGACCGCTTCTTCAAGAAAGGAAAGGTGTCCGCCTAACCGAGCCGGGACAGTTCTTCCGCCCAGAGACGCACCTGCGCGTCTGAGGCCATCCGCCAGTCACCGCGCGGCGAGAGGCTCACGACGCTGATCTTCGGCCCGTCCGGCATGCAGGAGCGCTTGAACTGCTGGGAGAAGAAGCGCTGGAAGAACTTCTTTTCCCACTTGAGCAGGGTCGCGTCATCATATTTCCCCTCGAAAGCGCACCGGGCCAGGAAGAAGATCTTCGCCGGCGATGCGCCGTAGCGCAGGAAATTGTACAGGAAGAAGTCGTGCAGTTCGTACGGCCCGATGATGTCTTCGGTTTTCTGCTGGATCTCACCCTTCGGGTCGCCGGGCATCAGTTCCGGGCTGATCGGCGTCTGCGTCACGTCGATCAGGATCTCCGCTGCGGGACGGTCTCCGCGGACGGGGGCCTGCGTGAAGACGTGTTCCGCCGCCCAGCGGACCAGGTGCCGGATCAGCGTCTTGGGAACGGAAGCGTTCACCCCGTACATCGACATGTGGTCGCCGTTGTAGGTGCACCAGCCCAGGGCCAGTTCGGACAGGTCGCCCGTCCCGATCACCAGCGCACCTTCCTGGTTGGCGATGTCCATCAGGATCTGCGTGCGTTCGCGTGCCTGTGCATTCTCGTAAGTGGAATCCATGACGGCGGGGTCATGCCCGATGTCGCGGAAATGCTGTTCGACGGCGGGAACGACCGAAATCTCCCGGGCCGTGACGCCCAGGGCGGCCATCAAGTCCTTCGCGTTCGACTTCGTCCGCGGGGTCGTGCCCAGTCCGGGCATCGTGATGCCGATGATGTTTTCCCGGGGAATGCCCAGCCGGTCGAAGGCCATGGCGGTGACCAGGAGGGCCAGGGTGCTGTCCAGGCCGCCGGAAATGCCCAGGACGGCCTTGCGGATGCCGGTATGCTCCAGCCGGCCGATGAGGCCGAGGGTCTGGATGGACAGGATCTCGCGCGAGGATGCCGCAATCCGCTCCGGGTCGCCTTCCGGCAGGAAGGGATGCGGTTCGACTTCGCGCAGCAGCGCTTTTCCGAAATCGGTCGGCGCCGCGGGACCGAGGTCGAAGCGGGCGTAAAGCGAGGCGTATTCGCCGGCGCCCGTCCCGTCAGGAGCCATGCCCCGGAAGGAATTCTTCTTCTGGCGGAGGATGTCCAGGCGCTCGACGTCCAGGTCGGCGAACAGGATGCCGTCCTCCATCGAGAAACGGTCGTTCTCCGCCAGGATGCGGCCATTCTCGCAGATCATCGTCGATCCGCCATACACGGTATCCTGCGTGGATTCGCCGCAGCCGGCCGAGCAGTAGACATAGCCCGACACCGTGCGGCCGGACTGGTTGGCAACCAGTTCACGCCGCTCCGCGTGCTTGTTCATGACCTCGTTCGAGGCCGACAGGTTCAGGATGACCTGTGCGCCGGCAGGTGCCAGGAAGGAGGACGGCGGTACGGGGGCCCAGAAATCCTCGCAGATCTCGATGCCGAAGGTCGTCCTTCCGACCGTGAAGAGCAGGTTCGGGGAGATGTTGCAGCGGATACCCGCATAGCGGACCGATGCCTCGAATCCTTCCAGGCAGAAGTCTTTCCCGTCGTCCGTCATCCGTCCGGAAGTGTGGGCGGAAGGGGAGAGGAAGTCGGCTCCGGAAGCGAACCAGCGGGACTCGTCGAATTCCGCATAGGTTGGCAGGTAGATCTTGGGAACCATTCCCTTGATGCCGCCGTTGCGGATGACGATGGCGCAGTTGTACAGCCGGCCGCGAAGGCGGACCGGGGCACCGACGACGACGGTGACATGCTTGCCACGCGTGCGGACAGCGATCCTGCCCACGGCGTCCTCCGCCTGCTGGAGCAGCAGTTCCTGGGCGAAGAGGTCGCCGCAGGTATAGCCCGTGACGGAGAGCTCCGGAAAGACGACGATGGAGGCGTCCTTCGCTTCCGCTTCGTCGACCATCCGGCAGATGCCTTCGAAATTGTACGCCACGTCGGCGACTTTGACGCGCGGCACGGCGGCCGCGACCCTGATCATTCCGTAATCTTTCATTTCCTTATGCATTCTCCGGGTCGTTTTCCCGGTCGGTCCTTTCCTGTTCTTCGCGGCTGCGGCGGATGCGCGCGTTGACGGTCGTCGCGATGCCCCTGTAAAGGAAGTACAGGCCGATCAGCAGGATACAGATGTTCGTCGCCGTCTTTCCTTCGCCGGAAAGCAGCAGTTTTCCGCCGAAGAACAGGATGAAGGCGGAGAGGACGAAGTACAGGAGATTCGTGTATTTCATGTCAGTGGATGTTTCAGAGGGATGCGATGAGTTTCTTGAAAATGCCGGTCATCTTGTCGGCGGCCTTGTCGGCGGCGACGACGACGTCGTGGCCGTCGTTGACATAGTCCGGTGCGTAGTCGTCATGCGCCTCGTTGGTGATCACGGACATCCCGAATACGGGGATGCCGGCATGCCGGGCGACGATCACTTCCGGAATCGTGGACATGCCCACGGCATCCGCACCGATGAGCCGGAAGTACTTGTACTCGGCCGGTGTCTCGTAGGAGGGGCCGGTTCCGGCGATATACACGCCCTTCTTCAATTTGATGCCGCTTTCCGCCGCGATTTCCTCGGCCTTGGCGATCAGGCCCAGGTCGTACGGACGGGTCATGTCCGGGAACCGGGGGCCGAATTCGTCGATGTTCGGGCCGATCAGCGGGTTCGGCAGCAGGTTGATGTGGTCGCGGATGACCATCAGGTCGCCGATGTGGAAATCGTAGTTGACCCCGCCCGCCGCGTTGGAGACGAACAGGTACTTGATGCCGGCGCGGATCATCACGCGGATCGGCAGCGTCACCAGGTCCATCGTGTATCCTTCATAATAATGCAGGCGGCCCTGCATCGCGATCACGTCCTTTCCGCCGAGCCGTCCCGCGATGAAGTTGCCTTTGTGGCCGATCGCGGTGGAAACGGGGAATTCAGGTACATCCTTGTAAGGAATCACGACGGGGTCTTCGATGTGGTCGGCGAGTTTGCCGAGTCCGCTGCCGAGCACGATCCCCACGGTGGGGCGGAAGCCTTCCAGCCGGGTCATCAGATACTCGGCCGCCTGGTTGATCCTTGTCAGTCTTGCGTCCATGTCCGGTTATTGCTTGGGTTCGATTTCATTCAGTACGGTGCGTGCGCCCTTCAGGATGTCCTGCTCGCCGAAGACTTTCCGCTCGCGCATGACGAAGCGGCCGCCGGCGATCAGCGAAGAAATGCAGTCGCTGTGGGCGGAGTATACGTAGTTGGCCAAGAAGGGGGCGGGGGAGAGGAAGAAGGTGTTGTCGGTGTCGACGATCTGGATGTCGGCTTCATACCCTTCTTCGATACGTCCGGTCTTCAGCCCGAGCGCTTTCGCCCCGTTGACGGTGGCCATGTCGAGCAGCGGCTGCAGCGGCATTTCCGACGGATCCTTCCGCCAGGCTTTCTGGAAGAGGGCGGTCGTCTTCATCGCCTCCAGTATGTCGAGGTTGTTGGAAGAGGCGCAGCCGTCCGTGCCGAGGCAGACATTGGCGCCTGCCTGCGCGAGTTCCTTCCACTTGAATTTGTAGCCGGAGGAGAGTTTTGCGTTGGAGTTGATGTTGTGCACGCAGTTGACCTTCCGCCGTCCGAGGATCTCGATGTCCTTCTCGGAGATCCACAGCGTGTGCGCAGCGATCACGTCCGGTCCGAGCACCCCCAGCTTGTCGAGGTACTCCACCGGGGAGAGCCCGCCGTGCGCGGCCTTGCAATCGAGGTCTTCCTTCTCCGATTCGGCGACATGGATGTGGATCCGCAGCCCGTGCCGGCGGGCGTACTCGGTCGCCCACAGGATCAGTTCTTCGCTGACGGAGTAGACGGCGTGGATGCCGATCGTGAAGATCGACCGGCGGTCCCAGTGCGCCGCGACGCTCTCGTGCATGGCGATGCACTGCTCCTTTTCCCGGGCGGCTTCGGACGGATCCATGTGGTCCAGGAATACGTACGACACGGCGTCACGGATGCCCATCTCCGCTGCGGCGACGTGGGCGGTGGGGGAGAACCAGTACTGGTCGTTGAAGGCAGTCGTCCCGGTCTTGATCATCTCCAGTGCGGCGGCTTTCGTGCCCCAGTAGATGAACGGTGCGTCGAGTTTCGATTCGATCACCCAGATGTGGGCGAGCCAGTCGTCCAGGCGCATGTCTTCTCCGATGCCGCGCATCAGGCTCATCGCGGCGTGTGTATGCATATTGATGAATCCGGGTACCGCCGCTTTCAGCGTGCAGTCCATCACTTCGGCCCCTTCGGGCGCGTTGACGGAGCCGGCGTTTCCGATCTTGTGGATGATGCCGTCGCGGATGTCGATGTCTACGTGCCGGTTTTCCAGCAGTATGTTTTTCAAAAGAATGCTTCCCATGGTTGTATGTGTTGTCACAAAGCTACTAATTTTTCTTTAAATTCTGCGGCCCGTCCGTTTTTATCCCTTGTTCGCCTTGGCGGCGAAATCGAACAGCGCCTTGGGCAGGTGGCAGTATCCGCCGGGATTCTTGTCCAGATAGTCCTGGTGGTACTCTTCCGCCGGATAGAAATTCTGCAGCGGTAGCATCTCCACGGCCAACGGCTCTTCGTACTTCCGCTGTTCCTCCCGGAAAACCTTCTCGATGACGGGCAGGTCTTCCGTGTCCGTATAATAGACACCGGTCCGGTATTGGTTGCCGCAGTCTTCACCCTGCCGCTCGAAGCTCAACGGGTCGATGGCCTTGAAATAGAGCTCCAACAGCAGTTCCAGGCCGACGATCGCCGGATCGTAGGTGATGCGGACCGTTTCGGCAAAACCGGTATCTTCCGTGCAGACCTGCCGGTAGGAGGGATTTTTTATCCTTCCATTGGCGAATCCGACTTCTGTCGCGGTGACGCCCCGTATCTGCTTGAAATAGTGTTCGGTGCCCCAAAAGCACCCGCCGGCGAGATAGATTTCTTTCATGGTGGGTTGACAATTTAATGTAAAAATAATCAATGATTTGCAAATACGCAATCTTCCTTGGAGACATCATTTGTTTCCTATGGAAAAACTTGCGATATTTGACGAAGCTAGGATGGAAATAGGCAATCACTTTATTATTTATACAATGAAAAAGACGAGATTCATGATTCTGCTGGCGGCATCGCTCTGTTTCATGCTACCGGCGCAGGCCCAGAAGGACTCGAAGACGACGTTCGCCAAAGACGCCCTCCAGCCCTATGTGGACAATGGACAGCTTCCCGGCGCCATCAGCGTCTTCTACAAAGACGGCGTCCAGGAGACCTGTTGCGTGGGGTATGCCGACGTCTCCCAAAAACGCCGCATCAAGATGGACAACGTTTTCATGCAGTGCTCCCAGACGAAGGGGTTCTGCGGCGTGACGATCGCCAAGCTGGTCGAGGAAGGCAGGATTTCGCTGGACGACCCCGTGTCGAAGTACCTGCCGGAATTCGCCGAACTGTGGGTGCTGGATGAAGAGAAGGACGGTGTCCGGAAGATGCACAAGGCGAAGAACGTGCTGACGATCAGGATGGTGCTCAACCACACCGGCGGATTCCCGTTCGAGATCAGCGCCAAGCGCAGCGACGTGCGTGGCGGCGGGTGGTCCGGCGGTGCCCCCCTGCGCCAGACGGCGTCCATCGCGGCCGCTTCTGCGCTGTTGTTCGAACCCGGGACCCGCGAGGCCTATTCCAATACCGGTATCGACATCGGCGCCGCGGTGGTGGAGGTCGTCACCGGGATGAAGTGGGAGCAGTACCTCAAGAAAGAGGTCCTCGATCCGCTGGGCATGAAGTCGAGCTGGTTCTGGCCCACCGACCGGCAGCTGAAAAAGAAGATCGAACTGTACGAGTTCCGGGAGAATGCGCCCGCCGTCTGGCGTGAGGAGATGGGCTGGCAGCAGCGTCCGTACAACGATGCGCATGTATTCGCCTCGGCGGGTGCCGGCCTGTGGACGACGGCGGCCGACCAGCTGAAATTCTACAAGATGCTGATGAACCTCGGCGTGGGTGAAAACGGTGTCCGTATCCTGAAGGAAGAGACGGTCAAGTCCATCCTGGCCCGTTCCACGCGTCCTGCGAACCTGGGCGGCTATTCCCTCGGCCTTTCTGCGCCCATCGAGGACAGCGAAGACGCCTGGTTCGGCCACGGCGGCGCCTGGGGAACCAACTGCAGCGTCAACTGGCACAAGAAGGAACTGCGCCTGTGGGTGATCCAGAGCGCCGGCGGCCCGCAGCCGTGGGGCCCTGCCGTCGACGAAGCGGCGAAAAAGTTCTTCGCTACGGACTTCACCGCCTCCGGCGTCGGGGAGTACACCGGCCGGATCGGTTCGAAATAATCCCGCTCCCCACAGGGGGCTATAAAAAAGGAAGGCGACTAATAAGTGATTATTGGTCGTCTTCTTTTTTTATTTAAGAAAGTGAGCCGGGCGGGTTGTCCTGGCAAACCCGTGGCCGCCCGTGGCCTCGTGAACGGGAGGGGCCCGCCGCGAAGCGGTGGGAGGGATGGAGCGAAGCGTCGTCTTACTTCTCGTAGGAAGCCTTGACGAAAGGTGCGTTGATGATGTAGTCGGCGCACATCTTCAGGCTCTCCCTCCAGTCACCGTTCGTGAAGGCCTCGATTTCGACGATGTAGTTCTCCAGACCCGCCACATCGGCGTTGTTGAAGATCGCATCGAAACCGACCATGCCGCTCTGTCCGAGTTCACGGTAGTCCTTGATGTGGAGCATCTTGAAGCGGCCGGGATACTTCTTGAAGTACACGACCGGGGCGGCATGTCCCATCATGGCCCAGTAGACATCCATTTCGAAGAAGACCTTCTCCGGGTCGGTGTTCTCGAGCATGAAGTCATAGATGACCTTGCCCTCGAGCTTGCCGAACTCGTGCGAATGGTTGTGATAACCGAACTGCATGCCGTTCTCGAGGCACTTCTGGCCGATGGCATTGAAGTAGTCGCAGTAGACCTTCAGGCCGGCCAGCGTGGACGGAATGCCGAATCCGGGGCAGACGATGTACTTGCAGCCGGCGCGCTTGTGCGCGTCGATCGCCTGGTCCCACCATTTCATCGCCTCGGTGAAGTCCGCGTTCTCGATCTCCTCGGGGGAGAGGCCCCGCATGATGTGGGTGGAGAGGGACTTCAGGCCGGCGGCTTCCAGGTCGGCCTTGTACTGCTCGGGCTCAACACCGTAGAGTTTGCCATCGGAATAGCAGGCCGCCTCCGCGGCGGTGTATCCCATCTCGCCGAGGGCCTGCAGGACCTCGACATGGTTCTTGGCGTACAGTTCAGGATTGCCGATGAGTTCGCGGAGGTTGTACAGCTGGACGCCGATTTCCTTCTTCGCGGGTTTGCTCGTCGCACAGGCGCTCAGCAGCATGGCCGCCGCGGCGCAGATGATCAGAAGCTTTTTCATCAGTCGAGCACCTTTACACGGATGTTACGATACCAGACATCGTTCCCATGGTCCTGGAAACCGATGTAGCCTTCGTGGTTGTCGCCGCCGCAGTTGTTCAGCAGCTCGAAAGCGATCGGCCAGGCGGCCTGGGAGAACTTGCAGCCCTGGAGCATGTCGGTCCACTGGTTGGTCCACAGGTGATACTCGAGGACCTTCTTGTCGTTCTGGAAGTGGGCGACGGTGCCCTGGTACACGAGGATCTTGGCGGTGTTCCATTCGCCGGCCGGCTTCGCGTTCTGCGGCTTGGCGGGGATCATGTCATACAGGGAGGCGGACATGCGGTTGCCGTCCTGGCCGAGCTTGGCGTCCGGATGGCGCTCGTTGTCCAGCACCTGGTATTCGGGAGAGGAGACATAGATAGGCTCGTACCGGTCAGCGCCGGAGGTCGGGTCCTTGGTCATCACTTCCTGGGCCAGGTAGAAGATACCGGAGTTTCCGCCTTCGGAGATCTTCCACTCGAGGGTCAGCTCGAAGTCCTTGAACGTCTTGGCGAAGATGATGTCGCCGCCTTCGCCGGTCTGGCCTTCACCGGTATTGGTGCCGGAGAACTTGATGGCACCGTCTTCGAGGGTCCAGCGGGAAGGGATGGTGTCCTTGCCGTAGCCGCGCCAGCCGTCCAGGGAGGTGCCGTCGAAGAGGATGTATGCACCGTCCTTGTCCTGCTTCAGGGAAGCGAGGTCAACCTGCGCCTTGCGGACGAGGGTGTATTCAGGGGCGCCTTCATGGGCGACCACGAGGTTGGGCTGGGCTTCCGTCCACTTGATTTCGACGGGCGCCTCGGCCGCTTTCTTGTTCTTGCAGGAGGCGAAGGCGAAAACCGCCGCCGCGCATGCAGTGAAAAGAAGAATCTTTTTCATCGTATCAGTCTTTTAATTGTTTATTCGGGCATGTCGGGAAGGACATATCCTTCACGGTACTGTTTCTTGATGAGTCTGGCGGCGAACTCGCGCGCGTTGACCGGATCGGTGTAGGTCTTCGCGAAGGTCGGATGGCCGTCCTTGATGGTGAAGCCGTCGTGGACCTGGAACTTGATCGTCGCTTCGGCGGGAATGTTGGTGAACTTCATGTTCTGGCCGTCCCAGTCGAGGATCTGGTTGAGTTCCTGGAGCCGGACCGCGGCGACGCCGAGGTCGACCATCTCCACGAACGGACCCGCCTCGCTGAAGTCGGAGTTGGAGCGGAGGAAGTTGTCGGGATCCTGCTTGCATTCCTTGCAGGCGCGGATCCAGTCCTGCTGGTGGGAGACGGTAACTTCGCGGAGCACGTGCGGCACCTCGGGCTTGCGGCCGGAGACGAGGTACGGGCGGTTGCCGTAGCAGCCGACGACCATGATGTCCTTCGTGCCGTAGAAGATGCTGCAGCCGCCGTCGATATTGAGGTTGACACCCTCGGGAATGCCTTCGGGACGTTCGGGCTTGAAGCCGCCGTCGTACCAGCGCACCTCGACCTCGGGAAGGGCGAGCTTGGGCAGGTTCTCACGGGCGGGGAAGGTCAGCTTGATCATCTCAGCGCTCGGGCAGCAGTCGGTGAGAACCGGGGTGGAGCTGGCCTGGACCTTGATCGGATAACCGAGCTTGAGGCCCTTGAACGGGACATGCATGATGTGGCAGGCCATGTCGCCCATGGCGCCGGTGCCGAAGTCCCACCAGCCGCGGAAGTTCCAGGGGTGGTAGATCTCGTTGTAGTCGCGCATCGGGGCGGGACCGATGAAGGCGTCCCAGTTGAGGGTCGAAGGAATGGGCTGGACTTCGGAGGGCTTTTCGAGACCCTGGGGCCAGATCGGACGGTCGGTGAAGCAGTCCACGCGGGTCACTTCGCCGATCTCACCGTTCCACAGCCACTCGAGCGCCTGGCGGGTTCCGGCGCCGGAAGCACCCTGGTTGCCCATCTGGGTGGCGACCTTGTACTTGGCGGCCAGCTTGGTCAGCAGGCGGGCCTCATAGACGGTCAGCGTCAGCGGTTTCTCGACATAGACATGCTTGCCGGCGGCGATCGCCTGGGCGGCGATGATCGCATGCGTATGGTCGGCGGTGGCCACCATCACGGCGTCAGCCTGGTCCAGCATCTCGTCGAACATCACGCGGTAGTCGTTGTACTTCTTCGCCTGCGGATATTTCTTGAAGATGTGGTCGGCATACTTCCAGTCGACATCGCACAGACCGATGATGTTCTCGGTCTCCATTGCAGCCAGGTCGGCGGCGCCACGGCCTCCGATACCGACACCGAGGATGTTCAGCTTGTCGCTGGCCGGCGTGGTCTTCTTCTTTTTCTTGGGAGTCTTCTCTCCTGCGATGATCACATTCGGCGCGACGGCGAGCCCCACCGCGGCGGCGGTCCCTGTCTTCAGGAACGAACGTCTTGAAATTTCTTTGTCCATAGTTGTACTGTTGTTTGTAAAAATTATGTGATTAATTTGCATTACAGTTCGTCGAAATCGACATCGGAGAACGACTTTCCCTCCGACGTTTCCTCCTCCTGCGCGGGCGCCTGTGCGGCGTCGCCTTTGAGAAGCTGTTCGCGGATGAAAGTCACCGCGTCGTACAATCCTTCCTGGAATTTCTCGAAATCTTCTTTGTACAGGAAAATCTTGTGCTTGTCGAATACGAAGGCGCCGTCCTGTTCCTGCCGGCGCTTGCTCTCGGTGATCGTAAGGTAGAAATCCTTGCCTTCCTTCGTCGACTTCACATCGAAGAAATAGGTCCTTTTCCCGGCACGCACCGGTTTGGAGTAAATGTCTTCTGCGTTGCGGTCGGAAAAACGGGACCGCTCGAAATCCTCTTTGTACATCTTGTGTCTCCCGATTGAGATTGAATCAATACAAAAATACAGAAAAATCTGAATTTGTGTATTATCTTTGCATAAAATTTTAGCGGACCATGCTCAACAGACGAATACTGCGGATCAAGGCTTTCAAGACGCTGTACAGCTATGCCCTGGATCCGACCCTCACCCTCGCCGAGGCGGAATCGCAGTTGGAACGCTCCTGCGAATCCACCCGGTCGCTCTATCTCTTCATGCTCTCCGTCATCCCGGCGCTGACCGCGGAGGCGCGTACCCGTATCGAAGAGGCGAGCCGGAAGTTCCATCCGACCGAGGAGGAGCGGAATCCCAACCTCAAGTTCGTCAGGAATGCCCTGGCGCCCGTCCTTGAAGACGATCCCGACTTCCAGAAGGCCCTTTCCCGCGTGAAACTCTCCTGGGAGCAGTACGACGCCTTCCTGCGTGCCCTGTACGAGTCTGTCCGGTCGAAGGAGTACTTCGCCGAATACATGGCCGACCCGGACACGTCGCTCGGGCGCGACGTCCGTCTCTTCATCCGCATTTTCGAAGAAGAGTTCGTCGACAGCGCCGCCTTGGCGGACATCCTGGAGGAACTTTCCATCTGGTGGAACGATGACCTGGCGTACGCGCTGACCTGCTGCTGCGACACGCTGAAGGACCTCGCCCGCGGGGAACGGTGGTCGCTGCCGCCCCTGTACCGCAGCGAGATGACGGGCGCACCTGACAGCGACAAGGCGTTCGTATTCCGCCTGCTCCGTTCCTCTTATGCGCTGTTCGACAAGTATTTCGCCATGGTGGCGGACCGTGTCCCCTCCTGGGAGAAGGAGCGGCTTTTCACGACGGACATGGTGCTGATCGTGATGGGGCTCGCCGAGGCGAAGACCTTCCCCGACATGCCGCTGCGCGTGACGCTCAACGAGTATGTGGAGATCTCCAAGTATTACAGCACCCCGAAGAGCCGCTCCTTCGTGAACGGCCTTCTGGACTCGCTGATCCGGTCGCTGATGGAGGAAGGGGAGATCGTCAAGACGGAGCGCCTGGACGTCCCCGCTGAAAAACCGAAGAAAGATACAAACCAATAGAAATTCGCAGAATGAACGTTCTTTTCGTTATGCTCCAGGCCGAGGCCGGAGCGGCTCCCGCGGGAGCGATGGGCGGCGGATCCATGATGTGGATCATGCTGATCGCGATGTTCGCCATCATGTACCTGTTCATGATCCGTCCCCAGAACAAGCAGCGCAAGGAGCTCGAGCAGTTCCGCGCCTCCCTCAAAAAGGGTGACAAAGTGGTGACGGTCGGCGGCATCTACGGCATCATCGAAGAGGTGTCCGAGCGCACGGCCATCATCAAGGTCGACGGCGCCGTCAAACTGAAGGTCGACAAGAACTCGCTGGTCCGGGATTACACCCAGGATACGCCGCAGCAGTAATCCTTTCCGGAGGAGGCTCCGCGATGAAACTGCGGCTGAGGCGCCTGGCCGGAAAGATCCGTCTCGACGGAAGGGATATCGTCTTTTTCGGGATGTCCCTTCTGCTTGCGTTCAGTATCTGGCTCATCCACAACCTGTCCCTGAACTACTCCGAGACGGTGAGTGTCCCGGTGGTGGCGGAATGCAACCTCGACGGCCATTCGAACCGGTCCTCCAACGCCGGCGTCGTGGCCGCCCGTTGCCGGACGTCGGGGTTTTCCCTGGTCCGGAACCGCTACCAGCACAGCCGCAGCGCACAGGTCATCCGTTTCGAGGCGGCGGACATGCATCATCGGGAAGGGGAGCTCTTCTATGTGACCGCCTCCGACCTGGCCGGCTATGTCAACGACATATTCGGCGAGAGCGCCCGGCTGGAATCCATCCTTTCCGACGAGGTGACGTTCCGGTTCCCGTATGAGAACCACAAGCGCGTGCCCGTACAGGCCGTTGCGGTCCTGAATTTCCGTCCGCAGTACACGGCGATGGGGCCGGTCCGCCTCCAGCCGGATTCGGTCACGGTCTACGGCGAACCTTTCCATCTAGAACAGGTCGACCGGGTGATGACCCGTACGATCACCCTTTCCGACATCCATGGCGGTGCCCATGGTTCCGTGAAACTGGATCCGGTGTCGGGCCTGCGGATGTCGGACACGGAGGTCAACTATTCCTTGGACGTGACCCGTTATGTGGAAATCCACTCCGAGGTGACAGTCTCGATGCGGAATGTACCTGCCGGCCGGAAGGTCTCCGTCTTCCCTTCGATGGCGAAGGTGACGTACAAATGCGCTTTCCCGCTTTCGACGGACCCTTCGTCCGGCGTGCGTTTTTTCATCGATTACAAGGATTTCGAAGGGTCCATCGGCGGACGCTGCATTCCCCGGCCCGTTTCCCTTCCGGACGGCGTGCTGGATTATTCCCTGGAGCCTGAAGTCTTCGAATGCGTAGAGGAGGGCCGGCAATGATCACATGGGCGGTAACAGGAGGTATCGGCAGCGGAAAGAGTCTGGTGTGCCGTTTCCTGGCGGAACGCGGTGTCCCGGTGTACGATTCCGATGCGGCCGGCCGCCGGCTGTATGACACGGACGACACCCTGGTCGATGCCGTGGAGACGGCATTCGGCTGCGGCCTGCGCCTGCCGGACGGTCGGATGGACCGGAAGCGCCTGGCTTCCATTGTCTTTCCATCGCCGGCAAAACTGGAAACCCTCGAATCGATCGTCCACCCGGCGATCCTGAAGGATTTCCTGCGCTGGAAGACCCTGCAGGACGTGCGCGGCGAACAGGTGGCAGCCATGGAATCCGCGATCATCCTTTCCAAGCCTGCGTTTCTGCACGCCGTCGACAAGGTCCTGCTGGTCGATGCGCCGCTGCCCCTGCGCATGTCACGGGCCTGTGCGCGCGACGGCTCGGATCCTGCTGCCATCGCCGACCGCATGGCCCGGCAGCACTTCGACCTGTCGCGCGTTGACGAAACCCTCTGGAATGATGGCACCGTCGAAGAACTCCGGCGGAAAGTGGATGCTTTTCTTGCGGGTCTTGATCCGTCTTTCCAAAAATAATGATTATCTTTCACAAATTTTTTTCTATAACATTTCTATGAAAACAGATTTAGCCAGAATTCTCTCGGTTTCAGGGCAGCATGGACTGTTCAGTTATGTCGCACAGGCCCGCGGCGGTGTGATCGTCGAGGCCCTTTCGGACAAGAAGCGGACGATGTTCGACGCCAAGAACCGGATTTCCACGATGGCCGACATCGCCATCTATACGACGGAAGAGGAAATGAAACTCCAGGATGTCTTCCTGAAGATGAAGGAGGTCCTCGGCGACAAGCCGGCGCCTTCCTCCAAGTCGGATGTGGCCCTCATCAAGGACCTCTTCGCCAAGGCCGTTCCCAACTACGATCCCGACCGTTTCTATGTTTCACACATGAAGAAAGTCGTGGACTGGTACAATGAGATCCTCGCTTACGCTTCCTTCGATTTCGTGCAGGAAGGCGAGGAAGTGGAAGAAGCGGAAGAAGATACGCCCGGCGAAGACGCCGCCAACGACTGACGCCATGTCCTCCGGCGGACAGAAGACCCTGCAGGTGCAGACCCTGGGCTGTTCCAAGAACCAGGTCGACACCGAGCATCTGCTTTCCCGGTTGGAGCGCCATTACCGGATCCTTCCCGAGGAGGCGGACGAGCGGGTGGACTGTCTGCTGGTGAATACGTGCGGGTTCATCGGCGACGCCAAGGAAGAGTCGGTGCAGGCGGTCCTGGAGGCCGCCCGGCGCAAACAGGAGGGGCAGGTCGGCAAGCTATATGTTTTCGGCTGCCTTTCCCAGCGCTATTCCGATGAGCTGCCGGGGCTGATTCCGGAAGTGGACGGCTGGTTCGGCGCGCGGGACCTCGATCCCATCGTGCGTGCCCTTGTGCCCGGATCGCCGTCTCCGTCTCCTTCCGGCCGCTACCGCACCGATCCAGCCCACGGCTACGCCTATCTCAAGATTTCCGAAGGCTGCGACCGGCATTGCTCCTACTGCGCCATCCCGCTGATCCGCGGCCCGCACCGTTCCGTCCCTGTGGAAGCCCTCGTTGCCGAGGCGCGCGCCCTGGCGGCCTCCGGTGTCCGGGAACTGATCCTGATTGCCCAGGACACCACGTTCTACGGGTTGGACCTCTACCGGCGCCGTGCCCTGGCGGAACTGATCCGTGCGCTCTCCGGCATCGAAGGCATCGAGTGGATCCGGATCCATTATTCCTATCCCTCCGATTTTCCTGAAGATGTCCTTGAGGAAATGGCATCCAACCCGAAGGTGTGCAAGTATTTGGACATTCCTCTCCAGCATATCGCCGACCCGGTTCTCACAGCCATGCGCCGACACATCGACGGTGCTGCCACGCGCCGGCTCATTGAACGGATCCGGGAGCGGGTTCCCGGCGTCGTGCTCCGGACGACGATGATCGTCGGCCATCCCGGGGAAGGGAAGCGCGCCTTCGCCGAACTGCTCGACTTCGTCCGCGAAGCGCGGTTCGAACGGCTCGGTGCCTTCACCTATTCCGAAGAGGAGGGGACGTACGGGGCCTCGGCCTTCAAGGATACCGTGTCTGCCCGCGAGAAGGAGCGCCGCCTCCGGGAACTGATGACGCTTCAGCGGGATATCTCGCTGGCATTCAATGAGTCCCGTGTCGGTACGTGCGAGCGTGTCCTGGTTGACGGGGCCTCCGGCGACACCCTGGTCTGCCGCAGCCGGTACGAGAGTCCCGACGTGGACGGCGAGATCCTGGTGCCTTATTCGCCCGAATTTTTCGCCGGACGCCCGGCTGAGTCGCTTTTCGGCTCGTTTATTGATGTGAGGATTACCGGTGCGGATGAGTACGACCTCTCCGCGCAACCGCTTTAATACGCTACGATGATGAAACGATATTTCCCATTGCTCATTCTGCCGTTGTTGCTGGCCGCATCGTGCGCGCCGCAGGCATTCGTGCTCAATTCCGAGATGCGCGGCCCCTCCAAATCCGGACTGGATTTTGCCGGCAAGTCGATGGCGGTCGTCTATCTTTGCCCGCAGGAGCGTGACACGCTGTTCGCCTCCTCGGTCGCGACCGGTTTCGCCACGCGCCTGGAAGAGGATTATTTCGGCGGGGACACCTTCATCGATATCTACCGGATGCCGGCCAAGGCCGGTGTCGACTACGGCGTGAAGGATTCGCTGGTGGCCCTGGTGATGGATACGGGCAAGGACGTCGTCTTCCTGTTCGATACGCCAGAACTCGGCGCAGCCGACTTCACGACGGAACCGGCCCGTGTGAGCGGACAGCCCGCCCAGTCGGATTCCGCCTATGTCGCCTCCGTCCAGGTCCCCTACAAGATGAAGATTTACGTCTATGATTCGATGGGGAAGGAAGACAAGGTCTACGGCTTCGGCGGCTCGCAGGACATCCAGCAGCCGGTTTACATGCGGCTGGTCTCGAAACGTCCTTCCGGCGTCGCCCTGCACGACGCGCTTGCTTCCTCCGCCGTGAAGATCGGCTACAAGGCGGCGGATTCTTTCATGTCCACCTGGAAGGAGGACGCCTTCTACGTCGTCTATTACGACGGGGCGGAGAAAGCCTGGGACCGCGGGGCGGAAAACGCCTACCGCTACCAGTGGCGCGAGGCCATCGAGGAATGGATGACGATCCTGCAGTCCCGCAACCCCGAGAAGAAGGCCTGTGCCTCCTACAACATCGCCTTGGCCTGCTTCATGCTCGGGCAGCCCGACCTCGCCCTGGAATGGCTCGACCGTTCTGACAAGGAACTTCCCGTCAGCCTTTCCAAACGCCTGCGTGAGCAAATCGAAAAGTACAGGAGATGATCGACGTCGCTCCGGAATATGACGTCATCATCATCGGCGGCGGCATCACCGGTGCCGGCACGGCCCGGGACTGCGCCATGCGCGGCCTCCGGACGCTGCTGATCGAGCGCGGCGACATCGCCACGGGTGCGACGGGCCGGAACCACGGCCTGCTGCACAGTGGTGCCCGTTACGCCGTCACCGACCGTGAATCCGCTGCGGAATGCATCAAGGAGAACCTGATTCTCAAGAAGATCGCGCGCCATTGTGTGGACGACACCTCCGGTTTCTTCCTTACCCTTCCGGACGATGACCTGGACTACCAGAAAACGTTCGTGAAGGCCTGCCAGAACGCCGGCATCAAGGCGGAGGTCATCGATCCCGAGGAAGCCCGCAGGGCCGAGCCCTCGGTGAATCCCGCCATCATCGGCGCCGTGCGCGTTCCCGACGGCTCCGTCGATCCGTTCCGGCTCTGTTCCTCGAACATCGTGGATGCGAAACTGCACGGGGCGCATGTGCGCACCTATACGGAAGTCATCCGCCTGCAGGTCCGCCAGGACACCGTGGAGGGCGTCGAGGCCGTCGATCTGCGAAGCGGAGAGAAGCTTTCCTTCCGGGGCCGGGTCATCGTCAACGCCTGTGGCATCTGGGGTCATCACATCGCTTCGCTGGCCGGCGTAAATGTGGGCATGTTCCCAGCCAAAGGGGCCCTGCTCGTCTTCGCGCACCGTGTGAACAACATCGTTCTGAACCGCTGCCGGAAGCCGGCCAATGCAGATATCCTCGTGCCCGGCGATACGGTCTGTGTCATCGGAACGACATCCGACCGTGTCCGTTACGAAGAGTGCGACCACCTGAGCGTCACGCCTGAAGAAGTCGACCTGCTGCTCGGAGAGGGGATGAAACTCGCCCCTGTCCTTGCGCAGACGCGCGTCCTGCGCGCCTATGCCGGTGTCCGCCCGCTGGTGTCCGCCGACAACGATCCGTCCGGCCGGAACATCAGCCGCGGCATCGTCTGTATCGACCACGAGAAGCGGGACGGCCTCAAGGGATTCGTCACCATTACAGGCGGAAAACTGATGACCTACCGCCTGATGGCGGAGCAGGCTACCGACATGGTCTGCCGCAAGCTGCACCGCGACATCGCCTGCCAGACCGCCACTACGCCCCTTCCGGGATCCGAAAAGGGCGGTATCGAGAAGGTGCTGAAGAAAGTATGGCCCACGCCTACGCTTACGCAGAAAGCTTTGCTGGGGCGTGCAGGGGCTCTTGCCGGTTCGCTTCCGCAAGAAGAGGAAGCCGGCGGCAGTGACCTGGTCTGCGAGTGCGAACAGGTGTCCGTCTCAGAGGTGGACGCTGCCTTGAAGCACCTCGATGTCCATACGCTGACGGACCTCCGCCGGAGGACCCGCGTCGGCATGGGGACCTGCCAGGGCGAACTCTGCTCCTGCCGTGCCGCCGCCCGCTTGGCCCGCAAGGCGTCGGATCCCGCCCTGGCCCGCACGCAGGCCCGCGCATTCATCGAAGAACGCTGGCGGGGCATCGTTCCCGTGGCGTGGGGGGAGACGCTCCGTGAAGCATCTTTCACGGAGTGGGTATATGCAGAAGTACTGGGATTGGACGACACGTTATGAGATTCGATACGGTATTGATTGGCGGAGGGCTTTCGTCCCTGGTCTGCGGCATCCTGCTGCAGCGGGAGGGGAAGAAGTGCCTGATGATTTCCGCCGGGCAGAATGCCCTTCATTTCTCCTCCGGAGCGTTCGGGCTCCTCGGCTGCATGCCGGACGGAACGCCGGTCGATGCGCCGTTCGAGGCCTTTTCTGCGCTGGCTCCGTCGCATCCCTATCGCAAAATCGGCCGGACACTTTGTGAATCGTATGCGGATGCCGCCGTTCCGTTCTTTGCTTCCTGCGGCATTCCGCTGCAGGGTTTCGGACGCAGGAACGGATTCCGGCTGACGGCGTCCGGATCATTCAAGCGGGCCTGGCTTGCCTTCCAGGACGTTCCTTTCTTCTCCAGCGACGATGCTTTGGACGGGAAACGCGCCCTGATCGTGACATTGGACGGTTTTCTCGACTTCTATCCGGAAATGCTTTCGGACGGCCTGCGCCGGCGCGGCGTGGAGAGCCGCTGTGTCTCCGTGCACCTGTCATGCCTGGACGCGCTTCGCGGCGGCCCCGGCGAAATGCGTTCCGTCGGCATCGCCAGGATCCTGAACCGGGAGACCAACTGGAAGCAGTTCGGCCGGGAAGTCCGCGCCCTGCTCGACGGGGAAGACCTCGTCATCGTGCCGGAAGTATTCGGCCTGGAAGACCGGATCGTCAACGAGTGGATTGCGGAAATGATTCCCGCTCAAGTACTTTATGTCGGCACCATGCCGCCATCCGTCTCCGGTATCCGCGTGCAGCGTCTCCTGAAGAATGCCTTCATCCAGGCGGGCGGTACGTTCCTCATGGGGGACACCGCCTGTGATCCGGAATGGGCACCGGACGGCACGGTCCGCTGTATCCACACGGCGAACTTGGGGGCGCCGGGCATAGAAGCGGATTCGTTTGTCTATGCAGGCGGCCATCTTTTTGGAAGGGGCATCGAATCGCATCCGGATGGTTTTTCGGATCCGGTCTTCGGACTCGACGTCGTCTGCGACGCGGACCGCGCTTCGTGGGTCGAACGCGGGTTCTTCCAGGCGCAGCCTTACATGGGCTACGGCATCGGAACGGACGAGCGCTTCCGCGGCCTGAAGGACGGACGTACCGTGGAGAACCTGTATGTGGCCGGTGCGCAGCTTGCGGGATGCAATTCCCTACAGGAGGGGAGTGGCGCCGGAGTTGCCGTCATGTCGGCGATGCACATCGCTGCGGACATTCTAAAACGGACTGAAAATGTCGGAGAATAGCATCAATCATTTCGAGCAGTGCATCAAGTGCACGGTCTGTACGGCTTATTGTCCGGTCCTCGGGGTGAATCCGGCTTTCCCGGGTCCCAAACAGGCCGGCCCCGACGGAGAGCGGCTCCGCCTGAAAGACAAGTTCTACTACGATCCCAGCCTGAAGTATTGCCTGAATTGCAAGCGCTGCGAAGTGTCCTGCCCGTCCGGCGTCAAGATTGCGGACATCATCCAGAGTGCGCGCCGCCGTTTCAACGACGATACCCCCGATCTCCGTGACCGTGTGCTGGCAAACACCGATTTCATGGGAAAGATGGCCCGTCCGTTTGCCCCCCTTGTCAACAAGGTGGTTTCTTTGCGGCCGGTCAAGAAGGTGATGGACGTGATGATGGATATCGAACAGGAACGGACGTTCCCGAAATACCGTTCCAAAGGGTTTGATGCGATCTTCCGCAGCGACTTCGCTCCTTACCAGAACCGTTTCCCGCGCCATGTCGCATTCTTCCGCGGCTGTTCGACGGAGTTCCAGCATCCGGAGACGGGAATCGCTTTTGTGCGGCTGATGAACGCCGTGGGCATCGGTGTGCGGCTGCTCGACGAGAAATGCTGCGGCGTGGCGCTGATGGCCAACGGCCTGTGGCATCATGCGGAGAAGAATGCCCGGCATAACGTGAAGGTCTTCTCGGAGGCTGTGGCCGGGGGACTGCCCGTGGTCGCCGTGTCTTCCACGTGCGCCTTTACGATGCGGGACGAGTATCCCGGTGTCCTGGAGGTGGATAACGCATCGGTGCGGGAGTCGATCACCCTGGCGGAGAAATTCCTTTTCGAGCAGGTCGACAGCGGTCGGGTGAAACTGGTCTTCCGCAAGGATTACGCCTCGCGCATTGCATACCACATTCCGTGTCACATGGAGAAGCTGGGCTGGAGTATCTTTACGAAAGAGCTGCTTCAGATGGCTCCGAGTATCTCATTGAAAGTCTTGGACTCCAATTGCTGTGGAATGGCTGGAACATATGGCTTCAAGAAGGAGAATTATCCGTATTCCCAGGCCATCGGACGCCCGCTTTTCGAACAGATCAAGTCGCTTTCTCCAGACGTGGTCTGCTGCGAGTGCGAGACGTGCAAGTGGCAGATCGAGGCGTCAACGGGTTACACGGTGTTGAATCCGGTGGTCATCCTGGCGGAGGCGCTGGATATCGAGGCGACGTGTGCGGCGAACGGCGGGTTCGTCAAGGCATAATAAAAAAAGGTGGGGCCGTAAGCCGGTTTCTGTTTTTGAATCTGTCATTTATCTTCGCAACCTACCCCCCGGCATCGGACGGGCCGTCCTCATTTGCCGGTATATTTGGTCTTGCAGGCCCCGGCACCGTACCCGCAGCGGGTCGCCCCGTTACGTCGTGAGCTCTTGCCTCACGTTTTCACCCTTACCCGGTTTCCCGGGCGGTTGTTTTCTGTTACGGTGCGATAAGATTGCTCCCATCTGGGATTTCCCCAGCGGGGTGCCCTATCCTGTCCGGACTTTCCTCACCCCGGCTTCGCAGCCGTGGCGCGACAGATCGCCCCACCTAATTTTATCAGGGGCTACCGCCCCCGAACCCCTCGCGGCCTTTCCGGCTCCACGACTTTGCCTTGCAGCAAAGTCCCGCCCCGGCCGGTCCGCTGATGCGGACGGGGGGAGAATGGGCTGCAAAAGTAGGAAAAAAAACAAAAAATTCCTACCTTTGCGGCCGTATTCAGAAGCGTACGATGAAAAGGAAGTCGCCATACCTCTTTGGAAAGGCCGGAGCCCTGCGGCCCCTTGCCGCCTTCCTGCTCCTGCTCTCCCTGCTTCTGCCTGTATCCTGCGCCCAGGGAAAAGTCCGGAACTACCGCCTTCAGGTCGTCAAAGACTACCCGCACGACGAGCAGTCCTACACGCAGGGCCTTTTCTTCCATGAAGGAGGGATGTATGAAACGACGGGGCAGTATGGTGAGTCCTCCCTCCGGAAGGTCGACCTTGCCACCGGCAAAGCCTTGAAGCGCTTCGATTTCGACGCGAAATATTTCGTGGAAGGTTCCGTCGTCCTGGACGGGAACCTGTATATCCTTACGTGGAAGAACAAGGTTGCTTTCGTCTACGATGCGGCCACGTTGGCCTACAAGTCGACGGCCCGCTATCCGCGCGAAGGATGGGGCTTGACGACGGACGGAAAGTCCCTGATTGCCTCGGACGGCTCCTCCCGCCTGTATTTCATGGACGGGTCGTTCCAGGTGAAAAAGACCGTGACGGTAACGATGAATGGCCGCAACGTGAACATGCTCAATGAGTTGGAGTGGATCGACGGGAAGGTCTGGGCCAATGTCTACCTGACGGACATGATCGTCATCATCAACCCTTCATCGGGCGCCGTGGAAGCGACGGTCGACTGCACCGGCTTGCTGCCCGCCCGTTTGCGGGATGCCCGGACGGATGTGCTGAACGGCATCGCTTTCGACCCTGTCTCGAAAAAGATTTACTTGACGGGAAAATATTGGAAAAAACTGTACGAAGTCGAACTGGTGGAAAAGAAATAGAGAAAACAGAAAATAATTGCGGGGGTACCGGTTTTCCGGTTGAGATCATACCCAATGAACCTGATGCGGGTCATGCCGCCGTAGGGAAGCATTCCATCTCATCGTGCCTGTCAAAGGCCCCCCTTGCATTAATATCAATTCAAAATTCGTTATTATGCGAGGTTTTATTTTATCTGCGGCGTTCCTGCCGCTTCTGATGGCCCCGGCTGCCTGGACGGCAGCTGCGCCGGCCGCAAAACAAGATTCGGAGAAGAAAGAGAAACTGGACAGTGTCATCGTGTCCACCTCCCGTGCCGACGCGTCTTCTCCGGTTACGTACACGATGGTCTCCGGCCGGCAACTGCGGGACGCCAATCCGATCCAGTCCCTGCCCATGAACCTGAACCTGCAGCCTTCTGTGGTGACGTACAATGAAGGCGGGACCGGCCTGGGCAATTCCGCGATGACCGTCCGTGGCGTAAAAGGTTCGCAGATCAATGTCACGCTCAACGGCATCACGCTCAACGATGCCGAATCACAGGAAGTGTTCTGGGTGAACATTCCGGCGCTGACCGGCCTGCTTTCGTCGGTGCAGCTTCAGCGCGGACTGGGTACCTCCGCGAGCGGAGCGGGGGCCTTCGGAGCAAGCGTGAACATGAGCACCGCCTCCGTAGGCGTGTCGCCTTCCGCCGCCGTAGAGTACACGACGGGCTCCTGGAATACAAATATGGCTTCCGTCGCGGCATCTACCGGCCTGACGAAGTCGGGCTTCTATGCGCAGTTCGCCTGGTCGCGTGCGCGGACGGACGGATACATCCGGAATGCCGGTGTGCGTGCCCAGTCCGGTTTCGCAGTCCTGGGATGGATGCGCGGTGCGAATTCATTCCGCCTGACCTATCTGGTCGGCGACCAGCACAGCGGCATCACATGGGACGGCATCGACCCGGCCGTCTATGAAACCGACCGCCGTTTCAATGCTGCCGGGCAGTACACGGACGACGGTGGCGCCATCCGGTACTATGACAACCAGACGGACAACTACCGCCAGCATCACCTCCAGTTGAACTACACCCGCCAGGTCACGGACGACCTTGTCTGGACGACGACGGCGGACTACACGCGCGGAGACGGATACGACGAGTACTACAAGACGGGCCGGAAGTTCGCGGAATTCGGTTTCCCTTCTCCGATGCGGGGTGCCGACGGACAGGATTACAAGAAATCCGACCTGATCTACCGCAAGGCGCTGGACAACGACCTTTATGTCCTCAAGTCCGACATGCGTTACCGCCACGGTGGGCTGGACCTGACGGGCGGCATCTATTTCTCCGAGTACCTGGGCAACCACTGGGGCGAGATCCTTTGGGCGCGTGTCCTGGAACCGGCCCCTGTCGTCGGGGAGATGGACTGGAAGTCCACGATCGCCGGTGCGCGCTTTGATTACGAGGCCCTGAACGCAGCCGACGCGTGGTACCGGTATGGCGGTACGAAATGGGACCTGAGTTCTTACCTGCGCGCGGAATACGCTCTTTCGCCGCGCTGGATGCTCTATGCCGACCTGCAACTGCGGAATGTGGACTATATACTGGCGGGTCGTGACGACAAAGCCAGCACCATCCCGATGGATTATCACAAGATGTGGACTTTCTTCAATCCGCGTGCGGGGGTTACCTTCCTTCCTGCCGCCGGACACAAGTTCTATGCTTCCGCCGCCGTCGGTCACCGTGAACCGGGCCGCGGCGACATCAAGGAGAACATCAAGGGGGAGCAGATCCCGATCAAGCCGGAATCGATGCTCGACTTCGAGGCTGGATACGCCTGGACGGGCCGTACGTTGTCTGCTTCTGCGAATCTTTACTTGATGGAGTACAAAGACATGCTGCTCGAAACGGGCCGGCTGAATTCCTCCGGATACGCCATCAAGGAAAACATCGGACGTGCCTGGCGCCGCGGTATCGAGCTTGCGGGAGCCTGGAAGCCTTCCGATTACTTCCGTCTGGATGCGAACGCGACGCTCAGTACCAACCGGATCAAGCATTTCACCGCCTCCTTGGAGAACTGGGTAGACGGCGGTTACCGGCTGGAGGAATATGACCGGGTGAACATGCTGTTGTCTCCTTCGCTGACCGGCATGGTTGCTTTGAACGTCAAACCCTTCGCGGAAAAACGCGGCTCCCTGCGCACGACGACGCTCTCGCTGGACGGCAAGTATGTGGGGAAGCAGTACTGGGACAACACGGAAAATGCCGACCGCTGCATCCCGGCCTTCTTCGTCAGCAACCTTTCCCTTTCGCACGCTTTCGACCTGCGTCACGGGCAGCTGGGCCTGACGTTCTACGTGAATAATCTGCTGAACGCGAAGTATTACGCCAGTGCCTGGGTCTACCGTGCCTGGCAGGGTGCCGTCGCCGAAGACGGGAGCGCCCGGGATCCGTATTACCTCGAAGCCGGTGTCTTCCCGCAGGCGACGCGGAACTGGATGCTGAAAGTCAGCTGGCGCTTCTAGCGCGTACGGTCCAGCTGGTCGAGGGCGAAATCGTACGCACCGATAGAAATCGCCTTCGATGCACCGATTTTGGAGATCGTCACGCCGATCCTTTTCTGTGGATCGTACGTGACGGTCTTTTCTGTTCCGTGGATACGGATTTCCCGCGCCTCGCCGCGTGCGAACGCCGCGAATTCTGCCGGGTCGTCCAGGTTGTAGACCTGCATCTGCAACTTGCCGATCACGTCGCCGGACAGGGTCCGTACGGTGCCGCGCATGGCCTTCAGCAGGGAAGGGAGGATGTATTTGGCGGAGGCCGTGATGCCGCCGCCGATGACGACAAGCCCGTCGACGAGCTGTGCGGCCAGGGCCATGGCCTCGCCGGCGACCGTCCCCATCTCCTCGAACGAGGCGCGTGCTGCGTCCGCGTTTCCGGGCCGTTTCCCTTCGGCGATGTCGAAGATGTCCTTCGGGGTCAAATCCGGATCGTCGATGCCGGACCGTTCGGCGTAGACGCGCTTGACGGCCCGCACGGCGACGCCGTCTTCCACGATGATGCCGGGCTTGAGGCTATGGGGCAGGCAGAAGGTTTCCACGCAGGAATTGTCGCCCCGGTTGAGCTTGCCGTCGATGACGCAGCCGATCCCGAATCCGGTGCCGAACGTGTATCCGATCAGGTTGCGGTACTGCTTGGCGCTGCCTGTTTCCGACAGCCGGCGGTTGATTTCCGGCAGCACGCCGCCCAGGGCCTCGCCGTAGGCATACAAGTCGCCGTCATTGTTGATGAAGACAGGAACTCCGAATGTTTCGGCCAGGAAGGGACCGAGTGCGACGCCGTCGCGGAAGGAAGGGAAGTTCGGCAGGTAACCGCCGATGATCCCGTTGGGATAGTCCGCCGGTCCTGGAAAGGCGAAACTGATCGCGGAAGGGGCTCCGCCGGCCCTTTCGGCCGCGGAGCGGAATCCGCGGACCATCGTGTCCAGGCATAGGTCCAGGTCATCCGCCCGGGAGGGGAGCGTCAAGGGTTCGCCGATGTATTCTTCGCCGCACATGGCGCCGAAAACCATGTTCGTTCCGCCTGCATCGAGCGTCAGGACGGTCCGGGTGTCTTTTGCGTATCTTCCCATCTTATTTCCCCATTTCGAAAGTCAATGTCCCGCCCTTGGCGATGTCCTCGTATGTGATGTAAGGGAGGTCGTAGGGTTCGCCGTTCAGGCGGATGCCGCGGATATAGCGGTTCTCCTCGGAGAGGCCTTCCGCCTTGATCGTGAACGTGCCGCCGGCGACCTGCAGGACCATTTCCGGGAAGCGGGGGACGCCGAACCAGAAGCGGGGCTTCGCCGGCTCCGTCTGGTAGAAACCGAAGCAGGAGAGGATGTACCAGGCGCTCATCTGCCCCACGTCTTCGTTTCCGGCCAGGCCGTCTTCGGCGTCGAAGTACATCTCGTCACAGACCTGACGCACCCGGTCCGCCGTCTTGTCCCGCTCACCGAGCATGCTGTACAGGTACAGGATATGGTGGCTAGGCTCGTTGCCGTGGACATACTGCCCGATCAACCCCGAAATATCCGCCGAAGCCTTTTCGCCTTCGACGCGGTCCGGCGCTTCGAACAGGCTGTCCAGTTTGGCCAGCGTCGCTTCCCGGGAACCGAACAGTCCGACAAGGCCGTCCAGGTCCTGCGGGACGAGCCACAGGTACTGCCATGCGGTGCCTTCGGTATAGTCGGAAGCGCGGTGGTTCGAGTAGAGGGGATTGAACGGCTCCGTGAAACGGCCGTCCGCCTTGCGTCCGCGCATGAACTGCGTCTCCGGATCCCAGAAGTGGCGGTAGGAGTGGCTCCGCTCCCGATAGACCGCGGCGGTTTCCTTGTCGCCGAGGAAGTCGGCGGCTTCGGCCAGCGCAGCATCTGCGATCGCATATTCCATGTCGTAGGAGAGGCCCTCGTTGAACAGGTCGGCCGGAATGTAGCCGTACTTCATCCGGAGGTCCTGGCCCCGGTCGGACCGGGTGGCCGTCTCGGTCATCGCGCGGAGCAGCTGTTCCTTGGAAAGTCCTCCGTCGAAGCCCTTGACAATGTTGTCCGCGAAGGCGATCAGGCCGGGGTTGCCCACCATGCAGTCGGTCTCGCAACTCATCAGGTGCCAGACGGGAAGGTCGCCCTGCTGCTCGTAGATGTGGTAGAAGGCGGCGGTGATGTCGTCACAGCGTTCCGGATGGATCAGCGTCATCAACGGCATCGCGGCCCGGTAGGTATCCCACAGGGAGAATGTCGTATAATTCTGGAAATCACCGTCGTATACCTTGTCGTCCGCGCCGCGGTACTTCCCGTCCACGTCGTTGTACACCGACGGGGCCACCATCGTGTGGTAGAGCGCGGTGTAAAAGATGGTCTTGTCTTTCTCGCTGCCGGTAACCTCCACTTTCGCAAGCGCCTCGTTCCAGGCGTCCCGGGCGGCCTTCCGTGTCGCCTTGAAGTCCCAGCCGGGCAGTTCGGCGGCCATGTCGGCCTTCGCCCCTTCGATGCTGACGGGGGAGAGGGCGACTTTCACCAGCACCTGCTCGTCTTTCTTCGTCTTGCCCAGGCGATAGTGGCCGTAGAGCGGCTTGGTATTCTCTCCGTGCAGCTTGACGGGATTCTCGACGATGTCGAACCCTTCGGCCGGGCGGGAGAATTCAGCCCAGAAAAAGACCTTCTGGTTGTTGGCCCAACCGATGGTGTTCCGCCAGCCGCCGATGGCGGTGACCCGTCCGGCGGCATCTTTCTCTACCTCGAATCCGGCGTCACGCACCACATCGCTGAAGCCGTTCTCCAAGTCGAAGACCAGTTCCGCATCCTCCGAGGCGGGGAAGGTGAAGCGATGGAAGCCCACCCGGGCGGTGGAGGTCATTTCCGCCAGAATGCCATAGCGTTCAAGCGGGACGCTGTAATATCCGGGTTCGCAGATCTCACGGGTCCGGTCTGCGTACGACCACATGCCGGAGGACGGGTCGCCTTCCGTGCCGCGTCCGGGATTGACCGGTCCGGTGACCGGCATCAGGACAATGTCGAGGAGGTCGCCGCATCCCGTGCCGGACAGATGCAAGTGGCTGAATCCGATGACGGTACTGTCACTGGCGTGGTAGCCGGAGCACCAGTCCCAGGAAGCGGGGATGCTGGTCGGGCCGATCTGGACGAAGCCGAAGGGAACGTTGGCGCCGACGAAGACGTGGCCGTGTCCGCCGGATCCGATGCGGGGGTTGACGTATCCGGCGTAATCGGTCGAAGGGGCCGTACAGGCTGCCATGATCAGACCGGCGACGGCGAGAATGAAGAATCGTTTCATATCGCAGGTTGTAATTTATTTGGAATCAAGTTTATATAGCATCAAAGGAGAAGGTGGCGGCAGTTCTCCCGCAGGCTTGCGGTCCCGGTTGGTCGGCAGCGTCTCCCAGTGGAGCAGGTACCGGCCGCAGACGAGGACGTGCGGGATCAGGCCGGGGAACGTTCCCTTGACGGCGGTGTATTCCCCAGGCAGGCCGGGGGGCACCGGACGGGTTCCCGTCGCCTCCAGGGTCCTGGCGTCGAAGACGACCTCGCCGGCGCCCTCCTTGACGTGCCGGTAGCCGAAGGCCATCTTCCCGTCTCCGATGTACACGGGGTTCGAGATGCTGATTTCGTTCTTCATCGTCCCGTTCCCTTCGAACTGCCAGCGGTAATCCCATTGTGTCAGCTGCCGGATCATCCATTCCCCGTCCGTGAATCGGGCGGCGTACAGCTGGTTGTTTCCGGCGGAGTCGTACTTGTGGTAGCCGATGACGGGCGTCCCGTCCTCGTCGAAGCCCAGCTTGATGCCGGGATTGTAGAGGCCGCCCTTGGCGGGCGTGGGATCGACATGGAAGCCCGTCTTCCCGATGGTGATCGGCAGGGACGTCTCCTCGCCGCGGACCGTCTCCCAGTGGACGAGGTCGCGGCTGCGCGCGTACGACAAGGTATGGTTCGTGGAGCAGTCCGGCGTGTCGCGCCATACCCAGATCAGGTGGTAGCGGCCGTCCTTGGAGAGGACCGGCCCCTGCATGTAGGCGTTCATCAAGCCTTCCCCGTCCATCAACGGCTTGTCCAGCAAGCGTTTCCATGTCTTCGTTCCGGTATCGTATACATTGTATATCTCCGAACCGTTGCCGCTTCCTCCGATCCGGTAGTGGAAGATCAGCCGTCCGTCCGGGCCTTTCATGAAGACCGGGTAGGTCACCCGGGTTTCGTCCTTGCCGGTCATCTCCGGAACCTGTTCCAGCGTGTGGATGTCGTAGGGCCGGGTGGAGCGGAAATACTTCAGGGGCTGGGCGTGCATGTTTCCGGACAGGTGCAGGAAGCCGTCGGCGTCGAACGCCATGTCCATGTAGTTGTGGCTGTCCCAGGTAATCTCCGTCGGCAGGATTTCATGGTCCCGCGCGCCCGTCCGGGTGTCGAACGTGGCGACGGTCAGCCGGTGCAGCGAATCGTAATAGGACAGGTAGAGGACGTCGTCCTGCTCCAGCATCTTGAAGCCGACATTGACGGCGGAGAGCACCCGGTCGATTTCGACGCCTTCCGGAGGAATCACGTTTTTGCCCGTGCAGCCCGTGCAGAGGACGGCGGAGGCGACGGATAGGATCATGAATAAGGAGCGCATGGCAATCATGTTCTGATGAAAACAAAAATAGCGGATTCTCAGGACAATTCCAATCTTTTGTTATCTTTGTAAGACCGCATGGAAACAATAAAACAAGATAGCATCATGAAACGTCTGATTCTTTCCCTTTCCGCCCTGCTCGTCTGCGTGGGGCTGTGGGCGGCTTCCGGCCTGAAGCCCGTATCGCTCCAATGCAACCGGATCGACAACCCCACCGGCGTGGAGAAGCCTTCCCTCGGCTGGAAACTGGCTGCTGCCGGCAAGGATGCCGCTTCAGCGGTGCAGACCGCCTATGAAATCCAAATCGCTTCCGGGAGCGCGAAGATATTCGCGAAGGCGGATGTCTGGCGTTCCGGCAAGGTGATGTCGGACCGTCAGTTCGGCATTTCCCCCGAAGGCGCCGGTTTCGCCCCGGCCACGACGTACTGGTGGCGGGTCCGCGTCTGGGACGCTGCAGGAAAGGCTTCCGCCTGGTCGGAACCAGCCTGCTTCCAGACGGCGCTTTCCGATGCGGCCTGGACGGCTGAATGGATCACCTATGATACGGAAAAAGCGCAGCGCCTGCCGCTCCTCCGCAAAGAGATCCAGGTCGGGAAAGGGGTTGTCCGTGCGATGGCTTTCGTCTGCGGCCTCGGTGCCTCCGACCTCTTCATCAACGGTGAATATGCCGATCCGACCCGCGTCCTCGATCCGGCACAGACCAATTATGAGCAGTACGCGCTCTACAGCGCCATCGACGTGACGGACCGTCTTGTCCCCGGGAAGGCCAACTGCCTGGGCGTGATGCTGTACGATGGCTGGTTCAACCAGAATTCCGTGTTCGCCGACTTCAGCTATGGCAAGCCGATGCTCCGCCTCCAGCTGCTGGTCGAGTATGCGAACGGCAAGTCGGAGACCTTCATTACCGATGAAAGCTGGCAGTGGAAGGAAGGACCTGTCGTCAAGTCGAACATCTACAGCGGCGAAGTCTATGACGCCCGTCTCGAAGTCCCGGGCTGGGCGGAGGTCGGTGCCCCTTCCGAAGGCTGGCAGTCCTGCCGGAAAGCCACGCAGGGCGTTCCGCCGTCCCTCCGGGCGCAATTGCATCCTGCCATCCGTCTGCAGGAGACCCTCGATGCCGTCCGTTTCTGGAAGACGGAAGCCGGCACCTGGGTCTATGACTTCGGTACCAACAACACGGCGGAAGTCCGCTTCCGCGTCTCCCTGCCTGAAGGAACGCGTCTGACCGTCCGGACGGGTGAAGAGATCCATGGCGAGGGCCAGGGCGTCGATTTCCGTTCCACGGGTATCGTCGTCGTCCCGGTCCAGACGGACGAGTACATCTGCGCCGGCAAGGGGCTCGAAGAATGGAACCCGCGCGGCACCTACCACGGTTTCCGCTACGCCGAGCTTTCCTGCCCGGAATCCGTCACGCCGTCAAAAGACTGGTTGCAGGCCATCCTGGTCCATACCGACTTGCGGGAGAAGGCTTCCTTCTCCTGTTCCGAACCGCAGCTGAACAAGCTTCACGAAATGGCGCTCCGCACCGTCCAGGGAAACATCGTCGGCGTTCCGACGGACTGCCCGACCCGCGAGAAGTGCGGCTGGCTCGGTGACAGCCATGCCTACATCAAGATGGCGATGGTCGGCTACGACATGAACAATTTCCTCTACAAATACATGGACGACATCTGTTCCGGTGCCGCCCGTTTCGAGCCGAACACCTTGCACCACAAGTACAAGAACCGGTATTTCTATTTCACGGACAAGGCTTCGGGCATCCCGTACATGATCGCGCCCGGAAAGCGCCTCTGCGGCGTGGCATCCCCTGACTGGGGTACGGCCATTGTCCAGTTGCCCTGGCACATGTACCTGTATGACGGTGATGTGGACGCCCTTGTGAAGTATTATGCCTCGATGGCCCAATGGACGGATTACCTGACGGATACCTCCGTCGGACACATCGTCTATACCGGTCTGGGCGACTGGTGCCCCATGGGCAGCGGCGCCCCGTCCGTGGAGTTGACCTCTACTGCCTTCCATTACTATGACCTCTGCATCATGGAGCAGGTTGCCGGCATCCTGGACAAGAAAGAGGACCAGGCCCGTTTCGCCGCGGAACGCAAGGCGGTAAAGGAGGCCTTCATCCACAAGTTCTACAACCCGGTTCTCCATTCTTTCGGCTCGCAGACGGGCGATGCCATGGCCATGGATCTCGGCCTTTGCCCGGAAGGGGAGGAAAAGGAGGTGGCTTCGGCCGCTGCGATGCTTGTCGATCATTCCCGCCGTTTCTTCAACTGCGGTATCTTCGGCCTTTGCCGGATCGGCTCCGCCCTTTCGCGCAACGGGCAGGCACCGCTCGCTTACAAGACGTTCACCAAAAAGGGAAACAACAGTTTCGCGTACATGTGGGAGAAATACGATGCCACAACCCTGTGGGAATCGCTTCCAGTCAATGATGGGAATTATTCTGCCAGCGTGTCGCACTGCCATCCGATGCAGGCCGGCTTCGATATCTATTTCTATGAAGATCTCGCCGGCATCCGTCCGGTGGCGGAAGCGCCCGGATACAAGCGTGTGCTGTTCGACACCTGCGCCTGGGACATCGACCTGGCTTCCACCGATGCCACCATCGATACCCCGTACGGGCCGGTGCGCAGTGCCTGGAACAAGGAGAACGGCAACATGGAGTGGGAGGTTTCCCTGCCTGTCGGAACGACGGGCGTCATCGCCGTTCCCGAGGGAGTGAAGAAGCCCGCCGCGCTGGAAGACGGCTCCTTCCAGGAAGTCTGCCGTGCGGACGGGAAGGTATACTATGCGCTACCTGCCGGCGTCCACACGTTTGTCTTCACGCTCTGATGACCATGACACGGAGAATGCATATCCAAGAGGAGGCGGCACGCTGCCTCCTCTGTGAAGATGCTCCCTGCACCGCTGCGTGCGGGAGCGGCGATCCGGCACGCGCCGTCCGCGCCGTCCGTTTCGGCAATGCCGCCCAGGCGGGCCGCTGGGTAGCCTCCTGTTCCGAGGCCGACCTGGAAGCAGCCGAGCAGGCGTGTATCCATTACGACCGGCCGGTACGCCTGCGGGAGCTGTTCGCACTGCTTCCCGAGGCTCCTGCTGCGGCCCCTGCTTTCCCGCTTGGCATCGATTTCTGCGGCATCCGCTGCGAGAATCCGTTCTTCCTGGCCTCTTCTGCGGTCTGCACCAACTACGAGATGGTCGCATCGGCTTTCGAAGCCGGCTGGGCCGGCGTTTTCTACAAGACCCTCTGCATCCAGGATATCGATGAAGTGTCTCCGCGTTTCGATGCCGTCAAACGTCCCGACGGCTCTTTCGCCGGCTTCCGCAACATGGAACAGCTGTCCGAGAATCCGCTGGAGGAGGACCTGGACATCCTGCACCGCCTCAAGGTAAACTACCCGGGAAAGGTTGTCGTGGCCTCCATCATGGGCCGGACGGACGAACAGTGGATCCGTCTTGCCAAGAAGGTCGAAAAAGCCGGTGTCGACGCCATCGAACTCAATTTTTCCTGTCCGCAGATGCGCCTGGCCGGGATGGGCAGTGACGTGGGCCAGAGTATGGAGCATGTCGCCTTCTACACCTCCTATGTCAAGCGGGCGGTCAAGATTCCCGTGATCGCGAAGATGACGCCGAACGTCGCGTCGATGACACCGGTCGCGATGGCTGCGCTGCTCGGCGGTGCGGACGGCATTTCCGCCATCAATACCATCAAGTCCGTCACGATGGGCGGGGAGGTCGCCGGGAAACGGATCGTTTCCGGTTACTCCGGCGCTGCCGTCAAGCCCATCGCGCAGCGCTTCATCCTGGAAATCGCGAAGAATCCGCACGCACAGGCGGCGCAGCTTTCCGGTATCGGGGGAATCACGACCTGGCAGGATGCGCTGGAATTCATTCAGCTCGGATGCCGTAACGTGCAGATATGTACCGCAGTGATGGAATACGGCTATCGGATTATCGACGACCTCGTCGCCGGTCTGCAGGCGTATCTCGTCCAGCGCGGCGTCGCTTCGCTGGAAGACATCGTAGGGGAGGCACTCGACCAGTTCGTCCGGGTTTCCGACCTGGACAGGCAGTCATTCGTTTTCCCGACTGTCGACCGCAGCCTGTGCATCGGTTGCGGCCGTTGCTATGTTTCCTGCCGGGACGGGGGGCACCAGGCGATCACCTTCGGCGCAGACCGCGTTCCGCGGGTCGTTGGTACGCGTTGCGTAGGGTGCCACCTCTGCCTTCTCGTCTGTCCTTCCGGTGCGATCGGGACCGCCCGCCGGATCCCCAAGCGGGCCGCTTCACCGCACAAAGTGTAATTTTTTTCGATTTTGTTTGCGGCATATAAAAAAATCCGAAAGCTGAGCAGCTCGAAATGATCGAGGAGATCGGTCTGCAGAACTGGCTCGTAAAACAACTTTAGCCATGGCACGGACCTTGTCGCGCTAGGCCGTCTCCGTTCCGATGAAAGCGAGCAGTTCTTGGTAGAAGCGGTGGGTGGGGAAGCCGACGACGTTCCAGTAGGAGCCGTCGATGCCCCGGATGCCGACATAGCCGATCCACTCCTGGATGCCGTATGCGCCGGCCTTGTCCAGGGGAGCGCAGTGGTCGACGTACCACTCGATCATTTCGTCGGTCAGCGTCCCGAAGCGGACTTCCGTCGAGACGGAGAACGTGTGCATCCGGTGGGTGTCCCGCAGGGTGACCGCCGTGATGACATGGTGCGACCGGCCCGAAAGCAGGTGCAGCATGCGGATCGCATCTTTCCGGTCGCGCGGTTTGCCCAGGACTCCTTCCCCGCACAGGACGAGGGTATCGGCGGTGACGAGGATCTCGTCTTCCGCCAGCGGCCGGTGGAACCCGACCGATTTTCCCTCCGACATGCACGAAGGGATCCGTTCATGCGGCGTATCCGGCGGAATCGTCTCTATGAAAGAGGTTTCCGCATCGACGGTGAAGGGAAGCCGCAGGGCTTCCATCAGATCGCGGCGGCGGGGAGAATTGCTTCCTAGGACCAGCCGTTTTTTTGCGGGCAGTTCCATTTTCAGAACATTTTCTTATACAGGGCGACATCGAACTCCCAGTCGCCCCGTTCCTTCATCACTTTCTCCATGTATTCGCGTACGACGCCTTTTCCGCCGGGGCGGCTGGAGATGACGTCTGCGGCCTGCCTGGCTTCTTCGGCGGCATCCGAAGGGCAGACACCGATGCCTGCGGCGAGCAGGACGCCGATGTCGGGGACATCGTCGCCGAAGTACATCACCTCGTCGGGGGAGAGGCCGTGCCGCCGGCAGAAGTCGGCGAAGTCGGCCATCTTGTCGCGGGAGCCCAGGTAGATGTCTTCCGGTGCGATTCCGTTGGTCCGGAAGCGGTTGCGGATACTCTGCGAGCGGCCACCCGTAAGCACCCCCACGGGATAGCCCTTCATGCAGGCCATCCGGACGGCGAAACCGTCCTTCGCGTCGAACGTTCGGTACAGGTTCCCTTCCAGGTCGGCGAGGATGCCCCCGTCCGTCATGACTCCGTCAATGTCGAAGGTGAATGCGCGGATGTGTTTGAAATCCAATGACATGTCTCAGGATTTGGTACCGCCCTTGCCGCCGAACTGCGGCAGGTCGCCGAGGTTGAACGTGCCGCCGTTTTCAGACGCCGGGTTGCCGCCCAGGTTGATGAGGCCGAACTGCGACTCGTATTTCGTGAGATTGTCCATGAGGGCTTGCAGCAGGCGCTTGGCGTGTTCGGGCGTCATGACGATGCGGCTGGAGATGTCCGGTTTGCGGAGTCCGGGCAGCATCGTGGCGAAATCTATGATGAACTCGCTGTGCGAGTGCGTGATGATCGCGAGGTTCGAATAGACGCCCCGGGCGATTTCCGGCTTCAGCTCGAGGCTGATTTCTTTCTTTTCTTCCATAGTACTGTCGTTTTCTTGGCTTGGGTCGGCGATTATTCGCCCGGCCACGACAAATTTAGTGAAAAATAATGTATCTTTGTCAGAATAATGATTCTTGTGAAGTACGATTAAATACGATTTATGGAACTTTCTGCGAAATACAATCCGGCGGAAGTCGAGGACAAGTGGTACGCATGGTGGCTGGAACACAAGTGTTTCCATTCCGAGCCCGATGAAAGGGAGCCCTATACCATCGTCATCCCGCCGCCCAACGTGACGGGTATCCTCCATATGGGCCACGTGCTCAACAACACGCTCAACGATGTCCTCATCCGCAAGGCGCGGATGGATGGGAAGAACGCCTGCTGGGTGCCCGGCACCGACCATGCGTCGATCGCGACCGAGAGCAAGGTGGTCGCCCGTCTCAAGGAGCAGGGCATCAGCAAGGACAGCCTGACGCGCGAGGAGTTCCTCAAATATGCCTGGGAGTGGAAGGAGGAGCATGGAGGCATCATCCTCAAGCAGCTGCGCAAGCTGGGCGCCTCCTGCGACTGGGACCGCACCCGCTTCACGATGGAGCCCGCCCTTTCCGAAGCGGTAATCAATACTTTCGTTTATTTCTATAAAAAAGGATGGATCTACAAGGGTGTCCGCATGGTCAACTGGGATCCCGAGGCCTTGACGGCCGTCAGTGACGACGAAGTCATCCACAAGGATACGCAGAGCCATTTCTATCACCTGAAATACTACATTTCCGACGGGGAAGGACATCCGACCGACCAGTACCTGGTCATCGCGACCACCCGCCCGGAGACGATCATGGCGGATGCGGCGATCTGTGTGAACCCCGCCGACGAACGCCACCACTGGCTGCGCGGCAAGAAAGTGCTGATTCCGCTGATCGGCAGGGAGATCCCCGTCATCGAGGACAGCTATGTCGAGATGGATTTCGGTACGGGATGCCTGAAGGTTACCCCCGCCCACGACGTGCATGACTACGAGATCGGGCTCCGGCACAACCTGCCTGTGCTGGAGATCATCGACGAGCACGGCCGGCTCAACGAGAAAGCGCAGATCCTGGTGGGCGAAGACCGCTTCGTCGCCAGGAAGAAGATTGTCAAGATGCTCGAGGAAGCCGGCAACCTGCTCAAGGTGGAAGACTACACCTCACCGGTCGGTTACTCCGAACGGACGCAGGCCGTCATCGAGCCGAAACTCTCCGCGCAGTGGTTCCTCAAGATGGATGAACTCGCCCGGATGGCGCTGGATACCGTCCTGAGCGGCCGGACGCGGCTGATTCCGGACCGCTACGTGAACACGTACCGCCACTGGATGGAAAACGTCCGCGACTGGTGCATCTCCCGCCAGCTCTGGTGGGGGCAGCGGATTCCCGCCTGGTACCTGCCGGACGGTCAGGTGGTGGTGGAACCGACACCTGAAGCGGCGCTTGAGGCAGCACGTCGTATCAATCCTTCCATCAACATGGAAGACTTGCACCAGGATGAAGATGTCCTCGACACCTGGTTCAGTTCCTGGCTCTGGCCGATCTCCGTTTTCGATCCGCAGATGCCGGGGCATCCCGACCATCAACCCAACAAGGACCTTTCCTATTATTATCCGACCAGCGACCTGGTCACCGGCCCCGACATCATCTTTTTCTGGGTGGCCCGCATGATCATGGCCGGCGAGGAGTTCATGGGGAAGGAACCGTTCTCCAACGTCTACTTTACCGGCATCGTCCGGGACAAGATCGGACGGAAGATGTCCAAGACACTCGGCAATTCGCCGGATCCGCTCGACCTGATCGCCAAATACGGTGCCGACGCCGTCCGCATCGGCATGCTGCTCTGCGCCTCCGCCGGCAACGACATCTTCTACGATGAAAGCCAGGTCGAGCAGGGCAGGAACTTCTGCAACAAGATCTGGAATTCCTTCCGCCTGATCCAGGGCTGGAAGGTGGACGAAAACCTCCCGCAGCCGGAAGCTGCCGGGGCGGCCGTCGAGTGGTTCGGCAACAAGCTCGCCCAAGTGACGGCGCAGGTCGAAGACCATTATGCCAAATTCCGCATCTCCGATGCCTTGATGACCATCTACAAGACGTTCTGGGACGATTACTGCTCCTGGTATCTGGAGGCGGTCAAGCCCGCATGGGGCGAAGCGGCGGATGCGAAGACCTACCGGGCGACCCTGCACTATTTCGAGACCCTCCTGAAGATGATCCATCCGGTGATGCCGTTCATCACGGAGGAACTCTGGCATGCCATGCAGGAGCGCGGACCCCAGGAGACGATCATGTTCCAACCCAGTCCCAAGCCTGTTCCGTTCGATGCAGACCTGCTGATGCGCTTCGAGATCGCGCAGGAGACGGTCAATGCCGTGCGGGTCATCCGCCAGCAGAAAAACATCGCGCCGAAGGAGCCGCTCAACCTCCTGGTCAAGTCGGATTTCCCCGCCGGTATCGCTGCCGTGATCCGCAAGCTGGCGAATGTGGGCGAGGTGTCCGTCGCCGACGATTTCGGCGGGCAGGGGACCGGCGTCTCCCAGATGATCCGCACGTTCGAGATCTTCGTCCCGCTGGGGAACCTGGTGAATGTCGACGAGGAGATCGCCAAGTTGTCCGCCGAGCTCGAAAGGCAGCAGGGCTTCCTGGCTTCCGTCCGGAAAAAACTCGCCAACGAGGCCTTTGTCGCCCATGCGCCGGAGAAGATCGTCGCTCTGGAGCGTAAGAAGGAGTCTGACAGCCTTTCCAAGATTGAAAGTTTGGAGCAGGCAATCAATGCGTTGAAAAACAATGCATAAAATATAATTGTTACTACATATAACATTTTTGTAATGCTGCAATCCGAGGTTACTTTCCCCGTTCGTTACTACGAAACCGACCAGATGGGTGTCGTCCACCACTCGAATTACATCCGGTATTTCGAGTGTGCGCGGAATACCCTGATGGCGGAGGGGGGATACCCGATCGAGCAGTGCGAGGCGGACGGGGTCGTGATCCCGGTCGTCAGCGTGCAGTGCCGTTACCACCATCCCGCGCGGATGGGGGACGTACTCCGCGTGACGGCGGCCATCGAGAAGGTTCCGCTGGCCAAGCTGGTCGTCCGGCAGGCTGTCTACAACCAGGACGGCGTGCTCTGTGCCGACGGGGAAGTCCTGCTGGGCTTCCTGGGCAAGGAGTCCGGCCGGCCGGTCCGCTGCCCGGAACGCCTCCTGCAGATGATTGAAAGTCAGTTGAACAAATAATCCATTCATTTTGTACATTATGAATACATTTACCATCATGCCGTTCGGCGTCATCGGTCCCTGGCAGGTCGTCATCATCGCCCTGGTCGTTCTCCTTCTTTTCGGTGGAAAGAAGATTCCCGAATTGATGGAAGGCCTCGGCAAGGGGATGAAGAGTTTCAAGAAGGGCCTCAACGAGATCGAGAAAGAGACCCGCGAAATCGAGAAGGATCTCAAAACCTCCGCAAAGGAGCCGGACGAGATCAAGAAGGCGGAATAACAACTTCAATCCGATTCCCGCGTGAGCAGGCAGGAAGCTGAAATGTCCTTCTGGGACCACCTGGAAGTGCTGAGGGGAACGTTGTTTCGCTCCTTGCTGGTCGTTACCTTCTTCAGTGTCATCGTCTTCTGTTTCAAGACGTTCGTATTCGATGACTTGATCCTGGCGCCGACCCGCAGCGATTTCTTCATCTACAAGTTGCTCGGGATGGATGTGGAGATGTCGCTGGTGAACCTGGACATTTCCACGCAGTTCTTCGTGCACCTGAAGGTGGCGTTTTCGCTGGGCTTTATCGTGGCTTTCCCGTTCGTCTGCTTCGAGGTCTGGAAGTTCATCGCCCCGGCCTTGTACGAGAATGAAAAGAAGACGGTGCGCGGAGTGTTTCTCATCGCCACCCTGCTTTTCTATATCGGCCTGGTCGTCGGTTACCTGCTGATCGTCCCGATTTCCCTGAATTTCTTCCTGGGATACAAGGTGAGCGAGTCGATCGTCAACACCATTTCGCTTACTTCCTATATCTCTCTGTTCACTTCGACCATCCTGGCGTTCGGTATTGTTTTCGAATTCCCGGCCGTTATCACGATCCTGTCTCAATTGGGACTGGTGACGCGCGGCACGCTCCGGAAATACCGCCGCCACGCCATCGTTGCGATCCTGATCATTGCCGCCATCATCACGCCGGCCGACCCGTTCTCCATGCTTGTCGCCGCCGCTCCACTCTTCATCCTCTTCGAAGTCAGTGTGCTGGCCTGCAAGAAGGACAAGCCTGAGACAACGGACGACGGGGAAGAGGAGGCTGGAAAATGATCTCCATCCAAAACCTGACGGTGTCGTTCGGCAGCTTCAACCTGCTGGACCACATTGACATGCATGTCGACGGAAAGGACCGCATCGGCCTCGTCGGCAAGAATGGCGCCGGCAAATCGACCCTCATGAAAATCATCTGCGGCCTGCAGGCACCGACCAGCGGCCGGGTCGACGTCCGGCCCGATATCCGGGTGGGATACCTGCCGCAGGTCATGGAGCACGCGCGCGGCCATTCGGTAATGGAGGAGGTGATGAAGGCCTTTGAGCATCTGTCGCAGATGGAGCAGGAGATCCAGCGTCTTTCCGGGCAACTGGCAGAGCGGACCGATTACGATTCTGACGCGTACATGTCGCTCATCACGCGCATGAACGACCTTTCCGATGCCCTGGCCGTACACCGGACCGAGCAGCCGGAGGTGCTCTGCGAGCGGACGCTTCTCGGACTCGGGTTCCGCCCGGAGGATTTCACCCGGAACACCGAAACCTTCAGCCAGGGGTGGCAGATGCGGATCGAACTGGCGAAACTGCTCCTTTCCGAACCGGACGTGCTGCTGCTCGACGAACCGACCAACCACCTCGACATCGAATCCATCGAGTGGCTGGAAGACTACTTGAAGAAACGGGGTGGGGCGCTGTTGCTCGTCTCTCATGACCGGAAGTTCCTCGATACGGTCACGAACCGCACCGTAGAGATCATGCTGGGACGGGTGCATGATTATAAAGTTCCTTATAGCCAGTATGTTACCCTGCGTGCGGAACGCCTGGCACAGCAGCAGGCCGCCTACGACAACCAGCAGCGCATGATCGAGAAGACGGAAGATTTCATCAACCGCTTCCGGTATAAGCCCACCAAGTCGAACCAGGTGCAGTCGCGGATCAAGGCGCTTGAGAAGCTGGAGCGCGTGGAAGTGGACGAGACCGACAACGCCCGGCTCACCGTGAAATTTCCGCCGGCGCCCCGGGCGGGCGATGTCGTCTTCAAGGCGACCGGACTGTCCGCGGGCTATCCTGGCAAGACCGTGTTCACCGACGCTTCCGTCGAAGTCCGCCGTGGGGAAAAGGTCGCCCTGATCGGACGGAACGGAGAAGGGAAGACCACCCTGATGCGGGTCATCGCCGGAGAACTGCCGGAACTTTCCGGAGACGTTTTTCACGGGTATAACGTTCGTCTGGGCTATTACGCACAGGACCAGGAGAATATCCTCGACGGCAACCTGACGGTCTGGGAAACGATCGACCGCGCCGCCGTAGGGGAGGTCCGGACCAAACTGCGCGACATCCTCGCCCAGTTCCTCTTCCGCGGAGAGGATATCGACAAGCGTGTCAGCGTCCTCAGCGGCGGGGAGAGGGCCCGGCTCGGCATGGCGATGTTCATGCTGAAACCGTACAACCTGCTTGCCTTGGATGAACCGACCAACCATATGGATATCAAGTCCAAGGACATCCTGAAGCAGGCATTGCAGTCCTATGATGGCACGCTCATTGTTGTTTCGCATGATCGGGACTTCCTGGACGGACTTGTCGACAAGATGTATGAATTCCGCGACGGAAAGGTCCGGGAACATTTGGGCAGCGTTCAGGAATTCCTGGAAAAACGCAAGATGGAGACCTTGCATGAGCTCGAGCGCAAACAGACCGTGGCGGAAGTCCAGGCGGATTCGGAAGTCAAGGCGGCGCGCCAGCAGGACTTCCAGCAGCGCAAATCCGAGTCCCGTGAGCAGCGGAAGCTGAAGAAGCAGGTCGCTGCCCTGGAAGAGGAAATCGACCGGATCGAAACGGAGATGAAACGGATCGAGGCTGTCCTGACGGCGCCGGGCCCTGGTGACGACATCATGGAGCTGACGCGCTCTTATTTGGAGAACAAGCGGGAGGCTGACGCCCTGACGGCCCGCTGGGAAAGACTTTCAGAACAATTGGAATCTTAATTGTATTTAATATGAATAGGATGATATTTAAGTATTTGCTTTTGTGCATCTGCTTTATTTCTTTAGGTTATTCTTCCTGGGCTCAGATCCGGGATGTCGAGCACGAACTCACTTCTTTCAATGCCGTGGACATTTCCGGTTCGTTCCAGGCCTCGATTACATACGACAAGGACTATGCGGCGAAAATCACGATCGACGATGCCCTCGAACCGTATGTCATCTGTTATGTCAAGGGGAAGACCCTTTTCATAGGCCTGGATGAGAAGGCGGTTCCGAAAGAAACCAAGAAACAGTTCAAGGGGCGCAATTCCACTTCACCCACGTACCGCGTGGTCATCTACGCACCGGAGATTGTTTCCGTCACCCTGTCTGACGAGGCAACCTTCTCTTTCCCCAGGACGGTGGAAGTGGACAGTTTCACGCTCTCCCTTTCTGGATCCGCGCAGGTGCAAGGTTTGTCTGTGATTTCTAAATCCGCTCATATTGAGGCTGTTAAAAAGTCTAACCTCATTATGAACGTGAAGTGTGATGCGCTTGATTTCTCTACCGATGGAAATGCAAAGTCCCGTGTGGATTTCACGGCCTCTTCCGTCCAGTTCAACTGCGCCGGGTCCTCTGACGCCGTATTGAACGGAACGTGCAGCGGAACGTTTGCCGTCAACGCGTCCGGTTCAGCGAAGGCGCTGGTTTCCGGGAAAGCGGACGTCCTGCAGGCCGGCGGAAAGGGGAATGCGAAGGTCGATGCTTCTGCGCTGCCTGTCAAGGAAGCCCGTATGTCCATTTCCGGCATCGCCGTCACGGTCAACGCAAGCGATCAACTCGAGCTGGACCTTTCCCGGGGGGCCAGCGTAACGTATTCCCAGGATCCGAAAATCAAGATCGTTTCCATCCAGAACGCTTCCGTCACGCGGGAATAGCCCGCGTTTGCTGCTATGTTAATCATTGATTCTCATTGTGATACCCCTTGTCAACTGATGAGGGGGTTTGATTTGTCCAAGGATCATTCCCAGGGGCATGTTGACATCCCTAAACTTCGCGCCGGCCATGTGGACGCCGTTTTTTTCGCTTTGTATACGTCCGCTTCCCTTGCACCCGATGCGGCGACACGCCGGGCGCTGGAAATGGCGGCATCGGTCTTCGATGCCGTCGGACGGAACAGCGAAGACCTGGCGCTCGCCACATCGCCCGGCGAGATCCTGTCCAACCACGCCTCCGGAAAGATTTCCATCCTGCTGGGCATGGAGAACGGTGCTCCGATCCAGCGGTCGCTGTCCTTGCTCCGGCTTTTCCACCGGCTCGGCGTCCGCTATATGACACTTACCCACAACGGGGACAATGAAATTGCCGATTGTGCGGCTGTAGGGACGCGCTGGGGCGGTCTGAGTCCTTTCGGAAGGGAAGTGGTCGCTGAAATGAACGATCTCGGCATGATGATCGATGTCGCCCACGTATCGGACCGTACCTTCTTCGACTGCATTGCGGCATCGCGCGCTCCGATCCTGTCCACGCATTCCTGCTGCCGTGCGCTTGCAGGGCATCCCAGGAACATGACCGATGAAATGCTGCGGACCCTGGCCGACCATGGCGGGGTCATCCAGATCAATTTCTATCCGGTTTTCCTTTCAGATGCCTATGGCGCCGCATTGGCCGCCCGCGGACTCGATCCGGATGATGAAACCGTCAGTGAACAGGTCTTTGCGATCCCGCGTCCCTCCTTCCGTGCCGTTGCCGACCATATCGATCATGCCGTACGTGTCGCGGGGGTGGAGAGCGTTGGGATCGGATCGGATTTCGATGGCATCGGTGTCGCTCCCGAGGGGCTGGAGAATGCCTCGAAAATGCCGGTCCTGTTCGACGAATTGCGTCGCCGGGGATACACGGAAAGCCAGTTGGAGAAGATTGCAGGCGGAAATTTCCTTCGTGTGTTCAACGATGTGATTTCCAGTCGGTTGTGTAAATAACGGCATGCTTGTAACAATTATGTTACTCCTTGTTACATAATTGTTTTATTTGCTTATTTTATTTTCGTTAGGTCTTTTTCGATCCATTTTCGCAATGCATCGAGTGCAGAGGCGGAAAACCGCTCGATATTGCGTTTCCGGTCGTTGCTGAAGGTGTGTCTTTCACTGTGCGTACCGGCCGGACCGGCGACCCCGATCCATACGGTTCCGACCGGCCATGTCCCATCTCCCTGCGGACCGGCGAGTCCGGTCGTCGCGACGGCATAAGTGCTCCCGGTCAGTCGCCGGACACCTGCGGCCATGGCTTCGGCTACTTCGCCGCTGACGACGCCATGTTTTTCGATGGTTTCCGCCGGCACGCCCAGCACTTGCTCCTTGACCGCGACGGCGTAGGACGTGACGGACCCCAGGTAATACTCCGAAGCACCCGGTACGGAGGTCAGCAGCGACGAAATCATGCCGCCCGTGCAGGATTCTGCTGCGCTGACCGTCTTTCCGGTGCCGCGCAGCAGGCGTCCGACCGTATTCTCGAGGGTGTCGTCGCCCTGCGCATAGACCAGGTCGCCCAAAAGTGGCATGAGCTGCGCGAAGGCGGCGTCGATCTGCTTCTCTTCTTCTTCACGGTTGCCGCCATAGATCGACAGACGCAGGCGTACGCCTGTCAGGGGATTGGGCAAGTAGGCCAGGTGCATCTTAGCCGGCAGTGCATCCTCCCAAGGTGCAATGCGCTCCGCCAGGGCGGATTCTGCCAGACCATAGACCATCAGGCACTTGTGGAAGATGTCCGATAGGCTGGCGTGGGCCCGGATGTCCGAAAGGATATCCGGAAGCGCGCCGAGTGCTTCGAAGGGTACGCCGGGAAGGGCGTACAGCGTGGCGGGATGGCCGAAGCGCTCGGCGGGAAAACGGAAAACCATCACCGGAGCCGTTCCCTTGCGGTTGGGAATCACCTCGCAGCCCTTCGGGACGAGGGCCTGTGCTTTGTTGCTTTCGAGGGCCTCCAGTCCACGCGCATGCAGGATGCGGTGGATGATGTCCAGTTGCTCTTCGTTGCAGACATATTCGCCGGAGCCCAGGAGTTCAGCCAAGGCCGCCTTCGTGATGTCGTCCTTGGTCGGTCCCAGGCCGCCGGTGCAGATCACGATGTCGTTCTGACGCAGTTCTCCCTCCAGGTTCCGGAGGATGGCGTCGTGCTCGTCGCCGATGGAAAGCATACGCGTGACCTGGATGCCCGTCGCTTCCAGTTCCCGGGCGATGAAGGCTGAATTCGTATCGATGATCTGGCCGATGAGGATCTCATCGCCGATGGTACAGACTGAAGCGGTCGTCATTGTTTTTTCCCTCCCTCCGCAGTGGCATTCAGGTATTTCAGTATCTTGTGGACGAAGGCAGGTCCTTCGTATATAAATCCAGTGTAAATCTCTATCAACGAGGCACCTGCATCAAGCATCCGCTGCGCGCGCTGCGGTGTGTTGATGCCGCCGACGCCAATGATGGGGAGTCCGCCCTGCGTTTTCTCGTGGATATAGCGGACCAGGGCGAGATTCTTCTCGAAGAGCGGAGCACCGGAAAGGCCGCCTTTCCCGATCTTTTCCAACGTTTCCGCCGGAGTCTTCAGCCCTTCGCGCGAGCGGGTGGTGTTGCCGACGATAAGACCATCCACGCCGGACAATCTGCAATAGTGGATCAGGCCGTCCAGCTCTTCCTTTTCGATATCGGGGGAGACCTTGATCAGCAGCGGTTTGTAGGTATCGCAGCCCATGCGCATCTCCAGCAGGGGATCGACGAGGGCAGGCAGGTATCCGGCGCCTTGCAGGCGTTGCAGGCCCTCCACGTTGGGACAGGACACGTTGACCGTCAGGAAATCCACGAAGTCATACAGCGTAGAAAAGCACCGGAGATAATCCCGGCGGATCTCTTCTTCGCTTTCGCTGCCGGTATTCTTGGCTATGCTGCCGGCGAGCAGCACTTCGGGCCGGTCCTTGCCGATGCGTTCCACGGCCTTGTCTACCCCCTCATTGCCCAGGCCCATCCGGTTGATGAGGGCTTGGTCGGCGGGCAGCCGGAACAGGCGCGGGGCAGGATTGCCCGGCTGCGCCTCCGGGGTGAAAGAACCCACTTCGATGAAAGAGAACCCGCACCAGGACAACTCGTTGTAGCAGGTTGCGTTTTTGTCCAGTCCGGCCGCCAGGCCGACGGGATGCGGAAAATCGATGCCGAAAACCCGCCGAGCGAGCTGCGGAGCCGGTTTTTTCTTGTACAGCATGCGCATGACCGCACCTGCACCGGGGATCCGCCGCATGATCCGGAGACCCTTCAGGACAAGGTCGTGGGCTTTTTCCGGGTTCATGCGGAAAAGGATGGGGCGTATGATGGACTTGTACATTTGCTCAGATTGTATTGCGATACAAACTTAGCAAAAAAAAGGGACATGCGGATGGTTAACGCACTTCCTTATAGGTGCCATCCGTGTAGAAAATGACGATTTTCTCAATGCATGGGGGCTCGGCGGCCGATGCAGAAGGGGCAGGATTTTCTTGTAAAGCAGGTGGTTCCGCAGGAAAAGGGATGCACGCCTCGGGAGGGGAAGCTGCATCGGGAGACGTTTTGTACATCTTGCCCTTTCCAAGCAGGAGCCATTCCAGGTTCAGGTTCGGATAAGCGCGGGCAAGGTTTTCCAGAAATTCGTAGCCGGGCTTGTTGCGTCCGGCGAGAATGTGCGAAATGCTGGCACGGCCTACGCCGATGCGATCCGCAAACTGGGATTGCGAAATATTTTCTGCGAGAAGGAACTGTTGGAGCCTGCCGTTCATCTTGTGATTGCTTGTTGTTTACAAAGATAGCAATATAATTCAAAACAGTCAATATCCATTTTCGGGCTTTTGTACTTGGAAACAAATTTCAAAGCAGCAGAAATGGGTTAGAAAATACTTCACTAAACAAGTAGCTATTCTTTGATTATATTATAGTTAATTACGTTAATAATCGTCTTTTTCGCAGGATGGTTCAAAATCTTGTTCACCTGACCGTTCTTTTATCTAAAGTCTTCTTTTTAAAAAACCAAATAAAACTCTGATTATGAATAAAATAGCACAAGTAGAAAAGTGTGATAAGATTCCTTTATGGTCCCATAGTTAACAAAACTAAAAATAATTAGAAAGTTTACAAAGTAGAACATGTGTAGTAGAATTGTAAACGCTACCAGGATTTCCGAATTTGACCGCGAATGCGTAAATTTGCAGAGTAAAAAGCATGTGGCGTATGATTCCGGAAATACACATCGAAGATTACAATTATGCGCTTTCTGACGAGCGCATCGCGAAATATCCTTTGTCGGAGCGGGACGCTTCAAAACTTCTCGTATATAAGGAAGGCAAAGTCACCGACGCCGTTTTCCGCCAGCTGGCCGACTATCTCCCCGCCGGCGCCCTGATGGTGTTCAACGATACCAAAGTGGTTCCTGCACGCCTTCACTTCCAGCGTGAAAGCGGTGCACATATCGAGATTTTCTGCCTGGAGCCGGTCGACCCCGTCGAATACAACCTCGCCTTTGCCGCGGACGCCTGCTGTACCTGGAAATGCGTCATCGGCAATGCAAAGCGATGGAAGGGCGATGTCCTGCATCTTTACAATCCGCAGGACGATCCTTCCCTGGTGCGGATGAACCTGCGGGCGGAACCCGGTATCCGTGAGGACCGTACGGGGACGGTGACCTTCCGCTGGGACGACGGCGCACCTTTCTCCCAGGTGCTGGAGCGCTGCGGCCAGGTTCCGATCCCTCCCTATCTCGGCCGGGAGACGGAGCGCATCGACGCAGAGCGTTACCAGACCCTGTACGCGCGCATCCGGGGCTCCGTGGCTGCGCCGACGGCCGGCCTCCATTTCACCGAACGGGTGCTCGGCGACATCGCGGCGAAGGGCATCACGCGTGAACATGTCTGTCTCCATGTGGGCGCCGGGACCTTCCTGCCGGTCAAGGATTCCCTGGTGTCGCGCCACGCCATGCATCGCGAGCCGTTTGCCATCCGGCTGGACCTGCTGCGGAAACTGCGCCGCCGGGAAGCCCCCCTGGTCGCGGTCGGAACGACGTCGGTCCGGACCCTCGAGTCGCTCTATTATGCCGGTGTCTCCTGTATCGAGGGCGGTGCGCCGGAAGATGTCGCCCAGTGGGCGCCGTACGAACGGGAATACGCGTACAGCACCGAAGAGGCGCTCGACGCCCTTATCGCCTGGCTGGAGCGGAGCGGAAAGGAAGAACTGACCCTCGGTACACGCATCATCATCGTTCCGGGTTTCCGTTTCCGCCTGGTCGATATCCTCGTTACGAACTTCCACCAGCCTGAGAGTACGCTGATCCTGCTGGTTTCCGCTTTTGTGGACGGGGACTGGCGTACCATCTATGACCACGCCCTCGCGGGCGGCTACCGGTTCCTCAGTTACGGTGACAGCTCCGTTCTTTTCCGGAGAAGTCTTGTGATTTGAAAAAGAATTGTATAGCTTTGCATTGTTATGGCTGAATACAAGGAATTCGACAGTATATGTCCTTATAATGACGAGGAGGCGGTCGCTGCATTGAGTCAAGTGGCTGACCATCCCGCCGTCTTCGCACTCTCCGGTTATTTCTTTCCGGACGAACCCGTCACCTATCTCCGGAGCGCTTTGAAGCAGGTCCGCAGCATCGACGAGTTCCAGCAGCTGATCATGAACCAGGCGGTTACCTGGGTGATGGAGAATACCGTCCACAATTTCTCATACAGCGGTATCCGCAACGTCTCTGCCCAGAAAGGCAAGTTCCTGGCGATGTCCAACCATCGGGACATCATCCTCGATCCGGCGATCACGCAGCAGGTGTTCTTCCGGAACGGCATTCCGATGACCGAGATCTGCGTCGGGGACAATCTGATCAAGCAAAGCAAGACGGTCGAGAAATTGCTCCGCTCCAACCGGATGATCACCGTGATCCGCGGGATTTCCGCCCGCGAGCTGTACCTTTCTTCGCAGGTGCTTTCCCGCTATATCCGCCAGACGATCACATCCGGAAAGTCTTCCATCTGGCTCGCGCAGCGGCAGGGACGGACAAAGGACGGCATCGATACGACGGAACAGGGCCTGCTCAAGATGCTCGACATGAGCGGAACGCGGTCTTTCGAAGAGAATTTCTCCGAACTCTGCATCCTCCCGATGAGCATTTCCTATGAGCTGGAGCCCTGCGACATCAAGAAGGCCCGCGAAATCCTGATTTCCCGTACGGAAAAATACGTAAAGAAACGTACGGAAGACCTCCATAGCATCGTCACCGGTATCCGCCAGCAGAAGGGCAACATCCACCTGACCTTCTCGAACCCCTTGACGCGCGACGAAATCGCCGAGGCGGCGAAGGGCAGCGGCAACGACCGGTACCAGCGCATCCGGCACGTGGTCAACCGGCGTATCATCGCCGGGTACAAACTCTGGAAGACGAATTACATCGCCGTCGACCTTCTGGAGGGCGACACGCGGTACGCCGACCGGTACGCCCCCGAGGACCGCGAGCGCTTTGAGGCCTATACGGAACACCGGCTCGACAAGGTGGAGCGGAAACTCGACAGGAACGACCTGCGCGATATTTTCCTTCACATCTATGCCAATCCGGTGTACTCGAAGGAGAAGCTTGCGGACAACGTCCCGTTCCGGGCGGACGAATAATCCTGAATCAGAACAATGTGTTCACGGCGGCGATGATCTCTTCCGCCGGCAGTTCGGGACTCAGGACGAGGTCCGGCTGTTTGAGCGAATACCCTTTGGCCGTCGCCTCGATCATTCCGGCGCCGGTGATATTGAGCATCACGGTCTCGTTCTTGGACACGGAACCGTCTTCCAGGGCTTTGGCCAGCGCGGCGACGGCGCAGGCGGAAGCGGGGAAGATGTCGTATCCTTCCTTGTGCAGGAACTGCAGGAGATAGAAGATCAGTTCGTCGTTGTTGACTTTGTAGAAGTCGCCGCCGGAGGCGCGGAGCACGTCGAACAGGCCGCCGGCGAGGCCGTACGGCGGTTTTCGGTTGGAGAGCACCTTGGCGAGGATGATCTCTGCGTTCCGGCGCGAGGAATCCGCCGTCAGGGGCACGAGGTCGCGGGTCCCCGCTTTCCATGAATCGTACATCAGGGTATAGGGAGCGTTCTGCACGCAGTAGATGCGCATCTTGTTCGCACCGAACCGGCCGTCGGCGGCCAGGCGTTCCGCGTTCTCCCATGCGGCAATGGCACCGGTGCCGCTGCCGACAGCCTGGAAATAGGCGTCGGGGATGCGCCCGATCGACTCCACGGCGCTCAGTACGGTCGTCCCCATGCCGTCGCGGCGGGCGACGTTCTTGGCGCCGCCTTCCAGCAGGTACCGGGGATCCTGGCAGAGTTTCTCGCCGAGTTGGATGGCGTCATAGTAGTCCGTTCCGTGCGGCGTGGCGATGACCTTCACGCAGGGATGCAGTTTGCGGCGGAACCACAGGTCGGCGACGTTGTCGCTGGGGATACAGACGACGAGGGGGATGCCGTTGTCGGAGCAGACGCGGGCGAAGGCACGTGCCGTGTTGCCTGCAGACTGGACGACCAGGATGCGCTTGTTCTTCCTGGGCAGCCGGGCGCAGACGGAATAGGCTTCCGTCTCCTTGAAGGATCCCGTTTCCATCCGGGCGCCCCGCTTGGGGACATAGCCCGAGAGGGTGATGTACAGGTCGCTCATTCCCAGCAGTTTGGCCAGCCCCTTGCTCTTGTAGGTGACCGGTGCGTGCGAGTGGCGCAGGGTGCGCTGGATCGGAAGCCAGTCGGCATAGCGGTACAGCCCCTTCAGGTTGCTCCTCGGGTTGAAGTTCTGGTTTTCATATACCGCGCGAAGCAGGGACGGATCGCCCCCTTCCGGATCCGAGAGGGTCCAGCCGGCGTCGTCGAAAATCCTGCCCGAACCGACGTTCATCAGCCGGTATTTCGTGGGTTCGAATTTCATGGTGTGCGTTTTTTCGTGTTATGGTGATTATAATTGACAGATCAGGAAAGTCATGTAAGCGGCTTCGCAGGCGACCAGGAGGGCGCCTCCACCGCGTCCCAGCAGCCTTCGGGGATGCACCAGGGCCAGCAGGAGGAGCAGCACGCCGCCGGAGAGGAAGGCGATGTAGTCCACCGGGGTGATGTTTGAGAAACTGAGCGGATGGATCAATGCCGAACCGCCCAGGATCAGCAGGACGTTCGAGATGTTGGACCCGAGGATATTTCCGAGCGCGAGGGCGTCTTTCTGTTTGGCGGCTGCCACGATGCAGGTCACCAGTTCCGGCAGGGAAGTGCCGCCGGCGAGGATCGTGATGGCGATGAACTTGTCGCTCCAGCCGGCCATGCGGGCGATGTCCGTCGCCGCATTGACGAACAGGCGGCCGCCGATGACGAGCCCGGCAAGCCCGCCGAGGACCATCAGGACATACCAGACCGTTTTCCGGGTAGGGGCGGCTGCGCCGGGTTCCTCCTCGTCCTGCTGCGCTTTTCCGCTGCGGAAGGACAGGACCATGTAGAGGACGAAGAGCAGGAGAAAGAACAGTCCGCCTGCGCGTGTAAGCGTGTTCTCCGTTCCGAGCCCCAGAGCGGTGCGGGTGCCGATCCCTACCAGCAGCAGGCTGACGAGCAGGTTCAGCGGGATGTCGCGCCGCAGGTTCTCCTTGGTGATCCCGACCGGCAGGATGATGGCGGTCAGTCCGAGGATGAACAGGATGTTGAAGATGTTGGAACCGATGACATTGCCGATGGCGACATCCGATTTCCCCTGGAAGGCGCCGAAGAAACTGACGACCATTTCCGGCGTGGATGTGCCGATGCCGACAATCGTCAGGCCGATGAGGAACTCGCTCAGCCCTGCTTTCCGGGCGATGCCGGAGGCGCCGTCCACCAGATAGTCGGCACCGAAAACGACCAGGGCGAGCCCGGCGAGAAGAATCAGGATATTTGTCAGCATATTCGTGAACAAAGATAGTATTTTTCTGCCGATTATGATTAACTTTGGGCATCATCCATCGCAATGAACCATGAAAGTATTATCTCTCCTCGCCGGTCTGTTTTTTTCGGCGCTTCTGGGGGCCCAGGAAATCCCGGATGACTTCATCTCCTTCTCCGTTCCCGGATATGAAAAGCAGATGGAACAGATCCGTGCCATTTACTATGAGGCATACATGAATCCGGCTGCGCGTCCGGGCCCGTCTTTCTGGGACGTCTGGACACCGGTTCCGCTGATGAGCGTCGCTCCGCTCAAGGCGGATATGGATTCTCTGTGGATCCACACGATGCTCACGCGCCACATCGACAGGCACGGCTATGTCTCCAGCCACCAGCATTTCAGCCACGCGCTCGACAGCGGGTGGCCGTTCCCGTTGTTCCCGCAGTTGCAGGAGGGATTCGAAGGTGCTACGTTCGGATACCTGTTCCAGGATTCGCCGGAAGATGTGACCGGCATGCTTTCCGGCTGGCGGGGACTTTTGTACGACAAGGGGTACATGGGTGACCGTGCCGCGGGGCGCTGGACCTTGAAAGGGCTTCGCTCCGGTGGCATCGTGAACGATGCCTGGGAACTGACCGTGACGGACGAATCGCCGTCCATCGAGACGGAAGCGGGGTTCCTGATCGATGCCTTTTGCTGCCCGTTCATCAGCTTCCGGGCCGAATGGGACACCGATGCCCCCATGCAGGGCGTGATGGAATGGTGCCGGGAAGGGGAGGAGCGGCTGGGCGGGAAGGCGCAGCGGGTCCTCTTCGACATGCAGCAGCCCGATCCTTTCCATGGCACCCACGTCCGTTACTGTACGTTGGAGCCCTACCTTGAGAAAGCGTGGACCGGGAAGATCACCAAGTTGCGGTTCACCTTCCCGAACGCGCCCGGGTCGAAGATCCGCCTCCATGCCATCTTTTCAGCCTTCGACACGCGGCATCAGATGAATGCCTGCAACTTCCTGATCGGATCCATCCATACGTTCAACCAGACCGGAGACGAGGCCTTCCTGCGCGGGAACATCGAGCGGATGCGCAGGGTTTTCTCCTATGCCCAGGAAGAACTGTACGACCGGAAGGCGGGCATGATCCGGGTCCGTTACCCCGGCCACGACGGTTTGCCCGGCTTCATTCGGGATTCAGCGGGACGGAAAGTGTATCAATACGGCCATTCCATCGGTGGCAATTACTGGGACATCCTGCCCTTCGGAAACCTGGAGACATATACCTCATATTATTATGTTTATATGCTCCGTATGATGGCTGACTTGGAGGAATACATCAGGTCGAATGAGGCCCTCGGCGTGCCATCCGGCGGCCGTCGCCTGCATCCGCGCGCCCTGCGCCGGGAAGCGGACCGGATCGCGGCCACGCTGAATCGCAGGCTCTGGAATGAACGTACCGGCCGTTTCTATGCCTCCGAGGATGTGGAAGGGAACAAATGGGACTACGGCTTCACCTTCCTGAATGAAGAGGCGATTTATTATGGCGTGGTTTCTCCGGAGCATGCGCGCTCGATCATGGACTGGATCGACGGACGGCGGATTGTGGAAGGGGACACCAGCACCGGTGAGGACATCTACCACTGGCGGCTCGCCCCGCGTGCGACGACCCGCCGGAACGAAAGCTGGTATTACTGGGGATGGGAGCCGGACGTCTTCCCCTACGGAAGGCAGGTCCAGGACGGCGGCGCCGTCTTTTCGCAGAGTTTCAACGATATGATGAGCCGGATCCGCGTCTATGGTCCGGACAATGCCTGGAAGCGTTTCGAGGGCATCCTCGACTGGTACGCGGATACGCGTGCAGCGGGCGGTTACCGGGCCTATTATGCGTCCGGAGAGCACGGCAACTCCATGCAGGGGATGGGGACGGCCGGCGGCATCGGCATCGATATGGAATTCGCCGAGACGCTGCTGGTGCCTTACACGATGGTAGAAGGCTTCCTCGGCTTCAAGGCGACGCCGGAGGGATTCGCTATCGAGCCGCATCTTCCGTCAGAATGGAAATCGTTGACCGTGAATAATCTGCGGTTCCGCGGACAGCTGCTCTCCATCACTGCGGACGCGTCCGGAATCACGGTCCGCACCGAGGGAAAGCCGCTTTGCGGGGTGGTTGCGCTTCCGGAGGGATATACGTCCGCTTCCGGACGTCCCCTCGGCGGCGGACGCTGGGCGGTCGCCCCCGCGGCAGGGGAGGCCTGGGCGACTGAATACCGTTTCTCGCGGATTAGGAAGTAGTTGTTATTCTGTTACTTCCGTAGCAGTTTTGCGCCGAAGGGCGCAGACATTTTCTACGTGCTGCGTGTGGGGGAACATATCCACGGGCTGCACGGCGGTGATTTCGTATTTTGCACACAGGATGCCCAGGTCGCGGGCCTGGGAGGCCGGATTGCAGCTGACGTACACGATCCGGTCGGGTTCCGCATCGAGGATGACACGGGCGACGTCCGGATGGATGCCGGCCCGCGGCGGGTCCAGGATGATG
>CADCHE010000016.1 GCA_902801205.1 uncultured Bacteroidia bacterium
GCAACGGAAACACCAAGAAAAACTTGTAATTTCTGAATATCGTTGTCCAATATCGCAGGTGGCGAAACAGAGTCTTAAGCGATTATTTACAGCAGCAGTATTTTCTTCTTCTTTTTTGGCACAACCCTTAGGCGCTGATGGTGTTACATATGAAATTTTAATTCGAGGAGGCGCATTCGCTGCCTGTTGTTGGTCCCCTGAAAAGGGCAGCAATTGTGGTCAGATAGTAGAACTCCTCACATGTCTCTCAGACGCAATCAAAAATAATGATTCAAAGAGGATTGAAAGTCTTATCCCTTCTGCAGATGAATTATCTCGAAAATTTGAAGCTTTGTACCCTGATGATGTTAAAGAGGGTAGTGTATTTCTGCTGTGGCAATAGGCATTCATTGTTATTTATCTGAGCGAATGAGCCTAAATCCTATCACGGCTTTGAATCCTTCTATGAATCCGTTCGAAATTTCTAACAGCTGTTCTACTACAGAGGATAAATCGAAAGATTTGTCCTCTTTTTGTTTATGTCGGAATAAATAGTATCTTTGTGTCGGAATAACTGTCGGGATAACTGACGGAACAAGATGACGGAATAAACCATGTACAAACCACCTTTCACCGTATCGGCCAAGGCCATCAATCTGATTGCGAAGATTTCCAGTCAGTTGGAAAGATATGCCATCAGGATGGAACAGGAGGACACCTTGCGGCTTAGGAGAGCCAACCGGATCAAAACCATCCATTCTTCCCTGGCCATCGAGGGCAACACCCTGTCTGAAGGTGAAGTTCTGGCCGTTTTGGAAGGCAGGAAGGTTGTTGCGCCGTTGAAAGAGATCCAGGAAGTCAAGAACGCTATCAAGACCTACGAACTCTATCCCAAACTCAATCCCTTCTCCATCCAAGACCTCCTTCTGGCCCATGGAACGATGATGGCCGGCCTTGTCGATGAAGCCGGGATGTTCAGAAAAGGGGGCGTCGGGGTCTTTGACGGAGACAAACCCATCCATATCGCTCCCCCGGCAGACAGGGTCAGGGACCTGATGAGCGACCTTTTCGGATGGCTGGAGAATGCCGATGACCATCTGCTCATCCGGAGCTGTGTCTTCCATTACGAGTTTGAATTCATCCACCCCTTCGCCGACGGGAACGGAAGAATCGGCCGACTCTGGCAATCTCTTATCCTCGGCCGGCTGAATCCGGTTTTCGAGCATCTTCCTGTCGAGAACATGGTCTATTCAAACCAACAGGCCTATTACCATGCCATTAACCGGAGTTCCGACCTCGGCGACAGTGGTCCCTTCATCGATTTCATGCTGGAAGAAATCCTGAATGCACTCGTTGGTCACCAAGGAAAATCCAATGCCGATATTGCCGATGAGAAGGGCCTCAACTACCAACAACTAAGGGTCTTGGGATATCTGCGCGCAGACAGACATACCACAGCGGCCAAGATTGCCGCAGAGCTGGACATGAGCGCCCGCCAGATAGAACGGATGCTTGCCGACATGAAAGCCAAAGGCATCATCCGGCGGATCGGTGCCAACAGGAACGGCTATTGGGAAATCGTGGATGATTGAGCGTCGACACTCTTGATGAACTCTTTCACCTTCCGAAAGTCTTCCAGAAGGTTCGAGATTTTACCTATGTAGTCTACTAAACAGGACATTTCTTCGGAAGTGTCCTGTTTTCGTATCTACACTATCATAGATGCCTCAATTTGAGTTCGAAATCTATTGAAGACTTGTTTCTGCCGATTGTTCCGTATCCATTTCGCAGCCAGGAGCACGGAACAATCGGCAGAAACAAGTTGTTGAGGCAGACAACGGACTGATGATGAGAAACAGTCCTACAACGCATGCTATGAAGTCAAAAGGGCCGCTTATGAATTCGTCAGCCAAATCCCTGGCAAAACCTCCAGCAAAAAAGAAAATGTCCAGACTGAGGATCAGGACACAAACGATGCTAAGAAGTAATTGACGGGCCTTCATTTCGTGTATGATTCTCCATAAGGCCATAAATTATGCGCCATATCTTTATGCTGCAGGTTCCTCGAATCCTCGTCGGGGAAAGTGAATGTATCTGAAACAAATCGTGATGACAACGAATATAACTATATTTACGGACAGAATGGAAAACGGGATTATGAACAAACTGTTTATTGCAATTACCTGTCTCTGCGGATTATGTGGTTGCCTGAATAGGAATGAGGGTTCAACCATTGATGAAAGCACGATCGTCATTACCCGAGGCAAGATCAATGATGTCTATGTCGAGGCCTTTGTCGATGTAAACGTGAGGGGGCTGGAGGGAATCGATGTGGCACTTCCCAATAAAGAAACGGGGCTCAATCGCATCCATGAGAAAGGATATACGATGATTTATGAAGTTTATGACCCACAAGGAAAACTGGTTGAAAAAAGGATGCAGGACCTTGGAAAACACGGCAGCGATTCCTCTTTTACCAGACAGGAGTTGACGATTCCGCGCCCGCAATGGTGGAGTGGAGACAATCCCGTCTACTACATGCTCCTTCTCCGCCTGAAAATCATCAATCAGCCATTGTCGACCGCTTCGAAAAAGTTCCGACTGGTACAGGACAGTACAGATACGACATTGTGCCAAAAGTATGGGCACAAACATCCGGCTATTCCCTAAAAATGAGATCATCATCGACGAAGCCCAAGCCAAGGCCTTGCTTACTGCGGAGCACTATCCAATATCCCCCCTTGTCCGGGCCCTCTCTTTTGATGACCCCTTCGGCTTTCAGTTTGGCAAGGTGCTTTTCGATGGCTTTGGGGGTTATTCCGATCATCTCAGCGAGTTTCCGGGCCGAATAGTTGGGGTGATCTTTGAGAAGTTGGAGGATTTTCTCCCTACTTTTTTGTTTTTTCTCCCCTATTGGACGGGTTTTCTCCCCACCGTCATCCACCGACCTGAGGAATGCGTCGATATCCGAGGACAGTGTCTTGATCATTTCGTCCGTCATGAAGTCCAGGAAAACGGACATATCATCCGCCTCCCGGGTCGCGATGAGCGCATTGATATAATCCCCCTTGTCTTCCCTGAGCACCTTGGACGGAATCAGGCCGAATTCGAATTGGATGTGATTCATGAGGAGGCGGGCCATGCGTCCGTTCCCATCGACCCATGGGTGGATGGTCACCAGGCGATAATGGGCCTCAAAACTGAAGTCATAGCGCTCTGACAGGGACATTGGACGCTTGCGCTGCGCATTGAGCCAGTCACAGAACTCCTGCAGCCTGGCGGGGACCTTCTGATAACTCATATAGGATCGTCCCCCGACACCGGCAGTGACATTGACCTTGCGGAGGTCGCCATTTGCGGAAGAGAAGTCACCGAGAGCGGTCTTGTAAGTCGATCCCGTATTCTGCATAACCAGATGGGACAGGGCCTTCAGAATGTCGACAGTGATGTCCGTATGATTTTTGGCAAGACGGATGCTCTCTTCATAGGCCCGCTTCAAATCCAGGTTCATCATTTGCTCCATGAGCGGTTTCCCCTTTGCGGTGATTCCCTCGTCGAAGAGAAGCTGGTTTTCTATTTCCGTAACCGTGGACCCTTCAATAGCGGTGGAATGGGTAATGATCGAGTACAGATAGAACTTCTCGTAGTCTATCTGGGAATCAATACCCAATTGATTATACTGCTCAATCAGAACGCTCAATTGATCCTTCATGGTCATAGTTCTCGCCTTTTACTGGACAAAGATATGTTTTTTCTCCCTACTTTTCAAAATTTTCTCCCCACTTATTCGAGGTTTTCTTACTACTATTTAATATCGGAATAACTGGCAGACTCAACACGATTCGCATACTTCTCAATCTCCCTGAGGTCCACCAGAAGGTTCGAGAATTTAACGGTGTAGTCTACTAGACGAAACGGCAGCCAGTTCGGCTTGGGGTCGGGTACGCCTATCTCCGGAACTACGGCATCAGCGAAGATAATCCCTTCCGGAACGCCAAGTGCGTGATTCGCAGAGGAATCCTTGTCACTTCATCGAGAAAATAGTATATTTACCGTAGATAAATCGGATTTCTATGTTTCAAATGAATAAACGCCATATGAAAAGAGTCCTTCTCATACTTCTTATTCTCTTACCATTGAAGATTTACGCTCAAGAAAAGCCTTCAAAGGACGCAGATTCTGTTGTAGTTGCTGCCATCTGTGTTGAACCTGCAAACATTGTCAAAGATATTCCCCAAGAAATCGAATATATTAGAGTATACACTCAATATAGGAAACCGAAAACGGCTGCGGAGAAGGCTCGTTACGGAGATAATCGTTATTTATGTCCCAATGCTATCCGTTTTGAAGATTCGACGACCTTATCAATCCTGCAAAAACAAATGAAGAAGGTAGAAAAGAGACTCAAGAGAATTCCCGTTGACAATATAGATTTCGTTGGATTTGAATTGGTGAGCGTCTACAATGAACAAGATGACTTTGCTTCACAAAGAGCTTCTGCTGTGGTTAAAAGCTACGGGTTTCACGATTATGCGAGGCGAGATAGTCCTGTTTACCTCTACAAGCGCGTACAACCCAAGTAAAGTAAATTCCAATTTCTCGAGTAGTTTAAAACAATATTTTACCTTGGTACAGCTCAGCCTTGAACCTACCCTGTTTCACTTGCCTGCAAGGGGCGTTGAGGACTTAAATTGACACACCCCCGCTTTTTAGCACACCTGCCTTTTCCTTGTTGAAAGAAAAAGGAAGAAAATCCCAACGTCTGTCTCCCATTCCCGAGTAGGGAACGATACCCTGTGAGGTGTCCCATAGGGATACCGAAACGGGTATTTCCTAATTCATATTTATTACTTCTGTATCTAATTTATAGTACTTCTTATCTAATATAAGTCGGCATTGGGCTCCCACCCCCTGTATGGGAGTGTGCTCCCACAGAGTTTGGGATAACAATCCCAAACCCTTTCAAAATATCCTCTTACCTTTCCAATTACCATATCCATTTTGATATCCCGCTCCATTTCACTACCTTTGAACCTTCATTCAAAAAACTAATAACCAAAACAAGACACAATGAAAAATGCCATGTATGCAGTAATGCTCCTGATTGGTATGAGCATTATGGTTTGTTCCTGTCAAAAGGATAATGAGAACGGCGGTGGAGGCAACAGTAAGTTGGTTGGCACGTGGGATTGGATTTCCACAGTATATGACGACGGAGACGAACCCGACGATAATGTTGGAGACTATATAGTGATTACAGATAACACTATTACGTATTATTATAGTAATCCTTCGGGCAAAGTCGATAATGGGAAACCTTATCAGTACACTTATGACGCCCCGCATTTGTTTATAGGGGGTGCTAATTTTATTGATATAAAATCCGTTTCAAGTGATACTATGGTTTTGTATTACACTTACGACGAAGCAACGAAGACGTACAAAAAACGGAAATAGAAAAAGAGCACCTTGGAACTCAATCCTCGGTGCTCTTCTCTTTTACTCCTCGTCCTTGCAGTAGTCCATTGCGGGAATGCCTTTCTTCAATGCTTCGGCAATCTTCCCCTTGTCATAGACGTTCCACAGGAGTTCCATTGCTGCGTCAATCGCCTCTTCCACGGGAGGGAAGTCCTCTTCAACGAACCCGCCCTCGATTGTGTCGTTTACGCTCGTGTCATAGGTGTACGTGAACGCTCCATTTTTAACAATGATTTGCATAGTTTTTATTGTTTATGGGTTGAGGTGGAAATTCCGATGCAAAGTGACCCCTTCAAGGGGGTTAATTTAGAGCGGATTCTCCACCCGATTCCCCGAGGATTATATTTTTTTGTATACCCTCCGTATCCATTCTTTGAACAATGGATCCTGGATTTCGACCTGGTGGCCGGTCTCTTCAATCAGATCCCGCTTTTTGAGCGCTTCTTTAATGATGCGGATATTCCCGCTTGTACCAAGCCTGTACCGGGAAAGCGTCTCGACGGAAGAAAGGTTCTTGACATCGTCGCAGACGGCACAGAGAAAACTCCGCTGCTTTTCTGTCATACTGTCCATCAGGTTGACAAACTGAAGGTTCAGAGAATCGAGCATTCCCTGGAACGCGGCATCGACGATCTCTTCCGAACAAACCTTACCGGTTCGAAGCCAGGCATACTGAGCCAGCTGCTGGACATAGTAGGAATGGTTCTCGACCAAATCGGCCAAATGTCCGGCGGCATCATCGGAGATCGACTTCCTGGTTTCCGCAAAACGGTCTTTGATATAAGCGACCCAGTTTTCTTTGGATATTTTCGGGAGGAACATAATATCTCCAAACTTGTAGAATGGGCTGTCATATTCTCCAAAGATATTGAGCATCATATGCTTCTTGCTCCCGTAAAGGACATAAGCCACATTCGCCTGTTCCTGCCAATGGCTTCTGAGTATCTTCTGGAACTTTTTCGTCTCGGCGAACTCCCCGATCTGCTGGAACTCATCGATGCAGACCACCACTTTTTTTCTCCGTTTCGATGCAATCTGCCGGGGAAGGTCCAGGATATCTTCCCCGATGGGATTGTTCTTCAGGTCCACGCCGAATGACATTTCATATTGGCCCGTCGGGTCTGAAATGGACAGTTTTGGCAAAAGCATGGAGATGAATTCTTTCGCATTGGCGAGGAGCGTTTCCGTCGTGGAAGAGATACATTCGATGGTACGCTTTGCGAACAATTCGTAGAAATCTTGGGGCGTTTCGCATTTGAACGCATTCATTTTCACGAACAACAGGGAGCTGCCCGGTTTCGAGACAACTTCTATCGCCTTGTTTACCAACGAAGACTTCCCCCAACGGCGAGGGGAGATGATAGCGGTGTTGGTCTGAGAAAGAAAGTTCGAAACCAGTTTCCGGGTTTCTTCCTCCCTATCCGTGAAATCGTTGTCCGAAACGATCTTTCCATATACGAACGGTATTTCCATATGCCTTGTCTTTTTTTGCAAAACTAATAAAATTATATGATATAAACAACTATCATATCAAAGAATCATCCATCAAGCCTGCGTTGAAAATGATTCCGGATTCAACAACGCACGCATATGGTTTCCATAAAAAGCGGCTTGAAACCAGCCATTTTCAGGGCTGGTTCCATTGACATAAAGCGATTTGTCTTTTTCGCCATCTTTCTCTATCTTTGCTTGAAACATCTTCCGGGGAAACCGTTCGTTAAAGGATTATGTGGTAGCCTGAATGGGAATGATGGTTCAACCATTGATGAATACGCCATCGTCTTTACCCGTGGCAGAATCAATGATGTTTATGTCGATGCCTTTGTCGATGTAAACGTGAAGGGAGGGTCATACGATACGGGTATTTGTAAACAGATCTATGAATCCAAAAGCAGATAAAGCCGCCTTTCTACGGATCGTCAGTCTTTACTCCCTCTTGTCCATAAGGGCGAGGAAGGAACAGCGGCATTCCTTCTTTCCCCGTTAAATCACGATTGCCATGGTTCCTGTAAGTTCGCTTATCCTGATGGCTGTCAATGCCTTGTTGGGCATTGCCGTTCCTGTCTGCCTGTCTGCCTATCTGGTGCGCAGGCATCATGCCCGGCTGTCCACCATCCTTATCGGTGCTGGGACGTTCATCCTTTTTGCCCTGGTCCTGGAAAGCATCCTGCACCAGCTGGTCCTGAAGGGACCGTCCGGCGCAGCCATCCTGGACAATACGCTCCGGTATGCCCTTTATGGCGGACTGGCCGCCGGCGTCTTTGAAGAAACCGGCCGTTTCCTTTCCATGAAGTTCCTGATGAAGAAGGAGCCCTCCGAACCCCTTCCCGGAGTGGCTTACGGCATCGGGCATGGCGGGATGGAAATGCTTGTCATCTTCGGCATCACGATGGTGAACAACCTGGTGATTTCCGCCTTGATCAATTCCGGGCAGACGGACGTCCTCTTCTCAAAGGTCCCGGAGGAAGCGGCCGCGCAGCTGCACGCGCAGTTCGATCAACTGCAGTCGATCGGCGCCTGGACGCTGCTGGCCGGCCTTTGGGAGCGTTTCTCCGCCCTTGTCCTTCACCTGGGTCTTTCCCTGATGGTCTGGGTGGCCGTCCGCAAAGGGGGCAGATGGTTGTGGTGGTTCCCTGCGGCCATCGCCATCCATGCCGCCGTCGATGCCGGCGCCGTACTGCTCCAGAAGTCGGCCGGAATGGTTCCGCTCGAACTCATCGTCATGTCGGAAGCCATCGCCGTCGCCGCTGCCGGTTACCTGGTGGCGAAGAAACTGTGACCGGGGTCCGTGCGTACCGGCCGGGTCTAAATGGGCATCCAGACGAAGACGAGCGCATCCCAGAGGGCATGGCTGACGATCAGGGCCGGGAGCATCCGGGGACGCAATCGGTATAGCAGCCCCCAGACGCAGCCGGCGACAAGCGCTGCCATCACCAGCATGAAATTCAGGGACCAGACGTGAACCAGTGCATAGATGACAGCGGTCACGACGAAAGCCTTGTCCTGCGGTCTTTTCCCCCCCTCGAAGATCTTTTCCATCGTCCGCTGGACATATCCCCGCCAGAAGAACTCTTCCGCCGGGCCGATGACAAGCAGGAGCAACGCAGCGATGACGCCCGGCGGCAGGCCGGTTTTCATGGAATAGATGGAGTCGACTTCCGGCCGGGCGAATGCAAAGAGCCAGGACGATACCTTGTCGCCCATCCAGAAAACGCCCCAGAGGAACCCGGCGATGAGGATGCCGGCCAGCACCTGCTGCAGCGGGTGCTCCACCCTTGGCAGCTTCTCCGGAGAAAAAAGCAGTGCCAGGCAGGTCAGGACCACGGCCGATGCCGTCATGGTCAGCCAGAAATTGGTCAACCCGGCCGTCCAGGGGCTGAACATGTAGAACCAAAGCAGGGCGGCGACGGAGAGGGCCGCTACCAGACGCCGTTTCATAGCAGTCCGGCGATAAAGAGTCCCAGGGAGAGCAGCCCCGAGAAAACAAGCTGCAGTTTCGCGCTGCCCTGATCCAGCCCCTTCATGGCTTCCAGCCCTTTCTCCCCGTACTGGCCGGCTTGGACGAAATTCTTCCAGGCAAGGATGACTGCCGCCAGGCACAGCAGCGAAAGCGGATGCAGCCGCCCCGCAAAGACGGCGGCCAGGACACAGGCAAAGGGAAGCACCATATAGATTTGGTACAGCAGGGCAGAGGCCTTTGCGCCGATCAGCATGGCGAAGGTCTTGATTCCCGCGGCCTTGTCCGTCTCGATATCCACCGTATTGTTGGCATGAAGCACGGAGACGGTGATGATTCCCAGGGGAACCGACAGGACCAGCGCATCCCAGACGATGTTGCCGGTCGCAGCAGCGCTGGCCCCCAGGACGGTGAGAACACCGAAGATGAGGAAGATATCCACATCGCCCAGTGCGTGGTATTTCAGGAAAGAGTAAAGGATCGTGAGCAGGACGCCCGCAGCACCGATCCACAGCACCGCCGGTGTGCTGAGCAGAACGGCTCCCGCCCCGAAAACGCTGCCGACCACGAACAGGACGATGCTCATGCGCAGGTACTCCGCCGGCTGAAAGTGCCCGAACACCAGATTGGGTACGGCAAAGGCCTGCTCATTGTCCACGCCGCTGCGGAAATCCGCCCAGTCGCTCAGCAGGTTTCCTGCGGCATGGAGGATGACGACACCCAGGACGGAGAGCAGGAATACGGCGAGGCTGCGCCATTCGATCGGCAGCAGACCCCGGCTGAACAAATAGGTATACGTTGCGATAACCGGCATGGAAGATACCGGGAAAGACCAGTATCGCGTGGCTGCCACCCACTCTTTTAAACGATGCTTTGACATTTGAGCCATCTTTTTTTCACGAAAAGGACATGATCATCTGCAAAGATAGGCATTTTCGTCCATTCGGACAGATAAGCGGGTCGAGGCAGGGCGGGTCTGTCCGTTTTTTTCGGATCGGGCCTTTTGGGCCTGAAAATGTCATTTGAACAAAACATTTGTCATTTCAACCAAATTCCCGGGCGGGGGCGTGCGCCTATCTTTGCCGAAACGAATGTTTTTTAAAATCGTATGCCTATGAACCATCTGAAGATTCTTTTGAGGGCGTGGCTTGCAGTCCTGTTTGCCGTTACGTTCCATCTGGCATCCAGCGCCCAGACCCAGCACAACCCCTATTGGAGTGTCTACACCCAAGGCGGTCTTTCCTGGACAAAGGGTGCCTGGTTTGAAAACGTCAATGCGAAGCAGAGTTATGGCCTGTCTCCTGCGCTTGGCGGCGGCGTGGATTATACGATCCGTCCGTGGTTGCGGGCGGGCGTAGAATACATCTGGTCGGACTATCGCCGGGAACAGCGCCCTGCTGCACTGGATGCCGGTTCCTTCCTGGGAAAGGCTTATGGACGCTACAAGGCCAACTACCACAACGCCAAGTTGGGCGTCGGATTGAATATCCTGGAGTTCTGGCCTGCCCGGGAGGCACGCTGGCTCAATGTCTGGGCCGGGACGGGGGTAGGGTATTCCTTCGGCCGGGCGAATGAATACAGCCTGTGGTTTGAGAATACGGTATCGCAGAACGGTCAGGTCCGGCCGATCACCGCGGACATCGTCATTGACAACGCCTCTGCGACCACCATTACCGGCCGTGTCCGGAGCACAAATCGGAAAGAGGCGTTCAACAGATGCTTCATTCCGGCGTCGCTGCATGTGGAAGCGGATGTGAACCCTCAGCTGACGGTGGGCTTGAAGGGGGAATGCGACTGGATCCTGAATCGCCGGTTCACCGCTCCGAAGAACTATCTCTTCGCTTTGGCTACGGTCCGGTACAATTTCGTTCCCGGAAAGGCAAAGGTGCTGAAACAGCGTTACGAGGGGGAAATGTCGGCGTTGAACAGCCGCCTTGCTGATCTCTCCAAGGATGCCGCAGCGGCCAGGGAGCAGGCGGAACGGTCCGAAAAGGAGCGCCTTCAGCTGCAGGAGGAAGTCGCGGAACTTCATCGCGCTCTTGCAGATTGTGAAAACGAAGCCGCTGTGACTCATGCCGGTGACGAGCGCATTACTTATGTCGTCTTTTTCTCGCATAACAGTTCTTACCTGGATGCGGACGAAGCGGAGCGGCTTCATGCGTTTGCCCAGGCTTTCCGTGGATGCCGTCTCTCTCTCCTGGCGGAGGCAAGTACGCCTGGCAGTCGAGAATACAACCAGGCATTGAGCGAACGCCGCCTTGCCCGGGTGATCGACCTGCTGAAGGGCGACGGATTCTCCCTTGATGACCTTGTTCCCGGCTATGCGATCGGAGAGCAGAACGGGATCGACACGGCAGAAGGAAGAAGAGTGACGATCACCGTCGAATCAATCCAGAATGATAAAAACCAATAAAAGTATATGAAGATGAAAAGAAACTGTTTCCTTTCGGTTGCCGTCGCCCTGATCGTGACGGTACCGGTGTTGTTCAACGCTTGCCAGGAGGATGCTCCGGAAATCAATTACACGCTTCATGTTTCGGTCGTAAATGACTTCTCCGCCGTGGTGGATGCCATCAACGACGGTGCTCTGAAAAACGAGGCGGCCATCGGGAAACTGGTCCAAGCCATTGACAAGATGAATGCTGACCAGGCCGGAAAGATCGAGGCGGTCGTCAATGTCCTCAATGCTCTCGACAACACGATTGATGCCAAGCTGGCTGCGCTTGAGGCCGCCATGCAGGCGCAGACCCTTTCACTGGAAGGGAAACTTGACCTGATCAAGGCCGCCATCGAGGCCCTGCCCGATTACACTTCAAAGCTTGATGCGCTCGTGGCAGCCATCGAGGCCCTCCCGGATTACAGCGACAAGCTTGACGCCGTGGTGAACGCTCTCGACGCCATGGAAGCACAGGTTGATGCCCTTGGAGGATCGCAGGATGCAATAGCCGGTAAGATTGCCGACGTTACCGAGGCCATCAACGACCTTATCGCCTCTGTAAACAGCGGCAACACTGACACAGCCAAGGCTCTCGCTGCCATCGTAGCCATGCTCGAAGAACTTAAAGAGGCTATTTCTAGTGGCGGAGGAGGAGAAACGCCTGGTGACAATTCGGTTGTTCTGGACGGTGAAACATTAACAATCGTAAGAGCGGCCATAGATAAATCGGACTTGGAGGAAGATAATTTTTATGACATATACTTCTTCTTCTCCGAGGAGAATGACAAATTCATTGAAATCATGGCCAACGGCCAGCTCCACGACGGCAAGACCTTGGATCTTACCAAAAAAGAAGATGAGCACGCCGGATGGTTCTGGTCTGTTGAAATGAGGACACCCCAAATATTATTTCAGACTTTTGCTAAGCCAGGGACAGATTATCCGGTCTTCTTAAGCGGCACGCTCCTGGTTAAACGTATCGGTACCGGGACCGAATTTGAGGTAACGCTCAAGGACGGCAAGGTAAAAGGCTATGGTACGTTTGGCGACGGCCTTGAACACACAATCAGTTTAAATTACAAAGGTACTCTGGATTTCGGTGAGTTCTGACAACCTTTTCATCATCCCCACCTCCTCCGGTATTGGGTCGGCGTCATGCCGGTCGCTTTCTTGAACATGGTGATGAAATAGGGGACATCGTCGATTCCGCACAGGAACGAGATCTCATTGACCGGAAGGTTTTCGCCATCTCTGAGCAGTTTCTTTGCCAGGCGGATGCGCAGGTTCACGATGTATGCCGTCGTGGTCATGCCGGAGATGGCCTTGACTTTCCGGTTCAATTGGGTTCTCGACAAGCCCAGATCTGCAGAGAGCGCATTCAGGTCGACTTTGCTCTCCTTGATCCGTGCCATCGCAGCGTTGACGAAGTTAGTCATGAATGCCCTGTCTCCGCTTGCGATCTCCGGTGTCTCTCCGATTTCCGCCTTTTCTAGTGCGTGAGTATACTTTTCCCGCAGGATTTTCCTCTGCTCCAGTATTTTATCCACGCGGAGGTTCAGCTCGTCCGATCGGAAGGGCTTTTCAAGGTATGCTTCCGCACCCGCTTCCAAGCCTTTGAGCATGTCTTCGTGTGTCGCTTTCGCCGTGACCATGACAACAGGGATATGGTGCAGGAGTTCTGACGAACGGATCATCCGGCACAGTTCCAATCCATCTATCCCGGGCATCAGGATATCGGTGATGATCAAGTCCGGGACAAGTTCTTGTGCCTTCTCCAGCCCCTCCTCGCCGTTGGAGGCGAAATAGAACTGGTAACTGCTGTTCAGTTGCAGGGACATATAACGGGCGACGGCTGCCGAATCTTCGATGATCAGGATGCGTACGGCATCCACATTGTCCTGGGAATCATCCTGGGGACGTTCCTCGTTCTCGGGAATCACCATGGTCAGTTCCCGCCATTCATCTTTGCCGACGGATTCGTGGGGTTCGGATCCGTGCTTGAGCGGGAATTTGACGACGAAGGTCGTCCCCTCGTTCTCCAGGCTGAACGCTTCGATGCTTCCCCCGATGGAGTCGATCAGCAGCTTTGCCAAAGGCAGCCCGATTCCGCTGCCGCTGCTGTCCATCCCTTCTTCTTTCGCCTGGTAGAAGGACTTGAAAATGTGGGACTTCTGCTCCGGGGTCATCCCGATTCCCCGGTCGGTTACACACAAGATGAACTTGCCTCCGGTCACTTCGGAAGTAATGCGGATCTCCGAGTCCCTGTGAGAATACTTAACGCTGTTCGCAATCAGGTTCTGCAGGATCTTGTGCAGGTAATCCGGTACGAAATCCATTTCGACGGATGTTTCCCGAGGGATAAATTTGATGCGGATTCCTTTCTCCGCCGCGTAGACCTCGTAGCTTTCGCATACCATGACGATGAACGGGATGATGTCTCCGTGTTTCCACTCCGGATGGAGCGGGGAGCCGGAAACCATTTTCGCCGTATCCAGGATCCTGCTGATCAGGTTCAAGAGGATGTTCCCGTACCAGACGATGTTCGCGGCGTCGTCGTGGATCGATGATTCGGTCGACGAATGGCGCATGATGTTCTGTGCGGCTGACTGGATGACGGTCAAAGGGGTACGGAACTCATGCGTTATATTTGTGTAAAACCGGTCTTTTGCTTCTTGCAGTTCCAATTGCATCTTGTGTCTTCTCTGGCGGGTACGGACCATGTTAATGAGCAAAATGACCAACAATATGAGGGTTAAAATGACGAACAGGTTAAGGGCAGCTGGCAAGGATGGTTTGATAATCATGGATTTAAAAATAAAAACAGACGTAAATATAACGCAAAGAGCGCGCCATTGAATATGGTTGAAACGACAAAAGTTTTGTTGAAATGACAATGGAGGCAAAAAAAGCGGGGAAATCAGAGTCCCCGCCTGAGTATTCCGCCCTGCGGCGCATTTCAGGGTTCCTTCATGGGGCGGATGGCCATGGCGTGTCCGGCGGGTACGTTATAGCCGGGATCGACACGTCCTTGTGTCAAGAATCCACTGATGCTGTAGAACTGTTCCGGCGATGTCTTCCGGTATCTGCCGCTCGTCCAATAATACCCCCTCTCGGAATTCGATACCATATTGCCCAAGTAGTTCCGCATCCCGGCCAGCGGGAAGAACAGCGTCTTGTCTCCATGGGTGCCGCTTGTCGTGAACAACCATCCGCATGGCCGGCTTCCGTTGCTGTCGGTATCGACAAAGTCGCCCAGGATCTCGGAAGGGCCGGTGGCGTTCTCTCCGCTCCGGGTGAAACCGGTAAAAGCGTGCAGACGTGGAACGGAGAAGCCCGGAGGACAGGGATCGTAAATCGTCTTGATGACGGGGCTGTCGGCCTCGTAGGCGGTATTGTCCGCATCCCAGGCGTTCAACCCTCCTTTTTCGTCATCATTCCGGATCAGGCGGTAAGGCTCCTGGATAAAGAGGGGAATGAGGCCTTCGATCTGACTTATGTTCGAGTTGGACATGACGACGGCGCTGGTCCCGGAAGTGATGGTGTAGCCAGCCGGGGACGAGGCACTTTTATTCCCTGCGGCAGGAAGGAAGCCACGTGCCGGAAGGAAGGGATCTTTGCGCCCCCATTGGTAGAAGGTTGAAGAATACGATTCACCGATATATGCCGCTCCTTGGAAAGCATTCTGCGTGACCGTCATCGTCCGGGAGGCCGTTCCCGGCGTTTCCTGGACGAAGCGCAGGCGGACGCTGCGCCGGTCGGTCGTCGCGGCGGGGTAGGAAACCGGCGGCGACCATCCCAAGTTGACGTTCATCAAGTCGATGCGGGCCGTTGTGGAGGCCGTCGGCCGGAAAACGACGGAACTCGTCCGAAGGTCATCCTGATCCGGCGGGTACAGCCAGATATGCCAGCTCCAGAGGATCCTGTTTCCATGGTCTTTGTCGCGCAGGGCAATGACGGCATTCCCGGGCCTGATGCTTCCCGCCGGAACCCGGAAACGGATATATGGACAGGAGAGCGCGGCGCCCGAAGGGGCAGTGACGATCTCGACGGACTCGCTGTCGAGCATCCCGTATCCGGGTGAGACATCTTCCCACACGATGCAGGCGTCGTGGTTGCTGGATGCAGAAAGGCCGGCATCCTGCAGGATGTAAGGAGAGGAAACCGGATTCCCTTCCGCCCCGACGAGCGAGGCCATGACCAGTGGCCGCTGGATGCCGGGCCGGTAAGCGGCTGTATTGGCCGCACCGTTTTTGATGGCATTCCCGTAGACCAGCGGGAGCATGTACCACCCGGGAGCGCTTACGACATAGCAATTGGCCGTCGTGGCCCTCCCGCCGGCATTCCGGTTCCCGTAGATGTCGTAGGCGGAAAGGTCGTAAGGCGCATTTTCCGTCCCTTTTTCCGGAAGCAGCGACATCGGACCGGCGATGTCAGCGCCGAGACCGCTCGGGGGGCCTTTGTAGACCTCGTTCGGACCGATGGTCACGACGACTTCGTCATCGTCGCCTGCTCCCTGGCTGGCGGAGAGCGCGACCCAGGCCGGCCAAAGAGGGTCGTCCGCTTCTACCCATTGCCCGTTGACCTGCGCTTGGGCGCGCCAGGGGAACGGCCGTTGCGTGCTTCCACGGGTCTGCCGGCTGGTGACGGTGACCGTCCGTTCAGCACCATAGACTTTTTCCGCATTCGCCGTCAAGGTGATGTTTCCGATCTGCTCCATGCTGTAGGACCATGCGCCCGGAATGCCGAGAGACGTAATCCGGTGTTTCCTGCCTCCCTGGAATGACAGGGGAATCCCTTCACTGTCGTTCAATTTGAGGGAATTGACCTGCCCGTTCGAAGCGGTGAACCGGATTGTCAGGTCGGTCTGTTCCGCGGGCAGGGTAAATATGGTAAAGGTCTTCGGCTCTCCTTTCCGGATTGTCAGGCCGCCCCCGCTGAATGCCAGGCGGATGCTCTTTTTCGTTTCTCCCCAGTCGTAGGCCGCCGTGCTGGTCGTGCCGTCTTCTTTCGCATCGAGGGTTGCCGTGAAGTCTCCGCTCATCGGCGACGACGCAGATTCCATGACGAAGGAGGTCAATGTGAGATTCTGGTCGTCGGCGCTGTCGATGGTGAATTCAAAGGCGGTAAACATGGGCTGGAAGGACAGCGTGACACTGGAGGAGGCATTCGTTTTCAGCGCAGCGAACATATAGGCATAATCCATGTCCGGCTCCAGGTTGTCTCCGTTCACCGTGTAGGTCTGTAATTCCGGGATGGAAGCGGTCACGACCTCTCCTGTCCCCGACGTCGTGAGGGCTCCCGAAACAGGTGACGGGTATATGCTGTAGAATGCATGCGTTCCTTCTCCCCATACGAGCCCGTTCCCGTTTTTGTTGGAAATGGACGCGTAGCTGTTCGCCTGGTTGCTGGACGTCGGGGTGACAAGATAATCCGCCCAATGCTCCGAACCGTTCCGGGTCGTCGCCTTGTCGCTCCAGATGCGGATCTCATCGCCCTGGACCCAGTCGATCCGTTCACGGACCAACGTCTCACCATAATATTGTCCGCTATAGACCGTGCGGGTGGCAATCCCGTTTTTGAAAGAATGGCCAGCCTTGAACCTGATGCTGTCTCCACGTCCTGCGGACGAGAGGGATTCTTCCCATCCGCAGGAAACCAGAGACAAAACAAAAATAAAAAAGATGAAAAAAGGAAAATAAACGGAAAAGTTGAATGGATGTTTTTTCATGTGAATAATATAAAAAGCTGCTAAAATGCGATAGAAGATTTCGTTGGCAAAGTTACGGACTCCTCCCTGCGTCTCTGTTTGGCTGAAATGACAATTATTTGGCTGAAACGACAACGTGCATTTTTCGGGGCCGGATGTCGTTTTAACAAAACAAATGTCGTTTCAGCCAAATGATAGAATGAGGCAGCCTCCCTATTTTTGTGAAGCAATTCTCTATCAGTTATTCATGAAAAGAGGTTTCGGGTATAATAATGGCACAGCATGCTCCTGGACGCGGATGCCTGCCTTTTGTGGAGGAACTCCGCCGGTTCGGGGCCGTGATGGTTCAGTAATGCTGTGCGAGGATCATCAAAGCAAGGCGGTCCACCGCTTTATTATGCTTTCATCAAAAGATATGACTCGTCATTTCTAGATGCGCCTGGCTCCATCCCTGCGCTCAATGGTGGATCCCTCTTGATCCGGAGTCGTGTGTTTACCTGAGCCTCACCGAGGTCTCGCAGCGGGTTCTCCGAACATGCGGGGCCTCGGTTCTCGTTTCCGGAATGAGAAAGGTCAGGAAAACTTTCTTATCTTTGTGAAGCTAAAACCTTCACCATGAAACAGACATTGCTTTCGTTGCTTGTCGCGCTGTGCTGCACGGCAACACTTTCCGCTCAGGATCTTCCGGACCGCGATTGGGCCAATTTCGGCCGGTATGCCGCCGCCAACGCCGCCGTTGCTTCCGCTCCCAAGGCCGTCCTGATGGGGGATTCCATCACGGATGGCTGGTACAGGAACGACGAAGCTTTCTTCCACGACAACAATTTCGTAGGCCGTGGCATCAGCGGCCAGGTGTCCGCCCAGATGCTCGTCCGGTTCCGCCGCGACGTCATCGACTTGCACCCGAAGTACGTCGTCATCCTGGCGGGCATCAATGATATCGCCCGCAACGACGGCTACATCGCGCTGGAGAACACCTTCGCCAACATCGTTTCGATGTGCGAACTTGCCCGGGCGAACAAGATAAAGCCGGTCCTCTGCACCCTGGTCCCCTCCGACCGGGTCGCCTGGCGCCCGGCCATCACCGATACCCGCGAACAGGTGGAGCGCCTGAACACCATGATCAAGGATTACGCCCGCAAACACCACTACAAGGTGGTTGATTACGCCACCTTGCTGGCCGGGGAAAACGGTGCCACCCGCGCGGATCTCTCGCGCGACTCCGTCCACCCCAACCTGCAGGGATACAAGATGATGGAGGAGGCCCTCCTGAAGGTGATCCGCTGACGCGGGGCGCCTAGCGTTTCACTTCTTTCCGGACGTAGCGGTCGCCCGTGGCATCCTTGACGGCCTCGATGAAGGCGGGGGCATAGGCGGGTGAAGTGTACCGGCCGGGAACGACGACGCCGTTCTCGGAAGGACGCATGATCTGGTCGTTGTGCTTGACGATCAGCAGGCGGGCCAGTTTGTCCCACCGCTGCATCATCTTTTCGGTGTATTCTTCCGTCTTCCGCGTCAGGAATGCGACCTGCTCGCCGCGGGTCATCCCCTTCACTTTTTCCTCGACGTCCGCCTGGTCGGCCGCGTAGAAGTCTTCCAGCTCGGTCTGCGCCTCACGCAGGTCGGCGATCATCGCGCTGTAGCGCGGGTAGACCATGTTCGCCACGAAGTTGTTCATCCAGAACGCGCTCTCCGTGCTGAATTCCAGGATATCGTTGTTCTCGGCCCGGAAGGGTGCGGGAACGCGGTCGATGCAGCAGTAGACCGGGACGTAGGCGACCATGCTGGCGTCGTCCAGGTTGAAATACGTCACGCCGCCCACGGCGTCGGGCAGGAAGCCGCGGGACTGGCACGCCATCGTCATCCCGCTCTGCTGGCAGCCGATGGGCCGTTCGCGGAACATGCCCGTCCCGTCAGCGCTCGCGTAGTTGACGGGCTGGTTGCGGTAAGGGGACGCCCACGGGCCCGCGCTCACGTCGGCGGTCATGTCCAGGGCGGTGCCTTCATAGTGGTCGCGCATGTCGTTCATCAGGTCGCGGACGGACAGGGGCGCGTCGGGCTTGATCCACAGGGGAAGTTCATCACAGAGATCGAACCGGGCATCCAGGAAGGGGAGGTAGGCGTCCATCCGGGCCGGGTCGGTGTGGTGGCGGAAGAAACTCCATACGCGCGCTTCGCAGTAACGGACGGCGTTGAAGTCCAGCGGCCCGTAGGCTTCGCGGAAGCTGAAATCCGCATCGTCACCCTCGTAGAAGCCCATTTCCCGGGCAAAGGAGATGACGTCCGAAGCGTACATGCAGGAGTCTCCGACAACGCAGAAACCGCGCTTCTTGTCGGCTTTCCGGGCCTGGGGGAACCGGCGGATGCGGCTGGCGTTGGCGTAGGCGCAGACGCAGTCGTCCGGGACGCGGCGCGCCACCCAGACTGCGCCCTTCCTGCCCGGCCCCTTGCCGATCATTTCCATGATCCAGGCCTCGTCCTTATCGCAGACGGCGAAGGATTCGCCCGTGCTGTTGTACCCGTATTCCTGCACCAGGTCGTGCATGACGGCGATGGCTTCCCGGGCGGTGGCGCTGCGCTGCAGGGTGATCTGCATCAGCCGGAAGTAGTTGAAGAAGCCTTCCGGGTTCTCCAGCTCCTTGCGTCCGCCCCAGGTCGTCTCCACGATGCTCACCTGCCGTTCGTTCGTCAGGCCGGCATAGCCGTAGGTGTATTCCGCCTGCGGGATGAAACGCCCGCCGCCGAGGGCGATCTGTTCGCCGGGCTGGTGCCGTCCGGGAAGACCGAAGGGCAGGGAACCGGCAAAGCCGAAGCCGTCGCAGTTGTAGGTGCACATGACGCTTCCGTCCGTAGAAGCCTTTTTCCCGACGATGAGGTTCGTACAGGCGAGGGCGGCGACGGCCCAGGGGAGGAGGAGCGCCGTAAGGATCAGTCTTTTCATCTTTCTTGTTCTCTTTTTCGTAAAAATAGCGAAAATAACGTATATTTATGTGCCCATAATTGAATTTCACATGAAAAGGATTCTTCTGACCGGCGGTATGACCGCCCTGCTCCTTGTCTTGTCGTGCCTCGTATCTGTACCGGCACGCGGACAGCAGCCCAATTACGATGAAAGCAAGGTCCCTTCCTATACGTTGCCCGACCCCCTGGTCCGGGAGAACGGTAAGGCGGTCCGCAGCCGCCGGGCCTGGGAACGGAAGCGCCGTCCGGAACTGCTGTCGCTCTTCAGCGACCAGATGTTCGGTGTAGTGCCCCCGGCTCCCGAAGGACTGCATTTCAAGGTCGTGAAGGTGGTCTCCGACGCCTTCGGAGGCCTGGCCACGATGAAGGAAGTAGAGGTCTGCTTCGATGCGGATGAAACCCAGAGCCTGCTCCTGCTGCTGTTCGTGCCGAATGCTGCCTCCGGTCCGGTTCCCGCTTTCCTGGGCATCAACTTCCGGGGCAACCATGCCACGACGGACGAGCCGTACGTCTCGCTGCCTTCTGAAGAGCGGATGCGCCGCTACGGCCCGGATTACCAATGCGACCCCCGGGGGGTGCAGCAGCGCCGCTGGCCGTACCGCGACATCCTTTCGCGGGGCTATGCCGTGGCGACCTTCTACACCGGCGACGTGGATCCGGACTATCATGACGGCTTCCACAACGGCGTGCACGGGCTGCTGGACGGCGACAAGCCGCGTACGGGCTCTTCCTGGGCCACCATCTCCGCCTGGGCCTGGGGCCTTTCCCGCGCCCTGGACTATCTGGAGACCGATCCGGACGTAGACGGCGCCAAGGTGGCCGTCATCGGCCATTCCCGCCTGGGCAAGACCGCGCTCTGGGCCGGTGCGACGGATCCCCGTTTCGCCCTGGTTATCTCGAATAACTCCGGTTGCGGCGGTGCCGCCCTGTCGAAACGCTGTTTCGGCGAGACGGTCGGCCGGATCAACCAGGTTTTTCCGCACTGGTTCTGCGACAATTTCAAGCAGTACGGCGGCAAGGAAGACACCCTGCCGTTCGACCAGCATGAGCTGCTGGCGCTGATCGCGCCCCGGCCGCTCTACGTCGCCAGCGCGTCGGAAGACCTCTGGGCGGACCCGCACGGAGAGTATCTTTCCCTGATCCATGCGGCACCCGTTTACCGGCTGTACGGGGAGGATGCCGTCACTACACCCGAAATGCCCGCTCCCGGTGAAGGCAGGATGGCCGGTAAGACCGCCTACCACCTGCGCCCGGGCCCGCACGACATCAACATCTATGACTGGTCCCGCTACATGGATTTCGCGGACCGTTTCCTGAAATAACCGTTTGCCCAATTACTGAAGCGCTGAATCATGTTCAGAAAACTGATGCTCCCCGCAGCCGTCGTCCTGACGCTGCTTTCCGTTTCCTGCACCCGCACCACTCCTGCCGCTCCCGCGGCGGAGGACGGCCGTTCCCCGCAGGAGGTCCTTTTCGATGAAGGCAACTATGCCATGTTCATCCACTTCGGACTCTACTCCAGCCTGGAAGGTGTCTGGAAGGACAAGATCTACTACGGCAACGCCGAGTGGATCATGAATTCCGCCCAGGCCGGCATCCCGTACAAGGAATACATGTCCCTGGCCGCGTCGTTCAATCCTTCCGGATTCGACGCCGACGCCATCGTGCAGCTGGCCAAGGACGCGGGAATGAAATACATCATCATCACGTCCAAGCACCATGAGGGCTTCGCGATGTTTGACACCGCCGCCAGTGACTTCGACATCGTGGACGCCACGCCCCTGGGCCGCGACTTGATGGCCGAACTGGCCGAAGCCTGCCATCGGGAAGGCCTTGGGATCGGCTTCTATTATTCGCAGTTCCAGGACTGGACGGCCCCCGGCGGCGGATTCGGTCCCTCCTGCGACGATGCGGGCCGCCCCGTTTCCTTCGAGGAGTATTTCCGCACGAAGTGCGTGCCGCAGGTAGAAGAGCTCACGACCAAGTACGGCGACATCCAGCTCATCTGGTTCGACACGCCGGCCGACATGGAGCGGCATTACTCCGAGGAACTGGTCGAAATCGTCCGGAAGAACCAGCCCGGCGCCCTGGTCTCGAGCCGCGTCGGCAACGGCCTGGGCGACTACGAGACGCTGGGTGACATGGAGGTGCCCGTGACCAACCACCCCGGCCGTTGGGAGGGCATCGACGTGACCCAGGTCGGCTGGGGTTTCTCCCGCTGCGACAACGAATGGAAGTCGCCCGACTACATCGTCCGCACGCTTGTCTCCACCATCGCACGGGGCGGTACCTGGATGCTCAATGTCGGTCCGCGGGCCGACGGTACGATCCATCCCATGGCGGCTGCCGCGCTCCGCAAGTCCGGCGAATGGGTGCACGCCCATCCCGAGGCGGTGTACGGGGCCGGGCCTTCCCCGTGGGGCCACGCCCTTCCCTGGGGGGACGCGGTCGTCCAGGACGGAAAGGTGGAACTGGTGGTCTTCGACTGGCCGCAGGACGGCGTCCTCCGGGTGCCCGGTCTGAAGACGCCCGTGCAGTCCGCGCGCCTCGGCGGGCGCAAACTGAAATGCCGCGTGCAGGACGGCCTGCTTTGCATCGACCTGCCTGCAGCGCGTCCGGAGCCCTATGCTTCCGTGGTGGAACTTTCCCTGCGCGGCGAAATCGATGTCGACGGTACTCTTTCCGCCGACGCCGTCATGCCGACGACCTTCCCCGTGGAGTCTGCCTCGACGGAGCACTGCGCCGTCGAGCAAACCGGCTGGATGGAGAAGTTCGGCGAATGGAAGACCCGCAAAGTGGTGCAGCACTTCCGGCCCGAAAGCAAGGTCACGTGGACGGTCGACTTCCAGGCACCCGGTGTCTATGCCATCGACCTGGAGTACCTGGGCGGTGACATCGTGGAGTGGAAGCTGGCGCTCGACGGCGAAGAGGCCCTGGTTGACCAGCACCGCATCTCCCCGCTGTACGCCTGGTATCCGCTGGGATGGGTCCGGATCCCTTCTGCCGGCCGTCATACCCTCTGTCTGTATCCTTCGGAAGGCGATATCGCCGCGGCGAAAGTGGCGGCGGTCCGCCTGACCCCCATCGCTTTGTAGCCTTATGAGGTATCTGCTTGTCATGCTTGCCGTTTCGCTGGTCCTTTCCAGCGTCGGCTGGAAGTATTTCGTCTACTTCTTCAGTGTCGGATACGGGTTCGGCATCGCTGCCCTGGCGGTGACGGTCGCCCTGCTTTTCGCCGGCTCCCTGTCGCTCCCGACGTTCCTGATCTGCTTGTTGCTGGTGGTGTACGGCTGCCGGCTGGGGGGCTACTTGCTGCTGCGTGAGCGGCGCTCGCCCGCCTATCGGAAAATCCTCTACGGCCCTGGTTCGCAGGACCGCCGGCCGGTGGGCGTGATGCTGATGATCTGGATCTTCTGCGCCCTCCTGTACGTTGGACAGGTGAGTCCGGTTGCCTTCCGCCTGGCCAATACCCGCGCCGGTGCACCGGTCCAGGACGCCTGGGCCTGGGCGGGCCTGGCGCTGATGGTCGCCGGCTTTCTCCTCGAAGCCGGGGCGGATGCGCAGAAGTCTGCTGCCAAGAAACGCGATCCGAAGACGTTCGTCTCCACGGGACTGTACCGCCTCGTCCGCTGCCCGAACTACCTGGGCGAACTGGTGCTCTGGACCGGCAGTCTGCTGGTCGCCGTCGGCGCCTGCTGCACCTTCTGGCAGTGGGTGATCGTCCTCCTGGGGTATCTGGGCATCGTCTACGTGATGTTCAGCGGCGCCCGTCGTCTGGAACTCCGTCAGGACGCCACGTACGGGGCGGATCCCCGCTATCAGGAATATGTAAAGAAGACGCCGATCCTCCTGCCGCTCATCCCGCTTTACAGCGTATCGAAGTACGGCTGGCTCCGCGCGTAGCGTCCCGTCAGATCAATACGAACGGCCCGGATGGTTCCCGGGCCGTCGTTTTTTCTGTCGCTGTCGGAGGGATCTTGACAGGCGCAGGCCGCCCGCCTTGTTCCGGTGTTACTTGGTGGCTTCGATGAGGAGGCCCTGGTTGGAGCGGACGGTGCATTCGACCCAGCCGTCGGCCCCGCGCTTCATCGGCACGTAGCCGTCGCCGCCGAGGATCGAAACCTCCCGGCCGGGGGCCTGGAAGCGAAGCGTATAGGACTTCGGCGCCTTGTCGAACGGGTCGTCGGCCACGCAGATGAAGAGGGCCTCATCGGCGCTGCCGTCCCGGGCGTCCATCTTGCCCACGAGGAGGGGGCATCCGGCCGAGAGGGAGGAGAAGACATCGTCTCCGTACGCCTTCACGCTCTTCTCTTCCGTGCCGGCGAGCATCTTTGCCGCTGCACCGTCAAAGCCGACGAAGGTGGTTTCCTTGCCGATGTATTTCATGTACGGCTTTCCGAGGCGGTGGATTTCGGCGTTGACCTTCTTGAGCTTGTCGTACTGCTGGGTCTTGTTGCCTTCCTTGTCCAGCACCTGGTTGTCCCACCAACCGGCGGTGTAGCACGCCCAGGTCAGGCTCTCCGCACCGAATGCCATCGCGGAGTAGGCCTGGAACCGGAGTTCGTTCTCCGTAATCCACACCTTCGGATCGTAGCTGTTCACCTGGGTGGTCACCCACATCCCGCGTCCGGTCTTGCGGCAGGTTTCGGCGACGGTGCGGAGGTTGGCATAATCCTTGGCAACGCCGACGTTCTTGTAATAGAAATCGTAGGAAAGGTAGTCGGCGGGAACGTATTTGCTGTATTGCGCGATGTGCTCGGCATAGGTGGGGGTTCCCAGCTGGTTGACGGTCTGGTCGGCCGTGTTCTGCGAGACGGAGGCGTAGTTCGGGTACAGGTTCAGGAAGGCGAACTGGTTCGGGAAGAGTTCCTCGACCCGCTTCATCACCGTGCCGTAATACGGGAAATCGAGGGCGGACGGCTCGTCGCCGATGTCGATGCCCCAGATGGCCGGGTGGTCTTTGAATCCGGCTGCAGCTTCTTCGTATTTGGAGATGGGGTTCTTCTCCTGGAGTTTTCCTGCATTGTGGCCGTCACCGCCCCACCAGCCGGGAACGACGCCGCTGACGATGGCGCCGACACCGTATTTCTGGAAGAGGTCCAGCGCCGGGCGGTCATTGTCCATGCAGATGACGAAGTCGACGCCGCAGTCGGCGAGATCCTTGATATGGGCCTCCGTACGGGCGTACGGGCGCAGATGGTAGACGCCGATGTTCAGGCGGCTGCGGTCCATCCGGTCGGCCTTGGTCACATAACCGTTCTTGTCCTGCGCGGAGAGGCTCACGGCGAGCCCCGCGAACAGGATCATGGAAAGGAGGAGAATTCTTTTCATGTGTGTCTGTGTTTATGCTGTTTGTGAAAGTTCGTTACTTGGTCGCTTCGATCAGCAGGCCCTGGTTGGACGAAACGGTGCACTCGACCCAGCCGTCGGCCCCGCGCTTCATCGGCACGTAGCCGTCGCCGCCGAGGATGGAAACCTCACGGCCGGGGGCCTGGAAGCGCAGCGTGTGCTTCTTGGCGCCCTTGTCGAACGGGTCGTCGGACACGAAGACGAAGAGGGCCTTGTCGGCGCTGCCGTCCCGGGCATCCATCTGCCCCACGAGGAGCGGACACCCGGCGGTGAGGCCGGCGAAGACGCCGTCTTCATACACCTTCACATTGTCCACACCGGTGCCTTTCAGCAGGTCGGTCCCTTCGAATCCCACGCCCGTGGTCGTCTTCCGGGTGTATTCCATGTAGCGCTTCCCGATCCTGTGGATCTCGGCGTTCACCGTCTTCAGCTTGTCATACTGCTGGGTCTTGTTGCCCTCCTTGTCGACGACCTGGTTGTCCCACCAGCCGGCGGTGTAGCAGGCCCAGGTGAAGCACTGTGCACCGAACGCGAAGGAGGAGAAGGCCTGGAAACGGAGCTGGCCCAGGGATACCCACGCCTTCGGGTCGAGGCTGTTCACCTGGCAGGTGATCCACATGTCGCGGCCGGTCTGCAGGCAGGCGTCCGCCACGATGCGCAGGTTGGCGTAGGCATTCTGTACGCCGCCGGCCGGCTGCAGGTAGTAGAAGTCGTAGGAGATGTAGTCCGCGGGGACGTTCTTACAGTACCGGTCGATGTAGTCTTCATAGGAAGACGTGCCCAGGGCGCCCTTCACGGGGTATCCCCCTTCGCGCGGCCCGGGGGCGTAGTACGGGTGCAGGTTGATGAAGGCGAACTGGTTCGGGAAGACTTCCTCCGCCTTCTCGAGCACCTTGCCGTAATACGGGAAATCCCAGCACGAAGGCTCGTCGCCGATGTCGATGCCCCAGACGGCCGGGTGGTCCTGGAACTTGGCCGCGCACTCCTCGTATTCGGAAAGGGGATGCACGTCCTTGAGCGTACCTGCGTTGTCGCCCATGCCGCCCCACCATCCCGGGACGATGCCGCTCAGGATGGCGCCGACGCCGTATTTCTGGAAGAGGTCCAGCGCCGGGCGGTCATTGTCCATACAGATGACGAAGTTGACGCCGCAGTCGGCGAGGTCCTTGATGTGGGCTTCCGTGCGGGCGTATTTCCGAAGGTGATAGACGCCGATCTGCATCCGGCTGCGGTCCATGCGACCGGCCTTGGTGACGTATGCAGGCTTGTTCTGCCCGTCTTGTGCTGACAGGCTTCCCGCGTTCACGGCACCGGCCGCGAGCAGGATCATGGAGAAAAGGAGGAAACGTTTCATGATGGATGATGTGGTTTAGCCATCCGAAAGATACGCAATCCCCGTAAAAAAACCAAGCGTTCCGACCGATCTTCCCGCGTCCGGTGGGAAAAGGAACTTTTTCTTGAAGATGTTAATAATTCGGAGTATCTTTGACAAGACTTAATAACACCCGTATGAAAAAGAATACGCTCGCTGTCATCCTGCCTGTGATGTTCGGATTCCTCGCCATGGGGTTCATCGACATGATCGGCCTGGTGACGAACAACGTCCGCGCCGATTTCAACATGTCCGACGGCATGGTCAACACCATCTCCCTGTCCTGCTACCTGTGGTTCCTGCTGCTCTCCATCCCCGTCGGCATGGCCCTGACCAAGTGGGGACGGAAGAAGATGGTCCTCGTGAGCCTGGCGCTCCATGTCGCCGCCCTCCTTCTGCCTTACCTGGCGTACAGTTTCGCCAGCGTGCTCGTGGCCTTTTCCCTGATCGGCATCGGCAACACCATCCTGCAGGTGGCCATGAATCCGCTGGTGACGGATGTCGTCACGGGCGACCGCGTCACCTCCACGATCACCTTCGGGCAGGCCACCAAGGCCTTCGGCAGCATCATCGCCCCCTTCATCGCCATGTGGACGGCCGTCTCCCTCGGTCGCTGGCAGCTGCTGTTCCCCATCTACGCCTGCCTTTCCCTCGCCGGCCTCGTCTGGCTGTGGCTGACCCCCATCGAAGAGCAGCCGCGTGAGCAGAAGAATGTCCGCTTCGCCGACACCCTGGTCCTCCTGAAGGATCCGACGATCCTCGCCTTCTTCTTCGGCATCGTCGTCCTAGTGGCGGCCGACGTCGCCGTGAACATGACCCTTCCCCGCCTGATGACCGACCAGTTCGGCCTGACGCCGGAGAAAGCCAATACCTGCAACAGCGTCTACTTCCTTGCGCGCACCGTCGCCGCCTTTGCCGGCGGGGCCCTCCTGCTGAAGGTGGATGACAAGAAATTCTTCCTGGCCGGGAGCTGGCTCGCCATGGCGGGCCTGGTGCTGCTGGCCCTCCTGGGCAAGGTGGGCGTCGTCCCGGTCCTCCTGGCCGTCTGCCTCTTCGGCATCGGCTATGCGAACCTCTTCGGCATCGTCTTCTCCTTCGCCCTGCGCCGCATGCCGGACAAGGCCAACGAAGTGTCCGCCCTGCTGATCGTCGGACTCGTCGGCGGCGCCATCCTGCCGCCGGTCCTGGGCTGGATCCGCGACATCACCGGTTCGCAGATCGCCGCCGTGGCCGCGATCGCCGTCGTCTGGGTCTACATGCTCTGGCTCGCCCGCAAGATCCGTAACTTTGCCGCTTAGCACCCATGCAGGACTCCGAAAAGAAACTTTACCCTCTGCACTTCCTTCCCCGGACCGGAGAGACTCCCTGGGGAAGCGTGACGTATACCCTGGCCGACCTGGGCTACATCGACCCGGAAGTCGCCGGCGGCTGGCTGGCCGGGAATACTTTCTCCGAACTGATGGAGACCTATCTCGAGCGCGTTTCCGGCGACGAGGCTTTCGAGGCCTTCGGCACGCAGTTTCCGGTGCTCGTGAAGGTGCTGGACGTCCGTGAACGGCAGCCGCTCTGCCTGACCGCCGGCGACGAAGTGGCTGCACAGCGGTACGACGCCTTCGGCAAGATCTTCCTCTGGCATGTCCTGGAAGCGTCGGAGGACGCGGAACTCTTCATCGGCTTCAACCGCGACATGGACGCGTCCGCCTTCTACACCCGCTGCCGCAGCGGGCAGGTGGAACCGGTCCTCAACCGCCTCCGTCCCCGGAAGGGCGACACGTTCCTGGTGAGGCCCGGAACGGTGTTCGCGGCCGGCGCGGGGCTGAAACTCCTCGAGATTTCCGAGAGTTCCGAGCTCATGTTCCACCTGCACGGGTGGGGAAAGACGGAGGAGGACGACCTGGAGGAAGCCTTCGACCTGATCGACTTCCGGAAGTCGGAACCCGCCCCCGTGGCGGAAACGCCGGTCGACAAGGGCGGCGCCGCTTTCGGGCTGGCCTCCGGCGAAGCATTCACGGCCGTCCGCCTTCCGCTGGCGCAGCCGCTGCATATCTCCGCCCAGGCCCCGGGCAGTTTCGCCGTGTACCACTGCCTGCAGGGGAGCGCCGCGGTGCGTCTTTCCGAACGGCCCGATGCGGAGCGTTTCCCCATCCCTTCCGGAGCCACCCTGCTGGTGCCTGCGGAGGTGTTTGACTTCTTCCTCGTCCCCGAGGCTCCCGGCACGCAGGTGCTGGAGATCCTCGGCGGGACCCCCGTTACGAAAGACAGTTATCTCGAGAATGGCTGATACAGAAAGAATTGACAAGTTCCTCTGGGCGATCCGCGTCTTCAAGACCCGCACGGAGGCGACGGACGCCTGCAAGGGCGGGAAGGTGAAGATCGGCGGCGCCAACGTGAAGCCGTCCCGTCCCGTGAAGGCGGGCGAAACCATCGAAATCCGCAAAGGCGCCGTGGTCTACACCTACCGGATCCGGCAGATCACGACCCACCGGCTGGGGGCGAAACTGGTGCCTGACTATGCCGAAAACCTGACCCCTCAGGCGGAACTGGACAAGCTCCGCGCTCCCGTAGAGACGTTCTTCGTGCGTCGCGACCGTGGGGCCGGACGTCCGACGAAAAAGGACCGGCGGGCGATGGAGGATGCCTGGGAGACGCTGGACCGCGGCGTTTCGCAGGAGTCGGCGCCCGACTTCTCCTTCGAGGACATCCCGGACGACATTGCGGAACGGTTTGGCTTGTCGCCCGATGAAGATCTCTGAAAATTCCGTATTTTTGCATTTCCTAACGCAGCATCTAGATGACCACGAAAGAGCAGATAGAAGATTTGAGAGGACGCATGGAAGCCCTGTACACCTTCCTCGACATTCCGGGGAAGCGCGCGCAGGTCGCCGCATTGCAGAAGAAGACGGAATCACCGGATTTCTGGAACGACCCCAAGGCGGCCGAGGCTTTCATGAAGAATCTCAACGGGATCAGGTCCTGGGTCACGGGCTATGACAAGGCCTTCTCGGGCCTGGAGGACCTGGATGTGCTCTATGAGTTTGCCAAGGAGAGCCTGGCCGGCAGTGCGGAGGAGTCCGCCGCCACGGCGGAAGCCGAAGAACTGGATCAGGCTTATTCCACGGTGCTCGGCGAGATCGATGCCCTCGAGATGAGGAACATGTTGGGAGCGGAAGGGGATTCGCTCGGAGCGATCCTCACCATCAATTCCGGGGCGGGAGGTACGGAGGCCAACGACTGGAGTGCCATGCTGATGAGGATGTACCTCCGCTGGGGCGAGCGAAACGGCTACAAGACGGTCGTGACTGACATCCAGGACGGTGACGAGGCCGGTGTGAAGTCCGTCACGGTCGAGTTCGACGGTGAATATGCCTACGGCTATCTCAAGGCGGAAAACGGGGTCCACCGCCTGGTCCGCATCTCTCCGTTCAACGCTCAGGGAAAGAGGCAGACCACCTTCTCCTCCGTTTTCGTCTATCCGTTGGTGGATGACACCATCGAGGTCAACGTGGATCCTTCGCGGCTGTCGTGGGATACATTCCGTGCCGGCGGCCACGGTGGCCAGAATGTGAACAAGGTGGAGTCCGGAGTCCGTCTCCGCTACCTCTATCAGGATCCTGACACCGGGAAGGAGGAAGAGATACTCATCGAGAACACCGAGACCCGCGACCAGCCCAAGAACAGGGCCAAGGCGCTGCTGCTTCTCCGTTCAAGGCTCTATGACCTTGCGATGAAGAAGCGGCAGGAAGAGAGGGACAAGCTCGAGGGGCAGAAGAAGAGGATCGAGTGGGGGTCGCAGATCCGCTCCTATGTTCTGCATCCCTACAAGATGGTCAACGACCTGCGTACGGGTTACAAGACCGCGGACACGACCGGCGTGCTGGACGGCGACCTGAATGAGTTCATGAAGCGCTTCCTGATGCAGGAGGGCTCCGGCGGGGCGACCCCCGTCATTGATGACTTGGATTGAAACAATATTAAAAATCAACAAGATATGGTGGAATTCAAATACGCCCCGATGTTCCAACTCGGCGAAGATACGACCGAGTACTACAAGATTCCCGGCTCCGAAAAACTCGTGAAAACCTCCAAGTTCGGAGGACACTGCGGGTGCGGTGGAAAGACCGTTCTGGAAGTCTCTCCGGAAGCTCTTACGCTGGTCGCCCAGCAGTCTTTCCATGACTGTCAGTTCATGCTCCGCAGGGCTCACAATGAGCAGGTTGCGGCGATCCTGAACGATCCGGAAGCCTCTGAGAACGACAAATACGTGGCCCTGCAGTTCCTGCGCAATGCGGAAACTTCCGTCAAAGGAGTCCTTCCGTTCTGCCAGGATACCGGCACCGCGATCATCCATGGTGAAAAGGGCCAGGGTGTCTGGACGGATTGCGAAGATGAAGAGGCGCTGAGCCTCGGTGTGTTCAACACCTATACGCAGGAGAACCTCCGGTACAGCCAGAACGCTCCCTTGAACATGTACGACGAGGTGAACACCAAGTGCAACCTTCCCGCCCAGATCGACATCGAGGCGGTCAGGGGTTCCGAGTACCGTTTCATCATGGTCGCCAAAGGCGGCGGCTCGGCCAACAAGACCTATTTCTATCCGATGACGAAGGCCACCATCCAGAATGAAGGGACCCTCCTTCCTTTCCTCGTCGAGAAGATGCGTTCCCTGGGTACGGCCGCCTGCCCTCCGTACCATATCGCTTTCGTGATCGGCGGTACGTCAGCCGAAAAGAACTTGCTGACTGTCAAGCTCGCCAGCATCAAGTATTACGATTCGCTCCCTACGACGGGAGACGAGACGGGCCGCGCATTCCGCGACATCGATCTCGAGCAGAAGCTCCTGAAGGAAGCGCAGAAAATCGGGCTTGGCGCGCAGTTCGGCGGCAAATATCTGGCACACGACATCCGTGTCATCCGCCTTCCGCGCCACGGTGCCAGCTGCCCGATCGGCATGGGCGTCAGCTGTTCCGCCGACCGCAATATCAAGAGTAAAATCAATGCAGACGGCGTCTGGATCGAGAAGATGGATTCCAACCCTTCAGAACTGATCCCCGAAGAGTACCGCCGTCCCGGCGAAGGCCCCAAGGGCATTGAGATCGACCTGGACAAGGGCATCGACAATGTACGGGCGGAACTCACCAAATACACCGTCGGCACTCGCGTGAACCTGAAGGGAACGATCATCGTGGCCCGGGACATCGCACACGCCAAACTCAAGGCCCGCCTTGATGCAGGTGAGGAAATGCCGGCCTATTTCAAAGACCATCCGATCCTTTACGCAGGTCCGGCCAAGACGCCGGCCGGGTATCCCTGCGGCAGCATGGGCCCCACCACGGCCAACCGCATGGATCCGTATGTGGATGAATTCCAGGATCATGGCGCATCCCTCGTGATGATTGCCAAGGGGAACCGTTCCAAGGTCGTCACCGATGCCTGCCAAAAGCACGGAGGCTTCTACCTGGGTACGATCGGCGGCGTGGCGGCCGTGCTCTCCCAGAGCAGCATCCGCAGTATCGAGTGTGTCGAATATCCTGAACTGGGCATGGAGGCCATCTGGAAGATCCGCGTGGAGGATTTCCCGGCCTTCATCCTGGTGGACGACAAGGGCAACGATTTCTTCAAGAAACTCGGACTTTGAGCAAGTCCTGCTTCCTGACCGGATGGCTGCTGCTCCTTTGCATCGGTGCATGGGGGCAGCAGCCTTCGGATACATTGGAGCAAGACCGGTCGACACAGGTACGTGCTTCGCAGTTCATCGTTCCCGCGACGTTGCTTGGCGCCGGTTTCGCCGGCGTCTGGGCCCCGCCCCTGGTGCAGGCCAAGGGTTGGGTGCGCGAGCAGGTGGCGTATGACCGTCGGGGCCGTTCGTTGCTGCGCATCGATGATGTGACCCAGTACGTTCCGATCGCGATGGACCTCGGGCTCGGCTTCGCGGGGGTCCGCGCACGTCACCGTCTCCGTGACCGTATGCTCGTGACGGCCACTTCGTATGCGGTCATGACGCTCTTCGTAAAATCCATCAAGTATTCGGCCTGCGAGCCGCGTCCGGACACCGGCGCCTGGGATGCCTTCCCGTCCGGGCATACCGCGAAGGCGATGACGGCAGCGGAGATCGTCCGGGTGGAATACGGCCCCTGGTGGGGGCTCGGGGCCTATGCCCTCGGCCTTGGAACCGCTTATTTGCGGCTTTACAATGACCGCCATTGGGTAAACGATGTCATTTGTGGGACAGGAATCGGCATCCTTTCCGCACGGATCGGATACTGGCTCCTGCCTGTGGAATCCCGCCTGCTGGACCGCTGGTCGGCAGGCCACGCGGATGACTCTCCTGCCATGGCTGCCGTGCCCGTCTGTGACCCCATCACGCGTTCCGTCGGCCTCTCCCTTTCCGTTGTCTTCTAAGGCGCCCCGCGGGCGCGCTCCCGCCGCACCACTCTCCCGTTTGGTGAGCCAGCGAATCCGCTGTTTTACGGGTTGTTACCGGGGGCAGGGACGAGGTCCCGTATTTTGATCTTTTGAAAGACGATCTGCGCGGTGCTGCTCTCGTAGAGGACTCCGACGGTCTCTTCATCCACCGGGGCGATGCAGCCGTACCCCCAGCCGAACTCCTCATCCAGCATCATGCTGAACGGCCAGGTCATCCCGAGGTCCGTGCTGGCGCGGAGGGTGAAGTGTGTACGCTCGTTGGTGCCTGAAGCAGGATTCGAGAAGAAGAGGAGGTCTTGCCGCAAGATGTTCTCTCCGGCCGGGACCTTGAGCAGGCTTGCCTGGCAGACCGGGTCGATCAGCGTGTTGTCCGAAGGATGCGGCTGCCATGTTTCACCCATGTCCTTCGAGATGAATACCCTTCTGTAGGGGTTATTCACACCGAAGGTGCGCATGCTCAGCATCAGGATGCCCGGGAAGATTTCGGCGACCTGGGATTCGTTGGTATTGGGGACGCTGCTGCTCCTGTGCCATGTTTTCCCGTGGTCGCGGCTGTAGACGATGCCGGCACCGGGCTTTTTGTCGGCATTCCACCACTGAGCGGGGAAGACCAGCGTTCCGTCCTGCATCGTGATGCCTGCCCCGGGGCCTTGGAAGCTGCAGATTTCCGACGGATCCTTTATTTGGGCGGTGATGTTCACGGGAGCCGACCATGTCTTTCCGTCGTCGGTACTCCGGACGATGACCATCTGCCCGGCATCGATAGGGTCCATTCCGCTCCGCGAATCGAGCGTGACCGTCGCGCCGCCGTGTCCGTGCGCCCAGACGCCGGAGATGTAGAGGTCTCCGGTCGTCTCGTCAGACAGGATGCAGGGATCCCCGATACCGTTCTGTCCCTGAGGCAGCCCTCCGGCTTCACCCATGTCCATCGCTACGCGCATCTTCTCCCATGTACGTCCGCCGTCCGTGCTACGGCTCACACCGATGTCGATGTCACCGTTGAGGTCAAAGGAAGAATCGTACCGGATGTCGTAGGCGGCGACGAGCGTTCCCTTGACGGAGCGGACCAGGCCCGGAATCCGGTAGGTGTCTACTCCGTCCCACCCGTAGTTGCGGACGGCGATACCCAGTCTCCGCTCGGTAAATCCGTTCTGGCGGAGTTCCAGCAACCGGGCTCCGCTCCCGTCGTCCAGGCTGATGGAAGAGATGCCGCAGGAGAATGCTTCTGCGAGGTCTGCCTTGCGAGAATCGATTTCCAGGCTGACGTACAGGTAGTTGTTGTCCGCCACCAGGGGCGTGTGGAAGGACAGGACCACGGGACCCTCCTTCGCCGGCCTGCATCTGGCCAGCTCCAGGGCGTAGTCTTTGTCATTCCAGAGGCTCCAGCCGCCGACCCACCGGTTGAAATGCTGCCGGAACACGTTGCAGCGCGTTCCCGAGTAGAGCGGCTTGGCCGTTCCGGTATACATCAGCCGTACGCTGCGGACCGCCTTCCGCGGGATGCCGTCGAGCGACAGTTCCAGGACACCGTCCACCTCGGCAGCTTGGGAGAGGGGGATGCGGATTTCCGAAAGGATATTGTAGGGGCGGTCCACGATGACGGGAATCCGCGGGTTGTGCACCTCGGCGAAAGCGCCGAGCAAGAGTGTCGTCAGTAGAGAGATCAACATGGGAACAGTTTTCCCAAAAATAAAAAAACTTCGAAAAAAAACGAAATAATCAGTACTTTGTGTTGCAAGGTATTTATTTTTATTTATATCTTTGCGAAGGAAAAATATTTGTCAAACCTATGATAATATGAAAAAAGTTGTCAACATCAGCCTGGGCGGCAGGGGATTCGCGATGGACGAAGACGCCTACATCCGTCTGACCGCCTATTTTGAGCACTTCAAAACGCATTTCCGGAATGGTACGCCGGACCTCCGCTCCTCCGAAGAGGAGGTGATGTCCGACCTGGAGTCCCGGATGGCGGAACTCTTCGACCGCGAGACGCTGTCGTCTCCCGCGCGGGTCGTCGACCTGGCGATGGTCGAGCGGATCACCGGTCAGCTCGGCATGCCGGACGGCGCTCCGGAGGAAAAGGGCACGGACGCCGGTCCCGAACCCAAGGAAGGGGAGCATTTCGGTACCTTCGGCCGTCCCACCGGTGCGGATTTCTCGTATAACGGGGAGCAGGGAACGGCCCGCCGCCATTTCTTCCGTGACCGGGAGAACAAGGCCATCGGCGGCGTCTGCGCCGGCATGGGTGCCCTGTTCAATATCGACGTAACCATCATCCGGATCATCTTCCTCGTCTGCATCTTTGGTTGGGGATTCGGGCTGCTGGTCTACCTGATCCTGTGGATGGTGGTGCCTGCTGCAAAGACGTCCGCGGACTTCTGCCAGATGCATGGTCTGGAGCCTACCGCGGAAAACATGGCGAAATTTACAATCAAGAGGGAAAAGTGATGGAAAACAATGTAGATAACGTGCGCGCGCAGATGCGCAAGGGTGTGCTGGAGTATTGCATCCTCAGCATCCTGAACCGCGGGGAAGCCTATGCGTCCTCGATCCTTGAAACCCTCAAGGCGGCGAACATGATCGTTGTGGAGGGCACCCTCTACCCGCTTCTGATCCGCCAGAAGAACCAGGGGCTGCTCTCGTACCGCTGGGAAGAGTCCACCCAGGGTCCGCCCCGGAAGTACTATTGTATCACCGACAAAGGCCGTGAGCAGCTGCAAGAAATGGATCTTGCCTGGAGCGAGTTGGTCGAAACCATCCGGACCCTCAAGACGCAGAAATCATGAAAACCGTTGAAAAAGTGAGCGTTGGAGGCTATGCCTTCACGATGGAGAGCGAGGCTGCTGCCGCCGCAGCCGCCTACCTGGGCGAACTGCAGGCCTTCTATGCCGGCAAGTCGAGCGGAGCCGAGATCCTCGAGGGCATCGAGGAACGCATGGCGGAACTCCTGATGGAGAAGGTTCCTGACGGAGGCGTAGTGACGGCAGACATGGTCGCCCACGTGACCGAGACCCTCGGCCGCCCGGAGGCGATCGAGGCGGAAGATACCGCGGGCCGCCCGGAGGCCGCCTCCGAGCCGGCTGAACCGGCCGAGGCGCCCAAGACCCCGCGCCGCCGCCTGTACCGGGATCCGTCCTCGCGCGTGGTCGCCGGTGTCTGCGGTGGCCTCGGGACCTTCCTCAATATCGATCCCTTTGTCTTCCGGCTGCTGTTCGTGATCTTCTCGCTGACCGGATTCCATTTCCTGAGGCACAATGTCGTATCGCTGTCGGCGCCCTTCCTGTACCTGATTTTCTGGGTCTGCATGCCGATGGCCCGGACCGTCCGCCAGCGTGACGAGCAGCACGGGCAGGTCGGAACGGTGGATGGCATCAGCCAGCGCGTCCGCAGGGAAGCGTTCGCCGAGCCGGTCACGCCGTCGAAACCGGCGTTGTCGTGGATTTCGCGGCTGCTGGGCGTCGCCACGGGTGTCTTCTCCCTGCTGGCCGGCGTTGCGATACTGGCGGGCGTCGCCGCTGTCGTCTGGGCAAGCCTGCGCGCCTCCGGAAACATGAGCTACGTGTATCACCGGCTGTTGGAGGAAATCTCGGTCTTCGGGACGGACCTTTCGTCCGTCACCTCGGATCCGCTCGTTCCGCTGATGGTGCTGATCGCCGTCCTGCTGCCTGCTATCGGGCTGATCTACGCCGGCGTCCTGCTCATCTTCGACCTTCGGCCGCCCCGCTGGCATCCCGGCCTGTGGCTGTTCATCCTCTGGCTGGTCGTCCTGGTGGTTCTGGCGGTGTTCGTGGTGATGCTGCTTGTGAACGGCGCAATCGGCTGACCCTACTGCGATCCCAGATAGAGGAACAGCATGCCCAGCAGGACCAGCACCAGGTCCGTCGCCTTGTTGCGGAGATTCTTCTCATGGAAGATGAGGGCGCCGGCTAGGAAACTGACCACGACGCTGCCGCGGCGGACCATCGAGACGATGGAGACCATCGCATCGGGTTGGCTGAGGGCGTAGAAATAGACGAAATCCGCGCCGCAGAGGAAGACGGAGATGCCAATGATGGACCACTTCCACTTGAAGGGAGTGGTCTTTTTGCGTCCCGGCAGCCAGAGGACGAGCAGCATGACGCCCATCATGCCGCACTGGTAGATGTTATACCAGACCTGTACGGCCATCTTGTCCAGGCCAAGGCCGCCGCTTTGCACGGGGGCCATCAGGTAGCGGTCGTACAGGCCGCTGATGGCACCCAGGACCGCGGCGCCGATAACCGCCCAGATCCAGACGTTCCGCCGGAAGTCGAAGCCTTCCTTCCGGCCTTCCCGGCCCAGGAGGAAGAAGGAGACGACCGCCAGCGTCACGCCGATCCATTGCAGCAGGTTCAGCTGTTCGCCGTAGAGGAGCAGGGCACCCAGCAGGACCATCACGGGGCGGGTCGCGTTGATCGGCCCCACGAGGGTCAGCGGCAGGTGCTTGATGCCGAAATATCCCAAGGTCCAGGAACTCAGTACGATGCAGCTTTTCAGGAGGATCGGTCCATGCACCCGCCAGCCCGCCGTTTCACCCACGGCGAAGATGCTTCCGTCCAGCAGTCCCGTGTACTTCGACAGCAGGAGGGCAGGCAGGAAGATCAGCGAGCAGAACAGGGTGTTGAGAAAGAGGACGGGCAGGACGGCGTTGCCGGAGAGCGCCTCTTTCTTAAAGGCATCGTAGCAGCCCAGCAGGGCGGCGGACAGGAAGGCGAGTGAAAGCCACATGGTCGTTTATGCCAGATCGATGCCAGCCGCATGGCAGGCTGCGCGCATCTCTTCGGGCCAGAGGCTGCTCTGGATCTCTCCGATGTGCGCCTTCCGAAGCAGGTACATGCACAGGCGCGACTGGCCGATGCCGCCGCCGACGGTGCAGGGGAGTGCACCCGCGAGCAATTTCTGGTGGAAATAGAGTTCCTTCTTGTGTTCTTCACCCCGGAGGGCCAGCTGGCGCAGCAGGGCGGCTTCGTCGACGCGGATGCCCATGCTGGACACCTCGAATGCCTGTTCGAGAACCGGGTTCCACAGGAGGATGTCACCGTTCAGGCCCGGCAGCCCGTCTTCGCCCGGCGTGCTCCAGTCGTCGTAGTCGGCCGCGCGGCCGTCGTGGGGAATGCCGTCGGAAAGCGGGGCGCCGATGCCGATGACGAACACGGCCTTGTGCTTCCGGACGATCTCGTTCTCGCGTTCCTTGGGGGACATTCCCGGGTACAGGTCGAGCAGCTGCTGGGCGTGGATGAAGAAGATGTCTTCGGGGAGGAAGGGGACCAGTTGCGGGAATTCGACGAAGAGTTTGTTCTCCGTCACGCGGATGGCCTCGTAGATGCGCCGGACGGTTTTCCGCAGGAAGTCGACCGTCCGGTCTTCCGGGCGGATGACTTTCTCCCAGTCCCACTGGTCGACATAGATCGAGTGGAGGTTGTCCAGGTCTTCATCCGGCCGCAGGGCGTTCATGTCGGTGTAGATGCCACGTCCCGGAGCTGTTCCCAACTCGGCGAGTTTCAGTCGTTTCCATTTGGCGAGCGAGTGGACGACTTCAGCCTGCCGTTCGCCCATCGAGCGGACGGGGAAGCGTACGGGGCGCTCGACGCCGTTGAGGTCGTCGTTCAGGCCCGTTCCGGAAAGCACCGTCATCGGTGCCGTCACACGGAGCAGGGCCAGTTGGGCGGACAGGTTCGCCTGGAACATGTCCTTGACCGTCTTGATGGCCTTTTCGGTGTTCTCGACGCTGCCGAGCAGGTTCTTGTAATGCGGTGGAATAATCAGTGACATACCTTTTTTTGCTAAGTTCGCACAAATGTACAAAAAAAACCGCCTCAGGCAAAAACCCCGGTCCTGGAGGGGAAGGGTATGCCGGTCCTGGTGGGCGGCCTGTTGTGCTGTCGCCGGTTCCCGGCGGCCCGTTGCCCTGCCCCATCCGCCCGGCCGGGTGAGTTCCTGGTAGAAAAAACCGCGCTGAGTGCATCCGGGCGGTACGCCTGCCCCAGCCGCCCGTCCGCCCGGCCGGGCGGACGCCGGACGGTACGCCCCTTCGGGGCTATCCCTCCCACATCGCTGCGCTCGTGGGCCCCTCCCGCTCACGAGCCGCGGGCGGCTACGCCGTCCGGCGCCCATCCCGGTCCGGGCGCAAAACCGGCGCCCGCGCAGTGCCGCCCCCCCGCTGCCGCGCGGCCCAGGTGCTTTTCCCGGCCACCTCCCGGCAGCGGTCGTCGGTGTCCGTTCCGTTTCCCGTCCGCCCTGAATCTGTGCAGCCTGCACTCTTCGGCTTCATCCCGCTGACCGATAACGGCTTTACAGTCAATACTTTGCTTATTTTCCCTCCCCGAAAAACGGGCAGGGAAATTAATGAAGTAGCTGATCTATAGTTATTTATCGGTCAGCGGGATCGACCTGCCCTTTTGCCTTCGGAACGGATTTCCTTCTGCCTGCTTCCCCGCATCCCCTGCCCGATCGCTTCCCTGCGTACGCCCGGCTTCCGGATGGGGGCTTGCGGATATGCTGATATTACTTCGCAGGTTTTCCGGGCATGCGGCATCCTGAACTTGTGATGGTCAGGCGAGTCCGCTTTCGAAGGTTATTACGTATGATTCATCGTATGATTCATCTGAATAAAGAGCGTGTCGTGTTTTTTCCTATTTTTGTACAAATAACTTCTCCAGATGAAACGATCCTCATACTGCCTTTGCGTCGCCATCGGGTTGTTGACCGGCACTTTCCTTTCCGCACAGGAGTACCGCGATGCCGTCGCTTTCGGCCTCAAGGGAAATGTCAGGGAATGTACGGTGCAGCAGGAAAACGGTTCCAGTGCATTCAGTCCTTACGATTACAGCAAGCTGTCTTTTGACAAGGATGGTAAACTGGGGTATTGGAGGATCAACTTCGGCCTTGACAGGAATGATCGGGTGCAGCATCTTTCTAATGTCACTCGTTCAGGCGGTTTCCTCACGGGGTTCAAATATTCGCTGACCTCTGATGATTCAGAAAAGCATTGCTTTCATTACAAAGAGGGTGAACTGCTTTTCCATTACCTCCTTTATTCTGAGTTGGATTCCATCTTTGGTTATACTGAAAGTACGAAAGGATACCTGTTCTCAAAAGTGGGCGATGACTCGTTTGTCCGTGTCTTTTTCAGCATAGATGTTGTCAATGATGCCGTCACATCCTTAATCGAAAAGAATTACGGGAATAGTGTTGACTTGCTTACCGCTCTGAAGTTGTATGCGGAAAGTTCCATGTCATCGCTCGGTACATCGCAAACCACCTATAAAGTCCTGGAAAAAGATGCCCACGGCAACTTTACTAAGTTGGTCAATACGGAAACCGGAAGAGAGACTTATCAGACGATCACTTATTGGGACACCCCATCCGAACCAGCCGCGCCGACCGCGCCGACCGCGCCGACCGCGTCGACTGCGCCGACCACGCCAGTCACGGCGACTGCGCCGACCACTACGACGTCTGCACCAACCGCACCGTCCGCGCCGGTCAAGCCGGCTGAAGCCGCTGTAAAGCCGCAGGCTCCGAAACCGGCAGAGGAAACCGCTGGTTTTAGGCCGGCGACTCCGAAAGACCTCTCGTTCGAGGACATCGTGACCCGCCCGTTCGGAGTGCTCCCGACGGACCGGCGAAGGTGCTCGCAGAAGCAGATCCTTTCCGACCTGTCGAGCTATGGCTGGAAAGTGACGGAAAGGAACGGCGTCCTCGTGGTCGATAAAACGGGAGGCTATGACATGGCTATCCTGGGCGAAATTCCGTATGACGCCGGTGCCTCTTTCTTCAACAGAGACGATCGGCCCGGAGAACTCTATGGCTTCTACTACTCCTTCGTGTTCAAGACCGCAAAGCAGGCGAAGCAGTTTGCCGAAAGGATGATCTCCTACCTGCGGTCGGAAGGGGTGGAGGTCCCGGAGCCGTCGAAACACTCGAATGAGGTCTCCGCCATGTACGGATCTTCAATCGTTGAGTTGAAATTGCCTAAAAAAGGAAATACGTATATGTCCTTATACGTTTATTATTGGGGCGGCCATTATAAGGATGGCAAATGGGAAACCGGCTGGGTCGAATAAACGCGGATGGACCGCGGACACCCTTCCAGCACCCTCCGGGCGCAGATACAGGCCCGGAACGCTTCAGGTGGCATCTTGAAGTGCGCCCCTTTTGTTGGACTGGTTAATAACTAGATCTATGGTTTTGAGTTCGGTATTGCACCGGACTCATTCCGTTTAGTTTTGCTTTGATTC
>CADCHE010000017.1 GCA_902801205.1 uncultured Bacteroidia bacterium
CCCGCATCCAACAGGTGCATGGCTTGGACATACTTAGGGTAGTTCTCATTCTTTTTCATCTACCTTGTCTTTGTGTCCAACTTTTGGGGTGCAGATCATTTATGAAAGCGTGCAAAGGGAAATGCTCCGTAAATTTGCACAACACATAAAACGGTAAAGACTTATGCAGAATACGCGGATGAAAAAGCATTGGACGTCGTTCATGGCCCTGGCGCTCCTTTCCCTCTTCGCCTTTGTTTCCTGCGGGAAATCGGATCCGGACAACACCGGAACGGAGAAACAGGAAGAAACGGAAGCCCCCCAGGAACCGCAAGGCAATTCCGATCCGGAAAGGTGCCTGATTGTCTATTATAGCTACACCGGGCATTGCGAAGAGATTGTCGCGGCACTCTCCTCCCACCTGGAGGCGGACGTGCTCCGGATCCGGGAAGCCGACGAAAGCGCAGACTACAATGCCAACGGCTATAAGCTTGGCAGCGACATGATCAATGCCATCAACAAGGCTCCGGACCAGGCTGCCAGTTATCCCGCCATCAAAAGCGTGGACAAGGAGGCCGGGGAGTACGACACCATCATCGTCGTAACGCCCCTCTGGCACAGCCGAATGGCCGCCATCATGCAGACCTACCTGTTCCAGAACAGCAACAAACTCAAAGGGAAGAACATCGGCCTGGTGGTTTCCAGCGCCTCGTCGGGGATCTCCGGCGTGGAGGCCGACGCCAAGCGACTTCTTCCTGACGGAAAATTCTACGCCTCCAGCCTCTGGATCAATCACCAGAACCACTCCAACCGCGCGCGTCTCGTGAAGGAATGGCTGGAGAAAAACATAATCTGACAGTCATGAATAAGATTCTCACCATGATCACGGCCATCGCCTTGATGGGCATGGCAATCACCGCCTGCGGGCAGAACAAGAACAAGAAACACAACAAGGAAATGAAAACACTGGTAGCCTATTTTTCGGCCACCGGCACCACCCAGGCCGTGGCCGAGGACCTCGCCGAAGTGACCGGAGCGACCCTCTATGAAATCAAGCCGGAGGTCGCATACACGGCCGCAGACCTGGACTGGACAGACAAGACCTCCCGCAGCAGCGTGGAGATGCAGGACCGCGCTTTCCGCCCCGCCATCGTGAAGGACCTGAAGGATGCCGGCACCTATGATGTGATTTTTATCGGCTTCCCGGTCTGGTGGTACACGGCCCCCACCCTCATCAACACTTTCATCGAGACCTACGGATTCAAGGGCAAGACCGTCATCTTCTTCGCCACCTCCGGCGGCAGCAGCATCGACAAGGCCAATGCCGAGTTCAAAGAACAGTACCCGGAGATCAAATGGAAAGCCGGCAAGACGCTGAACCGCGCGACGAAGGAGGAGATCAAGACTTGGGCGGAGGGTGTTTGTTTCCGGCAAAAGAATGATTAAATTTGGTTCCGGAACCAAAACTGCTCTACGCATGGAAACACGCAAGCACCTCGCCGCCGAAAAGAAACGCTGCAACTCACATAACTGCGCCCAGTCGGTCGTCTGCACCTACTGTGACCTCGTGGGCCTTTCCGAGCAGACCGCCCTGGACATCGCCGGAGCCTACGGCACGGGCATGGGCAACATGGAAGGCACCTGCGGAGCCCTTGTCGGTGCCGGGATGATCGTCGGCCTCGCCACGAAGGACCGCAACCTCTCCCGCTCCCGGATGAAGCAGATCATGACGAAGTTCCAGGAACGGAACGGCGCCACCCAATGCAAGCTTCTCAAGGGTGCCGGAACCGGAAAGCCGCTTCGAGACTGCCCGGACTGTGTCGCCGATGCTTCCGAGTTCCTCGAAGAATTCCTCTAGACCGGACACCGGCGCGATACAATGTTACTTTGACAACTCAACCTTCAGATATGGACAAACAGGCAAGGATTGACAGGATCTCCAGGATGGAGGACTGCTTCGACGATGTTACCCGCATGCTGGCCGAGTTGGATGGAACCATCGGCAAATGGGAGGACGCCAAGGGCCAGCTCGAAGTGCTCAAGGACTACATAGCCTCCGGAGACTGGAGGAAGGATTACGAGGCGGACGAAGCCGGGAAACTCCCCGCCGGCCTCAAGCGGGGCGTCCTCTCGCAGGACGGCCTGTACGACCTCCTCCAGGATGCCGATAAGATCCTCCGCCACGCACTGGAAGTGCTTGGCAAATAATCAATTACGATTTGACTGCTGCAGGCTGCAGCGTCCGGATCGTTTTCGCGACGTTGATCATATGGTCCGCGATACGAGCCGGAGTCTGCAGAGGGTAAGCCATTGCCTTTCCAAACAGAAAACAGCAAGGGGATGCAGCAACTTGCCGGAAAGGCAGCTGGCATCCCCCTGAATAAAGGGCAAGAAAGATTCCAGGGGCTGACTTTGATCGCGCCGGACGGACCGGATCACCGCTTCTTCTTCGAAGTCTTCCACGTCTTCGCAGAAGACATCCTGGGGCTGGGCATCATTCTCAACAGGAAGGCTTTCCGGCAAGAATGTCAGAAACAACGCAAGAAATAACGTAAGCACCTTCATCGATCCGGATTACCGCAATAATTGTTCCGCCCGGAAGATGAAAGCCGTATTTTCCATTTTGTCAATCACCTTACAAAGAAAGTGTCACACTGACATCGCCGCCACCCGCCTTCAGGAATCGCTTGAGAACGTCCAGCGAGGGGAACCTGATCTTTCCCAGCCGCGTGTAACTCCACGTATTGCTGCCATAGAACAGCACGATCTGGTTCCCGCTGTACAGGATGACATCACCCGCCTGCGTGGTCATTTGCGAATCGCTGGCGGGGAGCGAACGGCCGAGTGCCCCGACCTTTTCAAAACCGCCGTAATCCCGGGCTGTATAGGTAATGGGGGCTTTCCGCAGTGCATCCACCAGGGCACGGGTGGCGCCATTGTCTTCCAGGACGATCGGGAGTGTCGATCCGGAAACGGTTATTTGGATCTGGTCCGGCAGGGTCATGTCTTCTTCTTTTTCTTTTTGTACCGTCTGTTCCGCAGGAACCGGGGCGGGCTGCTGCTCCCCTTTTGTGCAGGAAAGCAGGGCCAGGAAGAGGATCCCCGCCCCAAGCCCTGCAGACAGACCGAGAAGCGCCTTCATATTACTTCAGGTTCTCGTTGAAGAAGGCTTCGAGCTTGTCGTATGGAATCACACCGGCGACGTCGTCGTAGAGATCGACGTGGGAAGCGCCGGGAATGATGAGGAGCTCTTTGTTCCCCTCACGGGCGCTCACTCCCTCGACATGCCTGCCGGTCATGCGCTCGAAGGCATACTCGCTGAAATAGCGGCTGTGGGCCCGCTCACCGTGGATGAGCAGCACGGGATGCTCGATCTCCTGCGCCCATGCCAGCAGGGGCTGGTTCAAGAAACTCTGGCAGCCGATGACGTTCCAGCCGTCGTTGGAGTTGCCACTGCGGGCATGATAGCCGCGCGGCGTCTTATAATAGGCATGATAGTCCTTGACGAACCAGGGAGCATCGTCCGGAAGCGGATCGATGACGCCGCCGGCCCGCTCGTACGTCCCTGCCGCGAAGTCCTTCGTCCGCTGGGCGGCCAGCGCCTTGCGTTTTTCCATCCGCTGGGCCGGCGTATCCTCACTGGCAAAATACCCCTCGACGTTCACCTTGCTCATGTCGTACATCGTCGAAGCCACTGTTGCCTTGATGCGGGGATCGAGCGCTGCCGCGTTGACGGCCATGCCGCCGAAACCGCAGATGCCGATGATGCCGATCCGCTCCGGATCCACCTGCGGGCAGGTGGAAAGGAAATCCACGGCCGCGAGGAAATCCTCGGTATTGATGTCCGGAGAGGCCATCCTGCGCGGTTCACCGCCGGATTCTCCGGTAAAAGAAGGGTCGAAAGCAATGGTTACGAATCCCCTTTCGGCCATGTGCTGGGCATAGAGGCCGCTGGACTGTTCCTTCACGGCGCCGAAGGGACCGCTCACCGCAATGGCGGGCATCCTGCCTGCTGCCTCTTTGGGAACATACATGTCGGCAGCGAGTTCGATGCCATAACGGTTGTGGAACGTGACCTTGCAGTGATTGACAAGTTCGGATTTCGGGAATGTCTTGTCCCATTCCTGGGTAAGGGTAAGCGTGCTCATATCTTTTGTTTTTGTGTTGCAGCCGAAAAACATCAGGGATGCGACGGCGACGGGAATCAAATATCTCATACGCAGTGTTTTTGCAAAGATACGTCTTTAGGAAGGTTCGCCAGCAACAAATATCCGCTGTATTTCTACCAATATCGCAGAATTATCGCATTTTTTGCCCATTTCTTTCCATAAATTCCCCAAAATGAGGAAGGTTTTTCATGAATCCCCTATCGGCCGGGGGATGACGAAGACCCGCCTCCCGGAGCGGGGTCGCACACGCGCGAGCGCGTCTTGATTACGGTGCGATATCGTAGGTCATCCGCTGGAAATCCACACCGAACACGCGCCGGCGGTCCGCCTGCTTGAAGCCGATCGACGCATAGAGCCGGATCAGGTGGGGCATGCCACTGTCCGCCACCAGCGCGATTCTCCGGAACCCCAGGTGCTCCCCTTCCCGGATCCCGTCCTGCAGCAGCGCCCTGCCGATGCCGCGGTGCCGGCAGGACGGAAGGACGGCGAGAGAGTCCAGATAATACTCTCCGGGACCCGTTTCCATCTCGGATTCCGCGTCCATCCGGGCAAGTTCCGGCCATAGCTCGCAGAAAGTCCGGTGACGCAGCTCACGGTAGATTGCTCCGGGATAGGAAAGCAGGGAGCCGGCCAGGATGCCGTCCGCCTCCGCAACACGCGTATACCGGTAGGAATAGAGCAAGTCATCCCGCCGTTCACACACGACGAGACGTTCATAGATATCCGCCGCAGACGGGATCTCTGTCTCGAAGTCATAGAAATGCATTCCGGCCATGATGCATTTGGCCAGGAAAGGCGCATCTTCCGGGCGGGCGTCCCGTATTTCGAAACCGGCCTTCACCTGTCGTCTGGCTTTCAGGATTCCGCACCGGTCCAACGCGCGAAGAACTGTGCCGCCGCAGCGATGAGCGCCGGCCCCAATCCGCAGTAGAAGGAAGCGAAGAACGCCGTCGGAACCCCCGGAATGAACTTCAGGCTGATTCCGAGACACATCATGAAGATGACCAGGATCCACCCGCGCAACGGCAGGAAGGCCAGGATCCGGTCGGAATACTTCCGGACGATCCTGTTGAACATCCAGACGAAGCCGATGAGTACCAGAACGGAACCCACCGCAAGCCATACGATGCGTTTCGAAGGCCACAGTGCCAGGTACGACTGGATGCCGGTCACAAGGACTTTGATGCCCGGGGCGCCCCAGACAATGGCGTTGGCCAGCAGCAGATGCCGTTTGGCGACAGGCAGGATCTTGTCAATGTACATATCGATTCTTGAATGAAAGGATTGTAAATGTCCAAAGATAAGTTATTTCTTGCAAACCCCCTTTATCTTTGCCGCAGAACCGTACGCGCTTTTCTTTCCGGCAAAGAATTCCTATCTTTGACGGGTTGCTGCGGGTGTGCCCGGACGGCATTGACGTCGCACCCGGGTTTCCGGCAGCATCCCTTTGAAACGCCATGGACAAGGATCCCATTCAAATTGACAGCAGCCTTCTGCGGCCGGTCTTGCGTCCCCGTGAAGTCGACAGCCACAAAGGCGACTACGGGCACCTGCTCGTCGTCGCAGGCTGCCAGCGTATGCCCGGTGCAGCCGTCCTGGCGACAGGAGCGGCCCTCAAGTCCGGTTGCGGGCTCGTCACGCTCCATTCCACGGAACGCGCCCTGCAAGCCGTCATCAACCAGTACCCTTCGGCAATGCTCTCCGAAGACCCCGGGAAGACCTTCAGCATCCTGCCGGAAGACGGCATCGGCCGCTTCGACGCCCTGGCCGTCGGGCCGGGGCTGGACCGCAAACCCGTCACCCGGGAAGCGCTCGGCGCCCTCCTGCAGGAGGCCGGCAACCTCGCGATCCCGACGGTCCTGGACGCAGATGCACTGAACCTCCTTTCCGAGACGCAGGAGTGGCCGGACCTCGTTCCCAGGGGATCCGTTCTCACGCCGCATGCAGGAGAACTCAGGAGACTCCTTTCGTGGGACAGCGAGGAAGCGCTTCACAAAACCGTTGCGGAAATCTGCAGACGGACGGAAAGTGTATTCGTGCTGAAAGGATACCGGACAGACATTTTCACGCCTGCCGGAGCCCATCTGGTTAACACGACGGGGAATCCCGGGATGGCCAAGGGCGGCAGCGGCGACGTGCTCACGGGATTGATCGGCGGGTTGCTGGCGCGCGGCTATGCCCCGCAGGACGCTGCCGCCCTCGGGGTATGGATTCACGGCTATGCCGGGGATTTCCTGACCGCGACCACAACCGCAGAAGCCTATAACAGCCGGGACCTCATCGACGTCCTCTGGGCCGGCTTCGTCGCCCTGGAGAGGGACGATGACGGACTTTCTCCGCTGGCGCGGCAATCCTGTAATGATTGTATTTAACCCATTGATAATGAAACAGAACAGAAGAATACTCGCGACCATCGTCCTCCTCGCGCTGGCGACCCTCCTGGCGGCGTCCTGCTGCAACCGGAAGAAAGCGGAGGACCAACGTCCCGCCGTCGTTCCGGAAGAAACGTCACTCCTCACGGCCATCGATGACTACTTCATCAAGGAAATCGCATCCCACTATGAACCAGCGCCGTACAGCGTTCCCTTCCATAACTTCCTGGCGGTCGATGACACGGACCCGCAGGACATCCTCGTCTGGGGCGACTTCTGGCTCCTGAACTACAAACAGGCCGGTGACACGCTCAAGTGCGTCTCCGGCGGCAACTACTCCGGAAAACTGCACCTCCGGAAGCGGGACGACGGCGGTTTCGATGTCGTCTCCTTCGAGCAGGTCGGTGACGGCAGCCAGTACCTCCCGACGGCCAAAGCCATTTTCGGGGACAAGTTCGATGCATTCCAGAAGGCCAACGCCGATGAGAAACAGCGGGAGGAGATCCGCAAATCCGTTCTTGCCGCCTATGTCTCCAAGAACGGGCTTCCGGTGAAATACTACCAGGACTTCGGCTGGCCTGCCGTCCGCCTCCCGGAAGGCACGGCGGAAAACCTGGCAGCGTCCCGGAATCAATCCATGTCCCAATAAACCGCCCTAGCCAGATGACAGAACAGGAAAAATGCAATGCAGGTCTTCCCTATCGGTTCGATGACCCCGGGATGATCGCCCGGAAGACCCGTGCCATCCGTGAATGCGAGCGGTTCAACAGCATCGACGGGACCGACTATGCCGCACAGTACGAGCAATTGAAGCGAATGCTGGGATCGGTCGGAGAACGCGTCTGGATCGCGAAGACCTTCAACTGCGACTGCGGCAGGAACATCCACATCGGCAGCGACTTCACCGGGAACCACAACCTCACCATCCTGGACATCCGCGAAGTCTATATCGGCGATCACGTGATGATCGGGCCGCACACACTCATCACGACGGTCAGCCATCCCCTCTCCGCCCGGGAGCGGAGGGAATACCACGCCTGGGCGAAACCGGTGCGGATCGGGGACGACGTATGGATCGGTGGCAATGTGACCATCCTGCCCGGGGTCACCATCGGCGAAGGAGCCGTGATCGGAGCCGGCGCCGTGGTGACAGAAGACATCCCGCCCCGCTCGCTGGCCGTCGGCGCCCCCGCCCGGGTGATCCGGCGCCTGGAAGAAGAGGCAGAGTGAACACCCTTTCCCGGAAATATGTATCTTTGCACTCCCAAAAGAGGGATAGAAGATGAATGCAGGGATCCATATAGACCGGCGGCTGCCCGGCATCCTGGCGGGCATCACCGCCGGCATTTCGTACGGGACCAATCCGCTCTTCGCGAAACCCCTGCTGGAAAGCGGCGTCCCGGTGCTGGTCATGCTCTTCTTCCGCTACGCCCTGTCGGCGGGGATCCTGGCCGCATGGATGCTGCTCAAAAAAGAATCCTTCCGCGCAAGTCGCCATGAAATCGGCCTTCTGGGCCTTCTCGGGGTGCTTTTCGCCGGAAGCAGCCTCTTCCTGTTCCTCTCCTACGCCTACATCCCCTCCGGACTCGCTACGACGCTGGTCTACCTCTATCCGGTATTCGTCGCGCTGATCATGGTCTTCCTCCGCTTCTATCCGAGCTGGCAGACCTGGATCTCCATCGTGGCCACCTTCGGCGGCATCCTCCTCCTGTCCCGGCCGTCTGCGGGCGAGACGGTCCGCCTGCCCGGCATCTTCCTGGCCGTCCTCTCTGCGCTCAGCTACGCATGCTACCTCGTCGTCGTTAACCGGAGCAAACGCATCAAGCGCGTTTCCGAACACACGCTCACCTTGTACGCCCTCATGACAGGCACACTGCTGTTCGCCTGCCTCCGGGCAGTCCAGGGGGGCAGCATGCTGGAAGGCATCCAGACCGCCGTAGACTGGGGCAACCTGCTGGGCCTCGCCCTCATGCCGACGATGATTTCCATGCTCACGCTGGCCGTTGCCACCCGCTACATCGGGCCGACCAAAACGTCCATCCTCGGCGTGTTCGAACCGCTGACCGCGATCCTGATCGGTACCCTGTTTTTCGGCGAGCCGCTGACCGCACGGATGGCCGTCGGCATCGCCGTCTGCATCGCGGCTGTCGTTTTCATGATCCTGCGCCCACACGATGGAATAACACCCCCCAAAAAAGTGGAATGACGACATGAGGAAACGACTGACCGTATTTCTGATGATGATCCTTGCAGCACAGGCGGTGAAGGCGCAGGTCGACATGCACTGCCACATGATTCCGGCCTCATACCTGGAGGCCGTGAAAACACACGGGATGGAGATGGACGAAGGATTCCCCATCCCCTCCTGGGACGCGGCCGCGCACCTGGCGTTCATGGACGAGGCCGGTATCCGCACCTCCGTCCTGACGATGCCGGCCCCGCAGCCGTATTTCGGCGACGCGGCGGAATCGGCCGCCGTCTGCCGGACGTTCAACGAAGAGGCCGCAGCCCTGAAAGCCCTTTACCCGGGCCGCTTCCGCTTCTGCGCCGCCCTGCCCCTCCCGGACGTGGGGAAAGCCCTGGAAGAGGCCCGCTACGCCTTGGAAGTCCTGGGCGCCGACGGGGTCAAAATGGCGACCAACAGTTACGGACAATACCTCGGCGACGAAGCACTCGACCCGCTGATGGCGTACCTGAACGAGCGGAAAGCCGTCATCATCACCCATCCGCTGGTGATGGCCACACTGAGTAAAACCGCGATACGATGAAAAGGATTTGCTATTTTGCCGCATTATTGCTAACTTGTTCGACCATGAACGCACAACAAATGGATCAAACACTGACTCCCCGCAGGCAGGGGCTGGCCGTCATCGCCGCCCTGGAAGCCAAGGGAGACCAGGCCGGCCTGGAAACGGCGCTGGCCGAAGCTATCGACGGCGGGCTCGCCGTCAATGAAGCCAAAGAAGCGCTGTCCCAGCTCTACGCCTATACCGGATTTCCCCGCTCACTGAACGCATTGGGGACGTTGAAGAAGGTGCTCGAGGCCCGTCAGGCTGCCGGAATCAAAGACCTTCCCGGGAAAGAAGCCGACCCGCTGCCGGCGGACTACGATGCCCTGAAACAGGGAACCGCGGTCCAGACCCGGCTCTCCGGCCAGCCCTTCGACTACCGGTTCGTTCCGGCGACCGACTACTACCTCAAGGCCCACCTGTTCGGGGACATCTTCGCCCGCAACAACCTTAGCTTTGCAGACCGGGAGATCGTCACGGTGAGCGCCATTTCGGCCCTGCCCGGCTGCGAACCGCAGCTGACGGCCCACGTCGCAGGCGCCCGGAACATGGGCGTGACCGACGGCGAACTGCGCGCGCTGCCCGCCCTGCTGGAAGCAAAGGTCGGCGCGGCTGAGGCCGAACGGCTGCGCGGCGCCCTGTCCGCCGTCCTGGGAGACCCCCATACGGCCGTGCAGACGGTCGACTTTTCCGTCTGGCCCCAAGGCGAGCCGAACACGGCATATGCGCAGTATTTCACCGGAAACAGCTACCTGGCGCCCATGGAGGGCGGCTGTGCCAATGTCACTTTCGAGCCCGGCTGCCGGAACTTCTGGCACATCCACCACAAGCAGGTGCAGGTACTCATCTGCGTCGCCGGCCGCGGCTGGTACCAGGAATGGGGCAAGCCCGCCGTCCCGATGACGCCCGGGACGGTCATCGCCATTCCGGCGGAGACGAAGCACTGGCACGGTGCCGCCCGCGACAGCTGGTTCCAGCACCTGACCTACCACACGTCCGTCCAGGAAGGCGCTTCCAACGAATGGCTGGAGGCCGTCTCGGACAGTCAATACGAAAGCGTACACCAACAGAACCCGTAAAGATACGTAAACACCCATGCTGAAAAAGCTGCTGACCGCGCTTCTCGTCCTGTGCCCCCTGTTCTTCGGAACCGGGGCGCAGGCGCAGCGCATCACCGATTCCTCGTACCGGACCATCGGTCACATCAAGAGCGACGGCACCATCCAGGACGGATCCTACCGGATTGTCGGCCACATCAAAAGCGACGGTACCGTACAGGACGCTTCCTACCGCATCGTCGGCCATATCAAGAGCGACGGCACGGTCCAGGACGGCTCCTACCGCATCATCGGCCATATCAAGCGCGACGGGACGGTCCAGGACAGCTCGTACCGCATCATCGGACACATCAAAGACGACGGCACGGTCCAGGACAGTTCCTATCGTATCATCGGCCATGCGGACGACATCCCGAAGGAATGGGCCGCCTGGTATTTTTTCTTCTTCTGACAAGATGAAGGATTTCGCGGCGATTGACTTCGAAACGGCGAACGAATGCCCCTCCAGCGTCTGCAGCGTCGGAGTGGTCGTCGTCCGGGACGGCGAAGTCGCTGATTCCTTCTACAGCTTGATCCATCCGGAACCGGAGTATTACCAGTGGTTCTGCCGCCAGGTACACGGGCTGGGGCCGGAGGACACGGAGGACGCTCCGGTCTTTCCCCGCGTGTGGGAGAAGATTGCGCCGCGGATCGAAGGGCTCCCCCTTGTGGCGCACAACAGCCGCTTCGACGAAGGTTGCCTCAAAGCCGTCTTCCAGGTGTACCGGATGGACTATCCCGACTACAAGTTCTACGACACCCTGGCCGCTTCACGCCGCCATTTCAGGAAAACGCTTCCCAACCACCAGCTGCAGACCGTCGCCGCCGCCTGCGGATACGACCTCACCCGGCACCACCATGCCCTGGCCGACGCGGAAGCCTGCGCCCGCATCGCCCTGCAGTTGCTATGAAACAAAAAAAGTGCAGCCTGAAGCTGCACTTTCCATCCCCCCCACGGGGTTCTGTTTTACTGAATCTCTATCTGGCGGACCGCCTTCTGGACTTCCTCAGGCGCGATCTTCGGAATACGTACATTCAGCACGCCGTTCTCGACCTTCGCCTCGATCTTGTCCGCTTCGGCATCGTCGGGCAGCGAAAGCATCTGCTGGAATTTCTCATAGGAGAACTCCCGGCGCAGGTAGCGTCCGTTATGCTTCTTCTCATTCTTCTCATGGTTCTCGGCCTTCTTTTCCATGTTGATGACCAGGTTGCCGCCTTCGTCCACATGGACCTGGAAGTCATCCTTGGTGAGCCCGGGGGCAGCCAGTTCGACTTCGTATTCCTTTTCGTTTTCGATGACATTGATGGCCGGGGCCGTATAATTTGTTCTTTCCATCCAGTTGTTGTCGAAGAGATCATTGAAGATGTCAGGCAACCAGCTTTGCGTTCTTCTAACAGGTAACATAACAAAAACAATTTTAATCTTCACCGGCATCCGGTCCTTACGTGGCCTTCCGTCCGGGTTCCTCAGCGGAACATCTCAGGAAAAGGCAAACGGCAGGCCAAGACCGGGAAACCGGAAAGATTGACACGCACGGCGTGACAGAAAGTCTTTTTCCGGTGCCAAAATGGCCGCTTGGGAAGACACGCAGGAGGCGTCAGCGGACGGAGAGGAAGGCGTACCACACCGCGACCAACTCCTCGAGCGTCAGGTAGCCGTCAATGGTGAACAACACATCGCGCTGGAAGGCCGATGTCCCTTCATAGACCCGTCCGTCGCGGATTGTCGCAACGGCATCCCGCGTGAACGAAGACGTGCCCTTGTAGATCCTGCTGTCACGCACGGTATAGAGGATATCGCTGGTGAAGGAGGAGGTTCCCTCATAGACCTTCCGGTCCCGGACGGTGCAGACGACGTCGCTCCGGAAGGGAGATGTCCCTTTGCGGACCTGATCCGCCCGGACGGTAAAGAGGATGTCGCTGGTAAAGGAAGACGTCCCCTTGTAGACCTTGCCGTCCCGGACGGTGCAGAGGACGTCGGTCATGAAGCGGCTCGTCCCCCTGTAGACACGCACACCGTCCCCACCCGCCTTCAGGACGAAGGGCAGCGACAGCAGAAGCAGGACGGAAAGGAACGCTTTCATACTGCCAAAGGTATGAAATTCCGTCCGATATAGCAAAACCGGGGGCAAAGGAAAAAGATTAGGAATAAACAAATGAATCACTTATCTTTGCATTCATTACTCCAACAAAATCAATACGATGAAAAAACGATTCATCGCCAGTACCTGGCTCTCTCTACTGCTCCTTTCCGTCTCTCTGCCATCCTGTGTAGACAAGGAATATGATTTCTCGAAGATTGACCATAAGATCCACCAGCAGAAATCCATCGTCCGGTTCAAAGATCCAATTCCATTCCCCACACCCATATTCTATGCATACGGAACGACGGACCATAAAGGGAACGGGGACTTCACGCTGACGCTCCAGGAGACGCCGGACGGTTTCTTGCTGGGGAATCTCGAACTTCCGATGAGTAACGAATCCAGGGCGTATGCCTCGAAAGCAGACATGAGCGCTACCATCATCTCTGACATTCCCTACGAATTGGAAGCGACGATATCCGCGGTTGAATACGAGCCCCCCCAGGAGGACGTCGTATTCCCCTTCCGCCCTCTCGCCGGTGTGACCGTGACGCCTGACCACATCCGGATCATTCCCGGAAAGGAGATCCCTGTTTCCGTGTCTTTCACTTCCGGCAGCGCCTTCCATTGTGAAACCATCGCCCTGAAACTGAAGACCGACATCCAGACCCTCGACCTGAACGAGAATCAGGAAATTTCATTCAAAGACTTGAAAATCAGCTTCCCGGAAGGGGTGGACATCCTATAGGAAAGAGACTATGAAACGAATTATCGCTGCCCTTTTGCTTCTCACGGGCATCCATGCCTTCGCACAGGATTTCTCCACGGGGTATTTCCTGAAAGGCTACACATACGCATACCGGCTGAACCCTGCCCTCCGTCCGGCACGCGGCTTCATCAGCCTGCCGGCTATCAGCAACATCAATGTGAACGTCGGCGGAAATGTCGGAGCCGACTCCTTCTTCTTCCCCGTAAGTGGCGGAAAAGTCGGGACATTCCGGCACCCGGAAGTCTCCGCAACGGACTTTCTCTCCGGCTTGCCTGAGCGTAGCATCCTGGCGCCCAACATCAACACGAACATCTTCGGGCTCGGCTTCAAGGCCGGACAAGCCTTCCATACCTTCGATATCGACGTGCGGAGCCTGAACGGGATCTCCGCCTCCAAGGGGCTCTTGCAGTACATAAAGGAAGGAGCGGCCGGCGGTATCACCATTCCGGAGATCACCGTTGACGACCAGACCTTTGCGGAAATCGCCTACGGCGTAAGTTTTCCGGTCGGCGAAAGGTTCGTACTCGGTGGCCGCCTGAAAGCGCTTGTCGGCGGCGCGATGCTGCAGGCGCGCGTGACCGATGTCACGATTACTGAAAACGGTGACTATGAGACATTCCGTGCGAAAGGGGAAGCCAGGGTCGCCCTCAACGAGCTCGAAATCGGCACCCAGACCTCGCCTTCCGGCGGAGCGACCGATGTGATTGACTGGGAGAAAACCGACCTCCACAAGTTCAAAGGCATCTCCGGCCTGGGAGCGGCGGCCGACATCGGCATGACGTTCCGCCTGACCGAGGGCATCCGGCTTTCAGCGTCCCTCTCAGACTTGGGCGGGATCCGCTGGGAGACGCCCGTCGCCGCAAAAACCAGCACCACGGATTCCTGGGAGCGGGAAATCTCTGATTCCTTCGACTTCGAGAGCATGCTCAATAAATTCGAGTTCCGCAAAAGCGGAGAAACTGCGACTTTCCGAATGCTGCCCATGACACTGCGCCTCGGCGCCGAGTACGCACTGAACGAGAAGATCGGATTCGGCGCGCTGGCAACGCAGCGGACGGGCTTGTTCCCGCTGACGGAACTGCGCGGCTCGGTCAACACGTTCCTCGGCAACTTCTTCGGCCTTTCGGCCAGCGCCGCCGTGAGCAATTTCGGCCTGTCATGGGGCGCCGCCATGAACATCGATGCCCACGCCTTCGACCTGTTCCTCGGATTCGATTCGATCCCCACACGCTTCTCGACGCAGTACATACCGCTCGGCCACGCCAACATCGCGGCGACCCTGGGGCTTTCCATCACCTTCGGGAAACGCGTCGCCGTCCGGTAGAAAACAGTCACCGGTAGGTCACGAAAGACAAAGGAATGCTTGACAACGGATAGGACATGGTCACGCTCATCATCATTCTTGCGACGGTCGCCGTCAGCCTGCTCTGCTTTACCGGGTCACTGGACATCTCCCGCCTGATGTTCAACGCCTATGCCGTCTGGCACCGGAAGGAAGGATACCGGCTGCTGACCAGCGGACTCGTGCACGGCGGCTGGGGGCACCTGTTCTTCAACATGCTCACCCTCTATTTCTTCGGGCGGGTGGTCGAGCAGTACTTCTCCCTGGCCTTCGGCGACACGCTGGGAATCATTCTCTATGTCGTGTTGTATGTGAGCGCCATCGCGGTTTCGTCGCTCTGGGACCTCTTCAAGCACCGCGACGACTGGAACTACAACGCCCTCGGTGCGTCCGGTGCCGTCTCCGCCGTGCTATTCGCCTCGATCCTCTTTGAACCGAAGATGGGCATCTACATCTACCTGATCCCCATTCCGGTGCCCGGTTTCGTCTTCGCCCCGCTGTACCTGCTCTACTGCTGGTACATGGCGCGACGCAACCTTGACAACATCGGCCACACCGCCCACTTCTGGGGCGCGGTCTACGGACTGGTCTTCCCCCTCGTGTTCCAGCCGGGGATCATCGGTCACTTCCTCGCCCAGATGGGGCTCTGACAGGGATTATTTCTGAAGATACCGGCGGCGCTCCTCCTGGGAGAATTTCTCGATGGCATACCGGAGCATCGTCCGGGGCATTTCGCCGGCACGGGGCTCCAGGTAGGCTTCCAGGGCCGCGCGGTCGCGTTTCCCGGCCTCGCGGAGCAGCCACCCGACCGCCTTGTGGATCAAGTCGTGCGGATGGTGCAGGAGGATGTCGGCGATGGCAAACGTATCGGCCACTTCCCCATGCCGGATGAACGTCATCGTGCTGACGATGCCGATCCGCTGCTCCCAGAGGGTCTTCCCGTCACGCGCCAGGGCGTAGAGCAGCGAGCGGTCCTTGTCCAGCAGCCACTCCCCCAGCAGCGGATAGCAGGAGAGGTCCACCAGGTCCCAGTTGTTGATCCCGGCGGTGTGCGACAGGTAGAAATCGACGCACCGCTGCCGGAGCGCCGGGTCCTTTTTCGCGTGCGCAAAGATCTCGACCAATGTCAGCAACGCGGCCAGACGCACCTCATGGTACGGGCTGGCCATGCATTCCTCCAACTCGGGAAAACCGGTCCCGCGCCACAGGCGTTTCACAACGGCACGGGTCTGCGGGACCTTGATTCCCAGGAACTTGTCACCCTCGCCATACTGCCCCGGCCCCGTCTTGAAGAAGCGGGAGAGCCCGGGCACCTGCTCCGGGTCGGAGAGCCGGAGCATTTCTTCCAGCAGGGCGTTCATCGGGTGCTTACCGCTTGTCGACGACCTTCGCCGTGGGGTACGCTTCCGGATGGAAGGTGACGCTCTCCTCGGTGACGCCGGGAACCACGTTCTCGATGCTGACCATGATCATCGACTTCTTCGAGCGGATGTAGAGCGGCAGGAAAGTCGCCTTGTCGACGGCCAGGTTCATGGTCCCCGGAGCGTCCTTATCCTTGTTGGAACGGGTCTTCTTGCAGAGGATATACCACGCCTCGGGCGTCTCTTCCTGGAGCTTGAATCTGTAACCGTCACGGAGCCTGTCGAAGGCCTTCATGTCAGACTCCTCCGCTTCCGAGGATGACAGGGCACGGTTCTCGACCGTCACCGTGTTGTCCTTCGAATCAAAGGTCCACTTCGTCGTCTCATCGTACCAGATGACCACGTCCTTTTCTTCATTGGACATGGATGTCTTCATCTTCTTGCCGAGGATCTGTTCGTGTGTACGGATCGTCCCCACGATGGGCATTTTCATGACGAAATCCATGGAGAAACCTTCAGCGTTGCAGCGATCCAGCTGGGCGCTCATCTTCTGGACGATTTCTTCCGGCGTCTGGGCGGAGACGACGGCGCCGGACAGGAGCAAAGCGGCGATCGCCGCAAGGAAAAACTTGATTTTCATATACTGATTGATTGATTGGATGCAAGATTACCGGAAGCCGAAGCGCTTGGCCATCCGGCGGACCGCCCGGCGGCCGTGACCGAGCACCAGCGGCGTCTCCACCGTCTGGCTCTCGATCTCGCGGACATCGTCGTTGTGGGTGAAGTCCAGGTGGTCGGGGTACTTGAAAACCAGGTCGGCGGTGGGCCGGCCGTGGTAGCGGATCAGCTGGTTGCGCGGGATGATCCAGGTGTTGTCCTCCATCGTGATGGACGGATACCAGGCGTTGAAGAGGCGGATGCAGCAGTTCTCCGTCCGCTCGAACCGGTTCCCGCGGATGACGAACCCGTCGGTCTGCGCCGTCGTGTCGTACAGCATGAGGTGCGCGGCGTTCGGATTCCAGCGCTGCACGTGGCCCCAGCCCTTGCCGGCGTCGCGGCAGACGTTGTTCTCGAAGCGGATGTTCTCGGTGCGCGCGCCGTCGCCCTGCTGCCAGTATTCGAAGGAATACTCGCAGTTCCAGACTTCGTTCCCGCGCCAGGTGATGTTCTTCTGCAGCTTGTCCGCCTCGCTGGACTGGTGCGTCAGGCCGGCGTCCCAGCACTCCCAGACGCGGCAGTTCTCCACGAGGACGTCTTCCGCCGCGCTCCAGAACTCGATGCCGTTGCCGAAACGCACGCCGCGGCCCGCCTCATCGTAATACAAGGTGCCGCCGCCGATCCATGAGACGTCGCAGCACCGGATGACGATGCGCTGCACGCCGGCGCCGCCGATCCCGTGCGCCGCCCCGTAGCGGAGCCAGAGCCCTTCGTAGACGACGTCGTGGGCGAACGCCTCGGCGATGACGTGCACGTTTTCAGCCAGTTCGACCGAAGAGAAACGCTGCCCGGGATTCCCGGGGCTCATCAGGTAGACGGCCCCTTCCTCGCGGACCCAGCAGAAATGAAGGTCCTTCGAGAGCAGGTCCGGCCGGTCGACCTTCCAGGCGCAGCCCGCCTCCCCGTGATCGAGGATGATGTTGCCCAGCTCCTTGGAAGATGGCTGCACGCAGCGCCACAGCCCGGGACGCACCTGCGTCCAGCGGGCCGGGTCGCCGGCATCGTACGATGGCTCGAGGACCGGCTTCTCCCCTGCTCCGAACGACCCGTAATACACGGGCGCGCCGGGCCGGCCGGATTTCGGTTCCAGATGGCCGCGGAAGATGTCGCCGCAGCGGAACAGCACGCGGTCTCCCCCGGCGAGTTCGGCACGGTTCACCCGGTCGAGGGTCTTCCAGGCCCGCTCGGGAGAAAGGCCGTTGGCGAGGTCGTCACCGTCAGACTGCACGTAGAACGTCCTTCCCTGCGCCCCTGCGGGCGCCGCGAAAAGGACCAGGGCAAGGAGAAAGCCCATGAACAGGCGGAGCGGCTCCGCCTCAAGAATCCTGCGGACCGTCATGCCGTTACTCGATTTCACCCATCATGCGGGCGAAGCGCTCCAGAACGTTGACCGAAGCCAGCGCGCAGTTGATCCAGTGGGTGCGCTGCGAATAGGGCACCTCCGGATTGAAGAACCACTTGGTGGGAAGGACGCCCGTCAGCGGGCACTGCGACTTGACGGCTGCATCCAGGAGGGCCTTGCCCTTGGCGAGGGCGAGTTTGTCACCGGTCGCGCTGTAGAGCGACAGGTAGGAATTCGCCATCTCGACGACACTGGCGTCGATCGGGGTCTGGTAGTTGTACTGTTCGAAGACGCAGGGGGTGAGCATCATCTTGTAGCCCTCCGGCCCCACGGGGGTGTCCCAGTAGGTGAACTGGTCCTCGCTGAAGCGGATCATCTCGCGGCACTGCTCGATCTCCTCCTTCGTAGGCTTCTTGGAATCAAGCAGATAGACAGAGAAATCGTTGGCCTGGCCATGTGTCAGGTCCTGGTATTTCACCCAGTGCTCCGTCGGCTGGTCCTCGAACTGCCCATTGAAGTTGAAGGTCTCCAGCACATTCTTCTTGATCCATTCCTCGCCGCGGATGCGGGCGTCCTCGTAGTCCTGCAGCCCGTATTCTTCGCGCAAGCGCGTGAAAAGATGAAGCAGGGCCGTGGGGATACTCCGGGCGGGCGTCACGGAGATGCCCGTGTCGAACTCCACCTTCACCGGCCAGGAGCCGTCCTCGGCCTGCAGGCGCTTGTAGGTGTCGGCGATATGGATGGCGAAATCGTAGTAACGCTTCTCGCCGGTTGCATTGTAAAGGTCCAGCAGGGCATAGGTGGCAGAAACCGCCTCCATGAACATCGTCTTGCCTTTGTTGATCTGGTGGACATAGTACTCACCTTTGGTCTTGTCCAGCGGATCGAGGTAGTACGTCGCCGGGAAGTACTCCAGCGGAGCGCCGGCCGGCTGGGCGCTGCCCATCATGCACTCCGCGGCGTTGCGGGCGATGGTGAGGGCCTCTTCGCGCAGCGCAGGCACCTGGGAGGCCAGGAAGCACTCCATCCGCACCGTGGCGCCGTAGATCTTGCAGGCGTAGCCGTTCAGCTCGTATGAAAGGTCGGGGCCGTTGTTCTCGAGCCAGTGGTGGATGGCCGGCATCTTGTGGAAGTAGACAGCCGTCCGCACAGCGGCCTCATGATAGCCGCGCGGGGCCTCGGTATACGGGCCGTGGAAAGGGAAATCGCGGTAGAACGTCCTCCGGCCGGCCTCACCGACGACTTTCCCGGACTTGTCCAGGCCTTCGACCACCAGTTCCGTCCTGCCCACGGGGACCTTGCTCCAGACAGGGCTGAGGGCGCTCTGCGGCGAATCGGCCTTGAACGTCCACTCTTTATAGGGGCCAGGGCCCGGAGCGGCGTCCTTTGCGGAGTAATTGCGTGATTCAACGCCGTTTCCGATGAATTCCATGCTCTCGGTCATGTTGTCATGCTCGGCCTGGCGGATGGTGAAGAGATACTTCACGGCGCCGGGCACTTCCTTGAAGTCAAAGGCCGGAGCATAGATGAAACGGTAGGAGAATCCGTTCCAGAAAGGCACCTCGTCTCCCCTGCCGGGATGAACGGGCTGGTTATACTCCTTCAACGCCTTGGCGTTCAAAGACTTATAATTCAGTTTTACACCTTTTGCGGAGCGGTCTTTCGCATCAAGCCCCGTGGAAAGGACGAGGGATGCTCCCAGGACAAGCGCGATTACGCCGGGAAATCTGTGCATCATGACAGTCGTTTTTATATCAACAATTTGTAACTAGAATTCTTTTCCGAGTCGGAAAGATAATGAAAAAAACGCAATCCGGCAACATGAGACGCCGTTCCAGACGCTTTTTTATTATCTTTGCGGAAAGACCCATGGCCTATGATAATCAGACACGAAACCCCCGAAGACTACCGCGCAGCCGAGCAGCTGACCCGCGAGGCTTTCTGGAACGTATACCGCCCCGGATGCACGGAACATTACGTGCTGCACCGCTACCGCGAGAACCCCGATTTCATCCCCGAACTCGATTTCGTCCTGGAAGAGAACGGCCGCCTGATCGGCCACGTGATGTTCTCCAAGGCCGAACTGGTGCTGGACGACGGCACCCGGAAGCCCTCCTGGACGTTCGGTCCCATCGGCATCCATCCGGCGTTCAAGCGAAAGGGATATGGGCTCAAGCTGCTGAACTTCGCGCTGGACAAGGCCCGCGAAATGGGGGTGGGATTCCTTTGTATGGAAGGGGACATCGCGTTTTACAAGCACGCCGGGTTCCGGCTGGCCAGCGAATTCAACATCCGATATCACGGCATGCCGCCCGGCGAAGAAGTCCCCTTCTTCCTGGCACAGGAACTCATTCCGGGCTGGCTGCAGGCCAACGGGATCGAGGAAGCGACCTACTGCCCGCCGGAAGGGTATTTCGTGGCGGATGCGGATCCGGACGCCTTCGAGCGGTTCGAGGCTTCCTTCCCGCCGAAGGAAAAGCTGCGTCTTCCGGGGCAGCTGACCTACGACGGCGTGATGGAGACGGGCCGGATCGTCCTGCGTCCCTGGCGCGACAACGACGCCCCCGTCCTCTTCAAGTGGGCTTCGGATCCCGACATCGGCTCCCGTGCCGGCTGGCCGCCGCACCGGTCGGTCGAGGAGAGCCTGGAGGTTATCCGGACGGTCTTCCGCGACGCGACGTATACCTGGGCGGTCGAACTGAAGGAGACGGGAGAAGCCATCGGCGCCATGGGGTACGGCCCTTCGTGCGACTGCGACCTGCCGGCGCGCGAAGGCGAACCGATCGTCGGCTACTGGATCGCCAAGCCCTACTGGAACCGGGGCCTCTGCACGGAGGCGCTCGGGCTGTTGCTGGAGCACATCCGTGTCACGACCGGCGTGAAGTCGCTCATCGGCGGCCATTTCGTGGACAATCCCGCCAGCGGCCGCGTGATGGAGAAGTGCGGCTTCGTCCCCACCGGCGAGACCGTCGTCGACGAGGCGATGTACTTGGGCAAAGACCACCCGATCCGCGTCCTCCGGAAGGAAATGTAGGGAGAAAACTGCAAAAAGTAGGGTGAAAACGTGGGAAATGTAGGGAGAAAATAGTACTTTTGCAGGAAAAAGCAGGAGGGCCATGGCAAAGAACGATCACCTGATTGCCCTGACGGAGCGCTATAGGGAACTTGGAATCGACGCGCAGATAGACTACGAGAAGTTCTATCTGTATTCGATCATCACGCACTCCACGGCCATTGAAGGATCGACCGTGACGGAGATCGAGAACCAGCTGCTCTTCGACGAGGGGATCACCGCAAAAGGCAGGACCCTTGTCGAGCAGATGATGAATCTCGATCTCAAGCAAGCCTACGAGGAAAGCATCCGCCTGGCCAGGCAGCACGCGCCGATCACCGTCGACGTCCTGAAGAGTCTCTCCCGGCTGGTCATGCAGCACACCGGTACGACATACAAAACCGCGCTGGGCGAGTTCTCCTCCGCCAACGGAGACCTCAGACTGGTCAACGTCAGCGCCGGCGTCGGAGGGAAATCCTACCTGAGCTATCAGAAGGTTCCCACTCGTTTAAAGGAATTCTGCGATTGGATCAATGAGATGCGCTCCCGCGCCCTGTCCGCTGCTGAACGGTATGAACTCAGTTTCGAAGCGCACTACCGCCTGGTGACGATCCACCCGTGGGTGGACGGGAACGGACGCATGGCACGGCTGATCATGAACCACATCCAGTTCGAATACGGACTGATTCCGGCCAAGATCCTCAAGGAGGACAAGGCCAGCTACATCAACGCGCTCATCGCGACCCGCGAGCAAGAGGATCTGAGCATTTTTAAGGACTTCATGGCCGGAGAGATGGCCAAGACGCTGTCGGACGACATCGCCGCCTTCCTAGCATCGACGGAAGCGTTCGTGAAGGAAAAGACATCCCCAAGGGGAAAGGGCACCAAACGCAGGGAGATGATCCTGGACCTTCTCAGGGAGCATCCGGAGTTTTCTGCAAGCAAGCTGGCGGCGGCTGTCGGAATCACGGCGAAAGGCGTCGAGCGACATCTGGCCCATCTGAAGGCTGCCGGCATCATCCGGCGGGAAGGCCCGGCCAAAGGAGGAAAGTGGGTCGTGGTTTCGGGATGAGGGGAAGGGAGGGATTCTGCAATTCATTAGGCGCATGAACCAGCCTTGCAGGGCCGTACAAGCGGGGTAGGTGTTACCAATGAGGTGATTTCTGGGCCATTGGTAACAGGGATGTGGCTCTGAGACGCCTGGAATGCGGGTAGGTGTCCTCACTGAATTGCAGAATGGTGCAGCGGGGCGCGGCGGCAGGCAAGCGGCGCGGCCGGCGGCCATCCCTCACTCACCAGGGATTCCGCGGCGCGGCCAAAGGCCGCTTGCGCTATCCCTTCTCGCTCGCCGCGGGGCGAACAACATCACTCTCCGGGGATTCCGCTCCCTACGGTCGCGCTATCCCTCCTCGCTCGCCGCGGGGCCCTTGCAAAAGGAGAAAGGGTGGAAAAAGACGCGCGGCCGGAGGCCGCTGGCGTTTTTTGCCGGCCGACCGCAGGGACATTCCTCACTCACCAAGGGATTCCGCTCCCTACGGTCGCGCTATCCCTTCTCGCTCGCCGCGGGGCCCTGGCAAAAGGTGGAAGAGCGGAAATCGGCTCTGCGCGGCCGGCGGCCGCTTGCGCTTTTTCGCCGTCCGGCCCTTACGAAAGCGAGCTTTCGACGGGCCGGCCATCAAAAAAGCGCCGCAGCTTTCGCTGCGGCGCCATTTCCTTTTTCTTCCTTTTGCGGTGAGTGAGGGATTCGAACCCCCGATACGCTCACACGTACACCTGTTTTCGAGGCAGGCTCCTTCAACCACTCGGACAACTCACCAGTCGTATCCGGGTGCAAAAATACAAAAATTCCGACAAAAAAGAAAAAAAGTAAAAGATGCGCCCGGGATGGGCGGGAATCTCCCCGGGGAGGGAGAACCCTTCCATGCCGGGGATTATTCCGGCCGGGTGGTGCCGGGCGCTTCTTTGATGTAGACGTCCTGCTGGGGGAACGGGATCTGGATACCGTTCTTGTTCAGGGCGTTGTAGATGATCTCGTTGGCGGAGGATATGTAGTTGTAGCGCTCTTCAACGAGGACGTACTGCTTCACGAGGAGATCGACGCTGCTTTCGCCGAAGCCGTTGAGGGTCACTTTGACGCCGTACTTCTCGTCAACGATGCGGCGGCCGAACTTGTCGCGGCGGCCCAGGGGGCGCAGGGCGGAAAGGAGGACTTTGCGCACCTGGTCGATGTCGGTGCCGTAGGCAACGCCGACGGGGATGGCGATGTACTCGTAGGAGTGGTTGCGGGTGAGGTTCTTGAAGTTCTTGGCGAAGAGGGCGCTGTTCGGGAAGACGATCTGGCTGCCGTCGATGGCGACGATCTGCGTGCTCTGGTAGTTGATGTTGTCCACCACGCCGCGGATGCCGTCACATTCGATGTAGTCACCGGTGCGGAGACGGCCGGACATGAGCTGGACGCCATAGAAGAAGTTGTTCAGGATGTCTTTCATCGCGAAGCCGAGGCCGGCGGCGAGGCCGGCGGTGACGACGGAAAGGGAGGAGGTAGGAATCTTCAGGAGGAGGATCGTGGCGATGACGTAGGAACCCCAGACGAGGATGCCGATCAGGTTGTTGGCGAGGGTGAGGTTGACGTCGGCACGTCGCACGAGGCCCGTCTCGCTCTTGGCCATCTCACCGTGCAGCTTGAAGATGCGGTAGAAGGCCTTGGCGGCGTAGGCGATGTAGCGGAAGATGAAGAACAGGGCAACACCGGTCAGGATCTTGGAGAGGGACAGCTGGATCAGCTTGTAGTTCAGGAAGGGGTGGTAGAACACGGTCTTGCAGACTTCGGTCAGGTCGAAAACCTTGGCGGCCATGAAGAAACAGAAGGGAATCGACAGGATCGAGACGAGCGGAAGGACGACCATCTCGACAAAGTCGTACAGCCAGGTCACTTCAATGGTGGAGCCGCGGTCGACGGTGGTGAGATTCTGGTTCTTGATGCGGTAGGCGCGGGCACGTTTATTGATAGCGCTGCGCCAGTATTTCTTCAGAAGGAAGTCGATGGCGAGGATCAGCTGGATCGCGGTGAACTGGAAGATCCACCAGATGTAGAACTGCAGGCCGAGGAGCACATAGCCCGCAATGGCCATGACGAGGGCGATGGCGGTAACGACCAGCGAGATCTGCGAGAAGGTGCGGTCGACCTTCGGAACGGAATACCCGTTGCGGCGGATGGCACGGACCTGCCAGCAGCAGAAGAGCAGGAGCAGCGGGGGGAAGACCAGGGTGATCAGGCTGTTCGGGATGAAAATGATGCGAAAGGCGATCACCAGCATGCCCAGCAGCATGACGGGAGTATACAGGCGCATGCCGCCGGAGAACTGGTCGCCGCCGTAGCGGACGAGCATCGACAGGAGGATGGCCAGGAGCAGCAGTGCATACTCGAGTACCAGGGTGGAGGCCATCGTGAAGAAGTGGGCGGAGGCGAACAGGGGCCGGAGCAAAAGCAGGGCGAGGACGAAGATCAGCACGGCCGCGAACATCAGCAGGGTGAACTTGCGCTTCCGGAAACCTTCGGTGCGGAAGTACTTCACTTTGCGGAGCGCCAGCCGGATGATCAGGTTGCTCAGAAGGATGGCAACGGCCAGGTAGAAGAGGATGATGAAGGAGAAGCCGATGACGATCGGGCCGCTCCATTCGCTCTTCGTCTCGGAGAACAGCGAGGAGCCATACTTGTCGACAGCGTCGCGCCAGGCGCGGGTGCTGTACCACTTCCAGCGGCTCAGGATGCGGAAGAAACTCCCCTGCCCGTCCACGAAGATCTTCTTCTGTACCAGGGCATAGCGTTCCTGGGCGTAGTCGTAGGCTTCCTTCAGGCGGCGGTCGGCCGACTCATAGTGCTGGTTGTCCTGCACCAGGTGGTCGCGCGCTTCCGTGAAGGAGGCGAGCAACCGGTCGGCGTAGAAGAGGCAGGAGTCGCGGTCTTCCAGGGCCTTGTCGGCCAGGTAGAAGTCCTCGCGTGCCACCGTGTCTTCCTGTGACACATTCTTGCGGATGAAGCCGAAAATGCCGTTGGAAACCGGTGCAGCTGGGATGATGTGTCCCTTCAGGGCGAGCGCCAGGGAATCGAGCATGCCGGGGCCGAGGCTGTCGGGAATCTCCACCAGCTCCGGCGGCAGAAGCTTCAGGGCAGCGACCAGGCGGCCGTAGCGATCGATCTCCACGTCAAGATGCTGGATGATGTTGTCGTACGGGGCGCGGCTCTCCGTAAAATGGCGGTACTGGTCCGTCACCTGCTGCAGGGCATACGTCAGGTCGAAGGTGAAGTCCTGCTTCTGCGAATACAGCATCAGCGAGAGTTCATTGCAGCTGTCGATCAGCCGGAGCAGTTCCGCGTGCTGGCGGTATTCCTGCTGCCGGTAATAGGCGCTTGTCTTCTCCTGCTGCCCGTAGGCTTTCGCCAGTTCGAAGCGAAGCACGTGCAGGGTGCGCGCCAGATCTCGTTCATTGAATACGGCGCGGGAGGTGAATGCGGGCGCCAGCAGGCCGAGAAGGGCCAGCATCCAGGGCAGGATCCTGCGTCTGAAGAAGGGAATAGGCATCATCGTTGTCGTCGGTTGAATCGTCATTTAAACAAGGACTCGCAAGTCCCGGAGCAGGTTGCCAGCAGGGAAAGGCCGCCGCAGGAGAAGCGGAAGTCCCCTTCCTCGAGCCGCCACTGTCCGTCCGCGCCGACGAAGGCGAGGTCGGTGGCGGGAAGGGTGAACCGAACGGTCGTCTGCTCGCCGGGGGCGAGGGCAACCTTGTCGAAGGCGCGCAGGCGCTTCACATCGGGAACGAGCGAAGCGACCAGGTCGCTGGAATAGAGCAGGACGGCCTCTTTGCCGAAGTGCCGGCCGGCGTTGCGGACCGTCACCTCGAAGGACAGCGTGTCTGCGGGGGCGAAGGCGCCGCCGTTCAAGCAGCGGAAATCGGAATAGGCGAACTCCGTGTAACTCAGGCCGAAACCGAAGGGCCACTGGACATCCATCACGGCGTCGTAGTTGTACTCCCCTGCCATCATCTCGCGGTGTTCGGACACCTTGTAGTCATAGGTGTGGAGCGAGGCGCTCCGGCGGGGATAGGTGAACGGCAGGCGGCCGCTGAAGTTTTCTTCACCGCTCAGCAGCGAAGCGAGGGCGTCGCCGCCGTAGTTGCCGGGCAGGAAGATGTCGACAACGGCGCGGCAGAGGGGCTCCACGTCGGAAACGAGGCGGGGCCGTCCCTCGTTCAAGATGAGGACGACGGGCTTGCCCGTGGCGGCGAGCGCCTTGACCAGGGCGCGCTGCCCGTCGGAAAGGGCGAGGTCGTCCAGGTTGCCGTTCGTCTCGCAATAGGCGTTCTCGCCGACACAGCAGACGACCACGTCGCAGCGGGCGGCCGCAGCGACGGCCCGGGAAATACCGGCGGCGTCTTCCTCCCACCATTTGCCGTCTTCCTTGTACGTGACGCCACGCTCCAGGCGGACATTCTCCGCGCCGAAGGTCTGTGCCAGGGCTTCGTAGATGGTGTTGCAGTCACCGGCGTACAGGTCCCCGCTCCCCTGCCAGGTGTACGTCCAGCCGCCGTTCAGGGCCCGCATGGAATGTGCGTTCGGTCCGGTGACGAGGATGCGCGTGCCGTAGTCGAGCGGCAGCAGGTTGCGCTCGTTCTTCAGCAGGACGGCAGATTCGACGGCCGCCGCAAGGGAGGCCTGCTGGAATTCCATCCCGCCGAAGCGGTCATAGCCGGAGACATCCCAGGTCGGCGTGTCGAAGAGCCCGAGGCGGAACTTCAGGCGCAGGATGCGTCGTACGGCGTCGTCGACCCGGGCGGCGGGGATACGTCCCGCGCGTACCAGCGCAGCGATGCGCTCCGCCACGGCCGGATCGTAAGGTTCCATGACCAGGTCCACGCCGGCGTTGATGCCCATGCAAAGGGCCTCGTCTTCGTCGGCGGCCACGTGGTCACGCTGCCAGAGGTTGTCGAGGTCGGCCCAGTCGGTGACGATGAGGCCGTCCCAGGAGAGTTCCTCCTTGGTCCACTGCGTGAGCCAGGTCCGCGACGCGTGGACGGGCATGCCGTTCACCGCTCCGGAATTCGCCATCAGGGAGACGGCGCCGGAGCACAAGCTGGCCCGGAAAGGCTGGAAATACTTTTCACGCAGCTCCGGCTCGGGGACCCGGGCGGGTGTCCGGTCCTTCCCGGACGTCGGCACGCCGTAAGCCAGATAGTGCTTGACGCAGGCGCCGACATGGAGCGCGTCGATATGGTCGGGGTCGTCCCCCTGCAGCCCGCGGACGGCGGAAACAGCCATCTCGGACGACAGGAAGGCATCTTCTCCCCAGCTTTCCCACATGCGCGGCCAGCGGGGGTCGCGACCCAGGTCCATCGTCGGGGCGAAGATCCAGGGGACCATCGCAGCGCGGGTCTCATAGGCGGTGGCCTCCCCCATCTTGCGGGCGAACTGCCGGTCAAAGGTTGCGGCCACGGCGATCTCCTGCGGGAAGAGGGTGGCATCGGAGATATAGCTGGCCCCGTGGATCATGTCCAGGCCATACAGAATGGGAATGCCAATCTCTTCCAGGGCGATTCCCTGGAGGATGCGGACATTCTCCGCCGTCAAGTCGCGCGTTCGGGCGGTGTCCGCGAAGGTGTTCAGCACCGACCCGATCCTGTACTGCCCGAAGATGCGCCGGACAGCGGCGGTGTCAAGCTGCGGGGAATGCGGCAAGGTGAACGCGGACATCGTAATCTGGACCATCTGGCCGGCTTTTTCTTCCAGGGACATGCGTGCGAGGACGCTGTCCACACGGGCCTCCAGGGGGCTGCGGCCGGCGGATGCCCCGGCGCCCCTGCGGCATCCGGCGGGCACGATGCACAGCAACAGGAGGGCCGGCAGCCACAGGAATATGCTTTTTCTATTCTTCATGCGGAATATCTGTATGCGTTGAATCCAAGGGAGAAGGGGTGGTTTCCAGCAGGGAATCGAGGTGGTGCCGGTAGCGGCGGGCCACCGAATCCAGGGCCGGAAGATAAACTTTCGCGAGCGGCTCGGAAGGAGGCGAGACCAGGGTCAGCGGATTGACCGGCGTCCCGTTCTTCCAGACGCGGAAATCGAGGTGCGGGCCGGTCGACACACCGGTCGAACCGACATAGCCGATCACCTGTCCCTGGGCGACGTGTACGCCGGCCCGGATGCCTTTCGCAAAGCGCGACAGATGGAGATAGGCCGAAGTATACACCCCGTTGTGCTTGATCTTGACGGTATTGCCGCCCCCGCCGGCCCACCCGGCACTGAGCACCGTCCCGTTTCCGATCGCACGGACGGGCGTCCCCGTCGGAGCGGCGTAATCGACGGCCGTATGCGGCTTCACCTTGCCGCTGACGGGATGCCGCCGGTGGTAAGAGAAACCGGAGCTGATGCGGGTGAACTGGAGCGGTGCCTTGAGGAAGGCCTTCTTCAGGCTGGCTCCGTCCGGGGCCCAGTAGCGGCCCGAGCCGTCGCCCGGATCGAAAAAGACGGCGGGAAGCTCCTTCCCGTCACGGATGAACTCGGCGTACCAGAGCGAATCCACGGCGACGACCTCGTCCTCACAGACACACTGGCTGTACAGGGCACGGAAACGGTCACCCTCCTGCAGGCCGAAGAAATCGACGGACCATTCGTAGACATCCTCCAGGGAAACGATCAGCAGGGGGGAAACGTCGACCCGGCGCAAGTCGTTCCAGAGGGAGGAAGTAATCGGAATATCCACTGCCTTGACCTGCCGTTCCACGGGCCGTTCGTAACGCCAGACGGACAGCGAGTCGGTGCACCGGAAGATGATCCGGGCGATCCGGTCCTGTTCGTAGACGAGATAGCGGAGCGAATCACCTTCATAGTAAGCGTCGTAATGGTTTCCGGCTCGGAGCTTGCGGACATCGAACACCGTGTCGCAGGCCTGCACGAGTGAGGCCGAGACGGATTGGCCGGCGCCGAGGCGGACGAGCAGCGCCGCCAGGGTCTCCCCCGTACCGACCGTTCCGCCCGTGGCGGAGAGGGAATCCGGGCAGAATCCCATCGGCCAGGAAACGGGTTCAGGTGTTTCCCCGACCGGCACCGTACGGCGGCAGCCGGACAGAAGAAGGGCCACGATCATCCCCGCGCCCAGGATGAAAAGACTTTTTCGAAAAACGTCCATATCATACAAAAATAGTAAAAAAGGGCCTTTTCTTTTGTATTACGACGGAAAAAAGTCATCTTTGCAAAGATTAAGACGAAGAATTATGGAAAATTTCAAACGTTCCATCCTGATGATTCCGCTCCTTCTCCTGGGCTGCATCGCCGCGCTCGCGCAGAGCCGGCCGGCCCGGTGCACCGTCAGCGGTCACATCACGGATGCCGCTACCGGGGAGACCCTGATCGGAGCGGGCATCGGTGCGGGCGCCGTCGGGGCCGTCACGAATACCTACGGCTTCTACACCTTGACACTCCCCACCGGGAAAACCACGCTGCACTATTCTTATGTAGGCTATGCCGACTTCGACCTGGAAATCGACCTGGTCCGGGACACGACGCTGGACATCGCCTTGAAGACCGACCTGCGCATCGAGGAAGCCGTCGTCTCCGCCCGGCGCGAATCGGGCATCGCGGCGACGAAGATGAGCGCCGTGGAGATTCCGATGGCCGCCATCCGGAACACACCGGTGCTCCTGGGCGAAGCGGACGTCCTGAAAACCATCCAACTGATGCCGGGCGTCCAGGGCGGCAACGAAGGCTTCTCGGGCATCTATGTCCGCGGCGGCGGGCCGGACGAAAACCTCCTGCTGCTCGACGGCATCTCCCTGTACAACGCAGAACACATGCTGGGCCTGTTTTCGATCTTCCAGCCGGAAGCCGTCAAGAAGGTGACCCTCTTCAAGGGATCCTTCCCCGCCCGGTACGGCGGCCGGACGTCCAGCATCATCGATGTGCGCACGAACGACGGCAACATGCAGGAGACGCACGGTTCGGTCGGCGTGGGCGTCATCAGCGACAAGTTCCACCTCGAGGGCCCCATCCGGAAGGGCACGACCGCCTACAGCGTGAGCGTCCGCGGAATGCACACCTTCCTCTTCGACCGGCTGATCGCCTCGCTGGGCAGCCCCGCGAATTATTATTTCTACGACGCTTCGGCGAAGGTCACCCACCGGCTGAGCGAGCGCGACAAGCTCTTCTTCAACGTCTACAACGGCCGCGACATCCTCTACGTCGATGACTCCTCCGATTCGGAATACAACTCCTACGACGACAAGACGCGCATCCGCTGGGGGAACACCCTGTCCGCCCTCCGCTGGAACCATGTCTTCAACGGCAAGCTGTTCTCCAACTCGACGCTGGCCTGGACGCGCTACAAGATGCTGATGGGATACACCGCCGAGGACAGCAACCGGTACAGCGGGACGGAAACCATCAACCGGTACGACTTCAACTACAATTCCGGTCTCCGGGACCTGACGGCGAAGATCGACTTCGACTATACGCCGGCACCGGAGCATGCCGTCCGTTTCGGTGCGGAATACATCCACCACACGTACGTCCCGGAGACGTTCTCCAGTTTCGAACAGGAAACGAAGAACGGCAGTGTCGTCGTCGACACCACGTACCGCACGGACAACAGCAAACGGTCCGGGCATGAGTTCTCGATGTACGTCGAGGACGATTTCACCCTCGGACCCCGGCTGACCCTCAATCCGGGCGTCCACCTGTCGGTCTTCGTGACCAGCGGGAAAACCTACTTCGCTCCGGAGCCGCGGATGTCCGCCAAATACGACCTCGGGCGGGGATTCGCCGTCAAGGCGGCCTGGTCGCGGATGTCGCAGTACGTGCACCTGCTCTCTTCGTCCAGGATCACGCTGCCGCTCGACCTGTGGGTGCCGATCACCGAAAAGATCCGGCCGGTGCGTTCCGACCAGCTCTCCGTCGGTGTCTACTACAATGGGCTGCGGGGCTGGGAATTCTCGCTGGAAGCCTATGACAAGCGGATGGACAACATCCTCGAATACAAGGACGGCGTTTCCTTCATCGGCAACAGCCAGTCGTGGGAGGAGAATGTCGTCATGGGAGAAGGGCGCGCCCGCGGCGTGGAACTCTTCATCCAGAAGACCATGGGGAAGACGACGGGCTGGCTGGGATATACCCTCGCCAAGAGCGAACGGCGCTTCCCGGACGGATCGATCAACAGCGGGGAATGGTTCCCCTACCGGTACGACCGGCGCCACAACATCTCGCTGGTGGTCAACCAGCAGATCGGCAAACGGCTTGACCTCGGTGCCACCTGGACCTTCGCGACGGGCGGCGCGACGACACTCCCCGAGCGCCAGGTCGCCTTCCAGAATCCGGACGGGGCGTTCATCCAGGTCGACTACTGCCCGTACAGGAACAATTACCGGCTGCCGCCCAGCCACCTCCTGAACGTGTCGCTGAACTACCATGTCCGGAAACGGCGCGGGGAAAGCATCTGGAACTTCGGTGTTTACAATGCTTACAACCGCATGAACCCGAATTTCGTGTTCCAGAACGAAACGTGGAACTTCACCGAAGACTCGAGCATCCGCATCAAGGGCGAGAAACTCAAATCGATCACCATCCTTCCCATCATTCCGTCCATCGGCTACACTTATCAGTTCTGACCATGAAAACGCTCCACAAACATATCTTCCCTGTCTTCCTGACCCTTCTTTTCCTGGTCTCCTGCGAAAAGGAGATCTCCTTCCACCGGAACGACATCCCGGACCAACTGCAGATGAACGGACTCCTCACCGTGGGCGACACGGTCCACTATGTCCACCTGGCCGTCAGCCGCGCGATGCTCGTCGAGAAAATCACCGACGGAAGCGTCCGCTGCCTGGTCAACGGCCGGCAGGTCGCGGAAGGCACTGCCATCACGTACGAAGCCGCTTCCGACGAACGGGAAGAAGACATGATCATCTACAACCCCTCGGGCACACCGGCGAAGCGCATGCGGCAGACGTCCTTCGCCTTCCGGGCGGATTTCGCACCCGGCGACGTCGTCCGCATCGAGGCCGAAGCCAACGGCGGCCGGTACAAGGCCTGGTCCGAAGTAACGGTTCCGGATGCGCCAGAAATCGCCCTGAAAGACACGTCCAGCACGTTCGAAAGAGGGTATTACCTGAAGCAGAACATGAAACTGCGCCTGCGCGGGAAAGACAGCGCGGGAGAAAGGAACCTGTACCGGATCGACAGGGTCCGGCGCAACGTCACCACCACGTTCCATTCCCGCGATGCCCAATGGGACAGTACCGACCCCGATAATGTGACCTGGATAGAGCACACGCGCGTGGAGAAGCATTCCGATAAAATGTGGATCGACCTCGGCACCGACCCGATCCTGACGGAAGGGATGACGGTCGACGAACTGGACCTCCTGGGGACTTCCACCAACACGTACTGCGTGTATTCCGACCATCTGTTCGACGGAAACGACTACGACATCTCTTTCTCGGTCGAATGGTACAACGCACCCCCTTCCGCCGGCCTGTTCGAAAAATGGCGGATGGAAAGCGAGCTGGCTGTCCGGGTCATGGGCATCACGGCCGCGGAATACGCGTACCTGAAGGCGCTCGACCTGTACCAGAACCTGGGGGACGATACGGTTTTCGCCGAGCCGGCGTCCTTCCCGGACAACGTGGAGGGCGGGCTCGGTTTCATCGGCATCGCCAATCCGGTTACGATCACGATTCCCCTTCCCCCCGTCGAGCACGAGGAAAGCGGGGATGAAGGCATTTATTATTGAAATCCACCCCTGCCATGAAATTTGAAGATCTTGTCTGCATCCGCCGCAGCCACCGCCGCTTTACGGAAGAACCCGTGAGCGAGAACGACCTGCGGTCCATCCTCCGCGCCGCCCTGATGGCCCCGACCGGCCACGGCGCGCGTAACTGGCAATTCATCACGGTCCGCGATGCGGACACGCTGGCGTTCCTTTCCACGGTCCGTCCGGCCGGATCCGCCTTCCTGAAAGGCGCGGCGGCCGTCGTCGCCGTGCTGGGCGAACCGCAAGCACAGTCTACCTGGATCGAAGACGGAGCCATCGCCGCCGTCACGATGCAATACCAGGCGCAGGAACGGGGCCTGGGCTCCTGCTGGTGCCAGATCCGCGGCCGGGAAGGAACCGCCGAGGGGAAAACGGCGGAAGATCTGGTCCGTGAACGGCTGGGGATTCCGGCGCAGTTTGCCGTCCTCTGCCTGGTCGGTTTCGGGCATCCTGCCGACGAACGCAAGCCGCAGGACGAGGCGGCCCTGAAGTGGGACCACGTACACCAGGAGGGATTCTGACATGGAAATCAAGCCCATCGCCCGTTTCTGCGCTCCTTTCCCGGAGAAGTTCGGCATCCCGCGCCAGGCGGGTGTGGTTCCGTCGCTGGAAGGGCGCATCGAACTGCTGCCGCCGTATGACGACGTGCAGGCGCTCCGCGGGTTGGAGGGGTTCGACTACCTCTGGCTGATCTGGGGCTTTTCCGCCAATCCGCCTGCCCCCGGGAGCGATCCGTTCCGAGCGACGGTCCGGCCGCCGCGGCTGGGCGGGAACGAGCGGATCGGTGTCTTCTCCTCGCGCTCCCCTTTCCGTCCCAACGGGCTCGGCCTCTCGGCCGTCCGTATCAAGCAGGTCGGTCCCGGCCCCGTCATCATCGTGGAAGGTGCCGACCTCATGGACGGCACGCCCGTCTACGACATCAAGCCGTATGTGGAATACGCCGACAGCCATCCGGGCGTCCGCTCGGGTTTCGTAGACGCGGCGAGGTGGGAACCGCTGGAGGTGGTCATTCCGGATGCGGTCCGGGAAGCAGGCCTTCGGGACGGCATGCAGGAGCAACTGCTGGACACCCTGCGGGAAGTGCTAGCACAGGACCCGCGTCCCGCATTCCAGGACGATCCTTCCCGGTCATACGGCCTTTCGTTCGACGGCTTCCAGATCCGGTTCGCCGTCGAAGGGAAACAGTTGACTGTCAAGGAAATCAGGAGAGAAAACCAGTAAAGGCTACCGTTTCTTCTGCCCGATCAACTGCCGGTAGGCGGCGCTCGGCGCACCGGCGGCGGCATCTTTCCGGGCGACCAGGTCTTCATAGAGGTCCTTGCGCAGCCGGGTCAGCACCTCCTTGTAGGCCGGGTCGTGGACCAGGTTGTTCAGCTCATACGGATCTTCCTGCAGGTCATACAGTTCGTCGACGTCGGTCGGTGTCCAGACGTATTTGTACCGCTCGTCGCGGATCATGCGCTGGACGAAAAGGCCGAACTGCTGGCCGTTGTAGTTGCTGAACGCATAGCGGCGCCAGTCGTCCACTTCCTCTCCGCGGAGCAGGGGCAGCAGGGAACGGCCGCTGGTGGGGAAATCCAGGGCGAACAGGTCGTCCATCGTCGCGGCAATGTCGAGGAAATGCACCAGGAAGCGGTCGCAGACCGTTCCCGCCTGGACGTGGTCCTTCCACTTGATGATCAGCGGAACATGGACTTCCTCTTCGTACATGACATAGTGCTTGTCCAACATGCGGTGGCTGCCGGCCGCGTCGCCGTGGTCGGCCGTAAAGATGATGATGGTGTTGTCCAGCGCACCGATCTCCTCCAGCTGGCGGAACAGGGCGCCGAGCGCATCGTCGACCTGCGCGATGACGGCGTAATACGACCGCAGGTAGTTCTCCCATTTCGCCCAGTCGTAGTCTTCGAGCCCCCAGTTGAGGACCTGCTGGTACTGGATATAAGGCTTGCCTTCAAGATCGTCGCAGAAATTTCCCCACGGCGGGATGGTCACATCCTTGTACCGGTCATAGAACGGCTTCAGCGGCATGCAGGGCAGGTGCGGTTCCGAGTAATCGAGCCGCACGTGCCAGGGCTTTCCTTCGCCTTCGTACTGCCGGATCAGTTCGACGGCCCGCTCCTTGAACCAGTAGACGCTGTTGTCGTCGCGGTCCATCTTCACGTAACCTCCCATCATCATGTTGTCCTCCTGATGATAGTACGCTTTCGGGCCCTTCCCGACGTGTTCCTGCGCCCACCGGTGATACGCTGCGTCGCCGTAATAGTCGCTGAATCCGAACTCCAGCGGCGTCTTGACGGGATGGACGTGCCATTTCCCGACATAGCCCAGCCGGTAGCCCCGGTCGGACAGCCGGCGGGTCCAGGTGTCACCTTCGAAGAGCTTCACGGGCAGGGTGATGTCGTAATTCCACAGGCCTTCATGGCCGGGCTGCTCCGGCCAGGCGCCGGAAAGCAGGCACTGCCGCGCCGGACAGCTGGTCGGGATGGAAGTGTACGCGCGGGTGAACTGCATCCCTTCGGCGGCGAGGGCATCGATGTTCGGCGTGCGGGCGAACGGGCTTCCGGTATAGCCCAGGCAGTCGTACCGCAGCTGGTCGCAGACGATCATCAGCACATTGGGCTTGTCTTTCTGCTGCGCGGCGCAGGCGACGCCGGAAACCGCCAGCAGGGAGGGAACCAATAATTTCTTCATTTCCTATGATGCTTTTACGGATTATCGGTTGCGGGACGGTGCGGGCAGGAAGCCCGCCCGGATGGCTTTCATGACATTGGCCGGGGGCCGGTGCGCGAGGAACTCCGCTTTCATGAATTCCATGTAGGGCGCCACATGCTCGAAGAAGCGGAGATAGCCCTTGCACAGGTAGTTGAGCCCCGGTTCGCCGTCTTCCGTCGTCAGGAAACGGTTCTTGGGGCATTCCCCGTTGCAGGCGAAGAGGAAGGGGCAGCGGCGGCACTGCGCGGGCAGCGCATCGTGCTTCCGGCGCCCGAAGGCGAGCTGCTTCTCGCTGTACATCATCTCCAGGAGGGGCTGCCGGTCCAGGTTGCCGAGCTTGAACTCCGGAAAGACGAAGTGGTCGCAGGAGTAGACATCGCCGTTGAATTCCATCACGCCGGCATGGCCGCAGCTGCGCGCCATCGTGCATACGCCCGGTTCCATGCCCATCCAGTTCGCCAGGACGGAATCGAACAACTGGATGTAGTACTTCCCGACGTCTTCGACGACCCACTGGTCGAAGAGCCGGCACAGGAAGTCGCCCCACTGTTCCGCGGACACGGAAGTCTCCGTCACGGAAGCGGCCTCATCGTCCGGAGAGGCGAGGTGGCGCCCGTCGGCATGCGGGTACTCCCGCTCGACGATCGGAGTGAACTGGATGTAGCGGCAGCGGATGGTCTTGAAGAAGCGGTAGAACTCTACCGGAGCCCCGGCGTTGAAGCGGTTGACGACCGCCATCGCGTTCCATGCGACATCGTGCCGGCCAAGCAGCTGGATGCCATGGAGGACACGTCGGAAGGAAGGATTCCCCTGCGGGTCGCGCCGGAACTGGTCGTGGAACCGCTGGGGGCCGTCGATGGAAACGCCGACCAGCCATCCGTTTTCCTTGAAAAACCGGCACCAGTCGTCGTCAAGCAGGGTTCCGTTCGTCTGGATGGCGTTCACGATGCGCCGCCCGCCGGCGTACTTCTGCTGAAGCTGCACCGCACGCCGGTAGAAATCCAGCGGACGGAGGAGGGTCTCCCCTCCGTGCCAGTTGAACAGGACTTCCGGGACGGACTGCGCGTTGATGTACTGCTCGATGAAACGCTCCAGCAGGCCGTCGCTCATGAAGTGGCTCCCCTCTCCCTTGTACAGGTGCTTCTTCTCCAGATAATAGCAGTAGTCACACGCCAGGTTGCAGCGCGATCCGGCGGGTTTCGTCATGATATACAGCGGCGTAGAGAAAGGATAAAGCGTTCGTTCCATGACGGATGCAGGTAGGATGAAGACAAAGATAAAGCGCAAATGGCATTTTTCCAAAAATGTACTATCTTTGTGCAATTTATAGAAGACAGAACTTTATTTCCTGCCATGTTCAAGATCCTTTCCAAAGAAATGCTCACCCCGGGCATCTGCAAGATGGACATCGTGGCGCCCCGCATTGCCGCTTCGGCGCGGCCGGGACAGTTCCTGATCGTCCGCCCCAACGAAAAGGGAGAGCGCATTCCGCTGACCATCAGCGATTATGATGTCAAAAAAGGAACCGTTACCATTGTCACGCAACGGATCGGCGCTTCGTCCGCCGCCATCGTCCACCAGGAGGAAGGCGCATTCTTCAACGACGTCGTCGGCCCGCTCGGCAATCCTTCCGCCTTTGTGGACAAGACGCCCGAAGAGCTGGCGGAGGCCCGCTACATCTTCATCGCGGGCGGCGTAGGGACGGCCCCGGTCTATCCCCAAGCCAAATGGCTGCATGAGCGCGGGGTTGCGGTGGACGTGATCATCGGCGCGAAGACGAAGGATCTGCTGATCTACAAGCAGGAGCTCGCCTCGGTCTGCGACAACCTCTACCTCTGCACCGACGACGGTTCGGAAGGATTCCACGGCCTGGTGACCGCCATGCTGGAGAAACTGGTCGCCGAAGGGCACACCTACACGCAGGCGGTGGCCATCGGCCCCATGATCATGATGAAATTCTGCACCCTCACTTGCAAGAAACTCGGCATCCCCGAGGACGTCAGCCTGAACATGCTGATGGTCGACGGAACGGGCATGTGCGGAGCCTGCCGCGTCACGGTGGGCGGCAAGACGAAATTCGCCTGTGTCGACGGTCCGGAATTCGACGGCTACGAGGTCGACTTTGACGAAGCGATGCGCCGCCTGGGCCAGTACCGCACCGAAGAAGCGCAGGAAAGGGAGAAATACGGAATCTAAAGCGAGAAGAGCCATGGCAAACAGAATACCGAGAGTACCGGTGCGGGAACAGGATCCGCAGGTACGTGCACATAACTTCGAAGAAGTCTGCTACGGATACAACAAGGAGGAAGCGATGCTGGAGGCCAGCCGCTGCCTGCATTGCAAGAATCCGCGCTGCGTGGGCGCCTGCCCCGTGGGAATCGACATCCCGGGCTTCATCGCCCGCGTGGTCGAAGGCGACATCGCCGGCGCTGCGGCGGTCATCGCGAAGGATTCTTCACTGCCGGCCGTCTGCGGGCGCGTCTGTCCGCAGGAGAGCCAGTGCGAAGGCAGCTGCGTCCTGGGCGTGAAGGGCGAGAGCGTCGCCATCGGCAAGCTCGAGCGCTTCGTGGCCGACCACAATGCCGCTCCCGCCGTCGTGCCCGAGAAGAAGGAGGGCGCAAAGAAAGTGGCCGTCATCGGTTCCGGCCCCGCCGGACTGGCCTGCGCGAGCGACCTGGCGAAGCTGGGGTATGATGTCACCATTTTCGAGGCCCTGCACAAGGCGGGCGGCGTGCTGGAATACGGCATCCCCGAGTTCCGCCTTCCGAAAGAGAAAGTCTTGAAGAAAGAAGTGGACGAGGTCAGGGCCCTGGGCGTCAAGATCGAGACCGACGTCATCGTGGGCCGTACCGTCACCATCGATTCCCTGATGGACGACGAGGGGTTTGAAGCCGTCTTCGTCGGCACCGGTGCCGGACTCCCCCGCTTCATGGGCATCCCCGGCGAGAACCTCTGCGGTGTATTCTCCGCCAACGAGTTCCTTACGCGCAACAACCTCATGAAGGCGTTCCGCGACGACTACATGACCCCGATCCACGCCGGCAAGTCCGCCTGCGTCGTGGGCGGCGGCAATGTGGCGATGGACGCGGCCCGGACGGCTCTCCGCCTGGGCGCGGACACGACGATCGTCTACCGGCGCACCGAAGTGGAACTGCCCGCCCGCAAAGAGGAGGTCCACCACGCCAAGGAGGAAGGGATCCAGTTCCAGATGCTGACCAACCCCGTGGAGATCCTCGGGGACGAGAAGGGCTGGGTGCGGGCCATCCGCTGCATCCGCATGGAACTGGGCGAACCGGACGAGAGCGGACGCCGCTCCCCCGTCCCGGTCCCCGGATCGGAATTCGAGATTCCGACCGAGACCGTCATCATGGCACTGGGCACGTCGCCGAACCCGCTGATCGTCCGTACGACCGCCGGCCTTGAAGCGACCCGCCGCGGCGGCCTGGTGGCCGACGAGAACGGACAGACGACCCGCCCGGGGATCTTCGCCGGCGGTGATGCCGTCACCGGCGCAGCCACGGTCATCCTCGCGATGGGTGCCGGCCGGAAGGCCGCCGCCGCCATCGATGCCTATCTGAAAGGGAAAGAACAGTAGCCCATGAACCTGAACGGTATCATCGTCGGCACCGCCGTTTTCCTGATCATCGGCATCTGCCATCCGATCGTCATCAAGATGGAATACAACTGGGGGAAGAAGTGCTGGTGGGTCCTGCTGGCCGTCGGCCTTCTTTTCGCCGTTGCTTCCCTCTGCTTCCAGGACACGACCATCAGCACCATCCTCGGAGCGGCCGCATTCTCCTGTTTCTGGGGCATCCACGAAATGTTCGCCCAGGAACGCCGCGTGCTCCGCGGCTGGTTCCCTGAAAACCCGAAGCGGCACGCCTACTACGAAGCGCGCCGCAAGGAAATGGGGATGTAAAAGCGAACGACTGATATAACAGGGAAAGAAGGCGACTAATAAGTGATTATTGGTCGTCTTCTTTTTTTATTAAAAAAGTGAGCCGGGCGGGTTGTCCTGGCAAACCCGTGGCCGCCCGTGGCC
>CADCHE010000018.1 GCA_902801205.1 uncultured Bacteroidia bacterium
CCGTGACGGCGAATCCCTCTACTTCTATGTAGAGACGGCCGAAGCGCTTTCGCCGAAGACGGACCCGCACTGGATGCAGCTTTTCATCGATGTCGACCGCGACAAGGCCACGGGCTGGAACGGCTATGATTTCGTGGTGAACCGAGTGAGCCCGAAGGGGAGCGAAGCCGTCCTGGAAAAGAACATCCAGGGTATCTGGATGTGGGAAGACGCCGCCAAGGTGAAGTTCTTCACCAAGGATAATGTCCTGGTTGTCCGGATTCCCCGCGCGGTCCTGGGCATCGGTGAAAAGGTGGATTTCGAGTTCAAGTGGAACGACAACATGCAGAAGGAAGGCGACATCATGGACTTCTATGTCAGCGGGGACACGGCGCCCGGCGGGCGTTTCAATTTTGTATATGCTGAAAACCATTGACAATATGAAGAGGTCGATTTTTGCGGCATTGGCCGCATCATTCATCGTCGCGCTCCCTGCAGGTGCGCAAGGGGTCGACAGCGATTCCTGGGCGGCGACCGACGCGCTGGGCCGGAAAGTCCGCTCCTATGACGAAGCGCCCGCGAAACGGGAAGGGAAGACGGTTGCCATTTTCTACTGGACGTGGCACAACAACCGCCACAAGCCGACCCGTCAGGTGAAGAACATCACGGAAATCGTCCGGCAGCATCCGGAGGCGATGCAGCAGACGGACCATCCGCTCTGGGGAACGCCACAGACCCTGGAGTATTATTGGGAGCAGCCCCTGCTGGGCTACTACCAGACCACGGACAAGTGGGTGCTCCGCAAGCATGCCGAGTGGCTGGCGGATGCCGGTGTGGACGCCGTCTTCTTCGATTGTACGAATGGCGACCGTACCTGGATGGCATCCACGGAGGCCCTGATGGAGACCTGGGACCAGGCGCAGAAGGACGGCGTGAACGTCCCCAAAATTGCCTTTATCCTCAATTTCTGGCCGGTCCCGACGACGCAGGCCTCTCTGCGCCAGTTGTACAAGGACATCTATCAGCCGCACCGTTATGAGAACCTCTGGTTCTATTGGAAGGGAAAGCCCTGCATCATGGCGTATCCTGAAGCGTTGGACGATTCGCCCGGCGATCGCGAGATCGCGGAATTCTTTACCTTCCGTCCCGGGCAGCCGGACTACGTAGACGGCCCGGATCCCAAGCGCAACGACCAGTGGGGCTGGCTGGAAACCTATCCCCAGCACGGGTACGTCGCGACGGTCGGTGCTGATGGAAAGACACAGTACGAGCAGGTGACGGTGGGCATCGCCCAGAATACGAATCCCGATCGGAGGGGGCACTGCGGCGCGTTCAATACCAAGGATGCCTACGGCCGCAACTGGTCCGTGCGGAACGGTTTCGACCCGCGTCCGGACGGCTACCTCTACGGCTGGAACTTCTCCGAGCAGTGGGACCGTGCCTATGAACTCGATCCGGAACTGGTTTTCGTGACGGGGTGGAACGAATACGCGACGGACAAGTGGAAACCGGGCGCTCCATGGAACGGTGTTCCTTTCTCGTTCGTGGACCAGTACAACTGGAACTGCAGCCGCGACATCGAGCCGAACGCCGGCTGGGGCGACAAGGGGGATGTCTACTACCTGCAGCTGGTGGACCGCGTGCGCAAGTTCAAGGGTATGAATCCGCCGGAGCCGGTGTCGGCGCCCAAGACGGTCCGTCTCCGCAAGTTCGCCGATTGGGATGACGTCGGACCGTGGTTCGCATCCTACAAGGGCAATACTTTCCGCCGCGACGAAGGCGGCAATGCCGACTATTACTACCGGGACAGCTCCGGCCGCAACGACCTCGTGGGCGCCAAGGTGGCCCGCGACGAGAAATATCTTTACTTTTACGTAGAAACGGCCGAGGCGCTTTCGCCGAAGACGGATCCGCACTGGATGCAGCTCTTCATCGATGTCGACCGTGACAAGGCCACGGGCTGGAACGGCTACGACTTCGTGGTGAACCGCGTTTCCCCGAAGGGGAGCAAGGCCCGCCTGGAGAAGAACATCCAGGGGATCTGGATGTGGGAAGATGCTGCCAAGGTGAAGTTCTTCGCCAAGGGGAACCGCCTCGTGATCCGGATCCCGCGCGCGGTGCTGGGCATCGGCGAAAAGGTTGACTTCGAGTTCAAGTGGAACGACAACATGCAGAAGGAAGGCGACATCATGGATTTCTATGTCAGCGGTGACACGGCGCCGGGCGGTCGCTTCAACTATGTTTATTGTGTGAAATAATTGAAATACAAAGTATTGTCTCAATCATGAAAAAGGTTATCGCACTGGCGGCATTGTCCGCTCTCTGCCTGCTTCCGGCCCTTCCTGCCCCGGCGCAGGAAGCCAACCCGGATTCCTGGGCGGCGACAGACGCGTTGGGCCGGAAGGTCCGCTCCTACGACGAAGCGCCCGCAAAACGCGACGGCAAGTTCGTCGGTATCTTCTACTGGACCTGGCACAACGCAAACCACAACGACAAGTATCCGGTCTACAACATCACCGAAATCCTCCGCGAGCATCCCGAGGCGATCAAGGACTACAACCATCCTGCGTGGGGTCCGACCGGTCCTCATTACTATTACTGGGAGCAGCCGCTCTTCGGCTATTACCAGACCACGGACAAGTGGGTGCTCCGCAAGCATGCCGAGATGCTTGCGGCTGCGGGTGTGGATGCCGTCTTCTTTGACTGCACCAACGGAAGCAACACGTTCAAAGCTTCTTACGAGGCGATGATGGAAACCTGGGACCAGGCGCAGAAAGACGGCGTGAATGTCCCCAAGATTTCCTTCATCCTCAATCTCTGGCCGCGGCCGACGACGAATGACGCCCTGCGCCAGCTGTACCGCGACGTTTTCAAGCCGGGCCGCTACCAGAATCTCTGGTTCATGTGGAAGGGGAAGCCCTGCCTGATGGCCTATCCCGACTTGCTGACGGATTCCGAGGAAGACCGTGAAATCGCGGAATTCTTCACCTTCCGTCCCGGACAGCCGGATTACGTGAACGGTCCGGATCCCAAGCGTAACGACCAGTGGGGCTGGCTGGAGAACTATCCCCAGCATGGCTATGTGGCTTCCACCGGCGCGGATGGCAAGACACAGTACGAGCAGGTGACGGTGGGTGTCGCCCAGAACACGAACCCCGACCGGAAGGGCCATTGCGGCGCCTTCAATACCAAGGACGCCTATGGCCGCAACTGGTCGATCCGCAACGGCTTCGACCCGCGTCCGGACGGATACCTCTATGGCTGGAACATCTCCGAGCAGTGGGAAAGGGCCTACGAACTGGATCCGGAGCTGGTCTTCGTGACGGGCTGGAACGAGTTCATCGCCGGCAAGTGGCTGCCGAAAGACAGCTGGAACGGCGATCCGTTCTCGTTCGTGGACCAGTACAACTGGGTTTGCAGCCGTGACATCGAGCCGAACGCCGGCTGGGGCGACAAGGGGGATGTCTACTACCTGCAGCTGGTGGACCGCGTGCGCAAGTTCAAGGGCATGACGGAGCCCGCCTCGGAGGCCAAGTCCATCCGCCTGCGCAAGTTCGCGGACTGGGAGGACGTGAAACCGTATTTCGCCTCTTACCGCGGCAACACGTTCAAGCGTGACAATGTCGGTGCAGCCAATACCTACTACAAAGACAGCACCGGCCGCAACGACCTCGTGGGCGCCAAGGTGGCCCGCGACGGCAAGTATCTCTATTTCTATGTAGAGACGGACCAGGCGCTTTCGCCGAAGACGGACCCGCACTGGATGCAGCTCTTCATCGACGTCGACCGAGACAAGGCCACGGGCTGGAACGGCTACGACTTCGTGGTGAACCGCGTTTCCCCGAAGGGGAGCAAGGCCCGCCTGGAGAAGAACATCCAGGGCATCTGGATGTGGGAAGACGCTGCCAAGGTGAAGTTCTTCGCCAAGGGGAACCGCCTCGTGATCCGGATTCCGCGCGCTGTGCTGGGCATCGACGGCAAGGTCGACATCGAGTTCAAGTGGAACGACAACATGCAGAAGGAAGGCGACATCATGGACTTCTACGTCAGTGGTGATACCGCTCCTTTCGGCCGTTTCAATTATGTCTATACCGCTGAGTAACAGAACGTAATGAAAAGAATCTTTCAACTTGGGGCCATCCTGATCGCCCTCTGTGCGGGCATGGTGGCGTGTGGCCCCTCTGAAGAAGAAGTAACCAAACCCACCCCTGTGACGCCCGTCAAGCCGGACCCCCAGCCGGATCCGGAACCGGAACAGCCGTCTACACCGGAGGAACCTGCAACTGGTGCCCGCTATTACATTGAATTCCGCACAGGTGGTGCGCACAATGTCAAGATGACGAAGATCGGGACGAACGAGTATGAACTCAACCTTTCCGGCGAGGACCCGTACATCTTCAGCACCCTCTTCCCGGAGGACCTGGACGAGAAACTGACCATGGTCGAGTTCGAGTACAAGTATACCCACGAGATCGATGCGCTGCAGATTTTCTATGCCCTGAAGGGCGCGCCTTCCGAGGCTAGTTCCGAGGGGTACGGTTCCCAGCCTGCCGCCTCTTCTTACAAGACCTTCAAGGCCAGCATCTCGCATTTCCGCAGGGCTGGATGGGGCAAGGCGGGGGACTGCCTCCGCTTCGACCCGGGCAACACCGGACTCGGCAAGATGTGGGTGCGCAATTTCGTGATCCGCGAGATGACGCCTGAGGAAAAGCAGGCCGATGATGAAGCACAGGCGGAGGAAATCAGCAAGGAGGAGATGGCCAAGCACCTCTCCGACTATCTGAAGAAGGACTATCCTTCCTCCGTGAGCCGTGTCATAGTGACTTCCGACGATGTCACAATTGAAGGGACCTGCGGCGGGGACGGTACCTACATCCTTGCGGAAGTGACTCCCTGGCAGGATATTACGGAAATGACGGAGTTCCCGTATACGACCCAGGTCAAGGACAAGTCGTTCACCATCTCCCTCGACCGTATCGCGAAGGGGCGAGAGGGCATCGACTACGACCGTGTCTTCTCGAAATGGGCTGTCGTCAAGGTGGAGGGGGACCGTCAGACGCTCGACTCGCACGGGCGCTATGCCGACATCGTGGCAGCGAAATCCAATCCGGCCGCAGTGCCGATCCGTCACAAGAAGGGCCTGGCTGCCGGAAACCATAGCCGGTATTTCCAGGATTTCGACGACATGGATATCGCCAGCATCACGATGAACGTCCTGCTCAACGGCCTTGTCGGCGCGGAGGACGGTGGCAGTTGGAAATACGGCGGAAAAGGGTACTCGATCGGGAGCGGATGGCAGTCGATCGTGGACCAGATTACGCGGGAGGCCTCCCTGCGCAACATCGTCGTCTCCGCGATCATCCTGACGCCGACCGAATCCGCTTACAAGGATCCGGAGAATACGGGCGGCTATTACACGATGCCCAACTTGACGACGGCGCGGGCGTTCAACATGTATGCTGCGGCGCTGGAGTACATGGCCTCGCGCTACAACAGCACTAACGGCACCCATGGCCGTATCCACCATTGGATCATGCACAACGAGGTGGACATGGGCAAAGACTGGACGAACATGGGCAACCAGCCGATGATGCGCTACCTCGACCGGTACATTAAGTCGATGCGCATCTGCTACAACATCGTGCGCCAGTACGACCAGCATGCTTCGATCCTGGGTTCGTATACCCACAACTGGACGCAGAGCGACGGCGAATACGCGCCCAAGTTGATGCTTGAGCAGACGGTGGCTTACTCGGAGGCGGAAGGCGACTTCCGCTGGGGTGTGGCCTACCATCCGTATCCGCAGGACCTGACGCGGCCGGAATTCTGGAAGAACGATACGCGCTCCACGGTTTCGATGGATACGCCTTATATCACTTTCAAGAACCTCGAGGTGATCGATGCGTGGATCCGCCAGCCGCAAAACCTCTACCAAGGGAAGGAGAAACGGATCCTGTTCTTGTCCGAGAACGGGACCAACTCGCCGTCCTACAGTGCCCGTGACCTCGAACTGCAGGCCGCCGGCGGCTGCTGGGCCTGGAAGAAGACGGAGAAGCTGGAGGGCATCGACGGGATCCAGTGGCACAACTGGGCCGACAACAAGCAGGAGTTCGGTCTGCGGATCGGCTTGCGCGCCTTCGCAGACGGTTCCTTCCGTGACCTGGACCCGAAACCGGTCTGGTATGTCTGGCAGGCGGCGAACTCTTCCAAGGAAGAGGAAGTCTTCGCGCCGTATCTGAAGACGATCGGCATCACATCCTGGGACGAGATCCACTACAAGATGTAGCGTGAAATGTAACAGCCTGATAGCCAGGCGAGTGAGTGGAATACCCCCGGCAATTTTGCCGGGGGTATTTCAATCACTCACATTGGATTCCGCTGCGATGACCGCGGGAATCAAAGGACGGAGCGGAGGAATTCCAGGAAACCGTCGATGGAGAGGTTGTAGCCGCGGGGTTTTGTCAGCGGTGTGCCGTCCGGAGAAAGCAGGATGTAGTTCGGCTGCGCCGCGACGCCGAAGCGCTCGCGGGCGATGAATGCGTTCACCCGGCCGAAGTCCTTCAGCACCTTCCCGGCAGGCGTCGTCACCCATTCGTCCTTTTCCAGTTTCGACTTGTCATCGGTATAGAGCGCCACGACGACGAAGCGGTTCCGGAGCAGGTCGAGCACCTGCGGATCGCTCCAGACGCGGCTTTCCATTTCCCGGCAGTTCACGCAGCCGTGCCCCGTGATGTCCAGGAAGATCGGCTTGCCTTCCGCCTGTGCGGCCGCCATGCCTTCCTCCAGTGAGAAATAGCCCTGCAGTCCGTGCGGCAGTTGCAGACCGAATCGCTCGGCCAGCGGACTCCGGCCCGTGGGAGCGGCCGTTGCAGCTCCTTCCGCGGCCGGGGCGGAGGACCCTCCCAGTACGAAATCCTGCGTCTCCAGCGGCGGCAGATAACCCGAAAGCGCCTTGAGCGGAGCCCCCCACATGCCTGGGATCAGGTACATGACGAACGAGAAGACCAGGATCACCAGTGTCAGCCGGAAGACGGACATCGGCCGCTCCGGGGCGTCGTTCTTGAAACGGATCTTCCCGAGCAGGTACAGTCCGAGCAGGGAGAAGATGACGATCCACAAGGCCAGGTAGACCTCGCGGTCGAGAATGCCCCAATGGTACGTCTGGTCCGCGACGCTGAGGAACTTCAGGCCGAGCGCCAGTTCGACGAAGCCCAGGACGATCTTCACGCTGGCGATCCAGTCCGCTCCTTTGAATTTCTTCAGCAGGGAAGGGAAGAGTGCGAGCAGGGTGAAGGGAAGGGCGAAGGCCACGGAGAAGGCCAGCATGGTCACCATCGGCGTCCAGAATTCGCCCTGTGTCGATTTGATGAGCACGGAGCCGACGATGGGGCCGGTGCAGGAGAAGGAGACCAGTACAAGCGTCAGGGCCATGAAGAAGACGCCGGCCAGCCCGCCGCGTTCCGCCTGCGCGTCGCTCTTGTTCGCCAGCGATGCGGGAAGTTCGATCTCGAAAGCCCCGAAGAAGGACGCGGCGAAGGCCATGAAGATGACGAAGAAGAGGAGGTTGGGCAGCCAGTGGGTGGACAGCCAGTTGAAGATGTCCGCCGTCACCGTTTCTCCGCCCGCCAGGTAGGTGATACCGATGATCACGCTAATCGGGACGGTATACAGCAGGACGATGAACAGCCCGTACATGAAGGCCTTGAACCGGCCTGCCGCAGCCGAGGAAGACTGCTTGAGGAAGAAGGAAATGGTCATCGGAACCATCGGGAAGACACAGGGTGTCAGGAGCATCGCAAGGCCCCACAGGATGGCCTCCAGGATGAGGGCCCAGGGAATGCCGCCCCCGCCTCCGCCCGCTTCTTCCGGGTCGGGGATCACCGTGGCGTGCGCCTCGCCGGCAGCGGTTTCACCGGCGGGAAGGGAGAACTCCCAGGACTCGGGAAAACCGCAGAACGTGTCATTGCAGCCGCTCCAGGTCACCTCGCCCTGAAGCGTTGCGCCGGGGGCGGTGAGGAGGAAGTCACGCTCGAGCCGGACTTCTCCGAAGAAGACCTTTTCTCCCTTGAAGTCGGTCGGCTCGGTGCGCTCCCGCAGGTCGCTCGTGAACCGGACGCCTTCTGACGGTCCGAATGTCACCGCGATGCCGTTGTCCGCGTTGGCGGTAGGGTAGAGGTGCCAGCCGTCGGCGATCGTTCCGGTGAAGACGATCCGGAGCGTGTCACCGCCGGCCTTCTCGCAGGCGGCCTGCCAGGAAGCCGTGGCGTCGCCTCCCTGTGCGAAAGCGGCCGCGCCCGGAAGGAGCGCAGCCAGCAATGCCAAAGTGTGTATGATGCGTCTCATGACGGGACGGGTGCTTTATTTCGCGTAGGCGACGGAACGGGTCTCACGGATGACCGTGATCTTGACCTGTCCCGGATACGTCATCTCTTCCTGGATCTTCTGGGCGATGTCCGCGGAGAGGTGCGCAGCCTGGGTGTCGGTGACTTCCTCGGCGCCGACGATGACCCGCAGTTCGCGTCCGGCCTGGATCGCATAGCTCTTGGTCACGCCCGGATACGACGCGGCCAGGTCTTCCATGCCCTTGAGCCGCTTGATGTAGGACTCGATGACCTCGCGGCGGGCACCCGGACGGGCGCCGGAGATGGCGTCCCCGATCATCACGATGGGGGAGATGATGCTCGTCATCTCGATCTCTTCGTGGTGGGCGCCAATCGCGTTGCAGATCTCGGGCTTCTCCTTGTACTGCTCCGCCAGCTTCATGCCCAGCAGCGCGTGCGGCAGCTCGGGTTCCTCCTCGGAAACCTTTCCGATATCGTGCAGCAGGCCGGCCCGCTTGGCGAGTTTGGCGTTGAGCCCCAGTTCGGAAGCCATCACCGAGCAGATGTTGGCCACCTCGCGGGAGTGCTGCAGGAGGTTCTGCCCGTAGGAGGAGCGGTATTTCATACGGCCGATCAGCCGGACCAGTTCGATGTTCAGGCCATGGATGCCCAGGTCGATACAGGTGCGCTTGCCGGTCTCCAGAATCTCGTCCTCGAGCTGCTTCTGGACCTTCGTGACCACCTCCTCGATGCGGGCCGGGTGGATGCGGCCGTCGATGACCAGCTGGTGGAGCGCCAGCCGCGCCACTTCGCGGCGCACGGGGTCGAAGGCGGAAAGCAGGATGGCGTCGGGGGTGTCGTCGACGACGATCTCCACGCCCGTGGCGGCCTCCAGGGCGCGGATGTTGCGGCCTTCGCGGCCGATGATACGGCCCTTGATCTCATCGTTGTCGATGGGGAAGGTCGTGACCGCGTTCTCGATGGCGGTTTCCGTCGCGGTGCGCTGGATGGTGTTGATGACGATCCGCTTCGCTTCCTTGGCCGCGTTGAGGCGGGCTTCGTCCATGGTGTCGTTGATATAGGCCTGGGCCTCCGTACGGGCTTCGGCCTTCATGTTTTCGACCAGCAGCTTCTTCGCATCCTGCGCCGTCATGCCGGCGATGGTCTCCAGCTGCTGGTTCGCCTGGGCGCTCAGCCGCTCATATTCCTCGGCTTTCTTGGCAAGGACCTCCTGCTTGGCCTGGAGGCTGGCCCGCGTGCTCTCGGCTTCGCGCAGCTTGCGCTGCAGTTCGTTGTTCTGCTGGTTGATGCTGTTTTCCTTCTGGCGGATCCGGTTCTCGGCCTCGCGCAGCTGGCTGTTCTTCTCGTTGACGAATTTCTCGTGCTCGCTCTTCAGCTGCAGGAAACGTTCCTTCGCCTGGTGGATCTTGTCGTTCTTGATGGCTTCCGCCTCGACTTCTGCCTTCGCGAGGATCTCGTCACGCTGTCCTTTCAGGAGGATCCTCCGCGTGATCAGGTAGACGGACATCGCCAATACTGCGCCCACGAGGGCAGCCAATACATATAGAAACATAAAAATCGCTTTAAAATATAATAATCAAACAAATAACTTCCTTCCTGCCAGCCGGTCCGCCCCGTATGCAGGACGACCGGCCTGTCCTTTGGGAACAAACCGGTCGTCGGAGTGTAAAAAAAGCCGTTAGCCATCAGTCAGAAACCTGGCCTGACAAGATTTGAGTTCCGGAACGGTTCAGAAATCCAACGTCGCGCGGAGCGCAATCCCCGAAGGTTATCCTGGCCTGTCATCACCGCCCCGAGAAAGCTCGGTTCCGTGGAACTTTGTTGATCCCTGCACGTGGGACTAACGGCCGTTTTTTTCAATAGTGTTCAAGTAAGCTTCCATCTGTTCCTGGAGCTTCCTGGCTTCTTCCTCAGCATGCTCCAGCTTCTTCTGCAGCGAGAGCCTGCCAACCGTTTCATTGAGCGCAACGAAAGAAAGTTTGTCTGCAAGCGATTTGTTGGGATATTTGGCGTCATAGGCGCTCAGCTTCTTGCCTATGGTCTCCGCCGCAATCCGCATCATCTGCTCGATCTGGGGCGTGGCAGCCTTGAGGGGGTATTCATTCCCCGCAATCTTTATGGTAATGCTCTGGTCCATCGTCAGTTCTCAAGCAGGGAGATGCACTTGTCTATCTCTTTTATCAGTCTGTCTATCTTTTCCTTGGCCCCGGAGTTGCTACCGGCGGGTGCCATGAAGGCTTCGGTAAGATGGAGGTCGTTTACTTGTCCCTCCAAATCTTCGATCTGTTTCCTGCAGGATTCGTTTTCGGCCCTGCTCTTCGCGAGCGCTTCCCGGAGGCGTACGTTCTCCTCCTTCTCCGCTTCGTAAAGGGCGATCAACTTTTCGATATTCTTTTTGATACCTTCCAGCATTTCTCGTAGACCGGTGAATCCATACGGATACAAATGTAGGGAAAAAATCGTAATTTTGCATAAAATTCATTCGAATTATGACGATAACGATGGAAAACAAACGCGTTCCGGTCCTCCTGCTGACCGGTTACCTCGGCAGCGGCAAGACCACGCTGCTCAACCGGATCCTTGCCAACCGGCAGGGAATCAAATTTGCTGTGATTGTCAATGATATAGGCGAGGTGAACATCGATGCTGACCTGATCCAGAAGGGCGGTGTCGTCGGACAGGGAGACGACAGCCTCGTGCCCCTCCAGAACGGCTGCATCTGCTGCACCCTGAAGATGGACCTGGCCGCCCAGCTCGCCGACCTGTGCCGGATGAACCGGTTCGACTACATCGTCATCGAAGCCAGCGGCATCTGCGAGCCGGCTCCGATTGCCCAGACCGTCAGCACGATGCCGTCGCTGGTCCCCGTAGGGCCTTCGGACGCCCTGCCCGTGATGGACTGCATCGTCACCGTCGTCGACGCCCTGCGCATGCAGAGTGAGTTCGCGTGCGGCGAGGCGCTGCAGCGCGAGGGCATTGAGGAAGACGACCTGGAGAACCTGGTCATCGAGCAGATCGAATTCTGCAACATCGTCCTGCTGAACAAGGCCTCTGAAGTCAAGCCCGAAGAACTGGGACGCCTGCGGAGCATCGTTTCCGCCCTCAATCCGAAGGCGGTCGTCCTGGAGTGCGACTACGGCGACATCGACCTGGACAAGCTCCTCCATACGGGCCTGTTCGACTTCGACAAGGTCGCCACCTCTGCGGCGTGGATCAGCGCCATCGAAGGCGAAGAACACGACGAGGACGAAGGCGAGGCCGACGAATACGGCATCGGAACTTATGTCTATTATCGCCGCCAGGCGTTGGATATCAATAAGTTCGACTGGATGGTCGCCAAGAAGTGGCCCGCTTCGGTCATCCGTTCGAAGGGACTGTGTTACTTCTCAGAGGATCCGTCGCGTTGCTTCCTCTTCGAGCAGTCGGGCGTGCAGAAGACGGTCAAGGACGCCGGATACTGGTTTGCAGCGATGCCCGAGGACCGGCTCTCGCAGCTGATGGAGAGCGACGCCGCCCTGCGCCGTGACTGGGACCCCGTCTACGGCGACAGGATGATCAAGATCGTCTTCATCGGCCAGAACCTGGACCGTGAAGAGATCGACCGCCTGATGGACGCTTGTCTCGTCGAGCCTGTCCTATAGCTTTTCGTGAATCTTATAGAAGGTCTCCCGGATTTCATCGAGGCTTCCGATCGTGATATACACGTCGTAGGAGCAGGTGAAGCCCGGGTTGATGACCATGTAGTCGTGCGGGGAGAAGTACGAGCAGGAAGGCCCCGTGGGACCTGCGCTCTGGACCTGCACCAGATAGGCTGACATGCGGGTCGTCGCCGGCGTATAGACGCCGATGCCCCATTTCCCGCCCTGGTCGGTATAGGCCGCCCATTCTTCCGTCCGTTCGAAGGAGTCGATTGGAATGGTGTTGCCGTTGCTGTCCTTTTCGTCAAGGTAGTGGGGCATCACGGTCGTCAGCTTGTCGCCCGTCCAGGGCTTGCTGCCGTTGTAGAACGAGAGGTAGTGGTAGTTGTAGTCGCAGAAGATGGCGGGCAGCTCCTGGTCGCGTTTCTCGTTGTGCCGCTTTGCGGCAGGGCCGTTGTTGGAGAAGGAGTAGGTGATCTTGGCGTAATTGTCGATCAGCCAGATCTCTTCGGTCATCAGGCACTCGTCCTTGAGTGACTGGCAGGTAGCCCAGTGGACCGGATAGGAGGAGATTTTCAGGTAGTCTTCCCCGATCGTCTTTTCCTTGACTTCCGCGCCGGGACCTTGCCAGCCACCGCCCTGGATCGGATTCCAGCGCCAAGTGCGCCCGCTCCAGGTGCTGCCGTCCACCTCACCGTAGTAGGACTGCTGGACCAGCCGTCCGTTGTCGAAGTGGTTCAGCAGGTTTTTCTTGGTCTTTTTCGTGGAAAAATGGAATACGCCGCCGCCCCGGTCGAGGTCGACGCCGAGCTGCACGGTGCCGTTATTGATATAGGTCTTGTCCGTCATGCCGGCTTCCGGCCAGCTGGTATCCTTCTGGACGAACGTCTTTCCTTCCGTTTTCTCTTCCTTGCCGGAGCAGGCGGCCAGCACGGCCCCTGCCAGACAAAGCGCCACAATGGTGAGTCTTTTTTTCAACATATCGTCAAGTCGTTATTAATCCGTTCTTTTTGCATAGGGAGACACGCTCGCCGGATCGGTTGCATAATAGAGCAGGAATTCAGCCAGATGGCACCACGACCCTTCGGTCGTGAACTCCACCTTGATATAGCGTGCTACTGTTTCATCGAACTTGTACAGGTGCCCTGCGTAGACCTTGCTGGGGTGGTAGTTGGTTTTCGGGACGACGATCCGGTAGGCGTCGTCCTTGTCTTCGGTCGCGACGGAAACCTGGATGTACCGGATCGGGGAACCGTAGCCGGCATCGCTCTTGCGCCGGATCGCCTCGATCGCGTTCACTTTGTGCGGCGTCCCCAGGTCGGCGACGAACCACTGTCCGCTGCCCGTCAGGTCGGAATGCCAGTAGGTGTCCGTGTTGCGGTCGAGCATCTTGTCGAAACCGTTCCAGGAGTTCCAGATGGAGGAATACCGCGGGAAGGTCATCCGGTCGACCGGGATCTCGCCGGTCAGGGGCGTGACCTCTTTCCGGACGGGATCCGCCGCCACACCGGTGCGCGTCGAAACGGTTACGCTGACCTGCGTCGGCTCGGTGAAGGCGCCGAAGGAGATGAAATCATCCGTCTTCGATGTCTTGGAAACCGTCCGGACGGTGCCTGTGACGTCCTTGAACATGGCACTGAAGGTCAGGGCCGCGCCGTACGGGTTCTCCCAGGAGACCCGGGCGCCCTCGACTTCCGGCGTCCAGGCCAGCGACTTTGCGACGATCGGCAGGACCTCATTGGCAATCCGGTCGGCTTCTTCCTCCGCGGCCCGTTTCTCCTCTTCCGTGATGGCCCGGATGCGCAGGTTGCGGATGAGGAGGATGCCGGAGCCTTTGGAACCGGGGTCGAAACGGAGGCAGTCGCCGATCCTTCCCCAGCCTGCGGTCAGGAAGGGCAGGATGTCGGCCTGGAAATGCTTGTACGTATCGGTGGCGGGCAGTTTCCCGTATCGCTGCGTGCTTTCCTCGGAGGCACTGCCGCCCAGGGCGTAGTAGATCTGCAGGTTATCGATGTCGTAGGTGCTCTTGTAGTCGAACTCGAGGAGCACCTGGTCCATGGAGACCGCCGTGAAGAGACGTGCCGAGAAGATGAAAGGATCGTTCCCGTCCACGTCCAGCTGGTACTCGCGGTTGCCCAGATACGACATGGCGATATTGTGGCTGTCCGGGGTTCGGAACAGGATGTCCATCCGTGTGGGATCGTCGGGCTCGGTCTGCGGGTCGGTTTCTTCCTGCGGATCGTCGGGACCGGGGGCGTCCGGCCCTTCTTTGCCGCACGCGGCCGCAAGGAACAGGATCCCCGCTGCAAAGAGGATGGGAAGGAGTAGTTTCCGGAACTGCATGTTCGATTCTTCTTTTTCGTATTGTTTTACAAACATAGCAAAAAAATCGTAAATTTGAAGACAGATGAAAGGTTTACTCCGTATGAAGAATCGTATCGTATTGATTGTTTCCCTGGCCTGCCTGTTCGGCTTGGCGGGGCGGTCGAGCGTGCAGGGCGCAGCCGTCCTGCATCCCGCCCATGATTACAGCAACCGCATTTCCCTGATGGACAAGCTGCCCGTCGGCAGCTTCGAGGACGAAAGCCTGGATGGATTCGTCCCCGGACCCGGCGTGGAAGCCGTCCTGGACAAGGGACAGGCGTTCGGCCTTCGGCCCCATGAGGGGAAGGCTTACCTGCTCGTGAAATCCGCCGCGGGCCTTCCGGGGTCCACCTGGCGCACGGTGATGCGCCGCTTCGACACCCCGCTGGACCTCTCCAGCCGGCCGGCCGTTGAGTTCGCGGTGTTTTCATGTGAAGGACCTGCCATCGACCAATATGTCCGGCTCCGCCTTTACGCGGGCGGGCAGATGTTCGAAGCGCGGGCGGCGATCATCCCGACGCTCTGGCGTACGGTGAGTTTCGATCTGTCGGAATGCCCGTTCCTGGCGCATGTGCAGTCGCTTGAAATCGGCCTGATGTGCGATTCGCAGGAGGCCTGGGAGGAGCCTTTCCTCCTGGACGGGCTCTGCTTCGGCCAGCCGCTCGACCTGGGGTTCATGCTGCCGTCTTCCGCTTCCGTTTTCTCGGGCACCGGTGGGAAGGTGACCTGGGCCGACGACGCCCTCCGCTTCAAGTTCAAGGGGGCTGCGGAGCTCGCTTCCCCCGATCTTTCGGGCAGCCGCAACCGTACATGCAACCCGCCGCTCCAGGACCGGAACACATTCTTCGTGGTGATGGAGAACAAGAGTGACGTGAGCCGCATCCGCCTTTCCTGGGAGACCCTGGACGGTCATGCGGGCGAGAAGGATTTCGACATCGCGCCGCGCAGCCCCAAGCAGGCATATTTCTTCAATGTGTCCGACATCCCCGAAGCACGCGGCGCCTTGAAGCAGTTCTCCTTCCGTTCGCTGGACGGGAAGAAGGGCACCTGGATCATCGATGAGATCCGCTTCGAGCGCGAGGAACCGATCCGGCCTTTCGCCGGCCGGATCTCCTCCTGTACGGCCGACGCGGAGCACCTGACCATCACCGGCGCAGTGAAGGAGGACCTCCTGGAGACCTATCCGACCTTCGCGATTTACGAATGTCCCCTGAAACACGATACGGATCCGATTGAGAAGTTGACCCTGCTCTACGAAGGCCCTTCGAAGGCTTCCTTCCGGATCACGGAAATTCCCAACAGCCGCCTGGACGGGCGGATGACCCACCTGAGCTCTCGCTTCCTGGCCGTCGTGAAGGACGGGGAAGGGAAGTGGATGAAAGTCGCGCCGGCCTTCTATGTGGAGAACTGGCGGGACTTCAGCGAGAATCCCTACGCCTTCGAACTGCCGGACGTGGTCTTCAACGTGCTGGACTATGGGGCGAAGGGTGATGCGTTCACCGACGATACGCGGGCGATCCAACGGGCGATCGACGCCTGTGCCGCTGCCGGCGGCGGACAGGTCCTGCTGCCCGGCAGCGACGGCCCGTACGGCCGCCGTTATGTGGCGACGCACCTGGTGCTCCGCAGCCGGGTCGACCTGCACTTCGGTCCCGGTGCGATCCTGTGGCAGTCCTACGACCTGCGCCACTACACCTACGTTCCCGCATTCGGCCATGATTTCGACATCCCCGGCTGCCCCTGGACCCACTGCCTCTTCATCAACTATCCGCTGATCCTGGGCAACGGGCTGGAGCAGGTAAAGATCACCGGCCCGGGTACCATCCGGATGAGCGATCCGTATACCGTCAACCCGGACTGGGACCACTATGCGCGCACCTGTACCGACCGCATCCACATCTGTCCGGTCGCCATCTGCGACAGCCGCTTCGTAGAGTTCACCGATATCGATGAAATCCGCTGCAACAACTACCATACGAATTTCCCGGGCACGGAGAACATCTTCATCGGCAACGTCAAGCTGTATGACGTCATGTGCGTGAGCGGCGACGGCTTCAGTTTCGGCCAGGGTGCCCGGCACATCCGGCTCGACCGCGTCTTCTTCGACTCGAACGACGACGGCATCGTCATGAGCAACAGTTACCGCGATCCGCGCGGACGCATCAGCCCCTGGCGGAAGGACCGCGACGATGCGGACCATTCGATCCGCGACCTGCGGATCCGGCACAGTTACGTCAACTCCTCGACGCGCGGCGCGGGCAAGGCGATCGCCCTGATTCCCTGGGGAACGACGAACCCGGACCAGACGAAGCAGGAACTCGACGGTGTGGAGGTGTATGACTGCGTGCTGGAAGGCGGCCATTCCGTGGGCACCTGGTGCGACAACCCGCACGACGGCAAGCCGTTCACGAACGGGGAGCGCGACGACTATGCGCCCGTGAAGAACTTCCGTATCATCGGCAACGAATACCGGAGCCTCTGCGACATCCTGTGGGTGAGGCCGACCAACTTCATCACCGATTGCGGGCTGCACAGCGCCGACTCTTTCGTCAATGCGAATTTCGCGCTCGGTCACAGCTATTGGACGATGGAGGGGAATGCCGACGCTGCAGTCGGTTACGGTTACGCTTCGGACGGCGGTTCGATCTACGAAGGCCTGTACCTGCAGCCCGACGCCTACGTGTTCACCGCGGAGGTCTGTGGCAGCGGATCGCTTTTCGTCAAGGACCTCCTCTCCGGTGAGATCCTGTATGAGAAATCCTTCGAAGCCGCTCCCGCCGCCTGGGAGATGGTCACCCTCCGCTTCGAGGTCCCTGCTGCCGCCGACCTCGGTCTTGGCCTGGTTTCCAGCAAGTCCGCCGACGGTGCAGGCAATCCCGGTGCGCGGTTCCGCCGCTGCCGGCTGACCCGCTGAACGGCCGGATGTAAAATTTTAAAAAAAAATTCCTGGAATTTTATGTTTTGGTCCGATATTCGCAATATGACCAGACAAAGGATACAGGTTATTTAGTAGTTAAAAATAGAGAGCCTGGCTTGAACGAAGGAAAACGGATGTAAGGTTAGTTGAACAAGAGAAGGGGGACCGGCATTGGGCCGGCCCCCTTTTCGTTTCGTAGCGCCTTGTCCCTCAGAGCTTTCGGTTCTTGTAGGAATCGATGCAGTTCGGGATGATGCGTTTGTATTCCGTGTCGGTGTAGAGCGGGGAAGAGATGATGAAGTCGGCGGTGCTCCGGTTCGTGGCGAACGGAATGTTGTACAGGGAGGCCAGCCGGACAAGTCCCATGACGTCGTTCTGGTGTCCCTGCATGATGAGGTTGTCACAGAAGAAGACGAGCATGTCGATCTTGCCTTCCGCGATCATTCCGCCGATCTCGAAGTCTCCGCCCAGCGGGCCGCTCAGCAGGCGGACCACCGCCGGCGCTTCGGGACCGAGCAGTTCGGTGAGCGCGGCGTCCACCAGCCGTCCGGTCGTGCCGGTACAGTACAGGTGACAATGCTTGAGGGATCCGGCATTGAACCGGACCCAGTCCACCAACTCCTGCTTGCGGGAGTCGTGGGCGACGAGTGCGATATTGTTGATCATGTCGTTCAGTCTTTCAGTTTCTTGTATTTGAAGCGTTTGGGCTCGGTGTCGCCCAGGCGCGCCCTGCGGTTTTCCTCATACTCGGCGTAGTTGCCCTCGAAGAAGACCACGTTGCCTTCTCCCTCGAACGCCAGGATGTGCGTCGCGATACGGTCGAGGAACCAGCGGTCGTGGCTGACGACCACGGCGCAGCCCGCGAAGCTGTCCAGACCGTCCTCGAGTGCCCGGATCGTGTTGACGTCCACGTCGTTGGTCGGTTCGTCCAGCAGCAGGACATTGCCCTCGTCCTTGAGTGTGAGCGCCAGGTGGAGGCGGTTCCGCTCGCCGCCGGAGAGCACTCCGCACAGTTTCTCCTGGTCGGCGCCGGTGAAGTTGAAGCGGGAAACCCAGGCCCGTGCGTTGATGTCGCGGCCGCCCAGCCGTACCCACTCGGAATTGCCTGCGATGGTCTCGTAGACGGTCAGGTCGGGGTCGATGCTTTTGTGCTGCTGGTCCACGTAGGCGATCTTCGCCGTCTCGCCGATCACGATCTCGCCCTTGTCCGGCTGCTCGATGCCCATGATCAGGCGGAAGAGCGTCGTCTTGCCGGCACCGTTCGGGCCGATGACGCCTACGATGCCTGCGGGCGGCAGCGAGAAGGAGAGGTCCTCGAAGAGCACCTTGTCGCCGTAGGCCTTCGTCACGTCGTGGAATTCGATGACCTTGTTTCCGAGCCGGGGACCGTTGGGGATGTAGATTTCCAGGTTCGCCTCCTTCTCCTTCACGTCGGCTGCGGCCAGTTTTTCGTAAGCGCCCAGACGGGCTTTCTGTTTCGCCTGGCGCGCTTTCGGCGCCATCCGGACCCACTCCAGTTCATGCTGGAGCGTCTTCCGCCGCCGGCTTTCCTGCTTCTCTTCCATCGCCAGGCGGCGTGTCTTCTGTTCAAGCCAGGACGAGTAGTTCCCCTTCCACGGGATGCCCTCGCCGCGGTCCAGTTCCAGGATCCATCCGGCTACGTTGTCCAGGAAGTAACGGTCGTGCGTCACCGCGATCACCGTCCCCTTGTACTGGCGCAGGTGCGCTTCCAGCCACTGGATACTCTCGGTGTCGAGGTGGTTTGTCGGCTCGTCCAGCAAGAGGACGTCCGGCTCCTGCAGCAGCAGGCGGCACAGGGCCACCCGGCGGCGTTCTCCGCCGGAGAGGTTGCGGACCAGGGCGTCGTCGGGCGGGCAGCTCAGCGCGTCCATCGCCCGCTCGAGCTTGGCGTCGATGTCCCAGCCGCCCAGGTGGTCGATTTTCTCGGACAGTTCGCCCTGGCGCTCGATCAGCGCGTTCATCTTGTCGTCGTCCATCGGCTCGAGGAACTGCATCGAGATGTCGTTGTACTCCTGCAGGGCGTCCATCACTTCCTGCACCCCTTCCTGGACGACTTCCAGGACCGTCTTGTCCGGGTCCATCTGCGGCTCCTGCTCCAGGTAGCCGACGCTGTAGCCCGGCGCCCAGACCACTTCGCCGCGGAAGGAAGGCTCCACGCCGGCGATGATCTTCAGGAGGGTGGATTTTCCGGAACCGTTCAAGCCGATGATGCCGATCTTGGCCCCGTAGAAGAAGGATAGGTAGATATCCTTGAGAATCACTTTGTTGCTGTTCGGGAGTACTTTCCCGACACCGTTCATCGAGAAGATGATCTTTTCGTCTGCCATCGTGAATGTGTCTTTGTCGGGTTACAAGCTGCTGCCTCCGATGAATCCGCGGAGCAGGGAAGTCGGAGGCACTTCCTTGTCCGGCACCGGTACGAAATAGTGCAGGAATTTCAGGAGCCGCCAGGCCTCGCTGTATTCCGGGCAGTTGCGCGGAACCGTGGCCAGGATACGCTCCGCATGCGTGCGGAGGACGGCGAATTCCACCAGGTAGGAGGAGTTGAAGAGCACGTCGGCCTGCTCCTGGAACGGATAGATCCATTTCACTTCGCAGCGCCGTACGTTCGGCCAGTTCCGGATCGTCTCGCGGGCCGTGAATGCTCCTTTGAGGAAGTCGCGGACGATGCGCCGCAGCAGGCGGTTGTCGCTCGTCGGGATGCTGTTGTGCGCGTCCAGCGGCAGGCTGGTGATCGTATTGATGAAGATCCGGTATTTGTCAGATTCGGCGACCTGGTCCGTCAGCGCGGGGTTGAGGGCGTGGATGCCTTCCAGCAGGATGACGGTATGCTCGTCCAGTTTCAGGCGCTTGCCGTTGAATTCGCGCAGGCCGGTGACGAAGTTGAACAGGGGGACTTCCACTTCCTCGCCCGCAAGGAGCTTCAGCAGGTCCTTCTGCAGGTAACGGTGGTCCACCGTTTCGAAGTTGTCGAAATCATAGGTGCCGTCGGGCAGGCGCGGCGTCTCCTCCCGGTTGACGAAGTAGTCGTCGGTGGAGAAGGAGACCGGATGCAGCCCGCAGGCCTTGAGCTGGAGGCTCAGCCGTTTGCAGACCGTGGACTTGCCGCTGCTCGTCGGACCGGTGATGAGGACGAGGCGGACGCCCTTTCCGCCCTGGTGCCGGCGCTCGATCTCTTCGGCGATCTGCACGATCTTCTTCTCCTGCAGCGCTTCGGAAATCTGGATGAGGTCGGTGGCGCGGCCCTTCAGGATGGCTTCGTTCACGTCTCCGACGTTCTCCAGTTCCATGATGCGGTTCCAGCGGGAATCTTCCCGGAACACCTCGAAGGTCTTGGGCTGCGGGAAAAGCGGCGCCAGGTCTTCGGGGTGGTGCCGGTCCGGGATCCGGAGCAGGAAGCCGTCTTCCAGGAGGGAGAGGTCCCACACTTTCAGATAACCGGTGGAGAGGACGAGCGGGTCGTAGTAGAAGTCGGCCGTCCCTTCCAGCGTATGGTAGGTCACGAAGATGTCGCCGCAGGTCTCGATCAGTTTGGCGGTGTCGTACGCTCCGTCCGAGCGGAACTGGCGCACGGCATCCTCCACGCGGGCTTCGTGCCGGCGGAAGGGAATGTCCGCCCGGACCATCTCCTCCATGCGCGCCCGGATCGCCGCCACGTCTCCGGGGAGGGGAGCGGTGCCGTCCGGTTTGTCGAGCAGGCAGAAGAAGCCTTTGGAGATGGGGCGGCGGATGAGGAGCCGCCTGCCGGGAAAGACGTCCTGCACCGCCTTGTGAAAGAGGAAGCAGAGGGAGCGGGCGTAGAAACTCCGTCCGATGTAGGTCCGGTAGTCGAGGAATTCGACTTCCTGGCTATGGTAGACGCGGAAGCGCAGGCCTTCCGCCACGTTGTTGACTTTGGCGGCGAGGATGTCGTACGGCTTTTCGAATTCGAATGCGTCCGCAATGTCTTTCAGGGTGATTCCTTCCGGAAACTCCCGGGCGGTTCCGGTGTTTTTGCAGTAGATTTTAACCATATTGACAAATATAATGATTCTGCCGGAAATACGGACCTGCCCGAATGGCGGGATATTGAATAATTATATATATATTTGAAAACCTGATTTCGTTTTTATGAAAAAGCTACTATTCTTTGCGGTGACGGCGCTGCTGGCGCTTTCCTGCGTACGGCGGAATGAACCGGCCGTCAAGAACGTGATCGAACCCCTTCCGGGCGGTGCCATCGTCCTCGAAGGCGGTTTCGAGAACGACATCCAGAACTGCATCGAGCACTGGAACATGGGCGTGATGCCCTATGAGAAAGTCATCGAGTTCTTCCGTACGGGCCGTGCCCAGTTCGCCCTCGGCGAGATGGCCGGTAAGGCCCTGCGCTCTGATGCGAAAATGTACCGTTACACGCAGGATCCCGCCCTGAAGGAACTGACGAAGAAATACGTCTATGAACTGATCGGTACGATGAAGCCCAATGGCAGCATTTCCTGCACCGCAGTGGAGGAGCAGCCGGGCGACAAGGACGGCGACATCTGGGAGCGCAAGTACGTCATGCTCGCCCTGAGCGAATATTACATGGACGTGGAGGAGGATCCTTTCGTCCTGGACGCCCTGGAGAAAGAGGCGCGCAGCATCATGGACCAGGTGGGTCCCGCCCCGAAGAAGGAGGTCACCTCTCTGGGATGGAGCGCGAACCACATCGAGTCGTCCTGTGTCCTGGAGCCGTTCATGCGCCTGTACAATTTCACCGGCAAGCAGGAATACCTCGATTTCGCCCGCTATATCGTAGAATCCGGCGGCTGCAGCGGACATAACATGTTCGACCAGGTCCGCGAGGGAATCATGCTCAGCAAGGTGGCGGAACCCTACCCGAAGGCCTACGAGATGCTCTCGGTCTGGGAAGGCCTCGTCGAGTACTACCGCGTCGTCGGCGGCGAGGAATGGCTCAAGTGCATCCAGAACATGTACGCGCTGGTTACGTCGTTCGAGCTGACGATCATCGGCAACGCCGGCGCGGATGTCTGCCATCCGCTCCTCTACGGAGAAGGGTGGAGCAATACGCGCATCGAGCAGACCAATCCTGACATCCAGCGGATGATGGAGACCTGCGTCGGCGTGACGTGGATCAAGTATCTCTCGCAGTACCTGCGGCTGACCGGCGACAGCATGGCCGTCGACTATTTTGAAAAATATATCTACAACGGGCTGATCGGCGCGATGCGTCCGGACGGCACGGGCTTCAGTTACGTGAACCTGCTCAACGGCTCGAAGGTGACGAACCACGGCTGGGGCTGGACGTTCGACGGCCTGCCCGTGACGTGCTGCAACCTCAACGGTGCGATGGGACTGGCCTATATCCCGTATTTCGCCGTGATGCAGCGTGCGCAGGGCCCTGTCGTGAACCTGTACAACGCCTGCAAGGCCACGGCGAAGACGGCCTCCGGCAAGCCGGTGCAGCTGACCCTCGAAGGCCGTTTCCCGCAGGAGAACACCGTCACGCTGACCGTGGACCCGCAGCGCAAGGAGCGCTTCATGCTCTTCCTGCACATCCCGCTGTGGAGCGAGAATACGGTGGTGACGGTCAACGGGACGCCCGTGACCGAGCTGCCTTGCTATGGGAAGGAGCAGCTCGGACAGGGCTTCGACCGGGCGGTCTCCACCATTACGCCGGGGCACTACCTGACCATCGACCGGAAGTGGGCGCCCGGCGACAAGGTCGAGATCCGCTTCGACATGCAGGCCCACCTCCTGGACGCTCCGGAAGGCGGACGGAACCCTGCCGGACTGAATTTCCAGGCCGTGCAGTGGGGACCGATCGTGCTTGCGCGTGACGAGAACATCGACCCGGATTACAACGCGCCCGTGCAGGTGGTCGCCGACGCTGACGGCAAGGTGGCCGTCGAGCAGGTGACGCCCCAGCGTGCGGGCACCCGCCTGGAGTTCGTCGTGCCGACGACGGACGGACCCATCCGGATGGTGGACTACGCCTCCGTGGACTGCTGGGCGGGATCCCACATCCAGACCTGGCTTCCCAAGAAATGAAACCCTTAAATCAGATCAGAATATGAAAAAGTATGTATGCGACGTGTGCGGCTACGAGTATGATCCGGCCGCCGGCGATCCCGAGGGCGGCATCGCTCCCGGCACTCCTTTCGAAGAACTTCCCGCCGACTGGGTCTGCCCGCTCTGCGGCGTAGGCAAAGACAGCTTCAGCGAGGCCTAGGCGCTTTCCGCACCGCTATTTCTTCGGGGTGGTTCCTTTCGGAGCCGCCCCGAGGTATTTCTTGAGGACGGCGGCCAGTTCCGCTACCTGGATGTTTTCCTCGAGGAGGGTCCCGTCAGGGCCGATCAGGATCATGTACGGGATGTACTGGAAGCCGTAGACCTTGATCGGAATCTGCTGTGCGTTGATGATCTGCGGCCACAGCATCATTTCCTCGACCTGCGCCCGCTTCGTGTCTTCCGGGTCGTCGCTGACGGCGACGCTCAGCACTTCGAACTTGTCGCCGTGGTACTGCTTGTACAGGTCTTTGATCACGGGCACGGCCCGGCGGCACGGGCCGCACCAGGAGGCCCAGAAGTCGACCAGCAGGTATTTGCCTTTGCCGGCATAGTCGGAGAGTTTCTTGACTTGTCCGGGGGCTTCCGTTACGGTGAAATCCTTGAATTTCACGGGTTTGTCATCTTTTCCTGCGGTACTTTGCGCCCGCAGGGGGAGCATCGCCAGCAGGCAGGCTGCCAGAAGGAGGGCGGCTGTTTTTTTCATATGCATGTCAGTCGAGATTCTTGACAATATACTTCGTCGTGCCCAGTCCCATCTCTTCGCCGCGGTAGACGATGCGGGTGCCGTGGCGGGCGTTGATGCGCTCCAGCAGGGCGCGCGTGTCGTTGTTCGCGTCGTTGGGGAGGTTGAACACCTGGTCCAGGCAGAACTTGTCCAGCGCCACAGGGTCCAGCGAGGCGGCGATGCCGATGTCCTGGATCGTAGGGTCGTGCGGGTGGGAATCGCAGTCGCAGTCGATGGACAGGTTGTTCATGATGTCGATGTACAGGATGTTTTTCCCGCCGCCGAAATACTCGTGGACGGCCTGGGCCGCCGCGGACATGGATTCGATGAAGGGGGTGTTCTTATCCGGTGATTCGAACCAGCCTTCCGGCGCGTGGAGGTCGCCCTCCAGGGTCGCCTTCTCAAACTTGCCGGCGGAGTGGATGTACACCTTCCCGTTGGGGGAGGCGACGCCGATGGACGCGTTCTTGAGGACCCCGCCGAAGCCGCCCATCGCATGCCCCTTGAAATGGGCCAGATTGATCATGAAGTCGTAGTTCTTCAGGTGGGAACCCACGATGTCGTACTTGATCCACTTGTCATCTTTGACGGGGATCTTGAATTCGCCTTCCGCGTCCATGATGTCCACGGGCGCCACGTCATAGAAGCCATGGGCGCGGATGGTCTCCTTGTGCGCCTCCGTCGTGGCGCGGGAGCCGCCGTAGGCCGTGTTGCATTCGACGATGGTGCCGTTCACCTTTTTGATGAGCGGTGCGATCAGGGCGGGCTTGAGGTAGTTGTTGCCGCCCATCTCGCCGGTGGAGATCTTCACGGCCACCCGGCCTTTGGCTTCACGGCCGAGGGCTTCGTAGATCTTCACCAGGCTTTCGGGTGAGATTTCACGGGTGAAGTAGACGACGGCTGCTGCCGTCGTTCCGTCTTCCTGCGGCTGCTGTGCCTCCGCTTTCTTTTTCCCTGCGGTGCTGCAGGCGGAAAGCAGCGCGGCGAAGCAGAGGGCCGCCAGGGCATATCGGGTCATTTCCTTCATAAGCATAAGCGATTATCGTTCCTGCAAATGTAAATAAAACAAATGAAAATGCGTAAATTTGTATTCCGCGAAGATATGGAAAATGCGCAGTAGCTTTGTAATCATCCTGTTCGTCCTTTTTGCCTGCATCGCCTATACGTGCTGGCGGATCTGGCGGATCCTGCCGTTTTCCCCACTGGGAAAGAGTGTGCTGGCCTTCCTCTGGCTCCTGTGCTTCCTGATGGTTTTCCTCCATTACGGGGGCGGCGACCGCCTGCCGATGTGGCTCTCGGTCTTCACCTACGAGACGGGGACTTCCTGGATGATCGCCTTCGTGTACGTGCTGCTGGTCTTCCTGCTGCTGGGCCTGGGGATGCGCCTGCACCTGGTGCCGGCCTCACTGCTGAAGGATTCGCCTGCCGGGACCTGCCTGGTGGCCGGACTCGTCGCCGCGCTGCTCGTCTACGGCAACTTCCATTACCGGCACAAGTACCGTGAAGTCATCGAGATCCGGACGGAAAAGCCGCTGGAAAAGCCCCTGACCGTCGTCCTGGCCAGCGACCTGCATGCCGGCTACCACAACCGCCGGCCCGAACTGGCCCGTTGGGTCGACCGCATCAATGCCGAGCAACCGGACCTCGTGCTCTTCGCCGGAGACATCCTCGACGGGGCCGTCCGGCCCGCCCTCGAGGGGAATTATGCGCAGGTGTTCCGACAGATCGCTGCGCCGGTTTACGCCTGCCTGGGCAACCACGAATACCTCGCCGGCACCGAGCCGTCTGCGGCTTTTTTCACCGAAGCGGGCATCCGGCTGCTCCGCGATTCCTCCGCACGGGAGGGCGGTATCTGCATCATCGGGCGGGACGACCGGAGCAATGCGGCGCGGAAGGACCTGCGGGCGCTGATGCCGGCGGATACGGTTTTCACCTTGCTCCTCGACCATCAGCCCTATCACCTCGAAGAGGCGGAGGCATGCGGGGTCGACTTCCAGTTCAGCGGACATACGCACTATGGGCAGGTCTGGCCCGGCAACTGGATCACGGATGCCATGTTCGAAAAGGCCTTCGGGGCGCACCGGCGCGGGAACACCCGCTATTACGTGTCGTCCGGCCTGGGCATCTGGGGCGGAAAGTTCCGCATCGGAACCCGCTCGGAATTCATCGTGCTGCATATTCGGCCTGGGGTGGAATGAACGCGGGACGGACTTGGAGGGCGGATTGGTTTATGAAAGAGAAACGCAACGATAAGAAAGGAAAGGAATGGGAACGGTAAAATGGATTGGCGGCTTGTTGGGCTGGGTGAGCGGGGGACCGATCGGTGCCCTGCTGGGGTATCTGTTCGGGGCCATCGTGGAAAGTTCCATCGATGTTACGCGCAAACTGCTGGAAGGTCCGTCCTCCTCGTCTTCAGGCAGGAGCACGACTTCCTCATCGGGCCCGCGCGGCGATTCGACAACACGCAATTATTCCGCGACGGAGCAGCGCAACAGCTTCTTCATCAGCCTGCTGGTGCTGTCTTCCGCCGTCATCCGGGCGGACGGGCGCACCCTTTCCTCCGAGTTGAACGTCGTCCGTGACTTCATCCGCCGCAACTTCGGCGAGGGGGCCGTCGACGACGCCATGCGGATCCTGAACGAACTGAACGGCAAGAACGTGGACGTCTATTCGGTCGGCGGGCAGGTCGCTGCATACATGAACTATTCGCAGCGCCTGCAGCTCTTCCACTACCTGGTCCAGATCGCCACTGCGGACGGAGACTTCAACGCGTCGGAGAAAAGCGTGCTGGAGGCGGTCGGCCGTGCCATCCGCCTCAATCAGTCCGACGTGGATTCGGTCATCGCGATGTTCTACAAGGACAAGCAGTCGGCTTACGCCGTCCTGGAAATCTCCCCGTCGGCGACGGACGACGAGGTCAAGAGCGCCTACCGCCGGATGGCGATGAAGAACCATCCCGACAAGGTGGCGACACTGGGACCCGAGGTGCAGAAAGCGGCGGCGGAAAAGTTCCGTGCGATCCAGGAAGCCTACGAAACGATCAAGAAAGAACGGGGTATCTCCTGATGGGAAGCCCTTGCTAAAATAGAAATAAGATGATGGACAGACGCACATTCCTCGGCACGGCGGCGGTCGCTACCGCCGGCCTTGCCACGCAGGCTCCGCTGGCAGCCGCCGGCCTCGCCGCACCGAAACGCAAAGACAAGAAGAACGCCGTGAAGCAAGACGGAATCCTGGTCCGCTTCCTCGGTACCGGTGCCGCTGACTGGAACGGCCCGGACGACCGGGGGGAGCACCGCCGGCTGAGCAGTGTCCTGATAGACAACGATTTCCTGATCGATTTCACGGCGACCGCCAAGGATATGCTTCCGGCAGGCGTCCGTCCGCGGACCATCTTCTACACGCATTCCCACGGTGACCATTATGCGCCGAAGGCGGCCTTGGAAATCGGGATCGAGCAGGTATACCTGAGTGAGACCATTCTCCAGAAGGGCATCCGTGATTTCCGGAAGGCTTCCGAGGAGCTCGGGCTGCCGATGCCGGTCATCTCGACCATCAGCCCCGGTTCGTCCGTCCGGATGGGAGACCTCCTCGTTACGGCCATTCCCTCCAACCATTTCGTGAGTTTCGAGGAGCAGACGCAGATGTATCTGCTGGAGAAAAACGGCGCCCGTCTGGTCTATGCCACCGATACGGGCGGCATCCCGTGCAAGGCCGCCCAGATCGTGGGCATCGACGGCCACAGCCAGGGAAAGCCCATCACCGGGCTGATCATGGAGGCGACGATGGGCATCGGTTATGACGACGATTTCCGTCTGTACACCCATTCGAGCGTGGCAACGGTGCACCAGATCTACCGCGTGCTCCAATCCACCGGCCGGTACACGCCGCCGGAAGGCCAGCCGGTCTACCTGACCCACATGGCCCGCACCCTGCATGGCACGCAGGCGGAACTGGACGCCCAGCTGCCCGCTCCGCTCAAGGCGGCCCATGACGGGCTGGAAGTCGTTTTCAAGGCTGTGTAGCGGTTATTCCGCGTTTTCGAATCCGAAATATTCGCCCTTCCGGTCGGTCGGGACGCCGGTCTTCATCCAGGCCGGCATCGGGGCGTCTTTGAGATAATGGTCGAAGAACTGCTGCAGCCGCTTCGACAAGTCGATGCAGTTGCGGCGTTCCAGCAGGTTGTGTGCCTCGTCGTTGTACTCGACCATCCAGACCGGACGCTCCAGGCGCCGCAGGTCGGAGAAGTACTCGATTCCCTGGTACCACGGCACGGCGCCGTCGGCATCGTTGTGCATGATCAGCAGCGGCGTGTGCACTTTGTCGGCGTGGAAGGCCGGGGAGTTCTCGATGTAGAGATCGAGCCCGCCTTCTTCCCAGAGGGTCTTTCCGATCCGGCTCTGGCCGCGCTCGTACTGGCCGGCGCGCGTGATGCCGGACTCCCAGCGGATGCCGCCGTAGGCCGACGTCATGTTGCTCACCGGCGCACCGGCGCCGGCTGCGGCGAACATGTCCGTCCGCGTGATCAGCCAGGCCACCTGGTAGCCGCCCCAGCTCTGCCCCTGGATGCCCATCCGGTCGGAATCCGCGCAGGCATACTTCGCGCAGAGCGCTTCCGCGCCGGAGCAGATGCAGTTGTAGGCGCTCTGTCCGGGATGTCCGACCTCATACTTGATGTCCGGGATGAAGCAGATGTACCCGCGGCTCGTGAAGAACGGGATGTTCACGGTCGAGCGGGAAGGGGCCGGCGTCCAGAAGTTGTACAGCTGGTCGGAGTATTTTTCATAGAAGTAGATCATAACGGGCAGCTTCTCTCCCGGGGCGATGTCGTCCGGCAGGAAGACCAGGCCCTTGAGCGGCGTCCCGTCGTAGGCGTTCCAGGTGAAGAGTTCGGGATGCCCCCAGCGCAGGCTGTCCATCTGCGGGTTGATGGCCGTGACCTTCTCCGAGGTGGCGAACCGGTCGTCGGTCAGGTACAGGTCGTAGCAGTGGCGGAAGTTGCCTTTTTGGAAGGCGATCCGACCGGCTTCCGGCGCCTTGTAGACGGTAGCGTAGGAACAGGTGTCCAGGAAGTACGCGGGGGTGCGGGGCTTGTCCGTCCGCATCCAGGCCAGGCCTTTCCGCTGGTCGTCCTCCTGGTGGACGCTCATCACCAGTTCTTCTTTGAGCGAGAGCGTGCGCTGCATCCGGGCCTTTCCCTGGTTGGCGGTGAGGCGGACCGGTGTCGGGAAGAAGGTGCGCATCCGCAGGTGCCCTTTCCGGCCGGTCCCGGCCGTCAGGTTCTCCGCGGAGGAACCGTCCGGGGCGAATTTCCAGATGTCGTAGCGGTCGGCGATCAGTACGGCGCGGTCGCCTTCGATCCACTTGGGCGCATTCTCGTAGGGGGAGGGATCGCCCGGGTGGTCGTCTTCTTCGTCGTAGAAGGCCGTACCGGCCTGCGCCGTCAAGTTGGCCGTCGTTCCGGCCGCGATGTCATAGGTGAACCAGTTCCGTGCTTCCTCGTCGTACCAAAGCAGGTACTTTCCTTCCGGGGAGGGGCGGACGGAAGCGTTCAGCTTCCGGGCGACCTGCCGGCGGGAGCCGTCTTCCAGGGAGACCAGGTCTACGTCGACGTCCGACCGGTAGGTCCAGACATATGAGCGCACATACGCGCTGTCATCCAGGGAGAGGGCCCAGGGGGCGGCCCCTCCGTCCATCAGGACGATGTCATCGAAGAAGGAGGTCGTCAGCGGGACGATCCGGTCCGGCCGCTCCGTGTCGATGACGGCGGGGTAGGTCTTCTTGACCGTGCGGTCGAGGTTCTTTTTCTGCTGGGGCGGCGTGTACGGGGCATCCCAGTTCCAGATGTCTACGCGCGCCGTCTCGAAATCGATGATCGAGGTGTCTTTCGGCGGCCGGATGGGGGCGATGCCGATGAAGATCCGCTTCCCGTCGCGGGAGAAATAGGGGACGGAATTCTGGTTGAGGGTCCAGCCGTCGGTTCCGGCCACCTGCGTACCCTGGGCGACGGCTTCGCGGGTGGTGCGCGAAGCCAGGTCCGTCAGGGAAAGGGCGAAGCGCCGGTCGCCGGTCTTGTTCGTGTCGAGCGAGGCCGTGAAGGCCAGCCGGACGCCCTGGTCGTCGAAGACCGGCGTCCCGTATTCCTCGGCCCCGCAGGCGAGGGTGTCCCGCTGTCCCGCCTGCAGCAGCGCGACGACCGATTGCGAGGTGGAGTCTTTCTTGTCTTTTTTCGCGGTGAAGGCAAGTGTCCGTCCGTCGTTCGAAAAGACGAACTTGTCGGCTCCGCGCAGGGTGTCGGCCTTGTCGGCGGCCGGATCGAGCAGGATGACGCCGGATACGCTGCGTCCCTTCCGGTCGGTGGAATCTTTGTATTCCTTCCAGGTGGACTTATAGGCGACGAGCGGCATTGCGTCGAAGCCGGTGGAGAAAGATTCCGCGTTTGGGAATTTCTTGATTTCCATCGTCTTCAAGTTGATCACCGCAAGTGAATCTTTTAATCTTTCTTCGGCTTTTTCCTTACGGATCTTCTCCTGCCGGGAGACGGCGAAAGGCGGCTTGATCCGACAGTACAGCCAACCGCCCTGCGGGTCGAGCGCAGGCAGGTATCCCCGTTCCACCGTCAATTCGCGGACGGTCCGCGCGCTTTTCTTCCTTCCGGCCGGCGTCATGTTCCGGACGTGGAGGCTGCCGTCTCCCTCCTGCGGAGAGACCATGTAAACCAGGATGTTTCCGTCGGGCGTCAGTTCGGCGCTGTGGACACGTTCCCAAGTGTCGTATACGTCGTGGCCCATCGCCTTTTTCTGCCCGCAGGCGCGGGTGGGCGAACACAGGAGGACGATGCAGGCTGCCGCAGACAGCAGGGTGAGGAGAATACGTTTTTCCATATCCAGCGAATTTACGAAATACTTTTGTAAATTTGTATCGCATTTAAAGAAATGAAGACACGACTCGCCATTTTCGACCTGGACGGCACCCTGCTCGACACCGTGGAGGATCTCGCCAACGCGACCAACCATGCCCTGGTGCAGTGCGGATTCCCGCCGCGTCCGGTCCCCGACTACTACACCCTGGTGGGCCGGGGAATCTACAACCTATTCCGTGCGGCGATGCCGCCCGAGGGCGCCACCGAGGAGAACGTCTCGAAGATGGCCTCCTTCTTCCTGCCGTATTACGGGGCGCACAACTGCGACTGCACGCGGCCCTATGCGGGGATTCCCGCCATGCTGTCCCGCATCACGGCGGAAGGTGTGGCGCTGGCCCTCGCTTCCAACAAATACCAGGCGGGGACCGAGGCCCTGGCCGCCCATTTCTTCGGCGGCTTCCGCTTCCTGCGCATTTTCGGGCAACGGGAAGGCCGGCCGATCAAGCCGGACCCGGCCATCGTGGATCAGATCATGGCGGCGGACCCGTCGCTCTGCAAGGAGGAAGTCGTCTATATCGGCGATTCCAACGTGGACATGCAGACCGGCATCAACGCCGGCGTACGGACGGTCGGCGTGACGTGGGGCTTCCGCAGCCGCGCCGAACTGGAGGCTTACGCCCCGTGGCGCATCGTCGACACCCCCGAAGCCCTCGCCGAGGCGATCCTGGAACCCTTCGGCGCATGATACGGCGCCTCCTGCTTCTCCTGCCGGCCCTTCTGGCGGTCGGGCAGCCGAAGGCGGCCGCACAGCCGCTTCCGACGCCCGCACGGCCGTATTGGACCTTCTCCCTGCCGGCGCCGCGTCCGATCGACGCCGCCGACACGCTCACGCTGCGTTTCATCGGCGACGTCATGATGCACCGTCCCCAGCTGAAACACGATTATTCCGCTTTCTTCCGGAACGTGGCCGCCCCGATGCGGTCGGCGGACATCGCCGTGGCCAACATGGAATTCCCCCTGGCCGGGCCGCCGTACACCGGGTATCCGTCCTTCTCCGCGCCCGATGCCTATGCCTGGACCGTCTGTGCGGACCTGTCGCTGGATGTCGCCCTGCTCTCCAACAACCACATCCTGGACAAAGGCCGCGGCGGGGTGGAGCGCACGCTGGCGGTCTACGATGCCGTATGCGACTCGCTCGGCACGCTGCGCACCGGCGTCTCGCGCGATGCCGCCGAGGACGCCGTCCTGCATCCGGCGTTGATCCGCCGGAAGGGGATCAGCGTCGCTTTCGTCAATTTCACCTACGGGAACAACGTGGGGCCGCAGCCCTTCGACCGTCCGCGGATCGCCGTGATGGAGGAGGAAGAGGTGGCGGCGCTCGTCTCCCGGGCCCGGGAACGGGGTGCGGATTTCGTCATCGCCCTGCCGCATTGGGGAGAGGAATACCGGCTGCGGCATTCCCGGGAGCAGGAAGCGTGGGCGAACCGGCTGGCCTCCTGGGGCGTCGATGCCGTCGTGGGCGCGCATCCGCATGTCGTGCAGGATACGGCCAGCGTCTCGGGCATGCCCGTTGTGTATTCGCTGGGGAACGCCGTCTCGAACATGAGCGCGCCCAACACCCGTCTTGAACTCATGGCCACCCTGCGGCTGGTCCGTCATCCTTCCGGCCGGTGCGAAGTCCTTCCGCCCGACCTCCGGTTCATGTGGTGCACCCTTCCGGGCAAGCTGACAGCGGGGTACGCCGTTATCTTCGTGGACGAATGGGTGGGGCGCCGCGATGCCTGGGCGGATCCTTCCGACTATGATGAAATGATGGCGACGCTCGCGCGCGTCAAGGCTGCGACGGGCATCCGCTAGACCCAGCCGAGCCGGTCGGTATTGCCGGCTACCCAGACGGTATCCCCCTCTTCGAAAGGATAGTCCGGTTCTGGATTGGTGATGAAGGTGCCGTCATGCAATACGCTGATAATCATGCATTGGTAATCGCGTAATGAAGTGCTTCGAAGGGTCTTCCCGACAAGGAAGGAATCCCCGTCCAGGACGATGGACTTGATCCGGAACGGATCGTCCTCTTCCGGTGGCAGGACGACTGCCTGTTTCATCATTTCCTGCAACCGGCCGATCTGTGCGGAGGTGCCGACGGCGAGGATGCGGTCGCCGGGGAAGAGCGTCACGTCCCCGGAGGGTACGACGATGTTCTGCCTGCCCCGTGAAATCTTGATGATGTTGGCGCCGGACTCGCTCCGGAAGGGGATTTCGGCCAGTTTCCGGCCCGCGAACTCGGATTCCGGTTCGACGGTCAGGCTGACGGTGTGTACGTCGTAGTCGGCCAGGTTCTTCCGGACGGATGTCGCGACGGGCCGGTTGCGGCGTTCCCGTTCCTCCTTTTCATTGAAGTTGGACAGGAAGCGCTCCTCCAGGGCGGAATACTTGTGCAGGGAGCGGCGGGCCGCGAAAATGAAGACGATGCCGGCAGCGATGATGGCGAAGACCGTCCATCCGGCCAGGTGGAAGTAGCTGGAACAGACGCCGAGGATGATGCCGATCACCAGGAAGGCCCGCAGGAGGATGAGTCCCAGGATCGGCCAGATGTTCGACGACTTCTCGCGCAGGAGCTTGGGGGCGGACTGGTTGATGGAGCCGGCGTTGACGCCCAGGCCGTACAGGAAAGGCGCCATCAAGGACAGGGTGACGGTGACGCAAACCGCCTTGCGGAGGGTTTCTCCCGCAGAGGCGAGGAGTTTGTCCACGAGCGGGGCGAGGTACAAGTGCGACCCGATGGACAGGGCGGTAAGGATCACGCCGTACAGCAGGATGCGCAGCAGGTAGGCGGAGAGGAGTTTCTTCCATTCGTTGTCCTCGGCAGCGGTCCGCTGCGCGGCGTTCTCGCCGTTGCTGCGGAGCCGCTCCAGCCAGGACGGCGGCAGCTTGCGCAGCAGCAGGTCATAGGCCGGTCCGGCGAGCCGGATCATGTAGGGAGTCGTGAAGGTGGTGAGCACGGAAACGGCGATGATCACCGGGTAGATAAAGTCGCGCATGACACCGAGCGAGCGGCCGACGCCGGCGATGATGAAGCCGAATTCGCCCAGTTGCGCCAGCGAGAAACCAGTGTAGACCGCGTTACGTAATCCGTTGCCTGTAAGGATGATACCGGCCGCGGAAAAAAGGATGTGCGTGACGATGACAAGGAGGGCGAGCAGCAGGATGATCGCCCAGTGCGCAGCGATGACGGAAGGGGAGACCATCATGCCGACGGAAATGAAGAAGATCGCGCCGAAGAGGTTCTTGATGGGCTCCACCAGGTGGAGGATGTGTTCACTCTCGATGGTCTCGGCCAGGATGGATCCCATCACGAAGGCGCCGAGGGCGGAGGAGAAGCCGACGGTGGTGGCCAGCGCGACCATGCCGAAACAGAGGCCGATGCTGACGATGAGCAGGATCTCGTCGCTGAGGTAGTTCTTTGCCTTGGCCAGCAGGGTGGGGATGACATAGATCCCGACCAGGAACCAGAGGATGAGGAAGAAGGCGAGGCGGACGATGCTGCCGACCAGCTGCGATCCGGCGAACTGGTTCGAGGCGGCCATTGTCGAAAGGAGGACCATGAGGAGGATGGCGATCAGGTCCTCGACGACGAGGGTCCCGAAGACCATGCCCGCATAGGGCTTGTCCTTGAGGCCCATGTCTTCGTAGGACTTGATGACGACCATCGTGGAGGACATGGACAGCAGGCCGCCCAGGAAAACGCTCTCCATCAGGCTCCAGGAGAGGGCCTGCGCCGTGACGAATCCGAGCAGGAACACGCCGGCGAACTTGCAGAGGGCCGTCACGATGGCGCTCGACCCCACTTTCAGCAGCTTCTTGAAACTGAACTCCAGGCCGAGACCGAACATCAGGAAGATGATGCCGATCTCCGACCACTGCTCCACCGTCTCGGCGCTGGAGATGCCCGGGAAGAAGGAGATGTTCGGACCGATCAGGAAGCCGGCGAGGATATAGCCCAGTACGAGGGGCTGCTTCAAAGCCTTCGACAGGAGGGTGAAGATGCCCGCGGAAATCAGGATGACGGCAAGGTCCCGTACGAGATGGAGTTCTTCTGACATGCTTTTAGCGGATTCTGTCGCTAATTTAGCGAATTCTCGTCCTACTGCAAAATCAAATCCGCCGGTTTTTCTTAAATTTGTATGCTATGCCCATGATAAAGACACTTTTAGGGCAGGTGGGCCGCTACCGGACCGCCGCCCTGCTCACGCCGGTCTGGACGGCAGCCGAGGTCGTGATGGGGGTGCTCATCCCCTATGTCACCGCCTCGCTGATCGACAAAGGCATCGGGAGCGGCGACATGCACAACGTCCTGCGCTACGGCGGGGAGATGCTGCTGATCGCCTGCTTCAGCCTGTTGTTCGGCATCCTCGCCGGGCGTTTTGCAGCCTATTCCTCGACGGGACTGGCTGCGAACCTGCGCGAGGCGATGTATGCTTCCATCCAGCGGTTTTCGTTTTCCGACATCGACAAGTTCTCTACGGCCGGTCTCGTGACGCGGATGACCACGGACGTGAGCAACATCCAGAGCGCTTTCCAGATGCTGCTGCGGACGAGTTTCCGCGCTCCGTTGAACATGGTGACGAGCCTTTTCATGTGCTTTTTCATCAACGCCCGGCTGAGCCTCATCTTCCTGGTGGCGATGGTCGTCCTCAGTACGGCGCTTTTCCTCCTGATCCGCCGTGCCTCCCGTCTTTTCGTCCAGATCTTCGAGAAGTACGATGCCCTGAACGCCGTCGTCCAGGAGAACGTGTCGGCGATCCGGGTCGTGAAGGCGTTCGTCCGCGAAGACCACGAAATGAGCAAGTTCGACAAGGCGGCCCTTTCGCTCTACACCCTGAACGTCCGGGCGGAGAGCCTGATGGCGCTGAACCACCCGGTCCTGAACATCGTGGTGTACGGCTGCATCATCGCCCTCTCCTGGTTCGGCGCCCACTACGTCGTGGAGGGCTCCTTGACGACGGGGCAGCTGACCTCGCTTTTCACCTACATCATGACGATTATGTCTTCGCTGATGATGCTGTCGATGATCTTCGTCCAGCTGACGATGAGCGTTGCCAGCGGGAAGCGGATCGCCGAGGTGATCGAGGAGGAGCCCGACATGGCCGATCCGGCCGATCCGGTACGGACCGTGCCGGGCGGGCAGATCGATTTCAACCATGTCTATTTTACTTATAAGAAAGGTGGAGATAACGCACTTGAAGATATTGATATCCATATAAAAGAAGGTGAGACAATCGGTGTGATCGGCGGTACCGGCAGCGGCAAGTCCACCCTCGTTACGCTGATCTCCCGCCTGTACGATGTTTCGGAAGGGAGCGTGCAGGTCGGCGGCATCGATGTCCGCGACTATTCCATGGAAGTCCTGCGCAACCAGGTGGCGACCGTGCTGCAGAAGAGCACGCTGTTCTCCGGCACCATCCTCGACAACCTGCGCTGGGGCAAGGAAGATGCGACGGAGGAGGAATGTATCGAGGCCTGCCGGATGGCCTGTGCGGACGGATTCATCGAATCTTTCCCGGACGGCTACCATACTGTCATCGAGCAGGGCGGAACGAACGTTTCCGGGGGACAGCGGCAGCGCCTTTGCATCGCCCGCGCCCTGCTGAAGCGTCCCAAGGTACTGATCCTGGACGACTCCACTTCTGCAGTGGACACGGCCACGGATGCCCGGATCCGCGAGATGTTCGCCCGCCGGATCCCCGGGATGACGCGCATCATCGTCTCGCAGCGCATCCTGTCCATCCGTGACGCCGACCGGATCATCGTCATGGACAACGGCCGCGTCAATGGCTTCGACACGCACGAGAACCTGCTGCGCGACAATGCGATCTACCAGGATATCTATGAAATGCAGACCTCGGGTGCCGAGGGCGATTTCGATGAGAAGGAGGCAATGAGATGAGCAATGCACCGGGTATGAAGATGAGGGACGGCGGCCCGCGCGGCGCCGGCCTCTCCAGGGAAGACTTGAAGAAGGGCCTCGGGCGCGGCTCCACCGTGTGGCGCCTTTTCGGCCTGATCTGGAAGGAGCACAAGTTCCGCCTGGGACTCGTCGTGGTCTGTATCGTCGTCTCCTCCCTGACGACGCTTGCCTCGTCCCTGTTCACGCGGACGCTGATCGACGACTACATTACGCCCATGCTCGGGGCGGCGACCCACGACTACGCACCGCTACTGCGCGTGCTCGTGAAACTGGGGGCCGTGCTCCTGACGGGGGTGGCCGCATCGTACGCCTACAACCTGATCATGATCCACGTGGGGCAGGGAACGATGAAGAAGCTCCGTGACGACCTCTTCGCCCACATGGAAACCCTGCCTTTGCGCTACTTCGATTCCCACGCGCACGGGGCCGTCATGTCTGTCTACACCAACGATGTGGACACGCTCCGGCAGGTCATCGGCAATACGCTCCCGCGCCTGTTTCAGTCGCTGGTCACCATTGTCGCCACCCTGACGTCCATGGTCGTCCTTTCGCTGCCCCTGACCGGTATCTCCCTCCTGCTGGCCGCCCTGACGTTCTTCGTGACGACGCGGCTGGGCAAACTGTCGAAGAAGTACTTTTCCGCCCGCCAGGAAAACCTGGGCAAGGTGAACGGTTTCATCGAGGAGATGGTGTCCGGGCAGCGGGTCGTCAAGGTCTATTGCCACGAGCGGCAGGCGAGCGAGCAGTTCTCCGTCCTCAACGAGGCGCTGCGTTCCAGCGTCTACGACGCCAACCGGATCGGCAACATCATCATGCCGATCAACAGCAACATCGGCAACTTCGGCTACGTCCTGCTGGCGATCGCCGGCGCCGTCATCGCCCTGGAAGGCGGGCCGCTCACCCTGGGCTCGCTGGTCGCCTTCCTGACGCTGCACAAGAACTTCACCCGGCCGATCTCCAACATCTCGAACGAGATCAACGCGCTGGCGATGGCTTCGGCGGGTACGGACCGCGTCTACGCCATGCTGGATGAGCCTTCGGAGGTTGATAACGGAAATGTTACATTGTGTAACGTAAATGTTTCTTCTGTTGGAAATCATGAAGAAACAACGGAAAGAACGGGGGCATGGGCTTGGAAGGATCCACAGCGGGAGGTGCTGGCCCCCTTGCGTGGGGAAGTCAGCCTGAAGGACGTCGACTTCAGCTATACGGCCGAAAAACAGGTGCTGTACGATATCAATCTGACGGCCTATCCGGGGCAGAAAATCGCCTTCGTCGGCGGGACGGGAGCCGGCAAGACGACCATCACGAACCTGATCAACCGCTTCTATGAAATCCAGGACGGGGTCATCACGTTCGACGGTTTCGACGTGCGTGACATCCGGAAATCTTCACTGCGCGCCAGTCTCGGTATGGTGTTGCAGGAGACGAAGCTTTTCTCCGGCACAGTGCTGGAGAACATCCGCTACGGCCGCCTGGATGCGACGGACGAAGAATGCATCGCCGCGGCCCGGCTGGTCTATGCCGACCCGTTCATCCGCCGTTTGCCGGCGGGTTACAGGACGGTGCTGGCCGCAGACGGCGGCAACCTTTCGCAGGGGGAGCGGCAGCTGCTGGCCATCGCCCGCGCCGCCGTTGCCAATCCGCCCGTCCTGATCCTGGACGAAGCGACCTCCTCCATCGATACGCGCACCGAGCGGCTGATCCAGAAGGGGATGGATTCCCTGATGAAGGGGCGGACGACTTTTGTCATCGCCCACCGGCTGTCGACGGTCCAGAATGCTGACTATATCATGGTTCTGGACCAGGGCCGGATCATCGAACGTGGCAAGCATGCTGAGCTGCTGGCTTTGCAGGGCAAGTATTATGAACTCTATACGGGAAACCAGATTGTATGACGAAGCTGGAAAGATATGATGCGGTGTTCGCGCAGGTGGAGGCGCTCTGCCGCGGCGAGGAGGACTGGGTCGCCTTGTGGGCGAACGCGGCGGCGGTGCTTCATGCCGCCTTCGGATGGTGGTGGACCGGTTTCTACCGGGTGGTCGGGGAGGAACTGGTGCTGGGGCCGTTCCAGGGTCCCGTGGCGTGCATCCGCATTCCGTTCGGCAGGGGTGTCTGCGGTACGGCGTGGAAAGAGGACCGGACGGTGGTCGTTCCCGATGTGGAGCAGTTTCCGGGGCACATCGCCTGCAGCAGTGCGTCGCGCAGCGAGATTGTCGTGCCGTTGCGGCGTGAGGGCCGTGTGGTGGCCGTCCTGGACATCGACAGCCGCGACCTGGCCGCTTTCGATGACGTGGACGCTGCCAGCCTGGAGCGCATCGCCGCCCTGCTCGCCTGAGCCGGGCCCTTTCCCGCCGTCCCGGCCTCTGTGTCCGGTTTCTTATCCGCCGCTCCGGCCTCCTTGGAAAGCCCAACTTGCACTTCGTGCATCCCTGTCCGGGCGAATGGGCGGCCGCCTTTCGGTGTCGGAAAGCCCAACTTGCACTTCGTGCATCCCTATCCGGGCGAATGGGCTTTCCAAGGAGGCCGGGCCGGCGGGTGTCCCATATCGCCCGCCACATGGGCGCTGCCCAATAACGTGATGATAATGAGGGAAATAGCACACCTCCTTGTTCCGGAATCAAATGAAGTAAAAGGTGGAATATGCTGGCAATTAAATCGTAAACCGACAGCGTGATTGTCCCGCGATGGCGCAGCACGGAATCGATGGATCGGAGCGCCGCCCGCCATGCCGCCGGGAGCACCATACTGCCGGGGAGGACCATGTTGTCGGAAGCGCCATATTGCCGGGAGGGAAGGTCGCTCCATGAAATCGGCCCTGGAGGGGATTTCCGCTGTCGCGACCTCAGCGAATTGGGCGGGACAAGGCTGTTTCAGCCAGGTCGCGACAGGTTTTCGGCCGCACAGGGCATTCCGGGTGTCGCGACCTCCGGAATATAAGGATGCAGCATTGCTCGCCATGCTGCCTGAAAAAGGCGGGGATGAGATGCTGCCATCCGGATGGAAAGTGAATCAGCCGCTCCAGGGCCGCCCGGCGTGGCAGATGAATGTCATCCGATCTTCATCCGGTCCCGGCGAAAGACATTCCTTTTTTCTATATTTGCAAAAACGAATTACACGAAATGAAAGTGCAGTTTTTTTTAATACTAATCACATTGACTGTTTGTTGTCAATTAAATGCACAAACAGGAATTGGTGGAAATGAACGATACAATTCCTACGAGCAATGTATTTACGTTGATAATCTGGCCCAAGAATTAATTCCTGACATTTTTGTCGGAACCTATTACTGTAAACTTAAATCGTCAGGCTATAAAACTTCACAGTTCTTTGACACCCTCCACAAAAGAAGAGAGTTGCATATTCGAACTAACCGGGCGAAAGACGGTTTTCTATTTGTGAATAAAAGCATTATGGACAAGATCGGATGTTTAAAGTGTGAGTTGGATAAAATGGAAGTTTCGTATGTATATAACAACAAGTCCGTAAGGACAAAGAAAGAAGTAAAGAGGGTACTTCGGTTAAGAGAAAAGTATATCCAGCATGCAGCGATTACAATAGACGAGCATTTGGGGGTAATCGACGTTCATATTTTGACAAAATAGCCCCAACGGGACGCTTACACGAATACTCCATATCTATTCTGTAAAAATGAAACAATCGTTGCCGCTATAAACAAGTTCGAAACCGCTGCTTATGAAACGAAATGGAAACATGATCATCATGGGTAATGTAAAATCATTATTCATCCTGTTATTTGCGTTCATCGCTTTCTCTTGTTCATCAAAACGCCCGGAACTGGATGAAAACATGGTGGACAACATC
>CADCHE010000019.1 GCA_902801205.1 uncultured Bacteroidia bacterium
TCGATCGCCACTACTCAGGGAATCGATCTTTCTTTCTTTTCCTGCGGGTACTAAGATGTTTCAGTTCCCCGCGTTCGCTCCAGCTTCGCTGGTGACAGGTCTTCAACCTGCCGGGTTGCCCCATTCGGACACATCCGGATCAATTCGTGTTTGCCAATCCCCGGACATTTTCGCAGCTTACCGCGTCCTTCATCGCCTGCGGAAGCCAAGGCATCCTCCGTACGCCCTTGCTTCTCTTTCTCAGTGAATCTTACAATTCTGTGAAATTGATTTACGCTTTACTTTGTAAAATAAGCTAATCTTAAAATTTTACCTCGTTGTAATCTCTCAGTATTGTCAATGATCGTTTCCGTCTTTTCCAAAACGGGCTGCAAAGATACGGACTTTTTTGAACCCTGCAAATCTTTTTTACATTTTTTTTCGTTTTTTTTCGTTTCCGAAGGCATAAAACCATTTTTAAGGGGCACCGGACAATATCTTGGAAGGTTTTGGTTATCTTTGTAAGAAACAGCTGACACAAAAATGGAAGAAAAGAGAAACGCACTGCCGGAAAACGCACAGCGGGAGCTGGCGCCGGGCGAAACCTACAAACCCTTGCTGGACGCGGACCGCAAATGGGCGGAAGTAACCCCCTATTCGGTCCTGCTCGGCCTGCTGATGGTCGTGCTGTTCTCCGCGGCGGCCGCATACCTGGGGCTGCGCGTCGGACAGGTCTTCGAGGCCGCCATCCCCATTGCGATCATCGCCGTCGGCCTGACCAGCGCCCTCGGGAAGAAGGACGGACTCGGGCAGAACGTGATCATCCAGTCGATCGGCGGCTGCTCGGGCGCCGTGGTGGCCGGAGCGATCTTCACCCTCCCCGCCATATATATATTAGGAGTGGAAGTGGACTTCGTCCAGATGTTCCTCTCCTCCCTGCTGGGCGGCATCCTGGGCATTCTCTTCCTCATCCCGTTCCGGAAGTATTTCGTCTCCGAGATGCACGGCAAGTATCCGTTCCCGGAAGCCACCGCCACCACGCAGATTCTCGTGAGCGGCGACGGCGGCGGAAAAGATGCGCGCATCCTGCTGGTCAGCGGACTGGTCGGCGGCCTGTATGACTTCGTCGTAAACACCTTCGGGGCCTGGGCCGACACCGTTTCCACCACCGTCGTCGGCATCGGGCAGACCATCGCCGACAAGGCGAAACTCGTCCTGAAACTGAACACCGGCGCGGCGGTCCTCGGACTGGGCTACATCGTCGGCCTGAAATACGCCTTCATCATCTGCTGCGGATCCTTCCTCGTCTGGCTCGTGATCATCCCCCTGATGAACCTGATCTGGGGCGGGCAGGTCATCGACCTGATGCATACCGGCGTCACGCAGACCATCGGGCAGATGGCTCCCGAGCAGATCTTCAAGGACTACGCCCGCCACATCGGCATCGGCGGCATCGCAACCGCCGGCATCATCGGCATCATCAAGTCGTTCGGCGTCATCAAATCCGCCGTCACCCTGGCGGTGGGTGAATTCGGGAAGAAAGGCTCCAACGCCGGAGCGGCTCCCCGTACGGAGCAGGACCTGCCCATGAAGACCATCGTCTTCGGCATCGTCCTCACCCTGCTGGCCGTCTTCGCATTCTTCGCCTTCGGCGGCGTCGTCAACAACGTGTGGCAAGCCCTGGTCGGGCTGGTCATCGTCGCCATCGTATCGTTCCTCTTCACGACGGTGGCCGCCAACGCCATCGCCATCGTCGGCACGAACCCCGTCAGCGGCATGACGCTGATGACCCTGATCATCGCCGCGCTGATCCTGGTGGCCGTCGGGCTGAAAGGGAACGCCGGCATGGCCGCGGCCCTGATCATCGGCGGCGTCGTATGTACGGCACTTTCCGTCGCGGGGTCCTTCATTACCGACCTCAAGATCGGATACTGGATCGGCTCGACGCCCAAGAAACAGGAAGGATGGAAGTTCCTCGGCGTCGCAGTTGCCGCCGCGACCGTCTGCGGTGTGATGCTCGTCCTCAACAAGACGTACGGTTTCGTGGGCGACCAGGCACTGGTGGCCCCGCAGGCCAACGCAATGGCCGCAGTCATCCAGCCGATGATGAACGGAGGCGGCGCACCCTGGCTGCTGTACGGCATCGGCGCCGTCATCGCCATCGTCCTGACACTGATGAAAGTGCCTGCCCTCGCCTTCGCGCTCGGCATGTTCATTCCGATCGACCTCAACCTCCCGCTGCTCATCGGCGGCGCCATCTCCTGGTACGTCAGTACCCGCTCGAAGGACAAGGCCGTCAACGACGCCCGCCTGAACAAGGGGACACTGATCGCGTCGGGCTTCATCGCCGGCGGCGCCTTGATGGGCGTCGTGAGCGCCCTGCTCAAATTCGCACAGGTCGACTGGTTCCTCTCCGACTGGAACACCTCCTGGGGAGAGGCCGTGGCCATCGTCCCGTTCCTGTGCATCGTCATCTATATGATCCGTTCCTCGATGAAAACAAAAACCGAATAAAGATATGGAAAAGATACTGGACCGTTTCCTGCGCTATGTCGCCGTGGACACCCAATCCGACGAGAATTCAGAAAGCCAGCCTTCGACATCCAAGCAGCTGAACCTGCTCCGGATGCTGCGGGACGAACTGGAAGCGATGGGCGTGAAGGCCACCCTGGACGAATACGGATATGTGATGGGGCGGATTCCCTCCAACCTGGACGCAGGTGCCCGCGTGCCCGCCATCGGCTTCATCGCCCATGTGGACACGTCGCCGGATGCATCCGGGAAAGACATCAAACCGCAGATCATTCCCGACTATGCGGGAGAAGACATCGCCTTGAAGGGCGTGGAAGGCCTCTGGCTACGCCCCGCAGAATTCCCGGAACTCCTTGCGCACAAGGGAGAGACACTCATCACGACGGACGGCACCACCCTGCTGGGCGCCGACGACAAGGCTGGCGTGGCGGAGATCATGGACGCCGTCCAGTACCTGCAGTCGCACCCGGAATTCAAGCACGGCGAGGTCCGCATCGGCTTCACGCCGGACGAGGAGATCGGCCGCGGCGTCGTGAAATTCGATGTTGCGCGCTTCGGCGCCGACTATGCTTACACGATGGACGGCGGCGAGGTCGGCGAACTGGAATTCGAGAACTTCAACGCCGCCTCGGCCCGCATCCACATCCAGGGGCGGAACGTCCACCCGGGATACGCCAAGGGCAAGATGAAGAACGCCATCCTGATCGCCACTGAGTTGGGGGAACTGCTGCCTGTCGAGCAACGGCCGGAGTACACGGAAGGCTACGAAGGCTTCAACCACATCATCGCCTTCAACGGCACGGTCGAGGAAGCCATCGTCCGCTACATCATCCGCGACCACGACCGCGCGAAATTCGAGGCGAAGAAAGCCTTCATCGCCCGCTGTGTCGCGTTCATCAACGAAAAATACGGAGAAGGGACGGTGGAGGCCGAGATCAAGGACCAGTACTACAACATGCGCGAACAGGTGGAGCCGCACTACGAGATCGTCCGGAAAGCGGTCAAAGCCATGGAGATGGCCGGCATCCGCCCGAAGATCCAGCCCATCCGCGGCGGAACGGACGGCGCCAACCTCAGTTTCAAAGGTCTCCCCTGCCCGAACATCTTCGCAGGCGGCCTGAATTTTCACGGAAAGATGGAATTCGTGTCGCTGCAGAGCATGGAAAAAGCTTCCGCGGTCATCCTGAACATCCTCGGACTCTTCGCGGAAGCCTGATCCGTAAACGACCTTCCTAGGAAATCACCCCCAGGGACTTGCCGACTTTGATGAAGGCGGCAATGGCCTTGTCGATCTGGGTGCGCGTGTGCGCGGAGGAGAGCTGGACGCGGATGCGCGCCTGACCCTTCGGGACCACCGGATAATAGAATCCGGTCACGAAGATGCCTTCCTCGGCCATGGCTGCGGCAAACTTCTGGCTCAAGGGGGCGTCGTACAGCATCACGGCACAGATGGCGCTCTGGGTGGGCTTGATGTCGAATCCGGCGGCCAGCATCCGCTCCCGGAAATAGGCCACGTTCTCCTGCTGCCGGTCGTGCAGCTCGTTGCTTTCGGAGAGGATCCGGAACATCTCGATGCCGGCGGCAGCGATCATCGGAGGGATGGAGTTGGAGAAAAGGTAGGGACGGGAACGCTGCCGGAGCATGTCGATGATCTCCTTCCGGCCGGTGGTAAATCCGCCCACGGCGCCGCCGAAAGCCTTGCCAAGCGTACCGGTGAAGATGTCGATCCGTCCGTAGCAGCCGAACTGCTCGGCAACACCGCGGCCGGTCGCGCCGACGACACCGGCGGAATGGCTCTCGTCCACCATGACCAGGGCATCGTACTTCTCGGCCAGGTCACAGATCTTGTCCATCGGAGCCACGTTGCCGTCCATCGAGAAGACACCATCGGTGCAGATGATACGGAACCGCTGCGCCTGGGCTTCCTGCAGGCAGCGCTCCAGGTCCGCCATGTCGGCATTGGCATACCGGTAGCGCACCGCCTTGCACAGGCGCACGCCATCGATGATCGAGGCATGGTTGAGCGCATCGGAAATGATTGCGTCTTCCGCCGTCAGCAGGGGTTCGAACACGCCGCCGTTGGCATCGAAACAGGAAGCGTAGAGAATGGTATCCTCCGTATGGAAGAAATCGGACACCGCCTTTTCGAGCTGTTTGTGCAGGTCCTGCGTACCGCAGATGAAGCGCACCGAAGACATGCCGTAACCGCGCTCATCCATCGCGCGTTTCGCGGCCGCGATCAAGCGGGCGTCGTCGGCGAGGCCGAGATAGTTGTTCGCGCAGAAGTTCAGCGCGACGGAGCCGTCCTCCAACGTGATTTCCGCCCCCTGGGCGGATGCGATATTCCTTTCCCGCTTGTACAGGCCCGCCGCATCGATGGCGGCCAGTTCATCACGGAGATGCTGTTGAAATTTTCCGTACATGGTATTATGTGGTTATTTGTTTAAAGAGTCAAGCCGTGCCGAAGCGCTTGCGGAGCTCCGCAATCATGTCGTCGACCATCTCATCCAGGCCGAAACGCGGTTTCCAGCCCCACTCCTCGCGGGCGCAGGTGTCGTCCAGGCGGTCCGGCCAGGAATCGGCAATCGCCTGCCGCACGGGATCGACCTCGTAGCGCATCCGGAAGGACGGGATGCGCGCGCGGATCTTGGCGGCGATCCGCTCGGGATCGAAACTCATCGACGCGATGTTGAACGCATTGCGGTGCTTCAACCGGGAAGGATCGGCCAGCATCAGGTCGACGGCCCCCTGCAGGGCGTCGGGCATGTACATCATGTCCATATAGGTTCCTGCAGCGATCGGGCAGACGAATTCCTCACCCTTCACGGCGGCATAGAAGATCTCGACAGCATAATCCGTCGTCCCGCCGCCGGGCAGCGTCACATGCGAGATGAGGCCGGGGAACCGGACGGAGCGCGTGTCCACCCCATATTTGAGGAAATAGTAGTCGCTCAGCAGTTCGGTCGTCACCTTGGTTACGCCATACATCGACTTCGGGCGCTGGATGGTATCCTGAGGCGTTTCCAGCCGCGGCGTTTCCGGGCCGAAAGACCCGATGGAACTCGGCGTGAAAACGGAGAGATGGCGGTCGCGGGCAATCTCGAGGATGTTCATCAGGCCGTCGATCTGGATCTTCCAAGCGAGTTGCGGCTTCTTCTCCGCCACGGCGGAAAGGAGCGCCGCCAGATTGAAGACCGTATCCACGTCATACTTCCGGATGACATCGAGCAACTGGTTGCCGTCGCAGACGTCAGCCTGCGCGCTCGGTCCGCTCTCCAGCAATATACCCTTCGGCTCGGCGCCGGGGATATAGCCCGCTACAATCTGTCCATCGGGGAACATGCCCCGCAATTTCATCGTCAGTTCGGATCCGATCTGTCCGGTCGATCCGATGATCAGCACATTCTTCATTCGCTACCAGTGTCTAAGTCGGCCTCAGGCTTCTTTTTCCGGGCCGCCTTCGCCTCTTTTTTCTCTTTCTGTTTCATATATCGCTCTTTGTACCGAGCGATGATCTTCTGCTCCTTCGCTTCACGCTTCTCCATGGCCTGCAAGATCTTGCGGGTCTTGATGCGTTGCTTCCGGAGTTGTTTTTCCTGTTTGGCCGCTTCCTTCGCCGCGTCGCGGGCGTCGAGTTCCGCCCATTTCGCCTCCCGCGCATCGATGCGCGCCTTCTGGCGCTGCTCGCGCTCGGCTTTCTTCTGCTCCCGTTCGGCCCGCTTCCGCTCACGATCCGTCTGCTTCAGCTGTCCGGACGACAACGTGTCTGAAAGGACAGGCAGTGAATCCACAGGCGCCGCCAGGGTCGAATCGGCAGCCGGCTTTACGTCCAGGCTGTCCGCAGCAGCAGCGTCAGGCAGCGGCGGCCGGGAAGCCAGGCTGTCCGTCGCGGCATGCAGGCTGTCGGCAGCAACCGCGGCAAGACTGTCAGCAGCGACCACGGCAAGGCTGTCGGCGATCTCCCGCTGCCGGGCACGTTCCGCCCGGCGGACGCGTGCCAGCGAATCCTGCCGGGCAAGTTCCTTGTGCACCTCGTCCATATACCCCGGGAAATACTTTTCCGTATACTTGAACTTCGGCCGGGGCATCTTCTCGTATTTCTCCCGCTCCGAGCGGCGCGGCTGCAGGCTCGTCACGTCCGAAGGCGTTGCCGGCCGCCTTTCCGGCTGCCACCGGTATCCCTTCAGCTCGCGCTCGTCCTTCCGGAGCTGCACGACCGGGAAAGCGTCGCTCTTGACATCTTCGAAGTAATTGATATCGTGGATGTCCCCGTCCTTCATCCGGGCGGTAAACATCTTCGCTTCAAACTTGTTGACCGTCGCAAAGGCATCGTTCTCCTCGATATAGAACAAGCCCGACGCGCCTCCGAGCGCATCGAAACGCGACAACGCGCCGGTAGAGTCGAAAAACGCCAGCATCTCCGCCCCGCGGATCTGGTCGAAACACAGGGAGTCTTCCTGCACGATGATAAAGGCGGACGACATCAGGCTGGCCTTCTCGAGCGACTGGTTCCGTACCAGGACATAGATGCTGTCGGAAGAGTACTGCCGCCGCACCTCGTTCCAGACGACGGGGCTGTTGTACATCCGCGCCAGGGAATCGAGATCCGTGAATGCCAGGGAGTCGCACACCGCCTGCATGTCCTTGCGGAAGATTTTGACGTTGCCCACCGCCTTGAGGAAGGCCACCGGCGTCGTGTCCCGGGGCGCCAGGACGGTCGAATCCGCATTCGCCAACGTGCTGTCACGCGGCGCAAGCGAACTGTCCGCCGGCACTGGAAGCGAATCCTGCCGCATCAGGGAATCGGGCGGCTGCGGACGGTGGATGTAGCGGAAGAAAGCCGGAGCAGGGGCATCGTCGTCCGGGCCAGGCAGGTTGGGTTGCCGGCCCCGGTCCCGTGCGGCCGCCGCATTCGGGTCGGCCATTTCCTTCTCCTTCTTGGCCTTTTCCACCTTTGCGCGGGCCTCCTCGGCCGCTTTCTGGCGATACGCCGTCACCGGATCGGCCGCCATGTCGGAAAGCCGCGTCCGGGACTGCTTGACCGTAGAGGAGTCCAGGTCGCACTTGGGCACGGTCCAGTAGACCAGCATGTCCGCCCCGATGTACGTCGTGTCTGCGACCGATTCCTGCCGGTCGATCCCCATCACAGCAGCATCCTGCCGCAGGGTCACGCTCCGTGCCGTATCGACGTAGTGCGCCGACCGGGCCACCGCCATGACATCGCGCGTCGTATCCAGGACGGCGACATTGCCGCACATCAAGGCATCATTGGAGAGCCGCCAGTAATGCAGCGAATCACACCAGGCTTCCTGGTCGCGGGTCTGCAGGTGCACATCGTGGGTGAAGAGGAAATACTCGCGGGCACGCTCATATTTTCCGGCTTTGGAGGAAAGCATGTAGTCGTCGCCCTTCCAGGCACAGGTCCCCGTGCCGAGCAGCGCCACAGAAGTCTCTGTATTATAAGTCAGTACATCCGTCTTGATAAAGATAGAATCGGTGTACATATTCACGTCGCGCAGGAACAGGAACTCCTTTCTCTTGGAGTCATAACTACCCGTTTCACTCTCGATCACCTGGCCGTCCTGGTCGCGGAAAGAACCACCGCGCCGGAACGTCGCCACACTGTCCTGCGTGTTGTAATCCAGGTCGGACGTGCGGAGCGTGTTGCGTTTCTTGTCCTGCAACTGCACCACGGTGCCGCGGAACTGGGCCAGGTTCGATTCGACCAGGTAGACGAGCCGCTCGCTGCTCAGGATGGTCTCGTTCTGGATGATGCGGACATTGCCGAACGCATCGATGATTCCTTCGTCCACGCGCCAGTAGGCCGTGTCACAGAGAAGCATCGTGGCGTTGTGCTCGAAGCGTGCGTTCCCCAGGGCCATGCGGGTGCTCCTCCCGTGGTCGTCCCGCTGGCGCAGCTCATCACAGCCCAGCAGGCGGACCAGACTGTCCGTCTGCTCTGTCCGCTGCCGCTGGGCGGAAAGCGGAACCGCCACCAGCAGTGCAAGGAACAGATATGCCAGACGAAGGCCCCGCATCGACAACGCTTCTTTCTTAATCTTGTTTCTTGATCTTGGTCGCCCAGACTGCCCGGCGGAAGTCGCAGTCCTCGAAAATGGGATCGATCACGATCCGGGTCTCGGCAATCTTCTTCTCCAGGAACGCATCGACTGCCTTGACCTGCTGCTGATTGAGCACCAGTTCCTGCAGTTCACTGAAATCGCTCTCGAAGGAAGCCGTATGGGCAGGGATGATTTTATCGAGCCGGATGATCTTGTACATCAGCTTGCCGTTCACATACCCCTTCGTGGGATCGGCGCGGCCGTCATTGTCGCTGGAGACCACCGGTGCGGAAATCTCGCCCTCCTGAAGATTGCGGATCGCCGCATAGTCAGACGGCTTGAGCTGGTCGACCTCGAAATAGGCCGAGCCGGTGTTCGGGTCCGCCATCTGGCCGCCGTTCGTGCGTGACGGTGCGTCCTCGGAATAGAAGGAGGCCGCCATTTCGAACGAGACAGCACCGGAAAGGATTTCGGAACGGAGGCTGTCCAGGCGGGCGAACGCCTTCTCCTGGTCGGCCGCCGTATATTTGGGCGTCAGCAGGATATGACGCGCATTGAACATGTCGCCCTTCTTCTCGAGCACCTCGATGATATGGAACCCGTCGGGGGTTTCGACAATCTGGGAGATGGTCCCGGGACGGAGCGCCATCGCGGCATCGGAGAACGCGGGCCAAAGCAGGGAGCGGGACAACATGCCCAGTTCCCCGCCGCGGCGGGCGGATTCCGTGTCGTCGGAATACATGCGCGCCAGCAGGGAGAACTTCTCCCCGGCGATGATCCGCTCCCGCAGTTCAAGCAGTTTTTCACGCGCAGCCAGCGCGGCGGCTTCCCGGTCGGGATAGAGGCAGATCTGGCTGAGCTTGTATTTCGCGGGCACCATCGGGAGCGATTCACGGTCCACCGTGTCCATATAGGCCTTGATCTCGAAGGGAGTCAGGTCGGGAACCGTCTTCATGATCTCCTGCCGCTCCTGCTCCGTGAGGCTCATCTCCTCGTACTGACGGCGCAGGTCGTTGCGGATCCGGTACATCGGCTTGCCGTAGAACTCCTCCACTTCCTTCTCGCCGCCGAAATAGGACATCGCCTGGTCCAAGTCCTGGGAGAGGCGTCCCTCGACCCAGTCGTTGTTGACCGACAGGGAGTCGATACGCGCCTGCATCAGGAGCAGCTTCGATTCGAGGACGGTTTCCAGCAGTTCACAGCGCACGCTCCGGTCGGAGGCCATGCCGCGGGCCCGCTGGTTCTTCACCTCCCCTTCAATCATCGAAAGGGTGATGGGCTCGTTGCCGACCACCGCCACCGTCTTGTCGATGTATCTGTATTTCTGCGCGTTCACGACTGGGCAGAGGGTCGCGGCCAGCGCGACCGTGAGTAACAATCTTCTGATCATTCCGAATAAATAACAAATTTATCTTTCATCCGGGCTTCTTCTATCAAGTCCTGTTCCAAAGTCTGGAGCAGTTCGTGCTTCCGGGTGCTGATGAGGATGTCGCGGATCCGTTCGCGGCAGAAATCCAGCGGCGCCGCCTGACCGGCCTTCACCGTCTCGGCCAGATAGGCCACGGACACCTTGTCCGCACCGTCCGGCAGGACGATGAACGCACCGTTGCGGGCCGCGAGCATCTCGGCATAGTCCACCTGGAACTCAGCCGCCAGGGAGACGGCGTCGGTCCAGTGCGCAGAGGCGTCACGGTAGCGGTACGCTGAAATGGAGGCGATGCTGTCGGCGGCCTCCACATCGGCCAGGTCGTCTGAAGACATGAGTTTCCGGATGACGGGCAGGCTCGGGGAATCCTTGGCGATATTCAGGAAACGGACCCGGAAGACGGGGCGCTCGAGCACGAACGACTCGGGATGCGCCTCGTAATAAGCCAGGATCTGCGCCTCGCTGACCGCCGTGTCCAGCCGCTCGTTGATGTAGCGCTGTTCGAAACGGTAGCGCAGCAGGGAGGCCCGGTAGGACTCGAGCTCCTTGGACACATCCTTTTCTTCCTTGGAAAGCTGCGCGGAGGCGACATCCAGGAAAGCCTGCTCCTTCGCCCACGTATTGATGTACAGCATCGCGAGATTCGTGCTGTCCTGGGGGGACGTTCCCGGCGGGATCACCGCCTCGACCTCGCTTCGGAACAACTTGTGGTCGCCCAGGCGCGCCACCACCTCTCCGTCGTGCACGATGGAGGAGATCCAACGGCAGGACGGCAGGATGCCCAGCAGGAGGGCGGCGGCAAGCAGGGAAACTCGGATGCGCATCACGGTCGGATTACCGGGAATAGTTCGGGGCTTCCTTGGTGATGGTCACGTCGTGCGGGTGGCTCTCCAGGAAACCCGCGTTGGTGATGCGGACGAACTGCGCATTCCGCAGGTCGGCGATGGTATGGGCGCCACAGTAGCCCATGCCCGCGCGGACGCCGCCGACCAGCTGGTAGATAACCTCGGAGACGGTACCCTTGAACGGGACCTGGGCGACGATGCCCTCGGGAACGAGTTTCTTGACATCCGCTTCCATGTCCTGGAAGTAACGGTCCTTGGAGCCCTGCTCCATCGCCTCGAGGGAACCCATGCCGCGGTACGACTTGAAGCGGCGGCCATTCATGATGATCGTCTCGCCCGGAGACTCCTCCGTGCCGGCCAGGAGGGAACCCGCCATGATGGTGCTCGCACCGGCTGCAAGGGCCTTGACGATGTCGCCGGAGTAGCGGATGCCGCCGTCGGCGATCACGGGGATGCCCGTGCCCTTCAGGGCCTCGGCCGCGCTCATCACGGCCGTAAGCTGCGGAACGCCGATACCCGCGATGATGCGGGTCGTGCAGATGGAACCGGGGCCGATACCCACCTTCACCGCCTTCACGCCGGCGTCGGCGAGGGCCTTGGCACCCGCGGCGGTCGCCACGTTGCCGGCCACGACCTGGTAGTCCTTGAACGCCGCACAGGCCTTGCGGATCATCTGGAGCACGCCTTCGGAATGGCCGTGCGCCGTGTCGAGCACGACGGCGTCGGCTCCGGCCTCGGCAAGCATCGCGATCCGGTCGAGGGTGTCGGACTTGATGCCGACGGCCGCAGCGACCAGGAGGCGGCCCTTACTGTCCTTCGATGCGATCGGGTTATCCTTGATCTTCATCAGGTCCTTGTAGGTGATCAGGCCCGCCAGGCGGCCGTCCTTCTCGATGACGGGGAGTTTCTCCACCTTCTCGCGCTGCAGGATGGTCGTCGCCTCGGCGAGGGTGATCCCGACGGGCGCCGTGACCAGGTTGCTGGACGTCATCACCGACGAGACCGGCTCCTTCATGTTCTCCTGGAAGCGGAGGTCGCGGTTGGTGACGATGCCGATCAGGAATCCGGCGGCGTTCACCACGGGGATGCCGCCGATGTGGTGCTTCTTCATCATCGCCAGCGCGTCGCCCACCGTCGCGTCGGGGGTGATCGTGACCGGGTCGTAGATCATGCCGTTCTCGGCGCGCTTCACGCGGCGTACCTGCTCGCACTGCGCTTCGATGGGCATATTCTTGTGTATCACACCGATACCGCCGGCACGCGCCATCGCGATCGCCAGTTCCGACTCGGTAACCGTGTCCATCGCGGCGGAAATGATCGGGGTATGCAACTGGATGTCGGCCGTGAAAGCGGTCGTCACGTCGACGTCGCGCGGAAGTACGTCGGAATGAGCGGGGACCAGCAACACGTCATCGAAGGTGAGACCTTCGGGAATTTCTCGGTTTACGTAAATAGCCATTGCGAACAGTTTAATTTGACAAATATAAGCATTTTTTGCGTAATTCTTCCCGAAAGGGAAGGGAATGCGTCCCGCGGGGATGGATTATTCGGAGGAAATCGCGATATTTGGGGAAAAATAAACGGAACACCGCGATGAAAACACGCATAGCCGCCTTCCTGGCCGCCGGCCTCCTGCTGGCCGCAGCCGCACAGGCACAGGACAAAGCGGTCGTAGCCCTCTCCGCGAACCTGATGCGGGAAGCGCCGGACTACACGGCCGAACTCGGAGACCAGGCCCTGATGGGCACGGTCGTGGAACTGCTGGACACCAGCGGCTACTGGATCAAGGTCCGGACGCCGGAGCCCTATACCGCCTGGGTGAATGAACTGGGGCTCGTCCCCCTCGACGCCGCGCAGCTGGAAGACTATCTGGCGGCGCCCAAATACATCTGCACCGCCTTCCACAGCACTGTCTACGCCGAGCCGTCGACGGATGCCGCCGTCGTCTCCGACCTGGTGGCCGGCGACCTGGTCCGCATCCTCTACAAGACCAGGACACATACGCGCGGCCGGCTCGCCGGTTACGAAGAAAACACCGCGGTACTCTCGAAACGCTTCGTCGGCGTCGTCCTGCCCTCCGGAAAGCAAGGGTATGTCCGGACGGAAGACGTGGACATTTTCTACCGCTGGGCGAAGGAAACGCACGCCGCGGCCCTGGACGGGAAGAAACTCGGGAAACAGGTCTGCCAGACGGCACAGCGGCTGCTCGGCGTCCCGTACATGTGGGGCGGGACCACCACCAACTACGTCGACTGCAGCGGTCTGACCCGCACCGTCTACTTCCTGAACGGCGTGCTGCTGCCCCGCAACGCTTCGCAGCAGGCCATGGTCGGGGAGGACGTTCCCATCCACGCCGCCGACGGGGGCATCACGGCCACGGCGCTCCGGCCCGGCGACCTCCTGTTCTGGGGCAAGGCCGCCCCTGAAGACTCCCTGCGTGCACACGGGTTCCGGCGGGAAGACGCCCGGGGCGCCCGCGCCGCGGGAGAACGCGTCAGCCACGTAGGCATCTACCTGGGGGAAGGCCGGTTCATCCACGCCGCGCAGGTCGTGCGCATCGGATCGCTGGACCCGTCCGACCCGGACTACTACGCCCGCACGCCGATCCGCGCCCGACGGATCACCGGGTATGTGGACGAAGAAGGAAGCGGCATCCGCTCCCTCTTCACAAGCGCCGCTTATTTCCCTGAGGGATACTAGTTTCCGTTCTCCGAAGCCAGCAGTACGATCAGCCGGTCCAGCAGCGGTCCCACCTTGGAGCCGCCCGCCAGGGCGTTGTTTGTCAGGATCGAGAAGACGATCGTTTCGTCACGGGCGCCCCGTTCCGGGATGATGTATCCGCTGAAGCACAGGGTTCCGTTCATCGAACCGCTCTTCATGCGGACCCGGGCGCGCACCGTCTCCTTCTCGCCGCGCAGGCGGGAGGCCAGCGTCCCCTTCCCGGGCTGCGGCAGGCTCGCCACGTAGTCCTCGAAGACCGGAGAATCCATCATCGCCCCGAGGAAACGGACGAAGTACGAAGGAGAGACATAGTTGTGACGCGACAGGCCGCTGCCGTCTACGATCCGCACGTCGGCGGGATCGGCGCCGAGGGCGGACAGCACCTCGCCCAGCGCCACATAGCTCGAATCATAGCTTGCGGAATGATGGAGCCGGCGGCCGAGCATCCGCAGGAGCGTCTCCGCGTAGAAGTTGTCGCTGATATGGTTGGTCCGCAGGACGATGTCTTTCAACGACGGGGAGGAAGTGCCGCCCAGGATGTGAAGGTCATCCACATTCGCGGCGTACGGGCCGTTCTCCAGGCTGGCCGGATCGGTGCGGAGCCGCCCGCCGCGCACATCCGCCGGTCCGCCCGAGACGGTGATGCCGTTCGAGCGGAGGTATTCACAGAAATAGTGCGCACAGGTGTAGGCGCCATACTTGTTGCTGAATTCCTCGGTCTTGGCCGCCCGGTCGACGGCGAACGTGCCGCGCATCTCCGCGAAAGGCCACACGTCCGACGTATACAGGTACAGTTCGTCCCCAGTGCCGGCGCCTCCCGTCCGGGAACGGTTCGCGAAGCGGAGCCACGGCAGCTGCGGGAAGGAGACGATGGCGTTCACCGGCGTGCCCGGAGCCGTACCGGCGCTCACCTTCACTTCCAGGCTGTTTTCATAGAAACTGAGCCCGTCGCCGCCCGTGCCGTAGGCCGTCCCGATGTCCTGGTACGACCAGGTGTCCTTCTCGATCGGGCCGTCGAAATAGCGGCCGTCTCCGATGACGCGGCCGTTGACAGACTTGATGCCCGCGTCGTCAAGCAGTTTCTTCCAGCGCGCGAACAAGGCCCCACGCGAGAGGGCGGACGTGTCCTTCGAAGCCAGCGTCGGGTCTCCCCCGCCGATGATGTACAGGTCGCCGTTCAGGGCGCCGTCGGCGGACACCTCTCCGCGCACGCCGATACGGGTCTCGAAACGGAATCCGGATCCGAGGGCATGCAGGGCCGCGCCCGTCGTGACCAGCTTGAGGTTGGAGGCGGGGACCATCCGCGTGTCCGGATGGATGCAGGCAAGGGTGTCACCCGCCCCGTTGACGGCCAGGACTCCGAGCAGGCTGCTTTTCAGCGCCTCGCTGCCGGAGATCAGCTCGACATAGCGCTGGGCGCGGGTTTTCGCTGCGCCTGCGGCGGGTTGTTGGACGGGGACCTGGGCATGCAGCGCGACGGTCGCCAGGAAGACCGCCGGAAGGGTTATGCAACGAAAAAGCTTCATAAACACAAAAATAATCCTAATTTTGCATATCCAAAAAGAAAGCGGAATGAAAAAATGCGTATTGGTTTCCGGCGGAGCCGGATTCATCGGCTCGCATGTGAGCGTGGAACTGATCGAGGCCGGTTATGACGTCATCGTCGCCGACAACCTGTCGAACTGCGACCTGTCCGGCGTCGAGGGCGTGAAGAAGATTACCGGGAAGGAAGACCTGCCCTTCGTGAAGATGGACTTCTGCGATGCAGAGGCGGCGATGCGCCTTTTCCGGGAGCACCGGATCGACGCCGTCATCCACTTCGCCGGTTTCAAGGCCGTAGGCGAATCGGTCGGCGAACCGCTCAAGTACTACCGCAACAACCTCGAATCGTTCATCAACGTCATCGAAGCCGCCCGCGCGAACGGCTGCCGGAACATCCTCTTCTCCTCATCGGCGACCGTCTACGGCGAACCCGACAGCCTCCCCGTTACGGAAGCCTCTCCGCGCAAGGAAGCCACCTCGCCTTACGGGAACACCAAGCAGATGTGCGAAGACATCCTGCGCGACAGCGTGAAAGCGTATGAGGACCTGCGCGGCATCGCGCTCCGCTACTTCAACCCGATCGGCGCGCATCCTTCCGCCCTCATCGGCGAACTTCCGCGCGGGGTGCCGAACAACCTCGTCCCCTTCATCACGCAGACGGCCATCGGCCGCCGGGAATGCCTGTCCATCTTCGGGAACGACTACCCGACCCCCGACGGCACCTGCCAGCGGGACTTCATCGACATCGTCGACCTGGCCCGTGCACACGTCTTCGCCGTCCGTCGGATGCTGGACGGGCGGATGACCGAAGCTTACGAAATCTACAATATCGGGACAGGGACGCCGCTCTCCGTCATGCAGCTGGTCAACGCATTCCAGGAAGCGACGGGCGTCGCGCTCAATTACCGGTTCACACCGCGCCGGCCCGGGGACGTGACCGCCATCTGGGCCGACCCCGCCAAAGCGAACCGGGAACTGGGATGGAAGGCGGAAAGGGACATCCGTGACACCCTCGCCGCCGCCTGGGCCTGGGAAAAGCACCTGGCCGGGAAAGACTAACGCCGGCGGATCTGCCGGACCGTTTCGATCAGCAGCACAATCCCCGAACTGATACCCAGCGCAAGGGTGTCAGCCTTGAAGTCGCGCAAATCGCCCGACCGCCAGGACAGGAAAGACTGGACGACCTCCGTCCCGCCGGACAGCACAAGGCCGGCCGCGAAGATGCCGGCCACCAGCAGCAGCGACAGGAAGAACGAGCGCGGGCGCACGCCCAGGGCGCCGTATGCCAGCAGCGGAAAAGGAAGGAACATCAGGAAATGGACGACCTTGTCAGTCGGAAAGCCCCACAGGTACCGGCTGACCGACGGCAATGACTTGAAATAACCGAAGCACAAGTACAGAACCGCCAGCACGTACACGACCAGCAGGATCCGGAATACAAGCTTGCCCGTCCGTCTTTCCATGGGCCTATTCATCGACCAGGAAACCGCGGCGGAGCAGTTCCTCCGCGATCTGTACGGCATTGGTCGCCGCCCCTTTGCGGATGTTGTCGGAGACACACCAGAAATTGAGGCCGTACGGCACGGAAGGGTCGCGGCGCAGCCGTCCGACGAACACGTCGTCCTTGCCGAGGGCGAAGCGGGGCATCGGATAGCGGTTCTGCGACGGGTCATCCTCTACCGTGACGCCGGGGGCCGCTTCCCAGAGGGCGCGTACCTCCTCGAGGGTGAAGTCGCGTTCGAACTCGAGGTTGATGGATTCGCTGTGTCCCCCGATGACCGGCACGCGGGCGGCCGTCGGGCTGACGCCGATGCTGTCATCACCCAGGATCTTGTGGGTCTCGTTCACCATCTTCATCTCCTCCTTCGTATAGCCGGATTCGAGGAAAACGTCGATGTGGGGAATCACATTCTCGTCGATCGGGTACGGATAAAAAGCGGGATATTCGCCCCACCGGGCGCCGCCACGCTCCGCTTTCATCTGGGCGACGGCCTTGTTGCCGGACCCCGTCACGCTCTGGTATGTCGATACCACGATCCGCTTGATGCGGAAGCGGCGGTGGAGCGGCGCCAGGGGCAGCAGCATCTGGATGGTGGAGCAGTTCGGATTGGCGATGATGAAATCCTCCGCCGTCAGGACGTCGGCGTTGATTTCCGGCACGACCAGTTTCTTGGTCGGATCCATCCGCCAGCAGGAGGAGTTGTCCACCACACGGCAACCCACCGCGGCGAATCGCGGGGCCAGCTCGCGGGAGGCATCGCCGCCGGCGGAGAACAAGGCCAGGTCCGGCCGGAGTGCGATCGCTTCATCGGCACTGACGACGGTGTGTTCCTGTCCGTGGAAAAGGATCTTGCGGCCCACCGAACGGGCGGAGGCCACGGGGATGAAGGAAGACACGGGGAAATGCCTCTCTTCCAAAACTTCGACCATTCGGGTTCCTACCAGGCCGGTCACGCCTACGACAGCTACTTTCATTTCTTTGCCGTTTCGTTCGTTTTATACAAAACCGGGGAAAGACCCGAAAGCCTTCCCCCGCATATCTTACAAAGGATCAGCTTCCGGTTACTCCTTGGCTGCTTTCTGGACCATGTCGCTCAGACGGTTGTACAGTTCGTCCGTCTTGTCGAGCAGCTCCTTGCGGATGGCAGTGTAGTAAGCGGATTTCTTGCCTTCCACTTTCTCGTTCACCTTGTCTTTCAGGTCGTTGTAGAGGTTGACGGCGTCATCGAAAAGCACGCCGAGAGCGGCATCGTCCGCATTCTTGTTCACGGCGCTGAAAAGGGAGCAGTCATCGATGAATGCACCGATCACGTACTCGATGTCTTTCTTGATGTCACGAAGATTCATTGTCTTTCTGTTTTAATTCGGTGCAAAGATACAGATAATTTCAAAAAAAGGCAATTATCCTTTTATTCTTCATTCTCCCTCGTCCTCTTAGGCCGTCTTTGTGCATCTCTGTTTCTGACACGCCGAGGCAGTTATTCCGGCTCGGAGGCGATGGCTTCGCGGAACAGGTCGATCCCGTGGAGCTGGAAGTCCGTTCCTTCCGCCGTGCAAGGGCTCCAGGGGGCCATCATGAAGCCGTACAGGTGGTCCTTGGAAATGACCTTCCGGCATGTCCGGACAAGTTTCCCGATCACGTCGTCCGCACCGACATTGAGCTCCCGGCGTTTGTAGCCCACCCAGTTCGTGCCGCAGGGCACCTGGTCGAAACCGGCTTCTTCCAGTTTCCAAAACATGATCAGGCGCTCATGGTCGTCCGTCCGGTTCGTTTCGGGGTCGAATCCGCCATAGGCCTCGTCGTAGTACCAGTTCTGCTGGATGACGCTCTTCGGGCAGCGCTCGAAATATTCGGGGTGGGTCCAGCCGTAATCACACCAGACCCAGGGCCGGGCGCCCTGCTTCTCGACCTCGCCGAGGATGAACAGGAAGTCGCTCCACCACGATTCTCCGACCCGCTGCATCCGGTAGGTGAACCCGCTCTGATGGCCGACGGTCTCTTCGTCGTATCCGATGTGGAAGAAGCGCGGATGCCCGAAGATTTCCGCCGCATCGGCGATCACCTCGGAGCACATCCGGTAATATGGGGCGGACGACACCATGTGACGGTAGTCCTTCATCCAGCCGTTGTGGGTGTTGGAAAAGTTGAGTTTGGGGATGACTTCCATGCCCAGCGCATTCAGGCGGCGGATTTCGTCGCGCATCTTCTCGACGCTCCAGCTGCCTTCGACGGCCAGTTCCGGGTGGCTCGGATACTGGAGTCCTTCGCCAAGGTCGACGACCAGCATGTTGACACCGTTCGCGGCTGCGTAATCCGTCACTTTCCGCCACAGGGAATCCACGGTGGTCAGCCGCAGGTCGGGGCGTTTGTTTTCAGGCAGCAGTTTGACCGCCTCCTGCAGGTCGCTTCCCATCGTCTGGACGGGCCAGTCGCACCACATATTGTTGCCGAGACGGATGTACAGGGCCCGGATGTCGCCGACGGGGGCCTGGAAGCTCTGCGTGAAGGCGTCCTGCTTCTTGCAAGCGCCGAGGGTGAGCAGCATCACCGCGAAGAGTAACAGCTTTTTCATATCGATTCCGTTATTTTTCCAAAGGTAACCTATCAAAGGGAACATATCCATGGGAAACGTGCCCGTTTTTTTGCTATTTTTGTAGTCACTTTCAAAAAACAAATGTAACAATAATCGTAAAACAATGAAAAAAGTATTGGTTTTATCGGCAGTGCTTTTGGCTTTTTCGTTCTCTGCGTTTGCGCAGATAACCAGATCCGGCGAGGATGTCCAAGCAAGGTCGGCAGATGCTGTCCAGTCCGTATTCGTTCATCCTATGGTCATGGAGTCCGTCCCCGTCCAGGTACAGGGTGCAGACAACTCCGGGAAGGTCACCTTCGTCTACAGATTCAAGAAAAAGGATTACCGCAAGCATTTCGGCGGAAACCTCGAGAACCTCAAGGCCTACACCGTTTACCTTGCATCAAAAGAGTATGGGGTTGATGCATTCGGCGGCAGCCTCTTCTTCTTCACGACGGAGAACAACGATTGCACCATGGTCATGACAGGATATCCCGTAAAGTATACAAAGATGCGGGAAGCATCCGATGCGGATCTCGATTGGATGAGCCTGGTCGCTCCTTTCCCGCAGTCCGTCACGAATACCCCTTCCAGAAGGTTCCATGCTAAAAAGTAGTTTCAATTATGAAAAGGATCGTTATACTTATCATAACCGCTGTGGCACTCTTTTCCACCGCCAATGCGCAGATCGTCTCTTCCCATTACAATGACAGCTACGGTTCTCCGTATTTCCGTTTGGATGGCATGATGAGTTCCTATTCATCGTCCGAAGAGTCTTCTTTCATCCCTTCCTCCGACGGGTTCCACGGAACCGGCTTCAATGCCTCCATCGGGTATTATGTCCCTATCTCCCGGTCCCTCTTCTTCTATGCGCCAGAAGTCGGGATCACCGGTCGTATCGGCAATGACAAGGCTGATGCGGATGATACTTACTTCAACTCTTATACCGGATTCGGGCTCAAACTTGTCCCCCTTCAGTTCGGATATCAGTTCGAAATCAGTCCATCCGTCGCGGTTTGCCCCAGAATCGGAGTGGGCGTGTCTTTCTTCCCTACCGGAAAAATCTCTTACAAGTCCGGCGACCAAACGAACAAACGCGATTGGGATTGGGACCAGTCATTCGACACCCTCGACCTGCAGAAAGTCATCGGTTGTGACTTTGTGTTCCGCGACAGCAATTTCCTTCTTTCACTCGTGCTGGAGAGCGGTGGCTTTACCCAGGCAGGTATAGGCATCGGTTTCCTGTTTTAAGGCTCCCGTCTCAATGGCAAAGCCCGGGACAAAGACATAACGACCTTTGCCATTGCATGGGAAGAACGACGGACAACGGAGCGCGCCTGCAGCGGCTGGTCATCGACGCCGGGTTCACCTGTCCGAACCGGGACGGGACGCTCGGCCGGGGTGGGTGTACGTTCTGCGACAACAACGCCTTCCACCCCGCATACAGCCATCCGGAAAAATCCATCCGCGAACAGCTGGACGACGGAATCGCCTTCCACCGCGCCAGAGGCCGGAAGGCGGATGGCTATCTTGCTTATTTCCAGTCCTACTCGAACACCTACGGGCCTGCCGGAAAGCTTCGGGAGCGCTATGGGCAGGCCCTTGCCCACCCCGCCGTGAAAGGCATCGTCATCGCGACGCGGCCCGACTGTGTCGACGAGGAGAAACTGGACCTCATCGCCTCCCTCCCCGGCATCGTCATCCTCGAGCTCGGCATCGAATCCTGCTACGACAGGACCCTCGCGCGCGTCCACCGCGGCCATACCTTCGCTGACACGGAACGGGCCGTCCGGCTTGCCGCAGAACGGGGGATCGACACCCGGGGGCATCTCATCCTCGGCCTCCCCGGTGAGACGCGGGAGATGCTCCTCGGAGCCTGCGACCGGATCAACGACCTCCCGCTCACGGGCGTCAAGCTCCACCAGCTGCAGATTCTGAAGGGGACGCCGATGGCCCTCGAATACGAAAAGCATCCGGAGGATTTCCTGATGCCGGACCTGACGGCGTACATCGAACTCCTGGCCGAAATGATCGGGCGGTTCCGGGCGGACCTTCGGATCGACCGCATCGCGGCCGCCGTTCCGCCGCGCTTCCTTGCCGTCTCCCCCTGGTCCGGCGTCCGTCCCGACCGCATCCGCGTCCTGCTCGAAAAAAAGCTCGCGGAAAAGGGAAACCCTATTCCCCCTTCCCCGGGGTAACGGTGAATGTATAGGAACCCTTCGGCGACGCCTTGCGCTCCCGGAGGGTTACTCGGTAGATCTTGTCCCCCCAGACTTTCCGCAGCGGCGGATCGTCCTGCACGATGGTCTCCATGACCGGTTCCAGGCGCTTCCCGTCGTAGCTGAGCGTGACCGTCTCCCCCTGGACCGTGATCGTGACCTTTCCGGGCACGGTGATGTCGACATCCCCCCATGTGAGCCAGTTGAAGTCGGCCGGTTTCTTCGATTCCGTCAGCTCATAGCTGTCCCTGACGGTCACCTTCCCATGTTTCAGGGAGACCTTCCGGAGCATGCTCCGGACGCACGCTTCGGCGGGGTATGTCCCGGCGAAGTCCACCGAGAACGTCATCGTCTTCGGGTCGAACTCCGACGGCTTGCTGGCGTACTCATGCCCCTCTTTCTCGGGAATCCCGTTGAGCATGGGGACATTGTGGTAGTTCGCCTGCATCGTCCAGATCTCATAGCGTTGCGCACTGAACGTCTTCGTGACGTACGTTCCGACCCCGGCGTCGATGAGGAACGGGATGGCCTTGTAATAAACGGACACCGTACCGATGTCGTTGTGGTTGTGGCTCTGCGCGTTGTGGCCGCCCTTCGACGCGACGAAGAATCCGTCTTTCTCCTGCATGTAGCAGATCTGGGTCTCGGGATACCAGGTATAGGGCTCGATGACCCGCTCCGGGGTCTCCTTCCGGAGGTCGTCCTTGACCAGCAGGGAATAGAGCATGCGGATGATAAAGCGGTCCTTGACCGCCGGAAGCTCCGCTCCGTCAAGCACATAGGCCGCATACCGCATCATCAGCGGACTGTTGACGCCCTTTCCGTAATTGTAAATGACCAGCGGATTCCCGCCGCCGCGGGCACTGGCGTCGGAGAAGTTCACCACCCAGCCGTTCCCGATCACCGAACGGGCGATGTACTCGCCCATCCGCTTGATCATCGGATCGCCCAGCGCATCGACCTTGCCCCCCGTGATCCAACGCAGGAACAGGAGATACTCGAAATTCTTCGCCGGCCCCTGGTACCAGTAGCTGGGGCCCTCGTCGCAGCAGCCGTCGCCCTCGATGTTGTTGAGGTACTTGTCGACGGACTCCATGGACATGTAGGCCGCCTTCGCGAAACGGTCCATGTCCTTCTCCAGCAGCGCGAACACCTGGAGGCAGTTGACACTGCACCAGGGTGTCCAGTTGTTGAGGCGCCCGGTCTCCGGGTTGAAGTTGTCTCCCTTCCAGCCGAAATGCTTCTCGGTCAGGTAAGGGGTCATGATCCGCTTGTCGAGCTCCTCATAGAGGCGACGGCTGATCTCCGGCTCGATGCCGTCGAAGACTTCATGGAAATAATAGTAGACCCATGCCAAGATGGCCCCTACGTCCCCGCAGACCAGGTCGATGGCGTTGTCGAACGACTGCGGGAAATAGTGGCCGCTCTTCTGCAGGTACAGGTGATGCGAAAGCACCCAGGAAGTGGTCTCGCACAAGGCGAACGTACCGTTCATCAGCTGGTCCAGGTAACGGCCTTCGCCGCTGGCGAGTTCCGCGAAGAACAAGTCGATGACCGTCAGGACATTGGCATAGAGCCGGGAACCGGCCGCCCCCTGCGAACCGCCGCGGTCGTGTGTGAGATAGTCCGTCGCCGTGACGACCTTCCACTCGAACTCCAGGGCGGCCTCGCCCCGGGCGATGAAGTCGTCCTTCCAGTCGCCCAGCAGCGCATCCCATCCGGCACGGTCGGCATAGGCGGGGAAGGGGACCCATTCCTGATTCGGAATGAGCAGCGTTTTCAGTTTCGCTTCGTCCGCCTGTTTCCGGAGCAAGTCACGCTCCACGTAGGCGGACAGGGTTCCTGCGGCAAACAGACACATCGCCAGCAGGGAAAGCAATATCCTTTTCATATCTTGATTACTTGAGTGTCAATTCTTCCAGCGCGATGTTGCTGCGGGCTTGGACCAGATTCAGGCGGCGCGCGTCCGTACTGTAGATGATGCAGAGCCGGTCGCGTGCCGGAATGCGCCACAGCCATCCGCGGCCGGGCTCGACGTAGAACGTTGCATAATGGATTCCTTCAGGGACCGCCTTCGAACGGACGAACACCAGGGAAGCGCCATCCCCGGTAATCCGGAAGAAAGAAACGGTGGCACGGAAGGCGGAGCCGAAGCCCTCCACCTCAGAAGGGCCGAAGGTATTGCAGTACAGGTATGTATTTCCCTTGTACTCAAAGATTTCCGGCCGCGCGGTAATGCCGTCTTTAACGGCCTGGAGATGAGAAAACGCGCCCGTAGCCGCATTCCACGTCCCGTAGATTACGCCTTGCTCATCCTGGACGCGGATGGCGAAGGCAAAAGTGTCGCCATGAAGCGGATGCACGACTCCTTCCCAGTAGCTGTTTCCGAGGTGGAGGGGGGACAGGTCGGGAATACCGACCGTTTCCCATCGGACCAAGTCCCGGGAGCGGACAACCATGCAGGTAAATCCCTGCGCATAGGCACTGACTACGCTATAGTACCAACCCCGGTGCCGCACGATCTCGACATTCATCCCGATCCCATAGGCCGTCTCGGCGCCTCCGTCCGAAAACCAGGGGATCTCGGCGCCGGTGCGGGCCTTGTAGTTGTCAAGGACGCCGACTACCGTCATCGGAACACCGTCCAGCATCATGACCTTTTCCTTGCCCAATCGCTTCTTTTCCAGGTCATAAGGGACATGGACATACGAACTGCGCCCGTCCACGCCGGGACAGAAGAGGATGTGCAGCACATGCCCTTCAATGATTCCGGTCGGGTCATACGGCGCCCGGAAATCGTCGGTGATTCCCTGGCCGGTACGCCAGACCTGACGAACCTCTCGGTGCGCGGCGTCGTCCGTTTTCCAGCGGCACAGTTTCACGTCGATGTCGAGGTTCTTCGGATGCTCCACGGTGGAGGCATAACCGGCGTTGTACAGGCCGTACCGCCAGCCGCCATATTCCCCGACATAGCGGAAATCGTGCGACATCAACTCCGTGGAAGGGTCGGAAAGCGTCCCCAGGAGCCTGTCCTGCACCGATGCAGACGAGGCACCGGGCAAGACGAGGAGCATCGCAAGGGTCAAAACAAGGGAATGCTGTTTATCCTTCAGCAAAGAGAAGCGACCAGAATACATTGATCCGACTGATTTAAAATGACTGATCCAGACGCCTACCTTTCTCTCAAGAAAGTCACCGGGCCGAGCAGGCCGGAAGGAAGCAACGGGGAATCCGCTTTATAGAACGACACCGGAGTATAGGTCAACGGGTCTTTTTCATCTTCCTGGCAATCTCCGATGAGACGGTTGACCCAAAGGTTGGTCACATGGACCTCGACCTGGTTTTCCCCTTTCCGGACAGCCCGGGAGACATCCACGATAAAAGGAGACTTCCATACGGTTCCGCAGGGATGACCGTTGACATAAACCGTGGCGATGTTCTTCACATCACCGAGATCCAGCAGCACCTTGCCTCTTTTGCTCCCGGGCAGTTTGACAGAGGCCCGGTATGTGGCTGTTCCGGAAAAATAGCGAACGCCTTTTTCGGCATGCTCGGACAAAGGGACCAGTTTGTCCAGGACGATGCTTTCCGGCGCCTTCCGCCCAGGCTGGAACGAAACCTGCCAAGGGGTGTCGACGGTCCGAAGCACCTCACGAACAGGAGTGGGGACTGTCATCGCGTTCCGGGTGGCCGGAACGGAGAAGACGACAAAGAAGGCATCGTCACTTTCAAAATCCAGCGAAACGACGGTCCGTCCCCCTTCCATCCGGTATGAGACCTCCGTCACCGAAGCATCCTCAGGGTGCCAGACCTGCGGGATCCGCCCGGAAGTCCGGAAAGAGACCTCGGTAGAGAACCGGTCGTAAGAAAGGTTTTTCACCCAGTAGATTTCCGCATCCGGAAGTGACCGATGGACATGGAGAATCGTCCGGTCCGCCGCATGCCGGACATCCGGCTCCTGCAGGATATCCCCGCAAGACTTGCCATGATGGACATTCGGAAGTGCCAGCAGCCGCTTGCGCAAGCGGGAAAACGCAGAAGGGTCGTCCATGAGGCTGGCACATCGGGAAGGAATGCCGCCACAGATTACCGCCCCCTGCGAAGCCAGCGTGTAAAGACGGGAAAGCATTTTGAACGACATCCGGGTAATGAGCGGATCAACGACAAGGACCTGGTAATGCATGCCAGACCGGGACACCACCCGGGAGTCTTCGACAAAGATCTCGTCATAAAGGACTTCCGGATTGGCATAGTCATAATTGAAGCCGTCCGGGACATCGGGAAGGCGCCGGCTGTAGAAGGCGGTCGCATTGTTGTCTTCCCCGTAGAACCACAAGACGTCGGCCACCGGCTTCCCTTGCGACAGCATGAAACAACTTCTGGACAGATAATCCGTCCAGACCCATGCCTGTTCGGCCCAGGTCTCATGGCGATGGAACCACTGGCCATATGCACCCAGTCCAAGACCCGGAATCTTGTCATCCAGCGGTTGATGCGCGGAATCATGGATCACAAAACGGGTGACGCCCGCGTACAATTCATAATCAGCCGTCCGCTTCAAGTTCCCGGGGTGATAGGAATAAGCCCTCCCGGTCAATCCTTCACAAGTCAGGGACTCTGCCGCGACGATGGACTGGCCATAGATGTGCGCGACGGAAGCCGATTCCTTGATATCCGTAATCCCTTCCGGAATCCTTTCGATGGAGCTCTGGAGCTCGGGGACCCACATTTCAGACATGGGGACAGCCGCCGTCTTCTTGATGGACATGCCATCGAAAAGATAGACACGTCCGTTGGCATGCGACTCGATATAACTCCCTTCAAGGCCATATTCGTCCCGGAGCAGGTCTGTCATGACGGAGAAATTCTCTTGGAAAAGATTCCCCAGCGTCATCCTCCAATCCCAAAGGAACCGCTCCGTGTCTTCCGAGGAGGAAACAATCATCCCCGTCAATGCCGGAAGCCAGGGGACAAGATCGTAGCCCGTTCTGGAACGGAACGCCTCCGGAAGGATCTCCGTCCATGTTTCCGATTCCGCCTCATAACTGTCATTGAGAATGTAGCGCACGCCTTTCCGGCCGAACAAGTCGCCGGACGCCTCTTTGTACAAATCAAGATAGTTCCTGAAGTATTTTTTCCAGGGTTCCGGAGACAATTTGTCGACTTCCAAGCCCGTCGCTTCAGGGGAAGCCGGATGGTTGGTCTTTCCTGTCAAGGAAGCGCCGAAACGGAAAACCCTCCACCGGCCCTCGGGCGCCGTCCAACGGAGGACGCCGTCCCGGACACTGTCCGTGATGTCCCGGACTTCCGTAACGACGTCGGACGGGGGTGCCGGCGGCGTAGGATAGTCATACAGGTCGAAGGCTCCGCCGAAACCAGCCTTTTCTTCCGCATGGTCCACGCGGGTGACCGTGTGGAGTTGCAGTTCAGAGACCGTCTTCCTGGATTTGCTCAACTTGAAACGGAAGAATCGCGCAGTGACGGGGACGATGTCGAACGTCTCGAACCGGGTACTCCCCGTCGGGAGGCCGGCGACGGTACGGAACGTGATTCCATCGTCGCTGACCTGCAGGGAGTCGCGGCAGACAAGGGGCATGTTGTGCCGCATGTTCCGCGGGTACTCGGCGACAAAGCTGACAGCCTTGACCCTGACGGGCTGCGGGAATGTATACTGGATCCACTTGACGCCGGTGGAGTCCGCCACGATGGGCGCATGGTCGGAAAGGTCACCGTTGTTGAGCTGCTCCGGAGTAAAAGAGCCACCACTGGAGGAGACTTCCGCCCCGCAGGAGGCCATGTCCACGAATCCGTCCGGCAAGCGGACGGCCAGGACGGCGATGTCTTCGTAAAACGACCACCGGTCCTTGGACCCCCAGTTGGCGAAAGGGCCGCTTTCAACGAAGGGCGGAGGGAGTGTCAGGACGACCTCTCCCCCGTCGACATCAACCGTCCGCCAGACAAGTTTCTTCATCGCGTCCTTGGGTTCGACCCACGGACCGCCGGTCGCACTGAACCCCGGGGAGCTGGCGATGGTCACTTCCATGCCCAGGGAATCGGCCAGGGAAAGCGCCGAACGATACGCCTCCTTCCATGGAGCCGACATGTACTCCAACCTTTCGGGGACCACCTGCGGCGTGCTGAAATTGGCATCAAAGATGTGAAATCCGGCGATGCCGCTCCGGTCCATCCACAAGATGTCTTTACGCAGGCCTTCCGGTGTAATGTTTCCGTTCATCCAATGCCACCAGACAAGGGGCCGCGAGGAACGAGGGGGGCACCGGAACCCCTCATGCAGGTCCTGCGCCGGCGCCGGCAGCGCATGGCAGGCGACGAGGAGGAACGCAAGTGCGGTGGCGTACGGAAGGTGCTTGAAAGACATGGTGCGGAGGGTTATTTCTCTTTCGGGTGGATCCTCTTATACAGCTTGAGGCCGGTCAGCAGGGAACCGAACTTGCCCTTCGTCACGTAGGTGGCGCGGACGATGCCGTTGGTGTCCGTAGGCAGGCTGAACTCCAGGATCTTCGACGACAGGAGCCTTCTGGATGTGACCGTTACGGTCTGGAGCTTGTCGCTGGGATAGGCCGCGGAGAAGCTGCCCTGCAGTTCCGTCGTGGTCTGCCGGGGCAGCTTGAAAAAGGCCTTGATCTCTTCCATCTTCGCGATGGCTTCCTCCAGCGTTCCGCCCAACGGGATGAACAGTTCGAAGATGGGATCGAAATCGATCTGGACGAGATCGATGCCGACACCCAGATTCCCCAACGAAAGGTAATAGACGCGGGGGTTTTCGTCATTCATGTAGAACACCTGCAGATTGACGTTGCTGGTCTCACTTTCCAATTCGACGATCTCCATCCGCTGGCGGAGGAGGGAAGATTTCTGTGCAAAAGCGCCGGTGGCGACGCAGGCAAGCACGAGGAGAAGGATAATTTTTTTCATGGGTAAATAATGATAAGTGAATGATCCGAGAAAAAGGCGGTCAACGGTTCCGAACCCAGACGGAATCCGTCCGGTCGGTGTAGAGGATGCCGTCCAGATGGTCGATTTCATGCTGGAAGATGACAGCCGTGAAGCCACTGACGGTATCCCGGACCGTCTGCAGCGTCGCAGGGTCCTTGTAGGAGACGATGACGTTCGAATAGCGGGGCACGCTCCCCCGGTATCCGGGGATGGACAGACAGCCCTCGGGGCCGTCCTTCACCTCGCCGTACAGGGAGTCGATCCGGACGTTGGGGAAGACGCCGAACGGCTCGCCGGGGCGGTCGAAGCGCTGCACGGCGACCACGCACCGCTTCAGCCCGACCTGCGGGGCCGCGATGCCCACCCCGTCCTGCTCGGGCGAGGTGACGGTCGCCAGCAGTTTGGCGGAAAGCGTCCGGAAGGTCTCGCCGCGAAGGTCCGCGTCGGTGAAATCCGTGGAGAAGGCGCGCAGGACCAGCGAATCTTCGGGGACGAAGACGCTCAGGACGCGCATCACGGAGTCGGAAGACACGATCAGGGCGGTCTCTTCCGCGGAAAGCGGGACGGGGCTGACAGCGGGCGTCGTCCTGCAGGCGGTGGCAAGCAGGGCAACAAGGCAGAGAAGGAAGGATATCCGTTTCATAAATAATTTATTTTCAACTGTTTCCGGACTGGAAAAGGGCGCGGACCAGCGCCGGGACGTCCGCCACGGGGACGATCCGGATGCCTTTCGGCGGATGTTCGACCGGCGCGAAGGAGGAGACGAAGATGCGCTCGAAACCGAGCCGGGCCGCTTCCGCGACGCGCCGCTCGAGCTGGGCGACCGGCCGGATTTCGCCGCTGAGTCCGACCTCGCCGGCGAAACAGGTCTGCGGCGGGATCGGGAAGTCGAAATTGGAAGACAGCACCGCACAGACGACAGCCAGGTCGCAGGCCGGATCGGTGACCCGGATGCCGCCTGCCATGTTGAGGAAGACATCCTTCTGTGCCAGTTTGAAGCCGGCGCGCTTCTCCAGGACGGCCAGCAGCATGTTCAGCCGGCGGGTGTCGAAACCCGTCGCCGAACGCTGCGCCGTACCGTACACCGCCGAGCTGACGAGGGCCTGCACTTCGAACAGGAACGGACGGGTTCCGTCCAGCATGACGCTGACCGCCGTACCGCTGAGCCCCTGCTCATGCATGGGAACCAGCAGATCGGAAGGATTGGCCACCTCGCGGAGGCCCTTCCCCGTCATCTCGAAAACGGCGAGTTCGGACGTGGATCCGAAACGGTTCTTGATGCTCCGCAGGATGCGGTAGGCGCCGCGGCCCTCCCCTTCGAACTGCAGGACGACGTCCACGATGTGTTCGAGGATCTTCGGTCCGGCGATGTACCCTTCCTTGGTGATGTGTCCGATCAGGATCACGGGAACGCCCGTCTCCTTGGCGAACCGCAGCAGCAGGGCCGCCACTTCGCGCACCTGGGTCACGGAACCCGGTGTGGATTCGGCGTTCTGCGAATACATCGTCTGCACGGAATCCACCACCATCAGGTCGGGCAGTTCGGCGCGGGCCTGCTCCAGGACGTTCTCGATCAGCGTTTCGCTGTAAATCCGGCACGACGAAGCGTCTCCTCCGAGCCGGTCGGCACGCATCTTCACCTGCCGGGCGCTTTCCTCGCCGGTCACGTAGAGGGTGCGGAGCGAAGGACAGCCGAGCGGGATCTGGAGCGACAGGGTGGACTTCCCGATGCCGGGCTCGCCGCCGATCAGCACCAGGGAACCCCGGACGATGCCGCCGCCGAGGATCCGATCCATTTCTTTGTTGTTCAGTGAGATACGCTCATCCTCAGAAGCATCGATCTCGGCGAGCGGGCGCGGTCGGGACATCGACCCCGGGACCGCGGTCGCCGCAGCGCGCATGCTTCCGCCCGAGACGGCCACCTTGTGTTCCACGATGGTGTTCCACTCTCCGCAGGCGGGGCAGCGCCCCATCCACTTGGCATATTCGTTTCCGCAACTGGTACAGTACCAGACCTGCTTGATTTTCGAGGCGGCCATGGTGCGTTATAATCTGATGACGATTTTTTTCTTGTAAAGCACCCACTGGATGCAAAAGATCACCCCGGCGAACAGCAGGGCATACAGGAGCGAGGTGTACTCGTTGGTTCCGAAGTATTTCGACGGGCTGAACCCGAAGAAGACGTAACTCTTGGCGATGATCCCGGAAGCCAGGAAAGCCACCAGCGGGTTGGTTCCCATCGCCCGCATGGGGACGAATGCTTTCTCATGGCCGCGCAGGTCGACCAGCCAGCTCAGGAGCGCCAGGCACAGCAGCGCCCAGCCTCCGGCATAGAAGACATAAGAGGCCGACCACAGGGGCTTGGAGATGGGGATCCAGATGCTGAGGACCATGGCCAGGGCCAGGGAGGCCATGCCGCCGGCAAAGAGGCGGTTGACCGTCGCCTCCGTCACGCCGTCGCGGCGGACCAGCCAGCCGGCCAGCCAGCCCAGCAGGCAGGTGCAGGCCGTGGTAACCGCTCCCAACGGGCCCTCCGGGTCGAAATCCGTACCGCTGTAACCGTGGTAGCAATGGTCGCTGCCGACCAGCCAGCGGTCGATCCGCACAGACACGTTCCCTTCCAGGGTAAACGGTCCGGGATCGGTGCCGAACAGGAGCAGGACCGCCGTGTAGGCAGCACAGAGGACGCCGACGGCCGTGAGGACGCGGCCGGGCTTACGGAGCCACAGCACAAGGCAGCCGGCGATGGCATACGCCATGCCGATGCGCTGCAGCACGCCGAAGACACGTTTGTGACCGAGCCACCAGCCGAAGTTCTGCCAGAAAGAAGCCGTCTCGTCATGGGGCGACACGGGGAAGAACGGATACAGGGCCAGCAGCACGCCCGCCAGGAAGATCAGGGCGCCGCGCTTGAGCACGTGCAGGTATGCCTTCGCACCCGCATCTTCGTACCGGCGCAGCGAGAACGCCATCGCACAGCCGGCGCAGAAAACGAAAAACGGGAATACCAGGTCGGTCGGGGTGCATCCCTCCCAACCCGCATGGCGCAACGGAGGGAAGATCTTCCCCCACGTGCCCGGGTTGTTGACGATGCACATCAGCGTAATGGTCAGTCCTCTGAGTACATCCAGCGAAACATAGCGTTTGTTCATGTCGATACCGTTCTATTTGCAAAAATAGCATTTTGCAGCCTATTTCCACGCATTAATTTCTTATCTTTACACTTGGTGATTCTTTTCATTGCTTTCAAGTCCATGCATCACATCTACAGATTACTCATGGCCTCCATGGCTGTCATCGCCCTGGCGGTCTCATGTACACGGGGGACCGGTTCGATTCCCCGGATCGTTACCACGACCGATGTCTTTGAAGACGGCTACCCGGCGGAAAAGGCCATAGACCGGCTCGCCCGCCTCGGCTACGAAGGCCTCGACATGGGGTTTGACTACTGGACGTTCGACGGCTCCCCCTTTGCCTCCGACGATTACCTGGAATGGGGGCGTTCCCTGCGCAAACACGCCGATTCCGTCGGAATCCCGTACACGCACGCACATTCTCCCGGCGATGCCGGCAGTGACAAGTGGGTGAAGCGTTCCATCGAGGTTTCAGCCCTCCTCGGAGCAAAATACCTTGTCGTACATCCGATCTTCAGGATCGACGGAAAGATCATCGAAGACAAAGAGACATTCCTCTCCGTCAATGCGTCGGCAGTCCGGAAATGGCTTCCGCTGCTCACGGAGAAGGATGTCGTCATGCTCTCCGAAAACATCCTCTGGGGAGCGTCGGCCGATCCCTGTATCATCGCTGACTTAGTCAAGGAGGTCGACAGCCCGTATTTCGGCTGGTGCTTTGACGTCGGCCATGCCTGGAGCAGCGGATTCGCACCCGACATTGTCAAGCGATGCAGCGTCGTCCCGCTTTCCCTGCATATCCAGGACAATCACGGAAACGGAGACGAGCACCTGATCCCGGGCGACGGGACCATCGATTTCAATCTCTTCTTCAATTCACTCAAAGAGGTGGGTTACCACGGCGACTGCGTGCTCGAGGCGCACCACCAGAGCCTCGAGGCTCCCGACCCGGAGCGGGACGCCATCCTCGCGAGACTCCTCGACGTCGCGCAGGAGCAGCGGAAGGAGCTGCCTCCCCGCCGGTAGGGTGCCGCACTGGAAAACACCGCTGCATAGGGATGTTGTTTCAAGTTCGCGGGCGGGTTGTCCTGCAAACCTTCCGCTTCGCTCCATCCCTCCCACCGCTTCGCGGCGGGCCCCTCCCGTTCACGAGGCCATCTTTAATAAAAAAAGAAGACGACCAATAATCACTTATTAGTCGCCTTCTTCCTTGTGGAGGTAGTCGGAATCGTATCGACACTGCATTCAGCCCTACAGGCCTCTACAAATCACTATTCTACGCTGAAGAAATGCAGGTATAGGTATTGGATATTACCTAAATTTGTTACATTTTTGTAGAAGAATAATAGACAGAGTGTAACAAATGATCCTGAAAAGGCACATCGCTTTCAAGTTACGTCCGTACGGAAAACAACGGACGGTTTATCAGATTCAACTGCATGTCACGTATGACTGCAATAGGGTCATTCTCTCAACAGGTTGTCAGGTCACGTCTCTTGAGGCTTGGGATCCCCAGAATCAATGGGTTGTTTCTGGATATAAGGGGCCAAAGGGAGAGACTGACGTAGAAATGAATAACACCTTGAGGAAAATGAAGGACCAGATGGACACGGCCTTCAAGTATTTTGAGGTGAATGAGGAGAGACCAACATTATCTCAAGTTGTCGAGCGCTATCACAGAAAAATGGATGGGATAGAGCCACAAAAGAAGAAAGACAAAGAGACGGAAAAGAAAGATCGCCCGAAAAAGAATCCTGGGCTATTGGATGTTTACCAGATGTTTGTCACTGAATGCGGCGAGAAGAATGCCTGGACCATTGCAACATTCAAGAAGATGGCCACCCTTAAGGAAGACCTCCTTTCTTTCAAGAAGAATGTCTCGTTCTCTGATCTGGACGAGAAGGGGCTAACAGCATTCGTTCATTACCTTAGGGAGAAGAAAGTCCTTAATTCTCCCCGCAAGAAGAAGGGAGATCGGGACAAGTACGATGATGAAGATGTCATCGGCCTCAGGAATTCCACCATTCAGAAGAAACTGGGATTCTTGAAATGGTTCCTGAAATGGGCTACTGATCATGGTTACAACACCAATCTTGCCTATAAGACCTTCCGTCCCACCTTGAAGACCACCCAGAAAAAGGTCATCTATCTCTCCAAGTCGGAACTCGAGCGCCTGAGGCAACTGGAAATCCCAGTTGGCGTATCTAGCCTCGAAGCCGTCCGGGATGTATTCCTTTTCTGCTGCTTCTCCGGGTTGCGTCATTCCGATGTGTATAATCTCCGAAAGAATGATATAAAGGATGACCACATCGAAGTTACGACAATCAAAACAGGAGACAGTATTTCAATCGAATTGAACAACGTCACACGCGAAATCCTTCATAAATACAAGGATTATCCCTTTACCGACAACCGTGTTCTCCCTGTAATCCAAAACCAACCGATGAACAGGCACCTGAAGGATCTCTGTAAACTTGCGGGTATCAACGAGCAAATCCGAGTTACAACTTACAAGGGGAACCAGCGGAAAGACGAAATCAAGGAAAAGTGGGAACTCGTCGGTACACATACCGGTAGACGTACCTTCATCGTGAATTGTCTGTCCCTTGGTATTCCACCCAATGTCGTCATGAAATGGACCGGCCACTCGGACTACAAGGCCATGAAGCCCTATATCGACATTGTGGACAGCATTAAGGCAAGCGAAATGACAAAACTCGATAATTTATTAACCGTCAAGTGATTATGGAAAAGCTAATCAATGAGATTGTCTCGTGGTTAAACACGTCAAGTAAGACCGACAAGAGGTTGTCTACAGCATATACTGGAATTGTTCTCTCAATTCTTTTCTTTACAGCTTTCTACGTCTGTATCCGGGGGCTGCTCAAAATGTCAGAGCACCTTTCTCCACAAGGCCAAGAAGTCGTGTCAGTCTTGTGTCTGCTTATGCTATTTGCCGCCATATTCGCCGCATTCTTCTACTTGGTCAAATACATGGCGTTATTGCTAATCACAATATCCCAGTATGGTCTAACTCCCTCCTTTAAGAATCGAGAAGACTCCATCGAAGCCATCATGACTAGCGAGGTCGACGATAAGACAAGAATGCATAAAGAGATCGTTGCTTATCTTAAAGAATGCTCAACCCCGCGGCATTTCGCAGCATTATACATTTGGCTTAACGAGAATCAACTGTTAGATTCACCTGATCAGAAACAATTCTTGACAGCTCTTCAGACAGACTTCCCGGGCACGGAGTCTTCCGATACCTCAAAGCAAGTACAGGTCCCGTCCCCTTCGTCGTTCAGTGAGTTTAAGACCAAACTGGAGAAGGATGACAGAAAGGATTACAGGGAAAGTGGATTCAACAGATTGTTTGAAAAGAGATTTCGCCGTTTCATGAAGGACTAAAAGCGCTATTTCTCGGTTGACCATAATACGAATTATAACGAATTTAGGCGAATTATAACGAATTATAACGAACCTCAATTTTGGGCCTAAAACGCTGTTGCACAATGCGTTACAAAGGCTTACCTTTGCACCAGAGCGACTAATTCGCCCTGGTTTTTTTATGGCAAACAACAACATCAACGAACTCATGAAATTACCGATCTGGCAGATGACCGGAGAGGAGCAGTATCGGATCATCCAGTATGCGCTCGGGAACGGCGCCTCGCGCGGTGAAGAGAACACGACTATGATGCCGATGGATATGCCTTTCGCCCCCAAGCGCACCCGTATAGCGGGCGTCCATGCTCTCGCCCAATATATGGAATGCTGTGACAGTCTGGTGTACAAACTACGGCGGGAGGGCGTCCTGGACGAAGCGATCATTTCGCGAATCGGCAAAAAGATCGTTTTCGACGGAGAGGTCGCCCGCCGCTGCGCGAACGAATACCAGGAGCAGCAGCGTGCCCAGCGTTCTGACGAAAGATAATTCCAAGTACGATGGCAGGGAACATCATCATTATTGAGCCACACAACAACTTCCAGAAAGTTGCAAAGGACGTCATCCTCAACAAGGAGATAGATGTCCTTACACTCGGCGTGTATGTGAGAGTCCTTTGCCTTGGGAAGAAATGGAAACTGAATGTCAGAGGCCTCGCATCTACGTTAGGGATATCTGCGGATAGAATCAGAGCAGCCTTCTCCGCCCTTGAGAAAACCGGTTATCTCAAAAGGACCCGAGCCCATGACAAGAATGGGAAATTCTGCGGCTGGGACTATGCAATCGGTTACGAACCGATTACCGACATAGCCAAAACACCGACGTCGGTAAATCCCGACGACGGGGGGAAACCGATGTCGGAGAAAAGAGGGGGTATAAATAGAGATGTTATATCCCAAAAAGAAGATTTCGAGTCAAAAGAGAAGATAGAGGAATTCTCTCCTCCTTCCCTGTCTGAGGTTAAGGAATATGTCCGCTCTCGCGGATGGACGGATCCGGAAGGATTTGCTGACTTCTATCTTTCCCACCACCAGCAAAGCGGATGGCGCATGAAGGATGGCAGGCCGATAACCAGCTGGAAGCGGAACGTCCTTTCGTGGGAGCAGTTTAACAAAGACAGGATCTTTGCTCAGCCTCAAAATGTCAACGGACCGACAAGTCTGCATCAAATGAGCGAAGAGGAGTTCAGGAAAAGCTTAATCCAGTAATCATTATGAAAAAGCCTCAATACGTAATTCTTGACATTCCTTTCCCGGAGACGGCAGCCTTGGAACGGCAAGTGATCGCTGATGTGATCCAGTCTCCGGACATGATGGGCGACGTCCTTCCGCTCATCCACAAAGACTTTTTCACGAATACTGAACGATGCGGTATTTGGGAACTGTTGACCGACCACTACAACAAGGGCCTTTCTTTTGACATGCAAACCATCACAGCGGAAATAGGAAAACCTTTTATTGACGAGATTCTCCCCCATCTTCCCGATGCCGGCGGATCCATCAGTGTGATTCAGCACACGAACCTTCTTCGGACTGGAGCGGCAAGGCGCCGCGCCTATTGTGCTTCCCTTGACTTTCTCCAGAACGCCGTGAATCCCAAAACCACAGAAGAAGACATCCTTTCAAGCATCGAAGGCTTCTCCCGGGCCGTCGAAGGCGAAGCTCCTCTGCTGTCCGAAGTCAAACTCGCTCAGGGGATCAAGGAGGTCAAGGAGGAGGCCCAAAGGATAGAGGCCCTCAAAGAACAGGGCAAGACCATCCGCATCTCAACGGGTTTCAATTTCCTGGACCAATACCTTAACAAAGGTTTCAAGCCCGGCCAGCTTATCGTTCTCGCCGCCCGCCCTTCTGTTGGCAAGACGGCCGTCATGCTCCAGATGGCAAAGACTGCCGCTCTCTCCGACAACCCCGTGCTTCTATTCTCCCTTGAAATGACCTGCCACGAACTTTGTGAGCGACTCTTATTCTCCACGGGAAAGGTGTCTCCTTATAAAATGGCCGATGGAGAAGTAGAGTGGCAGACCTTTATGGAGGCAGAGAATGAACTCAGTCCACTGCCTATCTACATCAATGACTTCTCTAGATCGCTGGACGAGATCGTGAGCCGCATGACCCGAGCCGTAAAACAAGGGCGTTGCAAGATTGCCTTCATCGACTACTTAGGACTGATCCAGGACACACTGAACCCTGGCTATAACAAACTATACCAGATCATCGCCAAAATCACGGGAGACCTCAAAGCTGTTGCCAAGCGACTCGGGATCCCCATCGTGCTGTTGTGCCAGCTGAACCGTGATCAGGCGCGCGAAAAAAGAGCGCCCGAACTCTTTGACCTGAGAGACTCCGGATCCATCGAACAGGATGCTGATGTAGTCATCATGCTGGAGCCGCGTTATGAAGAAGGCCGCATTTTCGCCTGGCTTCGGAAGAACCGGAACGGCAAGCGTGATCTAGCTTTTGTACTGGTTCCAAATAAGACCTACTCGGCCTTTGAGGAGGGACTTCCGGTACACGAACTCCGCACCCCCTGCAGCATCTCCGAATCCGGCAATGATGATTCATCCGACTAATCGAATCAACCATATTGCATGTAAGATTTGTCCGTTATTTAAGGGAGCGAGAGGGAATGGCACAAAATACCATTCTTCTCGCCCTTCCGGGAGCCCAAAAACAGCGCTGCGCTACCTTAGAACCACGATTTGACACCATTATAAAATGCTTATATCATGAAAAAGACCAAGAAAGACCAGAAACCCACGACCATATCGGCCGACCCGAGCGTTCGGGATGCCCTGAAACAGATAGCGGAAAAGATGGGGATGACTCAGCGAAAATGCCTTGCCCTCATCATGGATGAGAAAGTCCATAGGGACAAGGTGAATAGCAGGAAGAAACGCGAGGAGTTCGAGCAACTCGACGTGCCCGATGCCCTCAACCAGATCAACCGCCGACTTGAGAAGATTGAAAAAAGGGAGAACCCGAGGGACACCATCGTATCTTTCTTTCGGACCCAGGAGAAAGAGATACTCAAACCGATGAGTGCCAAGATCAATACTCTCCATTCTAAACTTCAGGACATCTTGGATGCCTTGAAAAGTATCCAGTAATCACCTTGTCCGATGTACCCCAAACTTCAGAGTCAAGGCATCGCTGGCGGTCCCAATACCGGCAGTTGTGCCGCGTATGCCTATTACCTGGATCATGAGAGTCGATGGAAGAAAGAGCATGGGCAGGATGAAAAACGGATTCCCTTCTTTGACCCGGATGGGAAGGCGGTATCCATGGAGACAGTTCTCTCTTCCATTGACTCGAACAAGTCTGGATTGCATGTCGAAGACGCCAAATTCTTTTCCCTTATTTTGAATCCCTCCGGAAAAGAAGCTGCCAAGCTGGGCAGCACGCGGGAGGAAAAGATGAAATCCCTCGGCATCATGGTCGACAGGATGATGGACCGTTACGCCGAAGGGTTCAATAAAGAAGGGGTCAAGACGCATCAGGATCTTCTCTATTTCTACACCATTCACGAATACCGCGAGAATGATGATGGTACGGTCCGGCCGGGAATCCATGTCCACATCATCGTCAGCAGGAAAGATAAGACCGGGAAGTACAAGCTTTCTCCGATGACCAACCACCGGAGCGGGTCTTCTGGGGTAATCAAGTCCGGATTCAACCGGGATTCCTTCTACCGCGATTGCGAACGCATCTTTGATACCTCCTTCGGATATCAGAGGCGGATCAGCGAGTCCTACGACTATCACAACACG
>CADCHE010000020.1 GCA_902801205.1 uncultured Bacteroidia bacterium
CGGTACTTGCTTGTACTTCCTTCAGTCTTTTCAATGATCTTCTCAAAAAATCCCGCTCGTTTCCGAACGGGACTGCAAAGGTACAAACTTTTTCTTTCCTTCCAAATTTTTTTGGGAAAAATTTCGAAAATTTTTAGTCCGAAAATCGGCCCCTGAACACCCTGAAACGGTATAACCGCCCGAAATTCGGACGGTTATACAAAACGGAGAACTAAACATTTTATTTCTGCGCCGCAGGGACGGCCGGGAGCCGCTCGCGGAACAGCGCCAGGACATTGGCGACCTGCGTCGAATCGACGGTCAGATAGTAGTGGTTCCCCTGTGCATCGGGGGTGAACCGCATGCCGCCGATGTCGTTCGCCGCGATCTTTCCGGGACCGACCAGACCGAAGAACGGCTTGTCCTCGGTACCAAGACCCTCGACGACGTACACGAAGCTCGTCAAGTCCCACGTCGGCTCGTCATACGGCATCGTGTTGTAGACCTTGTAGGCCTCCACCATCGGGTGCGCCTGCGTCCAGCCGAAGTCCTGCTCGATGCTCGTTCCGGGATAGCGGATGGCGATGCCCACCTCGAACGGAGAGTCGACGATCTTGCCGGGCCACTCGGCAAAGAGTTTCTTCGCCGCGGGGATATCCTTTATTATATTATACTCGGGCTGGTTCTCGTTCGAGGCCGCGCCCGCCATCGTAGAGAGCAGGGAAACCTTCTTTGCAACCAGTTCGCGGCCGGTGAGCGGACAGACATCGTCGGCCGGAGTGTCCAGCAAGCGCGCCAGGTTCGTGGAGAAACCCGTGGAGACGATCACGACACTCTGGTCGGGCGCCTCGGAGAGGATCTTGCGGTACAGGTCGACCGCCAGCGGAAGGTCGGAGTAGCTCTTACGCGTACGGGCGAACAGCGGTTTTCCGTCCGCATCCTGCATCTGACAGACCTTCTGCGCATACTGGACGGCATCCGTCGCGCAGTCCGCCCCGTCACGAATGATACCGATCTGCACCTCCGGATGGCCATACCAGGTGCAGAGGATGTCGGCATACTCGGCCGAGAAGTCCCCTTCCTTGTTCAGCATGATGGCCGCCAGGTTGATCTTTCCTTCGTCCATGTACTTGAAGAAAAGGTCGAGCGCCATCGCGTCGTCCACGTCATTGCCCAGATCCGTTTCAAAGATCACGGTCTGCGGAGCGGCGGCATCCGCCTTTTTCGAGTCTTGGCATCCGTAGAAAAACAGCATGCCGGCAAGCAAAGCAAAGAATACTCTTTTCATATTCATATTCAATTAATTACCAGCGACGACGATGAGTCCCAAACCGATGACGAAGAACGCGAACATCAGCGCGAGCAGCGTATAAACCTGCTTCCCGGAACCCTTGAACTCCTTCCAGACGAAAACACCCCAGATGGCCGCGATCATCGGCGCCCCCTGCCCGAGCGCATACGATACGGCCGCGCCGGCCTTTCCGGATGTGATGTAACTGAGCGCGGTACCCAGGCACCAGATTGCCCCGCCGAGCATGCCCACGAGGTGCGTACCGGCAGAGCCCTTGAAATACTGCCCGTAGGTGACCGGCTCGCCCACGAACGGCTTCCGCATCACCAGGGTGTTGAACACGAAGTTGCTCAGGAGCACCCCCACGGTGAAGATCACGAGCGCGGTGTACGGCGTCACCTTGCCCACGGCGGGAGCCTCGAAGTTCGCGAGGTCCATCGCGCGCATCACGAAGGAAGAGAAAAACGACATCAGGATACCGGCGACGAGGGCCAGGATGATGCCCTTCTTCTGGTCGGCCTTGCTGATACCGGACTCCCCTTTCCTGGAGGAAGCCACGCCATTGCAGATGATGGCGACGACGACCAGCGCCACACCGAGGGCCAGCAGGGCCACGTTACCCGTATGTCCGCCCTGCTGCAGGGCGACGATATAGTTGTTGACCACACCGAGCACCAGCGCGATGCCGACCCCCAGCGGGAAAGCCACGGACATGCCGGCGATGGATGTGGACGCCGACAGGAGGATGTTGGACGCATTGAAGATCACGCCGCCGAGCAGGATCCAGCCGAAACTGGAAGCGGAAGCCTGTCCCAGGTCCTGGAGGAAGGGACGTCCCTGCGAACCGAAGCTGCCCAGGGTGAAGGCGAGCAGCAGCGCAAAGATGACCATGCCGATCACATAGTCCCAATAGAACAGTTCATACCGCCAGCTCTTGGCGGCCAGTTTCTGGGTATTGCCCCAGGAACCCCAGCAGAGCATCGTGACAAAGCACAGGATGACCGCGAGCGTGTAGCTATTGACAATAAACATAATGTATTGATTTTAAACTATTTCAGATTATTTACCCAAGAATGATTCCGCTTCCTGGCGGGTCGGCATCGCCGTCTGCGCCCCCATCCGGGTCACGGAAAGGGCGGACGCGGCGGACGCGAAGCGGGCAGCCTCGTCAAGGGTGCGTCCCTCGGCGAGCGCGACGCACAGCGCCCCGCAGTACGTGTCCCCGGCCCCGGTGGTATCCACGGCATCCACCCGGAAGGCGGACACGGTCCGGGGTGCCCCGCCGTCCAGCAGGAGCGAACCCTTGCTGCCCATCGTCACAATCATCTTGCCGACCCCTTTCGCGAAGAGGACTTCCGCAGCGCGGACGGCGGAGGGGACATCGCCTACGGGCAGCCCCGAGAAGGCGGACAGTTCCGTCTCGTTCGGGATGAACAGGTCGATGTACGAGAATATCTCTTCCGGGAGCGCGGCGTAGGGCGCCGGATTCAGCACGACGGTCGCACCGGCTTCGTGCGCGATGCGGGCGGCCTGCAAGACCGCGGGTACGGGAATCTCCAGCTGCATCAGAAGGATGTCGCAGGCGCGGAGGGCGTCCGAAGATGCCGCGATGTCCGCCGGCGTAATGTCCAGGTTGGCGCCGGAGGCGACGACGATGCAGTTTTCCGCCGCGTTGTCGACCGTGATCAGCGCGACGCCGGATGGCAGGTCGCTCCGCAGCACTCCGTCCGTTCCCAGGCCTTCCGCACGGTAATGCTTCAGGGCGTTTTCGCCGAAGACGTCGCGGCCCAGCTTGCAGATAAAGGAGACATCGCCGCCCAGCCGCCGTGCAGCGACCGCCTGATTGGCGCCTTTACCGCCCGGGCTCATCGTGAAATCGCCGCCCAGGACCGTTTCGCCCGGCACCGGCATCACGGGAGTCTTCACCGTCATATCGGTGTTGCTGCTCCCCAGGACAAGGATTTTTTTCATAAGAAGAAGTGTTTCAGTGCAATTTTCAAATATACTAAAAAAGATGATTCCCTGCACACCCGAACAAAAAAAGGGCGGCCCGCAGCAACGGACCGCCCTCGTTTTCACGTCGATGGGAACGATTACATCATTCCGCCGGCAGGCATCGCAGGAGCAGCGGGCTCCTTCTCAGGGATATCCACGATACCGCACTCGGTCGTCAGGAACATGCCGGCCACGGAAGCCGCATTCTCCAAGGCCACGCGGGCGACCTTCGTCGGGTCGATGACACCGGCCTCGAACATGTTGACATACTCGTCGGTACGGGCGTTGTACCCGAAGTCACCCTTGCCTTCGCGGATCTTCTGGATGATGACGCTGCCGTCGACACCCGCATTCTGGGAAATCTGGCGGAGCGGTTCCTCGATGGCGCGGGCCACGATGCGGATACCGGTCGTCTCGTCGTCGTTCTCACCCTTGAGGTTCTTGATCGACTCGGAAGCGCGGATGTAGGCCACGCCGCCGCCCGGCAGATAGCCTTCCTCCACCGCGGCGCGGGTAGCGTTGAGGGCATCCTCCACGCGGTCCTTCTTCTCCTTCATCTCGATCTCGGAGCCGGCGCCCACATACAGGACGGCCACGCCACCGGCGAGCTTGCCCAGACGCTCCTGGAGCTTCTCCTTGTCATAGTCGGAAGTCGTCGTCTCAAGCTGCTTGCGGATCTGCGCAACGCGGTCCGCGATGTCGGCCTTCACGCCGGCGCCACCCACGATCGTGGTGTTGTCCTTGGTGATGGTGACCTTCTCGGCCTTACCCAGCATCTCGGGCGTCGTATTCTCCAGGGTGAAGCCGCGCTCCTCGGACACCACGGTGGCGCCGGTCAGGATCGCGATATCCTGCAGCATTTCCTTGCGGCGGTCGCCGAAACCGGGGGCCTTGACGGCGGCGATCTTCAGCGTTCCACGCAACTTATTGACCACGAGGGTGGTAAGCGCTTCGCCATCCACATCCTCAGCGATGATCAGGAGGGCCTTTCCTTCACGGGCGACGGGTTCGAGCACCGGAAGCAGGTCCTTCATCGTGGAGATCTTCTTGTCCGTAATCAGGAGATACGCATTGTCAAGCACCGTCTCCATCTTGTCCGGATTCGTCATGAAGTAAGGGGAGATGTAACCGCGGTCGAACTGCATGCCCTCGACCACCTTGACCTCGGTCTCGGTGCCCTTGGCTTCCTCGACGGTGATCACGCCGTCACCCTTGACCTTCGACATCGCGTCAGCGATCAGCTTGCCGATCGTCACGTCGTTGTTGGCGGACACGGTACCGACCTGCTCGATCTTCGAGTAGTCGCGGCCCACCTTCTTGCTCTGCTTCTTGAGGGACTCGACCACGCCGGCGACCGCCTTGTCGATGCCACGCTTGAGGTCCATCGGGTTCGCACCCGCAGCAACGTTCTTCAGGCCCACGTTGATGATGGCCTGGGCCAGCACCGTAGCGGTAGTCGTACCGTCACCGGCCTGCTCGTTGGTCTTGGAAGCGACCTCCTTCACGAGCTGGGCACCCATGTTCTGGTAACGGTCTTCCAGCTCGACCTCCTTCGCGACGGTCACACCGTCCTTGGTGATCTGGGGAGCACCGAACTTCTTGTCGATGACGACATTGCGGCCCTTGGGGCCCAGGGTTACCTTCACGGCGTCTGCCAGAGCGTCCGCACCTTCCTTCATCTTGGAACGGACATCGATATCGAATTTGATTTCCTTTGCCATAATGTTTCCTCCTTGCATTAAAGAATTGCCAGAATATCCGCCTGCTTGACAATCAGGTACTTCGTGCCTTCAACCGTCACCTCGGTACCGGCATATTTGCCGTAGATGACGACGTCACCGGCCTTGACTTCCATCGCTTCGTCCTTCTTGCCGGGGCCGACGGCGATGACGACGCCTTCCTGCGGTTTCTCTTTCGCCGTGTCAGGAATGAAGATTCCCGAAGCGGTCTTCGTCTCAGCCTCTTTGGGCTGGATCAGCACTCTGTCTGCTAACGGTTTGATCATAACGTATAATTTTTAAAATTGCTTTACGGTTTCACCCCGGATCGCTCCGGCGGCACGGAGGATAAAAACAAAGGATGTGCCACGGCCGGCGACTGACATTTTGTCACGTAACCCGGAAAACCGCCCTGTGCCACGTGACAATTCCGGATACATTGATTATATTTGCATCAAACAAAACAGGACCATGGACAGATTTTCAGCATACCGGCGCGCGCTCCGTATGACGGGCGCATTGTTATTCATCGCCTTTACCCTCGCTTCCTGCAGTCGCTACGGTTCGACCCGCGGCCAGAGCACCGAGTTCGCCACGTTCATCAAAGCGTACACCGGCGGCATCGTCTCGGACAAGACGACCATCCGCGTCGAACTCACGTCCGACGCACCGGACATCACGCCCGGCGAGGACGCCAGGGACGGTCTCCTGACCTTCACGCCGTCCATCAAGGGAACGGCCCGCTGGGCCGGCCCGCGGACGCTGGAGTTCCTGCCGGAAGCCGGGGCGCTGAAAAGCGGACAGGCCTACACGGGGCATCTCCGCCTGGACAAGATCCACAAAGTGAGCAGCAAGCGCTTCAAGCAGTTCCACTTCTCCTTCCTCGTCGCCATCAAGGAAGCCGTCCTGAACGTAGACGGTGTCACGATCACGGCCGCCTCGCCCGAACTCGCCGGCGTGGAAGGCACCATCGCCCTGACGGAGGAACTGCCGCTGGAAACCGTCCAGAAGATGCTGCAGTACCAGTATCCCGCCGACGGCGCGGAAGTGAACGTGACGGCGGGCAGCGACCCGCTCCACTGCCACTTCGAAATCCTCGGGCTCCACAGGAGCAACGAGGAGCGCACCCTTTCCCTGAGCCTGAAACCGCTCGACACGGGATTCACCACCGGTGGCAAGCGCGAGGTTCCGATCCCCGCCCAGGGCGCCTTCCGCATGGTGAGCGCCGAGCGGATCGACGCATCCGACCCGTACATCGACATCCATTTCAGCGAGCCCCTCGCGGACATGGACGATTTCTCCGGCATGATCACCCTGAACGGCGCCGGCCGCTACTATGTACAGGTTGAAAACGCCCGCGCGAAGGTCTACTATGAACCCGACGGCGAGCAGCCTGTGCAGCTCGCCATTTCCGACGGCCTGAAAGCCTGGGACGGCACGCCCCTGCGGACCAGCGTCACGCGGGAGTTCTCCGCCGCCGAGGAGAAGCCCGCCGTCGAGATTCCGGTGGAGGGATCGATCCTTCCCAACCCCAAGGAACTGATCCTCCCGTTCAAGGCCGTCAACCTGAAAGCCGTGGACATCCGGGTCATCCAGGTCTATGAAGAAAACGTACTGATGTTCCTGCAGGACAACGAGCTGGACGGATCCAACTCGATCCGTCGCTCGGGCCGGCTCGTCTACAAGCGCTGCCTGCGCCTGGACACCGACCCGTCGCGGAACCTGCACAAATGGCAAGACTTCAGCGTCGACCTCTCCGGCCTCTTCAAGCAGGAGCCGGGCGCGATCTACCGGATCCGGATCTCCTTCAAGCAGGACTATTCCATCTACGGGGAAAAGACCGAATTCAAGAGCGGTGCCCCTTCGGACGAGCTCGTGGACATTTCCTCCGAAGACATCACGGAAGCGGATGAGGCCGCCTGGGACCAGCCGTACCCCTACTATTATGACGATTTCTACGATTGGGAGAAATGGGAGTGGAAAGACCGGGACAATCCCGCCAAGCCGACCTATTACATGGTCGACGAGCGTTTCCCGGCCATCAACCTGGTCACCTCCCGCCTGGGCGTGATCGCCAAGTACGCCGGCGGCGAAGACATCTGGATCAGCGTCAACGACATCTTGACGACCGATCCCGTCTTCAACGCGGAACTGTATGTCTACAGTTACCAGCTGAAGGAAATCGGATATGCGAAAACCGGCACCGACGGCATGGCGAAGATCCACCTGAGCGGGAAGCCGTTCGCCGTCGTGGCGAAACGCAGCGGTTCCACCAGCTACCTCAAGGTCACCGAGGGGAACGAAAAGTCACTCAGCCGCTTCGACGTGGGTGGAAAGGTCGTCGAAAAAGGCCTCAAGTCGTTCATTTACGGCGAGCGCGGGGTATGGCGTCCCGGCGACACCCTGCATGTGACGATGATCCTGGAAGACCGGGAAGGCCGGATTCCGGACAGCCATCCGGCGACGATGGAGGTGTACACTCCCGGCGGGCAGTTCTACGCCAAACAGATCTGCAACAACGCCAAGGGCGGATTCTACGCCTTCGAACTGCCGACCAAGCCGGACGATCCGACCGGCATCTGGCACGCTTACCTGAAGGTGGGCGGTGCTTCCTTCCACAAGGCGCTCCGCATCGAAAGCATCAAGCCGAACCGCCTCAAGATCGCCCTCGGCCTGGGTGAAGGCCCGGTCGAAGGCGGCAGGAAGAGCGCGGTGGAGATCACTTCGCACTGGCTGACCGGACCGGCCGCCGCCGGACTCCGGACAACGGTGGACATGACCCTCCGCACCGCCGGAACGGCCTTCCCCGGATTTGAAGGATACCGGTTCAGCAACCCCCTGTCGAAGTTCGCTGCCGGAGAATACAGCATCGTGGACACGCGGCTCGATGCCGCCGGGCACGTACGCACGGAAGTCAACATGCCGGCCGCCGACGACGCTCCGGGCATGCTGAGCGCCGACTTCGTCTGCAGTGTCGAGGAGCCGGGCGGCGACGTGAGCTTCAGTGCCGTCACGGTCCCCTATTCCCCGTTCCGTGCCTACGTCGGAATCAAGGTGCCGGTCGAAGGAGACAGCCCCTGGCTGGAGACGGACAAGGACTACCACATCGACATCGTGGCCGTGGACAAGGACGGGAAACGCCTCTCCGGCGAGCATCTTTCCTATGCCATCTTCAAGCTCAAATGGAGCTGGTGGTGGGAGAGCCGCGCCGAGGATCTCGACTCCTATGTCAACTCTCCTTCCGCCGAAAGGCTGGCCACCGGGTCGCTCCTTTCCGGGGCGAAGGACTGCAGCATCCCCCTGCGCGTCGATTATCCCGAATGGGGCCGCTACCTGGTCCTCGTCCGGGACGAAGACAGCGGACATCTTGCCGGCGAGATCCTCTACATGGACTGGCCGGCCTACAGGGGACGTTCTTCCAAGTCGGACCCGAATGCCCTGACGATGCTCTCGTTCGCAACCGACAAGGATACGTACACCGTCGGTGAGACGGCGCAGGTCTACATCCCGGCCACCAGCAAGGGGCAGGCCCTCGTCTCCCTCGAAAACGCGGGCGGCGTGATCTCTCGCGCGTTTGTCAAGACCTCCGGAGAAGAAGATGCCGTCTACCGCTTCAAAGTCACCGAGGAGATGGCGCCGAACTTCTACATCCATATCACCCTGCTGCAGCCGCACGGCCAGGCCCAGAACGACCTGCCGATCCGCCTGTACGGCGTCAAGCCGATCCTGGTGAACAATCCCGACTCCCACCTGGTCCCGGAAATCCAGATGCCCGACGTCATCCGTCCGGAAGAGACGTTCTCCGTCAAGGTCCGCGAAAAGAACGGGAAGCCGATGACCTACACCCTGGCCATCGTCGACGAAGGACTGCTCGACCTGACCGCCTTCAAGACGCCCGACCCGTGGAAATCGCTCTACGAGCGGGAAGCCCTCGGCGTCCGCACCTGGGACCTGTACGACAATGTCATCGGCGCCTACAGCGGCCGTTTCTCGCCGATGTTCAGCATCGGCGGCGACGCGTCTCCGCTGAACGCCTCCAAGCGTGACAACCGCTTCCGTTCCGTCGTCCAGTTCGCCGGACCGTTCACCCTCGGCGGCGGCAGTGCCACGCACAAGTTCAAACTGCCCCTCTATGTGGGAAGCGTCCGCGTCATGGTCGTCGCCGGCCGCGACGGCGCCTACGGCAACGCGGAGAAGACGGTCCCCGTCCGCTCTCCCCTCCTGGTCCTGCCCACGCTGCCGCGTGTCCTGGGAACCGGCGAGAAAGTTACGATGCCGGTCAATGTCTTCGCCCTGGAGAAGGGTGTGGACAAAGTGACCGTGGAAGTCAAGACGGAAGGACCGGTCCGCCTGGCCGGTGACGGAAAGCAGGGCATTTCCTTCAGCGAACCGGGAGACCAGCTCGTTTCCTTCGCCCTGGAGGCGGAAGGCAGCGGTGAAGCCACGGTGACCGTGACGGCCCGCAGCGGCGCCCACACGGCACACGACGTCATCCATATCCAGGTACGCAACCCGCACCCCGCCGTTCTGTCGGTCAGCCGCAAGGCGATCGGGAAGGACGAGCGGCACAAGTTCGCCTTCACACCCGCCGAGGATGGGGAAAGCTGGGCCCGCCTGGAACTGGCGACCTTCCCGGGATTCGACTGCGCGGGGGTGTACGCCTACTTCAAGGAATACGGATACGACTGCACGGAGCAGCTGGCCGCCAAGGGCATCAGCCTGCTCTCCATCCGGAGCATGCTGGGCGGGGCCGAGCAGCAGGAAGCGGAACAGACCCTTCCGCAGCTCCTGTCCACCCTGTACGCCCGGCAGCGTCCCGACGGTGGATTCGCCCTCTGGGCCGGACAGACCGACGCGAATGCGTGGGTGAGTTCCATGGCCGGAGAGTTCCTGCTCAAGGCCTCCAAGAGTGGCTTCCCCGTCAGCAAGGGCGTCCTTGCCAGCTGGAGCCGCTTCCAGAAGAAGAAAGTCCAGGAATACCGCAACACGGACACCGCCACGGACGCCGACCTCGAGCAGGCGTACCGTCTCTATACGCTTGCCCTGGCCTCCGAACCGGAGAACGGGGCGATGAACCGTCTGAAAGAAAGCGAACGGCTCTCCGGGCCGGCCGCCTGGATGCTGGCCTCCGCCTACGCCGTAGCCGGAAAGAAGAGCGCCGCCCGCGAGATCATCGCTTCCGCCGCAGCGAAGCGGGAGGAATCCCAGCCGGGCATCTCCTTCGGTTCGCCGCTGCGTGACCGGGCCGTCGCCCTCGAAGCGCTTTCCCTGACCGACGACCTCGGAGAGGCGATGAGCGTCGCGGAGGAAGTGGCCAGGGCGTTCTCCGCCGGGCACTACACCACGCAGGAAGCCGCTTTCGCCTCGAAGGCCATGGCCGTGCTCGCCGGCATCGCCGGGAACGGCGCGCTGAATGCGGAGGTGGAGCAGGGCGGCAACACCCAGCAGATCCGCTCCGCGAAGTCGACCAGCGCCGTCAACCTCGATGCGGAAGACGGGCAGGTCTCCGTCCACAACCTGTCGGACGGCATCGTCTATGCCACCCTCGTCACATCCGGCAAGGCCATGGCCGGCCAGCGGACGGAAGCATCGGCCTCCGGGTTGACCCTCTCGGTCAAGTACCTCGGTGAAGACGGCAAACCGCTCGATCCGGCAAGCCTGGCCCAGGGGACGGAATTCTCGATGACCGTCACCGTCGGAAACGCCAGCGCCGCACGGGAAGTCCGCAGTCTTGCGCTCACCGCCGCCGTCCCTTCGGGCTGGGAGATCTACAACGACCGCCTGCTGGGCGGAACGGCCGGCGACGATCCGGTCACGTACCGCGACATCCGCGACGACCGCATCATCTGGTATTTCGACCTGGACAAGGGTGCCTCCAAGACGTTCCGCGCCAAGTTGCGCGCCGCCTACGAGGGCGAATACATCCTCCCGTCCGTGCGGTGCGAGGCGATGTACGACGCAAAGACGAGCGCCAACACTGCTTCCGGCACGGCCCGCGTTGTCCGGTGAGCATTTTGACGCCGCTTGTCCTCAAATTATTGAAAATAAACCGTATCTTTGTATCTTGAGAAGATTGACGAGTTTGAAGTGAAATGAAATCGATCCTTGGAATCGGGAACGCCCTGACGGACATCCTGGCCGTTTTCCCGGACGAAAAGATGCTCCGTGAATACCATCTCCCTCCGGGGAGCATGCAGCACGTCGACCTCGAGACGGGCGACCTCATCTGGTCCAAGCTCAAGGAGTTCGGTGTGAAGTATGTCCCGGGCGGATCGGCGGCGAACACCATCACCTGCACTTCGATCCTCGGCATGCCTTCCGGATTCATCGGGAAGATCGGGGACGACGAACTGGGGCACCTCTACAAGAGCACCCTGGAACAGTTCGGCGTCAACACGACCCTGCTGCGGGGCACCAAGGGCTCCGGACGGGCGATGTGCTTCATCACCGGAGCGAACGCCGAACGCACCTTCGCCGACTACATGGGCGCCGCCCTCGAGCTGGTGCCCGAGGACTTGAAGACCGAGTACTTCCAGGGATACGACTACTTCCATATCGAAGGCTACCTGGTCCAGAACCAGGACCTGATCCGGAAAGCCGTGCAGATGGCCCGCGAGGCCGGCTGCACGATCTCCATCGACATGGCCTCGTACAACGTCGTCGAGTCGAACGAAGCCTTCTTCCACCACCTGCTGGAGCAGTATGTCGACATTGTCTTCGCCAACGAGAGCGAGGCGCGCGCCTTCACGAAGAAGGAACCGCGCGAGGCGCTTGACGACCTGGCATCCGTCTGCAAAGTCGCCGTCGTCAAGGTCGGCAAGGACGGTTCGATGGTCCGGGAAGGCGACGAATACTACTATATCGCCCCCTGGCCGGCCGCAACCATCGACGCGACCGGCGCCGGGGATACTTACGCCGCAGGATTCCTCTACGCCCATTCGCTGGGACTGCCGCTGAAGACCTGCGGGGAGATCGGCTCGATCATTGCAGCGAAAGTGGTCGAGGTGATCGGGACCAAGATCGACATCCCCCGCTGGAAGGCCGCAAAGGCCGAAATCCGGAGTCTGATCTCCTCCATTAACGAAACACATTGAAACCATGGAAGGTTTTATCGCCGATTTCTTCAGAAAAAGGGCCTTGAAAAGGCATGAGAGCAAGGTGCCGACCGGCATTCTCCCGCTCGACAAGATAAAGACGTACGTCGCCATTGTCGACGTCGAGGACCCGACTTGCGACACCTGCAAGACGGCGGTGCTCAATTTCTTCCGCGCCCACAACATCCGGGGAAGCATTTTCTTCCAGGACTTCCGGAAGATCGGCAGCGAGGACCGGCTGATCACCAGCATCCAGACCACCATCACCAAGAAGGATGTCAACTGGTTCGGCCGTCCGTCGAACTACAAGCTCGATGTCATGGAGGAACTCCAGCCGGACCTTTTCATCTCCCTGATCCGGGAGCCCGACTACACCATGGAATACCTGGTCCGCACCTCGAAGGCACGCTTCAAGATCGGTCGCAAGCAGATGGACGGGCGCATCTTCGACATGGTGATCTGCGACCCGGCCGGCAAGGCGATCTCCCAGCTGGAGAGTTTCAATGCCATCAAGGATTATCTCCTGAAAATCAAATAGGAAGGTGCATCAGCGCACCAGCGAGAACGCCCCGAAAACCCCAAGCGATCCGGCCAGCATGATGGCGCCGGCGAGGAGCACCCCCAGCATGATGTAGAGGACGCTCTTCTTGAAGTCCATGCCCAGCAGCGATGCGGCCAGCGTACCTGTCCAGGCGCCCGTTCCGGGCAGCGGAATCCCAACGAACAGCAGCAAGGCCACGTACAGGCCGGCGCCGGCCTTTTCCTCCATTTTATGCACGGCCTTCTGGCCTTTGTCCAGGCACCAGCTGCAGAAAGGACCGATCCAGCGCTTGTCCGCACCCCACTCCAGGATACGGCGGGCGAACAGGAAGATGAACGGAACCGGGACCATGTTGCCGAGAACGGCGACGATGCAGGAAGGGACGATGGGAAGATGGAAGCCGACGGCATAGGGAATGGCACCACGGAGTTCGATCAGCGGGACCATCGACACCAGAAATACAATCAGATACTTCTTCATCCGTGATTCCGTTGGGATTCGAACCCAAGACCCACAGCTTAGAAGGCTGTTGCTCTATCCAGCTGAGCTACGGAACCTTTATCGCGGCAAATATACGAATTAAAGTTCAGAAAAGAAAACGGGGACTGCCATTTCGGCCAGTCCCCGTCATCTCTTCCAGCGAAGAAGGCTTACTTGATGTCCTTCCAGAGGAGTTCGACCTGCTCGGCAGCGATCGGCTCGCCGTAGATACGGGCGATGGCAACCCGGCCCTTGAAGGCGGCCGTGCAGGTGGCGCCGTCGTTGCTGTTCGGATCTCCGCCCACCATGAAGTAGCCGGCCTTCGCGGCGCAGGGCGTATAGGTGCCCGGAGCGGACTGCGTATCGACCAGCTTGCCGTTCATGTAGAGTTTCATCGACTGCTCGTCATGGTTGTAAACGAACACGCTGTGATACCACTTGCCCTGTTCGACGGCAACGGCGTCGAAGGTACGGTACCAGCCCGTCTTGCCGCCGGCGGTCAGGTTCATCTGACAGCCCATGGCGTTGTTGCGTGACGCGTTCATGAAGCAGAAGCCGAAACCACCGCTCTGCATCGAGGAGAAGGGCTTCACTTCGGCGGAGCCGTTCGCGGCATGATCGAAATCGGGGCAGAGAAGGACCTCCATCGAGAAACCGTCGGCAAGGTTGGCGACGATCTGCGGCCGGTCTTCATATTTGGCGTGATAGTAGCCCGCGTAAGAAGTCTTGCTGGGAGCGACATCGGCGCCGTCCGCATTCACCGGGGAGAAATAGGCATCATACTTTCCGGTCTTGTCATTCATCTGGACCGTCATCTTCCCGCCGGGAACGAACGTGATGGGCAGCTTCGCCGTCGATTTGTCCGTCGCGTTGCCGTTCTTGTCGATCTCCCAGTCGAAGATGTCGCAGACAGGACGCTTGACCTCGGCGGCCGCCTGCTTGACATCGAACGTCACGAAACCGATATCTCCGGCACGGAGGTCGTTCTCGTCGATGACGCCGTCCCAGTTGTAATCCATGCAGTCAGAAACAGTAATGACGGCGGAACGCTCGGAAGGAACCGCATTCGTGGCGACGTTGATAATGACGTTGTCATTGCCGAAGCCCTTGGTCTTGGACGGGGCGGCCCAGGAAGCGGAGCTGGTCACATGCCACTCGCAGTTGGACTCGACCTTGATGACCAGCTGGCCACCCTCTTCAGGGATGTCGGACGAACTCTCCGCGGAAACGGACAGGGTGTGCGCCGCCTGCGGCTTTTCATCGACAGGGTTGCTCTCTTTGTCGGTGCAGGAAACGAATGCAGTCATTGCAAGCAGCATGGCAGCTGCCGCAAACAGATACTTGTTTTTCATTTTTTTTATTTTTAGTTAAAAGATTGCTCTTCCCATTGTTATCCTTATGCGGTGCCTTTATTATGCGCTTCAAAATTAGCGTTTTTTTCGCAAATTACAAAGCCAAAGGGAATAGCATCACTTCTCCCAGATGCAGCGGAAGTTGAAACGCCGGTTGGGAGCGGAGTCTCCGGAAGTGCAGAACGTGACGAAATTCCCGTCGCTACCGTTGTCACTCCACTTGAAATCGAAGCGGACCGCATCGCCCGTCAAACCGAGAAGCTGGCGCGGGACGGCGATCTCCAGGCAGTCCGCCCCGACAGAACAGTCAAGTTTCGCCACTTTCTTCAAGGCTCTCCCCCGTTGCACCGATTTATACAGGAAATAACCGCCGGCCTCGCGGCACACGGTGAAATCATACCCCGCCCAGCCGGTGGAAGCGTCCTGGTCGGCGTCGATCAGCAGCGTCATCCAGCCGGGCGTTTCCTTCGGACTGACGAACGGAGTCAGCGCTCCTGCCGTACGCACATAAAAGAGGATCCGGTCCGCGCCGACGGCCACCTTCGCGTCGGCGATGTCGTTGCGGCCGGTCTCGTCCTTGTACCAGTTGCCGCCGTAACCGGCGTGGTCGCGGTGGGCCACGTCGCCGCGGGTGTCGAAGTAGGTCACTTCCACGGCGTCCCACTTGGCAAAGTCACCGTCGACGGCGAAGTCGGAGAGCCCCGTCAGGACGGGGATCGCGTCAACGCCCTTGTAGCGGCGGATGTTCTGGGCCATCTGCATGTAGTAATTATCGGTATAGCCACCCTTCATCGGAGAGATCGTCCGGTTGAACTCCGCATTGTACTGATCCACGAAATAGAAAGGATTCTTGCGTCGGAGGAAGGTCGTCGGGCCACCCTCCACGCCGTCCGGGAAGAAGCCGCTCCGGTACTTGCCGGCCGTCCATTCGTTCCAGTCATTCAGGTACAGGAAGGCAGGGTCGGCCTGCAGCGCCTCATCCCAGCGGTCCTGGAAGTAGATTCCATACGCGACAGGGTCCTTGACCGTCTTGCCGAGCCAGGGCACATACGCCTCCGCCGGCATGTCATGGTCGTCGAGTTCGGGTTCGAGCGTCTCGCGGCGCCAGCTCTTCCCGACCATCGAATTCGGATGCTGGGCGGGCGTGACGGCATACTCTTCGATCTGCCCGTCGTGGAGCGAGCCGAGCGCCGTCGGATCCATCTTCATGACATTCCGGTCGTTCAAGTCGAAACCGAAACTCCAGTTGTCCTCGGTGCCTACATAGCGGTGGCCGTTCCACTTGTAATAGCCCCACCACATGTTACGCATGGTGAAGAAGTCCTTCACCTCGCGGGTGTAGTCCTCATAAAACGCGTTGCAGTAGTCCGGGTCGAGGTAATGCGGATTCTCCGGGTTCACGGCCGCATCGGCGTCGTAGTTGGGATTGCGGTGCTTCTTCTCCCCGTGGTTGGCGTCCACCATCGGCTCCATATTGCAGAGCAGGAGCGGTTTCCCGTCCCACCAGAACCAGAGGTCGCGGTACAGGTTGTTCTTGTAGTACTTCTCATACAGGCTCTGCACCACGGAGATGACGGGGCCGTTGAAAGCCCAGAAGCAGAACTTGGGCACCTTGTTGCCTTCGGCCTTCATCTTCTGCATCGTCTTGAAAAGGAGATGCCATTCCTTGTGGTACTGGACGGCGTTGGTCACGTCGAGGATGAGCACATCCACGCCCGCGTCCGCGAGCATCGCGATATCCTTGCGCATCACCCATTCATCGTCACTGAGGAAGTAGCCGTTCTCCGGCTCGCCCCAGTGGTAGGTGCCGCCGCCGTGCCAGGCCGGGTCGTCATTGTCGTTCCGCGCAGCGGGCGAGGTTTCCAGCACCTTGGTGACATCGTGCCAGTACTCCCCCGGCGCCATGTCTTTCTTGTGGGCGCCGGAGCCGTGCCAGGTGATGTAGAAGATGCCGACGACGCGGTCCTTGTCCGTCTTGGGAAGGCCGACCTCGTCGCTGGTGGGCATCGTCCGGCCCAGGGCGTCGGTTCCCACCCAGGAGGCGGTATAGTTGTCGGGAAGCGCCTGCAAGGCGTCCTTCTGCTGTCCGAAGACGGACACGGCTGTGGCCAGCATTGCCGCCACATAGCACAAAACACGGATTCTCATATCAGTAAAGGATTTGAATTCATTCAATCGCGTCAAGGCCGACCCCCTCGATGCCACGCAGCAACTGGAGGATCCCTTCGATACGGTCGCGGTTCCGCACATGGACGTCCAGTGCAGCACGGTAGAGGCCGTCCCCGAAGGAAATCCGGCAGGATTCGATGTCGAGGACCTCGTTCCGCAGCGCCTCCACCGCCCCGGCCAGACGCTCCCGGTCGTCGGAAGAGAGCGTGACGTGAAGGACATTGTCGCCCGCAGAAGGCAGCACGGCGTGCATCAGCTCGAGCACCAGCAGGACGGCCACCGTGGCGAACACCGCCTCGACATACAGGCCGGCGCCGCAGGCCAGACCGATCGCCGCCGTCACCCACAGCCCCGCCGCCGTCGTAATGCCGCGGACCACGTTCTGCTGGAAGATGATGACGCCAGCGCCGATGAAGCCGATGCCGGAGACCACCTGCGCAGCTACCCGGGCGGCGTCGAAGCCGGACGGGCCGAAGCCGTACTTGGAGATGACCATGAACAAGGCACTCCCGAGGCCCACGAGGAAATGGGTGCGGACGCCCGCGCCCTTGGAGCGGCGGAGCCGTTCGTACCCGATGAGCCCACCGAGGACGCCGGCGATGAAGATGCTGAGGATGTGGTCGAGTTGCATGTCGTTGCGAATAATGGCGATGCCTGTCTTTACAAAGATAAAAAATAATCCTTATATTTGAAAAGACTCACATCCGTCCCATGAAACACTTGTTCCTCACCCTTCTGCTCGCCCTGGCCGCCACCGCGTCCCTGGCGGACAACCGTGCCGTCAGCGGCACGCACGCCATCGGCAACGGCCGCGTCTGCGTCTACGCCAAAGACGCCGACCTCACCGGCATTTTCGGTCCGACCTATTCTTCCCCGACCCTGCTGACCGCCACGCTGGAAACGCCCCTCCTGGCACTGGAGGCCGCGACCGTGCGCCAGAGTGATGTCTGGGCCATCTCCCTGCGGGGAGAAGGCGGCGAAGGAAGGATCTGCGACTTCGTCTCCCCGAAAGGCAACCTCTTCGTCCGGCAGTTCGACACCGGAACACCTCTCCGCTTCCGCGTGGAACTCCTGCCGGAGACCCGTGCCTACCGCGAAAGCCACCTGTGGGCCGAGGCCGTCCCGATGCGCCGCGCCTCCAGCGCCTGGCGCATCAGCGTCGCGGAAGGGGTCCCCTTCTACTCCGCCTACGCTTCCCCCTCGGCCTATCATGCGCTGCTCTATACCACGGGCGGCGCCCGCCTGGAAGCCACACAGGAGAACGGATTCCTCGTCCTGACGGTTTCAGGGAAGGGGGCGTTCGCCGTCGTTTTCGCAGATTCGCCGGAAGCGCTGGACAGGCAGCGGACGCCGCGGAGCGCCTGGTCGCTGAACCTCCTGCGCCGCCGGAGCATCCGGGCCTGGGAACGGACGCAGCGCGTCCTGCCGGTAGTGGACGACCCGGAACTGGACAGCACGGTGCGGATGATCAGCAACTACGTGCTCGCCCAGCAGGACGAAGGCGGGGGCATCCTGGCCGGCAAGAACTACCACATGGCCTACGTGCGCGACCAGTACGGGAATTCCCGCGGCCTGCTGGCGATGGGCCACGTCGACCGCGCGCGCAACCTGCTGGACTTCTACTACAGGATCTGGCAGAAGTACGGGCTCATCCACAACGCCCAGCCGATGGGAAACGACGGGCCCTTCCACTGCCATGAAGACGACAACACCGAGATCACCGGCTACCTGGTGGTCCAGGCAATGGACTATTTCCGCAGGAGCGGCGACGCGCGTTTCGTCGAACGTATCATGCCGATGCTCCGCTGGGCGGTACAGGCGCAGCAGGCCGACCTGATCGACGGGATGCTGCCCTTCAACGGCGACGAGACCTACATCGCCGGCGGCATCATCCCGCGCAGCGTAATGTACCACGGATCGGCCGAGGCCACCCTGCTCTTCATCGAAGGCAACCGGCACCTGCTGGAATTCCTGGCGGACCATCCTTCACAGGCTTGGACGAAGGAAGAGATCGACGCCGTGCGGAAGGACACGGACGCCTGCGCGGCGGCCTACCGCGACAACTTCTTCGTGGACGGACGGCTCTACCTGAACAATCCCGCCCGCGAGGAGAAGGTGGTCTATCCGCCCACCCGCCCGGGCGTCTGCCTGTATCCGGGCGGTCCCGTGGGCCATTACCCCGTGACATACCATTTCAAGGGTAATCTTTACTTCTGCGCCGACTGCATGAAGAACGACACCACCGGCATCGAGCCGGCCGCGCCGCAGCGGTACAGCATCCCGTCCGCCTTCCTCTTCCCGATCTACATCGACGCGCAGCTCTTCTCCGAGCAGGAAAAATGCGCCCTGCTGGACGAAGTCGTCCGCCTGTATGAGAAGACGGGGCGGATCGACGAGCGGAACATCGTCCTGGGCTACGACTACGGCCTGTTCCTGTATGCCCTGGCGGAATACAGGCATCCGCTCGCCGCAGAGATCTACCGGAAGATGATGGACCTGCGCGACAGTTCCCTCTCCTGGGTGGAATACTATGTGGACGGGTATCCGTACAACACGCCCTGCCGCCCGTGGGAAAGTTCGATCAACATCGCGGCCGCCCTCAAATACGTCGGGGCGCAATGAAAGCCTTCAAAGAAGGCCTCCTCGCCGTCCTGTTCCTGACAGGGCTGTTCGCTGCGCCGGCGGCCCCGGCGCAGACCCTGGGTTTCTACGGCCGCGTCAACCATTGGACGGAATCCCGCGCGGAACTGGCGAAGGAACTCCGGCTGATGCAGCGCTACGGCGTAGACGGATACATGATCGAAATGGCCGGCTGGGCCGAGTCCGCCGGCTGGAACGACGAAGAAGCCTTCCGGCATATCGAGAAGGAGTACCGGTACCTGCTCCGGCAATGCCGTCGGCGGGGCCTGTGGCTCTTCGTCTCCATCGTGAACGACAACATGGGACTGGGGAAATACGGCGACCCGGGCATCCCCCTCGAAGCCGTCGAAGAACAGGCGGCCCGGCTGGCCCGGATCATCGCGGAAGGTGGCCCCGACAACGTGCTCGTACAGCCGGTCGCTGAAGTACGGACGGCCGCCGGGGCCCGTTTCGAGGCATTCTGCAAAGAGACCCTGCGGGGGTTCCGGCTCGTCCACAACGGCAGGTGGGGGTTCCCGCTCAGCCGGCCCGAAGGCTTCTTCGCCCGGGCCGTCCATCCGCCCCATGCAGACTTTCCCGTGCCGGTCGATGCCTTCGTCATCTCCGACCACGGACAATTCATTCCGCAACTGACCCGGGACGGGAGTTTATCCGGGGACGCTGATTCCGAAAAGGTGACGGCATGGCTCCGCAAGATGCAGCGGCAAGGTGTTCCCGTCGCCGGATACTACGCGTTCCAGCGCAAGACCGCCGACCCGGAAGCCCTGCGCGTGATCGGGACGGTCTGCCATCCGCGTTAAGCCTATTCCACGGCCACCCAGCCGAAGTTCCAGCCTTCCAGGACGGGGACTTCCAGCAGGATGTCCTTGCCGTCGCGGACCGGACGGAGCGTGACGTCGCGGCAGCCCTGCTTCTTCCATACGAACTTCGGGAGGGTGTCCTCCTCCGCGCCGAGCCGCAGCCGCAGCGTGTACCGCTCTTCCGGAGAGATGCTGCAGTTCAGGATGGCGACGGAGCGCAGGCGCCCCTGCGCATCGGTGCGGGGCACGACGGCCGCCTGGGCGAAGCTTTCCAGCACGGCCGGAAGGGCGTCCCCGGAGGCCCAGTCGAAGGCGTGCAGCAGCGCCAGCCGATAAGCGCCGTTGAAGTCGTTGGAACCGATCAGGTTGATTTCGAAGGTCGGGGCGACGGCCAGCCGGGCACCGTTCCGCTCCAGGAAACGGAAACGCTTCAGCGCACCGCTGTAACGGGAAGCCGCGGAAAGGGTGGGGCTGTCATAGTCGCCGCAATCGCGCACAGGCGCCTCCACAGGCGTGAAACCTGCCGTCAGGCCACGTGCTTCCAGGAGTTTCCACACGTCCGCATCGATCACCGTATTGCGGGAAGCAAGCAGGGCAGCGAGTTCTGCGTCTTTCATGCCAAGGACCCCTTCGACGTCCAGCATCAGGACGGGGCTGTCCGGGTCCTCCGGCGCGAAGGGCAGGCCGAGCGTCTCCAGTTCGATGGCTTCCTCGCCGGCATGGGTCCTTCTCCACGCCCAGGGGTCCTCGCCAGCCACAACGTCGCGGAGTACCAAGTCGCGGCTTATGTACGGATCGATGCCCGAGGGCATCGTGCCCCGGTTGAAGTCCGCATATTCCTTGGCAAAGGGCTTCCACTCGGAAAGGGCCTTGAAATAATGGTCGGCATACCAAGAGACCGGCTCCTGGTTGCCGCAGATGATGGCATAGCTCATCTGCGTCGCTCCCATCGACAGGTAGTACATCGTCTCCAGACAGATGCTCCGCGGCGACTTGCCCGTCGCCTTGTGCAGGTAGCCCTCGATCTCCGGAGCGATCTCGGTGATGCCGGGCTCCAGCCGGCGGATCTGCCGTGTCAGTTCCATGCCCTTTTCGATCATGCCACGGGGCGCGTGGTCGTTATAGAAACCGTGGCCAGGACGGGAAACCGGATCGAGCCCCGTCTCCTCCTTCATCGCCCGGAACATCGGATTCCAGTCCCAACCCTCCAGCAGTTCCCGATGGAAACTGGTGTGCTGCAAACCGATCCGGGTCTCGGGGGAAACTTCGTGCACACCGCGCGAGATGGCGCGGACCACTCCCGCCAGACTCTCCTGGCCGAAGGCAATCCAATCCTTTCGCACCTGCCCGCCGTCCTGGTTGGCAAGAAGCGCACCCACCAGCGAGGCGCGGTCGAACACATAGCCATGTTGCGCGTTGAAGATCGTCAGGCAGGTATCGCAGAAACAGCCGAAGGGCGCCGGCACATGGTTGGTCATCCGCAAATCGTCGTCCAGGTAGATGCTCCGGGGCCGGACCGCCTTGACATACGGCTTGAACGCCTCCTGCATGCAGGCCAGGTAAGCGGTCTGGCGCGGGCAGTTGACCGAGCCCGTCACCTCGCCGTTCGGGCCGACCATCGTACCCCAATGGATCGTCGAATCCTTGACGGGCGCGAAAACGACAGCGCCGTCACCATGGCCCAGGGCGACCACTTGCAGGGAAGGGATGATGCCGGCCGCCCGCATCTTGTCGGCGGCGACGGCCATCGCGCGGGCAGACGGTTCATGCCAGGAAAGGGCATGCGTCGCCGGTCCGTCAGAGCAGAACCAGACTTCGTCGCAGAAATCGTACTTCCTGAAAGCGTCCAGCAACTGGTCCGTCAGGGTCGTATCATTGTGATGGGCGGGCCAGAGGCGGACCATCATCCGGAAATCGGAAGGTTCCTGCGCGGTCTGTCCGCCGCAGGAAGTGAGGATGGCTGCCGCAACCGCAGCCGCCGTTCCCAGGATGTATTTGCGGTTCATCTTCATCGGATCTGTTATTTCCAGCGGAAGATCGCGCAGTCGCCTTCCTCGAGATGGAACGTCTGCGTTCCCTTGGCAGGGACCTTGAACGCCTTGCCGTCGCGGCCGACGCGCTCCACCTTCCGGGCGAAGGCGATGTCGTAGTCGAAGCCCTCGTCGAGGCTCCGGTTGACGAGCATCAGGTACCGGAAGCCACCGTTCTCCAGCAGGGAGACGACCGCGCCCTTCCCGTGGGTGTCGAGCGCAGTGAGCGGCTCGGGCAGGTCGGTCAGCGGCGTCACGCCCGGAGGAACGGTCTCGCCCGTATGGCGGACTTGCAGCACCTTGTCGCCCACGAAGATGTCCGCGCGGGCCTGGAGTTCGGCGTTCATCGCCTTCACCAGGTCATAGACCGGCGTGCGGTTGCCGTCCAGGTCGATCGGAGCGTCGTGGAAGTCCCAGGTGCCGGGCACCGGGTTCCAGTACGTGAAATACTGGAGGCCCTGCGCGCCGTAGGCCAGGTCGGTATAGAACTGCAGGCGCAGGGAGGCCATCGTCGGAATCGGGTAGGGCTTGTGCGAGGTGGAGAGGGCGAAGGCCCAGAAAGGCAGGCCGGCGGCTGCGCTTTCCCGGGAGATCACCTCCAGGTTCTCCCACCAGCGTTCGCGGATCCCGTCTTCGGTAACCGGGTAGAAATCAAAGGAGACCAGCGGCGGCCGCACCTCCTCGATGTACTTGCGCACATGCTCGGGATAGGTCGAGCCCAGCACCTCGTCCGGCGCATAGTTCGGGAAGAGGTTCACGTAGATCACATGGTCCGGATCGACGGAACGGAGCCGGTCGGCCATGTCCGCCAGGACAGGGAACCGCGCGTTGTTCGGTTCGTCCCCGAGGGAATAGCCGAACAGGGCGGGGTGGTCCTTCACCTTCGCGGCGGTGCCCTCGGGATCCTCCCACATATCGTGGCAGGAGAAGACGATCTTCACGCCCGTCTGCTCGCCGTAATCCAGCGACGCGAGGGCCTTGTCGAACGAGCCGACAGATGAAAGATTGACGTTGAATCCCGCTTCTTTCAGTTCTTGGAAGCGCTCCAGGGAGATGTTTTCCTCCGGAATGCTGTACCACGCCAGGATCGGAAGTTCGACCTTCTCCTTCTTGGCGGTGCAGCCGGCAAGCAGCAGGGCGGCCGCCAGTGCGGCCATCGTCCAGATGTGTTTACTCATAAGATGCTGTTTTTTAAGGTTATTTGCCGTCGAATTTATACCGATAGCGGAAGCGGCCGTTCGGCGCGCTGTCGCCGTCACGCATGCAGGTCTGGACGTCGCCGTCCTTCACCGCATTGTCAACCCACTTGAAGTCCACCGTGAACTTCCGGGCCGCGTCGATGCCGAGGGCCGACAGCGGGATCGCGAGTTCCATCTCGTTCCCGGACACGGCGAACTTGACGTCCGCCGCCTTCGCCCACTTCCAGC
>CADCHE010000021.1 GCA_902801205.1 uncultured Bacteroidia bacterium
ATCGTGTACAAGGGCATGCTCACCAGCCGACAGCTCCGCGAGTATTACACGGACTTGACGAGCCAGTGGTTCACCAGCGCGATGGCAATCGTCCATTCCCGCTTCTCGACGAACACGTTTCCGCAGTGGAGTCTGGCACAGCCATTCCGGATGCTCTGCCACAATGGCGAGATCAATACCATCCGCGGCAACCGCAGCTGGATGCAGGCCCGCCAGAGCGTGCTCAATTCCGGAAAACTTGGAGACATCGGCGATCTCACGCCGGTCATCCAGCCCGACATGAGCGACTCGGCCAGCCTGGACAACGTCCTGGAATTCCTGACCATGAGCGGACTCAGCCTCCCGCAGGCCGTTTCCGTGCTGATGCCGGAGAGCTTCGATGAAACGAACCCCATCTCGGAGGACCTGCGCGCTTTCTACGAGTATCACTCCATCCTGATGGAACCCTGGGACGGACCGGCCACGCTGCTGTTCAGCGACGGCCGCTACGCCGGCGGCATTCAGGATCGCAACGGACTGCGTCCCGGGCGCTATACCATCAACAAACGCGGTATTCTGGTCGTGGCAAGCGAGGTGGGCGTCCTCGACTTCGACCCGACGGAAATTGAATGCAAGGGTCGTCTTGAACCCGGAAAGATGCTGCTCGTGGACACGAAGGAGGGAAAGATCTGGTACGACAGCGAAATCAAGGAGAAACTGGCGTCGGAACATCCTTACCGCAAATGGCTCTCCGCCGGACGTATCCAGCTGGAAGACCTGCACAGCGGCCGCAAGATCGAGCACAATGAAGCCGACCTCCTGCATAAGGAACTGCTGTTCGGCTGTACGGCGGAAGATGTCGAAAACACCATCCGGCCCATGTGCGAACACGGTATCGAAGCCACCTCCTCAATGGGAAATGACACGCCGCTGGCTATTCTGACAGAACGTCCGCAGCCTTTCTTCAACTATTTCCGCCAGCAGTTCGCCCAGGTGACCAACCCGCCCATCGACTCCATCCGCGAGCAGATGGTGATGTCCCTCTTCGAGTATATCGGACGGGTCGGCACGGGCATCCTGACGCCTGATGAGGACAACTGCAAGATGGTGCGCCTGCCGCATCCGATCCTGACCAACACGCAGCTCGACCTGCTCTGCAACATCCGTTACAAGGGCTTCAACACCGTCAAGCTGCCGATCCTGTTCGAATGCGCGGAAAGTACCGCCGCGGCGGCGTCCAACCTGCGCCGGGCCCTGTCCGACCTCTGCCGCAAGGCGGAGAAATGCGTCGATGACGGGGTGAACTACATCATTCTGTCGGATCGCGACGTGGACAAGGCCCATGCGCCCATCCCTCCGCTGCTGGCTGTGAGTGCCGTGCACCATCACCTGATTGCCACCGGCAAGCGGGTCCAGACGGCGCTGATCGTCGAGAGCGGGGAGATTCGTGAGACGATGCATGCCGCGCTGCTGCTCGGCTACGGCGCCTCCGCCATCAACCCATATCTTTCCTTCGCAATTATCTCGAGCCTGACACACGGCGGCAAGATGCAGCTGAACTATGCCACGGCGCGCGCCAATTATATCGAGGCGATGAAGAAAGGCCTGCTGAAAATCATGGCCAAGATGGGTATTTCCACCATCCGTTCCTATCGGGGCGCCCGGATATTCGAGAGCGTCGGCCTGGATGAAGGCCTGCTGCGCGAGTATTTCGGCACGGACCGTTCGACCATCGGCGGCATCGGCCTGGAGACCATCGCCCGGGACGCGATGTGGTTCCATGCGCAGGCGTATGATGAGGCTTCCTCTCCCGAATTCCTGCCTTACACCGGCCTCTTCCATTACCGCAAGGACGGGATCCGGCACGCATGGAATCCCGAGACGATATCCTCGCTGCAGATTTCCACGCGCTTGGGAAGCTATCAGAAATTCAAGGACTTCACCGCCGCTGTCGATGGCAAGGCCGAGCCGATTTTCCTGCGCGACCTGCTTGATTTCAAGCGAGGAACTCCGGTCTCTATCGACGAAGTGGAGCCTGTAGAAGCTATCGTGAAGCGTTTCGTGGTCAGCGCCATGAGTTTTGGCGCCTTGAGCATCGAGGCCCACGAGGCGATTGCCCTGGCGATGAACCGGCTGGGCTCGCGTTCCAATACGGGCGAGGGCGGTGAGGACAACGAACGCTATCACATGGATGTCGAGGGCGTTTCGCTTTCCAGCAAGACCAAGCAGGTCGCTTCCGGACGCTTCGGCGTCACGGCGGAATACCTGGTCAACGCGGAGGAGATCCAGATCAAGGTCGCCCAGGGCGCGAAACCCGGTGAGGGAGGCCAGCTTCCGGGGTTCAAGGTCAACACCATCATTGCAAAGACCCGGAACTCCATTCCGGGCATCTCGCTGATTTCCCCGCCGCCGCACCATGACATCTACTCCATCGAAGACCTTTCCCAACTCATCTTCGACCTGAAGAATGTCAATCCGGCCGCCGCAATCAGCGTGAAACTGGTGGCCGAAAGCGGCGTGGGTACCATTGCCGCCGGTGTGGCCAAGGCAAAAGCCGACCTGATCGTCGTGTCCGGCGCCGAAGGCGGAACCGGAGCCGCCCCGGCTTCCTCGATGCGCTTCGCCGGCATCAGTCCCGAGATTGGCCTCTCCGAGGCGCAGCAGACGCTGGTCCGCAATGGCCTTCGCAGTCAGGTGCGCCTCCAGGTTGACGGCCAGCTGAAGACCGGCCGGGATGTCATCCTGCTGTCGCTGTTGGGCGCGGACGAGTTCGGTTTCGGCACCTTGCCTCTGATTGTGCTCGGCTGCGTGATGATGCGCAAGTGCAGTCTGAACACCTGCCCCACGGGCGTGGCTACGCAGGATCCGGAACTGCGCAAGCATTTCCTCGGCAAGGCGGATTACCTGGTCAATTACTTTACTTTCCTGGCCCGGGAAGTTCGGGAATACCTGGCCGAAATGGGCTTTACGAAATTGTCCGATATCATCGGCCGCACGGAACTGCTGGTCCGCAAGCCCGGTGTTACAGCCTCCAAGGCTTCATTCATTGACTTGTCCCGTCTGCTCTTCCGCGAAGAGGGGGCCAGTTGCTGGGTCGGCGGTCCGTTGCACGAACTGCCCGCCGTGCGCGATCAGGAAATCATCAAGGCCGCGCAGCCGGCCATCGACTGGAAAGAGGAAATCAGCCTCGAATACCCGATTGCCAATACCGACCGGGCCGTCTGTACGATGCTCAGCGGACGGATTGCAGCCAAGTACGGCGCCGAGGGTCTGCCAGATTCGACCGTGAACATCAAGTTCAAGGGCTCCGCCGGCCAGAGCTTCTGCGCGTTCCTCGCCGGCGGCATCAACGTTCGCCTGGAGGGGGAGGCCAACGACTATGTCGGCAAAGGCCTGAGTGGCGGCCGGGTGGCCATCCGCCCGTCCACGCGCGCAACCTTCAAGGCGGAAGAGAACACCATTGCCGGTAACACTTGTCTCTACGGTGCCACGGGCGGCGAAATGTATGTCGCCGGCCGGGTCGGCCAGCGCTTTGCGGTCCGCAATTCCGGCGCCAAGGCCGTCGTGGAAGGGGCGGGCGACCATTGTTGCGAATACATGACGGGCGGCCGCGTAGTCGTCCTGGGGCCTGTGGGCCGCAACTTTGCCGCCGGCATGTCCGGAGGCGTCGCCTACATCTATGATCCCGGTCACGTGTTTGATTACTACTGCAACCTCGACATGGTCGAGATCTCCCTGGTCGATGACAAACTCGACCGGAAGGAACTGCACGAGCTGGTCCGCCAGCATTATCTTTACACCGGTTCGAACCAGGCGCGGACGCTTCTCGACGACTGGAACCGGTCCCTCGACGATTTCGTCAAGGTCATTCCGATCGAATACAAGCATGTCCTCGAACAGGAGCGACTGCGCGCCCTGGCCGAGAAAGTACAGAACCTCCAAATCCAGTATTGACGCCTTATGGGAGACTACAAAGCATTTTTGACCATACCCCGCAAGGAAGCCGGTTACCGGCCTGTTCATGACCGGATCCAGGATTTCGGGGAAGTGGAGCAGACCCTCAACGAGGGGGACCGCCGCCAGCAGGCGTCGCGCTGCATGGACTGCGGCGTCCCGTTCTGCAACTGGGCATGCCCGCTGGGCAACCGTCCTCCGGAGTGGAACGACGCGGTCTATAAAGGGGATTTCGAGCTGGCCTACCGCCTGCTCAATGCCACCAACGATTTCCCGGAGTTCACCGGACGCGTTTGCCCGGCTCTCTGCGAGAAGGCGTGTGTGTTGAATCTGACGATGCACGAGCCTACGACCAACCGGGAGAATGAGGCCGCCATCACCGAAATTGCCTGGCGGGAGAATTATGTACGGCCCGTTTCGCCGGTACGGAACGGTCGCAAGGTCGCGGTCATAGGTGGTGGTCCTGCCGGCCTGGCGGCGGCTAATCAGCTGAACCGCAAGGGCTATGACGTGACGGTCTTCGAGAAGAACGAGAAAGCCGGCGGTCTGCTTCGCTTCGGCATTCCGAATTTCAAGTTGAACAAGACCGTCATCGACCGGCGTATCGCGCTGATGTGATGGAACAGGAAGGAATCCGTTTCCGTTACGGAGATGAAGTGGCGCCGGAAACGCTGCCGAAGGGATTTGACGCCTACGTCATCGCGACGGGCACCCCGACGGCGCGTGACCTGCCCGTGCCCGGGCGGGAATTGAAGGGCGTCCATTTCGCTCTTGAGTTGCTGGCCCAGCAGAACCGTGTCCTGTACGGTGCCGAAGTGGATGCCGCACACCGCGTGACTTGCAAGGGCAAGGACGTGCTCGTCATCGGCGGCGGTGATACCGGTTCCGACTGCATCGGCACGGCGCACCGTCAGGGTTGCAAGTCAGTGATGCAGATCGAGATTATGCCCAAACCGCCTATGGGTCCGGACGACCCGGCCAATCCGTGGCCGAACTGGCCGCGCACGCTGAAGACTTCTTCCTCGCATGAAGAGGGTTGCGTGCGCCGCTGGAACATCAACACGCTCCGTTTTCTCGGAGAGAACGGCCGTCTGACCGGTGTCGAGATCCAACCGATTGACTGGGAACCGAATCCGGAGGGCGGACGCCCGAAGATGGTTCCCGCCGGGGACCCGGAAGTGGTCAAGGCGGATATCGTCCTGCTGGCCATGGGTTTCCTGAAGCCGCAGCTGCCGGAAGTGGGGGAGAATGTCTTTTTCGCGGGCGATGTCCAGAGCGGCGCTTCCCTGGTGGTGCGCGCGATGGCCTCCGGCCATGCCGCCGCCGGTTCTGTAGATGCATATTTCAATTAAACCACTAAATAATGGAAACCAAGTACATATTCATCACGGGCGGCGTGGTTTCGTCGCTGGGAAAAGGGATCATTTCGGCCAGCCTGGGTAAGCTCTTGCAGGCGCGTGGATTCAAGGTCACCATCCAGAAGTTTGACCCGTACATCAACATCGATCCGGGTACGCTGAACCCCTACGAGCACGGTGAATGCTATGTCACTGCCGACGGAATGGAAACCGACCTGGACCTGGGCCATTATGAGCGTTTCACGGGGATCCGCACTTCGCGGGAGAATTCCATCACCACCGGACGCATCTATAAGACTGTCATCGACCGGGAGCGCCGGGGAGACTATCTCGGCAAAACCATCCAGGTGGTGCCGCATATCACCGATGAAATCAAACGCCGCATGCTGCGCAAGGATGTGGCCGGGGAGAACCTGGATTTCGTGATTACGGAAGTAGGCGGCACCATCGGCGATATCGAGAGCGCCCCGTTCATGGAGGCGATCCGTCAGTTGCGCTGGCAGCTGGGCCGGGATGCCGTGAACATTCACCTGACCTATGTGCCCTACCTGAAGGCCGCCGAAGAGTTGAAGACCAAGCCCACGCAGCACTCCGTCAAGGAACTGCAGGGGATGGGAATCCAGCCCGATATCATCGTCCTGCGCACCGAGCGTCATCTCGACGACGCCCTGCGCATGAAGGTTGCCTCCTTCTGCAATGTGGACCTGGAATGCGTAGTCCAAAGCGAAGACCTGCCCAGCATCTACGATGTCCCCGTGAACATGCAGCGTCAGGGGCTCGACGCCGCCATCCTCCGGAAGACTGGCATTCCCGTGGGCGAGACGCCGGCGATGAAATCCTGGCACGACTTCCTGCAAAAGCAAAGGAACGCAAGTCGGGAAATCCATGTAGCCCTGGTGGGCAAATATAACCTTCAAGACGCCTACAAGAGTATTCGGGAAAGTCTGAACCTAGCAGGCATCTACGACGACGTGAAAGTGAAGATCCATTTCGTCGGAAGCCAGGAAATCACGCGCGAGAACGTGGCGGAGAAACTGTCCGGTATGGCCGGTATCGTCATCTGCCCGGGCTTCGGTCAGCGGGGGATTCCCGGAAAGATTTTCGCCGCGGAATATGCCCGCACAAATGATGTTCCATGCTTCGGCATCTGCCTCGGCATGCAGATGATGGTGATCGAGTTTGCCCGCGATGTGCTCGGCTATGCCGATGCCGACAGCAGTGAGATGTGCGCCGACACACCGCACAATGTCATCGACATGATGGAGGAGCAGAAGAATATCACCCAGATGGGTGGTACGATGCGACTCGGGGAATATCCCTGCAGGCTCCGTCCCGGAAGTCGCGCTTTTGAAGCCTATGGCGGTAAGGAATCCATTGCCGAGCGCCATCGTCACCGCTACGAGTTCAACAACCGTTACCGGGAGGAGTACGAGAAGGCCGGCATGCAGTGCGTGGGTGTGAATCCTGACGCTGACCTGGTGGAGATCGTGGAGATTCCGTCGCTGCGCTGGTACATCGGCACCCAGTTCCACCCCGAGTATTCTTCGACGGTACTGCATCCGCATCCGCTGTTTGTCTCCTTCATCAAAGCCTGTATCGATGGAACCCCTGAAGCATAACTGCGGCGTTGCGCTGATCCGCCTGCTGAAACCGCTCTCTTTTTACGAGCGGAAGTACGGAACATCCCGCTACGGGCTGGAGAAACTCTATCTGATGATGGAGAAACAGCACAACCGCGGGCAGGAGGGGGCCGGGCTGGCCTATGTGGACCTGGATTCAAGCGGGTGGAAACGCCGGCTCACGCGCAATTGTACATGGGCCACCTCCGTTATTCCACCACCGGGAAGAGCGGGCTGACCTATGTCCATCCTTACCTGCGCCGCAACAACTGGCGGGCGAAGAACCTCTGCCTGTGCGGCAATTTCAATATGACCAACATCGACGAGGTCTTCGAGTTCCTGACCACGCAAGGTCAGTCGCCGAGGCTGCGCGGCGACGCGTATATTACGCTGGAACTGATGGGGCACCGGTTGGACCGGGAGGTGGAAAGGCTCTTCGACGAGGCGACGGACAAGGGGCTGGAAGGGCTCGACCGCACGCGCTATATCGACGACCATATCTGCATGGCCAACGTGCTGAACACGACGATGTCACACTACGACGGAGGCTATGTGATGTGCGGATTGACCGGCAGCGGCGAAATGTTTGCCGTGCGCGATCCCTGGGGGATTCGTCCCGCGTTCTATTATCGCGATGAGGAGATCGTTGCTCTGGCCAGCGAGCGGCCCGTTCTCCAGACGACCTTCAACCTGGAAGCCTCGGATATCTGTGAACTCCTTCCCGGACAGGCCTTAATCGTGCGGAAAAATGGGGAGAGTCTGCTGGAGCAGATCCTGCCTGCACAGCGGTTGAGTGCCTGTTCGTTCGAGCGCATCTATTTCAGCCGCGGTTCCGACCGGGACGTCTATCAGGAGCGCAAGCGGCTGGGGGAGCAGTTGACGGAATCCATTCTGAAGGCCGTCGACGGGGATGTGGCCCATACGGTTTTCTCCTATATCCCGAATACGGCCGAAGTGGCGTTCCACGGAATGACGGACGGAGTTCGCCGGCTCGATCACGACGTGCGCATCGAGAAGGTGGTGTGGAAGGACATCAAACTGCGGACGTTCATTACGGAAGACGCTGCGCGGAACGACCTTGCGGCCCACGTGTATGACGTTACCTACGGTTCCTTGGTCCCCTACGAAGACAATCTCGTCGTCATCGACGATTCCATCGTCCGCGGAACCACCCTCCGGGAGAGCATCTTCAAGATTCTCGACCGGCTGCATCCCAGGAAGATCGTGATGGTGTCCAGTTCTCCCCAGATCCGCTATCCGGACTACTACGGCATCGACATGTCGCATCTGGAGGAGCTCTGCGCCTTCCGGGCGGCCATCGCCTTGATCCACGACCACGGGAGGCAGCAGCTTATTGCCGATGTGTACCGTGCCTGCAAGGAGAATCCCGTGTCCGAAAACCACGTGCGGGATATTTATGCACCGTTCACTACCGAACAGATCAACGGGAAGATTGTGGAGATGCTCAGGCCGTCGGGGATGCAGGCGCCGGTCGAACTGGTTTTCCAGAGCGTCGAAGGGCTGCACCGAGCCTGTCCCGACCACCCCGGCGACTGGTATTTTACCGGAGCGTATCCAACGCCGGGCGGCGTCCGTCTCTGTAACGAGGCTTTCGTGAACTATGTTGAGAATGTACTGGGATTCCAATTTCAACTCTAAGAGGTAACATTGTCCTAAAATATTAATTATCAATTACTTGCGATATTTGATATTTCGCTGGTCAAGGGGGTTCTATACCCTTATAGACACAAAACAACCTAAAAATAGTAGTGTATGAAAAAGATTGAAGCCATCGTCCGCAAGACGAAGTTCGAGGAGGTCAAAGAGGCCTTGCTCGCAGCAGACATCAACTGGTTCGAGTACCACAACGTGCATGGCATCGGCCAGAGCCGCCAGGAACGCATCTATCGCGGCGTCCAGTATTCCACGGACGTGATCGAGCGCGTGGCGCTGACCATCGTCTGCCGCGACCAGTTTGTCGATCCGACCGTCGAGGTGATTCTCAAGACGGCCTCGACCGGAGAAATCGGGGACGGCCGCATTTTCATCAGCGACGTCATTGACACCTGGTCCATCCGCACGGGAGAGCACGGCGACACGGTGCTCCGGGACAAAAAGTAGAACCCTTTAAAACGTATGTAAAATGAACGATATAGCCATTTCCCTCGATACGGTCTGGATGCTGCTGGCCGCCATGCTGGTTTTCTTCATGCAACCGGGCTTTGCGCTCTGCGAAGCGGGATTCACCCGCAGCAAAAACACGGCGAACATCCTGATGAAGAACTTCGTGGACTTCATGTTCGGTTCCCTGCTTTTCTGGTTCGTTGGCTTCGGCTTCATGTTCGGCAGCGACGGCGCCGGTTTCATCGGCATGCCCAACTGGGGCGGCCTGTCTTTCTACAAGAGTGACCTGCCTGTGGAGGGCTTTCTGATCTTTCAGACGGTCTTCTGCGCTACCTCGGCTACGATTGTGAGCGGTGCAATGGCGGAAAGGACCAAGTTCTCGATGTATTTGGTTTACAGCGCGGTCATCTCGCTGTTGGTCTATCCGATCGAAGGTCACTGGACCTGGGGCGGCGGCTGGCTCGCGGACCTCGGTTTCCACGATTTCGCCGGTTCGGCGATTGTCCACAGCGTGGGCGGCGTGCTGGCGCTGATCGGTGCGATCGCGCTCGGCCCCCGTATCGGCAAATACACCTCCGACGGCAAGAGCCGGGCCATCCCCGGCCACAACCTGACGATGGCCGCGCTCGGCGTGTTCATCCTCTGGATGGGCTGGTTCGGCTTCAACCCGGGTTCGCAGCTGGCGGCGTCCGGCGCTGTGAACCGCACGGCGATTTCCCATGTTATCCTGACCACGAACCTTGCAGCCGCGGCCGGGGGTGTGGCGACGATGTTCATCACCTGGTGGAAATACGGGAAACCGTCGCTCTCGTTAACCCTGAACGGCATCCTGGCCGGACTGGTCGGCATCACGGCCGGCTGCGATCTGGTTTCCCCGCTGGGCGCGGTCATCATCGGCCTGGTCTGCGGCGTCGTGCTGGTCTTCGCCATCGAGTTCGTGGATCGAAAACTGCATATCGACGACCCGGTAGGCGCCTCCAGTGTCCATGGTGTCTGCGGTATCCTGGGCACGCTCCTGACGGGCCTGCTGGCAACGGACGGTGGCGTCTTCTACGGGGGTGGCTGGCACTTCTTCAGCGTGCAGTGCCTGGGTATTCTGGTCATCGACCTTTGGGCGGCATCGACCGGTTTCTTGCTCTTCTTCGGCATCAAGAAGTTCCACGGCCTGCGAGTCGGCAAACGGGTAGAGGAAGAAGGCCTGGATATTTATGAACACGGTGAAAGCTGCTACAACGCATAAAAGGATGAGGCCATGTGTGGAATAGTCGGAATATTCAATGTCCGGGAGCAGTCTGAAGAGTTGCGCCGGAAAGCCTTGGAAATGAGCCGCAGAATCCGCCATCGCGGACCGGACTGGAGCGGTATCTGGTGCGGCGGGAGCGTGATACTGGCCCATGAACGACTGAGCATCGTGGACCCGGAATCGGGGGGACAGCCGCTTGTCTCCCCGGACGGGAAGCAGGTGCTGGCCGTGAATGGCGAGATCTACAACCATCAGGAGATCCGCCGGCGCTACGCCGGGAAATATGATTTCCGGACGGGCAGCGACTGCGAGGTCATCCTCGCGCTTTACCGGGACAAAGGTCCGGATTTCCTGGAGGAACTCAGTGGCATCTTTGCTTTCGCGCTCTACGACGCGGAGCAGGATGCCTTCCTGATTGCGCGGGATCCTGTCGGGGTCATCCCACTGTACATTGGCTTCGACGATGCCGACGGTAAAGTGTTTGTGGCCAGCGAGCTGAAAGCCCTGGAAGGGCAGTGCGAGCGCTATGAGCCGTTCCTGCCCGGACATTTGTACTGGAGCCGTGAGCCAGGCATGAAGCGCTGGTACACACGCGAATGGATGGAGTACGACGCCGTCAAGGACGGCCCCGCTTCTGTCCTGGAATTACGGGAGGCCCTGATGGATGCCGTGAAACGCCAGCTGATGTCGGACGTGCCCTACGGGGTACTGCTTTCCGGCGGGTTGGATTCCTCCGTCATTTCGGCCATTGCCGAAACGTACAGTGCGATGCGTATTGAGGACGATTCCCGTACGCGGGCCTGGTGGCCCCGCCTGCACTCATTCGCCGTCGGCCTGAAGGGAGCTCCGGATTTGGCGAAAGCGAGGCTGGTGGCCGAGCATATCAGCACCGTCCATCACGAGATCAACTACACCATCCAGGAGGGACTGGATG
>CADCHE010000022.1 GCA_902801205.1 uncultured Bacteroidia bacterium
GGAATGGACGATTGCCATCGCGCTGGTGAACCACTGGCTCGTCAAGTCCGTGTAATACTCGCGGAGCTGTCGGCTGGTGAGCATGCCCTTGTACACGATATTCCGGTTGGACAGGGAGCAGATATAGCAATCCTCCCCCAGCCGCTCGATGTGCTTCCGGATGCGGTAGAGCTTGCGTTCGAAATCCGCGTCCTCGATGAACTCGGCGCTGGTCACGAAAATCTGCACCGTGTAAGGCTCTCCTTTCGCAGCATCCTTGCCCAGGCAGGCGGAGTTGACCGGTACTTCCCGGATATGGCTCAGAATGCAGCCATCGTGCTCAACCTCCGCGCGCACGGATTCAAGGATCCGTTTGCGCTTGACTTCGTCTTTGGGCAAGAACATCAGTCCAGTGCCGTAGCGCCCTTTCTCCGGTACGGGAATTCCTTGCAGGAGAATGAATTCATGCGGTATCTGGACCAGGATGCCAGCGCCGTCGCCCGATTTCCCGTCAGCTCCTTCGGCCCCGCGGTGGCTCATGTTCTCGAGCACCGTCAGGGCGTTGTCCACCAGCTCATGGGTCTTGTCGCCCCGGATGTTGACGACCATACCGATTCCGCAGGCATCATGTTCCGATGCCGCATCGTATAATCCTTGTTTCATGGGTGCTAGCTGATGAAGAGCAGTTCGCGGTACTTCGGAAGCGGCCACAGCTTGTTGTCCACCACTTCCTCGAGTTTGTCGATGGGTTTGCGCAACGCGTAAAGGCTCTCAGCTATCTCATGGTATGCAAGGGCTCGCTCGTACTCACCTTCGATGGCGTTGGCGGCCTTGCGGGCCTCCTTCATCTCCTGGGCCTTGACACCCACTTCCTCCACATACTTGTTGATACGCTCGAGGACACGCACCTCGGTACGGCAGCTGTCCAGATTCCCAAAGAGCTCATTCGCCAGGGTCAGTTCCTTCATCAGGGCGGTCTTGTAGGCAATGGCGGCCGGAATGATGTGGTTGATGGCCATGCGGACCATCACACGGGACTCGATCTGGACCTTCTTGACATAGGTCTCCCATTTCACTTCGTTGCGGGCCTCCAGTTCCTTCTGGGTATAGACGCCCGTCTTGGTGAACATTTCCACGGCAGCCGGCTTGGTGAACTCGCAGAACATCTTGGGCACGTTGGTCTCCACGTCGAGTCCGCGGCGGATGGCCTCCTGTTTCCATTCCTCGGTATAACCGTTACCAGCGACGTTCGTTTTCTTTCCTTTGGCAATCTCCGCATCCACGGCGGCCTTGAACGAGATGAGCTGCTCGGCGACTGCCGCGTTCAGCGTGGTCATCGCACCGGCGCAGTTGGCGCAGGAACCCACCGCCCGGAACTCGAAACGGTTGCCGGTGAAAGCGAACGGCGAGGTGCGGTTGCGGTCGGTGTTGTCCACGAAGATTTCCGGAATCTCCACCAGACCCACGCTCTTTCCTTTCTTGCCCGCGATTTCAATCGGGGTGTCGGAAGGAACCTCCAACAGTTTGTGCAGCACGTCGGTCATCGTATGGCCCAGGAAGGCGGAAACGATGGCGGGCGGCGCTTCGTTGGCGCCCAGACGATGGGCATTCGTCGCGCTGGCGATGGAAGCCTTCAGCAGGCCGTTGTGTTTCTGGACGGCGGCGAGCACGTTCACGAAGAAAGTGACGAACTGCAGGTTGCCCTTGGCGTCCTTGCCGGGCGCCAGCAGTTGGGTACCCGTGTCCGTACCGAGCGACCAGTTGTTGTGCTTGCCGGAACCGTTCACCCCGTCGAAAGGCTTTTCGTGGAGCAGCACCACGAAACCGTGCTTGCGGGCGATCCGGTTCATCAAGTTCATGACGAGCTGGTTCTGATCGTTTGCGAGGTTCGTTTCGCCGTATATGGGTGCGAGTTCGAACTGGTTCGGGGCGACCTCGTTGTGGCGGGTCTTGATCGGAATGCCCAGCCGATGGCCGGTAATCTCCAGTTCTCGCATGAAAGCCGCCACACGCGGCGGGATGGCCGCGAAATAATGGTCGTCCAGTTGCTGGTTCTTGGAGGAATTGTGTCCGAACAAGGTCCGACCGGTGATCATCAGGTCCGTACGGGCGGAATAGAGGCCTTCATCGACCAGGAAATACTCCTGCTCCCAGCCCAGGTAAGAATAGACTTTGGTCACACTCGGGTCGAAGTATTGGCAGATGGGGACAGCCGCGTCGCTGACGGCCTTGAGGGCTTTCTTGAGCGGGGTCTTGTAGTCCAGGGCCTCGCCGGTATAGGAAACAAAGACAGTCGGAATGCAAAGTGTGTCGTCCAGGATGAAGACCGGAGAGGTCGGATCCCACGCGGTATAGCCGCGGGCCTCGAAGGTGGCCCGGATACCGCCGCTCGGGAAGGACGAGGCGTCCGGCTCCTGCTGGGCAAGCATCTTGCCGTCAAAGGTTTCAATCACGCCGCCTTTCCCGTCATAGTCGATCAGGGAGTCATGCTTTTCGGCGGTACCCTCGGTCAGGGGCTGGAACCAGTGGGTGACGTGCGTGACACCGTGTTCGATCGCCCATTCTTTCATGCCGCGGGCGACACCGTCCGCCGTCTTCCGGTCGAGCGGTTTTCCGCCTTCGATACAGTCAAGCAGCGCATGGAGACTTTCCACATCCAGATACTTGCACATCTTCTTCCGGTCGAAGACCAGTTCTCCATAATAATCGGAGGTTTTGCCTGCAGGAATCGAGGCCGGAACTTCCTTCTTCACGAAGGACTCCTTGACTAAATCAGATCTGTCCATAACAATGATGCATTAAGAATTGAACTACTATACTAACTGTTTACTGACTGACTGAAAATGAAAAGAGGCTGAACCCCTCGGGCCCAGCCTCTGAACTATCTTCGATTTCTATTTGCTTCTATTTGGATGCGCAGCATAAGGCTGGAGTTATACACACGCAGAAGCGCTCGGGACCTGCTGGTTCCAAGACTGCTGCTGAGAGTAATTATTAAGGGTGCGTAACACTGCGTTCCTAACCTTTTCCGGGTGCAAGATACGCAAAAACTTTTTTAATTTTTTTATTTACGCAAGATGTTGACAGTCACGACAGGAATGTTCCCCGTGTTCAATTTATAACAGTATTCTTCGCTTGTTCGAAGCGGCACTGGAGAATCCGCACTAAATTGACCCCCTCAATCCGCACCTAATTGACCCCCTTTATCTTTTTCTTTCATCAAAATTTGAAATGCAGGCTGTAGGGATGAAAAACCGCACTAGGGGGATGTCGGTCTTCTCTAGTCCCCACGTGGCCATGGAGGCATGTGAACCGCCGTTCATTCCGGCGACCATCAGCCTGCCGAAGAACCCTTCCGGCTTGCGGGTGTTGCTGAATATCTTGCTGAGGAGTCCCATTAGTCCAGGAGTTTTGAGGATTTCTTGTCCACCTTGGCGCAAAGCCAGATGCCGAGGACGGAAATGGCTGCGGTCAGGACGATAACGGCAACAAGATGGCCGGGCGTCTGCAGGGCTTTGATGCCCTCGGCATAGGCCTGGCCCATTTCCTCGACCGCCCCGTCATAATAGAACTGCTTGTCGGACCAGAGCCGGATGATCCAGCCGATGTTGCCAATCGCAAGAAATGGGTAGGCGCAGTAGAGCGCCTTCCTT